>JBJZOS010000030.1:0-1132 GCA_046269235.1 Chryseobacterium sp. TY3
TAAGGTACTAATATGAGGTACCGACTTATCTCGTTAGCGGCTAAAAACAACTTCGTTTTCGAGTAGGGGAATTACAGATAACGGAAAAAGTATTGGCGAAGTGCGGGATTTCGAAGAACAAAAAGTTCACAAACGACCAAACGTAGCGAATGCTTTTTCAAGTACACTAAATTAAGAAAAAATGTGGAATTGAAAAGCAGCGGCGGCTGAATATCACAAATCTTTCAATCTGCGGTTCAACCCCGCATTTTGCCAATACAATGTTAGCTGTAGTGCGGGTCTACATTATTTTTCTCCAAGCAAAATTTCAATTTCATCTTGTAATATCGGCAAATACTTTATTACAATTGCCCAAATAATATCATCAGAAACAGAATCATAGCCATGAATTATTCGGTTTCTAACATCAACAATTTTTCTTGAATTTGAAATTTCAATACTTTCATCTTTTTTCAAAATTCTGTTCATGGCTTCACCGATAATTTCAATATTTCTTTCAATGGCACGTTTTGTTCTGATATCTTCTTCAAATTCTTGAAATTTCTTATCTCTTCCAATGAAAAAACTATCAATTTCATTAATGGCATTTAGAATGTCATAAAGCCAAGTCTTAATTTGGATATCCATAAATTAATTGTTTGTTTGCGTTTATAACCTGTTTGAAATAAGGATTTTTGATTGCTTTTTCTTCCAATAAATCAATTTCTCTTTTCAGAATTTCTTCCAAAGCAAATTTTAATTCATAATAATTATCTGCGTATTCTAAAATATTTTGAGGAAGGAAATCAACAATTAAATCGATATCACTTTCATTATTAAATCTAGAGGTTAAAATTGAGCCAAATGCATATAAATTCTTTACTTTGTGAGCTTCACAAAGTTCATTGATAATATTTGTTTTTTCTTTTAAAATCTGATTCATCTTTTCAAAATTTTATTTAACTCAAAAATAAGAAAATTAAATGATAATCGGAATATTTGTCTTTGTAGATTGTTTTTGTCATGTTCCAAAATAGGTTGACCATTTTTGGGGTTAATTATAAATTCAAATATAGTGTATTATCCTGAAATAGTTGACACATTTTTCAGTTTTTTTGTGGTTCTAAATTAGGATTTTTTTTCGTTTGTAGGA
>JBJZOS010000031.1:0-1124 GCA_046269235.1 Chryseobacterium sp. TY3
GCGGGAACCGGACTCGAACCGATGACCTTCGGGTTATGAGCCCGACGAGCTACCTACTGCTCCATCCCGCGATATTGGATTGCAAATATACAACAATATTGTAATATTCCAAGCAAATTATATGGAAATATTATTTTCAATCGTATTTAAATTAAAAACATTCAGCAACTAACTCTAAATCAGCATTTAACACACAAAATTTTTATAATTAAGTTTTAAGGCTTTATTAGAAATTCCATTCACAACTGCAAATAACTTATTTTTCAATCTTTCTTTAAGTAAAACATCAAGTTGATGAGCTTAAAAATTCTTCCTGTACTTTTTTTCTCAGCTATATTTTTTTCAACAATGAAATTTTGCGACTAAAACTCCGAAGCTTAGGATTATGACTAACAATGTCCTGACATGTACTCTATGTATTGGATAAAAAGCCAAGAACCACCTGATGGATTCGTTATTAAAAATTTGAAAAAAATAAATAACAATACAGCTTCCGTCGATATTTATCAAACCGAAAAACAAACCAATACACAATCTGCGTTGTCAACAATTTTTCTAAAAAAAGAACAACATACATGGAAAATTGTAGACCTCAAATTTGTCAATAGTAAAGAATCTGCCAGCATTGATAACTATGGCAGTAATTGGATGGGCGAAATTGTATCTTTAAATATTGGATAAGATAACTAAGCCTTCGAATACCACGGTCAATGCGTTTATTATTATCCAATTAAGAAATTAAGCGATACCGTATTCGAAATGATTGGGGCAAGAGCTATGGATTGTAAATTCGCCAACGGAACAAATAAAAATTTTGATCTGAAAAACACACCTCAAATCGAAAAAGCTTTTACTAAATATACACTTAAAGATAATGTGCTTACCGTCGATTATTACTACAAAGATTGCGTTAAAAAATACACAGAGCAAGTGCAAGATCATGTGTTTGTATCTAGCTATTACCAAGCAGAACAAGGATAATCTATTACAGAAATCTAAGACAATACAATTAAAAAATAAAAAAGGAGACTCATTCTTGAATCTCCTTTTGTAGTAGCGGGAACCGGACTCGAACCGATGACCTTCGGGTTATGAGCCCGACGAGCTACCTACTGCTCCATCCC
>JBJZOS010000032.1:0-1104 GCA_046269235.1 Chryseobacterium sp. TY3
TGGTACTGCGAAAGCGGGAGAGTAGGTCGCCGCCAGTTTTTTTTAAAAGCTCATCAACTTTGTTGATGAGCTTTTTTGTTTTTATGCTATAAGCAAAATGCATTAGCAAAAAGCCATGTACAAAAAGCCATAAAAAAAATAATAAGCTACAACTCCATCTCCATCTCTATCTCTATCTCTATCTCTATCTCTATCTCTATCTCTATCTCTATATATTCTAACAATAAACCCTAAACCCTAAACCCTAAACATTAAACTTTATACCCCATAATCTGGGCTATCAACTCTCAACTACTAACTGCTAAATGTTAACTCCCAACTCCTAACTCCTAACTCCTTACTAGAGAACCCAGACCCGATTGAACAGACTGTTTAAGCTCTTTTTGTATGCTGCTGGGAAAGACTTGGTACAAAGAAGCAAGTAGTGAAAGCGCGAAAAGGCTACTAGAAAATAATATTTAAAGTCATACTGCTAGCAAATTTAATCAAGCTCATTTGCTGAATTTTTTGTGTTATAATAGATATTTATATTTTTTTAAAATTTTAATGCTGTAAAGTATCATAATTTTTATTCAAAAATTAGCATTGACTATGGGAAGATGACATTCGTAAAGTATTGTCTATAGCTTTAAAGCTTTTATGTTTTGTGTGAATGTCGTTATTGTTAACTCGAAGTCCCTTAGTTTTATGTATGGATATTAGTCACTATTTTTTTTAAATACTAGATGTTAGTAAATAGTTAAAAGTCATAAGGTATATGTAATCAGTAATTTATGAATGTATTTATCCACATTTTAAACTATATATTAACAAAATTTGGAAGCGATTAATAAAAGATCCTACATTTGCAGAACCAAAAAATGGTAGTGAAGACGCATCTTAAAAATAAATCAAATTTTATTTGAATTTAATAAAGTAAAATGCTTATCTTTGCACCACTTTTGAAAAAAAAGCAAGCGCAGGAGATATTTAGAATAAAGATTTAGTATTCGGTGATGGTGTTTTAGGAGGTTTGAAAAAAAACTTCAAAAAACATTTGCTGGTATTAAAAATTTTAATTACTTTTGCACTCGCAAATCGGCAGACAGATGACATAATAGATCA
>JBJZOS010000033.1:0-1092 GCA_046269235.1 Chryseobacterium sp. TY3
AAAGCATCGGCTCCGTTTGGTCTAAACTTGAACTTTCGTTCAAATTAAGCCCGCACTTCGCCAATACTTTTTCCGTTAGCAGAAATTGTATACAAAAATTGCACAAAAATTAAATGAAACAAGAATTAAAGGAGAATTTTGATCAAACTAAACCAAAATTGAAAAGAATTGACCAACAATATATTTCTCACGAAATCCAACATTTACTACACTTCGACAAAGGAATATTTCTTACAATAAAAAGCCTTTTAATACAACCAGGAAAAACTATACGTGAATTTCTATTTGAAAATCGAGATAAATATGTAAAACCTGTATTATTTCTAATTGTATCAGCGATTATTTTCTCAATAATCCTTCATTTGCTACATATCAACCTAAGTTTTTTCAATATCGACACTATGGAAATCCTTAAGGGAAAAATTAGGTCAAAAGAAATTGGAGAATGGACTAATAAAAATATAGGATATGCTCAGCTCATAATGGGTATTTTTATAGCTTTTTGGATAAAACTATTTTTTAAAAGTTTCAAATATAATATCTATGAAATTTTAGTTCTTCTTTCGTATGTTCTTGGAGAGGCATTATTAATATTTGGAAGTTTTATTATTATTGCAAATATTTTTAAGAGTGAAAACATAGCAACAATTGGAGTAATAATATATTTTGTTTATATTGTTTGGGCAATTGGACAGTTTTTTGGAGAAAAGAAAATAATAAATTATATAAAATCAATTTTTGCATATTTTCTCGGTAATGTGTCATATTTAATTGTTTTAGCTTTAATTGCTTACCTCTTAAAATTTTTATAGAGAAAAAACAACTTCTGCTAACATTGTATTTGCAAAAGGCGGGGTTGAATATTTAATAGAACTACCAGTTGGATTTAGTCGCGCCTGCTTTTCCACTTCACATTTTTTTAGTAATTTAGTTTCGTGGAAATAGCATTCGCTTCAGTTGGTCGAAATTGAACCTTTCGGTTAAATTTAGCCCGCCCTTCGCAAATACTTTTTCAGTTATCGGTAATTGCAAACCGTGCAAATGTCAAATAATTTTAATATATTTGAAACAAAATATAATAATACGAAAAAA
>JBJZOS010000034.1:0-1039 GCA_046269235.1 Chryseobacterium sp. TY3
GTTATCGGTAATTGCAAACCGTGCAAATGTCAAATAATTTTAATATATTTGAAACAAAATATAATAATACGAAAAAATTAATTTTAACCGCAATTTTAACACCATCAATATCTGCTCTTGCCCTTCGTCAAACAAACAGAGGTAGAATTCAAGCCCAAGATAGTAATCCCGTTGTCAAACAATCGCAATCTTGGGCATCAAACAGTGTTCCCACAAAAACTGAGGGAATTACAATGTTAGATACAGTATGGAACCCTCTAACTGCTACACAACAAAAAGATAGACTTAAAGCATACACAGATGCTAAAGCGTTTATTAATAATTCACCTACGGGTGGAACCTGCGTTTCTACTACTTTAAAGAAAACTTTTCAAAACCCACAAAGAAAAGACCGTAGTGCGAGAATCAATATAGAAATCATAATTGGATGCGCTTTCAAAAACAAATAAAATGGAATTATTCGAAAATTTTAAAGAAAACTTCTCAGAGTTAAAATCTTCAATTAAACTTTGGGAAATTGCCACGGAAATTGAAATTTATAAAGCAAATAAATTAGGTTGGATTAACACGAATGCGACCCAATTGGATGGAAATCCAATTGTTTTTTATGCAAATCCTAATGAAAATAGAGGCATTCGTATAATTCAAATATCTTCAAAGGATAATGTTGATAATAAATTCTCATTATGGGTTGATAATTTCGGTGACGCTGAAACGCTAAATGGGAAAGAATTGGTGTTTTCCGTAGTCGCAACTGAAAAGAATTATGAAAGATATAAAAAAGCAATTGCCTTATGGATTAATAATGAGAATATTGGAGAAGAGAATTTGAAAGATATATAGCAACTACCGATAACATTGTATTTGCAAAAGGCGGGGTTGAATATATAATAGAAAAACCCGATGCATTTAGTCGCAACTTGCTTTTCATATTACATTTTTTTGTAATTTGGTAATCTGAAAAAGCAATTTGCTTCGTTCGGTCGAAATTGAACTTTTCGTCCAATTTAGCCCGCCCTTCGCAAATACTTTTTCCGTT
>JBJZOS010000003.1:0-386031 GCA_046269235.1 Chryseobacterium sp. TY3
AATGGTTTTGTGTTAAGCACTACTCAGCAATCAGACCCCTATGAAAACGCTGTTGCAGAACGAATTAACGGAATATTGAAATATGAATTTGGATTAAAAGAAACCATTAAAAACAAAGAAATAGCCTCTAAAATGATTGCACAAGCGGTCAGAATTTACAACGAAAAAAGACTGCATTGGTCCCTTCAATTTAGAACTCCAGAAGAGGCTCACAACAGTTACAATGAAGCAAAATATGTTTCTTATAAAAGAAAAACCGCATAATGTTGTCGAAAAACCTACGCACAGAGCGGGAAATAAAATGTGGGAAAATTGGATGGAAAAAGAAATGGAAATTTTTCCAAATTTTATTCTCGAAAAAAAACAAAAATCAACTATATTTGAATTTATAATTAACCCCAAAAATGGTCAACCTATTTTGGAACATGACAAACACAACCAACACAATAATTTAATAGAAAAGATATACAAGTAAAGGATTTTAAACAAGTTTACCAATTTCAGAAGCAGACAGTTTTATACAATTTGAAAAAGAAACATCAGTGCCAAAAGGGTATGAATTGTTGGTGAAAATACAAGCTGTATCAATAAACCCTGTGGACTATAAGATACGCCAAAATAGTCTGAAAGATAAAATCTCAGACAATCCCAAAATTATAGGTTGGGACGCTGTTGGCGTTGTTGAAGCGGTTGGAGAAAACGTCACTTTGTTTAAAAAGGGTGACAAGGTTTTTTATGCAGGAGATATAACAAAGGACGGTAGTTATCAAGAATTTCAATTAGTTGATGAAAGAATTGTAGGGTTCTCTCCTAATAATATTCTTATCGAGGCATCTGCTGCTATGCCGCTTACTTCATTGACAGCTTTTGAAATATTATTTGACAGAATGCAATTAAGTGCAGAAAAAGACAATGGGAAATGAATTTTAATTATCGGCGGTGCTGGCGGTGTTGGCTCGGTAGCTATGCAGATTGCTAAAAATATTTTAGGTTTAAAAGTAATTGCCACTGCATCAAGAGAAAACTCAATAGAATGGTGTAAAAAAATGGGGGCTGATTTTGTAGTAAATCATAAAAACTTACTACAAAAGATGAAAAGCATCGGCTATGAAACTGTTGATTTTATAGTGGACTTTGTGGACCTAAATCAATATTGGAATGCAATGGTGGAATTAATAAAACCACAAGGGAAAATTGTTTCGATTAGCGACCCGACTGAGCCTGTTAATTTACGTCAATTAAAAAGTAAAAGTGTAAGTTTTCATTGGGAGTTAATGTTTACCCGTTCTATGTTTCAAACTGATGATATGGTACAGCAACATCACATCCTTAATAAAATTTCAAAGTGGTTAGATGATGGGATATTACAATCTACCTTAACGACCACATTGCAAGGTTTTTCGGTTGAAAACTTCAAAAATGCACATACTCAATTAGAGAGTGGCACCACAATTGGAAAATTAGTAATTAAGTATTAAAAGTATAGATGACTACTAAAGAAAGGCGAACGGCTAACATGTATTGGCAATAGTGGGGCTGACAGTTGTAAATTCAACATTTAGTATTCTATCGGGCATTTGTGCAAATGTTGTGCTGACGTTTTTCAAATGCCCATCCATCGCCAATACGTAAACTGTTGTGTGCAAGGCTAAACGACCTCTTCATCCAAACTTGAGCAAACGATTTTGAAATAGAAATTTAATATATTTACAATGCCAAAATGTTTTTTAAAACAACACTATTATGGACATTACAAATCTTCCCGAAAATTTATTTGAGGGCAACCACAATTCGTCAGAATTGCAAATTGCTAATTACGAAGTGTATAAAAATGCTTCCAAAAACAAAATTAACCTAAACAAAAATGTCATTAGTTTTTTGTTAGACGGACAAAAGGATATTCACTTTTCTAACGACATCGTTTCTATAAATGACACACAATCTCTGCTTATTTCATCAAGTAATTTTTTATTGACAGAGATTGTTGGGACAAGCAGTTATCGTTGCTTGCTTTTTTTCTTTTCTCAAAAAAACATCAGCGATTTTTTAGTGAAACACTCGCCTCAATTCAATCAAAATAAACTAACAATAACTACTCCTTATTTTCTTATAGAAAAAGACAATTTCATTGTTCACTACATCAATTCTCTCAAACATAGCTTTGATTTACACGAAACAATTTCACAAAAAATACTGGAACTAAAGTTTGAAGAAATTATGCTTTACTTTGCTAATAAATATGGACAACCTTTTTTTGCTTATCTAAATTCTTTATTAACCAGCGAACGAGAATTATCGTTTAAAAAAGTCATTGAAAAAAACCTGTACACTAATTTAAACATTCAAGAAGTAGCGTTTCTATGCAATATGAGTGCATCTACCTTTAAAAGGAAATTCATCTCCATTTATCAAGAATCTCCCGGCAAATGGTTTCAACAAACACGATTGAACAAAGCAAGAGAATTGCTGCTTAAAAACAAAGCAACTCCTTCCGAAATTTATATGGAATTTGGCTACGATAGCCTATCAAATTTTAGTACTGCCTTTAAAAATGAGTTCGGATACAGCCCAAGACAGACTAACACAGTTTGACCTTTTTTCATAAGTTTTTGAACTAAATACAAAAGCCTCGCAAGCTTGATTGAGCTAAATTTGTTAAAACAAAATTGGTTTAATTAAAAAATAAAAAGACATGAAAAAATTAGGATTATTAGTTCGACTAGAAGCAAAAGCTGGAAAAGAAAAAAATGTTGAAGAGTTTATTACAAGTGCATTGCCACTTGCTAATGAAGAAGCGGGTACTATTACATGGTATGCGTTCCGTATTGACGCTTCTACATTTGGCATTTTTGACACTTTTTCAGATGAAGAAGGCAGAGAAGCACATCTTGGTGGTAAGATTGCACAGGCGTTAATGGAAAATGCACCTGAATTGTTGGCTACTGCACCATCTATAGAGAAAATAGACGTTTTAGCGGCTAAATAAACATACCACAATTATTATAAAATGGCAGCCTGTCAAAGTTCTGTAAAGGAATTTGGACAGGCTGCATTTGTTTACAAAACAGCTTGATCATAAATTAAGCTTAGACTGACGAAGAAACCCAGCACACAACAGGAGTTTGCCAAAAGCGGGGTTGAAGTGCTTCTATTAAACATTTCTGCAAGGTTCAATAGTAGTAATTCTATTGAGTTTTGTGCTAAAAAACACCGACTTCGGAAAGCCTCGAAACTTTATGGGCAATCGCAGCGTAGACTCAAGAATCTAACGCAATTTTAAGGCAAAAAAATGACTTAAAATTGTAGAAAGTAAAATTCATTCTAACTTAAAAGAGCGGGGGAATTTAGAACCTTCCAACATGTATTTGGATTATGGCTATAACAATCTTTCAAACTTTAGTATTGCCTTTAAAAACAAATTTGGAATTAATCCAAGAGAAATAACTTCATAAGTTTCTTATTTTCAACTTTGTTTTCAAAATTGACCTTTTTTCATAAGTTATTGAACTGTTTTAGTAATTCATAAAGACAACTCTCACGGTATATTTACATCAGAAATAATAACAAAACTAAAACATAAAATTATGAACATTACATTGGAGCAAGCAGAAAAAGTAATTTCTGTAGCAAAAGAAAAATCGAAAGCTATTGACACAAAAATGAACATTGCCGTTGTTGATGCGGGAGCAAATTTAGTAGCATTTAGTCGTATGGACGGAGCTTGGTTAGGTTCTGTAGACATCTCAATAAAGAAAGCAAAAACCGCTCGTTATTTTGATATGAATAGTGGAGCTATTGGAGAATTATCTCAGCCAGGAGGTTCTCTTTACAACATTGAACATTCAAATAATGGATTGATTACTTTCCCTGGAGGCGTGCCTATCAAGAATGCTCAAGGCGAAATTATTGGTGCTATCGGAGTAAGCGGAAGTACTGTAGAAAACGACCACACTGTTGCAGAAGCAGGTGCATCTGCTATCTAAATAATCCGGATTAACAATATAAAGAGGATAATTAGTACGAGTTATCCTCTTTTTTTATCAAAAATTATGAAAAAATACCTTGCCGAATTTATTGGAACATTTGCTTTAGTTTTTTGTGGTACAGGGGCAATAATTGTTAATGAACAATCTAATGGTGCTTTGGGCTTAGCTGGTATCGCATTTACCTTTGGAATAATTGTTAGTGCAATGATTTACGTTTTTGGAATTATTTCTGGTGCACACCTAAATCCATCTGTAACTATAGCTTTGGTAACTGGAAAATTAATATCAATAAAAGATGCTATATCGTATATTTTATATCAAATTTTGGGAGCTCTATTAGCAAGTATTCTACTTAAACTTATGTTCTCTGAAAATCGAACATTGGGTATGACAATTCCATCTAGTGGATTATTCCAATCATTTATTTTAGAGCTTATATTAACTTTCTTTTTAATGCTTACAATTTTAGGAGTAACATCAAAAAAAGAATTTTCTAACATAGCAGGATTTATAATTGCAATAGTAGTTACTGGAATTATCCTTGTTGCTGGTCCCATCTCTGGCGGTTCATTTAACCCTGCAAGAAGTTTAGCTCCTGCAATTGTATCTGGAAATATCTCTGCCCTTTGGATTTACATTTCAGCACCAATATTGGGTGCAATTATTGCAATGTTAATATGGAAATTGTTTAGCAAAACAGAATAAAGAAAGCCAGCAGATATCACGGTGTATAAGTAATAGCGGTTTAAGTGCATACTTGAACCGTTTTTTCATTTTCAATACAGTTAAATGGAGCCAGGCATTTCCCCCGCTCCATTTTTTTATATTATTTTGTGAAAGGTTGAACCTTTGCTATGTATACAAGATTTATCTTGTATATTCAAAGAAAATTTCAATTGAGCACAAAAAAAGAGACTGAAAACAGTCTCTTTTGTATTCTTAACTATTAGAGTTTTTTAAGTTCTTCTAAAACTGCTTCGCCAACTGCATGAGCAGATTGAGGATTTTGTCCTGTTACCACTCTTTCGTCTACGGTAACGTGAGTTTGCCATAAACCAGATTTTTCAAACTTGGCTCCGCGTTCTATTAATTTAGATTCTAATCTAAATGGAACCACGTCATCTAATTTCACAGCAGCTTCTTCTTCGTTGGTGAAAGCATTGATTTTTTTGCCATCTACCAAATATTTTCCATTGCTGAGTTTAATGTTCACCAATCCGGCAGGACCGTGACAAACCGCACTTACAATTCCATTTTTTTCGTAGATTTTTTGTGCGATTACTGCCAATTCTTCATTATCTGCAAAATCCCACATCGTACCGTGACCTCCAGCATATAGAATCCCCACATATTCATCAGGATTTACTTCTGAAGGCGTCATGGTGTTCTGAATTTTATTTTGATAATATTCATCTGCCAAAAATCTTTCATTAACCTTATCATCTGGAGTATTTCCATAATACGAAGGGTTTCCACCTTTTGGACTCACGAAATCTATTTCGTAACCAGCATCTACTAATACAGCCCAAGGATGTGTAACTTCACCTAAATAATAACCGGTAGATTCACCAGTGTTTCCTAATTTGTCGTGGCTCGTAACCACGAATAATACTTTTTTGCTCATTTTGTTAGATTTTATTGTTTGTGCATTGATCATATTAATCCCTAAAAAAAGAATACAACCCGTTAAGAAAATAATCTTGGATAAAAACTTGTTGTGATTCATTTTACTATTGATTTTTAATGATTTGATAGTGCAAAGGTAAATGCAGCTCCCCACAAACAACAGGACCTACCTCACAACTTTCTTGTGATCTACATCACATTACACCGAAAGCCTACTCAAGGTTTCTCTGGAAACACCTAAATATGAAGCGATTAATGTTTTGGGCAATCGTTGTAAAAGTGCAGGATATTGAGAAATAAATTGTTCGTAGCGTTCTTTGGCATTGCTATTCAGCAGAGACAAAATCCTTCTTTGGAGCGCGATATAACCATTATTAGACTTTTTCCTGAAAAAATGTTCTATTTTATGCAGATCTGCACAGAGTTTCTCCCGATTATATAGAGACAAAGTAAGTACTTCGGTAGATTCTAATGCATCAATGGTAAAAGTAGCTTCCGTTTGATTAAAATAGGCTTGATAATCGGTAATCCACCAATCTTCCATTGCAAATTGCATGATGTGCTCTTTCCCTTCTTTATTCAGGTAAGATGCTTTTAACAAACCATTCATCACAAAATAGTCATTTTGTACGGTATCTCCTTCTTGAATTAAAATCTGATGTTTTTTAAATTTTTTCAAGGTAAAATGAGACAGGATGTATTCGAACTCCTGGTCGGTTAATGGCGTAATTTTCTCAATTTGACGTCTTAAAATCTCACTCATATTTTTATCATTCTAAATGCAAAAAAAATAATTACTGACTCCAAATGTAAACTATTGAAAACAAATAATCCATCGCTCTTGATGGATTTTTTAAATTTGGCAAATGGAATTCTTATGAATTAGTGGGGAAAACAAAAGCTAAAGAAAGATATCTTGGTCGTGTTGTAAGCTCCCCCGGAAAAAGTACAGTTTAAAACGAGAAAATAATATTAATTTTAAACTAAACTGTAATTATGAAGATTAATAAATTTAGTTCCACTCAAATCTCGAAGATCCTTTCAATTATGAAATGAGTTTCAATTTGGATGTCTTTGATGAAAAAGTAATTTTCTGGGTCTTGGTTGTAAACGCTGCCGTCTATTTCCATCTGATCTGGTGTGACTGATTTGTATTTCATTGGTTTGTAATATTTTATCTATTGTTTACTCAAGGTTAATTTAATAATTTTATATCTGTCTAGACAACGGAGTTTTTCAGTCTTTTTTAACTACAAAATTTAATTACAACGGCAAGACAAAAAGGTCTTATGAAATACGTCGGAACAATCGGCGATGTAAGACATTTCAAAATCAAAGGGCAAGAAGGTTTTTTCGCTGGTATGGTAGGCGGACCTACTGCCGAGCAAGTGAAAGCTGCGCCAGAGTTCGAAAGAACTCACGAAAACGTGAACGAATTTGTCGGCTGTGCCAAAACAGGGATTCAACACACTTTCGTTCAATGAATGTTTTGGCGGTTTTATCCGATTTTTCATACAACCCTACGCCAGGAACCTATGAGCCTGATGATCCAATTGATTAAAATCTTTATGCCAATAAAAGAATTGGCTAAGGCTATTGGGAGCCTTTTACCACTGCCAAAACACTAGTCTTCTGCAGCGTTTTTTAGCTTCCTAATATAGAGGTGGGTTAAAAAGTGTTGGCAAGGAATGGAAGTGAAAGGCTTCGCCTGTAACGAGGAGAAACATTTAATATAAGCCCACATTATAGGCAAAAAACTCTGACAGTTGCAGTAACTCAGTGGAAGCAATCCCCGTAGAGCAAGGCTTTGGGTATAATGTTTGTTATGTTATTTGCTGAGGAATTCTGTGATAAAATTAATGGGACATATTTTTAAATATAATTTTAGATATAGGAATTTCACCTAGTAAAATTGCAAATAAGAGAAATGTTAAAGAACTCAAAAAACATTGGCACTGCATAATAATTTAATATTAATGATATCAAAATTGTAAAAAAATTACAAGTTGAAATTTCAGTTTATAAACATGGTTCCCTATTTATATAAATTTTAGAAAGAAATCTCATAGAATAAAATTTTTATGATTTTGCACGCTGAATAATAGAATTGTTAACAACTCGAATGAACATTGTAATTAATGTTAAAATATGTTAATTAACACTATATAAAAAAGACAATTATTCTAATAGTATTTAAAATCAGTAAATTAGTGAATCACAAAAAATATTGGTATGAAAGTAGAAGGAATGATAAAACCAAAAAAGGGTGCAGCAGAAACAGTAGAAGAATTGTTTGAAGATTGTTTAAAAGATGCGTTAAGGGCAGAAAATGCTATAATAAAAGCATTGCCTTTAATGGTAGAAAACTGTACTTCTAAAGAATTAAAAAGCTTTACCAGAGCATTTAACAGAAGCTAAAAAAACTTCTACAAAAGATTTTGAAAGAAGAAAAAAATGCGGATAAATTTTTGAGTGATTTAGCTAAAAAAAACAAAACCTTCTAAATAAAATTATAATGAAAAAAACAGATAAAAATCTAGGAAATCCTAAAATTGATCAAATTAATCATTTCTTAACGGATAATAAGAACAAACAATTAACGACTAATGACGGGGTTCCAATTTATGATAATAATAACACGCTAAAAGCGGGTAATCGTGGACCATCATTGCAACAAGATCATATTTATTTTGATAAATTGATGCATTTCGATAGAGAACGTATTCCTGAACGGGTAGTACATGCACGAGGCAGTGGTGCTCATGGTGTTTTTGAAATGAACGCTGATTTATCTAAATATACTTCGGCTGATTTTTTGCAAAAGGGAAAGAAGACACCTGTCTTTGTAAGATTTTCTACAGTAGCGGGATTTAAAGGTTCTACAGATTTGGCTCGTGATGTGCGTGGTTTTAGTGTGAAATTCTATACTGAAGAAGGTAATTTTGATTTGGTAGGAAATAATATCCCAGTATTCTTTATACAAGATGCTATGAATTTTCCGGATTTGGTACACGCCGTTAAGCCAGAGCCTCACAATGAAATGCCTCAAGCTGCATCGGCACATGATACCTTTTGGGATTTTATCTCTTTGATGCCTGAATCGGCGCACATGATTATGTGGATCATGTCGGATCGAGCGATACCTAGAAGTTTACGTATGATGGAAGGTTTTGGAGTTCACACATTCAAATTAGTTAATCAAGAAGGAAAAGGTACATTTGTAAAATTTCATTGGAAACCTAAATTAGGTGTGCACGGTGTGGCTTGGCAAGAAGCACAGAAAATTTCAGGTTACAATTCAGATTTTCATCGACAAGATTTATGGGAAGCGATAGATAAAGGAAATTTTCCACAATGGGAATTAGGTGTACAATTGATTCCTGAAGAAGATGAAGAAAAGTATTCTTTCGATATTCTAGATGCTACCAAATTAGTTCCAGAAGAATTAGTTCCGGTGCAAATTGTTGGTACCATGACTTTGAATAGAAATCCAGAAAATTTCTTTGCAGAAACTGAGCAAGCAGCCTTCGATCCCGGTAGATTGGTACCTGGTATTGATTTCTCAAATGATCCTTTATTGCAAGGAAGAATTTTCTCCTATATGGATACACAAAACTACCGTTTAGGTGGACCTAATTTTCATGAATTACCAATTAATAGATCCATTAATCAAAAAACGAACAACCAAAAAGATGGTTTTGGAAGACAAGATATTTTGAAAGGAGATGTTAGTTATTTTCCTAATAGCAAAGCCGCAGGTTGTCCTTACCACGCAATGTTAAAAGGAGAAACTGGTTTTCAATCCCATCAAGAACCGATCAATGCAAAAAAAGTACGCGAAAGAAGTACATCATTTGCCGATCACTTTTCTCAAGCGCGTTTGTTTTTCAAATCACAAGCTCCACACGAGCAACAGCATATCATTAATGCTTTAACTTTTGAATTAAGTAAAGTTAATGATCCTAAGATAAGAGAACGACAAGTGGCTATTTTAAATCAAATAGATAATGAATTAGCGAAAAAAGTGGGCGATAATTTAAATATTATACCAGCAAGAGAATTGGATGAATTAACGTTGAAATTTGCAAGACAAAATCATCCCGATTATCCCATACAGCCAAAAAAAGCAGAGGTCGAAAAATCAGAAGCACTTTCGATGGTAGTTAAAAAAGGGGAAGGTACGATAGAAACACGTAAAGTAGCTTTTCTATTGGAAAACGGAAGTTCTAAGAAAAGCGCGGATGTAGTAAAAAAAGCCTTAGAGGCAGAGGGAGCTGAAGTCGTCTTAATTGCACCAACAGTGGGCTTATTTGCATTTAGTGAAGGCCAGACAGAAGAAATTCAACATACTTATGATACAGAAGCATCAGTTTGTTATGATGCTGTATTTACACCAAGCGGAGCAGAAAAAGGATTGGCTAAAAATGCTGATTATTTTGCATTTATAAACGAAACATATCGTCATTGTAAAGTATTAGCTTTTGCGAAAGGAACTGAGGCATTATTGGAAAAATCATTCGTTGAAAAAGACAAAGGCGTTATTCTGGAATCAGAAGACACCAATTGGACAAAAACAATGGTTGAAGTAATGAAACAGCATAGAGTTTGGGAACGTGAGGAGTTAAGAAAAGTACCTGTATAATATAATGTAAACGCTCCCTCTATGGGAGCGTTTTGTACAAATTAAAAGTTATGATATTGCAATCATTACCTACAATTTATGTAGATACACCTTTAGGAAAGGGTCATTGTATTTTTATTACTGATTATGGCATGCACCAAAATTCATGCTGCCTAGTTGTATTAGAAAAAGATAGAATAGTCAAACATTTTGATTCGAATGATCTAATTAGTTGTACGAATTTTACGTATCACATTAACATTGAAAACAATAGTCATTAAATAAATATTTAAAATACATTAGCCTTACATCATTTTAAAAATTTTAAATATGTTACTCCTTAAGTATACAAATAAAGGTATTTATTGTATTCCAGGTAAATTTTATATAGATCCGTGGCGACCAGTCGATTTGGCGCTAATTACTCATGGTCATGCCGATCATGCGAGCAGTGGTATGAAAAAATATTTATGCCATCATTTTACCAAACCTATCTTACATTCGAGGATTGGTAAAGACATTGTTTGTCAAAGTGTTGAATATGGCGAAATTCTGAATATAAACGGTGTAAAAGTTTCATTTCATCCAGCAGGTCACATCATCGGTTCTGCTCAAATCCGAATGGAATATAAAGGTTATGTATCGGTTGTTTCTGGCGATTATAAAATTCAGGATGATGGTATTTCAACACCATTTGAAGCGGTAAAATGCCATGAATTTGTTTCTGAAAGTACTTTTGGATTACCTATTTACAATTGGCTTTCGGTGGAGGTGCAAGAGCAGCAAATGAGAGATTGGGTTGAAAAAAATCGTTCGAATGGTAAAACTTCAGTATTTATAGGTTATTCATTAGGTAAATCTCAACGTATTATGAAAGCCTTAGATGGCATGGGAGAGCTTTTTGTGCATTATTCCATCGCCAAACTTAATGAAGCCTACAAAAGTGTAGGCGTACAGCTACCAGATTATACCAGCCTTGATTTGCGTGAGGATAAAAAACATCTGGATGGCAAAATTGTACTTTTGCCCCCCGCTTTGGTTGACAATCCTGCCATGAAAAAAATCCCTAACGTGGCTTATGCCATTTGCTCGGGTTGGATGCAAATTCGAGGTGCGAGAAGGTGGCGCAGTGCTGATGCGGGTTTTGCTATAAGTGATCATGCCGATTGGAACGGTCTAATTACTGCAATTAAAGCTACAGAAGCAGAAAAAGTACATATCACACATGGGCAAACTGCAGTTTTTACTAAATATTTAAATGAAATCGGAATTTCTGCTTTCGAACTGAAAACACAATTTGGTGACGAAGAAGAAAAGATCGAAAATACCTCACAATGAAAGATTTTGCCAACCTAATCAATATTTTGGATAGTACCAATAAAACCTCTTTGAAACAAGAAGCTATTTTAGAGTTTCTCAACGTGGCAAGCTCTTCCGATAAAGTTTGGTTTTTAGCACTTTTTACTGGCAAAAAGCCTAAGAGAAATATCAATTCCAACCTCATGAAAATGTGGGCAATGGAAGTGGCACAAATCCCAGAATGGTTGTTTATAGAAAGTTATACTTCAGTTGGAGATTTAGGAGAAACAATCGCTTTACTGTTACCACCGCCCAAACAAAAAATAGAACTTTCGCTCTCTGGATGGATGTCCAAAATAATTCAACTCAAAGACAAAACTGAGGAAGAGAAAAAAGAATTTGTGTTGCAAGCTTGGCAAAGTTTGGACCTTATTGAACGGTTTATTTTTAACAAACTTTTAGGTGGGAGTTTCCGAATCGGAGTTTCATCCAAAACATTAATCAATTCTTTAGCTAAATTTTATACGATTGATCCAAGTGCCGTTGCACATAGTATCATGGGTGATTGGGATCCGTCGGAAGTAAATTTTCATGATTTGGTAACAGGTGTTTATACCAATACCAATTTATCTAAACCCTATCCATTTTGTCTAGCTTATCCTTTAGAAAAATCATTAGAGGAATTAGGACAACCGCAAGAGTGGTTGGTAGAGTATAAATGGGACGGCATAAGAGGTCAATTCATTAAAAGAAATGCTGAAGTTTTTATATGGTCGCGCGGGGAAGAGTTAGTGACAGATCAGTTTCCAGAAATAAGAGATGAATTACTAAAATGGAAAGGAAATTTTGTATTTGATGGAGAGATATTAGCCTACAAAGAGGGGAAGGTACTTAATTTTAATGAATTACAAAAAAGATTAAATCGTAAAAAATTATCGAAAAAGATGCTCGAAGAAATTCCGATTGTTGTTTATGCTTATGATTTACTAGAAACAGAATTCGAAGATTATCGAGAACAAACTATGGTGTTGAGAAGAAGTGCATTAGAAGAACTTTTAGAAGAAAATCCATCAGAAAAAATCATAATCTCGCAAAAAATTGACTATATTAATTGGGAAGAGTTATCTCAAATTAGAGAAAGTTCAAAAGATCTAAATTCTGAAGGTTTAATGTTGAAAAATTCAAACTCTGTGTATCATTCTGGTCGTAAAAAAGGCGATTGGTGGAAGTGGAAACTGGATCCAATGACGATAGATGCGGTTTTAATTTATGCTCAAAAAGGCAGCGGAAGACGTAGTGGTTATTATACTGACTATACATTTGCTGTAAAAGATGGTGAAAAATTGGTCACGATTGCCAAAGCCTATTCTGGATTAACAGATGCCGAAATTGAAGAAGTGAGTAGGTTTATTAGTAAAAACGTCGTGGAGAAATTCGGTCCTGTACGTACCGTGAAACCAAAACTGGTTTTTGAAATTGCATTTGAAGGAATAGGCTTTAGTACTAGGCATAAATCGGGCGTGGCACTACGGTTTCCACGTATTTTGCGTTGGAGAAAAGATAAAGTAATAGCTGAAATTGACGATATTGAAGACATCAAAAAACTGATTACATGACACAGAAATTTGAACAAAAGCAAGGCTATACGATTATCCACAATTGGTTGGCAGAGAAACAAATGTCACCTTTCAACTTTCAAAAAGAAACTTGGCAACGCTTTGCTAATGGATATTCTGGAATGGTGATTGCGCCTACAGGCTTCGGAAAAACTTATTCGATTTTTGTTGCTGTGTTGATCGATTTTCTTACTCATCCTGAAAAATATAAAGCAGGTTTAAAACTCATCTGGATCACGCCGTTGCGTTCTTTAGCAAAAGATTTGGCAAGAGCCATGCAAGAAGCGATTGATGAAATTGGTATGGATTGGACGGTTGAAACCCGAAATGGCGATACCGATCCTAAAGCAAAAGCCCGACAAACCAAGAAAATGCCCGATATTCTTCTGGTAACGCCCGAAAGTTTACATTTATTATTAGCACAAAAAGACAATCATAAATTTTTTAAAAATCTAAAATGTGTTGCTGTAGACGAATGGCACGAACTGTTGAGCTCCAAACGCGGGGTAATGGTAGAATTGGCTTTGGCGAAACTTCAGTTTGACATTCCACAATTGAGGATTTGGGGCATTACGGCAACCATTGGAAATGTGGATCAAGCGCTAGATGTTTTGTTACCCAATGCGACAAAGAGGACAAAAATCGTAGCTAAAGAAAAGAAGAAAATTGAGATTGTTTCTGTATTTCCGAAGGAAGTAGAATTGCTACCTTGGGCAGGACATTTAGGCGGGAAATTGGTGGATGAAGTTGTGGGTATTATATTAAACAGCACTTCCACTTTAGTGTTTACCAATACCAGAAGTCAATCTGAGATGTGGTACCAACTTCTATTAGATGCTCATCCTGATTTTGCTGGACAAATCGCTTTACATCACGGTTCTATTGACTCCCAATTGAGAGAATGGGTGGAAGATAATCTGAACTCGGGAGTTTTAAAAGCGGTTGTTGCGACCTCTTCTCTCGATTTGGGTGTCGATTTCAAACCTGTGGATACCGTCATTCAAATTGGTTCTAGCAAAGGCGTCGCACGTTTTATGCAGAGGGCAGGGCGCAGTGGACATTCGCCTTTTGAAACTTCAAAAATATACTTTGTCCCAACCCATTCTTTGGAACTTGTGGAAGCGGCAGCTTTAAAAGAAGCTGTTAAAAATAGAGTGATTGAAAATAGAGAACCTTTCATTTTAGCGTATGATGTTCTTGTTCAATTTATAGTGACTTGTGCTTTGGGAGGCGGATTTTTCCCTGAAGACATGAAAAGCATTATTAAATCGACTTATTCTTTTGCTGATCTAAGTGATGATGAATGGATGTGGTGCTTGTTATTTATTACGCAAGGTGGTAAAACCGGTAAAAATTATGAAGAGTTTCATAAAGTTGTAAAAACTGAAGAAGGAAAATATATTGTTGAAAAACGAAAAATAGGAATGCTTCATCGCATGAATATTGGCGCTATTGTGAGCGATTCTATGCTTCGTGTAAAATTTCTTTCTGGAGGTTATATTGGGATGATCGAAGAGTATTTCATTAGCAAACTTAAAAAAGGAGATAAATTTGTTCTAGCAGGGAGAGTTTTGGAATACGCCATGCTCAAAGAAATGACGGTCTATGTTAAATCATCTTCAGGCAAGGCGATTACACCGAGTTGGCTGGGCGGAAGACTTCCATTAAGTACTAATTTAAGTTTCTTTCTGAGAAAAAAACTGGCCGATTCTTTATCTCCAAATTCTAAAGAAAAAGAGCTTCAATTTTTGCATCCTTTATTAATCAATCAAAACGAAAAATCGCACAT
Source organism: Chryseobacterium sp. TY3 (assembly GCA_046269235.1). Lineage (GTDB taxonomy): Bacteria > Bacteroidota > Bacteroidia > Flavobacteriales > Weeksellaceae > Soonwooa. The sequence goes on from JBJZOS010000003.1 coordinate 14,938, forward strand.
CCCCAAAGAAGATGAATTTTTGGTGGAACAAATAAAAACGCGCGAAGGCTATCACTTATTTTTTTATCCTTTTGAAGGGCGTTTGGTGCATGAAGTGATGGCTGGATTGATGGCCTATCGTATCAGTAAATTGTATCCCATCAGTTTTTCTATGGCCATGAATGATTATGGTTTTGAGTTATTTTCGGATCAGGAAATTCTTCTTAATGAAGACGATTTACATAAGATATTGTCCAAAGATCATTTAATGGAAGATGTCATCAGTAGCGTAAATGCCACCGAAATGGCGAAACGAAAGTTTCGAGATATTGCAGTCATCTCTGGAATGGTAATGCAAACCTTGCCTGGAAGACAAATTAACAACCGATCCTTACAATCTTCCTCAGGAATTATTTTCTCAGTTTTAGAAGAGTATGATCCAGAAAATTTATTACTGAGACAAGCATATAATGAAGTGTTTAATCAGCAATTGGAAGAAGTCCGATTGAGGGCTGCGTTTGATAGAATTTCGAAAAGTAAAATTGTTTATAAATTCTCAAATCAGTTTACACCGTTAAGTTTCCCAATAAAAGTGGACAGTTTACGCCAATCTTTGTCAAGTGAAGATTTAGGAACTAGAATTAGAAAAATGCAAGAAAGAAATCTAACTAAAAAAACGAAAAAGAAATTATGATGTTCGTAGAAGAGATCGTTTTTAATGATGAAACGTGGATTTTAACCAACCAAAGAGCCCTCTACTGGACATCGCAGAATGCTGTGGTTTTATCAGATTTACATTTAGGAAAAACAGCTCATTTTCGTAAAAACGGAATCGCTTTGCCTTCACAACTCATACACAAAGATTTGGAACGTTTGGCGAACATGGTTGAGTATTTTTCAGCATCAAAAGTTTTTGTGGTTGGAGATTTTTTACATGCAGGAAAAAATTCGGAACTGGCGCATTTTAAAAATTGGAAACAACAATTTCCACAACTCGAAATTATTCTAATTAAAGGAAATCACGACCGAATTGCAGAGCAGCATTTGCAAGAAATTGGCGTTACGAAAATTCACTCTTCTTATATACACAAGAATATTCAACTCATTCATGAATGTGTTTCTGAATCGGATTTTTTCACTATTTCAGGACACATTCATCCAGGGATTTCCTTGCGACTTACCACTAAAAAACATCTTAAATTACCATGTTTTGTTGTTCAATCTACCGGAATTATTCTTCCAGCTTTTAGTAGTTTTACAGGGCTAGACACGAAGGAAATAGAGGGGGATGCAACGTTTTATGCTTTTAGTGAAGAAGGCATTTTCGCTATTTAACGAATAAACTTAAGTTTCAATCAGGAATCAATTTCTGTAAATCTTTAAAAGGCAGTGCTTCATAATGAATTTTAAGATCGCCATATTGTCCTGATGCCACTTGCATAGGTTCTGTACCTGCTCGAAATTGCCCTGTCGTAATTCCTTTTTCAGCGTTCATTGAAATAGAATGCCAATTAAGCAATACTTCTTCCGACATTGTTTGTTGGAAGGTATGGTAGGTGAGATGCATTCTATTAACATCTATTCAGGAAATACTGTTAATCTTGTTTTAGGTTTTGCTAAAACATGATTTGGAGTTAGTGGTACGTTACGACGTTTACAAGATTTCAATATTTATTCGGACAGAGAGCGTATAGCTAATCAATACAATCAAGCTGTACTTAACTATACGCCAACTTTAACTAAGCAGTTTGACTAAAGTTTAGCCAACATTTATTTTCATCAAGCGCAACCAAAATTGACTTTTTTCCCCCAAAGAACATCTGGCGAAATAGGATCGCAATTTAACATCAATTATCAGTTCAAAAAAGGAACTGCTCTTAGTGGAAAATATGCAACAGATGTCGCTATTAACTTTGCAAACTGGTACGGTCTAAAAGTAAGATAGCGTGTTTATGAAGATTTCCACACCGTTGAGACTGAAGCCTTAGATCTTGGCAAACATTACTACTCGTATTTCAATGTCGATATTAGAAAAAAACTATCGCAAAGCTGAAATACAGCTTTAGTCTACATTTATCAAGATTATAATACGAATGGAATCCAAGAGACAGAAGCTCATGTGTACGCTACGACGGCTGATTGGGATAACTTATTCAAAAATAATAAAAGTTCTTTAAAGCTAGAAGATAAACATCAATGGGCTAGCTCATCGTTCAAAAATTGGCTTGCAGCGCTAGCTGAATTTAATTTTAAAAAGAATTGGTCTATATTTGTAAGTGATATGTATAATTACGGCATTGATGACAAGGAGAAGCAGGTGCATTATTTTAATTTTGGAGCTGTGTTTAGGAATAACTCAGCCCAAGTTCAGGCTTCTTACGCACGCCAAAGAGGAGGATTAATATCTGCGCGTGACGTTTATCGTATGCTTCCGGAAAATACCTGCTTTTTGCTGAATATCAATACAAGATTGTAGATCAGTTTCAAAAATTTAATAATTAGCTAAAAATGAATTTAAAGAGAGTTTTATTATTCTTTTCCATTATTTTTTCGGTTTTAGTCTTAGCGCAAGTTCAGAATCCTGTAAAGTTTCTATTTGACGTTAAAGACTTGGGAAAAGGAGAGTATGAGGCAGTATTAACTGCCAAAATGGAAGACAAATGGCATATTTATTCGCAGGATTTGCCACCTGATTCAGGTTTTCCAACAGAGCTCAAATTATCTTCAAAAGAAGGTATTACAACAGTCGGCAAAGTCCTAGAAATTGGAAAAAAACATGATGAATATTCCGAAGCTTTCGGTGCTCAGATTGTGTATTATGCGAATCAAGTTTTATTTAAACAAAAATTCAGAGCAAAAAACCCTGATAAAGATTTTAAAGTTGCAGCAGAGATAACTTATCAAGTTTGTAATGACAGATTGTGTCTTGCACCTACAACTTTAGAGTTCGAAAAAGCTGTTAAAAGTACAACGGCAGTGTCTACAGAAGATGCGAAAGCTGAGGCCGTAACAACTTCACAGATGGATACAGCTTTGGTGGCAGTACAAGAAGCTAATGGCGAAGTAAGTGTTGTACCACCAACAATGTCAGGACACGAAAAAGAATTAAAAATTAAGTCTTTAGACTTCAAAAATCCGTTAACTAATTGTGGAACAGTTCAAGAAAAAACAGGTGGAGACAACAATTGGTTAATCTTAGCTCTAGGATTTTTAGGAGGACTTATTGCACTATTAACACCATGTGTTTTCCCGATGATTCCGTTGACGGTTTCGTTCTTTACAAAAGGTAGTAAAGACAAAGCGAAAGGGAAAAGAGATGCCTTTATATACGGATTCTTTATCTTATTAATCTTCGTATTATTAAGTATTCCGTTCCATATAATTGATGGGATTTCTGGGAATATCTTTAATCAAATCTCAACAAATATTTGGTTGAATTTATTCTTCTTTGTGATCTTTATTTTCTTTGCATTCAGTTTCTTTGGATACTACGAAATCACGCTTCCTAACTGGGTTGCGAACAAATCATCTAAGGCGGAAGAAGCTGGTGGAATCATCGGTATCTTCTTCATGGCTTTGACATTGGTTATCGTTTCATTCTCTTGTACAGGACCTATTTTGGGAAGTTTGTTAGGAGGCGTTGTTACGGGATCGTCTAATGTGCCGACTTTATTAACTTTTGCATTAGCCGGATTTGGTCTATCGTGGGCATTGGTTTTCGGATTGTTAGCATTATTCCCACAAGCATTACAAAATCTTCCAAAATCTGGAGGTTGGATGAACACTGTTAAAGTTGTACTTGGTTTTATCGAAGTTGCTTTAGCGTTAAAATTCCTTTCAAAAGCAGATTTGGTTTCCAAAACTTTCATGTTAAAAAGAGAACTATTCATTGTTCTTTGGATTATCATTACGATAGGATTAGTACTTTATTTATTCGGGAAAATCAGATTCCCGCACGATGATAGAGAACCAAAAATCTCTTTAGGTAGAAAGCTTTTAGGCGCTTTAGGTTTAGGTTTTTTAGCTTATTTAATTTACGGTTTAATCCCTGCTGATAAGCCAAAACTTCAGCTGTTAAGTGGAATTCTTCCTCCAATGAATGTGAGTTATTTCCATAAAGAAGAGGATGGTATTTTAGGTTTAAAATTGCATCATAATTATTTCGATGCTTTAGAAGAAGCTAAAAAACAAAACAAACCACTTCTTATCGACTTTACAGGTTATGGATGCGAAAACTGTCGGAAGATGGAAGAGTTTGTTTGGAGTCAAGATGACATCTTGCCTTTATTACAAAATGATGTGGTTATCGCTTCGGTTTATGTTGATGACAAAGAAGAGTTGCCAGAAGCTGAACAAATGAAAATTGATATGGGCGGCGGTCAAATGAAGAAAATCAAAACAATTGGTGATAAGTGGTCGATGTTCCAACAAGTGAATTTCAACAACAATTCGCAACCGCATTATGTGTTGGTGACACCTGATCAGAAAGTTATTAATACGCCAGTATCGGGCTATATGCCAAAAGACGATTTCAAAAAGTTTTTAGAATGTGGAATCAATTATCATAAAAAGAATTAGTTCTTTATATAAAGTTTAAATAAAATCCGCGCTTTAGGTCGCGGATTTTTTATTTCTAAATTCTAGTATAACTCGAAATGATCATAAAAAATTAAAGTTAAAAATCAAAAAACAGACTATTTTTTCTGCGCCAGAATTCTTCTAATTTCCACAATTTGCTTGTCAACAATTCTTATTAAATCCTTCTGTTGCTTTCTATCTTCAATCTTTTTATTGTCGGTGGCCTCATTTCCGTCGCAGTCATTGCTTTTAAATAAAAACTGAATCGGGATTTTATTTTGATCATAATAAATTCGGTTTTCCTCATAACAAGATTCCGCAGCAGATTGGTAATACACGAAAAACAATGTATCATTTTTAAAATAATAACTGAATTTTTGTTGCCATTCATAACCATTAAATTCTCCCGAATACACTGTTATTCCATTTGGAAGAATGCATTCTTGCACTTTATTGATAAATTCCATTTCGGTATCTTTATCCAAGTTAGCCTTCCAATTTTCTTCATTATTTTTGCAATGTTTTGAAGTGGTGGCTCTACTTTTTTGAGCCTCGTCATACCAAGTTTTAATATCAAAAATCCTTTGTTCTAGAGTAGTAGGATTCTTTTTTATTGATGGATTAACGACGGTTGAATCGACTGTTTTTTTATCAACTAGAATTTGTTTTTCCTTTATTTCTTGACATGAAATAGAAATTATTAAAACACTAAAAATTTGAATTATTATTGAATTTTTCATAATGTAAAATGGGTTAAACTTTCTGATAAAATGCAAAAACACTTCCAACTTTTTGTCGGGTTTTTAAAAGTTGTAAAATTTGGAAGTACAAAAAAAATTTATATCTTCGCTGCGAACTTTAGGGGTGTCTACAAAAAGTAGGCTGAGATTTTACCCTCACAACCTGATCTAGATCATACTAGCGTAGGGAAAAGTAAATGGTCATCTTGGGCGCAATCTGCGTTCGTGTATCCATTCCTAAAGTCAATTTTAATTTAAAATGAAACGGAATGGAACTTATCATCAATCACACATCTACTTTTTTTGAAGTTTCCAAGTTAACTTTGGAAGCATTGGTTATGCAGCATTGTCAGGGGAAAACTTCTGGTTTGGCGGTAGCTGTCAATCAAAAAGTAGTTCCAAAAAAATTGTGGTCCCAAACAATTTTACAAAATAAAGATTCTATTCTGCTCATTACCGCTACACAAGGCGGTTAGACGTTTTTAATCAGTAAAAATTAAATATGAAACAAGAGCAAATTACCACACAAACTTTTCCTAATTCTCGAAAAGTTTATATTCCGGGATCTTTGCATCCGATTAAAGTTGCGATGCGCGAAATCAGTCTTCAGCCTACAAAATTGAATAGAGGTGGAGAAGAGTTTAACCCTCCCGTAACGGTTTATGACACTTCTGGGCCTTATACGGACATCAATTCTACAATTGACATACGCAAAGGTTTAGAGCGTATTCGTGAAGAATGGATTTTAGAAAGAAATGATGTTGAGGTTTTGGAAGGTATTACTTCTGAATACGGCAAACAACGCCTTGAGAATAAGGATCTAAACGATTTGCGTTTTGCTTATTCACACTTACCGAAGGTAGCGAAAGAAGGCAAGAATGTTACACAATTACATTATGCGAAACAGGGCATTATTACGCCAGAAATGGAATATGTTGCTATTCGTGAAAATCAAAAAATTGACCAACTAGAATCAGCAACTGCAGGAATGAATCATCAACATGCTGGTGAAAGTTTCGGTGCTAATACGCCAAAAGGAAAAATTACGCCTGAATTTGTTCGTGACGAAATTGCAGCGGGAAGAGCCATCATACCAAATAATATCAACCATCCCGAAAGCGAACCAATGATTATTGGACGAAACTTTTTAGTGAAAATTAATGCAAATATTGGGAACAGTGCGGTGACCTCAAGCATTGAAGAAGAAGTCGAAAAAGCGGTTTGGGCTTGTCGTTGGGGCGCAGATACCATTATGGATTTGTCCACAGGTAAAAATATCCACGAAACCCGCGAATGGATCATCAGGAATTCTCCCGTTCCCATCGGAACTGTGCCTATTTATCAAGCTTTGGAAAAAGTAAAAGGTGTTGCCGAAAACCTTACCTGGGAAATTTTTAGAGACACCTTAATTGAACAAGCAGAACAGGGCGTTTCTTACTTTACGATTCATGCAGGCGTACTCTTGCGCTACATTCATTTGACGGCCGAACGTGTGACGGGGATTGTGTCGCGAGGTGGTTCTATCATGGCAAAATGGTGTTTATTTCATCATAAAGAGAATTTTTTGTACACTCATTTTGAGGAAATTTGCGAAATTATGAAGCAATACGATGTGGCTTTTTCGTTAGGAGATGGTTTGCGCCCAGGTTCTATCGCTGATGCAAACGATGCTGCCCAATTCGCCGAACTCGAAACGCTTGGTGAGTTAACGAAAATTGCTTGGAAGCACGATGTTCAAGTGATGATCGAAGGTCCTGGCCACGTCCCGATGCATTTAATTAAGGAAAATATGGAGAAGCAGTTGCAGGAATGTGACGAAGCGCCTTTTTATACGTTAGGACCTCTAACGACGGATATTGCGCCAGGTTACGACCACATTACGTCGGCGATTGGTGCGGCGATGATTGGCTGGTACGGTTGCGCCATGTTGTGCTATGTTACACCAAAAGAGCATTTGGGTTTACCCAACAAAAAAGATGTGAAAGATGGCGTTATCACCTACAAATTGGCAGCTCATGCTGCAGATTTGGCGAAAGGTCATCCAGGCGCGCAATATCGGGATAATGCATTGAGCAAAGCGCGTTTCGAATTCCGTTGGGAAGATCAGTTCAATTTGTCGCTGGATCCCGATACAGCAAAAGAATTTCATGATGAAACTTTACCCGCAGATGGTGCAAAAGTGGCGCATTTTTGTTCCATGTGTGGTCCCAAATTCTGTTCAATGAAAATTACGCAAGAAATTCGCGAGTCTGCTGCTCAAGGAATGCAAGAAAAGTCTTTAGAATTTATTGATAACGGAAAAGAATTGTATCTGTGAAAATCATCATTAGTCCAGAAGAAAATGTAAAAAATGAAACCGATTTGATTAATGAGTTTTTTGATCAAGGCTTGGATTTATTTCATATTCGGAAACCAAAGTTTTCAGAATTGGATTTAATCAGTTACGTTTTCGGAATTGATGATAAATATAAGTCTAAATTAGTGGTTCATCAACATTTTGAAACCGCACTGGAGTTAGGCTTGCATCGTTTTCACATTAAAGAAAAGTTTAGAAAAAACAATGATTTTTGTTTTAAAGAAAATGTAATTTATTCGACATCTACACATTCTATCGAAGATTTTAATCAATTGGAAAAGCTTTGGGATTACGCGTTTGTCAGTCCCGTTTTTCCAAGTATTTCTAAGATTGGTTATGGTGAAAATTTTCAAATTTTATCAGATTTAGAGAAAAGAGAAAATTACAAAACTAAGCTCATTGCTTTGGGTGGAATAACGCCCAAAAATCAACATTTGGTGTATGAACATGGCGTAGAAGGTGTTGCATTTTTAGGTTCGATTTGGGAAAATGAAAATCCTTTAAAAGTTTTTGAAACATGTATTCAGAAAGGCCATTTGTGTTAAGTGTTGCTGGATTTGATCCTTGTGGTGGCGCCGGAATTCTTGCCGATGTAAAGACTTTTGAACAACATCAAGTTCAAGGTTTGGCGGTGATGACGGCAAATACTTTACAAACGGAAAATCAGGTTTTTTCTGTACGTTGGATTGCAATTGAAGACGTTTTAAAAAGCATCAAAGCTTTGCTCGATTTTTATCGAATTAAAACTGTGAAAATTGGAGTTGTTCCCAACTCAAACTATTTGAAAAGCATTGTTGATGTTTTAAACATGAGTAATTCTAAGCCACTAATTGTTTGGGATAGCGTTTTGAAAAGCTCGTCTGGAAAGACTTTTTTTAATGAAAAAGATATTAAGAATGTAAAGGAAATTCTGCCACATTTCGACTTAATAACGCCCAACTTTTTGGAGTTTGAGTATTTAAAATCGATGAAAATTCTCAATGAAAATCAAAAAATGCCTTGCAATGTTTTATTGAAAGGCGGACATCGAAAAGTTGCGGAGGGTTCGGATATTTTGTTCACAGAAAATGAAATTTTCGAGATTACACCAAAGGTAGAAAAAGTCTTTCAAAAACATGGTTCTGGCTGCGTTTTATCAAGCGCAATTGCTGCTAATTTAGCGTTAGGAAAGAACATCCAACAAGCTTGTACGGAAGCAAAAATTTATATCGAAAATTATTTAAAAAGTTCACCAAATCTTTTAGGACATCATGCAAAAATTTGAAAAAATACAATACATTTCTCAGGGCAATACTGCGGAAGTTCAATTTAAAAACATTGAAAATGCTTTAGAAAATGGCGCAAAATGGATTCAGCTTCGTTGGAAAGAGACTTCAATAAATGATATAAAATTATTGGCTCTGAAAGTAAAAATGCTATGCGAAAATTATAATGCAACTTTTATCATTAATGACGATGTGGACTTGGCTGCAGAAGTCGATGTAGACGGCGTTCATTTGGGTTTAAATGATATGGATATTTTAAAAGCGAGACAAATTTTAGGCTCTGAAAAAATTATTGGTGGAACGGCAAATACTCTTGAAGATGTACAACAAAGAATTTCCGAAAACTGTGATTATATCGGACTTGGACCATTGCGATTTACATCAACAAAGAAAAAATTGAGTCCAATTTTAGGCTTTGAAGCTTATCAAAAAATAATTAATCAACTTCAAAAAAATAATATGAATTTCCCACCGATCTATGCCATTGGTGGCGTAACGAAAAACGACATTCACGCACTTCAAAATATTGGAATTTATGGTGTGGCTTTATCGCAATTAATTACTGAAAGCCCCTCAATGATCCAAGAATTACAAACAGAATTTATATGAAAAAATTACAAATAGGCGGCACCGACTTTTCATCAAGATTATTCTTAGGAACAGGGAAATTCGGGAGTTTAAGTCAAATGCGAGAATCCGTTCAAGCTGCAGAATCTGAGTTGGTAACCATGGCTTTAAAACGTGTTGATTTCGATTCTCCAACAGACGAATTATTAGCAGAATTAAAGAAAACAAAAGCAAATCTTTTGCCCAATACTTCAGGGGCGCGAAACGCAAAGGAAGCAGTTTTAGCTGCGGAATTGGCACGCGAAGCTTTAGAAACCCACTTCGTAAAATTAGAAATTCATCCAGATCCAAGATATTTGCTACCAGATCCGATCGAAACGCTGAAAGCCACGGAAGACTTGGCGAAATTGGGTTTCGTAGTGATGCCTTACATTCATGCAGATCCCGTGTTGTGCAAATTGTTGGAGAACGCAGGAACGTCCGTTGTAATGCCTTTGGGAGCACCTATTGGAACAAATAAAGGTCTTAGAACAATCGATTTTTTAGAAATCATTATCGAGAACAGTAAAGTCCCTGTGATTGTAGATGCAGGAATTGGTGCACCTTCTGACGCAGCAAAAGCCATGGAATTGGGAGCTGATGCGGTTTTGGTGAATACGGCGATTGCTGTTGCTAAGAATCCTGTAGAAATGGCGATTGCTTTTAAAGAGGCTGTTATAGCGGGACGACGAGCTTTTGAAAGTGGTTTGGGAACAATTAGAAACCGAGCCGAAGCTTCTAGTCCGTTAACTGCTTTTTTGTTGGATGATTAAAGAAATACCATGAGTTTTATAGAAGTTTTTGCGAAATATTCTTGGGAAGAAATTAATGCCAAGGTGTATTCGTACACAGAAAATGATGTAAGGCACATTTTGAATAAACGAAAATTACACGTTGAAGATTTTTTGGTTTTGTTGTCGCCGTCAGCTAAATTTTTCTTAGAAGAAATGGGTCAAAAATCTCAGCAATTAACACAGAAAAGATTCGGGAAAACCATACAAATGTATGCGCCGTTGTACCTTAGCAACGAGTGTCAGAATATTTGCACGTATTGCGGATTTAGTTTGGATAATAAAATAAAACGCAAAACTTTAACTGATCAAGAATTGTTAAAAGAAGCCTCAATCCTGAAAAAAATGGGAGTCGATCACGTACTTTTGGTAAGCGGTGAAGCGCAACATAAAGTCGGACTTCCGTATTTTTTGAATGCAGTTTCGCTTTTAAAATCGCAATTTTCGAATATTTCTATTGAGGTTCAACCTTTGGAAACTCACGAATATCAAGCTTTGCATGACGCGGGCGTTCATTCGGTTTTGGTTTATCAAGAGACTTATCACCAAGATGTTTACAAAACTTACCATCCCAAAGGTCGAAAATCGAATTTTGATTACCGTCTCAATACGCCAGATCGTGTTGGTAATGCGGCTTTTCATAAAATGGGATTAGGTGTTCTGCTTGGTTTAGAAGATTGGAGAATCGATAGTTTTTTCAATGCTTTGCACATCGATTATTTGCAGAAAACCTATTGGCAATCGAAGTTTTCGGTGTCTTTTCCTAGATTGAGACCAGCGGAAGGAATCATTGAACCTAATTTTGAAATGAAGGATCGAGATCTTTTACAATTAATTTTTGCTTACAGAATTTGGAATCCCGATTTGGAAATTTCTATCTCGACTCGCGAAAATGAAAATTTTAGAAATCATATCGTGCAATTGGGTGCAACGACGATGAGTGCCGCTTCTAGAACCAATCCGGGTGGTTATTCAGTAGATGAAAATTCTTTGGAGCAGTTCGAAACTTCGGATGAACGTAGTATGGATGAGATTAAAAATATAATTAAAAATGCGGGTTACGATCCTGTGATGAAGGATTGGGATAAAGCTTATTCTTAAATGAAAAACGAAGAATTTACACGCTACAGTCGTCAAATTTTTATAGATGAAATTGGCATTGAAGGTCAAAAGAAAATTTTGTCAGCCAAAGTTCTTGTGGTAGGAGCTGGCGGTTTGGGAAGTCCTGTCATTCAGTATCTAGCAGCGGCTGGCATTGGGGAAATTGGCGTTGCAGATTTTGATGAAGTTGAAATTCATAATCTAAATCGGCAAATTATTCACCACGAGAATTCTGTTGGAACATCAAAAGTTGATAGCGCACAAAATTTTGTTCAACATATTAATTCTAATGTTAAATTTAGGGGTTTTAAATCAAAAATTACATCAGAAAATGCAAGTTTCATTTTAAATGATTTTGATGTCATCGTTGATGCTTCCGATAATTTTTCGACAAGATATTTACTTAATGATACTTGTGTTAAATTAAGGAAAACCTTGGTCTATGGCAGTATTTTAGGTTTTGAAGGTCAAGTGGCGGTGTTTAATTATCAAGGAAGTAAAAACTTGAGAGATCTTTTTCCAGATCATCCTGAAGCCGGTTTAGATTGTGATAAAAACGGCGTCTTAGGCGCTCTTCCAGGTGTTATTGGCAGTTTTATGGCGATGAATACACTCAAAATTATTTGTAATCTTCCAGTAAAAACCAATCAACTTTTAATAATTGATACTTTGAACTGGATTTTTACGCAGGTTGATTTTTAGTTGAAATTTAACGTCATATAATACCTGAATACTGATAAATGCTTTCTAACGATTACAATGAGAAACATCGATGCTGTAAAAACTCTCTTGTCTAGTTTTGGAAATCCAATACCTTTTCTTAAAATAATCAAAAATGGGATCTATAAAAAATTCTATTCAAAAAAAATAAATCGGTGCCCATAACCCAAATCATGTTATTCATTGGTTTTATGTAAGAAAGTTCTGAAAATAGTGGGTTTGATTGGCCTTCAAAAAATTTTCGTTGCTTGGTAATTGTCTTTCGAAATGGCTTACACTGTTTTCTAATTCAAGTTTTGAATCATCACTAAATTTCTGATCATAAACCAATTAGTACGTATTTCTTTGCAACTTACTTCGCTCAAACTATTGATGATCAAACGATTTTCCATTTTTAATAAATAGCAGGTCGCCGCTCCAATTTTTGTCAAAACTTTCGCTCCAACCCAAATAAAAACTCGAATTTTGCGACGGATAAAAATACAATTTTGGATGCATAACCAAAGATCGAATCTGTGCAACATCCGAAAAACCATCCTTATTTACATCTTGGTCATTTTGACGCCTGTAACCTCCATAAAAGCCTGTAGCCAAAGCATTTGTATTTTTTGATGCAAACACATGTGGATTTTTTTCCTCCAATGTGGCGCAATAGACGAAAGTCGTTAGTTTGTTTTGAATTTAGTTTGCGCGAAATTACATTCACCAAACCGCCAATGGCACTGCCACGATAAAGCGTGGAAGCCGAACCTTTTATCAAATCAACTTGTTGTAAAACCAAAGGCGGACTATTTAAAACGCCCAAGCCCAGGCTAAAGCCGTCGAATAATGGCATTCCGTCGCGAAGAATTTATGTGTAACGCCCATCCAATCCTTGAATTCTGATATTTGAATTTCCTGATATCGCAGAACTTTGTTGGATTTGGACACCGCCAATATCGCCAAGATCACTCCCAATTTCAACAGGTTTTATACTACTTTGTTGCGTCATTTCTCCTTTACCGAGACTTTCAACTTTGTGCGGAGAACTTTCATTTTTCTGTTGTGTTCTGGAGGAGGCTACAATCGCGACTTCTTGTGTTTCGTTTTCCTTTTTTATCGTATCAGATTTCTGTTGCGCGACAACTGTCAAGGTACAAAGTATAGTCGCTGAGATTACAATTTTTTTCATTGCGAAAATTTGCATTGCAAAATCATATCAAAGGAAAAACCGTTTTTATATTTTTCAGCCTAAATAATTATTAACATAGTTTTCTGATTTAAAAGGAGTTTATTTAATAGAAATCATATACTTTTTTGATATTTTAAAATAATCACGATTGTTTCATTCTATCGATTTTCAAGAATTACATGTAGTTTGCTGAAAATATATCTCTACTTTTGCAGCATTATTTTTGAAAATGAAAACGCTTTTTAAATACCTAAAACCTTATAAATGGCTGATTGTATTGTCCTTACTTTTAGCCACCATCAACCAAGTTTTTTCTTTGTTTTCGCCTGCGATTACGGGAAATATCCTCGACCATTTGGTAACGCATCCTAATTTTTTCGATAAAGAAAATCGGCTTCCTAGAGATCTAAATCAATATTTATACGGCGACGGAATTTATCACGGTGTATTTTATTTCTTGCTTTTATTGATTGGCACCGCGATGGTGAGCCGAATTGCAAAAGCATTCCAAGATTATGTCGTGAATGTGATAACACAAAAATACGGTGCCAAAATTTTTACAGATGGTTTGAAACACTCGATGGCATTGCCTTTCCAAGAATTTGAAGACCAAAGAAGTGGCGAAACTTTATCTATTTTGACCAAAGTTCGCGAAGATTCGGTAAAATTCATCACCAGTTTTGTGAACATCTTTTTCGGGATTTTGGTGAGCATTATTTTCGTTTCTATTTACGCATTGCGACTGCATTGGTCGATAATGCCAGTTTATATAGTTGGGATTTTCTTCATTGCATTTGTCACGAATTTGTTGAGTAAAAGAATTAAAAAAATCCAGAAAAATATCGTTTCCGAAACGACAGCTTTGGCTGGAAGTACTACCGAAAGTCTCCGAAATATCGAGATCGTAAAAAGTTTGGGTTTAACGAATCAAGAAGTTAATCGTTTAAATAATAATACATACAAAATTTTAGGTTTAGAACTGAAGAAAGTAAAAAGCATCCGTTCTTTAAGCTTTGTACAAGGGACTTTGGTTAATTTTCTTCAACAGGTAATTACGTTCACGCTTTTGCTTTTGATCTTTAAAAATATTGTTACACCTGGACAATATTTGTCACTAATGTTTTATGGTTTCTTTATTTTCGGACCGATGCAGGAAATAGGAAACATCATTATTTCGTATCGTGAAGCGGAAGCATCTTTGAATAATTTTGATACATTGATGAAAAAACCTGCTGAAGAAAAACCACTTCATCCAAAGCAGATCGGAAGCATTGATGAATTGGCATTTGACGCCGTTTCTTTCAAACATCAATCGGCACAATATAAAGCCTTGAATGGGATTTCTTTCGATGTTAAAAATGGAGAAACTATTGCTTTTGTTGGGCCAAGTGGTTCAGGAAAAAGTACGTTGGTAAAACTTCTGGTTGGATTGTACAGACCACAGGAAGGAAGTATTTTCTATAACAACATCAACGGAAAAGACTTTGATTTTGATGAGTTGCGAAATCAAATTGGCTTTGTAACGCAGGACACACAACTTTTTTCTGGAACGATAAAAGAAAATTTACTTTTCGTAAATCCTAATGCCACCGAAGAAGATTTGCAATTGGCGTTGAAAAAATCCAGTTGCACAGCGCTTTTAGAACGTGCTGAAAAAGGAATTGAAACCGTAATTGGCGAAGGTGGTTTGAAACTAAGCGGCGGTGAAAAACAAAGAATCGCGATTGCTAGAGCTTTGCTAAGAAAACCTCATTTGCTAATTTTTGATGAAGCAACTTCTGCCTTAGACAGTCTTACGGAAGAAGAAATTACGGCAACCATCAAAGATATTTCTAAAAATAAAGAGCAAATTACCGTTCTTATCGCGCATCGTTTGAGTACAATTATGCATGCTGATAGAATATATGTTTTGGAGCGCGGCAAAGTCATTGAAACGGGTTCTCACGAAAATTTACTTGCCGAGAACGGCTTGTATTACGCCATGTGGAGACAACAAATTGGGGAAAGGAAGACGCACTCATTTTAACTAAAATTGATGAGCTCATTTCGTTGAATAGATTATTTTAAATTGATAAATATTATATCCAAACAATGAATCCCACTTCAATTATACTGCTGTTTCTTATTGTCATTTCTTTTTATTTCGCATTTAGAATAACAAAGAAAATAACTTCAAAAAGTGATAAAAGGAAAATTTGGGAATCAGGATTTTTGTTTCTTTTTACGTTTTTAATTGTTGGATGTTTCAACCTATTCTCAATTTTCTATTCTTATACAGTCATTTGGGAAAAAGCTTTTCGTGCGGTTGTTGAACAAAAACATGAAGCCGTCGTTGTCGATTATGTGGTTGAAAAATTGTATCGTCAAAATTTCAGAAATTCTAGTTATTACCCAGTTTTAATTTATTTCCCAGTCGTAAAGTATAAAAATGATCGTGGAAAAGAAATAAAAAAGCAATTGTATATAGCAAAAAATCATAGCCATAACATCTGACAAACCATATAGATAATCGCAAACGGTATTTTCAAAAACACCAACAGCATTGAGTTTGAACCCTTACTGACGCTTACAGCAATTTTGTTAACCACCGTTGCAATGTTCTTTTTTGTTTTGGTGGCCAGTTACGGTTTTGATAAAACAATGAAAGAGCGGGTTGAAATGGCAAGAAACATAAGTGTTATACTTTTGCTAATCAACGGCATTATATCGCTTTGGATGTATTGCGTCATATAAATTATACGACCAACAAAGCCACTTCTTTCAACTTTTCCGCAGGTCTTGAATAAATAAAAACATCAAAATCCATTTGCAATTTTTCTTCGAAATCAGATTTCATTTGTTGGAAGCTAATGCTTTTTGGATTTTGTTTTAAATCTTTGATAAACTGAATAAACCATTCTCCAATTTCTTTTTCCACACGTATGGCAACCGCATCGTTTTTGGTGTGAATTTTAAGCATCGCGTTTTCATACATTGTTCCTTTTTTAATTTTGGTCGTCACTTCCAGACTCGGAATTCCGCCAAGCCAAACGATTTTTTGATTTGGTTTATGTCCAGAAAACGTTTCGTTGTTGAGAACATCTTCTATGTAAAATTTAGGAACCGTGGTTCTCGGTATTTTAAAATTAAACCAGTCTTGGAGTGACAGATCAAAGCCTACGCCGTGCATATAATTGAACAAAGATTTCTTCAAACCATACGAAAATTGTTGATGATCCAATCCTGATTTCTCTTCGTGAATCATGTCGTTATTTGCGAAAGCGCCAACTTCTAAGCTGTGATTGATGACGTTATATTTTTCGGGATTCAAACCAACGGGACTGTGCGCGGTCATTGCAAATTGATGCCAAAATCCAGATTGCAAAATTCCGATTTCAAAAAGTTGCCGCACCATTTCCAAGCTATCAATCGTCTCTTGCGTGGTTTGTGTCGGGAATCCGTACATCAAATACGCATGAATCATAATTCCAGCTTCGGTAAAATTTCGGTTAACAATCGCCACTTGATCCACTGTTACGCCTTTGTCAATCAATTTTAACAATCGATCGGAAGCCACTTCCAAACCTCCTGAAACTGCAATACAACCCGAAGCTTTTAATAATCGGCATAAATCATAGGTAAAACTTTTTTCAAATCGAATATTCGTCCACCAAGTCACACTTAATTGACGTTTCAAAATTTCCAATGCTACTTCACGCATCAAAGCTGGTGGTGCAGCTTCGTCCACAAAATGGAAACCTGTATTCTGTGTAGTTTCGATTAATTCTTCCATACGGTCAACGATTTGCTTCGCAGCAATAGGCTCGTAAACCTTGATGTAATCTAGAGAAATATCGCAAAACGTGCATTTTCCCCAGTAGCAACCGTGCGCCATCGTCAATTTGTTCCAACGTCCATCGCTCCACAGTCGGTGCATTGGATTAACAACTTCAATCACCGAAATGTATTGATTGAGCTTTAAATCTGAATAATCAGGCGTCCCAACTTCCGAAAATTTATAATCTCGAATCTGAGGATTGTTGATGTATACAACTTCGTTATTTTGAAGAACAAAAGTTCTTTTCAAATCTGAAATTTCGACTTCATTATTGATGTATTTTAAAACTTGTTCGATCGGAGCTTCACCATCATCCAAAAGGATAAAATCGAAAAATTCAAACACACGAACATCACTCAATGAGCGCAATTCCGTATTTGGAAAACCGCCGCCCATGCTAATTTTTATATTCGAATAATTTTGCTTGATATATTTTGCACATCTAAAGGCAGAATACAAATTCCCTGGAAAAGGTACCGAAAATCCGACCATTTTTGGATTCGTTTTCTGAATTAAATCTTCCAATTCCGACAGTGTAATTTGGTCAATGTAGGTCGGCTCTTTTTGCAGTTCCGAATACAATTCATCAAAAGAATTCGCAGATCGTCCCAATCTTTCGGCATATCGACTAAAACCGAAATTTTCGTCCACCGCTTCAATGATTAAATCGGATAAATCTTCCAAATACAAAGTCGCCAAATGTTTGGCTTTATCCTGAAAAGACATAGCTCCAAAAGCCCACTCCAAATCATCCAACTGAGAAAAACGAGAGGCTTCTGGCAAATAAGCATCTTGAACTATAGAATCTGCAAAAGTGGAATTTTTCCCTTGTAGAAAGCGAATCACAGCATCGATACTAGAAATATAATCATCTTTAAGCATCAACATTCTTTGCGCGTTTTCACTTAATTCAACCTCTTGAAATTCGATATGATTGAATAAATCGGTCAAACTTTTTTTGGAAAACAATTTTAAAATCACATCCAAACCCAAATCCGCTTGAAACACTTTGTAGGAAAGCGTATTCAAGAAACCTTTTAGATAAACTGTGCCCGGATAAGGCGTATTAAGTTGTGTAAAAGGTGGCGTAATGAGGACTAAATCGGTTTGCAATGTGAAATATTTGCTGCAAAAATACGGAGGATTTTATGGAAAACAAATTCTAGTAAATAGACAACATCAAATTATTTATTGATCGGGCATTTTGTAATAAACTTGTAACTTTTTTGCGCAGATTTTTGCAAGGTTTAGATTTTAACCAGCTGCAATAAGGCTGTACAATGTTCCTTGCTACACGTTGTACTTAGAAATTAAAATGTAGACATTAATCTTTAACAACGAAACTAATAGACGATTATTTATTTTGATAATTCAAGGTTTAATCAAACTTAACGCATTCTTTTTCAAAATAGACATCATGTTTTTGACGCAGGCTATCCGTTAAGATTGCATGGACAAAATCCTTTGTTTTGTTTTTATATTTTAAACTACATTTATTATTAGAAGACATTTCGTAATAGGAGCCCAACTTACACTTTGACGGATTGTTTTCGACTTCGTCTGTAAAAACAGAAAATAGAATTTAATTCTTAGATGTCACGTCAGGTTCTGCACAGCCAAAGATGCGATGATTATATCGGATGTTGGATGTTAAATGCATCGTGCTATCTTTTCATGAAAGTGAAACGCCAAAAGTATTACATTCATCATCATTCTGATTTCTAAAAAAAAGAAATTTTAGCCTTTGATAAGCGTTGATTATCATTTCAAAACTTATTTTCATTGACATATTTTCTAAAAAGTCAATACATTGCAATAAATATGAAATTTCAATTTTATTAATGCGTAAAAACAAAGAAGGACTCGATAACACACTGCCGAATAAAAGATTAATGGAATTGATTATAAAACCGAATTGCAATAAGGTATTGGACCAGGTATCATCATTATTTCTGTGTTTGTTGCTATTGCACTCACGCCATTTTTGTTGGGTAACATTGCGAGTTTTTCTCTTGTGGCGCTTTCCGGAACTCTTGTGGCAGGGAGTTTTTGTATTTAAAGGTTAAAAAGAATTTCTTAAAAATAAAGCTTTGACAATCAAACTGTTTGCTAATGAACTTCATTTTAAATAGGGACAAAAAGAAAGGATTATTCAGTAGTTTGATGTAATAATTTTCAATTGCCGTATATTTTAAAACTTCTAATCATAAAAAAGACTGCCTAAGATAAGACAATCTTTAATTTTTAAATGTTATGGTTTGAAACCAAACTGAATGCTTTTAATCCAAAGGTTTCCTACCTGAAATGATGTTGAAAAGAACAACAATAACTGCGATAACTAATAGAATATGTACAAGATAGCCTGTACTTAAACCAGGAACTACTCCAATCATTCCTAACAACCAAACAATAATACAAATTACTGCAACGGTCCATAATATACTTCTCATAATAAAAGTTTTAAAGGATTAATATATTACTTGAATTGCATAAATTGTGCCTTAATTTCATTTTTATTAAACTTAAAGTGATAAAAGTCATAATTTATTATTACAAATTTCGATATAATAATGTTCTAGATTTTATAAAATTAAGTACTATTAGTGTCTGATTTTCAGAAGATTATTTTTAGTAGTCTTGTATGTTTCTTAGTAGAAAAATATCCTAACGAGTAGTTTATAATTTAATTAAAATAATACTTTAATGAAAATATAATCCGGTTGCGATCCAGAGATAGGAGAGGCGACCTATTACTCGTAATATAATGTCTTGGTAGCGCTAAATGACAAAAGTTAAGATTAAAAAAATGATATTATGATTAAAGATTTGAAAATAAAAAAAGGATTCAAAATATTTCGGTTGCTTAATGCTATTAAATTGCTATTTTAGGGACTTTATTTCAAAAGAAAAGAATTTGGAAACACAACAACAATCGGGCGAATCTCAAACCGAATTAAAAAGAGGTCTCAAAAATCGTCATATTCAGCTAATTGCATTAGGCGGAGCAATCGGTACAGGTCTATTTTTAGGAATTGGTCCGGCCGCCGTTTTGGCGGGTCCATCCGTAATTTTGGGTTATGCTTTTGCAGGACTTATCGCATTTTTTATCATGCGTCAACTTGGTGAGATGGTAGTTCAGGAGCCTGTTTCAGGTAGCTTCAGCCATTTTGCGTATAAATATTGGGGCTCATTTGCGGGTTTTGCCTCTGGGTGGAATTATTGGTTGTTGTACATTCTCGTAAGCATGGCGGAACTTACTGCAATTGGTGTTTATGTCCAATTTTGGTGGCCCGAAGTACCACTATGGATGTCGAGTTTATTTTTCTTTTTTGTCATTAACGCATTGAATCTTGCGTCGGTAAAAGTCTATGGTGAAGCCGAATTTTGGTTTTCCATCGTTAAAGTTGTTGCCATTATTGCGATGATTATTTTCGGAAGTTATTTATTGATTAGTGGGACTGGAGGCGATCAAGCAAGCATTTCTAACCTTTGGAATAATGGAGGTTTCCTCCCCAAAGGATGGATTGATACTGACGGAAAATGTGGTTTTGTAGGGCTTCTGGCTGCAATGGCTTTAATTATGTTTTCATTCGGTGGATTAGAACTGGTTGGTATTACGGCGGCAGAAGCAGAAAATCCTGAGAAAAATATTCCTAGAGCAACCAATCAGGTTATTTATAGAATCTTAATTTTCTATGTCGGTGCTTTGATTATCTTGTTTTCGTTGTCGCCGTGGGACAAAATTACAGCAGGAAGCAGTCCATTTGTTATGGTATTTGAAAGATTAAATGGATTTCAGTTTGATATATTTGGGACGACAATCCAGTTCACAAAATTGATTGCTAACATCCTTAATATCATTGTCTTAACTGCTGCCTTATCAGTTTACAACAGTAGTGTTTATAGCAATAGCAGAATGTTATTTGGTCTTGCTGAGCAAGGTAATGCGCCTCGATTTTTATCTAAATTAAATAAAAATCATGTCCCTGTAATGGCCATTTTGGTCTCGGCTGCGTTTGCGGCAATTTGTATTGTCATTAATAAAATAATACCAGAACAAGCTTTAGAAATTCTAATGTCATTAGTCGTTTCTTGTCTTGTTATCAATTGGATAATGATAAGTTACACTCATATTAAATTCAAACAAGCTTATAACAATACAAAAACCATATTTCCATCTTTTGCTTATCCTTTAACCAATTACATCTGTCTTATTTTCCTATTCGGAATCTTAGTAATTATGTGGTTAACAGGACTAAAAATTTCGGTAGAACTTATTCCGATTTGGTTAGCATTCTTATTCTTATGTTACTTGGCTGTTAAGAAGAACAATGCCAAAAAACTTTCAAAATAGTTAAATTTAAAAGTCTCATTTTTGAGGCTTTTTTTTTAATACTTCGGCGATTGCTTTCATTAAAAAGCTTAAATTGATTCTTTTCTGTTTTTTGAAAAATAGGTGTGGTGTCTTAATTGCGTCTTAGGTTGTCGTAAAAAATCAATTGAAATATTCGTTGACAAATCATGCAAACGGATGGCTGTAACAAAATAGGCTTATGCAGACAGTTTTCTAAGTCAGAGTTGAAAGGTTAGGGTTAAGACTATTTAACGTTTAAGACCGATGAATCAATACCTTCGACCAATATGGATTGCCAATGTAGCACCTAAGACTGAGTTTGTAAAATCGCAAGGATACTTCACAGACTATAATGGACGAATGCCTGTCGTGCTATACATCCCAGACGGTTACGAGGCAAAATTTAGAATATATAAAGCCGAAAAGAATCTTTATAGCGCACAAAAAATTATGTCAAAATCGAAATAAGATTTTAGATATTCAACATAAAAAAAAAGGACTGCCAAATATGACAGCCTCTTTTTAATATTATCCTTTTGCGTTACGCTCAACACGTTTTCTCTCTTCTTCAGAAAGGATTTTCTTCCTCATTCTGATAAAGTTAGGCGTTACTTCAATGGCTTCATCCGCTTGGATGTATTCCATACACTCTTCTAGAGAAAGTAAGATTTTTGGAGCTACACCAGTATCTTTATCTTTACCAGAAGCTCTCATGTTGTTCAATTGTTTAGCTTCAACAATATTTACAACCAAGTCACCTGGTTTATTTTGTTCACCGATAATCATACCTGCGTAGATTTCCTCTCCTGGATCAACAAAGAATTTACCTCTATCTTGTAATTTTGCGATAGAATATTCCGTTGCCGGACCTTGCGTTTTAGAAACCAAAACACCATTATTTCTTCCAGGAATAGCACCTTTAAAAGGTTTATATTCTGTAAATCTGTGTGCCATAATTGCTTCACCCGCTGTTGCTGTCAACATTTGAGAACGTAATCCGATTAATCCTCTTGACGGAATTTCGAATTCTAAGTGTTGCATTTCTCCTTTAGTTTCCATGATGTGTAGATCACCTTTTCTTTGTGTAGCCAAGTCGATAACTCTAGAAGCAACTTCTTCTGGAACGTCAACTACCAAAGATTCGTAAGGCTCACATTGTACACCATCAATTTCTTTAAGGATAACTTGTGGTTGACCAATTGTCATTTCGTAACCTTCTCTTCTCATCGTTTCGATAAGAACTGATAAGTGAAGAATACCTCTACCGAAAACTAAGAATGTGTTAGCATCGTCCGTCTGTTGAACTCTAAGTGCTAAGTTTTTTTCTAGTTCTTTAGTTAAACGTTCTTTAAGGTGGTTAGAAGTAACGTATTTTCCGTCTTTTCCGAAGAAAGGTGAGTTATTAATTGAGAACGTCATGTTAAGTGTTGGCTCATCAATAGACGTTCTTGGAAGTGGTTCTGGGTTTTCTAAATCAACAAATGAATCTCCGATCTGGAAAGCGTCAAAACCAACTACTGCACAAATATCTCCAGCAAGTACTTCAGTTACTTTTTTCTTACCAAGTCCTTCGAAAACATAAAGTTCTTTTACTTTACCTTTTACAATTTTGTCACCTTCTTGTGCAAGACCAATCCATTGACCTTCGCTAATGCTTCCTCTTATAACTTTTCCGATTGCAATTCTTCCTAAGAAAGAAGAATAATCTAGAGAAACGATTTGCATTTGAAGATTTCCTTCTTCTACTTTTGGCTCAGGAACATATTGAAGAACACCATCCAAAATTGGTAAAATGCTATCTGTAGGTTCTAGACTTGTATTAAACCAACCTTGCTTAGACGATCCATAGAATGTTGGGAAGTCTAATTGCTCCTCTGTCGCATCAAGGTTAAAGAACAAATCAAATACTTGATCGTGTACTTCGTCTGGACGACAGTTTGGTTTGTCAACTTTATTGATAACCACCATTGGCTTAAGACCTAACTCTAAAGCTTTTTGCAAAACAAAACGCGTTTGTGGCATTGGACCTTCGAAAGCATCAACCAACAAGATAACACCATCAGCCATTTTCAAAACACGCTCTACTTCTCCACCGAAATCGGCGTGACCAGGCGTATCGATTACATTGATTTTGGTGTCTTTGTATGTAACAGATATGTTTTTAGATAAAATAGTAATACCTCTTTCTCTTTCAAGGTCGTTGTTATCCATAATCAATTCTCCAGATTCTTGATTTTCTCTAAAGATATTAGTAGCGTGGATGATTTTATCAACCAAAGTAGTCTTACCGTGGTCAACGTGCGCGATAATCGCAATATTTCTAATGTTTTGCATAAAGGATTTTTACGGGTGCAAAATTACGGAATTTTCAGAAAAAAAAATTATAAGTAACGAAAATTTAACAAAAAAACAAAAAGTCCACTCTTAAGAATGGACTTTTAAAAAATTATAATTGTAAAAATTAATTATTCTACAATCAATTTATCAGTTTGGATAACATTAGAATTTTCAGAGATATTAACTAAGTAAACACCTTTTGGCATGTTGGAAGTTGATACGGCTTCAACACTATTTTTCTTTCTTTCAAAAGATTTGATCGTTTTTCCAGAGGCATCTATTACGTCAACCTTTACAGAACCTTGGCTAAGTGTTGGTCTTCCAGCAATAAAGAATTCTCCTTTAGCAGGATTTGGATATACATTAAATGCTTTTGTTTTATTAGCTTCAGAAGTTGCCATTTTACATTTATCAGGCACATTAAAATCTTCTGTCTGGTCATTAATACTTTGGTTGGATCCTGCACTGGCATTAACACCTAATCCTCTCTTGGCAAAAACTTCCCAAATCATACACTCATCAGCGCCTCCCTTTGCTACTTCGGCTTGGATGATAGCGTCTCTGCCTGATACAAAGTCTGGTAAGCATGGTTGAAGCTTAAGCCCATCCATAACTAATTGTACAACTCTTGCACTACCACTAGTCGGATTAGCTACAATATCGGAAGCGTAACCATATTTTTCAGCATATTTCCAATGAAGATCCCAAAGCATTGTAGCCCAAATCGAACCTACACTGTGCACATCTGTTACCATAGTAGTACCATTAAAATACTCCATACCGTTGGTCTTAGCATAAGTAAAGTTATTAACTGCAAAATCTGGAGAATATTTTTTTGCTCTGATCCCTAAGGCTGTTGATTGTTGTCCATTAGAATAGGTAGCAATACCTCTAGCTGTAGCTGCTGTATATTCGGGCTTATTGGTTAGCATTAAAGCAAAGAAATCTGACCAACCTTCTCCCATTTGCTCTCTATTGCTAAGACACCCCATACTGTTACCTGTAAGACGGTTAGAGATACCATGTCCATATTCATGAACCATAACACCATTATCAAAACTAGAGTTTTTATAACCATTGCCCATATCCTTCAAGTCTACATTAACTGTTTTGCCACTGTTGATTTGAGAAATGATATAATCCCCCTCATCTTTACCAATCATAATTGAAGGTATAACAATTGTTTGATCAGTACCACTCATATCAATTGCAGAATTGCTATTTGTACGATGGATAATAGCGCCTTTAGCTCCTGCAGCTTGAGCATTTTTCACCTTTACCATATTTGAACATTCTCCACCACTTCCAGGGGAATAGTTTAACAATGCTATTTTACCATTCAATGTGCCAGCTGTTATGGTACTACAACCGTTAGCTACGTCAGGTATAACAACATCTCCAGTGGTTGGTATAGAAAATAGTAATTTTCCAAAACTCGCAGCACCTGCCGCTACACCTGGTCTGGTTACCGCTTCCTCTGGAGAATTATAGAATAGCTTTTGTTTTAAACCTAATGTTCCTGATTTCCAAAGATACATTTGCATCCTAGGTGCAGCAACTGTTGATTCCGTTTCATAACCGGCATTAAAGTTTGCATTATTATAACCACTACCATCATACGCTTCTGCTCTTACAGCATCATTACCTCTACCTCCTTTATCGAAGTTATTCGTTTGGAAGTTCTTTGATGATTCTGTAAATCCAAATCGATAGAAAATATCATGCACCATATTATTAGCATAGAATAAATTGGTTATTGCAGCATGTTTGTTATCGTACGCTGAGATCGCTGGTGCTTCAGCGTACGGGAAATCAAATTTCATGGTTGATCCGCCATCAGTGATGTCTGTGTTAGGCGGCGTATTTGTACTGGCATTATCAAAATATGCCCAAACGTTATTTCCTCTAGTATAAGTGTACTTTGTAGATCCTGTATCGTGCCATCCTAACGGCGATGCTGCAACATCCCATGGATCCGTTAATACTGATCTAGAACCAAATGTTGGCGCCTCAATAGGAAAAGGAAAAACGTTATACGAAGCGCTTGCAACCGCTGTGACTGCTTTATGTGCCGTATTTATTCGGTTTTCAACAAAAGCTGGTAAAAAATGATTATGTACATGCTCTCCATTTTCTGAAGCTGCGTACGCATCATCATGGAAATTACACGAAATAACCATATTATGTTTTTCCAAAACCTCGTTATTCTCAAGATTAACCATTATTTGCCAAAACGCATTGTTTTTAGAGTCATCTATGAAGAATAAACGTGCAGGTACTAGCTTACCATCTTTTTGATAATAGTAAGCAAAATTAGCAACCTGATCAGCTTTCGGGTTATCAACAGCGACACCATCATCAATCAATTTGTAATTAACTTCAGCAAGGCCTAGATTACTTATAGCAGAAGAAAATGCAGAAGTTACAGAGTTGGGTTTCGAATATTTTGAAACATTCTGAACAGTATCAAAATTATTATTAAATGACCACATTTTACCATCTCTAATAACAGCTTTTGCTAATGAACGATAAATAGGGACACCATTTAGAGTTTGTTGCACATCAACAATATTTGCTTTCAAGCTAGCAGAATTATCCTCATTAAGAATTTTAAACTCTACCGCTTTTAACACTCCTTTAAAACTTGCATCATTTGAGATATGATTTCTAATAATCGTCTCCGTGCTTTGTCCATTCATCACAGTTAAGAAGAACAATGCTCCTACTCCGACTGAACGCTTTAATAAAGATTTTTTCATATTAAGACTACAATTGTATAATTTGATTTTTTGAACCCCCTAATGTACAGTTTTTTTTTGTTGAATTTGAAATTGAATTGATAAATAGTTGAGCTTTAATTGAAATTTAAGCCTCATAACATTGTTATTTTCATAAAAATAACTGATTATAATCAATTATCGATAATCATAATTAAAAGATGTACAAACTTGTTTTTACAGATATTTTCAATTGTATCTTTAAGAAAACGCCTAAAAATCATCTTTAAATACAATTCAAACAATTTTTATCAATATTTTTAAGAACGTTATCTATCTATCAAAAAAAAATGTATTTTTGTAAAAATTCAAAAAAAGTAAAATGGCTGAATATAAGTTAATACTACCCTCAATGGGAGAAGGTGTAATGGAAGCGACAATCATCAGTTGGTTATACAATGAAGGTGATATGGTTAAAGAAGACGACTCTGTTGTAGAAATTGCTACAGATAAAGTTGACTCAGATGTTCCAACGCCAGTTTCTGGTAAAATTGTAAAAATCCTAAAACAAAAGGATGAAGTTGCTAAAATCGGCGAAGCCATTGCCATTTTAGAAATTGCAGGTGAAGGATCTGCCTCTACCGAAGTTGCACCAGTTGCAGATGTACAACCAGATGCTGAAACTTTAAAAACGATAGAAGAACCATTACAAGTTGCAGCTGCA
This sequence comes from Chryseobacterium sp. TY3, assembly GCA_046269235.1. Lineage (GTDB taxonomy): Bacteria > Bacteroidota > Bacteroidia > Flavobacteriales > Weeksellaceae > Soonwooa. The sequence continues at coordinate 42,194 of JBJZOS010000003.1, forward strand.
GTGGCACTTTCGGGAGATCTTAATCTTTCACCACTTGTAAAATCTATCGTACAACAAGAAAACATTTCTGAAACTGAACTTAAAACCATTAAAGGAAGCGGTTTAGAAAACAGAATTACAAAAGAAGATATTTTAGCTTACGTAGCTAGCCGTGGTAATCAAGCGGCACCAGCGCCTGTTGCTGCTGCGCTAGTACAAGAAGCGCCAAAAGCAGCGGTACCAACAGCTCCGGTTACCCCAATCGCCGTTGCAGCGGGTGACGAGATTATCCCAATGGACAGAATGCGTAAGATTATCGCCGAGAATATGGTTAAGGCGAAACAAATCGCACCACATGTAACATCTTTCATCGAGACAGACGTTACTAATGTTGTAAAATGGAGAGCTAAAAACAAGGCAGCATTCGAAAAGAGAGAAGGTGAAAAACTGACTTTCATGCCAATTTTCGTGAAGGCCGTTGTTAAAGCAATTCAGGATTTCCCAATGATTAATGTTTCTATTAGTGGCGAAAATATCATCAAAAAGAAAAACATTAATATCGGTATGGCAACAGCTTTACCAGACGGCAACCTAATTGTTCCAGTTATCAAAAACGCGGATCAATTATCACTTTCTGGACTTGCAAAGGCCATTAACGATTTGGCTTACAGAGCGAGAAACAAAAAATTAAGACCAGAAGATACGCAAGGTGCAACCTATACCATCTCTAATGTTGGTAGCTTCGGAAACCTTATGGGTACGCCAATTATCCCACAACCGCAAGTTGCAATTTTAGCCATTGGGGCGATTGTTAAAAAACCAGCAGTTTTGGAAACCGCGGATGGGGACGTTATTGCAATCCGAAACTTGATGTTCATGTCGCACTCTTACGACCACAGAGTTGTTGACGGATCTTTGGGAGGAATGATGCTAAAACACGTTCACGATTACCTAGAAAACTGGGACTTAAATACCGAAATCTAACAGTAGATATTTCCTAAATATAAAAGCCTTCAAAAATTTGAAGGCTTTTTTGTTTGGGCGTCTTCACCAGCTGTCACTAGTCGCTGCGCCGCGCCCCAGCGCTTGCCCGCGCCTGCGGCGCGAGCTCCAACATGCCGTTCCATCTGGGACGCGGGTGGGGGATCATTAACAAGATTTCGGAATCCAGATTTCCAATTAATGAATTATTAATTTATAATGACAAATAAAATGTAAAAAAAAGAAAGCCTCTCAGAATTTCAAACTCTGAGAGGCTTTTAACTAATATCGAGGATCTCTAATCAAAAATATCATTCAACACTTTAGCAAGACGAAGACCACCGTAAAGCAATTGTCTTTCCATAACTTCATTAAACTGGTATTGATAATCATAGCCTAATTTACTGTCGTTAGGTGTGGCAGCATAGATTTCGTTGGCAATTTTATGAGAATCGTATAACCAATCTTCGAAAGTTCCTGCTTGGATCGCTTTTACTTCATCCTTAGTTTTAATATCAAGAAGTTTTGCATATTCAGTGTAACTATATTTTTGAGAATCTACCAATTTGCCATCCCAAACTGAATGCAAATTAGACCTTTCACCAAAATAAGTGACATTAATTCTATTACCGCCCAAATCTTCCGATCGACCTGTATGCATTGGTTGCGCTAAATCACCAAGCAAATGGACCAGAAATATTAAAGCTATTTTTCTATCTTTTTCAGACGTTTTATCACTTTTAATCTGAGAAGACAGAACACCGATTTGAGTGTATAGACTTGGTCCGGCTTGCGCTTTTAGATTCTCTTCAAAAGCTTTATAATCTGTTTGTGGATTGATATTAACATAATGCCATGATGATGCTTCTTTCCACATACCAGTTTTGTCAGACTTGATAAAGTCAGGCCAGTTTGCCCAATACGCCAGACGTTCTTGTCCCATTATTTTTTTTATCTGGCGATGCGCACGACCATCAAGATGATTTTCTGCGATCTCAGCAATTATACGGTGACCGGTTAATCCCCATGCGTAAGAATATATCGACGTTGAGATACTTAATAGCATCAAAACCTTTACCCAAAGTTTTTTCATTATTATTAAATAAGTTTTAGAACTGCAAAGATACTAAGCCTGATTTTAAAAACATTAAACCTCAATTTTAATACAGGAGAAAAATATGTTAAATTATCATAATGCTTAATTGGCTTTAGTTGATTTATTCTATATCTAAAAGACAAACCTTAAAACACTGAAAAAAAATTAAATTATGAAATTTTTTTTTAATTGTTGGTGCTTTAACAATCGCAAGCATATCATCCAATTGCAAAAAACACGGTGCCACAGACTCTTCTAAAACCGAAATTAGCGTTAAGGGTCGGACGACGCTAATGACATTATCGATTTTAACAATAACATTATCGAAGAATACAAAAAAATCAAAGCCTATTGACAAGAATTTGCAATACTTGGACAAAGCTGTAGCGAAGTCGAAAGGGGAAAATGAGCCTTGTATACCTCCTGTCATCCCAATGATTGGCTTTGGTAAAAAAGATATTTCGGAGGTACAAAAGTTTTTGGAAAAGATAAAGAGGTAATGGATAAGTCTTATGCAAGTTTTAATTCTTCTTTTCCTAACATTGCGAAAAAATTTGAAGAACTAAAATCTTATATGTCTGCGGAATACTACAAAGATGACAAAGCTGCAAAAGCTGATGCAATCGCTAAAGAAATCGAAGCAGCTTCTAATACTTTTTTGCTTCGGGAGATTCTCTATTAAAAATGCTGAAGCCGATTGCTGATCAAGCAGAAGAAATGACCCTTAAATTCTCTAAAAGACTACATCATAAGTTCTTAAGATAACAAAAAAATCGAGGTCAAAGATGCTTCTTACACATCGAAGACTATGTACTATGATAGTTTTAATAAAGTATCAGCAGCTATCTTGATAAATTAAGAAAGGTCATGCGTGACTCTAAAGGAAGTAGAAATGTTTCTGAGTCTAATATGAGTACGTTGGACAACGCTTACGATTCTGCCATCTCAAGTTATAACAACTTCATCAACTAAGATTAAAATATTAATTAATCATAAAATCCCAGAATTTTCTGGGATTTTTTTGTTGCTATGATGACTAAAGATTTGATTATTTGTACCTTTGCAAAATCTATGGCAGATCAAGATTTTATAGAAGTTTATGGTGCTCGCGAGCACAATCTTAAAGATATTAATGTAAAAATTCCGCGTAACCAATTGGTCGTTATCACTGGGCTTTCGGGTAGTGGAAAGTCCTCACTGGCATTTGATACCATCTTTGCGGAAGGTCAACGTCGCTATATCGAAACTTTTTCGGCGTACGCACGACAATTTTTGGGTGGATTAGAGCGTCCTGACGTTGACAAAATTGAAGGACTTTCGCCAGTTATTGCAATCGAACAAAAAACCACCAATAAAAATCCACGTTCTACAGTGGGGACGATTACGGAGTTATATGACTTTTTACGTCTTTTGTTTGCGAGAGTTTCTGATGCTTATTCTCAAAGTTCTGGGAAGAAATTGGTGAGCTATTCGGAAGAACAAATTTTAGAAACCATTAAAGAAAATTTTAAAGGTCAAAAGATTTTATTGCTTTCGCCAGTTGTACGTTCTAGAAAAGGGCATTACCATGAGCTTTTTGTTCAGTTAGCAAAAAAGGGATATTCACAAGCGAGAATTGATGGTGTACTTCAGGATATCGAGTATGATCTAAGACTTGATCGTTACAAAACCCACGATATCGAAGTCGTTATCGACCGTTGGATTATTGGCGAATCAGCTTCGGAAACGCGAATGCCAAAATCTCTTAAAACCGCCCTGGAAATGGGAGATGGCATTATCGCGATCCAAAAAATGGGAGAGGAGGATGTCCAATATTTTAGTAAAAACTTAATGGACGATGCAACGGGAGATTCTTTGGCATTGCCAGAACCCAATACCTTTTCGTTTAATTCTCCTAAAGGAAGTTGCCCAACTTGTAAAGGTTTAGGAACGGTTAAAAAAGTCAATACCGATTATTTTGTAGACAATCCCAAATTATCCATTAACCAAGGGGCTTTGTTGCCTTTAGAACAAATTAAAAATAATAAATGGATAATTGGTCAGATCAAAACGATCTTGGAACAGTTTGATTTGCCGATGTCGACGCCATTCGAGAAAATTCCGAAGGAAGCTTTAGATATGATCTATTACGGTGCGCATCAAGAGATTAATAAAGAACTAAAACATGCTGGCATTTCTAAAAAGCTAAAAATCAATTTCGATGGCTTGGTGACGATTTTGGAAGAAATGGTGGAAGAGCGCGAAAATTATGACGCCGTTGTTTTGGAAAGAAACTTTACAACCGAAGAAACTTGTCCAACTTGTAAAGGTGCACGTCTGCAAGCTTCTAGTTTGAGTTTTAAAATCGATGGAAAAAATATTGCTGAAATTAACGGACTTTCTTTAATTGATCTAAAAGATTGGTTAGCTGAGGTTAAAGATAAATTCAGTGAAAAAAATAAAATTATTGCCCACGAAATTTTAAAGGAAATAGAAACCAGACTTCAATTCTTATTGGATGTTGGTTTGGATTATTTAAGTTTAAGTAGAAGCTCTAAAACCCTTTCTGGTGGTGAGTCACAACGTATTCGTTTGGCAACGCAGATTGGTTCTCAGTTGGTTAATGTACTATATATTTTGGATGAACCAAGTATCGGACTGCATCAACGCGATAACGAAAGATTGATTAATTCATTGAAAAATCTTCGTGATATCGGAAATTCGGTTTTGGTTGTAGAACACGACAAAGACATGATTTTGGAAGCAGATCATGTTTTGGATATCGGTCCTCGCGCGGGGAAATTCGGTGGCGAAATTCTTTGGCAAGGCGATCCAAAAGATATTAAAAAAGCCAATACAATTACCGCAGATTACATCACAGGAAAGCGTAAAATCGAAATTCCAGAAAGTAGAAGAATTGGTAACGGTAAATCTATTGTGCTAAAAGGTGCGACAGGCAACAATCTCAAAAATGTAAATGTTGAAATTCCTCTTGGGAAATTGGTGGTTGTAACTGGGATTTCTGGTAGTGGAAAATCATCCTTGATTAACGGAACTTTGTATCCGATTCTTAACCGTCATTTCTACCGAAGTGTGCAAGAGCCTTTGCCGTACAAAAGCATTGAAGGTATTGATAATATTGATAAAATCGTTGATGTTGACCAAAGTCCGATTGGTCGTACGCCGCGCTCAAATCCTGCAACCTATACAGGAATGTTTACAGATATCAGAAATCTTTTTGCAGAGCTTCCTGAGTCAAAAATTCGAGGTTACAAAGCGGGACGTTTTTCTTTCAATGTGAAAGGTGGACGGTGCGAAACTTGCCAAGGTGGCGGTCTTAAAGTGATCGAAATGAATTTCTTACCTGACGTTTATGTACATTGCGAAACCTGCCATGGAAAACGTTTTAACAGAGAAACTTTGGAAGTTCGCTACAAAGGAAAATCGATTTCTGACGTTTTGGAAATGACAATTAACGAGGCCGTGGAATTCTTCCAACCAATTCCTAAAATTTACAATAAAGTGAAAACTTTGAAAGACGTTGGCCTTGGTTACATCACTATTGGACAACAATCCACCACTTTGAGTGGGGGAGAAGCGCAACGTGTAAAATTGGCAACTGAACTTTCTAAAAGACAAACTGGTAACACGTTATATATTTTGGACGAACCTACAACTGGACTGCATTTCGAAGATGTCAAGATTCTCATGGACGCCATTAATCAGTTGGTTGAGTTGGGGAATTCGTTTATTATTATTGAGCATAATATGGATGTTATCAAATTGGCCGATCATATTATTGATGTTGGTCCAGAAGGTGGAAAACACGGCGGAACCATCGTTGCACAAGGAACCCCAGAGGAAATTATTAAATCTAAAAAATCATTAACTGGTAAATTTTTGAAAAAAGAATTTTAAACAAATTTCCGTTAGACATATAAATACCTTATCTTATGATGAGGTATTTTTGTTTTTCAATGTTAAATTTTCATATTAATGTGAATTTAATGTTAACTAAAATTTAATTGTATATTAAAATTTTGTAACTTTGTTTTTGTTATTGCATCATTAACCTATAAATCAACGCATTATGAAAACAAATATCAAAATCTTAACACTATCTATATTCATGCTTGGACTTGCAGGAGTTTTCTCAACAGCCAAAGCGCAAACAAGTAACCACAACGAAATACAAGGTATTACGCTAAAATCTGGGGACGGATTTGGCGAACTCAGAAATTTATTAAAAGACAATTTCGATTTTAATAATCCTACTTTTAAAGAAGGAATTATCAATTCTGATGTTAGTTTTAGCTTAACGCCAGATGGTAAAATTTCTAATGTTCACGCAAAGGGAGATTGCAAAAATGTGAGTAAAGAAATCGAAAATGTTTTGACACATTTGTTATACAAAGTTGACGTTTCTAACCTAAAAACCAATATGATCGCAGATAATTATACATTTCCTGTTACGGTAATGATTTCGCAAAGATAATTTCTTTATTAAACTTTTTTATAGAGCCATGCATTGTAGAATGTGTGGTTTTTTTAATTTGTTATAGGATTTTCAGTAATCTTTTGTAGAACAAAAACTAATCTTATCAAAACAAAATTATGTATGTTCGTGATGTTCATGGCTTGTAGCTTTGGATTTTGACAAAATTTCCTGTACACAATGTAAAATGGGAGCAATGGTATGAAAATATGAGAAATATTTTTAGTCTTACTAGGGAAGAGTTCACTTCACCAGATGCTAATTTAATACGTTATAACATTTATAAAGAGGATATATTGTTTAGATGCCAGACCAAAACTTCCTTGGGTTGTCATCCTGATTGGGGAGGAACAGTGGATTGTGGTTATCTTGGTCTTCTTAACACAAGTCCTTTTACTAGTTATTTGTCAATGGTTTAGGAAGCTAATATCGAATCAGAGCGTGTTTCTCTTCAAAGTGTGGGAGCTGCTCTAGAAGTTGAAGATTCTATTCAAAATTCTATAAATATTTTCCCGAATCCAAGAAAAGTTATCGTTAACTTTTCGGACGAAATAATTGGTGTTAAAATTTTAGATATTTCGGGAAAAGCATTGCTTCAATTTAATATAACAGGACAGGCTGCGGACATTTCGAACTTAATATAAGCAGTTACTTCATCTATATGACAAAAAAAAACAGAAGCGCGTATTATCAAGAAAATTATTAAAGACTAACGCGCTTCTAATAAACTAAAAATTTATAAATAAATAAATCCATTTTTAGATATTTCGCTAAGATCACTTGCCGTATATATTTTTATGCTTGTTGCATTGCGGTTATTCGGTAAAAATCAGTTGTCACAGCTTAATGCGGGTGATGTTGTTTTGTTGCTGTTAATTTCGAATGCCGTACAAAATGCGATGGTTGGTCCAGATACAACATTGCAAGGCGGCTTGTTAGCGGCTTTGGTATTGTTTGTTGTTAATTTTATTGTTAAAAAAGTGATGTTTAGAAATCCAAAATTCAAAAATATTCTAGAGTCCGAGCCCTATATTTTAATTAGAGATGGACAGATCTTCAAAGAAACTTGTCAAAAACTACAAATATCAAATGACGAACTTCTCGAAACCGTACATGAACACGGCATCGAAAGCATAGATAAAGTTAAATTAGCTATTTTGGAAGTCGATGGTAATATAAGTGTTGTGTCTCAGGATCAAAATGGATCGACACATTATACAAGACATAAAAAATGGATACGCAGAAAAAGAAATTTTTAAAAAATTTATAAGCATTTGAATTTATTCTTTCGAATTTGGCATTCATATTGAATTAACATCAGCAAACGTAAAATTTGAATGTTATGAAATGGATTAAATATTTAGGACTTAGTATTGTAGGAGGTCTTTTAGCAATATCTTGCTCTACAGGTTCGATATACGGAAAGAATGATAGAGTCTATCGTGCGCCAGACGGCGGTGTGTATAGGCAAGGGGAGGTCTACAGAGATAGAAATGGAAGTGTTTATCAAAATGGTAGAGTTATTGTCTACGACAGAAATTCTGACGATTACAGAAATCTACCTCCCGGCCAAGCAAAGAAAATCTATGGTGACAAATCAGCTAAAAAATATGCGCCAGGTCAGCGCAAGAAAGCCAAAAAAAATTCTTACGACTATGATGATGATTGGGGAAGAAAACACAAAAAGAATAATGGCAAAAAACATGACCATCACGATGATTAGTTTATAACAATAAAATCCGTTTCAGAATAGAAAGGGATTTTTTTTGAAGACACTATCCCACAAAGTGTGCAAAGTAGAAAAGTTAGGCTTGGCTTTTATAATCTGAGCCTATTTTCAAACATAAGAGTAAATTGATTTATAATGAAACCACAATTATGGATTGGCATTGTCCATGTTTTGGTAGCGTCTTTTAGAGCAATACACACTGACGTTATAATCAACAAAGTAGTGACAACAATATGGGTTATGTAAAAGATAAGCTTTTCTTCCATATTATTAGTTTTTAATAAAACTAAATTTACCAACTCTCAGACTGTCCACAATCTCCGTTCGGTACGATCGTATTGTAAATGAGCCAAGCTTTGTTCCAATTTATTGAATGCTCGTCCTGATGAAAGATGAATTTATAATTCTTTACAATCTTACCGATCGCCAAGTCCACAAATGAAAGACACAGAAGCTACATTCACAATAGATCCCGAAATGGTGCGAGCTCCCAACAACGATTGTAGGATTGATTGTTTTTACAAGATAAGATTTCGGCTGATAATCATAGCAACTGTTATTTTAAATTATAATTTTAGCTTCAATGAAACAGATGATAATCATGCGATTCATTTTCCTCTAATAGATGTAATGATATTAACTTTATTAGTGAAGCAAGCGGTTAATTTAAGAAAGATCAACCGCTTTACTTTGCAACATTAATTAATTTTGGTAAATCACACCTTCATAACAAGCGTTATAAAGATCTTTTAAGTCTTGAAGACTTGGTTTACGTGGATTAAAACCTGTACATGGATCTTCCAAAGCATTTTTGGTAATGTAATCCAAGTTTTTGTCCCAATCTTCACGAGAGATTCCAAAAGCTTTCAAAGAACCGATATTGTTTACCGAAGCTCTTAGTTTTTCGATTTCTTGTGCCAATTCCTCAGCAGTTTCTTTTCCAACAATTTTTGCCAAATTGGGATATCTTGTTGTTTCTGTTTGATTGTATCGGATAACATTCGGAAGGAAAATTGCGTTAGCTGCACCGTGTGGAATACCATAAAGAGCACCTACTTGATGTGATAATGAATGTACAATTCCCAACCAAGCTTTATTGAACGCTAAACCTCCCATAAATGACGCGTCGTGCATATAAGCTGGCATAGTAGCACAAATTTCTCCATCAACAATCGCAATATCGGGTGTTAGTTCATAAGATACGATTGGATATTTAACTCCTTTTTCTTTATCGGTAATAACTGCTAAACCTGTTGTTTCAGTTCCTGTACCACTTGTAGAAGGAATTGCTACGAATTTTGCCTTTTGACGTAATGTTGGAACACTGAAAGGTTTTGTCATCGCTTCAAAATCTGCATCTGGATGTTCGTAGAATACCCACATCATTTTAGCCGCATCGATCGCTGAGCAACCACCAAGACCAACAATCCAGTCTGGTTGGAACGCACGCATAATTTCTGCTCCTTTAAGACTTGTAGCTGATGATGGATCTTCTTCAACACCATCAAAAACAATAGTTTCCAATCCAGCTTCTGTTAAGAATGCTTTTGCACGATCTAACGTTCCGCTTTTTTTCATTGATTGTCCACCAGTCACAATGATTGCTTTTTTTCCAGATATATTTTTCAATTCTGATAAATTTCAAGCTCCATGAAATACTTCGCTGGCAACAAATAACTTACTGATATTTTATTATTTAAATTTCTTCTACAAAAGTACTGCCTCTTGCATGGCTGCTGTTATCCATTACTTACTATATGATATACACTTGATCCATTAAGAGCCAATCGCCTGAATTGTTTATTTTTAATCAATACAATATGCAATAGGGGATCACAATTCTACATATTCCTTTGATTGTTTCGCTTCGATATACATTTATTATACACAATTAAACATATAAAAGGCAACAGAAATTTCTTCGTTGCCTTTTGTGAAACTGTATTAATGTTATAGATTAACGCCAAGTTTTATATTGATCGATCAATCCATTGGTGGATGAATCATGACTTAAAACCTTATCATCTTTTTCAAGCTCTGAAAGAATTACGGTAGCCAATTGTTTACCTAATTCTACACCCCATTGGTCGAAACTGAAAATATTCCAAATCACACCCTGAACAAAAATTTTATGTTCATAAAAAGCGATAAGTTTCCCCAAAGATTTTGGTGTTATTTTTTCTAACAAGAATGAATTAGTAGGACGGTTTCCTTGAAATACTTTAAACTTTTTTTGCTGATCGATTTCTTTGTCTGATTTTCCAGCGGCTTTCAATTCTGCAATTACTTCTTCTTCTGATTTGCCATTCATTAAAGCTTCAGTTTGAGCAAAGAAGTTAGAAAGTAATATCTTATGGTGTTCACCAAGTGGGTTTAAACTTTTAGCTGGTGCGATAAAATCCGAAGGGATTATCTTTGTACCTTGATGAAGCACTTGACAAAATGCGTGCTGTCCGCTGGTACCCGGTTCGCCCCATACAATTGGCCCAGTTTGATAGTTTACTGCCTCTCCATTACGATCAATATATTTACCATTACTCATCTTTATTCTCAGAAAAAATTATTAATAAATTGAATTAAAATATTTTAAAACAACGACAATTGTATACCGCCAGTTGGAGGTTTAGCATCGCCCATAACCGTCTTACCACCAAATCGAAATGAATTTCGGCGCTCTTCTTCCAGCACAGCGTCAAAATCAAAATCGGGTGTAAAATTCTTTTCAGTTTCGGCAACAATGCGATGCAGTTTCTCAATAGACTTTAATTTGTCCGAATTCCCAAGTTTGGACTTTTCCACGCCTTTTTGAAGAATCGAAATCGTCTCATCGAAAGTATTAATTGGCACAGGAAATGGGTGTCCATCTTTCCCGCCGTGTGCAAAAGAAAATCTCGCAGGATCTTTGAAACGTGACGGCGCACCATGAATAACCTCGCTAACCAAAGCCAAACTTTGCATCGTGCGCGGACCAACACCTTTTAACAATAATAAATCTTCGAAATTCTGAGGTTGCAATTCGCGAGTGACATACAGCAATGCACCAAGTCTTTTTAAATCGACATCTTTGGCAGTGACTTCGTGATGTTGAGGCAGAATTAAATTAGAAAAATCCTGCATAATCTTCTCAGAATTAGTATGCGAAATATCTAAAATCCCGCGTCGGTTGTCTTTTGCATCACTTGCCGTAAGGTTAAGAATCTCGCCTCGATTAACACCTTGTATCGCGCTGTGAGGATCATCAACAAAGGATTTTAGATTTTCGGAATGCCAATGATAGCGACGCGCCGTGCCATCCACATCGTTTAAACCTTGCTGAATAACCGCCCAGCTGCCTTCATCGCTCAAAATGAAATTGTGTAAGTACAACTGATAACCATCTTGGATTGCCGTGTTATCAACTTTAGCCGTCAACTTACTAGCTCTGATAAGATTGTCAGCATTTAATCCTGTTTTATCGGCAATTAGCAGAAGTTCGGAAGGCGTTTCTTTAGAATATTTACCTTTTCCACCACAAAGATAAATTCCTAGATCTTTAGCAATGGGGTTTATACTACGTTTTAGTGCACCCATCACCGAAGTAGTAATGCCCGACGAATGCCAATCCATACCCATAACTGCACCAAAACTCTGAAACCAGAACGGATCAGACAAACGTCGAAGTACCTCGGCCTTCCCGTAATCTGCTAAAATAACCTCGACTATAGAAAGCCCTAAAGCAGACATACGTTCGTACAACCATGGCGGTACTTTACCATAGTGAAGCGGAAGTGTTGCTGTACCTGATCGTTTCATAAGATTAAAAAACGGTCCACTCGAAGGCAGACCGTTTAGATTTTTATTTAAAAAAATATTATTTAACCGCTGCTAAAGCATTTTCGTAGTTTGGTTCTTGACCGATCTCTGGCACTTGCTCTGTGTATATAACTTTTCCGTTTTCGTCAAGCACAACAACTGCACGACTCAAAAGTCCATGAAGTGGCGAATCCTCTAAAGTTACACCATAATCTTCTCCAAAAGTTCCTCTAAAATCAGAAAGAACATCAACATCACTAAGTCCCTCTGCAGCACAAAAACGACTTAGCGCAAAAGGTAAATCGCGAGAAACATTAACAACAACTGTATTCTCTAAAGAACTTGCATCTTGATTGAAATGTCTTGCAGAAGCTGCACAAACGCCAGTATCAATGCTTGGGAAAATGTTAAGAACAACTTTTTTTCCTTTATAATCGGATAATTTTTTTTCAGATAAGTCGGAAGCAACCAAGGTAAAATCTTTAGCTTGAGTTCCTACTTCTGGAAGATCACCAACAGTGTGTATTGGATTTCCTTTAAATGTAATATTTGCCATACTTTTTTTATTTGAATCAAATTTAGGTCAAGCATTTCAGTAATCCTATATCATAAGATAATATTTAAGAAAATTTAACGCAAAGACATAACGAAGCTACCTAAAATCATTTTCGATATTAATAAAATTTCATTTAATAATGCTTATTTTTGTAGCTAGATCAAAAAAGATAAAAAGAACAATTATAATGTCACAAGCAAAAATTCATTACACCCTTACGGATGAAGCGCCAATGTTGGCAACTCACTCATTTTTACCTATCGTAAAAGGATTTACAAAAACAGCTAACATCGAAATTGAAGTTCCAGATATTTCTCTTGCAGGAAGAATCTTGGCTAACTTCCCTGAATTCTTGAAAGAAGAACAAAGAATTCCTGATGCGCTTGCAGAATTGGGTGCTTTGGCGACAACTCCAGAAGCTAACATCATTAAACTTCCAAATATTTCTGCTTCTGCTCCTCAATTAGATGAAGCTATCGCAGAACTTCAAGCCAAAGGATTTGCAGTTCCTAATTATCCTGCGGAGCCTAAAAATGATGACGAAAAAGCCATTAAAGCAAAATATGCTAAAGTTTTAGGAAGTGCTGTAAACCCAGTTTTAAGAGAGGGTAACTCCGATAGACGCGCTCCAAAAGCGGTTAAGAATTATGCAAAAGCAAACCCTCACAAGATGGGCGCTTGGGCTTCTGACAGCAAAACCGATGTTGCCAATATGACAACAGGCGATTTCTATGGAACTGAAACCTCAACAACAGTTGAAAACCCAACTGAGTTTAAAATAACATTCTACGGAAATGATGGTTCAACAAAAGAATTAAAAGGGCCTTCTTCACTAAAAGCTGGTGAAGTGATTGACTCTTCTGTAATGAACTTAAATGCGCTGAGAGCTTTTGTACAAAACGCTATTCAAGAAGCTAAAGATAAAAATGTATTGCTTTCTGCTCACCTTAAAGCGACGATGATGAAGGTTTCTGACCCTATCATCTTTGGTGCTATTGTAGAGACTTTCTTTAAGGAGGTTTTTGCTAAATATGGTGAATTATTCAAGTCTTTAGATATTAATCCAAATAATGGTTTAGCCGATTTATATGAGAAAATAAAAGGGCAACCTCAAGAAGCTGAAATTAAATCAGCTATTGATGAAGCCTTAACCAACGGACCTCGTGTAGCGATGGTAAATTCTGATAAAGGTATTACCAATTTCCACGTTCCTTCAGATATTATTGTGGATGCTTCTATGGCTGCTTTGGTAAGAAATGGCGGAAAAATGTGGAACAAAGATGGTGCTGAAGAAGATACCGTTGCGATTATTCCTGATCGTTCTTACGCAGGTTTCTATCAAGCTGTTGTTGACGATATGAGAGCTAATGGTGCTTTGGATCCTACAACAATGGGCTCTGTACCAAATGTTGGATTGATGGCGCAAAAAGCTGAAGAATACGGTTCTCACGATAAAACTTTCCAAGCTACAGCAGACGGAACTATAAAAGTTGAAGACGCTGACGGAAATACACTTTTGGAACAAAAAGTAGAGAAAGACGATATTTTCAGAATGTGTCAAACTAAAGATGCACCTATTCAAGACTGGGTGAAGTTAGCGGTAAACAGAGCAAGATTGTCTGATACGCCTGCCATTTTCTGGTTAGATAAAGGAAGAGCTCATGATAGAGAAATTATTAAAAAAGTTGAAAAATACTTAAAAGATCACGATACGACAGGTCTTGACATCAGAATTATGGATGTGAAAGATGCCATGACTGAAACCTTAAAAAGAGCCAGAGAAGGGAAAGACACAATTTCTGTTTCAGGTAACGTATTGAGAGATTATTTGACCGATCTTTTCCCAATTTTAGAACTTGGAACTTCGGCGAAGATGCTTTCTATCGTACCATTAATGAACGGTGGTGGTCTTTTCGAAACTGGAGCTGGAGGTTCTGCGCCAAAACACGTTGAGCAATTCCTAGAAGAAGGTTATTTAAGATGGGATTCTTTAGGTGAATTCTTAGCACTACAAGCTTCTTTAGAACACTTGGCTCAAACTCAAAATAATGAAAAAGCCCAAATTTTGGCTGATGCTTTAGATGAAGCGAACGCTAAATTCTTAGCAACTGATAAATCGCCTGGTAGAAAACTAGGAACTATCGACAACAGAGGTTCCCACTTCTATTTAGCAATGTATTGGGCAGAAGCTTTAGCAGCGCAGACAAAAGATGCGAATTTGGCTGCAAAATTTGCACCTATTGCCAAAGCCATGCAGGAAAACGAAGCTAAAATTAATGAAGAGCTTATTGGCGCTCAAGGAAAACCTCAAGACATTGGTGGTTACTACAAGCAAGACGAAGCTAAGACATCGACTGCAATGCGACCTTCAGCAACGCTGAATAGTATTGTTGACGGGATTTAGTCTTTACCTAAATAATATATGATAAAAGGGGCTGTCCAAAACGTTTTGGGCAGCCTCTTCATATTATTTATCTGTAAGCTTGTTTATTTCAGATCGTAACGATCGGCGTTCATCATTTTTACACAAGCAGCAACGAAATCTTTCACAAATTTTTCTTTGTTATCGTCTTGTTCATAAACTTCAGAATATGAACGCAAAATAGCATTAGAACCAAAAACCAAATCTACTTTTGTAGCAGTCCATTTTGTTGCGCCAGATTTTCTGTCAACAATGTTATACTGATTTTCGCCAATCGGGAGCCATTTGTTCTCCATATATTTATCATAATTAGCTTTTAAGAAATTTCTATAACCATCGTATAAAGGCTCTAAGTATTCGAAAGACTCGATATAGGTTTGTTTCTGAAAAGAGCGTCTCCTCGTCCTGCGACACAAGGAAGCCTGATGTTATAACCAGATTCTTGTGCTGCTTTTTCCACAGCTGCTGTCCCTCCTAAACCGATTAAATCTGCAATAAAAACCGTCTTTGCTAATCCAGCTTGAATTTCTTCTAATTTTGCTAAAACTTTGTTCAATTTTTCTAGTTCGTTAGCAACCCAACATCTTTGCGGCTCTAATCTGATTTTTGCTCCATTGGCGCCACCTCTATATTCCGAGCCTCTATAAGTCCTTGCAGAATCCCAAGACGTGTTGATGAGCTCATCTTTTGATAATCCTGTATTCAGTAAAATTTGTTTTAAATCTGCTATATCAGCCTTATTTAATGTGTAATCGACTTTTGGGAGTGTATTTTGCCAAATTAAATTTTCCGCAGGAACATCGGCATCCAAATAACAAGATTTTGGGCCCATATCTCTGTGTTTCCGCTTTAATTAAGCTCTAGCAAAAACATCAGATAAATAGGCATGATCATTCAAAAATTTCAATGAAATTTGTTTATACATAGTGTCGAATTTCAAAGCCTTATCTGCGTCTGTCATCGTCGGATTTCGTTTAACATTCGGGTTAAACGCATCGACAGGTTTGTCTTCGTCAGAAATCTTGACTGGTTCCTATTGTTTAGCTCCAGCTGGAGAAATTATTTTATCCCAATCGTATTTGAAGAATAAAGTTAAAAATTAGTAATCCCATTTTTTAGGGCGAGTTGTCCAAGCACCTTCTAAACCAGAAACTACTTTATTTAGATCATCTCCTGTTCCTTCAAGATTGTGCCAACCGAGACCTGGGTCATTTACTGGTGCATTGTCGGGAAATCCGTAATTCTTTAGTCCTTCTTCTTCGTAAGCAACTTTCCTTGCGAGAACGACAAAGTCACCTCAAGAGTTTTTATTACCGTATTTCTTTTAATCGGCCATAACAAACGACGACCTTTATCTGTCTTTAGGTTATCTGGCCAAGAATTGAGAGTGGGCAAAATGTTGATTTACAGTATTTAATCCACCTCGGTCATACATTATACGGTAGCTTGCCTGCATCTGCCACACTGTACGTACAAACATAGCTGCATAATTACCGTAATCGGCAGGTCACCAATCTTGTCTATCTGTTACTAATGCTTAAATGTCATTTTTGATAGCTTCTAAATCTAATTTCTTAAACTCTTCGGCATAATTAAAACTTTCATATAAAGGCTTTATTTTGCTGTCGTTTTGTGAGAGGATGTCGAGGTTGAGGGCGTCTGGATACCAATCCATCACTGCTTCATTAGTAGAGGTAAGTCCACCATGCATTGCGGGACATTTACCAACTCGCATTGACGAGGTTGGTCCTTGTTGTGACGTCATTTCACCTTGATTGAAGGGGCTTTTTCTTTCTTCGTTGTTTGTTCTTTTATTAAATTATTTCTTTGTTTAAAACAAAACTATGCGTTTATAATTTTTAATTTAATTTTTTACAATTCAGTAAAGTTAAATACGAAATATATAAATCAATCGATATGTAGGAACCAACTGAATCAGTATATCTCCGTTTAATGATTTCGATCTATTGACACTTAAAATTAAAAGCTAATATTGAGTTTTGCCACATTTTTAAAACATTTAAAAAAGTTAACATTCAACAGGATTCTACAAGAACTTTCAATTTTAAATATGCCGCTTTTCCAACCGCAAAGCTGCCATCAAGTTATGATTGTTATAAAGCATACGTGGCTTTTGTCTTTTCCGAAATACCAATGTAGAAATCTACTATTACTAAACTATTAACTAACTTTGCCAAGAATTTAAGAACATGAAAGAATTACAACACCTTCCCTCAAAAAAAACGATTGCATTAGTTGCTCATGACCATAAAAAAGATGAGCTTTTGGATTGGGTAAAACGCCACAAATCGATTCTTATAAAACATCATCTTATTGCAACGGGAACAACTGGAAAACTAATTTCGGAAAGTCTTGATGTTGACGTAACACGCGTTATGAGTGGTCCACTTGGTGGCGATCAACAGCTGGGTGCGATGATTGCGGAGCATAAGATTAATATGGTTATTTTCTTTTGGGACCCTATGGAGTCGCAACCTCATGACAGCGATGTAAAGGCTTTTTTGAGACTTTGTGTGGTTTGGAATATACCAACGGCAAGCAATTCTGCTAGTGCAGATTTCTTAATTACTTCGAAGTATATGGACGAAGATCATAGCGTCCCACTTCCTGATTACAAAACCTATTTGAATCGAAATATCAAGAAAGGTATTTAACATTCTATTTACTCATAAAAAAAGCTACAATTAATCGTGTAGCTTTTTTAGTTTAGTCTGAGGTTTTTATGAAATCTTGTTTTCTTTTTCAATTTTATTGTACACATATTTTGACATCAAAATACTAAACTCATACAATAATAATAGTGGTAACGCCGCAGCCATCATACTTAGCACATCAGCAGGCGTAATAATCGCCGCAACAACCATAATTAAAACAATGGCATGTCGACGATAAGTTTTTAAGAATTTTGGTGTTAAAATCCCGACGGCTGTCAATATGTAAACGATAATCGGAAACAAAAACACCAAGCCCATCCCTAATACAACTTGTAAAAAAAGTGTGGTATAGTCGCTTAAATCAAACAACTGGACAATGTTTTCCGAAACCGTAAATAATAACCCGAAGTTAATAGCTAATGGCAGAATTAAAAAATATCCTGTTAAAACACCTGCAATAAATAAAATCCAAATACTATTGATATAAAATACTGAGTTTCTTTTTTCTTTAGGAAGTAAAGCAGGACTTATAAATCGCCAAATTTCCCAAACAATGTACGGAAATGCGATAACTATTCCGCCAAAGATAGAAACCGCCATCATTACATTAAACTGTTGGAATAATTGTTTTTGTTGAATTTTAAACGTGTCGGGAAGATGGATGCTTTCTTCACTAGTAAACATTTTCGAAAAATGATTTATCAATCGGAAAGTCGGAAAATCATTACTTGTTGGACCAAAAAATATGTGATCCATAATCCAATTAATATTAAAACCAACAATAAGTGCACCGACAATAATAGCTAGTATTGATCGCACAAGATGCGCTCTTAGTTCTCCAACATGTCCTAGAAAGGACATTTCTTTTTCTTCGCTCATTAATTTCTATTCCTGTTAATGCAATTTTGTGACTGCGAAATTAACTATTTTATTGTTAAATATTTATATGACTTTTTTCGAAATTCTATATTATCCCTTCATCCAAAAGTTTGTGTAAGTCGATAATACCATAATATTGTCCGTTATCCGTTACGATAAGTTGTCCGATATTGTTATTTTTAAGAATGTACATAGCGTCTTTTGCAAGTTCGGATTTATCTATATTTTTGGGATTTTTGCTCATAATGTCTTTTGCAATAACTTTTGACACATCATCCTGATTTAATAACATTCTTCGCAAATCGCCATCAGTAATCACACCAAGAATTTTTCCGTGTTCTGTCACGACGGTTATACCATGTTTGGAAGCACTCACCGAAATAATAACGTCACGAATTGTTGCTTCTGGATTAACTTCTGGTTTGGTCTGCGAAACAAATTGTTCGACTTTGGCCGTTAAATTTTTCCCTAAACTTCCTCCTGGATGGAATTTTGCAAAATCAATATCTTTGAAATCTTTTAGTTCCATAAGACATACCGCAAGCGCATCGCCCAAAGCCATTTGTACTGTTGTAGAGCTTGTTGGCGCTAACTTGTTGGGACAAGCTTCTTTGTCAACATGCGTATTCAGGATTATTGCAGATGCTTTTCCTAATTTACTGTCAGAATTTCCAGTCATACCGATTAAACATGAAGAATAATCTTTTAAAAAGGGAAGAAGGTTAACAATCTCTGGGGAGTTGCCAGAATACGATATGCAAAGCACAACGTCTTGTTTTTGGATAACACCAAGATCACCGTGTATGGCTTCTGCCGCATGTAGAAATTGCGCGGGTGTACCAGTTGAGTTAAGTGTTGCAACAATTTTGTTACCAACATGGGCAGACTTGCCAATGCCAACTACGATGAGTTTTCCGGAGGCAGCATTGATGCTTTCAACGGCTTTTACAAAACTATCGTCCAATCTATTTTTAAGTGATTCGAGTTCGGCGATTTCAATGGATAGGGCATCTTTGGCTAGTGAAAGAAGATTCATATTACTTAATTATTAAGCTTCATTATTTATTTTAGAATCACATTAAATTTTGCTATCTTCACGTTCCCAAAAAAATAGATTTTTGGTTTTTTCAATTAGCTTTAATAACTTTAGTACATCAAGTCAGCTATTAAGCTTTTAAAGTTTAGCAAAAATGTTATTCTTTAATAATTGAAGTCATTTTTGATTTATTGTGCAAATTTAGTAAACAAAACTAAAGGATGGATACAAAGAACATCGACTTATCAAAGGAGTTAAAAAAATACTTTGGTTTTTCAACATTTAAAGGTCAGCAAGAAGAGATTGTAAATACATTATTGGCATCTAAAGATGTTTTTGTGTTGATGCCAACGGGCGGTGGAAAGTCGCTTTGTTATCAACTACCCGCATTAATCTCGGAAGGGACAGCGATAGTTGTATCGCCACTTATCGCTTTGATGAAGAATCAAGTTGACGCTGTTAATGGACTTTCTGAAGAAAGTGGTGTGGCGCACGTTCTTAACTCATCGCTTAATAAAGCGCAAACCAAACAAGTTTTTGATGATATTAAATCTGGAAAGACAAAACTATTATATGTTGCTCCAGAATCTTTGATTAAAGAAGAGTATGTTGAGTTTCTTCGCGATGTTGAAATTTCATTTGTAGCAATTGATGAGGCACACTGTATTTCGGAGTGGGGACACGACTTTCGTCCAGAATATCGTAATCTAAAAGGCATTATTGACAAAATTGCTAACGTACCGGTTATGGCTTTAACAGCGACTGCAACGCCAAAAGTTCAGGATGATATTCAAAAAACTTTAGGAATGAACAATGCTGTTGTTTTTAAAGAAAGCTTTAACAGAGCCAATTTGTTTTATGAAATACGTCCAAAAGTTAATGTGGACAAAGAAATTGTAAAATTCATTAACCAACATAAAGGCAAATCCGGAATTGTGTATTGTCTTAGTCGCCGAAAAGTAGAAGAGTTTGCACAACTTCTTCAGGTTAATGGCATCAATGCTTTGCCTTACCACGCAGGACTTGATCAAAAAACGAGAGTTGCTAATCAGGATAAATTCTTGATGGAAGAAGTTGACGTTATTGTGGCAACCATCGCATTCGGAATGGGAATTGACAAGCCAGACGTTCGATTTGTTATTCATTATGATATTCCAAAATCTTTAGAAAGTTATTATCAAGAAACGGGCAGAGCGGGCAGAGATGGCGGCGAAGGTTATTGTCTAGCATTTTACGATCCAAAAGATATTGAAAAATTAGAAAAATTCTTGGCTCAAAAACCAGTTTCTGAACGCGAAATTGGACTTCAGCTCCTTAATGAAGTCGTTGGTTATGTGGAAACTTCGATGAGTCGCCGTCAATATTTATTGCATTATTTCGGAGAAAAATTTGATCCTGTTAAAGGTGATGGTGCCAAAATGTGTGACAATTCTGTTAATCCGCCAACTTTAATTGAAGCAACCAAAGATTTAAATTCTGTTTTAAAATTGATAAAAGACTTGGGTGAAAAATTCCGCACCAAGGATTTGATTTCGATAATTACAGGTAAAGAAACTGCCGTTACAAAATCTTATAAATTAGAAAAATCTGAAGCCTTTGGAATCGGGAAGGAGCAAAGCGATAACTATTGGAAATCGATAATTCGCCAAGCAACGGTACAAGAATATCTCAAAAAAGATATAGAAACTTATGGCGTTTTGAAGTTGTCTGTTAGAGGTAACGACATGCTGGAAGGCAAAAGCAATGAGCAGTTTTTCATTGCTGAAGATAAACAATATGATTTAGCACAAACTAAAAAATCCGAATCCGATCAAGTCCAAGTACAAGCTGGAGGCGGATTTGACCAAGTGCTGTTTGGACAGCTGAAAGAGCTTCGTAAGAAAGTCGCACAAAAGTTGGGGATTCCGCCATACACCGTGTTTATGGATCCGAGTCTGGAAGATATGACGGTGCAGTATCCTACGAGTTTGGAAGAAATTGCGAAAATCTATGGCGTTGGTGAAGGAAAAGCCAAAAAATACGGGAAAGATTTTGCCGAGTTCATCCAGAAATATGTGGAGGACAATAATATCGAGCGTATGCAAGATATGGTCCTTAAACAAGTTGCAAACAAGGCGAGTCACAAGGTTTTTATTATCCAGAATACGGATAAAAAATTAGATTTCGAAGATATTGCGAGAGCTAAAAATTTAACAATGAATGAGCTCCTTAAAGAAATGGAAGCCATTGTATATCAAGGTACTAAGTTAAATATTAATTACTATATCGAAGATAATTTTGACGAAGATATTATTGAAGAATTTATGGAATTCATGAAAGATTCCGAGAGCGACTCGATGAAAGTATTAACAGATGAATTTGGTGATGACCTTTCTGATGAAGAAATCCGAATGTTAAGAATTAAATTTATTAGTGACGTCGCAAATTAATGTGTTCTTAAGATATTAAATAAACGCTTTACTAATCGAGTACAGCGTTTATTTTTTTATCTTTGGAATGATGAAAAAAATTTCAATAATATTCATTCTTCCCGATTTGGAATCTGGCGGTGCCGAACGCATTGTGATGACACTTGCCAATCATCTGCCACGCAAAAAGTTTGAACCTAAAATAATGCTTTTGCGAAAAGAAGGCGGTTATCTCCGTTATGTGAAAGATGATGTGGAAATTATCGACCTTAATACAGAACGCATTCGACATTCGATTCGACCGATTTTAAAAGAGATTAGAAAAAGAAAACCCGATATCGTTTTCTCAGGATTTGGCGAAGTTAATGCGTATTTATCTTTATTTATCAAACTTTTCCCAAATACAAAATTCATTGCTAGAGAAACTAATGTTGTTTCGGAACACGTTACCAGAAAGGAAATTAGATTCTTCTATAAATTCTACAACAGTTACAAAAAAATCATCTGTCAAAGTGATGATATGGCGCAGGATTTACTCAAAAACTTTTCGATTAAACCTCATAAAATCATCAAAATAAATAATCCAGTAGATTTTGATTTTATTGATGAAAAACTGAAATCTTCGCAACGTCCAGAAAGTTTTAGAACCAATTTTAAAAACCTTGTCGCCATCGGAAATCTTTCTTCCAGAAAGGGTTTTGACAATTTATTAAAAGTATTTTCCAGGTTAAAAAACGAAAATATTTTGCTCCATATTGTGGGCGATGGCCGTGACAAAGAAATGCTCCACGACATGAAAGAACTTCTTGGACTTAAACATGTGATTTTTCATGGAAGACAAGAGAATCCATATCAGTTTTTAAAATTTGCAGATTTATTTATTTTATCGTCTCGATACGAAGGTTTTCCCAATGTTCTTTTGGAAGCTGGCGCTTGCGGGACTTTTTCTTTGGCCAATAATTGCCCAGGAGGAATCAACGAAATTGTACAAGAAGGTATTAATGGAACTATTTCGAATATTGAAAAACACGACGATTTTGCTCAAGAGATTTTAAAGGTTTTAAAACAAGAACATGATGTTAATTCGATTCGCAATTCGATACTTTCAAGATTTTCGAAAGATATCATTATGAAAAAATACGAACAAGTTTTAGGAAATTTATAACATGTATTGCAGGTTTAACAAAATTTTGAGCCATCTCAGTTGGC
The DNA here is from genome assembly GCA_046269235.1 of Chryseobacterium sp. TY3. Classification (GTDB taxonomy): domain Bacteria; phylum Bacteroidota; class Bacteroidia; order Flavobacteriales; family Weeksellaceae; genus Soonwooa. Next base: position 65,430 of record JBJZOS010000003.1, read on the forward strand.
GATGCTGTATATTATCTTTAAATTTGTAACGCTTAAAAAGTATTAACATAAAAAATATATAATGTCACAATTTGATGTTACCGTAATCGGTTCTGGTCCTGGCGGATACGTTGCTGCAATTCGTGCGGCGCAATTGGGTTTCAAAACAGCAATTATCGAAAAATACCCAACTATGGGTGGAACGTGTCTTAACGTAGGATGTATTCCTTCGAAAGCACTTTTGGATAGCTCTGAGCATTTCGAAAAAGCAAAACACGATTTTGCAGATTTCGGTATTATCATCAACGAGCCAAAAGCAGATTTGGCAAGAATGATCGCCCGTAAGAACGAAGTGGTTGATATGACAACAAAAGGAATCAGCTTCTTGATGGATAAAAACAAAATCACAGTTTTTGAAGGTGTAGGAAGTTTTGAATCGGCTACAAAAATTAAAGTGACTAAAAACGATGGTTCTTCAGAATCTATCGAGTCAAAATATACGATTATTGCAACAGGTTCTAAGCCATCTTCGTTGCCATTTATCAATATCGATAAAGAAAGAGTAATAACTTCTACTGAAGCTTTAAACTTAAAAGAAATTCCAAAACACCTAATCGTAATCGGTGGTGGTGTTATCGGTCTTGAGTTGGGTTCTGTATATTTAAGATTAGGTTCTCAAGTAACTGTGGTAGAATATATGGACAAAATCATTCCAGGAATGGATGGTTCTTTGTCTAAAGAGCTTCAAAAAGTATTGAAAAAACAAGGTATGAAGTTCGAACTTTCTACAGCGGTTTCGGGTGTTGAAAGAAATGGCGATAGCGTAAAAGTTACTGCTAAAAACAAAAAAGGTGAAGAAGTTGCTTTTGAAGGAGATTATTGTTTAGTGTCTGTAGGTAGAAAGCCTTACACAGACGGACTTGGATTAGAAAATGCAGGTGTTGAATTGGATGAAAGAGGAAGAGTAAAAGTCAACGATCATCTTCAAACAAATGTTGCAAACATCTACGCAATTGGTGACGTTATCAAAGGCGCAATGTTGGCACACAAAGCGGAAGAAGAAGGCGTTTTCGTAGCTGAAACTTTGGCTGGTCAAAAACCACATATCAATTATAATTTAATTCCAGGAGTTGTTTACACTTGGCCAGAAGTTGCCGGAGTTGGACAAACAGAAGAGCAACTGAAAGAAGCTGGCGTTGATTACAAAGTGGGGAATTTCCCAATGAGAGCTTTAGGAAGAAGCCGTGCGTCAGGTGATACAGATGGTTTCGTTAAAATTATTGCTGATGCAAAAACTGACGAAATCCTAGGTTTCCACATGATAGGAGCAAGAGCTGCTGACTTAGTTGCAGAAGGTGTTACCGCAATGGAATTCCGTGCAAGTGCAGAAGATCTTACAAGAATGTCACACGCACACCCAACTTACGCAGAAGCTGTAAAAGAAGCTGCTTTGGACGCTACAGGAAAAAGAGCAATCCACATGTAAGATTTTTAGAATCAACATATTTAAAAGGAGAAGTCAGTTTTGACTTCTCTTTTTTGTTTCAAAATTTGCTTCGATGATATTTTTTATTGAGAGTTAAATCTATTTTAGTTAAAAAAAATAATTTAGTAAAAATATTTAATTATTTATTTAAAGTTCCTAAAACACAGGGTTTTTGGCACGTTTGTAGAATATAAAAAAAAATTGTAAACCTAAATTTTAAAAGTCATGAAAAAAATATTTACATTTTTAATTTTAGCGATCAGCTTACAAACTTTTGCCCAAGAAGCTGGACGATCTGGAGAATTTCTAAAAAATGAAGCAAGTACTTCCGAAATGCAGCAACGAAATAATATTGGAGCGATAAGTGGCGAGAGAGGTTCTTTAAAAAATAACGGACAACGAAACTCCAGCAATAATAGTAACGATTATGGTCGCAGCAATGGATCGTCAGGAACAAGGTCGACAAATAATTATCGTTGGAACCAAAACTATGGCTACTCTGAAGTATTTTTAAGAATCCCTGAACATGGCTATTTCACAGTAGAAGTTGGTGATCAAGTGGTAAGTAATGCTTCAGGAAAATACCGTTTCTTTGATTTAAGTTCTGGCAAGATTCCTGTTTCAATTTATACAAATGGTTACTTAATTTATAGAACTCAATTAAGGGTGGCGAATAACAGTAGAATGGTTTTGGATTTCTTTACCAATAAAGGTTTATATTTGCTAGATTCGTATCCGGTTCAAGGTCAAATGTATGGTTTTAATGAGTGGGATGATGTGTGGAACAATCCTTACCATAATTCCGGTTGGAGTCAGCCAAGTTATCCCACCAACAACAATGGAGGCGTGATGAATAACCAACTGTTCCAAACGTTTTATAATTCGATGCTAAAAAATGCGTCTTTTGACAAAGATAAAAAAGAATTTATCCTTCAACAAGTTCGAACAACTACTTTTACGTCAAATCAAATTGCGATGTTGATAAAAGCTTTTTCGTTTGACAGTAATCGTTTAGAGATGGCTAAAATTCTATACAGAAACTGTGTTGACAAAAATCAATATTTCGTCGTTGGAGATGCATTTGATTTTGATACAGGAAGAAGAGATCTAATGAAGTTTATATCTAATCAATAATTTTTTACACAACATAATAAAAGAGAAAGCTGGCTTTCTCTTTCTTGTTTTTAAACAATATTCATTAGCTACTTTTAGTTTACAAATTGGTATGCTAAATATCATGGATTCTTACTCTGATATGTCGTAAAAATATCAAGTTTTAATGGCAACTGGTGATGTTATGCAATCAAAAACAAGTGCAAAAGCTTTTGATGAAGATTTTTGGGCAACAACAAATGGAAATTCGGATGAGGCTGCTATATTTTATCTACATCCAGCAACGCATGATATTAATAATTGTGGGAAGAAATTTTCTTATATCGAAGCGAATTTTTAGTTTTATTAAACCAAATTAATGCGTTTTATGAAGATCATTTCTCGCACGTTTTCGACTTTTCATATTTCTAACATTGATGCCATCGCGGTCAGACAATTTTAAATATTCATAAAGTGTTACCAAGCCAAGAATCCCAATAATAGCGAAAGCCAAATGAAAATCTTTTACATTATAATGACCTTCTGTACCATGAAAGAGACTTGCGGATTTTAACGAAAATGCACCAAGTGTAATTCCCATTCCCAAAGTCATTTGCTGCGCTGCGCTATACAAGGTGTTGGCGTTGTTCATGCGCTCTTTCGGGACATCAGCGTAGGCTAAAGTATTAAGACTACTAAATTGCATCGACCGCACACATCCAGAAATAAACAATACGGTTATGGTCATCCAATGTGGCGTATCTGGGAAGAGCAGCAGCATTGCAAAAGATGTTAGACTGAGTAAAATAGTGTTGGCAACTAGAACTCTTCTAAACGAAAATTGCCGAGTGATCCAAACTGTTGCGGGTTTCATTACTAAACTCCCGATCATACTTGCCATTAACAAACTTCCAGATTCAAAGGCTGTCAATCCGAAACCAACTTGAAACATTAATGGCATTAAAAAAGGCGCCATCCCAATCACCATTCTTGTTATAGAACCAGAATAAATCGTAATGGCGTAGGTTTTGGTTTTTAATTCAGAAAAATCGAGTAGTGGATTATCAATTTTTTTGGTATGTAAATAAAAAATATAAAATACCAAAATACTAAATACCATCAATGGTACCGAATAATAAACAGGCAGCATATCATTCGTAAAACTTTCTAAACCCAACATAAAGCCAATCATCCCAATAGTGCTTAATGCAAATCCTTTAACATCAAGTTTTCTGTCGGATTTTTCGTTCGTATCGGGAATGTACTTCATTGCTAAGAAAAAGGCTAAAAGTCCCAACGGAATATTAATGAAAAATATCAATTGCCAACTAAAATAGGTTGTGATATAACCTCCTACAAAAGGTCCAAGAATAGGACCAATAAGTCCTGGCCAAGTAATAAATGCAATAGCGCTGACGAGATCATTTTTCTCTGTGTTTTTAAGAACCGACAGTCGTCCCACAGGTACCATCATTGCGCCAAAGAAGCCTTGTAGGGTTCTTGCTATAGTGAATTCTGTTAAATTTTGACTTATCCCGCAAAGTGCAGAAGCAACTAAAAAACCAAGAATTGCCGTACCAAAAACTTTTTTAACACCAAATTTTTCAGAGATCCAGCCGCTAATCGGGATAAAAACTGCTAACATTATGATATACACAGAAACGCCAATACTCATGTGAAGCGGATCGGCGCCAAAGGATTTTGCCATCTGTGGAAGTGCAGTCGTAATTACGGTGGAATCTAGATTTTCCATCAAAAAAGTAGCACCAACAATCAACGAAACTCGAAGAGCTTTTGATTCCATATTTATAGCTAAAACAATTTTTCTTGGGTGCTAAAATAATGCCATCAACTATTTTAAAAACAAAAAAGCGACTGAAAAAATCAATCGCTTTATATATACTATGTAGATAGTTTATTTTTGAACAGGTGCCTGTGATGCAGGCTCCGTTTGACTGGCTGGTGCAGGCGCTTCTTTCTTAGCTGGCGCTTTTGGTGCTTGGAAAGTTGTTGTTGGTTTACCAGTAATAACAATGCTCAAAATAATCATCACAGCGATAAAAATTCCTAATGTCCAAGTTGCTTTTTCCATAAAGTCATTGGTTCTTTGTACTCCAAAAGTTGCTGAAGAAGTACCACCAAATGTTCCTGAAAGACCGCCACCTTTTGGGTTTTGAGCCATAATAATAATGATTAGAAGTACGCATGCAATCATAATCAATACCATAAATAGCGTAAATATAGTGCCCATGTAATTTTAAATTTTGAGTGGCAAAGATAATGATAAAAATTTATTATCAAAAATATTAACAGTCTAATTTTTAATGAATTTCAGATAATGTTGCACAAACTTATTTCGTAATAGTTTTACAAAATAAATTACTTTTTTTTATTGGCAAACATTGATCTCTTTTTCAAAATGTTTTTGTAGAAATTATTTTCCAGAAATATCAATAATTTGGTAGCTTTCAAAATTAGTATCCGATTTTATCTGTAAGCTATTTTTAACTGAATTTTCTGTAATTTTTAACATTGGCAATTTTCGAAGATTCTTGGGTTTCCATCAGACAAGCTGATGGATTGTTAATAAGGCTATTGCTAGAATCGTAATAGACTGTGTCTTATGTAACAATTCTGTATTCCTCATAGATGGGAGATTCCGCAATCATAATTCATTTATTAAAACTAATAATTGATCTTCCACAACTGTAGCTTGTTTTGTAACAAGCTTCACACGCTTCCGTCATCTTTTTTAGCTGGAGCAAGAAATTCTACTGTCGGTTGGGGATCATCCCAATTTATATAAGAGCAAGGTGAACCAAACCATGTTTTAAGTGGTTTGAAGTAGAGCATTTTATCAACCAAAGTATGTCGAAATTTTTGTATAAAAGTTTGGGATAAGCTGTTGGTTGCTATTTTTAGTTTGGCTTGTACAACAATATTTTTTGTGATGTTAAGGTTGACTTCATTTTCTACAAAACTAGAACATAGTGTAGGTTCAGAACCATGTAAGTTATAATAGATGTTGCCATTTCCGTAAGTACTTGCTTAATAGTTTTGACCAAAATTATAATTATTTTGAGGCGTGAAATAACTGTGTGAAAAAACAAAGCTTGAAAAAATTGTCGTAAAAGGAAGTAGGATTTTTTCGTATCTATTTGATTTAGGTATATCGTTTTAAATTTAATAAATTCGTGCTTACAAAAGAAAAAATATATTCATGAAGTTAAAACATACTATCGTAGCGCTTGTTGCGCCCTTTATGATGAATGCACAGCAAAAATTAACGCCCGAAATTCTGTGGACGCTTAACAAATTAGGTGTTCAAGCAGTTTCTCCAGACCAATCTTCAATTATCTACAAAGTCAGTAAAACCGATCTTAAAACTGAAAAATCAAATTCAACAACTTATTTTATGAATTTGCTTAATCAATCCGCAGAGAAAGTTGATTTTGGAAAACGTGCTGTAATCCAATGGGACAAAAATGGCTTGTACGCCCAAGAAGCTGACAAAATTGTTTTGTCAAAAGATGCGGGAAAAACTTGGACTGAATTTTATACAATCGGTAATGATGCCGAGAATATTGTAATTTCTCCAGACGGAAAAAAGCTGGCTTTTAGCAAAGCTGTTTTAGTAGAAAACTTAATGGCGAAGGACAAATATATGGATACGCCAAAATCGACAGGACAAATCTACACCGATCTTAACCACAGACATTGGGACGCTTGGAATGAAGGGAAATATAATCACGTTTTTGTAGTTAACTTGTCAGATTCTGTCGATAAAGCAAAAGATTTATTAGAAGGTAAAAAGTTTGATTCGCCACAGAAACCTTTTGGCGGAAGCGAAGATTTTGTTTGGAGTCCAGATTCTACAGAATTACTGTACGTAACCAAAGCTAAAAGTGGTGCAGACTACGCGCAAAGTACCAATACAGATATTTTCGCTTACAATCTAGCAACTGGCCTAACAACCAATTTAACAGAAGGAATGATGGGTTACGATGTCGCGCCGAGTTTTAGTAACGATGGAAAAAATTTGCTTTGGTTAAGTATGAAGCGTGATGGTTACGAAGCTGACAAAAATGACATCATTGTTATGGATTGGAAGTCAAAAACCAAAAAAAATATAACCGAAGCTTGGGACGAAACTGTTTCTGGTTCAACATTTTGGAGCGCAGATTCTAAAAGTATTTACTTTACAGCGGCTTATCGCGGGACAAAACAACTATTTGTTGTAGATGCGAAAAGTGGAAAAGTAAATCAGGTGACTAGTGGGCAATTTGACATCAACGATGTTATCGCACATACCAAAAATGCGTTAGTAGTCTCCAAAGTAGACATCAATCACAATGCGGATCTTTTTAAGGTTGAATTAAAGAAAGGGCAATTGTCACAGATCACCGATGTTAACAAAGATAACTACGCCAAATTAACTTTCGGAAAGTCTGAACTTAAAATGGTTAAAACTTCGGATGGTAAAGAGATGGGCGTTTGGTTCCATTATCCACCGAATTTTGATCCAAACAAAAAGTATCCGACGCTTCTATATTGTCAAGGTGGTCCACAATCGGCATTAACACAATATCATTCTGTCAGATGGAATTTCGCTTTGATGGCAGCTAACGATTATATAGTTGTAGCCCCTAACCGTCGCGGTATGCCAGGTTGGGGAACAAAATGGAATGAAGATATCTCTGGCGATTGGGGAGGACAACCTATCCGTGATTATCTTGCTGCGACGGACTTTGCTAAAACGCTTCCTTATGTAGATAAAGATCGCGTAGCAGCTGTTGGCGCTAGTTACGGAGGATATTCGGTGTTTATGTTGGCGGGCATCCATGAGAATAGATTTAAAACTTTTATTGCGCATGATGGCTTGTTCGATATGACATCTTGGTACGGAACAACGGAAGAATTATGGTTTGCAAATTGGGATTTGGGTGGACCATATTGGAAAAATCCAAAGCCAAAGGCTTACACAGATTTTAACCCGATAAAAAAAGTTGCTAATTGGAACAAACCAATTATGGTGATCCAAGGTGGAATTGATTTCCGGGTACCTTATGAGCAAGGCCAAGAAGCCTTCCAAGCGGCAAAATTAAAAGGTTTGAAAACTAAATTTTTATACTTCCCGAACGAAAATCACTGGGTGCTTCATCCGCAAAACGGATTGGTATGGCAACGCGAATTTTTTGACTGGTTGAAAGAAACTTTATAACAAAGCTTGTAAAATAGCCACGATAGAAGCGGCATCCTTTTGTGGATGCCGTTTTGCGTTGGGGTGGTGGCATCTACAAAAGATACAGCGGATAGCGTGATAAAGCTCCTAAAAATAATTAAAAACGGATAAATCACGTTTAATAAAACGCAGTGTTGTTGATAGCTCCCGAATTTTTTCTAAATTAGACAACGTTTTATGAAAAGGCTTTATTTTTTTTCGAAGATTAATAAATGGATTATTTATACCATTTTGACGGCAGTTGTGATCGGAATCATTTTGTCATCTTCGGTAATGATTAATTATCTGCGAGAAAAAGAAACGGGACGGATAAAGTCGATTGCGACGGCGATGAAGTACATGCAGGATGTTAATTTTGACTATCGTCTGAACGAGTTGTCGCTGAATGTAATTAACGAAAATGAAGATATCCCATTTATCTTGACCGATAAGAAAGGTAACCTGATCGAAAGCCGCAATATTCCTGAAGAGGTCAAAAATGATCCCAGTCGATTGAAGGCTGTGATGCACCAAATGGAAAGTCGTTATCCGCCTTTTGAGATTCAGTTACCCGAATTTAACAATCAATTTATTTATTATGACAACTCAGAATTGTTGAATAATCTGAGGTTTTATCCATATGTGTTGGCATTATTTATTGGTGGCTATATTGCGTTTTCGTTTTGGTTTTTGAAAACTTTGAAGAAAACTGATGAAGGTTTTTTATGGGCTGGCTTGGCGAAGGAAACAGCACACCAAATTGGTACGCCACTGTCATCGATGATTGGTTGGGTCGAAATTATGAAAATGGAGGACGAAAACGGAATGGGCGTTAAAGAGCTGGAACAGGACGTTAACCGACTAAAAACAATTTCGGAAAGGTTTTCAAAAATTGGTTCGATACCAGATCTTAATGATTTGGATTTAACAGAAACTGTTCAGCAAAATTTTGATTATTTAAAAAAGCGAATTTCGACACGTGTTGAGTTTAGTTTGCAAAAAACTTACGAGGAAATAATGATTCCGCACAGTCAAATTTTGATGAGTTGGGTTATCGAAAACTTGGTGAAAAATGCTGTGGATGCGATGAAAGGTGAGGGCAAGCTAGAGCTTTTACTTTACAAAAAGAATCGTACCGTCTATATCGATGTTAAAGATAATGGTTCTGGGATGACGAAAGCCCAAGCGAGAAGCGTTTTCAAACCTGGATATTCTACAAAAAAACGTGGTTGGGGATTAGGACTTTCGCTTGCAAACCGTGTGGTTAAAGAATACCACAACGGCGAAATAAAAGTCAGTCAAACAGAAATCGGAAAAGGCACAACTTTCCGAATTACGTTGAAACTACCGAAAGAAACTAAAATCCAGTAAAACTAAGTTTTATGAGATGTATGGCTCCACCAAAGCTTTTGTCGTTTAACGAAATTATTTTAGAGAGTCTAACAACTTGCTGTTTTTTTCTGTTCTAGTTAATTCTCATCATCGTTACAAGCGAGGTAGCCACATGCGATTCTTTTTGATTTTCGCTGATGCAATAGATTTCTGTACGGACAACACTGATGCTTTTTCCACCTTTTATCACATAAGACTTACTAAGAAGAGCGTCGCCCATTGCAGGTCTAAGATAATTAACTTTTAATTCAACTGTTACAACATAACAATCGTCGTCATAATGTGTGACCGCCGCATAACCTGAGGAAACATCGACCAAAGACGCCATCATTGCACCGTTGAACATACCAGCTTTGCGCGTCATGATGTCTTGTTTCGGAATTTTAATAGAGATATAATCGGTGTCCAGTTCTTCCAAAGTTGCTTTGTAGAACTTTAGAGTTTCAGAATTGTTAAAACTTTTTTCGACTAATTGTCGTTTTTCGGGTGTCATATTTTAAATTTAAGTTTTCCTAATTTCTGAAAAAAAATCAAAACAATACCAATTGTCTTTTAATGAAAAATTGTCGACCTTTGTTTGTTCAAATTTAGAATTGAAAACCTATGAAGTTGTGCATTGCCGAAAAACCAAGTGTTGCCCGAGATATCGCCAAAGTTTTGGGCGCAAATATGCCTAAACAAGGCTATTACGAAGGTAACGGCTATTGCGTGACCTGGACTTTTGGGCATCTTTGTACACTAAAAGAACCGCATGATTACAGCCCACATTTCAAATCGTGGGATTTGGTATTTTTACCGATTATTCCTCAGAATTTTGGCATTAAATTAATCCCAAATAACGGCGTTGAAAAACAGTTTAAAACCATAGAAAAATTAGTTGAAGATTGTGATGAAGTCATTAACTGTGGCGATGCTGGACAAGAAGGAGAGTTAATACAACGTTGGGTTTTACAAAAAGCAAAATGTAAAAAACCAATCAAGCGCCTTTGGATTTCATCTTTGACGGAAGATGCGATCAAAGAAGGTTTTGAAACTTTGAAACCTGCCGAAGATTATCAGAATCTTTATCTGGCGGGAAATGCACGCGCGATTGGCGATTGGCTATTAGGAATAAACGCAACAAGATTGTTCACTAAAAAATATGGTGGTAACAAAGCGGTCTTATCAATTGGACGTGTACAGACGCCAACTTTAGCAATGTTGGTGCAACGACAAAAAGAGATTGATGCTTTCCAAACGGAAGAATATTGGGAGCTGAAAACCAAATATCGGGACGTTATTTTTAATGCGGCAATCGATCGCTTGAAATCTTTGGATAAAGCCGAAAAAGGTTTAGAATATCTAAAACACCATCTTTTTGAGATTCTTTCTTTTGAAATAAAAGAAGGTCGTGAAAAAAATCCTAGATTGTTTGACTTGACGGCTTTGCAGGTTGAAGCCAATAAGAAATATGGCTTTTCTGCAGAGAACACGCTAAAATATATCCAAAGTCTTTACGAAAAAAAACATACGACCTATCCAAGAGTTGACACAACTTATCTATCCGACAGTTTGTATCCCAAAATTGCTGGGATTCTTGCGTCGATGAAGTTCTATAGAGAGTGGACAAGTGTGTTGCTAAGTCAGCCAATTCCCAAATCTAAAGCGGTTTTTGATGATTCTAAAGTCACGGATCACCACGCGATTATTCCGACAGAAATTCCGCCAACGTCAAATCTTAGCAAAGAAGAAAAGCTAATTTATGACTTAGTGGCAAAACGTTTTATTGCTGTTTTTTATCCAGAATGTAAAATCTCTAACACTTTGGTTGAAGCACAAGTTGGGACCATTCCGTTTAAAGCATCTGGAAGACAAATCCTGGAAATGGGCTGGCGCGAAGTCTATGCTAAAGACAAAAAAGACGATTCTGAAAAGAAGGATAAAGACGAAGAACAATCGATTCCGGAATTTGTTATTGGTGAAAAAGGCGAGCACCAACCTTTGATTCATCAAGGAAAAACAAGTCCGCCAAAACCTTATACCGAAGCGACTTTGCTGCGTGCTATGGAAACTGCGGGTAAGCAAGTGGAAGATGAAGAACTTCGCGAAATGCTCAAAAACAACGGTATTGGGCGACCTTCAACCCGTGCTAATATTATTGAAACTTTATTTAAAAGAAAATATATTGACCGCAAAAAGAAGAATATTTTTGCAACAACAGTCGGCATCGAGTTGATTGATACGATTGAAGATGAACTTCTGAAAAGTCCAGAATTAACCGGAGAATGGGAGTACAAACTTCGCAAAATTGAAAAAGGGGAGTACGAGGCCAACCACTTCAAAGATGAGTTGATACAAATGGTGACGGATCTGACGCGGAAAGTTATTCATGAAAAGCCAAAAGTGATTGCGCATCAGAAAGTTGAAGCTAAGAAAGAGAAAAAAGAACGGGCGCCAAGAAAACCGACAAGTATAATTTGGGAGGATGAAGATTGTCCGAAATGCAAAAAGAGCAAACTTATCAAAGGGAAGACCGCAATTGGTTGCGCCGATTTTAAAGTGTGTGGTTTAAAAGTTGGGTTTGAAGTTTTTGGAAAGAAGCTGACCGAAAAACAGATTTTTGATTTAATTAAAAAAGGAAAAACCTCGAAGCTAAAAGGTTTTACAACGCATCCGAAAAATATTGAAGAAGGCGTTTTAAGTTTTGATGAAAATTTTAGTTTAATTTTATAAACTTAAAAAAGAATTTTCTCATTTTTAGCATGCTAAGTTATGTCCTATTAGATTTATTTTTATCGAAAAAGTACAATGGCAAAAGCTTAGTTTTAATTTAATCCAAAAAAGAAACTTTCGTGTCGTTACTTGCTTTATAAAAAATAACCCATAATTTTTTATGGGTTTTATAATATTTGTAAAATGATATAGGTTCTTTTTTTAATATTCGGTTTCAAAATTTTTTATGTTTGTTCAATTTTTTATTTAGCAATGATTAAATAAACCATTGATCCATTTGCGAATCATCTTTAAGGTCAAATTTGTAAACTTTTCCGAAGCCAACTTGGATTTTAAAAATGTTCTCCAACGGGATTTGTAGCATATAAGCGATGATACATCGGATAACGCCAGCATGCGCTACAATCACGATATCTTGATTATCATACATTCTTAAAGTATCAAAAAATTGACTGGTCCGCTCAAACAACTTCAACAGATTTTCACCCTTTGGCGGTTTTTCGCTAACAAAATTTTCACCCCAAATTTTTAGTTCCTTTTCAGGAATATCTTGCCAAAGCTTGCCTTCCCAATCGCCAAAATTGAGTTCTAGAAGCGCTTTCTCAGTTTTAAAATTAGGATTTAAAAACTGTGCCAATTCTGTACAACGCTTGCTGGGACTGCTGTATACCATATCGTAAGACTTTGGTAAAAGTCGTTTTAATTTCGCAAACTCTTTCTCTGCATTTTTCTTTAAGGGCACATCTTTTTGCCCATAACAAGTCCCTTTCGGAACATCCACCTCTGTGTGACGAACTAAATATATCGACATACTGCAACAATCGTTAATAAAATAAATACTTCCGCAAACTGCTCTACCGCACCCAAACAATCGCCTGTAAAGCCATCTACCCATTTGTTAAAATAGTATTTGGAATACATAACCAACATCATCAAAACGGGAATAATTGCGAAAAAATATAGAGAGAAAGATACTAAAAATAACAATGTTACACAACCAAAAAAATAAGCACCAAAAACTTCCTTCCATGTATAAGAAACAGCCAATGGTTTGCTTTTACTACTCGCATCTTCGCGAGAATAAGGTATAAGAAAACTTAGCGTGATACCTGCGGTTCGTGCTAAGGCGTGATAACAAATAAATCCAATAAAAATGAAAAGCCAATCTCTATTTGCAAATTCAATAAACTTAAAAAGCGCATAAAATTTAAGAGCAAACATTAATAAAAGTGCGACTGTTCCGTAAGTTCCGAGGCGACTGTCTTTCATAATATCAAGTATTTTGGTCTTCGTCCAACCACCGCCAAAACCGTCAAAAACATCAGCAAATCCATCTTCGTGAAAAGCACCTGTGGTTAAAATACCAGCAACGAAAGAGAAAATAACAGCAATTTCTACCGGGAAAATTAAAGTCGAAATCCAAAAAGCTAGAAACGAAATACTTCCCACCAAAATCCCTACCAACGAAAAATATCGCGTACATTGATTGAGGCGTTTTTCGTCATAGTTTTTGAAACTCGGAATAGGAATTCTAGTGAAAAACATTAAAGCCGTTAAAAAAATGTGGAACTCTCTTTTCATTAAGTAAAATTAGAATTTACGAATTTTGAAGTAAGACTTGTAAAATTAATCATAAAAAATAATGATACCACGCTTAATCAAAAATCTATTTGTTACTAACGCCAGCACTTTCGAAACTCGCCATGTCATTTAAAAAATTAACAGCCGCCTGGATCAAAGGATACGAGAGCGCACAGCCTGTGCCTTCACCCAATCGTAAATCCAAATCTAACAAAGCTTTTTCTTCAAAATAATCGAGCAATAATCGATGTCCAACCTCTTGACTTTGGTGACAAAAAATAGCATTGTTTTTAATTTTAGGATTGATTTTATAGGCGACTAAAAATGCTGCACTCGCGATAAAGCCATCTATCATCAACAGCATATTCTTTTCAAAAGCAGCTAACATTGCACCTGTCATTTGGGCAACTTCGTAACCTCCAAAAGTCTGCAGAACTTCTTTGGGATCAGATATATTCCCGTGAAAATCTCTAGCTTTTGCAAGAATTTCTAGCTTTTTAGTAACCCCTTCATTATCCAAACCGGTTCCTTTACCAACGCATTCGTCCAACGAAATATCTGTTAATGCATTAACAATCATTGAAGCGGAAGAAGTGTTACCAATGCCCATTTCGCCAAAACCGATAATATTGGTGTCTTGTTTTGCAATGTTGGTGACTAAGATTCTAGAATAGTCAAAACATTGTTCTAAATCTTCAGTTGATATTGCTTTGTCAGACGAAAAACTCTTTGTTCCTTTTGCAATTTTATGGTGAATTAGACTTTTATTTCCGTCAAAATCGCCATTAACACCAGCATCAACAATCGATAAATTGATATTGTTTTGTTTACAAAAAACATTAATTGCCGCGCCATTATTTAAAAAATTTAAAACCATTTGGTATGTCACTTCTGGAGGATAGGCGCTGACACCTTCTTGTGCGATACCATGATCGCTTGCGAAGACAATTAAATGGGGATTTTTAAGTTCTGGTGTTAAAGTGTTTTGTGCTAAACCAATTTTTAAAGCTAAATTTTCCAGTTGTCCCAAAGCACCTAAAGGCTTGGTTTTAAAATCTATTTTATGTTGAAGTTCTTCTTTTAAAGACATTTTTCACGAATTGAATTATGAACTAATTTTACTAAAACCAAAAAGTTATTTTATCCCAATAAAAATTTCGATGTCGGCATTGTTTGGATCTTGAGCTTTTTCGCCATAGACTTCATAATCATGAAGATAAGTCCTGTTAAGTTCTTTATCTTTAGCCCAAATTTTGCCCCAAGTTTCGCCAACTGCTTTAAGAATTTCACCTTTTGCTAAAAACTTTTCAGATTTTTGTGCCCCAAATTCTCTTCCGATCAAGCCCTCAGGGATTTTATCTAAATTATCAACTTCACATCCTATAATTGTGGTATATTTTCCTTGGTAATCGCTTTCGTAATCGGTGTAAACTGCATAAATATTATCAGATATCTTATTCGGAATCTTAGAAGCAATTTTTTCTCCAAAGAATTGTGCCCACAATTTCCCTAAGTCCTCGATAGCGACAGCATTTTCGTTAGAAGTTCGAGTTTCAATTCCGACAATTTTTAAAGATTTCATAACAACGTAATATTTACAAATTTAAGCTTTATCAATTGCCTTTACCAAGCTTTTAATCATGGAATTTTTATATGTAGTAAGAAATAAATTACGACGGAATAATAATGTAGTATTCAAGGTTAAAATTGAGGACACTACTATTTAACATAATATTATTTAATTAAATTAAAGCCATTCGATTGATATTAAAACATAAACAACTTAAACCAAATTAATTGTTCAGAATCATTTGTAAACTTTAATTTAATACAACAGATTATTCAGAAATATATTTATTAAAAATGAAGTTTTAATTTCAGTATCTAAAATAACAATCATATAAAATCTGACTCACTTTATAATAAAAATCCTAAATTTCAATGAATATATTATAAGTGTATTCTAGAAGATTTTCATCATGTATAGTTTCTGGTTTTAAATCTTGTTTATCAATTTTTTCAGATTTCACAAACTTTCTTATAATTAACATTCGTAAACTAGTTAATACAATGCATATGTACCTACTCCGCATCACTCTACAATTTAGCCTATAATTCATATTATGTTAAATTGTGTTTGTTTCAAAACACGTTATCATATTATATATACTGTATTCCACTTTGTTTTATCACCTTTAACATTCATTTATCCAGATATTGACTATCTTGATGCATCAGCAAACTGTATTTACTTAATCTAAAATTAATAAATAATTTTTCAGATTGCTAAGAAAAGCCTATTTTCGGGAAACAAATTTTTAACTAACCAAAACTACAAAATATGTCATATTATCCACTTTCAAGCATTCCTGATTATTACATGATGGATGAGCTTTTAAGCGACGAACACAAACTTATTAGACAATCTGTTCGAGATTGGGTTGAAAGCTTTGTCATGCCACAAATTGACAAAGCAGCTCAAGAACATCGCGATATTCCTAACTTGATGAAAGAATTAGGAAGCATCGGCGCTCTAGGTCCATACATTCCTGAAGAATATGGTGGTGCTGGATTGGATCAAATATCTTATGGACTTATCATGCAAGAGCTTGAACGTGGCGATTCTGCAGTACGTTCTGCAGCGTCTGTGCAATCTTCATTGGTTATGTTCCCAATTAATGAATTCGGTTCTGAAGAACAAAAAAGAAAATATCTTCCAAAGTTAGCTGCTGGTGATATGATCGGTAGTTTTGGATTGACCGAGCCTAACCACGGTTCTGATCCTGGCTCTATGGAAACTACCATTAAAGATATGGGTGACCATTTCTTGTTAAATGGTGCTAAAATGTGGATTACCAATGCACCACTTTGTGACATCGCAGTTGTTTGGGCAAAAAATGAAGCTGGCAAAGTACGTGGTATAATTGTAGAACGTGGTATGGAAGGCTTTACAACGCCAGAAACTACTGATAAATGGTCACTACGTGCATCAAAAACTGGTGAGTTGGTGTTTGATAATGTTAAGATTCCGAAGGAGAATCTTCTTCCAGGTGTTGAAGGTCTTAAAGGTCCTTTATCTTGCCTTAATTCAGCTCGTTATGGTATCTCGTGGGGTGTTATTGGTGCGGCAATCGACTGTTATTGTACAGCAGTACAATATGCTAAAGAGCGTAAACAATTCGGAAAACCAATCGCATCTTTCCAATTGCAACAAAAGAAATTGGCTGAGTATTTAACTGAAATCACAAAAGCGCAATTGCTTTGTTTACAGTTAGGAAAGCTTAAAAATGATCATAAGGCCTCTCCTGCTCAAATATCGATGGCCAAACGTAACAACGTAAGAATGGCAATTGATATTGCTAGAGAATCTCGTCAAATCCTCGGCGGAATGGGCATTATGGGCGAATTTCCGATGATGCGCCATGCCGCAAACCTAGAGTCTGTTATCACTTATGAAGGTACGCACGACATCCATTTACTAATTACTGGATTGGATATAACAGGGATTAATGCTTTTTAGATAGTTTTTTGACATTAAATCTCATCCGTTCTAAAATTAAAACCAGTATAATAACAAAAATTATACTGGTTTTTTGTTACTTGTAAATGGTGATTTTTTTAAGGATTTTTTATTCAAAAACCAATGCTTTTTCACGAATACTCAAATATAATAATTTAAAATTATTACTTTTATTTTGACAACTTTACGGTAAATACATTTTTTTATTAAAACATTTCTTGATTATTTCTAAAAATATATAAGTACAAAAAGTTTTGATTTTATTTAACTTTAATAAAAACTAAAAACTAACTTAATCATGAAAAAAATCTACACAGTTCTACTGATGGCGTTATTGCAGTCTTCGGTAGGTGCACAGGTAACTTATACCTTTGCAGATTATGCAAATGCTGGTGATCAAGCCGATTACTTCTTAGGAAATGTCTCTACCAGTTATAATTTTGATCTTTCTGGTCCTAATCATCAATGGAACTTCTCGAGTATTCAGCATCAATCTAATAAATCCGTTAGTTATGTCGATCCCAACATTACTGGATATAAAAATTTATGGTGTCTTTCAGAAGGTTTTGTAACAGATTGCGACACCGAATTTAACGATAATTACAGTACTGCAATACAACTTATTGAAGCACCATATACAGCTGGTCCCAATACGGTTCTCGAAAATGTTTACGCTCACTTTAATAAAACTTCGACAGATTTTAAGCTCAAAATGATTGGGGTGAAAGGCGTTTCATTTGGTACCACTTTTAACATGGTTCTCAATTATCAACAACCCGATTTGATGTATAAATTTCCTATGAACTATAATGATGCGTACACAGAAAATTTTTCATATAGCGGAAATGTACAACCACAAGGCTTCAATCTTCAGGTAAGCGGCGTTGGGACAAGAAGCAACACTGTTGATGGCTTCGGCGATCTTACTATTGCAGATCAAACTTTTAGCAACGTCCTAAGATTGAAAACGGTATCGGACCAAGTTTTAACGACAACGCAAAATGGCATCAATCAACAACGCAACGTAAAACTAATTAATTATCAATGGTTTAGCCCAAACTTTAAATACCCGGTTCTAGATGTAACCGCCGTTGAAACTAATGCCGGTATATCGACTACCGAAATTCGTTACCTAGAAAATTCTTCAACTTTGGCCACTTCATCAACTAAAGTTAAAACAAATTTTATATATCCAAATCCATCTCAAGGAAATTTTAAAACAAATATTCCACAGAATGATATTAGAAGTATTGAGGTGTATAATCAAAATGGACAACTGGTTTCTAAATCTTTGAATTTAACCCATTTAAATAAAGGAAACTACGTGATAAAAATTAAAACTTCAACCGAAACTTTCACTCAGAAAGTCATTAAAGAATAAATAAAAACCTTCTTTTCGATTTTATCGAAAAGACGGTTTAATTTACCAACTCACTTGTTCCTTCTCTTCAAAAGGAACATTTGGATCTAGGATGAGATTGATTAATGAAGCGATTGCAAACTCGATTTCGGAGTCGTCAAAATCTACAACATCCAAAGCAGCAACGCCTTTGCTAACTTCTGCAAACGACCAAATTCCTGACATAAGCTGATATCTGTTGTAGTCTTCATCTTGCTGAAGGACATATTTGTAAATCGATAATTGTAAAGCTTGTTTATAATCTTCATTGTAGAACAAAGTTTCGAGTTGCTCTTTCCTATCTTTTTTAGAATTTGATTTTATCTGAAGCTTTTTGGTCTTCGCGGTTTTATAATCTATAATCCTGATAACGCCGTCCAGTCGGTCTATCCTATCAACAAATCCGTTAAACATGACAGAGTCGGTTTTGTCCTCCTTAATGAAAAACTCCGCTTTAACATCCTTTTCGAGTTCTAAAATCTCTAAAGTTGATCCATTTTTCACCAAATCTTCATCGTGTTGAAGGATGCTTCTAATCACACGTTCCGCAATTTGACGATGCACATAGTTCATCCCTCGATCATAAAATTCTTTTTGATGATTTAGCGTTTGGATGGCATGGATAATTGAAGCTTCTACCCTATCTTTTAACATTTTGAAATCCTCCAAAGTCAAGATTTTATTTTTTAAATCTTCATATAAATATTGAACGGCAAAATGCACAAGATTTCCGTAGTTACGCACCGAAAGCTCCTCTTCTATTTCATTAGTATCATAGACTTTAAGAACGTATCGAAGATAAAAATCGATCGGATTATAAAGATAACTCGTAAGATGCGACGCCGACACAGATTTTTTCCATATTTGTAATTTAGCGAGTACAGATTCAGTTTTCTCGATGGTCATAAGTTCTTGAATAATCGGTTCTGACGCGTTGTCAACGACAATATGATTGATTTTGTGTTGACTTTCCATTTCGATTTGCGTGATAAAGCGGCTCTTTTCGCCAGTGTTGACACCAGAACTTAATGCATTAAATAATAAATGTACATTCTTGGAATCTTGAATTAAACGATAAAAGTGGTAAGCATAAATACTATCATTTTCAAGGAAAGTATTTAATCCAAAATTCTTACGAACATCGAATGGCAAATAAGTATTTTGAGTATTTCCTAAAGGTAATTTTCCTTCGTTAACAGAAAGCAAAATGATGTTTTCAAAATTGAGAAGTCGGCTTTCCAAAAGTCCCATAACTTGCAAACCTGCCAAAGGTTCTCCTTGGAAATCGATCGATTCCGAATTGACCAATTGATTGATAAGCACCTCTAAAGTCTCTATTTTAATAGGGATCTTGTAAGGTTGAAGTTGATGTTTTAAGATTTTGAATGTCGTTTCAAAATGGCTGATATTCTCATAAAGAATGTCGTCATCTGTAATTCGGAATTTGAGATCGATGCAAAAATGAATCAAATCATCCAAATATTTAATAACATCTTGCGGATATTTTAATAATGAAAAATAGCTCAATTTCCCTAACAATTCATCGAACATCTTAGCGGAAATATAGACAATGTTTTGGTTTTCGATATTGCTAATAAATTGGTTGACAATATTTTGGTCGTCGTCAGAATTTGGAAGTTCTTGCAAAATCGGAAATACGTCGGCATAATAATATGAGCTCGACTTTTTCTCCAATTGTTTTTGAAGATAAAAGAGTTTTTTGATGGCATTACTAAACGACATATTCTTCAACGGAAATCCCATTGTAATATTGAGATTCGGGACCATTGTCAAGGCATCGAGGCTTGCTGGTAAAAGGTTTTCGTCTAATAGTACAACAGCGGTTTTAGAAATATCTTCACGTGCTATATTCGCAAAAATCTTAGGAAGGACTTTGTTCTGTACGACATTGCCGGAGACTTCGTACAGATTGATATTTTTCTCTTGTCGGAAGTCGTCTTCAATCCAGTTAAAACCACGATGATCATTGAATTCTTTCCACTTAAGATGCTCTCGCAAAAACTTGCCAGCTTCTTGTCGACTGTCGTCAATATAATAGCGATCGGCTTGGAAGTAACATATCGCTTTGTCCCAATGCAAAAGGTTTTTGACCAAACTTTCTTCTATCGGCGTAAACGCATTGAAACCGCAAAACACAAATTGCGAATTGGTATCTTTTGCGAAGTTTGCGATTTTGTCACGTGCTGCAACATGTATCATTCCGGAGGTTGCCCAGTTTTTAGCATTTAATTCTTGTTTAAGAAGCGGAAGAAATTCGTTCATTTTGCGCCAGAAATTAAGATTTCTTTTGCGGGCGTTATCTTCCTCACCAAGATCTTCGCCCCAGTTTTTGATACGCTCTTCATCCAACATCCATTGCAAAACCTTTTCGTCGTTATCCGTGAATTTCAGCATGTCGTCCCAATCTTTTTGCAAAGTTGGAAACCACTTCAAAAAACCTCCGAAGTCCTCAGAATTGTCTACTTTTTGATAAATTCGATAGGCGAATAAATGCAATGCAACACCTTGTACATGCTGCTTACCAGCCAAGTCTTGGATAAGATCTTCGATGGTCAAAAACTGAGGCAACATCCCAGAATATCCGTTTTGCTTTAAGATTTTGGTAATAAAAACCAAAGGACGCTTGCCAGGAAGAACAATATTTATATTAGATAAATCTGAAAATTTTGATAATAAATCTTTAACAATTTTCTCAAGAAACTTCATAAAAAAAGACCTTAATAACAAGGTCTCAATTTAGTTAAATTTTTATGTAAAAGCTACTCTACAACGATTTGTTTTTCTAACCAAACATTGTTACCACTTGCATCTTTGCCTTGCCAGAATTTAAAATAGTAAGTTCCAGTTTTTTGAGGTTCAAAACGGATTATGTTAAAGGCGTGATAAGTCCCCGATTGGCAAGTTTGGTTGTTTTTGTAGGCATAGTTAACGACCGTTCTTATGGAATCTTTTGGGATATAATCCATACCATAAAAGCCTTCGCATTCTTTATTATAGGTTGAGAATACTTTTATCGGTTGCATATTAAACACAGCCATGGTATCGTTATCAATCTTAACGCTGTCAATTTTTCGTTTTTCATAACTTTTTAGCTCGTAGGCATCGTTGGCACAAGACTGCAAAAAGATGATACCTAAGATAGCAATCCCAAATTTTGTAAAATTTTTCATAGCGATATTTTTAGGTTAAACATTTCCTTTAGAAATATACACAACTTTTTTGGTTTCGAAAAAATCTTCTTCATAGAAGTTTTTTAGTTGAAAAAGTTCGCATTTGATACCTGCTAATTCTTCGCCTAGATCACCACCTTTTAGATACAAAACCCCATTATGTTTTGTGTTAAATTGCTCCTTTTCAAACTTACCATGCAACCAACGAAGGAAGACTGGCATCTGCGTCACAGCGCGACTTACCACAAAATGAAATTTATCTTTTACTTTCTCTGCACGACCATGGATTGCTGTAACATTGGTAAGTCCAATGCCCTGGGCAACAGCTTGTACAACCGTAATCTTTTTTCCGATACTATCAATTAACGTAAACTGACTTTCGGGAAATAAAATCGCTAACGGAATTCCGGGAAAACCACCACCAGTACCAATGTCCAAAACTTTGGTTCCCGGTGCGAAGTCCATAACTTTTGCAATTCCTAAAGAATGCAGAATATGCTTCTCATAAAGACTTTCCATATCTTTTCGTGAGATCACATTGATCTTTTCGTTCCATTCTTTATAGAGATCTTCTAGTTTTGCAAATTGCTCTTTTTGTATTTCCGTAATGTTCGGAAAGTATTTTAAAATAAGTTCTAAAGACATACTGCGAAATTAGGAAAAAGAAATAATAGTTTTAGGTCAAGTTTTAAAGCTTTTAAAAAAAAGATTGATCTAATCTCTATTTCTTTTAAATACTATCTTTGTCTGATAATT
Organism: Chryseobacterium sp. TY3; assembly: GCA_046269235.1. Classification (GTDB taxonomy): domain Bacteria; phylum Bacteroidota; class Bacteroidia; order Flavobacteriales; family Weeksellaceae; genus Soonwooa. Next base: position 87,759 of record JBJZOS010000003.1, read on the forward strand.
AATTTTATCATGGAAAAATATTCTGACCGTCTTAATAGATTAAGCTATTCTCAAACATTTGTAATGAGTAATAAAGTGCGAGAAATGAAAGCTAATGGTATAGATGTTATCAGTCTTACTCTTGGAGAACCCGATTTTGATGTTCCCGAAAAAATAAAACAAGCGGCTTTTGACGCTATTAATGACAACTACAGCCACTACTCGCCTGTTCCTGGATTTTTGGAATTAAGGCAAGCCGTCGCTAACAAATTAAAAAGAGATAATAATCTCGATTATAAACCAACACAAATTTGCGTTTCTAATGGGGCAAAACAATCGATAATGAATGTTTTGGCTTCTATTATTAATGATGGTGATGAAGTAATTTTGCCAGCACCATATTGGGTTAGTTATGATGAAATGGTAAAAATGATGGGCGGCACATCTGTCTTTATTGAAACCAGCATCGACACCGAGTTTAAAATGACGGCGGAACAATTAGAACAAGCCATTACGCCAAAAACAAAAGCTATTCTGTACAGTTCGCCATGTAATCCCTCGGGAAGTTTTTATACTTACGATGAGCTAAAAGCCATTGCAGCTGTTGTTGCAAAATATCCGCAAATAACAATAATCTCAGACGAAATCTACGAATACATTAATTATACAGGAAAACATACGTCCATTGCCGAATTTCCTGAAGTCTATGAGCAAACGGCAGTTATCAATGGGATGAGTAAAGCTTTTGCGATGACTGGCTGGAGAATCGGTTATTCGGCGTGTCCAGAATGGTTAGCGAAAGCTTGTGATAAAATCCAAGGTCAGATGACAAGTGGACCAAATACCGTGGCGCAACGCGCCTCAATCACTGCTTTGGAAATGCCAAAATCTGATCTCGACTATATGATCAACGCGTTCCACAAACGTCGTGATTTGGTGTACGATATTATGAAAGATATCAACGGCTTCAAGTGTAATCTTCCGAAAAGTGCATTCTACTTCTTCCCAGACATTTCTTATTTCATTGGGAAAACCATTGAAGGAAGATTAATCAAAGATGCGGACGATTTGGCAATGTCTCTCTTAGAGCATGCGCATGTTGGTTGTATTGGCGGAACATCGTTTGGAAATCCTAATTGTATCAGATTCTCGTATGCAACCTCCGAGGCTGACCTTATTGAAGCGATGCGTAGAATAAAGGCGTTTGTAAAGGATCTGTAATTAAAAATTATTAAAAGATTGAAAAAGTAAATTTGTAGGTTCAAAATTTTATAAAGATTCAATTTTACATATTTTTAATACGTAAAACCACCTAACAAATATCATAAAAAACCAATATTTATATGCTTGGTTTTCTTTTGTTTAAGTTGTAAATTTATATAGCAAAAAGATAATCAAAGCGCTCCGGATTGAACGGCTTGTTTAAGCTCTTTTTATAAGCTAGGGAAAAGCTTAGCATAAAAAAGCGAGTAGTGAAAGCCGGTAAAAGCGCCCAAATAATTTAGAATAATTTCAAATTCGTCGTGATAGATTTTATAAATTGATTTTAGTTTTCTAATTCACAAAATCTTATTACATTTGTACTATAAAATTTGAAACAAGAGTTTAACTTTAAAAATATAAAATTATGTCATTAGTAGGAAGACAATTCCCAAATGTTACAATCGATGCAATGAGCGAAATGGGTGATAATCTTAAAATTAACATCCTAAATAAGGCGATTGAAAATCAACAAAAAGTATTATTATTCTGGTATCCAAAAGATTTTACTTTTGTATGTCCTACAGAATTACACGCTTTCCAAGATGCTTTGGATGAGTTTAAAAAAAGAAACACAATCGTAATTGGTGCGTCGTGTGATACTAACGAAGTACACTTCGCATGGTTGAACACACCAAAAGATAACGGTGGTATCGAAGGTGTAACCTACCCTATCTTAGCGGACACACATAGACATCTTGCTAACCTTTTAGGTATTGTTGACCAAGATATCGATTTTGATGACGAAGGTAACGAAATCTACACAGGATCTAACGTAACTTACAGAGCAACTTATCTGATCGACGAGACTGGTAAAATCTTCCACGAAGCGGTTAACGATATGCCTCTAGGTAGAAACGTAAGCGAATTCTTAAGACTTATCGATGCTTACACACACGTACAAAAGCATGGTGAAGTTTGTCCAGCTAACTGGGAAGAAGGTAAAGATGCTATGAAAGCAGACAGAAACTCTACAGCAGAATACTTAGCAAAACACTAATTATTGTGAAATAATCTAATGTGATAATTTGTAATGCTGATGGAGACTGAAGATGATTATTTACAAATTATCACATTTTTAATACCCAAAAATCAACAAAAATGTTTATAGAATTAACAGAAGATAACCTACAACAAATCCTTGCTGAAAATCCAAAAGTTATGGTGCAATATGGTGCATCTTGGTGTGGCAATTGTAGAATTATGAAGCCAAAATTCAAAAAATTAGCTTCAGAAAACGAAGATATTCCTTTCTATTATGTAGATGCGGAAAAACTTCCTGAAAGTAGAAAGATGGCAAACGTGGATAATCTACCAACTTTTGCGGCTTTCGAAAATGGCACTTTGAAAAACCAAGTGCAAACCAATCAAGCGGATAGCTTGAACTCGTTATTCGAAGAATTGAAGGCTTAATAGCTTCTCGATTTTACTAATCTGAAACCTTAACTAAGATTTTTAAGCTCGGGTGTTTTTCAAGTTTATGAAAAACGAAAGAAGTATCATTGAGAACTAATTAGTTTTAAATAAAAGTTTCTAAACCAAAAAAGTAAGACATGAAATTACCGATCATAAGACAGTTTTATCAAACACAAACACCGGAGCAACTTAACACGGCTTTGGAAGTTTTGGAAAGCTTCTGCGAATTCCGTAGTGTGAAAGAAGAAGAATTGGATGTTGTTGGTGAGATGATAACCAATATCTGCGGTGCTTTGGAAGTACACAACGAAGTTAGCAACGGATTATCCGAAAAAGACGCCCTTAACGCTTTTGCTCAAAAAGTAATGGGTTCTATTGATAAATAATTAGCGATTTTTTATCGTACTAAAGACCGTTTTTAACGGTCTTTTTTATACTTTGCATACATGAAACTTAAAAATATAATATTCGATTTCGGTGGTGTGCTGATGGATTGGGATCCACGATATTATTTCGGAACACACTTCGACAACGAAGCAGACATGGATTTTTTTCTGAAAAATATTGCAACCAACGCTTGGAACCTAGAACAAGACCGTGGCAGAACCCTCGAACGTGGCACGGAAAAATTGGTTAAAGAACATCCTCTTTTCGAAAAAGATATCCGCGCTTATTATGATAACTGGACAACAATGTTGCGAGGCGAAATACCTCAAAATGTAGCTGTGCTACGTCAGTTAGAAGGCAAGTATCCTTTGTATGGATTGACCAATTGGTCTGCAGAAACTTTTCCTTATGCCTTGGAAAACTATGATTTTTTCAAATTATTTGAAGGGAAAATCGTTGTTTCAGGAGAGGAGAAATTAATAAAACCTGATCCAAAAATCTTTCATATTTTGTTAAAACGTTATGACCTAAAAGCTGAAGAATCTGTTTTTATTGATGATAATGCCGAAAATATTAAAACTGCAAAAGATTTAGGTTTTGAGACAATTCATGTGACACCAGAAACAGATTTGGCAAAAGAACTTCATAACTTAGGATATGAATTTTAAACTTTAATTGTCGCAACTTTGTGTAAGTTTCAATTTAAAAAAACGAAAGAACATGAACAAAAATAAAATGAAAGTAGAAATCTGGAGCGACATCATGTGTCCGTTTTGTTATATCGGCAAAAGACATTTCGAGGCAGCTCTAGCGCAATTTGATCACAAAGACCAAATTGAAGTCGAGTGGAAATCTTTCCAACTAGATCCGACAATTCCTGAGGAAGTTAAAATCCGGACGACAATGGCAGAATATATTGCTAATCGCAAAGGAATGGACATTAACGATGTTAATACGATGTTCGAAAATGTAACCGGAATGGCCAAGAATGTAGGATTAGATTTCGATTTTAAAACGCAAATCCTTGCAAATTCTATCAAAACACACAGAATTATTCAGTTTGCAAAAGAGAAAGGATTGGGCGATCAAGCTGAAGAAGTTTTCTTTAAAGCATATTTCACAGATGGAAAAGATTTAGCAGACGATGCTACTCTACTCGATTTGGGACAACAGGTAGGATTGTCAGTAGACGATGTTAATGAAGCGCTACAACAAGATGAGTTTCTAAAATATGCTAAAGATGAAATTGCTGAAGCTTCAGATCTTGGCGTCGACTCGGTTCCGTTTTTTGTATTTAACCGAAAATATGCCGTTAAAGGTGCGCAGCCAGTTCATCATTTCTTAGATGCGCTTAAGCAATCGTACGCTGATTTTAATAAAGATTCAGGTTTTACAACTTTTGAATCTAATGATGGCGCAAGTTGTGATGTTGACGGAAAATGTGATTAAATTAATGCAGAAATTATAAAAAAACCTCCCGAGATATTGGAGGTTTTTTTTATTTTAATAGGATCCATTTTACTTAAACATAGCGAATTCTTTCTTCTTCTAAATCGATTTGATAAACTTGCATTCGGATGATTTCTTCATCAATTTTTGGATCTTTATTCAGTTCATGAAGATAATTTCGCTGCAACTCAAACATCTCTAATAGAACAGCTTTAACATCGTCATCAATCCATCGAATATCCTGTGTACAGAAAGTCGTTTGTCTTTAATTATTGTGTTTTCGATTTTGAGTATTGGGTATTCTGCTCAACAGTTTTCGTCCATATATTCAAAAATAGATTCGGTGATGCATCAAGATTCACCAATTAAGTTTAATGGAAATATTTCAATAACAAAAGGAAAACAAAAGCTTTAGCAGTCGATTTTTGGCGTACAAAATTTAACACTAAAACCGAACTTAAAAATACTGATCTTTTGAATTCATGTTCATTACCCAACAGTTGACAGCCGTTATGATGCTGAAAGCCTTGGAAGATTCGAAGTTAAATCTAGAAGATCTAATGTCTAGTAATCTTCCTGATCTACAAACGACTTGGAAGGATACTGTAAAAGTCAATCAATTGCTGAATCATTCCCATGTTATTGTAAAAATGGATCAAAACCTAGCGCACAAACACGGTTCAGGATTTGGGTATGGAAATTTATTATGTAAGCTTGCTGCTCAAATTTTAGAGCAGATATATCAACAGGCTTATACACAACAATCTATGACTCAACATAATGTTTTCAGAAAAGAAATACACGTTTACGGTTATGGAATACGAATTGTAAATGAGCAAAATGTTAAATATTATGGACTTACTGGTTGGGGTGACGGTTACAGCGCACTTAATATTTACATTCCGAAATAGGACTTAAGTCTTGTTATTCTCGAAAACCAAATACTTGAAAACAGCGATTATTACTACAATATTGAAACAAAAATCAAAAATATACTCATCGATTTTTTAAGTAAAAAGCCTAATACAAAGTTTTAACAACCTGATTTTACGGTTAACCGTATTTTTAAAAGTCTTAACAAAACTATCTTTGGAAAGTAAGTTTGATCTTTACCTAGCAAACTAAATATTGTATTGTTAAAGGCTTTTGCTGTTGTGGCGAACGCCTTTTTTTTATTAAAAAAACTGCTTCAATTTTGCAAAGCAGTTTCTTGTTTTTAATAAAATTAATGTGGCTGAACTTTGCTAGGATCATCATAATTCATCATCCAATTGATATTAAATTTATCAATAAACATCCCAAAATATGCGCCCCAAAACGTTTCCTGTAAAGGCATAGTAATGCTTCCGCCTTCTGACAATCCATTAAATAATTTGTCAGCTTCTTCACGAGAATCTGCATTAATAGCAATCGAAAAGTTGTTGCCAATCGTCAATCCTTTTCCCCAATCTGCACCTGCGTCACTGCCCATAAGCGTCGTTTCTTTACTGATTGGAAGCGAAATGTGCAAGATTTTTTCTTTTTCTTCTTCAGAGATTGGTTCACCGTCCTTCGCGGGCGTATCTCCGAATTTCCCAACATGAGGAAAATCTCCACCGAAAACCGATTTGTAAAAATCAAAAGCATCTTTGCAATTGCCCTCAAAAGTTAAATAAATGTTAGTTGTTGCCATTTTTCGTTTATGTTATTTTGTTTTTTTTTACCTGCACAATTTATAGCGAACTAGAACAAATTTGATTAATACTTGGCGTTATCGCAAAGATTTTGTTTTGTCTTCTGGGACATTAACCACAATTTTATAAAGATCGGACAAAAAAACAGCATTATAAAACCAAATCGTAAAATAGTTTTTGAAACCGCCAAAACTCACAACATTTTTAGCATTTAAAGTATAGACTTCTGTACTCCATTTTATGGCAATTTATTTAAATCTTTTAAGTAAATTTTAATCTGAATTCAACGGTATTAACTTAGGTTAAAAAAGTATCAAATCGATTTTCAATTCGAGATTTTAAATTATAACCATATCCGCTGCTACAAGACTTTTTTATTGATTTTGATGAAATTTTAAAACTGATATTTTTAATAAATTTGAAGTAAATATTAAAACAGAATGAATTTAGTTTTTTCCAAAGAAGTAAAAATAACAGAAGAACATCTTGACAAAATTCGGCATGTTAACAACGTGCAATATGTCCATTGGGTTGAAGAAATTGCGGCGGAACATTGGGATATTTTGAAAGACAAGACCAATTATTCTAAAGATTATTGGGTGCTAATGGATCACCATATTCAGTACAAAAAGCAATTATTTCTTGATGATATTTTAACTATTGTAACCTATCCTCTTCCGCCAATTGGCATTAAACAACCTCGTAAAGTTGAATTCTATTGTAATGATGAATTGGTTGTTTTATCAGAAACGCTTTGGATTTTATTCGATTCTGAAAGTCACAAAATCAAAAGAATTGATAACAATTGGTTAGAAAGTTTAAAAACAAATATTTAATTTCAACATAAAGTACCAATACAAATGATACCCATAAATAACAATATTACAAATGCTTATAAAAACAAATTTAAGCAAAACCTACCTTCTTAAAACTCTTAACAAAAGAGCAATAATTAGCACAATCGATAGTACAAATCCTAGCATTGGAACTATATAAAGACCTTCAATTTGAGGTCCAATTTTCGCAGCCCAAAGTACAGATGTCGCGATAATATTTGCAGCAAGTACAATTCCTAAAATCAGATTAACAATACTCGACTTAATCACCATTTCTAGTCGATCCATATTTTTAATTTCGGTCTGGAGGCTCAATTGGCTGTCATCCAATTTATGTAGAACTGATCGCAATTCGTTCGGAATTTCCTCAAAATGATCGCTTAAATCGGTTAGGTTATTAAATCCTTTTTTGGCAAGCTTTTCAGGATTCAATTTTTTAAAAAGTATCTTTTTGCTATAGGGTATTAGGCTGCTAACAACATCCAAATCGGGATTAATCGCACGCCCAACGCCGTCTATTAATGAAATTCCTTTAAACAACAAATAAAAATAATCTGGCATCACAAGACGATTTTCTTTAAGAACATCTTTCATTTTGGACATTATCGCCGACACATTGATGTCTTTTAACGAGCTGTTATGGATGGTATTTAGGATTTCTAAAACATCATTTTCAAATTGTCGATCATTCGGAATACTATAATATACCGCAAGTTTTTTGAGATTTCTGATGATTTTATCAGGCTTTTGCGCAACGAAATTCAGAATTAAATATTCTAAAATGGATTGGTCACTTTCCGGAATTGTGCCAATTGCACCAAAATCTATAAACACAATTTGACCTTCTTTATTGAGCAAAATATTGCCAGCATGTGGATCTGCGTGGAAAAATCCGTAATCCAAAATCTGGGAAACAAAAAGCTGATAGCCTTTTTCGGCTAGTATTTTAACATCAATATTTTGTGACGCTAACGAAGCAATATTGGTAATTTTTGTACCCTCAACAAATTCCATGGTGAGGATGTTATTGTCACAATAATCTTCAAAAACTTTGGGTACATAAGTATCTTTATTGTTTTTAAAATTTTTTTGAAACCTCAGAATATTGTTCTTTTCATTACTCAAAGACAACTCTTCCCACAAAGACTTTTCGAACGCAAATAAAGCATTTTTAAGATTAATTTGATCTCCAATATCAGAATAGGTGTCTATTAAGTTCACCAAATCTTTTAAGAGTAGTAGATCCGCTTGTATGGTTTTGTCAATGTTGGGACGTTTAATTTTAAGAATAACATCTTGTCCGTTTTTAAGTTGCGCTTTATAAACTTGCGCAATCGATGCGGCGGCAATGGGCGTTGTATCTATATAATTGAAGCACTCATCAACAACGATGTCTAAAGACTTTTCCAGAATCATCTTGACATCGATATCGACAATCTCCACCCGATCTTGTAATTTTTGAAGTTCTATAATTAAATCTTGAGGCAAAAGATCATCACGATTACTAAAAGATTGTCCCAATTTAACAAAACTAGGCCCCAATTCTTGCAAGGCTAGACGAAGTCTTTCGTAACCAGCTTTATTCTTCTCGACATCAGAATCTGAACCATTTGATAGTCTGCTCAACATATCTTTAAGTCCATATTTACTAATAACTTGAAGAAGTTTTGCCGAACGTTTTATTTTTTTTTGTTGCTTGTCAAACATAAGATTTATTCTAGTTTTCTTGGACACAAAAATTGTTCCTTGCTTACTTTATAACAAAAAAGCAACTTGCCAAACGACAAGCTGCTTTACATTTTTTTAAATTTATTATTTCTTAAAAACGAACGGGCTCCCCCACATTAAGTTTATTATTTTTCGCCAAAACGCCACACATGTGGAACAACATTCTTGCGCCGACATTTCCGTCCCATTCGTCCGTGTCGCTTGGCGCAACTTCTACAAGGTCGATTCCGATAATATTTTTGTCAGATTCTGCCAAACGACTTAGCGCATAAACAGCTTGTTCGTACGACAAACCTCCCGGAACTGGCGTTCCTGTATTCGGGCAATACCACTGATAAAGCGCATCGATATCAAAACTTACAGCAACATTATTGGGCAACAAACCGATGATTTCGTCCACTTGTTGTTTCCATGTTTTACCTTCAAACTGTGCTTTTTTAAGATCTGTATCTGTAAAAACTTTCACTTTATCCGTAGACTTTATCACGCCAACTTCTTCCTCGCTAAAATCACGGATACCAACTTGCACCAACTTAGTAACTTGCGGAAGCTGGATTGTGTTATACATAATAGACGCGTGAGAATAAGTAAAGCCTTCGTAGGCAATTCTCAAATCCATGTGTGCATCAAAATGCAAAATGCCAAAATTGTCGTATTGAGACGCCAAAGCTTGATAATATCCAAAAGGCGTTGAATGATCACCACCTAACAAAATTACTTTTTTCCCTTTCGAATGCCAATCCAAAACGCGTTCTTTCAATTCTGCATTCAACTTAGTGGAAGCTTCATTTATCGTTTTTAAACTTTGACTTAAGGCTTCATTTTCAGCGATAATTTCTCCATTTTCTAAAGCTTCAATAATTGGTTGCGCCAATGCTTTATGCTCATCACTTGTCGATTTCCAATGTTCGGCTCCCACATCAAAATAAATACCTTGCTTCCACAATTCTGGAAATTCTTGATGCAGCAAATCCACCTGGAAAGAAGCGTCCAAAATAGCATCTGGACCTTCTGAAGCGCCAGCTCCATAACTTACAGTAACTTCCCAAGGCACCGCTACAACTACAATTTCTGACTCTTCCGCCGTAAAAGGTAACCCGAAAATTGTCCCATCAGCTAAACCTGGTTGCGATGGATCGAAATTATTTATTTTATCTTGTTTTGTTGACATTTTTAGTTGTTTTGATTTTTGGTGCAAAGATAATTTTTCTTTTTTAAAAGATCGATTACAAGCCATTTTCCACAAGTTAATTTATCTTAAAGTTTATCGTAGTTTTTTTGCTTTAAACTAAATTTGTTTTCATTAAATGAATTAATACAGAAATATGAAAAATTTTGTTTTAAATAATGGATTAGAGATTCCAGAAATTGGATTCGGAACATGGCAAATTCCTGATGGAGAAAATGTTAAAAATGCTGTAGGCTTTGCTTTAGAAAATGGTTATACACATATCGACACAGCAAAAATCTATGAAAACGAAAAAGGCGTTGGTGATGCGATCAAAGAAAGTCAATTGGACAGAAAAGATATTTTCTTGACAACTAAAGTGTGGAATACAAGTCGAGGTTATCAATCGACTTTGGATGCTTTCGAGAAGTCGTTGGAGCATTTACAAACCGATTATGTTGATTTATATTTGATCCATTGGCCTGCAAATGCTAAACAGTTTGACAATTGGAAAGAGCTGAACTCTGAAACTTGGCGCGCGATGGAAGATCTTTACAATCAAGGAAATATAAAGGCAATCGGTGTTTGCAATTTCCTTGTTCACCATCTCGAAAGCTTAGCAGAAACTGCAAAAATACCACCGATGGTTAACCAAATCGAATATCATCCAGGTTATCTACAAAATGATGTTGTAGACTATTGCAAAAAGAATAATATTTTGGTAGAAGCTTGGAGCCCAATTGGTTCTGGAAGAATTCTTGACAACGAATTATTAAAAAATATTGCTGAAAAGTATAATGTTTCTGTTGCGCAACTTTGTATTAAATTTTGTCTTCAAAACGGGATTTTACCACTTCCAAAATCTGTGACGCCGAAAAACATCGTTGCTAATATTGATGTAAATACTTTTACGATCGATAATGATGATATGCAAACGATTAGAACTATGGAAGAAGCAGGATTTTCGGGGCTTAATCCAGATTTTGTTGATTTTTAAATGAAGATTTTTCTCTTTGATATTTTCGAAAGCCGCATCTATTTGAACATTTTTTTGTCGGCATAAAAGCATCATAGGGAAAATCTGCTCCAAGAAGAATTACCAAATCTGCTTCATGCAGTGCATCGTAAGCAGAAGGAAGTCCTATAAGACCAGTCATCCCAATTTCGTTAGGATTTTAATCTGAATTCCCATTTTTACACGGAAAGAATAACCTACAGCAGCAATTAAATGATTTGATAACCGAACAACTTAGTTATCTGCGTTTTCAACTCCCACTTCACAAAATAAAGTGATTTTATTAATATAAGTGATAAGCTCTGCCAAGTTATTAAGTTGAGTATCATCGGGACTAATAACAAGTTTAATATAAAAGAAATGGTTGGCGGTTAAATTTTCTTCTGCGGGAAGCTCCGAAACATCAGCTAAAAGCCCAATAACGACAGCTCCTTCTTTAGAAATAGCATGCGGAATGGCAATTTGCAACATTCTTGGAGCTTGTTACGCTATCGTACTTATTTGATTATAAATATTACAATCACCAAAAAGCTTTATAGTACTGGCTTCTTGAAAGTAGTCGGTTCCAAATTCATTTGTATTGATGGTATATGCAATTGCTAGCAAAGGGACATGAGCTCTGTTTGCGTTATAAACACTATTAAGTAAGTGTATGTGACCTGGTCCACAACTTCCCGTACAAACGGCAATTCTGTCCAGATATGCTTAAGCACCTGCAACATAAGCTCCTACTTCCTCGTAACGAACATGAATCCATTGAATTTTCAAGTCTGCAAACTGCATAATTAACGTGATTTAGGCTATCACCAGTGTCTGCATGAATTCTCTTGATGCCTGCTTCCACAAGCATATCTACAATTTATTCAGATACATTTTTTCCCATAATTTATTCTGTTTTTATTTGGTGCTAATCCATCTCAAATTAAGAAAAAAACACTATTCGCAGACATAATGTGTTCCATAGTCTACTATAAAATTCACAAAATTAGGCACCATCACAAAAAAAAATACATACCTAACAATTATGCGTTAAGTATCTATAATTGAGCGAAAAAACACTAAATAAATAGCAATACATATGCACTAACAAGTAAAAAATATTATTTTTATTAAATAATATTTACATTGAAAGATGAAATGGAACAATTTTTATTAAACCACTGTAATAATTCATAACTTTCTTACGAATTTTGTAATGTAATGGAGTTCGTCTTACTTTTTGATATTTGTCAAAGGAAGGAATTTTTAATTATGTCAACTTTGTACCACAAACAAACAACATACAAAAATGAAAAACAGAAATAAGAAATGGGCGTGGATTCTGCTTTTGCTACCATCGCTTATTTTTTCGCAAACTTCTGCGCCAACATTGCAAGAGTTAATCAACAGTGCAATTAGTAAAGACGCAACGCTTAACGAACAAGTTCTGCAAAACAAAATTACACATCTTGACGACCAAAAACTAAAAGACATTTTTCTACCGAAAGTCGAAATTTCGGGGAAAGGTGGTTACATGTACACGTCCGCTCAGTTTTCGACACCAGAAGTCAGTGTGCCAGCAATTCCGAACGTTTTTCCAGGATTGACAATACCAGAACGAAGTAACAACCTTAACATTTCAGGTATCTCTGCAATGGCAAAAGCCGAAGCGTCGATGTTGCTTTATTCTGGTGGAAAAGTAAAATATCTTAAAGAAGCCAATCGCGAAAAAAATCTATCAGAGCAAATGTTAATGGCGAAAAGCAAGGACGACGTTGTGTCGATGATTTCGCAAGCTTACGATCAATTTGCACTTTTAGAAGAATCTCGAAAAGTGTTAGACGAGAGCAAAAAACGATTGGACATCAACCGAAAAACTGCTGATAAAGCACTTGGTTATGGACTTATTACACCTTATGATCATAAAAAAATTGAATTAGCGCAGGCAACTCTAGATTCAAAAATTGTTGAATATGAAGGTAAAAAGCAACTTTTAATCACACAACTCGAAGTATTAACTGGCATTGAGCGCGAAAGAATTGCTGAGATCAAACCCATTCTTAAACCTATTTCTTACGCTGTTGCTGACAAAAATATCGACCAACGTGCAGAAGTGCAGGCTTTAGATCATGCGATAAAAGCTACAGAATTTAAGATTGAAGCCGAAAAAAAATGGTGGATTCCCAAGGTGCAAGCGCAGACATCACTCTCCTACTTTGGACTTTATGACAATCATATTTCGACGTCCAAAGATTTAATTCAAGGTTTAAATACCAAGCTGAATATCAACCCATCTAACTTAAATGTTTTACCAATCTTCCAAGCGGGTGTTGGTTTCAAATGGGATGTTTTTGATGGTAACGAAGGTAAAGTTGCTGTCGAAAGTGCCAAAATTAATAAAGAAATTTTAGAGAATAAAAAAAGTGATGCACAGAAAAAATTGAAGTTAAATTTAGCGAACAATCAAACCAATTATGACATTTCCGATGCACAGATTAATCTGAAAGCTAAAGCAAAAAGTATTGCGACTATGGCTTTGCAAAATGTAGAGAAAGAATTCCGTTATGGGACAAAAAAATCATCGGATCTTATCGATGCCGAAAACGATTTGCAAACTGCAGAACTCGAGTATCAAACCGCCATCTACAACCAAAGACGTAGCGCTATCGAATTGATGAAAGCCACACAAAATCTTGACATCAACCAACTTTAATCATCACAACACAATGAATAATCTATCAAAAATATTAGGTCTAGCGACAATTTTAACATTAGCAGCTTGTAACGACACCAAAGTCCAAAAGGGTTTTGAAGGAAAAACTAAAAAAGATGTCATTTCTTTTTCTCCAAAAGTAACCGGCAGAATTTTAGAAATTTATGTCGAAGAAGGTCAAACTGTAAAAGCTGGCGATACGTTAGCAAAACTAGATGTACCCGAAGTTTCTGCAAAAATAGCACAAGCAAAAGGCGCAACCGCAGCAGCGCAGGCCCAAGCGCAAATGGCAAAAAATGGTGCAACAGCCGATCAGCTAAGACAATTAAAAGCCAAACAAAAAGGTCTTAGAGAGCAATATGATTTTGCTAATAAATCTTATAATCGCGCAAAAAATATGTTCCGTGATAGTCTTATGTCACCGCAAAGTTATGACGAAGTTTTTGCAAAATACCAAGGTGCAAAAGCGCAACTAGACGCCGTTAACGCAGAGTTACACGACGTGGAATTAGGAACGCGTTACGAAAAAATTGAAATGGCACAAGGACAAGCCAATCAAGCAATGGGCGCTTTGCAAGAAGCCAATGTTGCCTACTCGGAACGTTATGTAATTGCCACCAACGACATGGAAATCGAGACCATTGCTTTACACAAAGGCGAGTTGGCGACGGCAGGCTATGCGTTGTTCAATGGGTATGTGCCAAATACCACTTACTTCAGATTTACAGTGCCTGAAAGTATGATTTCTAAATATCAGAAAGGTCAAGCTGTACAGATGAAAACGACTTATGGTGATAAAGAATTTGCTGGAAAAATAGTAAGCCTCAAACAGTTGACAAAGTATGCTGATATTACAACGGCTTTCCCAGATTATAATCCTGAAGATGCCGTGTACGAAGTGAAAGTTGTCCCAAATGATACTACCACAACCAAAGGATTATTGGTGAACTCTAGTGTTGTTTTACAATAAAAACAAGGCGATGAAACAAATATTATTTTTAATAAAGAGAGAATTTAAACTCTTTCTATCAAATAGTACGTTACGATCTGTTTTCTTCTTGGCACCTTTGGTTTATGCTTTATTAATGGGCTTTACCTACCAACAAGGAAAAGTAACAAACATCCCAGTCATTGTCGTTAATCAGGACAAAACGCCTCTGTCGCAACAGGTTGTGGATATGCTTGACGACAACTCTTCTATCAAAGTTCTTAATTATCTTGAGCAACCTTTAGAGTTAAAAGATGAAGTTATTAAAAAAGATGCTGCCGCTGTGGTCATCATTCCTGAACGTTTTGAAGCCATGATGTTGCAAAAAAAGTATCCTGAGATTAATGTTTTTGTAAATACCTCCAACGTCTTAACCGCTAATTTTGCGAGTAAAGCGATACAAGTTACTTTAGGAAGTTTTTCTGCTGGTGCGGAGATGAAAGCTTTACAAAAAAAAGGTCTTTCTGCCACCGAAGCGAGTTCTCAATATGAGCCTTTTAAAGCCAATTACATTACGTTATTTAATACGACGAGTAATTATTTAATCTTCATGTGGCCAGCTTTAATGGCAGTTGTTCTACAACAAGTTATTCTGTTGGCGATGGCGGTAACTTTTTCAGAAGAATTTAAAAGAGAAAGTTTTAAAAGAGATTTTAAAGGTAAAGAAAAATATGCTGCTTTAATAATGGCGATTAAATGTCTTCCGATTTGGGTATTTTCAATATTTAATATTTTAATGTTTTACGCATTAAGTATTTACTTCAAAGTGCCTGCACCAGGCAACGTGATGAATTTTTTGTTGGTGACAAGTTTCTTTGTTTTAGCCTCAACCAATTTGGGTGTATTGTTCAGTATTATCCTTCCTGATGCTCTAAAAGCGACACAAATCTTAATGGTTATTGCATCACCAGCATTCATCATCAGTGGTTTTACGTGGCCGACCTATGCGATGCCGACAGCTATACGTGCATTAACAGATATTATTCCGTTAACGCCTTATCTAGAAGCGCTTAAAATTATGGTGATACAACATGGTTCTGATTATTTAACCGACAAATATTTTTGGCATCTGTTAACCCTGGCATCTGTTTATTTTGTATTAGGCTGGGTAGCATTAAAAATTAAAATTAAAATCCTCTTTAAACAAGATCAAACTAAAGAGGTTATTATAGAAAAGATAGACTAACTGTCTAGGCAGTTTTTCATTTTTGTGTTTGTTAATGAGGCTTTTCCGTTATTTTGGGAAGGCCTTATTTTTTTGAATCATTAAAAATAGACCACAAAAATTTAAACACATAAAAGTATATTGGAAAAAGCACATAAAAGAAAATTGAGAAAGCTTTTTCAGTTTTTTTTTGTCTTTTACAAAAACTATATCTTCCTACATACCACATCTCTTCAGGTTAAAATGTTTAATTAAAAATTTGAATAGGCTCTAAAAAAGTGTATTTTTAAAACCTGTTTCATTTTAGTAAATAACACATTCTCCATTTTTTTTAAACTAAAAGCCATGATATTTCAAAAAGTAATCTCTCAATTTTTCCCTAACGATACAGAGATTCAGGATTTCATACTAGATAACACAAGAAGTTTAGATGTTAAAAAAGGTGATAATATTAGCCGAAATGGAAGTTACAATCGTAATATTTACTTTGTGGAAAATGGCTTATTACGTGCTTTTTATTTAGAAAACGGAAAAGATATTACTACCAATTTTTATCCCGAAGGAAAGCTTGTTGCCAACGTCGATACGCTTTTCCAAGAGCAACCAACGCGCTTTAACATTGAGGCTTTAGAAAATTCGAGTATTGTGTATTGTGATTACGAAAAACTCGAAATGTTATGTAAGGAATCTTTACCTGCAGCTAATTTTAGTCGTTATATTCTAGGGAATCTCATGGTGCAAATGTACAACAGAATGACATCTTTGCAATATATGACCGCGAAGGAAAAGTATGAAGATCTAATGCAAGACAACAAAGACATTATTCTTCGTGCGCCGCTTGGGACCATCGCAACTTACCTTGGCATTTCACCAGAAACTTTGAGCAGAATCCGAAGTAGTATTTAATTTTTTTTCTTCTTTTCGACATTGACTCATCGTTTCGAGGCTTGGCGTCAGTGCGGGCTTGAATTGAGCGAAAGTTCAATTCAGACCGAAACTAAGCCAAAGCCAATTTCTATTTGCTAATTTAAAAATAAAAGCCAATAAAATTGGCTTTTGGCGATTTAATAAGTACAAAAGTTCAACTTTGCACTTAACCCCGCATTGAGCCAAGGCTTTGTTATGTGTAGCCCTTTTGTTTATCCCATTTTATAAAAAAATTCGTCGTAAACAATTTTTTCATTTTTGACTTCGTAAACACAAATTTCTCCTAATCGGGCTCTACCTCGTTCCTTGTATGTTGCGTCAATATCCATAACGATTGCAAAATGATTCTCTGTTATAATAGGGTCGGAAATGTAAGCGTTGTGAATTTCAACTACACTTTGTTCCCATTCACGAGTTCTTTCTTTGACAGTTTCTTTTCCTTCTATTAGTTCAAATGGATGTTCTTTCGGTTCTTTACTCATTACGTTGTCTGCATAAAGTTCATCAATTGCTTGTATGTTCTTGCCTTCACGACATAATTCAACCAATCTGTTTGCAATTTCTTGAGTTGTCATAATATGTATTTCGTTTTTTTAGTTAGCAATATTGTTCCAAAAATTATCTTCATCTTCAATGTTTTCTGAAAACAACCAAACCTCTTTTATTTTATCGTTTTCAATTCTCAATAAATCAATTCCTTTCATCGAAAGTATTTTACCGTCTTTTTCTGCCTTGAAATGAATGGAAGCACTTACCAAATCTCTGTTGTCTGTAATATATTCGATGTTATCTATTGCAAAAGTTCCATTGCTCCATTTTGCAAAATTTCCTAAAAGGGCAAACAGTTCGGCTTTTCCGTTATAAATCCCCGATTGAATTCCCTTGCCCGGTTGATGCCAAATAACATCATCGGCAAATAAACTTCCGACTGTATCAAAATCACCTTTTGCTACTGCATTAAAATACGATTGAACAATCTCTACATTTTTTGACATAATAATTTCTTTTTTGAGTTAATAAAATCTGTTGCAAATTTCTATCTTTGCTTTCTATTATACAAGTACTTACAAAAAAGTAGGGTACTTACTTTAAGTAAAAAATAATTGATAATCAATATTATAAATGCAAATAAATATTTCTGACGAGAGATGTCCGTTAAGAAAAATGCTTGAAATAATTGGCGGAAAATGGACAATGCTGATTATTTTTCAAATCAACGACAGAACCATTCGTTACGGTGAATTGAAACGTAGTATTGTTGGTATAAGTGAAAAAATGCTGATTAGTCAATTGAAATTGTTGTGCGAAAAAGGAATTGTCAATAAAAAATCTTTTCCCGAAATTCCACCCAAAGTAGAATATACACTGACTAATTCAGGAAAAGAATTATTGCCAATTATCAATCAAATTATTGAGTTTGGCATTAGTCATAAGTTTTGAGTATTTCGCTAATTCCTATTACAGTTCTAAATTTTGACGAAGTTTTCTTGTAGGGTTACACATAACAGTAGAATTGACGCAACCTTTTCTATATGACTTATAAATCTTAGAAAAACTTTATTTTCAGCATACAAATCATTAGCTTTGCGTATCACGAATTTTAGAACTTAAAAATGAAAAAAACAGCATTATACGACAAGCATGTAGCTTTGGGTGCAAAGATGGTTCCGTTCGCAGGATTTGATATGCCTGTACAATATTCTGGTGTTACAGAAGAACATTTCGCCGTACGCGAGAAAGTGGGGCTTTTTGATGTCTCACACATGGGACAATTTTTTGTGGAAGGTCCTCAAGCCAAAGCACTTTTACAAAAGGTTACAACCAACAATGTGGACACTTTAGAAGACGGAAAAGCGCAATACACGTGTCTTCCTAACGAAACTGGCGGTATTGTTGACGACCTTATTATTTACAAAATGAATGACGAAAAGTACTTCGTTGTAGTTAATGCTTCTAACATCGATAAAGACTGGAATCATATTTCTAAATACAATGCGGAGATTGGTGCGACAATGACGAACGCTTCTGACGATATGTCGTTGCTAGCAATCCAAGGTCCGAAAGCTGTTGAAACTTTACAAAAATTAACTGAGGTTAATCTTTCGGAGATTCCTTATTATCACTTTACATTGGGCACAGTTGCCGGAGTTAGCGATGTGATTATTTCTAATACAGGTTACACAGGATCTGGAGGTTTCGAAATTTATTTTAAAAATGAAAACGCTGAAACACTTTGGAACGCTGTAATCGAAGCTGGTGAAGAATTTGCGATTGTACCTTGCGGATTGGCTGCTAGAGATACTTTGAGACTGGAAAAAGGATTCTGTCTTTATGGTAACGACATCGACGACACAACATCTCCTATAGAAGCTGGTCTTGGTTGGATTACTAAATTTGATAAAGATTTTATATCAAAAGAAATCTTTGCAAAACAAAAAGAAGAAGGCGTTACGAGAAAGTTAGTTGGGTTCGAGCTAACTGACAAAGGTGTCCCAAGACAAGGTTATCCTGTGGTAGATGCAGAAGCTAATGTTATCGGAAAAGTAACTTCTGGTACACAATCACCAATGAAAAAAATTGGAATTGGTCTTGCTTATGTTGACAAATCACACAACAAAGTTGGTACAGAAATCTTCATCCAGGTTAGAAACAAAAACATTCCTGCTAAAGTTGTTAAAACACCTTTCGTTTAGCAATAAGTAAGTTTTTATAAATAATAAAATCGCCGATTCTGAAATTTCAGAACCGGCGATTTTTGTATATAACTCAATTTTCTAATCAATGAGAATCGCCATGTTTTGGCTTGTCTGGAAACAAAAACGAAATAAGCACCGAAATTACCAAAATACCTCCCACAATTCCTAAAGAAACAGGTGACGGCACATGCAACCAAGGCGCCACAATCATTTTGGCACCGATGAAAGCAAGGATAATTGCTAAGCCGTAAGACAATTTGCTGAACATATAGATGAAATTCGCTAGTAAAAAATACAACGAACGTAGTCCTAAAATGGCAAAAATATTAGAAGTGTAAAGAATAAATGGATCTTCCGAAATTGCAAAAATCGCTGGGATAGAATCCACCGCAAAAATAACATCTGTAAATTCGATAACCGCTACAACAACCAGAAGTGGCGTTGCCATTTTAACACCATTTTCTATGGTGAAGAACTTGTCACCGTCGTAGGTTTTGGATATTTTATAAAAACGTTTTACCAATCTAGCACCAGCATTGTCAGCGAAATCTTCGGCATCGTCATCACTCTCTTTGTGTCCGCCCCAAGATTTAATCCCAGAATACAATAAAAAGAATCCGAAAATTGTCATTACAGCATTGATCTTCACAACTTGCCCAAATAGTTGAAAATCTGGCAAATAGGTTAAGTTAATAAGCTCAACACCCGCAAAAATGAATATCGCCCGGAAAATAAGTGCACCAATAATCCCCCAGAACAAAACCTTGTGATGAAGATGTTTCGGAACTCTGAAGAAGTTGAAAACCATGATAAATACAAACAAATTGTCGACAGATAAGGCTTTCTCTATCCAATATGCCGCTTGGAATTCTGTAAATTTTTCGATGGCGAGTCTGTGACCGCCTGCATCTTGGTTGAAAACCCAATAGACAACGCCCGAAAATATCATCGCTAGAGAGATCCATACAATAGACCAGACGGTAGCCTCTTTTGATGTAACGATATGTGCTTTTTTGTTAAAGATGCCCAAATCTAAAAGTAGCATAATAAGTACGACTACTGCAAATCCCCAGATTAATCCGGGATGCAATTCCATTATGCTTTGGTGTGGATGATGCATTGTTTTAAAGAAATTTATTTTTAGCTATATTTTAAGATTACAAAATTAGACATAAATAAGATGCCTAGGTCTAGTTTTTTTTAAATCTTTGAGGTCTGGCAAAAATTATACAATAAAAAAAACTCTTAGAAAAGGTCTAAGAGTTTTATCATTTTTTTTATTCCCACTCGATGGTTGCAGGTGGTTTACTAGAAATATCGTAAGCCACACGATTAATCCCGCGCACTTCGTTGATAATTCGGCTGGATACCGTATCCAAAAATTCGTACGGTAGTCGACTCCATGTTGCTGTCATAAAGTCGATCGTATTAGCAGAACGCACAACTGCCGTATATTCGTAAGTTCTCTCGTCGCCCATAACGCCAACAGATTTCACTGGAAGTAATACAACAAATGCCTGAGAAACTTTTTCGTAAAGATCATTTTTGTAAAGTTCTTCAATAAAAATATCGTCAGCCTCTTGCAGGATTCTAACTTTCTCAGCATCTACAGCACCCAAAACTCGAATGCCTAAACCTGGACCTGGGAATGGATGACGGTACACCAAATGATGCGGAATACCAAGCTCCTCACCTACTTTTCTAACTTCGTCTTTGAAGAGCTCACGAAGCGGCTCTAGCAATTCGAAGTCCATATCTTCTGGCAGTCCACCAACATTGTGATGTGATTTGATCACCGCAGAAGGTCCTTTTACAGATTGCGATTCGATAACGTCAGGATAGATGGTACCTTGTGCTAAGAATTTTGCACCTTCTATTTTGTGAGATTCTTCATCGAAAACAGCGATAAACTCGTTACCAATGATTTTTCGTTTTTGTTCTGGATCATCAACACCCGCCAATTTTGACAGGAAACGATCAGCCGCATCAACCAACTTGATGTTCATATTAAAATGCTCACCATAGTTTTCCATTACTTTTTTGGCTTCGTCTTTTCTCAAAAGTCCTGTATCTACAAAAATACAAGTCAACTGATCGCCAATTGCTTTTTGGATTAACACCGCAGCAACCGAAGAATCTACACCTCCTGATAAACCGAGAATGACTTTTTGGTTACCTACTTTTTCTTTGATGGCAGCAACAGTTGTGTCGATATAATTTGTTAATTTCCAGTTTTTGTCGGCTTTACAAATGTTGAAGACGAAATTTTCTAACATCTTTCCTCCTTCTTCGCTGTGCGAAACTTCGGGATGAAATTGTACGCCATAAATATTTTTTTCGGGGTTTGATATTCCTGCGATGACGCCCGATTTAGCATTTAGTTCAAAACCTTCAGGTAAAGCTGAAACTTCGTCGAAGTGACTCATCCACACAACAGAATTTTGGGAAACGCCGCTAAGCAAAGCATTCTCTTTTACAATTTCTAAATTCGCTTTTCCGTATTCACCTTTTTGACCTTTGTCAACTTTTCCACCTAACAGATGTGCCGTTAACTGCATACCATAACAAATCCCAAAAACAGGAATACCTTGATCGAACAAAGCTTTCTCCACTAGATTGGCATCTTCTGCATTAACAGAACTTGGTCCTCCAGAAAGGATAATTCCCTTTGGTTGCTTGGCTAAGATGTCTTCTAAAGGTGTGTTGAATGGGATGATTTCTGAATAGACTTCCATCTCGCGAATACGACGACCAATAAGTTGATTGTATTGCGAACCGAAGTCTAATATGATAATTCCGTTTTGCATAGGTTTTATAATTGTTTTGAAATAATTTTATTTTTAGGTTTTTCTAAACTTTGTCGATTTAACTTGATAGTATGTATCAAACTAAATTTTAGTTTGGCGGTATTTTGTAAACTAGCCCCGATTGCAGTGTAAATCCTTTTTGGATAACATGGCTTGTGGCTTTGGCATCCAAAAAGATTGCAACGAAAAGCGGGATTAGCTCCAAATAAAAAGAGACATTGGTTGCCCAATATCTCTCATTCTGTATTTAGAATTTGCCAATATCGTCTCTATAAAAGCCATAGTCGAAGTCAACTGGTACGGCATCTTCGTAGACTTTTTTTCGAGCCTCCTCGTAAGTGTCGCCCGTCGCCACGATGTTAAGCACACGTCCACCATCCGAAAGGATCTTGTCACCTTGCATTCTGGCACCAGCGAAAAGCACTTGGCTGTGTTTAACTTTCTCGGTACCACGGATTTCGAAACCTGTTTCGAAGTTCTTCGGATAGCCGCCAGAACACATTACTAAACAAACAGCTTTTTGATTTTTGAACTTCAACTCAATATTTTTGCCATCGATACAATCTTGGATAACGTCTAATAAGTTGTTTTCCAAAAGTGGTAATAAAACTTGAGTTTCTGGATCACCCAATCTCATGTTGTACTCTAACAGGTAAGTTCCGTTTTTGGTTACCATTAACCCAAAGAAAATAAATCCTTTGAAGCTAAGTCCTTCCTTCTTAAGTCCTTCCACAGTTGGCGCAAGGATATTCTTTTCGAAGTCCGCTTGGTGTTCTGCGGTATATTCTGGACTTGGCGCTACAGATCCCATACCGCCTGTGTTAGCACCTTTGTCTCCGTTTCCTACTTTTTTGTAATCTTTAGCAGAGATACAAGGGAACAATTTTTCACCATTTGAAAATGCGATAATTGAAGCTTCGAAACCTTTAAGATGTTCTTCGATTACGACTTGGATACCCGCATCACCAAATATTCTTTTGATCATGAAATCGTGCAAAGTTGCCTCTGCCTCTTGTTCGTTCTCACAAATTACAACGCCTTTACCACCAGCAAGTCCACTCGCTTTGATTACTAAAGGATATTTTTCGTCTTTTACATATTCTACTGCTTCGTTGTAAGCATCAAAAGTCTTTGCTCTCGCAGTTTTGATGTTATAAGTCTGCATGAATTTTTTAGAAAAAGCTTTTGAACCTTCTAAAGAAGCCGCCTTTTTTGATGGACCAAAAACACATAAGTCTGCTTTTTTGAACTCATCAACAAGACCCTCAACAAGAGGAGCTTCTGGCCCTACAATTGTCATGTCTACTTTATGTTGGATAGCAAAATGCTTAAGTTTATCAATATCTTTTTCGTAAATGTTTTCTCCTAATTGCTCTGTAGTAGCGTTACCATGTGCAAAATACATTTTTGTAATACGCTGATCTTCACTAAGTTTTTTTGCAATTGCAGACTCACGACCTCCGTTTCCAACGATAAGTACTCTCATTGTGTTATTTGTTATTTTACTATTATAAATTTATTCTGCCAAAAATAATACTTTTTCGCCAAAAAAGCCTCATAATAATTAAATTACAAGGCTTAAATATTTCTTAAAATTATTGCGGCAAATCCATTGGGACTTCCATCAATAAGACTTCTGTGCCTTTTTGGAATTTTAACACGGCGTTGTTGGTATCCCAAATACCAATCGCATCGCGTCTGTGTAATTGTTGTGCATCAACTATTGCGCCACCTTCCAAAAGGAAAATATAAAGTCCATTTCCTTCTTTATGGAATTGGTAATCAACTGTTGTATCTTCTGTGAATTTTCCCCAATTAAACCAAGCATCTTGGTGAATCCAAACGCCGTCATCGTGCGCATTAGGCGATAAAATTTGTAATAATTGGTTGTGAACTAATTTTTCTTCAAAATTAAGTTGATCATAACGAGGCGTGACATCTTCCTTATTAGGAATTATCCAAATTTGTAAAAATTTAACAGCTTCAGTATCGCTAGCGTTTTCTTCGCTATGCATAATGCCTGTGCCAGCAGACATCACTTGGATATCACCTTTCTCCACAATCCCAACATTTCCCATGTTGTCACCATGTTTTAGTTTTCCTTCTAACGGGATCGAAATAATCTCCATATCGCGATGCGGATGACGACCAAAACCCATTCCTCCCTCTACAAAGTCATCATTGATAACACGAAGAACACCGAAATTCATACGTTCTGGATTGTAATAATTTGCGAAACTAAATGTATGCTTACTTTTTAACCAACCATGATCGGCGTAACCTCTGCTATCTGCTTTATAAAATATTGTTTTCATAATAATTATATTTTGTTAGCACAAATTTCATCAAAAAAATAAGTCGCTGCATTGATGTGTGATAAGAACGATAGTGCTTGTTTTTTACACTAAAAAGCTTCATTTATCATTGATTTTAAACTTATGTTAAACATAAATACTATCACGCAAACTAAGATCAAAACAAATATAATTGTAATCCAATAATCTCATTTTAAAACACACCTGAAACATTGGCAACAATGTCCTTGTACGTTTGATTTTCAACTATCAAAAACGCAGAAAGCAAAAGAGTAATATTCAAGAATTCAACTCACACCCAATAATAGCTCCAAGAAAAATATTTACCATCAAAGAATATAATTAAAGCGAAACTAAAATTACAATACTTGTATGTAATAAAAGAACTAAACTATTGGAGGATAAAATTACTTTTTACATTATGTCCACTTGTTCGTTAATCATCCACTTAACAAAGATTACTTTATTTTAAAAAGAAAGCGAAATGCATTAAAGTACATAATTCTAACTATTTTTATTTTAAAGTTTTCAGGAAAAAGCTGTATCGGTTGAATACTAAGCTTTTGTAAAGATTATCAAAAAAGTCAGGTAAAGATTTGGTAACGGTGCTTATTGATTAGCTTTTCAACGTGTTTCCGATAGCTCGTAGCAAACATACAAATTATATAATAAAAGAATTAAAGCGTAAGAATATACTTCATAGATTATGAGATTCACTGTTCGCTGATTACATCTGCTATCTTGTAACCATCACCTGAATGTACAACTAGTATTTTACTTGGATATTTTGACTGAAATGTTTCGTCTTTTAAGATAACATCAAACAAAAATCCTTTTTGTGTCGTAGAAATAAGGTCACATTTTTCGAATTCTATTTTATCCCAGTCTTGCGCAGAAATCAGAAAACCTGTGCCTATACCTGCTTTCGATGTGTCGAATTTATTTTTCCATTTTTCGTGAAACTGTGTTTCGGTCAGGCTCCCATCTATCTCCAAATCTACGTTGGTAGCATCGGTTTTGTATTCGTAGTATTCTGCTGTTGTCATTTTTTGCATAAAACGATCAAGCGAGCCGAGTTCTTCTGTCGCAAAATAGTTAGTGATATTTTTCACAAGCCATTCTCGGGCTTCATTTGCAATATCATCATTTTGTGTTGTAGTTTCTGTGTCGGCGACTTCTACTTTTGTATTGCTTTTTTGCTGTTCTGTACAGGCAAAAATTAAAAATAAGAGACCTGCTGCTACTGTTTTTCTTACCATATTTATTTTTCTAAATGTGCTAAGGAGATCCATGCTCTATTATTGATTCTATTCCCTTCTTTATCGGTCTCAAATAAATTAAAGTATCCTCTATCTGAAGCCACGAGCAACCAATAACCTTCATTGTATGTAAACAACCAGGCATTGGCCCTTATATTTTCGGTAGGCTCATTACTACCGCTATATGAACTGTAATGTACCAATTTTTTTGGAATGATTTTGTAGGTTTTTGTTACTTTTCCTTTATCAAGAAGTTGCAAACCGTCTTTAAATGAAAAATAAAAAGATTGATGGTCTGCAAATTTGAATGGCGAAACAACATTGTAGCTGTTGATATATTCAAA
This sequence comes from Chryseobacterium sp. TY3, assembly GCA_046269235.1. Taxonomy (GTDB): domain Bacteria; phylum Bacteroidota; class Bacteroidia; order Flavobacteriales; family Weeksellaceae; genus Soonwooa. The sequence continues at coordinate 113,863 of JBJZOS010000003.1, forward strand.
TTTTTGTTTTGTTTGCGACAAGCTTTTCATCGGGAAAATTTCTTTTTCCCACAACGTTTCGATGATTTTATACGGTTTATAATTTTTTGGTCTGCCTGTGATACCACCTGAAGCCGAACTGTTTGCCTGATTGCAGTCTTTGTCGTAAAAACGAGCAACGTTAATTATGTCGGCACCAGGCAATGGAGCTGTTTTGAGATGATACAAGATATCGCCCTCTATTTCGGCAAGGTAAAGCCCCAGATAATCCTTGCTTTCGGCAATCTTTTGCTGAAAACAAGATGGTATTCCTTTCTCCTGTGCCATTGCATTGTTGAATGATAGTGCCGTTATTAAAAAAAATAATGTTTTCATTATTGTAATTGACAATTGATAGTTGATAATGAATTTTCAATGAATTACTTTCTCAAATGAAAGACAAGCGGACTACTGATGTCCATTTCTACCTGTCCATTACTTTTGCTAGCGATTAGATTTTTGTATGCCTTGGAATCCATGTTTAATGTCATGTTGTTGCTCTCTAATGTGAATGTCATTTGCTGCTCTTCGCCCTCAGTATTATCAAATATAATGGTATTTCCTTTTACTTTGTAACCACCAATTTGGTCTTGCGGTGTGTTGGGAACTGTCAAAAAACAAATGCCGTTAGTAAATTCAAAAGTACCACCTTTCCAAATCGGATTAAAATCAATGTCCATTCCGGGATTGTTCTTGCCAGAAGGATATATTTTTATTGGACCTCCACCGATTTTGGTAATTGTCCATTTGCCATTGATGTCAGTCGCTGTCGTAGTTTCTGTAGTAGCTGTTTTTTCTTGCTCTCTTATCAGATTTTCTTCCGTATCGGTTTGTTTTGCTTGTTGATTTTCTCCACACGCAAATAATGCTAGAGCCAAACCAAGTACTATATATTTTTTCATTATTACTTTAGTTTTATTTTGTCTACTTTTTTATTTTCCAACACTTTCGGATCTATTTTCACTTCAGATGATGGTTTTCGATAGCTGAATGTCCAAGTATTAAGATACGTGCCTTCCTTGACGCTACTTTCTTTCAGATAGGTGTATAAACCTTTTGTATTAGAAAAAGTATAGATTTTCCCATTTTCGCGAGGGTCGGTGATGCTTTTCAAAGGTTGTGGCATAATACATTGTAAAAAACCACTGCTATAGAAGTCGGTGTTATAATATTCCATTGCCATATAGGTGGTTAGCGTAATTGGCTTCAACATATTTTCTATTCCGTTTTTTCCCTTGTCATAGGTAAATATAAAGGCATCGCCACCGATAAGATGCTCTGTAATTTTGTATCCATCGACTTTTAGTTTATTCGTTCGTCCTTTTTTATCTTTCCAAGTGTAAGTGCCTCTTTCATAATAAAGTTCAAAAGCATCCCGTTCTTGTCCGCTGCGAACTATTTTAGACAATTCACCAAGTTTATTATAGGTAAAATCCGCTTTTACATAATTGTTGTTCTTAAAAATGACGGTGATGCTGCTTACTCTTTCGTTTGATCCGAATACATATTCTTGTGTGGCATAGCTGTATTTAAAGGTATAATCATCTGTGTTTGATTTGATTTCGGTCAGCCGTCCTTCTTTGTCATAGGAATACGTAATCGTTTTGCTGGATATAGTTTTGCCGTTCTCCTTTTTTACAAAACCGACTTTATCGGGCACTTCTTTGGGTGCATTTTTGATGGCTTCTTGTACATTTACAACCTGTGCTGAAAGTGTGTGAAAAGCCAATAGGCATAATGTGCTTAATATAGATGTGATTGTCTTCATTGTTTTGTTCTTTATTAAAAGTTCATAAATATTTATTGGTAACGGTATTCTATCCCTCCTAATTTTGTAATGTAACTTGCGGCATCCGTTTCGTATTGCCAATTATTTAGCCCTCCGCCAGAAGTTTCTAACCGTGTAATCGGCTGCGAGTTTAATTGCAATCCAAAATAAACTAAAAGTCCTGTGTAATCTTTTGTCATGGCCAGCGGAATGTTAAGAGCCCCTTGTGTAGCTAAACCATTTTTTAATTGGTTAGAAAAATGCAGCGTATATGTCGTATTGTCTATTACCAAACTTTGAAATGTATTTTCAGCAGCATTTACTCCTTCAAGTACAAATTCATCGGCATTTCCATTGTTCCAAAACAAGGTATTATCTATATTCACAACATCGGTAGTATAGGTAGGTACTGCGCCACTATATCTCATTCGGTTGGGAATTTTACTTTCGTTTTCATAAAAAAAGGTATAATCAGTATATAATTGACTTTGTAGGTCCGTTAATGCTTTTATTTTTTCTACCCTGCCATCGGGCATATAAGTAAATGTAAAAAAAACCAAATAAGGGTTTTCTTGTGCAATTTCTATTAAACGCCCTTGATCATCGTACAGGTAGTTAGCTATAGATTGGTTACCATCAGCGTTAGGAGGGTATACAAGTCTTGCTAGTTTTTTTTCTTTGGTAAGTGAATTGTCGTCATCATCTTTTCTACACGCCGTAAACAACAGCGTAAACGCGAAGATTGCGAATGTGAGTTTTGTTAGATTTTTCATTTTTTTCTTTTTTAATGTGTTATTTGTCTGAACCTTGATTAGCTTGATTGATGTGATTTCCTTGATTTTTTCTTTCCAAATCCTGTTCATCTTTTAATCTTACAAATCATAGTTCAGACTTTTTTTTAATTATTCACTTCATAAATACCGATATCGCCAACGGCTTTATAATGATCTTTTTCAACTGTGTTGATCAGCAATAAATCTTTGTCTTTGTGGTTGCCTTTCCAGCCGTTGCCTTTAGGAAGTGCGATAAAAAGATTTTTATACTGTGCCGTTCCTCCGTCTTTTCCATACCAAATATGATTATTGGCTTGCGAATATGACCAAGTTAATTCTGCATCAGTAGGTACCGCATTTTCTTTATAGCGCCATTTTGCATCGCTAATTCTGAAACGGTAATATCCGTTACCTGTTATTTTTTTGTAAGAGGTGTTGTCGTAGATGGATTGTGTTTTCTTCACCAATTGTAGATATTGCGAATCAAAACTTTTGGTTATAGAATATTGGCTATCGTTACTATGTCGTGATTTTATGACCACAATTTGCCCTGATGGGTCTCGGGTTAAGTCATAATATCCAAAATATGTTTCCACAGAGGTAATGCCGGTACTTGCATCATAAGTTGTTTGTAATGTGTACTCATAACGGCTCCAGGCTTCTGCTATTCTTAGCATATACTGATTTGTATATGCTATGTACGTAGTTACTAATATCGGCTTGTCTCCACTTGCGGCAGACGCTGATGCTTTGGGTTTATATTCTTCTATAATGATGTAGTCCGATAATTCTTCTGCCGTGATTTCCTTGGCAACTTGTTCCGGTTGCGGTGAGTCATCATCGCTACTGCTACACGCCGTAAACAACAGCGTAAAGGCGAAAAGGGCGAATGTTAGTTTTGTTAAATTTTTCATAATGCTAGATTTAATTAATAGCTGTAATGATCAATTATGGAGTGTCAATTAATTTCACTGTTTCTTTAGGCGAAATACAATATCGCCTTCCACACGATACATTTGGCGGACTTCATCTTCGGTTTGATTGTTATAAAAAGCCATCATTTTGTAATAATCGTCTTGTTTGTTGGTCAGTGTCATTTCGCTATTTCCTAACAAAGCAATTTTTAAAACACCTGGTCCGTTGGCAACGGTAAGATTGCTGCCATTGATTTGATAGGGACCAAAATCTAAAACTTCGGTTTGGTTTTCTAAAACGCTTAAGCGGTTGTTGTTTTCAAAATAGAAAATTTTACTGCCCCAAAAAGACATTAGCGGAACTTCAGTTTCAGGGATATTTCCAACCTTTACAAATAGTTTTCCGTCCATTGCATTTACTATCCATTTACCATGTAATTGCTCTTCTTTTATATTATTGTTTTGCACATCATCATCGTCTTTGCTACACGCCGCAAACAACAGTGTAAATGCAAGGATTGCGAATGTTAGTTTTACTAATGTTTTCATAATCTTTTTAGTTTAAAGTTGAAAAGTGAAAGTTGAAAGTGTACTATCATTTTCAACTCTCCACTTTCAATTAATTCTCCATTGTCAATTAATTTCATATACACCGATATCACCAACAGCTTTATAATTATCTTTTTCAATCGTGTTGATTAGTAACAAATCTTTGTCTTTGTATTGACCTTTCCAACCGTTGCCTTTGGGTACGAATAAAAATATATTTCTAAGCTGAGCCGTGCCACCATCTTGTCCTGCCCAATAATCGCCGTTGAATTTCGTGAAATCCCACGTGAGCTCTGCGTTAGTTGGCATTGCGTCTGCTTTGTAGCGCCATTTATTGTCAGAATAATTGAACTTGTAATAGCCCGGTCCCGATATGGCTTTGTAAGAATAGTTAGAAGCCACAGTACCGCTTTGTTTGATTGCCTGTACGTGTGTTTGGTTCATTTCGAGTTCAAAAAACGAGTTACTGATATTTTTCACAATGATTTCATCATCATTATTCCTGGTCAAATCAATATATCCGAAGCCTGTTTTTAATCTGCTAATACCCGTTTGTGCATCATAAGCAATAATAGGATTTTCCGCATATTGTCCGGAATACCAGTAATTCCTTGTGATTACTCTATAGGTGTCGTTGTCCGGATCCCATTCTAAATAGGTTCCAAACAAGAAAGGATTATTGCCATAGTTAACAACCTGTTCGGGCTTGGGTACACGTTCTTCAACAATCATATAGTTTAATAATTCGTGTGCCGTGATTTCTTTGGCAACTTGCTCGGGTTGCGGTGCGTCATCATCGCTGCTGCTACAAGCTGTAAACAATAACATAAATGCGATGATTGCGAATGTAAGTTTTGTTAAAGTTTTCATAATATTTTTAGTTTAAAGTTGAGAAGTGAAAGTTGAAAGTGTACTATCATTTTCAACTCTCCACTCTCCATTTTCAATTAATTCTCCATTTTCAATTAATGTTACATTTTCTCGCACACAACAACATCTCCTATGGTCATTGTTTTGCCGGTATTTATTAATAGAATATCCTTGTCTTTGTGGTTACCTTTCCAACCATTTCCTTTCGGGATAGCGATAAAAACATTATTCAATTTTTCTGTTCCGCCGTCTTGCCCTGTCCATACATTGTTGTGGTATAAATCATATAACCACATCAATTCTGCATCAGTAGGGACGGCATCTTGTTTGTATCTCCATTTGTTAATCTGAAAGCGGTAGAAGCCCGTAAGATTTTCTTTGGCTTTGTAAGTAGATTGGTCGTAAATTTGTCCATCTACTTTGACCAGTTGGGTATAGTTTGAGGTAAACCAATATGTATAAGCATTGTTAGGGTTATGCTCAAAATGGAAATTATCTTTTACAACAATCTGCTCATTAGCATCTCTGGTCAATTCATAATAGCCCCATTTGGTTTTGAGAGTCGTGATGCCTGTTTTCGCATCGTATTTGAACGGCTTATCTTGGTCTATCTCATCAGCAACAGTGACAAACCAGCCTTCACTAAAGGCATAAAGCTTGCCGTCATTGTTGTATTCTGCAAGGTAGGTCGCAATTAAGTATGGTTTGGTACCTAATTGATTTTGATATTCAGGCTTGGCTAAAAACTCATCGACAATCATATAATTTTGCAGTTCTTCTACCGTGATTTCTTTGGCAACTTGTTCGGGTTGTGGTGTGTCGTCGTCGCTGCTGCTACACGCCGAGAACAACAGCGTAAATGCGATGAGTGCGAATGTTAGTTTTGTTAGCTTTTTCATAATACTTTTTTCATTTTCAATTAATTCTACATTTTCGTGCACACAACAACATCTCCTGTGGTCATTGTTTTCCCGCTATTTACTAATAAAATATCCTTGTCTTTATGATTACCTTTCCAACCATTGCCTTTCGGGATAGCGATAAAAACGTTGTGTAATTTTTCTGTTCCGCCATCTTGCCCCGTCCAAACATTTCTGTGGTTTAGATAGTAAGTCCAGGTCAATTCTGCATTAGTAGGGACGGCATCTTGTTTGTATCGCCAAAAATAAATAGAGAACCGATAAAAACCTGTAAGATTTTCTACGGCTTTGTAAGTAGAATTGTCGTAAACCTTGCCATCTGTTTTGACCAATTGCGTATAGTTTGATGTAAACCAATAGGTATTGGGATTGTTCGGGTCATTCTCAAAATGGAAATTACCTTTTACAACAATCTGCTCATTAGCATCTCTGGTCAATTCATAATAGCCCCATTTGGTTTTGAGTTTTGTAATGCCGGTAGTTGCATCGTATGTGAGTGCCTCGTCTTGTTCCAGGTTATAGAGAACAGAAGCAAACCAGCCTTCACTAATAGTATAAAGCTTACCGTCATTGTTGTATTCTGCAACGTAGGTCGCAAATAGGTATGGTTTGGTACCTAATTGGTTTTGATATTCAGGCTTGGCTAAAAATTCATCGACGATCATATAGTTCATTAAATCATCACGGGTGATTTCCTTGGCAACTTTTTGCGGTTGTAGTGTATCGTCGTCGCTACTGCTACACGCTGTGAACAGCAATATAAATGCGAAAAGTGCGAATGTTAGTTTTGTTAGATTTTTCATAATTAGTCATTGCTATTGTAGACGTTATTTCTTTTATCAAACGATTATTGGTAGAAATATTCTATTTTTCCATCCTTGGTTTTGGTGATATAGCCTTCGGTGTCGTATTCAAATTCTAATGGTTGTGAATTTCCATTAGAAAGCTGTATGTCCTTGATCACTTGGGTATTTAATTGAAGTATATAAAGAAATTCGACGTAGCCTGTTAATGCAATTGGGATATTGAGAGCTTTTTGGTCTCCCAATCCATTTTTTTTGTTAGGATCATAGATAATTTGAAATGAAGAAAGGCCGTCTATTATACTTTTAAAAGATCTATCTGTCGTATTTACTGCAGTTAGGGTTCTATCGATATCAAAGGTTTTAAAATTCAGATTTCCATCAATAAATGTTACATCTGCGGTTGCATGATGAGAGTTCTGTGTAATATATATTGAATTGGGTAAAGGACTATTGCCTGTGTAATTATAATCAAAAGACATAGCATTACTCGGGAGTTCTATTCTGCCTATTTGATCTGTATTGAGGTAATTGATTTTTATTAATGGTTTTGTCGTATCCTCAGTATCAATTTGAATAAGTCTTCCTTCAGAATCGTATTTGTAATTAACTACCCTGGTTGAACTAACATCTGGTCGATATATCACCTTTGCTAGTTTTTTATTTTGAGACTTGATGTCATCATCGTCTTTGCTACACGCTGTAAACAACAGCGTAAACGCGAAGAGTGCGAATGTAAGTTTTGTTATTTTTTTCATTTCTAATTAGTTTAAAGATTAAATTTGGAAGCAGAAATATCATTTTTGCTTTTTAACTCCCCATTTTCAATTAAAACCAGCTGTCTATATTGTTCAATATAAAATCTTTGTACTGATTAGCGTTTGTGCAATGACCTGCCCCGGGGACGATGAGCGTTTTGCTTTTATCCTTCACACCTGGATTTACGTTCTCTTGCAAACCGTTTACAAAAGTTTCGGCATCGGGTGTCTGTACCGCATCGTCAACCTTATTATTCATAAACAGTACAGGATAAAGTATGCCTCTGCCTTTCCAATAATCGCCACCGGCACATTCAAGAATGACACCTTTTATACCTTCTATGGGATAGCTGTTATTTTGTGGGTTTGCAGGAAGAACAGCACCATGCAGGCGATTTCCTCCTCGTGACAATCCGCCCAGCACCACTTTATTTCTTGCAATACCAAAAGCTGCAGTTTCTTTGGTAATAATCTGTTCCATATCTTGTTTGAACCCTGCATAATATTCCGAATTGGTTCGGTATGTAGTGGTAATTGCCACATACCCTTTATCTGCCAGAGCAGTGCATTGTGCATTCAGCGTGGCATCGTTTTCATTGCCACCATCGCCTACGGCAAGGATAATAAGACCTTTACGGGTGTTGGGCTGATTGGCTTCCTGATAGAAAACCTTGTAAGGGGCGCCATTGGTTGAGCCTGCTTTGGTTTTTACGTCGTTGTTTGCCGGGATTTCCGGTTCTGGATTATTACCATCACTTGAGCAATTTGAAAGCAACATTAAGAAGCTCATCAGTAACAGCAAAGAATAGATTCTACTTTTTTTCATAACTTCACTTTTTATCGTTAAAAAATCGTTGAAAAATAAAAAAACGAGCAATCAGAAAATAGCATAAAATCGCAAAATTGGATTTAAGTATTCATGTTGTTTTCAACGCTTCATTTTCCATTTTCAGTTAATATTATATGACAAATGAAACAAGAAAATCAAAGCAAATTTGTCCAAATGAGTAAAGCGCAAAACTGAATGAGTGGGTAATCGTGTTCAACAAGGGAAGATTTAGATTATATATTGAATATTTACTATTTTTACCTGAAACATAAACATTTAGCCAATGCCATTTTTTTATAAGCTTATTCTTATTATTGCATTCAGTAGTCTTTCCTTGTGTGCCTTGGCTCAGGAAAATAACCTTGATGCGCTTATAAATAATTATACATCACAAAAGACATCTTCTACATCCAATAGCGAACTGATTTCAGCATTGGAGAAAAATATACTTACTGATCCTGCCGGAGCTACTTCCAAAATAGATCGTCTTATATTGGCAGCTCAACGCAAAAATGATAACAGCACAACGCTAAGTCTTTCGCGTCTAAAAGGAGCATCATTATTCTATCAGGGAAAATTTGTAGAAGCAGAAAAAGTTACACAAAAGGCTTACGAATTGGCAAAAAAATACAATGTACAGTCGCAAATGCCGCGTATTCTGGCAACAAAAGGCAATGCGCAGATTATGCAATCTAAACTACCCGAAGCATTAGAAACACAGAACCAAGGACTAAAAATCGCAGAATCGCTCAAAGACGAGCCAACAATCCATTTAATAAAAAATAATCTTGTTGCTATTTATCTGCAAATGAATGATTTTGATCTTGCAAAACATCATCTGGAAGATAACATTCGCTTTTATAGCAAAATACCGGCGATGGCAAATGTTTTGGCTACAAACTATAATAATCTGGCACTGGTTTATGAGAAACAGAAAGACTACAAAAAGTCCAACGAAATTCTACACAAAGCATTGGCGCAAAATGGGGTCGAAGCGAATAAAACATTGCTCTCGCAGATATACAACAATCTGGGCAGTGGGTACAACAATCTGAACGAAAACGATTCTGCCTTTTATTATTTCAGCAAAGCGTACGAGGTAACAACAGAAACTAAAAACACAAAAAGTCAAGCCGTTAGTAAAATAGGTTTATCGGATTATTATTTCAAAACCAAGAATTACAGCGAAGCCGAAAAACTAGCCTCTGAAGCTTATGCTACAGGGAAAGAGGTAAAATCTATCGACGTGCAGAAAGAAAGTGCAGACCAATTAATGAAGATTTATAATTACCTGTATCAACCTGACGCAGCTCAAAAATATTATCAAATCAGTAAACTGTTGACAGATAGTATATCTAATCAGGACAATACCCGAAAGCTGACACGATTGCAAATGCAGTATGATTTTGATAAAAAAGAAGAGCAATACAAGCACCAACAAATTGTACACAACCTGAATCTTCAACAACAGATATTGTTGAATGAGCTTAATCAAAACGAATTAGCCAAAACGCAGCAAGAACAAAAATTACAATCAGCCGAACTGGAAAATCAAAAATTGCAAAATGCTGAAAATAACCAAAAACTAAAAATAACGACACAGGAAAAAACATTGGCAGAGAATAAGAATAAAAGTCTGCAACAAGAGAATGAGTTGGCGACACTTAAGCTTAAACAATTCTGGCTGTACGGATTCATTGGACTACTCGTTGCCGGATTGCTGTTTTTTCTTTGGTGGAATAAAAACCGTTTGCAACAGCTGAAAACAGAAAATAAACTGAAAGAAAAAGAAGCTGAAGAATTACTTCAAAAAAATAAGGTAACAGAAAGCGAGCTGAAAGCTATTCGTTCGCAGATGAATCCGCATTTTATTTTTAATGTTCTTAATTCTATCGAAGCCTATATAGTAGAGAGCGAACCCGAAATGGCGCGTTCACTGGTACAAAAATTTGCAAAGCTAAGCCGTATGATCTTGGAAAACTCGACACAGCCGCTTTCTACACTGGAAAGCGAATGGAAGGTCAACAAAATCTACACCGATATTGAGCATATTCGTTTTGGCAAACATTTCGATTACCGCTTTGAGGTCGAAAAAGGACTGGATCTACGTCAGTATCTCATTCCTCCAATGATGTTACAGCCCCTCATAGAAAATGCTATACTTCACGGTTTGCGATACGAACGGGAGCCGGGAGCATCTTTACTTGTTACGGCAACAGAAACCGACAAGCACATCGAAATAAAAGTGATAGATAACGGATCAGGATTGGGCAACGCTAAGGCGGAAACACCGGGATACAAAAAGAAATCATTTGGACTGTCCTCTATAAAAGACCGTATCGAGATTCTGAACAGCGATTATCCTGATCTACAAGCCTCGTTTGAAATTATAGACCGTGCCACTTTAGGGGAAAAAGGTTGTATTTCTTTGCTGCGTCTACCAAAAATTGAAGAAAGAAAGTAGGATTAAGAGTTACGGAATATTAGAATGCGAAAGTTTACGCCAGTTTTTCAAGTAGCATTGCTTTTTTTGTAGAAGAAACTTCAATTTCTGCACCATTTGCAAGTTCCAAAACATCGCCTTTTCGCAATTTTACAATATAATCCAGATTAACAATCGCACTGCGATTCACCCTAAAAAAACAGTCTTCTGAAAGTATCGCTTCATATTCTTTCAGCGTTTTCGAAACAATAATCTTATTTCCAGACACGACATGGAAAACACTGTAATTGCTCATGGCTTCAACGGTGATAATATCGCTTTTTTTGATGTAATAAATTCCTTCGGCGGTAGCTAAAGACAGTCGCCCGTTGTCTTTCTTGTTGTTTTGCTGTATGTTAGCTTTTTTGCTGACTTTTTCTTCAAGCTTGTTGATGGCTGCTTCCAATTCTTCGGGATCGACAGGCTTCATTAGGTAATCCAACGCATCGTTGCGAAGAGCATTCAGTACATAGGCATCGTAAGCAGTTACGAAAATAACCTCAAAATTAAATTGCCCCAAGAGCTCCAAAAATTGAAAGCCGTTGATTTTGGGCATTTCAATATCCAGAAAAAGAACATCAATATCTAAATTTTTAATAATAGTCAAAGCTTTTTTGGGATCATTGAAAATGGCTACAACCTCTAATTTGTCTGAAAAATTTGCAAGCTTATGGTTTAAAAGAGAAGTTCCCTTTTCTTCATCGTCTAATATTATTGCCTTTATCATCATTGTGAAAATTATTTGTTCATACAAAATTCCGAATGAAAAGTATTTCTTCAAAAATACGGTAAAATACACTTCAAAAATATTAAATTGAGTGTGCTGTCCTATAAAATGATTGAATGTGTATAATGAATAAGGGAAACGATAAATACTAATGTTCTGGACTAATGTAATGCAAAATCTGATATAGGGAAGCATTCCGGTAACGTTTCATTTGTTCGGCATCGGTTTCGAAACCTTCTTCTATGGCTTTCTTTAGGGGATCGAACAAAGCTTCCCATTTTCTACGGTCTTTGGGGACAGCTCCGGTAAACTGTTTAAATTCACGGATAAAATGGTTTTGATCAAAATAATCAAACTGGTGTACAATATCTGACCAACCTGCATTGGGATTTTCTCCCAAAAAATTTTGAACGGCAGTAAACCTGGCAACACGTCCGAATAATTTGGGGTTAACACCTATAATTTCCGTAAAATGCTTGGTTAGCCCAGAATGTGACATATCCACTTTTTTGTAAATTTCCTTTATCGGCACATTCCCAAATTTTTCTGTAATTTCCTGGCTGACTTTAATGATACGCTCGTCAGTTGTTTTTGACCGTTTTTGCAGTTCGGCGATCAGAAATTTTTCCAAAATCCGCATGCAGTATTCGTCATCGTGCAAATGAGCTTCCAAATCGGGCAACAAATCTTTTAATGCCGGAAATAATTCGGTAGCATCTACGGTGATATTATGGAACTGTGATTGTTCTAGTCCAAAAACGGAGTAAGCTCCCCAAGGTAGAAAATCGATATTTATAATTCGGATGTTCTCATTAGGTGTATATAAGACTGATTTTGAATGCTGTCCTGCAAAGGCTATTCTATAATCAACGGTAATGCCTGTAAAGTAATCTTTTACTGAAGGATTTTGGTTTAGAAACAAAGTAAGCGAGGTGGCATTATCAGGTAAAAATTTTGTTTTTGAAAGCTCGTTTACAGAAAGCTCTGCGTAGGCGAACATCAATATATAATTTTTAAGTAAAGTATCCGATTCGTAGAATTTGACCTGCATAATGTTCCATTTTTTTCATTTCAGAAATGGTTTAAATTTATAAAAAAATAATGTTTAAACCACTAGCATATGTGTTTTTTTCTACCTTTATTATTCATACTATCTCAACCCTCTCCCTTTCTTCTTTTTCTTCTTCATTTGGCTTGCAAACTGTTCTTCTTCGTAGTCCTCGCCCTGTGCATCGGGTAAAAAGCTTAACAATCCTAAATCAAAATTGTGCGAATGTTCTTGTGAGATGAACTCAAAAAGGTTGTTAGTTGGTAAATCGTCCAATGTATTTGTTTTGGAAACAGGGCTATCCTGTATTTCTAATTCGGGTTTATTTCCGTTGTTCCACCAGTCATTAAATACGTTTGCTGACAAATTTCTGTCTAATTGTGAGCAGTTCCAAACGCTACGACTTCCGTGGAAGATAAACGTTATACCGTAAATCTATCCGTTGTCGTTCCTGCGGACAATCGTATTGATACCTTGCTCTACAAGTTGCTTTTGGAATTCCTTTTCGTGGTTTGTCGTATGTATAGCCAATTCAATTGTATTCTTTAGGACAGACCTTGCAGGGTTGGTTTTCATTTTCTCTTCGGATTGCTCAAAGTGTTTTTGAAGCTGTGCAACTCCTGCATCTTTACCGAAAAGTGATGACTTGAATGGATTGCTTACTTTGTTTCCGTTCTCGTCCAATGCCACATAGACCAATCCATTTACAGTTTGACCGTTACGTTCGCCTTTTACTTCTTCTACTGTAATGTTAAAAAGTGATAACAAAGCATTGTAGCTTCCTATAGTTGAAAAGCTGTAATACTTTGGCAAATGCCGTACTACCGAAGCAATTTGGCTCTTTATATCTCCACTTTGATAATCAACAGTTTTGAAAACTTTATTGCCCTGTTTCTGCTCTTGTTCGGTTGCCTTATGCAAGTTATATTTCGTTTCCAAATCCCGGCAGATTGCCATTGAGCGTGGATGGTCGTAATCATCGGGGATTTTCTTTCCGTTAATACCAACGCAGGTCGAAACAATGTGGATATGCGTGCGGTCAATATCCGTATGTTTGAAAACGATATAGGGTTGATTGCCATAACCCATACGCTCCATATATTCCTGAGCCATTTCGGTAAACTGCTCATCACTGACCTTATCCGCAGGATCTGCATTCAGCAATATATGACGTACCATCTTTTCCGTTTTGATGTTTGCCGAAAAATATGGCTCGAAGCATTTATTAAAATAGGCTACAGAATACCTACCGTCCACCGTATCAGGTATCTTATTCAGTAATAAAACAGCTCCGTTTTCTCTGTCAACTTTCTGCTGATTGTACAAAATCGCTCCGTACATATTGCTTCCCTTTCCAATTTTTGCAATCATAACTTTACTCTTTTTTCAGATACTTCTCTTCAAATTCCTGTGTCAAACGAATAACTTCTTTAGTGACTTGTACCAATTCTATGGTTTCCTTTTCCAATCTAAAAAGGTATGTTCCTACTTTTTTCTCGGAAAAATTACGGTACAATATCTTCACAATCTGATTGTAATTCGTTCCGACTGCTCGGAACTGGCTAAAAAAGCGGGTCAACTTTTCGTGATATTCGATAGCATCCAATTCAATTTTAACGGTTTTTACCGTCTTTTGAAAGATAAAGGCTGTTATAAAATGAGCAATTACTTTCATTTCTCATTGGTCAAAGAGGGCAAGGAACTTGGCATTATCCTCTGCGTTCAGGTTGATGGAATACCGATGCACCGCAGGGTCAATCTTTGGTTTTCTTCCTGATTTCTTAATATGTTTTCTATTTTTCTCTTCCATAATAATCCATTTTTAATTTTACACAAACGAGCGACTTCGGAGCCGTTTCCAGCCTCCTGCAAGGGCAAGTGCTCTTGAGGTGCGGAAATTTATTTCGAGGACCTCAAGAGATAACTTGCTCTGAACAGGAGTTCAGAAAAATCCGTTTTGAAAACGGAATGGAGTTAGCAGGGAAAACCCATCGTTTCTATTACAAATTTCGGTAAGACTATTTGAATAACAGTCATTTATAATCACGCCAAACAAAGCCAATAAACGCCAAATACTACCACCTTTATGGGGATTGGAATTGCTTTTATTTCCTTTGTAATTGGTTATCTGGCTGATTGGCTATAACCTTAACTATGTAGCCAATCTGCATAAATCCCGACAGCAAATCTGCGTGATTGAAAGCCTGCCAACTGCTCAACATCCGTAAACGAACTTTGCAGACGTATAGGGCAAAGGGCATTCTTGGGGCATCGCAAATCAATCGGAAAACCTATTTCAGATTATCCGAAGTGGAGTTACTGATGCAGGGAGAGCGTCCATTACAAAAGCAAAAGAAATGAAACAGATTGGAAATTCAAACGTGGATATGCTTGCCTTGCTCGAAACTGTGGTAGGCATCAAGAATGAACTGCTGTATATCAGGGAATATTTTCATCCACTATTAAAATGAGAAATCTACCTGTCAGGCGAACAGGTCTGCGAGATGTTGCATATCAGCAAACGGACGTTGCAACAGTACAGAGATGACGGACTTATATCTTTTATCAAACTCGAAAGGAAAATCCTTTTTCGGGAAATCGATATTATTAAGGTGTTGGAAGATAACTATCAGCGTTAGCCGAATGTTTAGGAGTGTTTTATATCTTGTCTGATTATTTTTATAAATAGGATTCTAGTTTTTTTAAAATTTCATTTACTATAAATCGACTATTTTGGATTGATCTCTCATTCTCATTTGTGACATCAATAAAACCGAGTTTACATTTTTTGCCTAAATTGTCATAATGAAATGTTCCGAAATTGCTGTCAATTTGGTTGGTTTTAGGATAAAGCAATAATGTTTTTTCAGCTTTCCAATGCAGATTATATACAAACATTTGCTTTAGATCATCGTCTGACGGATTATTGGCTTCAATGATTTTCCATTTGGTGTCAATGACGAATGTTTCGTCTTTGGTTTTCAACACAATGTCGGGACGAATGCGTTTGTTCTCCCAAAACTTATCGGAATTTTGAAAAGAAACTTCGATTTCGTCTGTTTTGTGTTTGTGAAGAGTACGGAAAATATATTCTTCCCACAACGCATTCATATCAAACAAAAGTGTGAGTAAATTCTCGTTTCCGTAATTCAAACTTGGCGAATAATTCAGAATGATGATTTTTGCAATATCTATTGCTTTCTGATAATCGTGATTTTTGCGGTCAATGATGACTTTATCGAAATGTTTTTTCTGAATATTGATGTTTTCAATGTCTTGAAATTCAAACAACAATCGGTTTAATTTGTCTTTCAAAGAATCTTTTACAAAAGTCTTCAAAACCAATAAACCTTTATAAAGGATTTGATGCAAAAAATGGTTTTTATCATAAACCTGATGTTCGCAATAAAAATGTTCCTTATGCACAACATTTTTTTGAATGTTTTGAGCAAAAAGCAATTTGCCTTTTAGTGCATTTTGATTCGATTGGTTTTTTCGGTATTTCTTTATCAATCCTTTTTTTACCAATCGTTCGGTTTCACTTAAATACAATTCAAAATAAACATCCAAAATCGAATGATAGCGTTTTTTGAGTTGGGTTTCTGAAATAGACTCGACCTGAATATGTTTGCAGATTTTCAACATATTGAGCAGCACATTTTGCCATAAATTTTTGTCTGCATTTTCGTTGTTATCGGCTTTCGGAAGAATCTCAATCGTCAATCCACCAATTTGAATAACACCAACATAACTTCCAAATCGGATTCCTTGATGAATAATCGTGAAATATTTGTTTTGATGCAGTTCGTTGAATTTTACCATTGCATCAAAATGATGTTTTCGAAAATCTTTCGAATCATCGTATCGCAATTTTTGATACTCAAAAACCTGTATAAACTTTTTGTTCTGCATCAATTAGTCTTCGTAAACAGAAATAAAAGTTTGTTCGTCCCAATTTTCAAAAGGCGTAAAGCGATATACTTTTTTGTCTTCTAAAAAGTCGTTTTCGTAGCTGAAGTTCTTAGGAAATTTTGCTTTATTTTCTTCTTGATAAATAAAACTTCCTCCTAGAACTAAACCGATTTTTCCGAAATCTCCGTAAAAATATTCTTCCAAAAGCGGAATGATTTTGTCTTTGAAAGTTTGTTTTAAATCGTCTAAATTTTGAATTCCGATAAAATATGAATGTCCGATTTGATGGTCTTTGTCAACCAAAACTTCTATACGTTGATTAATCGTTTCTAAAAGTTGTTTCAAATCAACATCCTGATATTCTGAATTGAGCAAAACACTTGGATTTGGTTGTATTTCAAAAAATGAAAAACGTCTTCTCAAAGCCGTGTCTAATGCTTCTACGCTTCGGTCGGCTGTGTTCATTGTTCCGATAATGTAAACATTGTTTGGAACAGAAAACTTGTCGTTAGAATAAGGAAGAATAACTTCGGTTTGTTCTTTATTTCCTTTGCGTTTATCTTCTTCCAAAAGAGTTATTAGTTCTCCGAAAATTGCGGAAACATTTCCACGGTTGATTTCGTCGATGATGATGACGTAGCTTTTTTGTTCATTATTTTCATTTTGTGAATAATTATAATGTTCTACCAAATAATTTCCTAAAGCTTTTGTGTAAGGTGCCCAATCCAAAGTTTCCCCTGTTTTTAGATAATGTTCTATGACATCTTTTTTGATAACGCCTTCAGATGCTTTTTCTGTATTTGCGTGAAATCTAATATTGTTTTTCGAATTTCTATAAATGGAAAACTCTTTAGAATGAACTATTGTTTCCAAAACCAGTTTCTTTTCCGATGATTTATCTATTTCATTTAATAACTTTTGGTAAACCGAATCAAAATTGTCCGAATCAATTTGCCTTAAAGAAGCTGTCTTACATAAACTCTTAAAAATCCCATCTTTTATTTCGTAAGTAACATTTCCGTCAATTGTTTCAGGTTTTATTCCCTCGATAAAATCCTCGTAGCTTAAACTCTGATGAAATGTTGTGAATACAATTTGTTTAGCATTGACCAAATTTTCATATTCAGTATTGATTTCTTCTCGGGTTCTTTGTTTCTTTCCGTTGACGATTTCAACCGCAATTCTTTTTGTGTTGTATGTTTTTCCTGTTCCTGGTGCTCCGAAAAGAATTTGATTTAGCGGAATCTTTTTATCAGAATTTATGTTTTCCATTGGTTTTTCGGTTGTTGTTTGATATTCTAATTGGCTCAAAATTTCATTTCTGAAATCAATATCAAAAGCCATTCTTTCCAATTCTTTTTTATTGTATTTGGAATAAACTGAAATTTGAGTGCGATTCAGTTCGTTCTCAATTGAGTTAAATACAGATTGTTTATTTTTTTGAGCTTCTGAAATATCGTTTAGTTTGCATAAATAAGCGGTTGGACTGCCGTCAAAATTCACAAAATTGTTGCTTATTTTCTGTTCTGATATTGTTCGGAATTTATAGTCATCTTTACCGATAGTTGCTGTATTCCAAATATATCGTTGTCCAATTGTAAAAACAATTTTGTTTTTATCTGAGTTAAAAACCAATCTTTTGTCATTTTCTTGCAAACCAAAATTTTCAATTATTGAATCTAAAAAATCATAGTATTCTTCTAATTGTTTTTTGTCGAACTTTTTGAAAAGTTCAATTAGATTAAAATCTTTAGCTTCTCTGAAAACGACATACAGTACATTTTGAATCATCAAATATTTATCGTCCCAATCTGGTTTTTGATAAAATTTGCGATGAGTATTTATGAAATTATTATCGCTTAATAGATTTTCCTGAATAATTTGGTTGGCTAATTCTTGCAAATGCAAAAATCGTTCTCCCGATTTTTTCGCTTTTATGTTTAGTAGTTCACAGAAATTCTTGTAATAATCTGCTTTGTACAACATATATTTTTCAGGAAAACGAAAAGCCAAATAAACCGAAATAGTTCGCTCATCTTGTTGAGTGTTAATATTAGTTCGGTTTAATGATTGTCTAACTTTGGGAAGTATATTTTCTGATTCGGTTTGAAAAATTTTGATTCTTTGTGAAATTTCTAACGATTCATCATACAGATTCCGAAACATTTCCCGAACTTCTTCAGGAAAAAGCTGTGTCGATTTTTCGATAAATCCCCACGAGTTTTGATAAAGCAAATTGGATACTTTACTGAAAGAACTCCGAAACATTTGATAAAAATCTTCTGCTTCTAAATCCCAATTTTGCTGAAATGTATTTATTGCTAAATATTTATACGTTTCGTTTGGTTCTCCGTTTTCTTCTAAAATGTCAATATATTTCTCAATCAACTGATAAGTTATGTTTTTTAGGTTTTCAGTCATTGCTTATTAATGATTTAATATATTAGCTGCCTAAATTACAAAAAAAGCCAATGCTTATGACATTGACTTTTCTTGATTAGTTTATAGATGTCATAAGTGTGAAGTAAAAGACCGTTCCATCCCCTTAAACTTATGCGATACCTTTTGCATATCCTTACCAACTTTATCGTTGAGTATTTTGGCGTAAATCTGTGTGGTGGCAATATTCTTATGTCCTAACATTTTGCTCAAACTCTCGAGCGGAACGCCTTCGGTCAAAAACAGCGAGGCAAACGTATGACGTGCCAAATGAAAGGTTAGTTTCTTCTCTTTAAGGAAGTCTATTTGTTGGGATATTCCTTTTAATCTATCATTACAGATAGTGTTTGACGGAACAGGAAAAACCTTGCCGTCCTTTAACAATCCTGCATACTTATCAATAATCATTTCGGGAATATCCATCAACATTACATTGGACGATGTTGCTGTCTTTCTCCTGCGGACGATCATCCATTGATTGCCGTCAAAGAACTCCTGAAGATTGCTGTTCCTAAGCCCTTTTATATCCGAATACGAAATTCCTGTAAAGCAACTGAAAACAAACAGGTCTTTAACCAACTCGTCTTTCTTTTTCTCACACTTGAATGTTATAAGCTGTTCCAATTCGTTCCGCAACAGATAACCTCTGTCTTTGTCCTTTTTGGTGTTCTTGTACTCGCTGAACGGATTAAAAGCAAGGTGCTTTCTGTTCATCGCCAATTGGCAAAGCGTAGTAAACCCAATCATATACAACCAAATGGTATTATGTGTCAAGCTTTGGTCATCACGCAGGTAGTAATCAAATTCCTGCACAAAATCAGGTGTAAGGTCGTTAAAAGACACATCGGAATAACCGTAATTTGTCAGTGCAAAATTTCGCAGGTGCTTTAAAAGTGTTTTATACTTACTGCGTGTTCCACTTACCCGAAGTCCGCTATTAACTTTTTTCTCATAATCGGAAAGGAACAGTTCATAGAATTTGAAAAAAGTCACTTCTCCGCTTTCCATACCAAGAAAGGCATTTTTAAGTTTGGTACTGTTTATTGTTCCCTCGTTCTTTAGAATTTTGGAATAGCATTCCTCAATATGCAAACGGATTTTATTAAGTTTACCGTTTGTGTCCTGGGCTTCTCTGCTTTTGCCTAAAACCCTGCCGTATTTCAAATCCCAATTCGATGCGGAAATATCCAGCTTGGTGCCAAAGGCAGATTGTTTGCAGTTTACGATAATTCTGCACACAACCGTAACGTTTCCGTTTTTCTTCGGGGCATTCTTTTTAAGGTAGAACAATACCTTAAATGTTGATTTTTTTGTCGTTTCCATACTCACAATTCTTAATGATAAAATTAAACCTATGTGAGCCACGGAACAATATGAAAAACTATGCAGAAAGCTGAAATACAACATTTTAAACGATTATTTCTAATACTTGAAAGTAACGTTCTAGTAACCTTACTTTTGTCAAACCTCGCTTTTTATTGCTTTTTACCTCATTACCAAAAAATCAAAAAACGATTGTAAAGCCTTTATTTACAATCGTTTTCCATGTTATTAATCTTTGATGTATTTTTACTGAAAATTTATTTTAAAATAAATTATACATTTTAATGATCTTCAACAAATCTTGGTTCTGAAGCTTTTTTACCGAAATAAGTCATAATGATAACGCAAACCATCAAAAAGTAAAACGAATAGTTCCAAGAAATATCCCAATCATGTAACTTTCCGAAAATCGGAGGGCCACAAGCAGCGATAAGATAACCAACAGATTGGGCTTTCCCAGAAATTTTTATGGTTCCGTACATGGTTTTTGTTCGGAGTGAAAAAAACAAAATCGAAAGGCTAAACGCCAATCCGCCCGCAATTCCTATAATCGCTGCACTAACGAACACCAATTGCGATCTTAAAAAAGTGAGCATTAACAAGCCGATAAGGAAAAGTCCGCCAGTTAAATAAATTAGACTTTTTTGATTTTTCATTTTTACAGCTAAAACTGGACTAAAAAGCATCACCGGCAACATCGCCATTTGAAGTACAAAAAGCACCCAACCCGTTTCGGATTTTTGCATTCCAAAATCTACGAGAACAATCGGTAATAAAGCAACAAGGCAATAATACACCAAAGATTGAAGTCCCATGAAGATGCTGATGCTCCATGCTTGTTTGGATTTAAAAACATTTAATTGCGTAGTAGCAATCGCACTTGTCGCAGTTTGAGTTGTTTTTTTACCTGTAATTAATTCCGTCGAAACCACTATCAGCGCAAGGATTCCGCCAATAATCCAAATGCCTAAAGAGCCTTTCCAGTCCATCCCTGTCCATTTTCCAATATCGATACTCAAACCCGATGCTAAAGCCGCAACCAAACTCATTGCCACTGAGAAAACGCCAGTCATAATACCGATTTTGCTGGCGAAAACAGTTTTGATGTAAGCAGGAGTTAGGACATTTCCGATGCAAATTCCCAATCCGAGAATTAATGAACCTGCAAAAAGCATTGCCACACTTCCGAAAATTCTGATGTAAAGTCCGACAATTAAAATGATAAGCGAAATCAGCAAACCTGTACGAATATTGATTTTCGACGCTGCTTTACTCACCAAAATGGAACACGTTGCAAAAACAAAAAGCGGAATCGATGTGAGCAGACTCGCCTCCAAATTGTCAAGATTAAAAATGCTTTTGATTTCGTCTAAAATCGGACTAACTGCCGTAATTGGAGAACGAAGATTGCTGGAAACCAAAATAACGACCAAAACGCCGAGCCACGCACTATTTTTAATGGTATTTTCTTTATTCATATTGATTGTAAAGCTAATTTTTGAAATAATTTTTTGAGGTTCAAAATTATTTTGCAAAATTAATATTGTCGTTTATATTAAATTTGCCATTAATTATATTTAAAACGACAAAATGAGTTTCAAAGATTTTCAAGAAGATCGTGGACAATACATTGAAGGTTTGCAAACTGAATCTTACATTTGGTACGAAAACGACTGGAAGCACGACGACAACGAGGATTCGCACGATTTTTATCAACTGAATTATGTTGAGCAAGGCTATCAATATTTTCATATCGAGCACAAAATTTATTTGGTTCCGCAGAATAATGTGATTTGGATTCCTGCCAACAAAAAACATCGGACAACCTCCGACGCAAAGGTGGTTAATCCAATGTTGATTCTATTTAAGTCGGCTCCTAAAAAAGATTTTTATAACGAAGTTCACGTTTTCGAAGCGCCGGCCGTATTGCGGGAAATGATGTTTTATGCCTCCAAATGGAATAAAGCGCGAACGGAAGATCACGAGCAACATTTTTTTTTAAAAGCTTTGTTAGGAAGTTTGCCCAACTTTTGCAACGATTCGTTTGGCCTGCAAGTTCCTGTACCAAGGGATTCGCGGCTAATTCCCGTTTGTCATTACATCAATGCGAATTTTCAATACAATGTCAGTGCAGATGATTTGGGCGAAATTGCAAAAATGTCAGCCCGAAACTTGCAAAGAATTTTCAAACAAGAAACGGGCATAACACTTCAAAAATATATTCAGCTAATCCGAATTGTAAAAAGTATAGAACTTATCGACCTCAAACGTTTCACTTTAAGCGAAGTCGCTTACAAAGTCGGATACAACAGTCTTTCCGCATTTCGCAATTCTTATTTTGCGATTATGAAAACGAAGCCGAGTGGCAAAAGCTAGTGTCTAGTTTAAGGTCTAAAGTTTAGCAGTCGGTTCTCAAATTTTAAACATCAAATTTCAAATCTAAAATCCTACTTCCTAAATTTCTTTTTTTTCTTCCATGTCGCATTTTTCTGCACATCTCCCGCCATAATACATCCGAAAGGCAAAACTTCGTCTATCACTTCACAAAGTCCGAATTCTTCAATTTGGGCGCGAACATTTTTGGCACTTTTGTAAGCACTTGGTAATTCCGAAATATCGACATCATTGGTAAAAAATCTAATGTCCAAATCTTTTGTTTCTTCAGCGAAAATCTCTTCTATGCTTTTATGAGCCAACGATTTTTTATGTTGTGTTCTGCTGAAATTTCGCCCTGCTCCATGAGGCGCGAAACCTAAATTTCTCTCGTTTGTGGCACCACTTACAATCAACACAGGTGCTGCCATATTCAGAGGGATTAATCGTGGACCTGTAATGTCGGGAAGAAATTTGTCGTCTAGCGGCGTCGCACCTTTGGCATGGTAGAAAAGATCTCCATCTCTGAATACGAAGTTATGTTCATTCCAATATCTATCTCGTTTTTCAATATTTAGTTTTTCTAACGTCGCATTATGAATGGCTTCGTGGTTTTCCTTAGTCCATTTTCTAATCAATTGCAAGGCTTCCCAATAAGCTTGTCCTTCTTCTGTGTCAAAAGGAATCCAAGCATTTTCTTTCAAGGTTTCTGGCGATAATTCCATTCGGAAACGATTGGCGACTTTCATTCCTTTATCATACAAAACCGCTCCTGGGGCTCGTGAGCCATGATGTGTAACCACCATCGTATTTCCTGTATTTTTGGAAGTTCCCACGAATAAAAAATGGTTTCCATCACCTTGTGTTCCCATGTGAGAACGTGCAATGCTGATTAAACGCTCATCATTCAGAAATAAATTTTCTCTAAAAGCGTCCATCAATTCTTGCGACATTTCCATTTGTTGTCCTCGAGGGCGTCCTCCGTACCCAAAGTGCGTAATCGAATGCGCCGCATCCAAAACTTCTTTAGGATCAACTTTTCCGAAATCCGTCAACATCACCGAGCAGCAAATATCCGCGGAATGAAATCCTGGATGAATCGCATTTTTCGCGACAACAACGCCACCCACAGGAATATGACCTTCTGGCCCAGTTGGACAAGCATCCGGCATTATCGCTCCCGAAACCAAAGTCGGCGTCTTCATCAAAACATTCATCGTATTGATGACTTTCGTAACGTTATCCACTTCGCTTTCGTTTTCCGCTTTAATGTTGACGATAAAATCAACTGGTTTTTCCATAAGCGGAATAAAATCTGGCAATCTGTATGACTCCAAATAATCCAATAACTCTTTTCCTTCCAATTGGTTTTCGTTAATATATTCCAATGCCTCGGCGAACCATTTTTTCGGTGCAAATCCTAAAGCGATCAATTCATGTCCTGTAATTTTATTTTCCATTTTGTTTATTTTTTAATTTTTGGGGCAGCTTTTACCGCCTTCCGCTCTCAATCTTTTGTTCGTTTCTCACAAAAGGATTTCCGCTCAAGTCGGGCTGCTAGTATTCGACGTTTTAATTATTTTGTAAGTTTGATGATGCAAAGGAATTACATAACTGCGCAATCTTTTTGCGTAATACAATATTTAATAATTTTTTCGAAAAAAAGTTTTTAATGAAAATATAATCTGCACAGAATTAAAAAACTACCATTATTAATTTCTTTTATCGTATCTTTGTACCGCATTAGTAAAGAAAGCACTTGTTTTTCGTAAACTTAGAAGAGTTTATTATATTCATTACTTTAAGTTTTTCGCTGCTTTTACCAGCAACTTAAATACAAACTACGACAAATAAAAGAGAAATCTTTTGAGGTTCTCAAAAAATGAAGAGGTCAATTAAAGTAGGTTTTTACCGAAAATTGAACTTATAATAACGTGTAATTTAGTAACATTAAAATAAAATTTTAAACTATTTATGGCAGATTCTTTCTCAAAAAAAGAAAATTTTAAAAAGAAACAGCAGAAACAAAAAGAAAAAGCGGCACGCCGTGAAGAGCGCAAATCTGATAACAACAAAGGTAAAGCGCTTGACGAAATGTTTATGTACGTGGACGAGTTTGGGCAACTCACAAGCACGCCACCAGACCAACGCGAAAAAATCGAAATCGACCTAGATGATATTCAGTTAGGTGCGGCTCCTATTGAAGTGAACGATACCGAAATCACAGGAATTATTACATTCTTGAGTGATAAAGGTTATGGTTTCATTACCGAAAACGGATCGAAAGAAAATATCTTTTTCCACATTAACAACTCAGAAGAAGAATTGAAAAAAGGTCACAAAGTAACTTATGAGAAAGAAAAATCTCCAAAAGGTTTTTCTGCAGTTAATATTAAAATCGTGAAGTAATCTTTTCTTCATCTTAATATCTAAGCTTGTTTCGAGAGAAACAAGCTTTTTTGTGCCCCTCAATTTATGACGCACTGAAGTTGCGTAGATTGTTGAGGTTGATTATCTTTATTGAATAATTACATTTGGGTGATCCTAAACCAAATTAAAAATGAACCTAAAAACATTCAATTCAATAATGTTTTTCGTACAGTGATGCGAATTATGACTTTATCCCAGCAACACTCGCCAATGGCGAAATGGGAATGCTTATCAACATATCCCAAACTTTATAAAGTGCGGATGGGACGGAATTTCATCTGAAGCAAAGGCTCTTTCTAAGAAATCATGCACCAATCTAACACTTGAAACACCACAATTTAAATATCAAAATAACAAATCTCAAATTTTTCATCCATGTCCTCTAATAAAAACGCTTTAATTCGGTACAAAACCCTCGACAAATGTTTGAAAAACAAGTATAAAAAATATACGCTTGATGATTTAATCGATGAGTGTTCAGAAGCTTTGTTCGAATTTGAAGGAAAGGAATCTTTTGTTAGTAAGCGGACTGTGCAATTGGATTTGCAAAATATGCGTAGTGAAAAATTCGGTTATGAAGCCCCTATCGAAGTTTACGAGCGAAAATACTACCGATACAGTGATCCAGAGTACAGTATTCATAATATTTCGGTTAACGAAAATGATTTGAAAGCGATGACTGATGCAGTACAAATTTTGAAACAGTTTAAAGATTTTTCGATGTTTAAGGAAATGAATGGTGTCATTCAAAAATTAGAAGATTCAATCCAAGCAACTCAACAAAAATCGATAATTCACCTCGATAAAAACGAGCGTTTAAAAGGTTTAGAATATATTGATGTTTTGTATCAAGCGATTCTCAATAAGCAAGTTTTACAGATTTTGTATCAAAGTTTCACAGCTAGAGAAGCTCAAAGCATGATTGTTCATCCACAATTGTTAAAAGAATATAACAATCGTTGGTTTTTGATTTGTCTTCACAAAGGAAAGCTTTACAATTTGGCTTTGGACAGAATGCAGGAAATTGCGGTCGATGAAAACTCAACTTACATCGATTACAATTTGGATGCGGATCGCTATTTTGGAGAAGTCATCGGTGCAACAGTTTCGGAAACGCAGCGTCCGCGAAATGTAGAATTTTTTGTTTCCAAAAAACACGCGCCTTATGTCAAAACAAAGCCTTTTCATCATAGTCAACAGATTTTGAATGAAGACGAAAACGGAACAACTTTTAGAATTTGTGTTCAGCTAAATTTCGAATTAGAAAGAATGATCCTCGGAATGGGGGAGTTTTTGACCGTTCTAAAACCTTTGAAATTGCGTGAAAGAATGGAAAAAACTTTAAAATTAGCTGTAAAAAATTACGAAAATTAAATCGATCTTATTAAAATTCTTAACTTACGGAAAACAAAAATAAACCGTTTATCTTTTAATTTTGTAAGTATTATAATTGGTTGCTATGCTTTTTACAGATACAAACTATTTGAGTTCGAGTATTATGATTATTGTGTTGGCGATTATTACAGCAATTTTTGTTGGTGTATTATTTTTTATAATTTCTCGTAATAACAAATCTAATCTTTCACGTTACAATTACAGAAATCAATCGCTTGTCGAAATCAAAATTCAACCTATACGCATCATTTTATTTGGTTCTGTCTTGGTTTTCTTCGGTTGTTTTTTCAGTTTTTTATTTGTCGATTCAGTGACAAGTATGTTAGAAAATAATACATTTTTTGATGATATTACTTTTTTAATACTAACTTTAATAATCACTGCAACATCGCTTTATGGACTTTATCATGGTGTAAAACTCTTGTTACGAGCTAACAAAATCATTCAAGTTCGGTTTGATAATCAAGTTTTATCTTATATGCCTGTTAACTATGATTTGACAGGGAAAGCTAGCGGTTGGGAAGTTTTGCGAATGTTTTTCGAAGAACCTAGTAAGCAATTGAAGTTTAGTGATATTCGGACTTTAAAACTTGAGACACCCAAATGGCGTAAGCATGTCATTCGAATATTTTTAAAAAATGGATCCAATTTTTCTTTACCTTTTCTGTATTACGACGAAAGTCAATTGGATGAACTTTACACAGCTTTAGTCTTTCGAGTGGGGAAAGTTTCTTAAATTTTCTCCGAAATTAAAGTCTTCTTTAATCCTTCCATAATACCTTTCCACAGCAAATTGAAGAACGAACGATCAGGATCTCTTGCTTTTTCGATTTGCACATTTTTACCACCATTTTTTGCATCGCTTTTTACTAAAATATTAACAGCTTTACTCAAAAACTTGCGTTTTTCTCCATTTTTGTTTAGGAAGTTAACTTTAATATTGTGATGATTTAGGAAAAAATCTCCTTTAATGACATTTTTATTTCCGAAATAATTGAATTTCAAATAACTAATCTCGCCGTCCAATGTTAGGTTAAGATAAGGTCTAACAAATAGATTAACTTCGTTGGCAGAAAGACCTTCAATTTTTCCATTGATCTTAAAATCGTCCATTTTATTTAGTACGTCAAAAGTCCAATTAACTTTTGTAGGAGCAGTGCCAAAAAACTTAAAACCTGCATCTACAGCCACGACACTTGACGTACCTTTTACTTTTCCGTTCCCAACATTTTTGATAGTAGCATTAAAAGCATCCATGAATAATTTGCCAGGTTTGTTATTATTAACCGCATCTTCTTCGTAAGAAATATAAGAATTCCGCAGTTCAACATTGTTAACAAACAAAGGCACCTTAATACTTCTCAGCTTTTCATTAAACATTGTTCTGGCAGTTTTGTCTTCTGGTGGAGCCAAATCATGAAAAATACTACATTTAACACCATCTAGTACAACTTTGTTTAAAAGAATCTGGTCATGATTTTCGAATAGTGACACGCGATCAAAAATCTGAATGCTATTTGCTGTAACATCGTATAAGTCTTCTTGTTTCGAAATAATCCTGGAAAACTCTTTACGATTATATTTAGATTTAAATGCTAGATTTTTGATGCTACTAATTTTATCATTATTTTCAAGATTTTTAATGCGCAACGTATAATATTTACCAGCATCGACAAAGATTTCTCCCGTTTTGATATTATGATTAGCAATCGTAAATGCGGTCTTGGATTTTAAAGTGGTTTCATTGATTTTAAAATTATTGAAAATCGCATTAATACTTGCAACTGTAGCTTTCTGCTGCCCACTACTTGTTAGTTGTTGAAAGTTGGCATTATTGAGTTTTATAGCTCCAATATTTAAGTTTAAATCTGAATTTTTTCGGTCGGGTTTTTTTGCAGCTTTATGGGCTTTAGAAATCATAGCAACTCTTGCATCATCAACCGTCATTGCATTCAAATTTAAATTAATTTTTTGACCCTCAAATTTTGGCTTAATATTCTGAATATTGATTTTTTTAATAAAACCTGACCAAAGATTTTGAGTCGGGTTTGCACCTAATTTCGCCACTTGAATGCTGTCTACCGCAACGTTAGCATCTTTCGAGAAAATATGACCAACACGCACTTCCTGGTTGTTGTTTACTCGGAAATAAACTTTAGAAATGTCAACATTATGCTGATCAAACTTGAAAGGAATTTTCTCTTTAACAGTATTTTTATCAAATACAATTTTTGTAATATTAATATTGAATTTGTCAGCAGACGCACTCTTGGTTTTATCGGATTTTTGCACCAATAATTTCCCATTTTTGAGATTGATATCTTTTAACGCAATTTTGAGATTCAGTTCTTTAGGATTGTCTTTTACGATCTTTTTGTTGGTTGAGGTTATCGTCAAATTTGGCTCGTCAATTAACGTGCTTTCAGCGATTAGCGAGTCACGATTAATGTTAAGATTAGACGCCGTAAAGTGTTTAGCTTTAAAATCGAAAACGCTTTTTGCATTATATTCTGATGTCGATTGTGTCGGGTTAAGGTGGAGATTTTGGATGGCTATTTCTTTATCAACCGTGTTAACTTTATCAGCCAGAATTTGATAATAATCGTTGACCGTAACAACAAGATTTTCTGCATGAATGCTCAACTTTTTAAAACCAATAGGCAAACGCGTATTGTCATCATTATTTAGATCAATATCTTGAAGATCAACATTGATTTTATTACCATTAAAAACCGATTTACCCTCATCATTGACAGCTTTTATCTCACCATTTTCGATTAATAATTCGCTGAGAAAAATGTCTGGTTTTTTGTTATTTTTCACTGCGTCTTTTTTCTTTTTTGCAAACCGAATATACAAGTTTGGATTTTTAATTTTAAAAAGTTTCGCTTTGTACCTTTTAGAAAATAATGCTTTGAAAACGCCAAAATCAGCAAGTTCTACTTCGGATATGCTTCCGTACAATTGTGTAACCGCTGTATCTTTAGGATTTTTAGTTTTTATTTTAACATCAGTAATATGGAGATTTCCCGAGATTAAATCAAAATTAAATTGAGCCATATCCACATGATAAGGTGTTTTTTCGTTGACTAAATCTGGAAGTTTGCTTTTAAGATAAATATTGAGCACAAAAGGAAATGCTACCAAAAGTAACAATAAAACAGAAATACAAGTCAAAATTATTCTCTTTCTTTTTGATGTCTTTTTAGTTTCCATCTATTGCGTTTTTGTTTAAAGATAATTAAAATTCAAGAGCTTCAAATCGATATTGCCCATCAAAATATGTTGCATAAATGTGATGTAAGCCGTTGGACAATATGATTTCTGGCGCTTCGATGACAGAATTATATCTTGCAATTTGCTCGAATTGCTTTTCCGTCAACTTGATATTTGGCGCTTTCAATTCCACTAAAATTTGAGCTTTTGTGCGATGTGTAACCAGCAAATCTAAGCGTTTGATTGTAGAATTGAGTTCCAATTTTTGTTCCAAAATAAGAGACGACCCATTTTTCTTCTTGATTTTCAGAAAATAAGCTACCCAATGTTGTCGCACCCATTCTTCTGGCGTCAATACCAACCACATCTTGCGCACCGAATCATAAATAAAAAATGTATCTTTGTCTTGCTTGATTTTCAAGTCAAATTCGGTATTGAAGTTTAGTTTAGGTAGTTGCATAAAGTCTGATGAAAGATATAGAAATTGTCCTCAAAAGTATTAAAAATAAAGAATTTTTACCAATATATTTCTTACATGGTGAAGAACCTTACTATATTGATGTAGCGACCAAACATTTCGAAAATGATGTTTTGGAAGAAGACGAAAAGGCTTTTAACCAAACCGTTGTATACGGAAAAGACACCAATTATGGTGAGATTTTGTCCTTGGCAAGACAATATCCGATGATGGGCGACAAGCAATTAATCATTGTTAAAGAAGCCCAAGATCTCAAATTAGAAGAGTCAGAGTCAGATGCTTTTTTGGCTTATCTCAAGGCGCCAGTTGAATCGACAATTCTCGTTTTTGCCCACAAACACAAGAAACTTGATTCTCGCAAAAAAGTAAGTAAAGAGCTTACAACTAAGAAGTTTTTATTTTTAAGCGATAAAATAAAAGACTCACAATTAGCCACTTGGATACAATCCGAAATCGAAAAATTCGGATACAAAGCGGCCCCTAATGTCAGTTTCCTTCTAGCAGAATATCTTGGCAGTGATCTTTCTCGAATTGCAAACGAGCTTAACAAACTGAAACTAGTTTTAAAAGAAGGTGATGTTCTCGATAACAAAATTGTTGAAGAACATATCGGGATTAGCAAAGACTATAATATATTCGAACTTCAAAAAGCTTTAGCAACAAAAAATAAAGAACGTGCTTTCAAAATTGCTTATTATATGGGCAAAAATAAAAAGTCCAATCCCATCCAAATGTCGATTGGTGCCTTGTATAAATTCTTCTCGGATCTGGTGATGTACCATACGCTAATTGGACAATCGCCATCGGTTATCGCAAAAGAAATTGGCGTAAATCCTTATGCTATTCAGAATTTTGCGGAAGCCGCACGTTTTTATCCTTTAAAATTGGCGACCAGAATTATCTCTGTCATTCGCGAAATGGATTTAAAATCAAAAGGTCTTGGCGTACGTCAAATGGAAGATGATGAAATCTATGTCGAAATGACTTTTAAAATTTTAAACATCGACCAAATTAAAATGAATTAATATAACAAACTGTTTTTAAGTATTTTAAATTATCAAAACTATCAAAAATTAGTTTTTTAAAAAAATTTCATAAATAGATAAAATTATATAAACGTCAAAATCGAAAAAAACAATTAGTCAAAATTAGTCTGAACTAAAATTAATTACGATTTTTGAAACTTTAATTCTAAAAAAAGAGAAAAAAAAGATATGGAAAATATTTTAGATTGTGTTATCATTGGATCAGGACCTGCAGGTTACACAGCAGCAATTTACGCTGCAAGAGCTAACCTAAAACCAGAATTATTCACAGGACTTGAGCCAGGCGGACAGCTGACAACGACGACAGAGGTCGAAAACTTCCCAGGTTATCCTGATGGCGTCACAGGTCCAGAAATGATGATGCAATTGCAAAAGCAAGCAGAAAGATTTGAGACCAAAGTACACTACGAAATGATTTCTAAGGTAGAATTTGCTAGAGAAAAAGGTTCTGTACACAAGATTTCTACTGGAAGTCGAGATATCTTAGCAAAAACTGTGATCATCTCAACAGGTGCAACTGCTAAGTATCTTGGACTTGATGATGAGAAAAAATATGCTGGTGGTGGCGTTTCAGCTTGTGCAACGTGCGACGGATTTTTCTACAGAGGGAAAGATGTTATCGTGGTAGGCGCTGGGGATACGGCTGCGGAAGAAGCGACTTATCTATCCAAAATTTGTAATAAAGTGACGATGTTGGTTCGTAAAGATCACTTCCGTGCATCCAAAGTAATGGTAGATCGCGTGATGTCAACACCCAATATCGAAGTTAAATTCAATCATGAATTAATTGCTATTGAAGGTGAAAACTCAATGGTAGAAAGAGCTGTCACGATTAATAACCAAACGCAAGAACAATCAAAAATTGACGTTCATGGTATTTTTATTGCCATTGGACACAAACCAAATACCGATGTTTTCAAAGGACAAATTAACTTGGACGAGCACGGTTATATCATAACAGAAGGCAAATCTACTGCAACCAATATACCTGGCGTTTTTGCGGCGGGTGACGTACAGGATTCGCATTATAGACAAGCGATTACAGCGGCTGGTAGTGGTTGTATGGCGGCGATGGATGCAGAAAAATATATCGGCGAGTTAAGTGGCGAAAATCACACTTGGATAAAACAAGACTAATGTTAAAAAACTTAGTTTTAATATTCATAGGAGGTGGGATAGGCAGTATTTTGCGTTATCTCATCTCTTTTTTTTCTTTGAAGTTTTTCAAAACTTCTGGCTTTCCAATCGCAACTTTAGTCATTAATATTGTAGGTTGTTTTTTGATAGGTCTATTTTCGGCGTCTATTCTTAAACAAGATTCAGCACTCAAATTCTTATTTATCACGGGATTTTGTGGCGGTTTTACGACATTTTCGACTTTCTCCGCGGAGAATGTCACACTTTATCAAAACGGAAATCTCATTTCTTTAATTTTTTACATTTTGCTAAGTATCATTTTAGGATTTTGTGCAGTATTAATGGGTTTATCTTTCGCAAAAAACTAATTTTCTGACTTTATAAAATTTAGTTTTTTTAAAATCATATTTTAAACTAAAAATTTACAAAATACTAATTCTCAACAGAGTATAATTAATTACAAAATATTTCGCTAATCTTAGGTTTAAATTTTATTAAAAAACTTAAAAAATAATTTGGTCAATATATAAAAGCTTTATATATTTGCACCACTCAAAACAACGATACAGTCGCTGTTTTGGAGAGATGGCAGAGTGGTCGATTGCGGTAGTCTTGAAAACTATTGACTGTAACAGGTCCGGGGGTTCGAATCCCTCTCTCTCCGCTTACTAAAAGTCCCGAACGAAAGTTTAGGACTTTTTTTATGCCTTTCATTCAGATTTATCAGTTGACAATAGTTTGGCTTCAGCATTAGCAATCCATGTTTTATTTTGGGCGCCTTTCCCGCTGTCACTAGTCGCTGTGTTGCGCCATAGCGTTTTGCCAGAGGATACAACACGAGCTCCGACAGGCCGTTCCATCTGGGGCGCGACAATCGGTTGAATTGATAATTTGACTACATCATAAAAAATTTAAAAAATAATTTGGTCAATACATAAAAGCTTTATATATTTGCACCACTCAAAACAACGATACAGTCGCTGTTTTGGAGAGATGGCAGAGTGGTCGATTGCGGTAGTCTTGAAAACTATTGACTGTAACAGGTCCGGGGGTTCGAATCCCTCTCTCTCCGCTTTACAACAAAAAAACCTTGAACTCGTTCAAGGTTTTTTTATTTAGTCTTTATCGCTTATAATTCACTATTTGGAGATTAATACAGTAAGGCATTCCTATCCGATTTGATTTCAAAACGAAAATTTTAAATATAGCTGTAAAAAAATACAACTATCTACCTATCAATTGTATTCTCTTTTCTAATTTGACTACAGTACACAAAAAAAACCGAAGAATAATCTTCGGTCTAATTTATTTAAAACTAAAAATATTATTTAGCTTTTGCACTTTCTAAAGTTTTGTTATAAGCATCTTTAACATCACCTGCTGCTTTTTTAGTAGCATCTTTAGTGTCTTGTGCGGCTTTGTTAACATCAGCTTTTACATTTTGAGCTGCTGTTTTAAGATCAGCTTTCGCATCTTTTGCAGCTTCGTTAGTTTTGTCAACCGCGTTGTTAACACCATCTTTAACATCTTGCGCTGCAGCATTAACCGCTGCTTTTGTTCGATCCCAAGCCGTGTTAGCATCAGCTAATGCTTTTCTAGCAGTTTCTTCCGCTGCTTTATCTCCTTTTTTGATAGCTGCATCTAGATCTGCTTGCGCTTTGTCAACTTTAGCTTTAGCCTCAGTTTCGCTAAGTACCGTTGTTTCTTCAGTATGTACAACTGCTACTGTATCTGTACCACCATCTGTAGTTACTACAGTGTTGTTTTCTTTTTTACATGATACAACTACAGCTAATAATACAGCTGATGCTGCGAATAAAATCTTTTTCATAGGTTTAAAATTTGATATTGTTTTTTTAAGTTTAATTGCTATTTAACTGCAACTAATTAGAAAATATTATACCAAACATAAAATTTTTCAATCTAATTTCCTAAAATTTCAGCAATTGGCTGCCCAATGTTACCGCTTGGATTTTCAATTTTTAAAAACTGAGCCAAAGTCGGTGCAATATCTGTCATATAATAGGGACGGTTGCTTTCGCCGTTTTTAACTTTCCAACCCATAAAAATTAGCGGTATATGCGCATCGTAAGAATTCCAAACCGAATGTGTTGTTCCTTTTTTCGCATAGTAAGCCAAATAACCATCTTTGGTCACCATTTGGATATCGCCACTTCGTTTCCAATTATAACCATTAATAGTTCTTGTTTTGATTGGTTCAGGGATTGGCGACTCTCCTATCTCCGTCATGTCAACTGCATACAATATTTCTGGTAGTTTTTTCAAACTCGAAATAATGAATTTTTTGATGTCTTCAGAATCCAGACTTTTTTCAGAAATTAATTTATCATTGGTATAAACTTGATAATTGTCTACCGCCAAAACTAAATTAGCAACACCAAATTTCTTTTCCAAATCTGTATTTAAAGATTTTTCTAAACCTTCTCCAAAAAAGCCTGTTGGCATTTTGCTTTCTTCAAGAAATCCCACAGAATGCGCGCCGCCATGATCTGCTGACAAGAATACTAAATAATTATCCTTCCCTACTTTTTTGTCCAACATTTTGAAAAAGCTTCCCAAATCTCGATCCAATCTCAAATAAGTATCTTCAACCTCGATAGAATTTGGTCCAAAAGCATGTCCAACATAATCTGTAGATGCGATATTAATGGCTAAAAAATCGGTGATATCGTCCGCACCCATTTGATAAGCATCAAGGCTTGCTTCAGCAAATTTTAAGGTATAAGTATTCCCGAAAGGTGTCGTCCTCAAAACGCCTTTCTTTTTTTCGTAATCTGTCGCTAAATTATTGTACGGAAAAACTGGTTTGGTCGCAGAACCAAGAAGACTTTCCCAAGGCACATCATCTCTTGTACTTTCGGTGTATTGATTAATCGGTAACAAGGTATTCCAACCTTTAGAAACCAATTCGGATGCATAATTTTTAGAATTAAAATCCTTCACCCAACTTGGTAAATCTTGCATATAATACGTACTTGTAATAAAATTACCAGTCGTCTCATCAAACCAAAAAGCACCAGTCGGATTATGCCCAGCTGGCAAAATAGATGCTCTATCTTTTAAAGAAACGCCAACAACTTTCGATCGAAAATTGGTTGCGATCCCCAACTGATCTGTGATTGTCGTACTCCATAAATTTCGTGGAGAATGTGCCCCGATTTTATCAGAAGTTGTACCAACCCCTTTGTAAGCTACATCTGTTGTACAATATACATTTTTTCCAGTTTCTTTATCTGTCCAATCGTTACCCGCAATACCATGAATTGACGGCACCGAACCTGTATAAATACTTGTATGTCCAATCGCCGTAACGGTCGGCAAATACGGAATCATCACATTGTTAAAGGAATAACCTTGTTTCAACATTCTTTTGAAACCATCTTCACCAAATTTGTCGTGATAACGGTAGAGATAATCCCAACGCATTTGGTCAATTACCAGTCCTACAACCAATTTTGGACGCTCCAACTTTGTTTGAGCAGAAGATTGAAAAATTCCTAAAAATGTAATTGCAGCCGCAATTCCTACACGTTTTAACATATCATTTACTTTTAAGTGATACAAAGCTAAGTTAGATTTTTAAAACATGAAAATTAATTTATCTTAAATAAAAAAACCTTCCAAAATCATTGAAAAGTTTTGTATTTTTATTTTCCGCCGCCTTGGTTTTTCTCAACATCGATTTTGGTATTTTCTTTTACTTTTTGATTTCCGAAACGCTTTGTAATCGTTAATGAAGCGCCGTACCAATCAGATGTATTTATGTTTCTAAATGTTCCTGCTTGACTGTAGGTCGTTCTGTCAAATACTGGTCGCAGGAAAATGTTATTTAATTGTAAACTTGTTTCTAAACCAATTTTATCAAAGATTTTGGTAACAGATATATTATGAAATACGTTGGTAGTATTCCCAATTGAGTTTCCGTTATTGTTTCTATAGACACCAGCCCATCCAGAAATATTGATGTTTTTATCAAACAAATTGGTGTAGGTGAAGTTAGCAGAACCAGAGAAGTTCGTGATATAATCTTTTGTATTCAAGTTATTTCTGTGGTTGAAATCACTATTATCTTGGTAGTTGATACCAACTGTAACATTCACATTAAATTTATTTTTAAAGAAAGTTTGGTTAGTGTTTAAGTTAACCGAATAACGCTCGGATTTTCCAATAAAATTATTTGGAAATGATACCAACTTATTGCCTTCTGGGATATAATCTGTCCAATAATCTTGATTAGTAAAATTGTAACCTAAGGATAAGAAATACTTTTTATAAACGCCAAATTTCATTGTAAATCGATGATTTGGGTTCGGCACTAAATCCATATTTCCACGATAGAAATTTCCGTCACTTGTTGGTAATTCAAAAGGATTAAACTCAGAATACCAAGGTCTCCAAATGCTATAGTTATAAGATGTTGACACATTAAAATTAGGACTTACAGTATATTTTATCAACGCGTTTGGCATGAGTTTTCCGTAAGACTCATCTCTTTTGATATCGTCATTTTTTTGATGCAATTTATAGTTCATATACTCGTAACGAAGCCCAAAACGCACATCCAATTTGTCAAAGAATTTTGTGCTATAATTAGCATAGACAGCATTGAGATTATCTTTGTAACTAAATCTGTTTCGCAAAATATCCGACGAAAAACCAAAATAATCTATCGGCATATAATTGTTATTAAAATCCAACTTAACACCAGTTTCTAAAGTATTATTTTTTGATCCTAAATTCTGCATGTAATCTAATTTTACGTAATAATTTCGCATCCGCGTATTTTCGAAAACACGTGTGTATTCTGGTGTCGGAAGATCAGACTGGTTGCGCAAGTAATGTCTATCGCCACGATCACCGTTGTAATTAAAGCCTACATTAACATCAAAAATCCTGTTTTTTTCTTTATCATAATACTTATAAAACAAATTGGAATTCAATACTAAATATTTCGAGGCTTCATTTTGATTAATTGAATAAGTGTTAAAAGGATTTCCGTTTTTGAAAACACTTCCGACACTATTATTTTCGGAGTCACTTTTATTTTGAAAATACTCGAAAATAACACCGATATTATTTTTATCGTTTAATTCTAACTCCGAAGCTGAAGATACCGACGGCATTTTACCACGATAGATAGATTGCATATCAATTAATCTTTGTTCGTTATCTTGAAAAAGATTGTTCTCTGTTTTTACTGACGAAACATTAGTATTGTCGTTGTAGCTACCCGTTATCGTCTGTGTAAAATTCTTTTTGTGATAGTTAAGGTTAAGGTTAGAATATTGATTATTCTTAGTGTTTTGGGTATTAGTAAAAGCTACACTTCCTTTGACACCTTCATCTTCCCGCTTTTTAAGAACAATATTAATAACCTGTCCTGTGGTTTCGTATCTTG
Organism: Chryseobacterium sp. TY3; assembly: GCA_046269235.1. GTDB lineage: Bacteria > Bacteroidota > Bacteroidia > Flavobacteriales > Weeksellaceae > Soonwooa. The sequence goes on from JBJZOS010000003.1 coordinate 151,490, forward strand.
ATGAAGGATTGGTGATTACCTCAATTTTCATCAAATTATCAGCAGGAAGTGATTTAAGATATTCTTTAAGTTCTTTTCCAGTAAAAACCGATTTCCTATCGTTAATATAGACTGTCACATTTTCGCCTTCAGATTTTACAACATCATTGTTATCTATGCTCACCAAAGGCGTCATGCGAAGGACATCCCAAGTCGTATTACCCGCTAGAATAGAGCTGTCAGCCACATTGAAAACCATTCTGTCAACCTTTGTCTCTACAGTTGGTTTTTTCGCAATAATCGTTACCGCTTCTATATTTTCTGATTTGATGGTATCTTGCTTTACTTGAGCCATAAAAAAGTTGGAACAAAGTAAAACCGCACTGGTAATAGTTAACTTCATGTTTTTTTTTACAATAAGACAACTGGAACCACTAACTTGTTACATCGAAATTAAAAAAGTATCACAAAAATCTAGTTTAGTATTAAAAATCAAAACAATACATTTAAAAACTCAGAAACATTTCAAAATTGCACAAGAAATACGACTTTATGATTTATTAAAAATAAAACTCTTGAAGTACTATATTACAATGCCTAAACCAAAATCCATCAACTTCCGCCCAAATTCCTTATCTTTGCCCACGAAAATTTAAAGAGTTTAAATATTAAAACACTCAATACGGAGTGTAAAACAAAATTAATTTATGAGTGCACCACAAGCAATCACTGAGCTGATTACTCTTGCAGACGGCAGAGAAATTACGCTAGAAACAGGTAAATTGGCGAAGCAAGCCGATGGCGCTGTTGTTGTAAAATTGGGCGGAACGATGCTTCTTGCAACCGTTGTAGCCAATAAAGAAGCCAACCCGGGCGTTGACTTTTTACCTTTAACAGTAGATTACAGAGAAAAATTCTACGCAGGCGGAAAAATCCCAGGAAACTTCTTCCGTAGAGAAGCAAGACCATCGGATCAAGAAATCTTGACAATGCGTTTGGTTGACAGAGTTCTTCGTCCATTGTTCCCTGAAGATTTCCATGCGGAAGTTCAGGTGATGATTTCCCTAATTTCTTACGATGGACAAACCATTCCAGATGATTTAGCAGGTTTAGCAGCCTCTGCAGCAATCGCGATTACCGACATCCCTTTCAACGGTCCGATGTCTGAAGTTAGAGTTGTGAAATTGGACGGAAAATTAGCCATCAACCCGAAATATGAAGATTTAGCAAACGCGGAATTGGATATTATGGTCGGAGCAACAAAATCTTCAATCGTAATGGTAGAAGGTGAAATGAAAGAAATTTCTGAGCAAGAAATGTTGGAAGCCATTCAATTTGCGCATAAAGAAATCATCAATCAAATCGAAGCTCAAGAAAGATTAGCTGCTAAAGTTGTAGGTTCTTCTCCAAAAAGAGAATATTCTCACGAAACTCACGATGAAGAAATTCGTGAAAAAGTGTGGAAAGAAACTTACGATAAAGTATATGAAGTAGCTAAAACGCCTTCTGCAAAAGAAGAAAGAGGAGAAAACTTCAAAGCGGTTTTAAACGACTTTTTAGCACAATATACAGACGAAGAAGAATTAGAAAGAGTAACACCTTTCGTTAAAGTATATTACCACGACGTGGAAAAAGAAGCCATGCGTCAAATGATTCTGAACGAGAAAGTTCGTTTGGATGGTCGTGATCCCCAAACGATTCGTCCAATTTGGTCAGAAATCGATTATCTTCCAGGAGCTCACGGTTCTGCTATTTTTACAAGAGGAGAAACTCAATCTTTAACGGCTGTAACTTTAGGTTCTATTAAAGATGCAAATATGGTGGATAGCGTGATTACGCAACACGACGAAAAATTCTTCCTTCATTATAATTTCCCTCCATTCTCAACAGGTGAAGCACGTCCTTTAAGAGGAACATCAAGAAGAGAAGTGGGACACGGTAACTTGGCTCAAAGAGCTTTAGCCAACATGATTCCTGAAGAAAATCCGTACACAATTCGTGTCGTTTCTGATATTTTAGAATCTAACGGTTCGTCTTCCATGGCGACAGTTTGCGCAGGAACATTGGCTTTGATGGATGCAGGTGTTCAGATCAAAAAACCAGTTTCAGGAATCGCAATGGGATTGATTACTGACGAAAAATCTGGAAAATTTACGGTTCTTTCTGATATTTTAGGTGATGAAGATCACTTAGGAGACATGGACTTCAAAGTAACAGGTACTGCTGATGGAATCACCGCTTGTCAAATGGACATCAAAATACAAGGACTTTCCATGGACATCATGGAGCAGGCTTTAATGCAAGCAAAAGATGGTCGTTTACATATTTTAAATAAAATTACGGAAACCATCGCAGAACCAAGAGAAGATGTGAAACCTCACGCTCCAAAAATGGTGATGATGGAAATTCCGAAAGACTTTATCGGTGCAGTAATCGGACCTGGTGGAAAGATTATTCAACAAATGCAAAAAGATACCGATACGGTCATTGCCATTGAAGAAGTGGGAGAAATCGGACGTATCGAGATTTCTGGTATCAGCAGAGAGAAAATCAACGAAGCGGTTGCGAAAATCAACGAAATTACTTTCGTACCTGTTGTAGGAGAAGTTTACAAAGGAAAAGTAGTTAAAGTAATGGATTTCGGTGCTTTCGTAGCAATTGCTAAAGGTACAGAAGGTCTACTACATATTTCAGAAATCGAATGGAAGCGTCTGGACAAAGTTCCGTATGCGGAGGGCGATGAAGTTGAAGTGAAATTCATGGGTTATGATGATCGTAAGAAAATGAAACTTTCTAGAAAAGTTCTTCTTCCAAGACCACCAAAACCAGAGCCAAAGCCAAAAGCTGAAAACAACCAAGCAAAACCTGAAGGCGACAAACCAACAGAACAAGCTTAACAATAGAAAACCACCGCAAGTCGGTGGTTTTTTGGTTTTCCGTATCTTCGGAATAATTTACAAGTCCATGAAGACATTACTTTTTCTTCGCTCTTTTGCAAGTGTTAATGTATGTTCATCAAATTTTAAAAACTAAAAAAGAAAATGTTATACAACAAACCTCTATCGTTAATTTAGTTGAAAATAATAAAATTGAAGCCGTTAAATCTGTTTTGGAAAAATTGAAATCCTAGATTACTTATATTAAAGATTTTATAACATAGAACACAGAATTAGCAGACCACATCCGAGAATATCTCCCGGAACACCAAATCTAAATGTTACCGAAAAGAAAATGTTTGAAGGTTTGGCATTTTTGGTTGATAATAAAAGGTATTTAAATATACGCGACGAAAATTTAATGCTACCTTAAAGTGCGCATTTGTAATAAAAAGTTTCCAATAAAGTTGGTTTCTCAGCTATGATGATGAGGGGCAAACAAATGCATGGATTTTGTTATGTTGAACCAGCAGGTTTTCGGAAATTCGATGATTTATCTTATTGGCTGAAGATAACTTTAGAAGTCAGTAAAATAAAAAAATCAAAAAAGAAATAGAAACAATGCACCCCAAACTGAGGTGGATTGTTTATAAATACTAGATTTTAAATTTAATTAAAATCCTTTTCCAACGCACGAATGTATTGAAAAACTTTATCACTCCAACCGTTGATTTCTGCGGTCCAATGATTGGTTTTTATCCCATGCGTGTGCGACGAAATATCAATGATATAAGACGATTGATACGGTGTTGTATCAGGTATTTTTGCCAAACCGTAATGCGCGTCGATATCTTGGCTATCAGAAATAACCACCAATCGATCCGCATCTTTTGCGTAAGCTTCGTCTTTTAACCATTCGCAAAGTTGGTAGGTAAAAATTCCACCGCCGCCTAGACTCTCGTTAATATCATTGAAATGATCGAAAAGTCCAAGTCCATAACCGCTTTTCCAAACAAGATGTGCACCTTTACGTTCTGCATCGCTACCTGCGGTAAAAACCAAAATCAAATCTTCAAAAACATAAGTTCCAACGGCGGCCATCGCAAAAGCCAAATCCATTCTCGAAAATTTAGAATTAGAACTCGTAATTCCGCCCATACTTCCCGAAACATCGATTGCAAGAATCGTTGTTCCCGTGATTTTCTCTTGAGAAAAACAATTTCTCATCGCTTTATCAATATCCGAAGTATATTCTGGTGCATTTCTTTGCGCCGCCAAAAAGTTCAACGGCGTCAACCAACCGCTGTTCACCTGAGAAATCGCATTTTGAATATCTTTTCGTGAAAGATTAGCTTCAATCATATTTCTAAGATTTCGCAAAATCGCCAAGGAACCCAAACTTTTTTCGGAAATCATTCGTTCGAAGGTTTCTTTTTTGTCTGAACCTTGTGATAAAGCGACTTCCCAAGTATTTGCCGGTTTCAATTCGTTATTAATTAAAGTTCTTAAAGCGACTTCATTTTTAGACGTTGGTTTTGGATGAACCAAATTAACAACATCAACTAAAGATAAGTCTAAATTGCTTTTTTTGTATTTTGAAATTTGATAGTCATCATAGTTGTCAAACGCTTTAGCTAAGCCTTTTTTTATGGATTTTGACATTTTGTAAGAAGCATTTCTCACTTTCAACATTTGTAAAAGATCCATGGTCATATCTGGTCGAGTACAGATTTTTGCAATAGCGTCTTTAACGGGCGTCTCGTGAATTTCATTGGCTAAAATCAATAACCAAAGCGGTGTGTGTCGTAATTTTTGTTCAAAACGACATTCCAAAGCCAATTCTACAATTTGCTCACCCGAAACTTTTGAACACAAATTTTCAATCTGCATCATAATTTCGTCGGCAGGTTGATAATAATTGGATTCAAATAAAAGATTGGCAAGCGTTACACGTCTTAACAACTCGTAATCTGTATATTTTCCAGCTTTTGCAGAAGTTTCGCCTGCAATTTTTCCGGTTCCGAAAACTGATTTTTTTAAGTTGAATTTTGACATTTTTTCCTTTTTTAAAATTAAAAATAAGAAGCGGTTAAATCTGAATATGGTGTTTTTTTCCATTGAACGAAGTAACCAGTATCCTCACACCGCTTCCGTTTTGGGAGATTGGCTGGATTCGAACCAGCGACACACGGACTAATAATCGAAGTAACTTTATTATCACACCTCTTTTTTGAAAAGGTTTAAATTTAATAAAGTGTTTGACGTTGCTCTATCCAACTGAGCTACAATCTCCTTGTTTGATGATGCAAAGTAATCACCTTAGTACGCAATGTATTTGCGTAGTAAATATTTATTTTACATTTAATGAAAAAACGTTCTACTTCTCCATAATCATCAAAGTCTATCTTAAAACTGAATTAATCTAAAGTCTGTACACTGCCGCCATTTATGAAAAGCCTTTGCCCACACACCCAACTTTAACATGTGGAGCCACCAAATAAGGAACCGCTTCAGCAATATCTTTTGGTTGGCAGACACACTTCAAAGACGTATGCGTTAAGATTTTCTGTTAATTTAATCAACATTTTATTTAGGAATTGTAAAACTTTTCAGAAATTTGCAGGATGCATCCACGAGAACTAAAAATCGAAAATTTCACTTACGATTTACCCAACGAAAATATCGCTTACAATCCCGCAAATCCTAGAGATTCGTCTAAGCTTTTGGTTTTCAAAAACAACAACATCTCAACCGATATTTATCAACATATATCGGAACATTTGCCAAATGATGCAGTTTTAGTTTTCAATGACACCAAAGTTATCAAGTCTCGATTGTTTTTCACGAACGAAACTGGCGCAGCCATCGAGGTTTTTTGTCTAGAACCTTATGGCGAAAATGTCAATTACGAAGATTATTTTCAGAAACAAGGAAGCATACTTTGGACTTGCCTCATCGGGAAAGTTGCAAAATGGAGAACGCCAAAGCTTACTAAAACTTTAAGGATTGATAATAAAATTGTAGAACTAACTGCTGAGATTATCGAAAAACTCGCCGATTCTTATGTGGTAAAATTATCGTGGTCACCAGAAGAAATTCCGTTTGCAGATGTGGTTAATGCTGCAGGTGTTACGCCACTTCCGCCCTATATCAAAAGGCTTGCGGACAAAACCGATGAAGAAACTTACCAAACGGTCTATTCCGAACATGACGGATCGGTGGCTGCACCAACAGCTGGTTTGCATTTCACAAAAAGGATTTTGGATGACCTTCAAAGTAAAGGCATCGAAACATTATTCACAACTTTACATGTCGGCGCAGGAACTTTCAAACCTGTGAAATCGGAAACAATGGACGAGCACATCATGCATTCTGAATGTATGAACATTGGCATCGATTTTTTAGAACATCTTTTAGAAAACATTAATCGTCCAATTATTCCTGTTGGCACAACATCCATGCGAACTGTCGAGAGTATTTTTTGGATGGGAAATAAAGTGGCTAACAATCCCAATATTCCTTTTGAAAAACTAAAAGTTACCCAGTGGGAACCTTACGAAACCGAAACTATTAATTCTGCTGAGGTTGCTATTTCAGCATTAATTAATTGGATTAAAAAACATGAGCAAAGCCACATTTCTGTAGAGACAGAAATTATAATTGCGCCAAGTTATACTTTCCGAATTGCAAAAGGTCTTATCACCAACTTCCATCAACCGCAATCGACTTTGTTATTACTCGTTTCAGCATTAATTGGTGAAAAATGGCTTGAGCTTTATGATTATGCGTTGAAGAATAATTTTAGATTTTTAAGTTACGGTGACGGTAGTCTATTGTTGCCATAACTTATTTTTTAAACCGAAACTTATTTAATATAATCTCATAAAAAAATCCTCGCGAGTTAACGGACGAGGATTTTTAATTTATAATATTTAAAACTTACAAAGGACTCACCAAATCTAAGAACCAAGTCTTGATTTCGCCATCCAGATGAGGTCCAATTTTTTCCTCACATTGTTTGTGATAAGCATTTAACCAATCGATTTCATCCTGCGAAAGCATATCTTTAACAATAATATCTTTAAAGAATGGACAGAAAGTAAGGGTTTCAAAATCGTAGAAAATCCCGAAATCTGTGTTTTCAACTTCTTTAACAACAACAAGATTTTCATGACGAATTCCGTATTTGTTTTCCAAATAAAAACCAGGCTCGTTAGAAACTACCATTCCTGGAAGTAATTCTTGCGGATTTAGATCTTTACGAATATTTTGTGGACCTTCGTGTACGTTCATAAAACTGCCAACACCGTGTCCAGTGCCGTGCGCATAATCTTTACCGGCCATCCACAATGGAAGTCTCGCAATAGCATCCAACTGTACACCACGAGTCCCTTTCGGGAATTTAACCATTGATAATCGGATCATACCTTGTAACACCAAAGTCGAATCTATTTTGAACTCTTCCGACACTTCACCAATCGCCAAAGTTCTGGTAATATCGGTTGTTCCTTCCAAATATTGACCTCCCGAATCTACTAGAATAATTCCTTTGTTGGTGACGTCCGAGCTTCCCTCTTTCTTTGCAGAATAATGTGGTAATGCGGCATTGGCTTCATATCCTACAATACTTCCAAAACTTTCGCCGACGAAATTATCAAGACTTGCACGGAATTCTCTTAACTTGAGTCCAATCGAATATTCTGTCATCGGTTCTTTACCAACATTGTGCGTCAACCAGTATAGAAATTTCACCATCGCAACACCATCGCGCTCCATCACCGTTCTAAAACCCGCCAACTCAGCTTCGTTTTTTTGCGCTTTCATCAGATTACCCGGAACTGCAGCTTTTAACAAGCTATTATCGTTGGCCAAAGTATGAATAATGGCTTGGTTAGTATTAGGAGAAACCAAGACTTTTTGATTTTTTATTGATTTTAAAAATGAATAAAAATCTGCATAAGGCATCATTTTGACATGAGATGCATCCATTAGGTTTTTAGATTCATTGTTAAGTTTATCCAGGTCTACGAATAAAATTGCTTCATCAAGAGATAAATAAATATATCCTAAAAATACGGGGTTGGATTGCACATCGCTTCCTCGTAGATTAAGTGTCCAAGCGACATCGTCCAAACTAGAAATAATATGAGAAGTTGCTCCCATGTCGTCCATTTTTTGACGAATATCCGAAAGCTTCTCAGTTACCGATTTGCCAGCACGTTCCACTGGATGTACAAAAATTTCATTTTTAGAAGGCGTTCCTCTATCAATCCAGATGTCATTTAATAAAGCTAAATCTACTAGTCTAATATCAGCTTTTTTTAATTGATTTTCAACCAATTCCCAGTTAGCATTAGATGTCGCGATTGCATTAACAGCTACTTTTCCAGCTTTGGGAATTTCAGAAATAATCCAATCTACAAATTGCGGCGTGCCTTCTACACCTTCCTTCATCAAATCTATTGTCGAATCTTTTAATTCTGCATGAGCTTGTACAAAATATCGTCCATCTGTCCAAACACCCGCTTTGTCTTTAGTAACGACTGCAAAGCCCGCTGAGCCAGTAAAGCCTGTTAACCAGCTTCTCTCCTTCCATTCGTTAGGAAGATATTCGCTCATGTGAGGATCTGCGGAAAAAATAATGTACGCATCAATATTTTGCGCTTGCATTGCTTTGCGAAGCAGTGCTAATTTATCTTGTGTTGTCATAATAAGTTTTGAAAATTTCAAGAGATAAAATTAGTCAATATAAAGGACTAGACCAATTTTGCAATCTTATAAAAATGCTAAATTTTAGCAACAACCTCTTAAGTCTTATAAACCATCAAGCGTTAAATAAAGTAAGTATAAATTTAATCCAAGGATAATTCCGCTGATGATAATGACTAAAATTTTTAACCATAGTTTGTTAGCAAAACGTCCCATTTTTAACTTAGAATTGGTAAACATTACTAGAGGAATAACGGCAAAACTTAATTGCATTGACAAAATAATTTGACTAAAAACCAACAGTTGCGACGTTCCTCTTTCACCATACAGAATGGCTACAATTAATGCTGGAATTACGGCAATAAGTCGCGTTATTAAACGACGAACCCAAGGTTTTAATCTAATATTTAAAAAACCTTCCATAACGATTTGACCAGCCAAAGTCCCTGTCAAAGTTGAATTTTGTCCAGAAGCTAATAAGGCAACACCAAAGAAAATACTTGCGAAAGTTGTTCCCAACAATGGCGTTAAAAGTTGATACGCATCATGAATATCTGCAACCCCATGATGTCCACTTGTATGAAAAGTCGCAGCCGACAAAATCAAAATGGAAGCATTAATAAAAAACGCCAACATTAGAGAAAAACTACTGTCAATGGTCGCAAATTTAATCGCTTCTTTTTTGCCTTCTGTGGTTCTTGGATAATTTCTCGTTTGGACAATACTACTGTGTAGATAGAGATTGTGCGGCATAACAGTAGCACCCAGAATTCCGATAGCGATATATAACATGTGCGGATTGGTTACCACTTCTTTTTGTGGTACTAAACCATGTAAAATTGGGAAGATTTCGGGTTGACTTACAATTAGCTCATAAATAAAACAACCTAAAATAATGAAGATTAATCCACCGACAATACTTTCTATAATCCGAAAACCTTTGGCTTGTAAAAATAAAATGATGAAAACGTCAACCACGGTGATCACGACGCCCCAAGTCAACGGAATACCAAAAAGTAAATTAAGCGCAATTGCCGTACCGATAACTTCGGCCAGATCACAAGCAGCAATTGCAATTTCGCAGAGAATCCACAGTACAAAATTAACTGGCGGACTAAAATGATCGCGACAAGCTTGCGCCAAATCTCTTTCGGCAACGATGCCTAACTTTAAAGAAAGATGTTGCAAAACGATCGCAAAAAGATTAGAAATTAAAATAACCGACAACAATGTATAACCGAAACTCGCGCCACCTTCGATATCTGTAGCCCAATTTCCGGGATCCATATAACCAACTGCAATCATTAAGCCTGGTCCTGTAAAAGCCAAAAGCTTTTTCCAAAAACCAGCATCCTGTGGGACTTTTATCGACGAATACACTTCTTGAAGAGAATGTTGGTGCTTCTCTCTTCGCCAAGCTTCTTTAGATTTTTTAAACATTAAAAATATTTTGTTAGGATAATCTAACAAAATTACACAATTAATTTATTTCAACAAAAAAAGTGAAGCCAAACTCCACTTTTAGTATTAATGTTACAACAGTTATTTCAGATATTTCGTGATTTTATCACTATTAGGTTTTGTCGTACTTACAAAACTATCGATGATATGTCCATCTTCATCCAGCAGGATTTTCGTAAAATTCCATAAGATCGAGGTACTTTTAACGCCATTTTCTTCCTTTTTTGTCAAGAATTTATAAATGGGCGCTATGTCATGTCCTTTCACCGAAATTTTCGCAGCCATCGGAAAAGTCACGCCATAATTCTTCTCACAAAAACTTGCGATTTCTTGATTACTGCCTGGTTCTTGAGCTCCAAAATTATTAGCAGGAAAACCAACGACCACCAATTTATCTTTATAGGTTTTTGACAAAGCTTCAAGCTCTTTATATTGCGGTGTAAAACCGCATTCTGACGCCGTATTTACAATCAAAATCTTTTTTCCTTTAAACGCCGAAAAATCAATTTTTCCACCATCCAAAGCCTCAACACTAAAGCTATGTACCGACTTCGCTTGCGAATTTCCGTTCGTACAACTAAACAATCCAAATAACATAATTAGTAGATATTTCATAATTTATAATTTTTTTTGGGCGTGCCCACTTGCGCCATTAGGCTCGCTTCGCTCGCGCCGAACTACAAGCGGTCGGTCTTCGCGCAGTCGCTGTTTTTTGCCATTTATAGGACCATTCCAAAAAAACGAGCTCCAACAATGCGCTTCGCCCTCACGCAACTCCAAAGATAAAGATAGCTATTTCCGCACAATATTCGACTTCGTTTAATAATTTTGTTAAAAAGTGTCACAAGCAAGGATTGTATATTTTTTCACGATTATCAATGCAATGATTATTTCTTATTATGAAGAAAAAGTTTATAAGTTTAAGAATAACATAACTTAAGAAATACGGGTTAGCAATTAATCGTATTTTAGAACAAGCTTTATTACAAACTAAAATAAATATTTAATAATAGCAATAATTTTTATTTTCTTCTTTATAGACTGGATATTTTCCCATAATTTAGAAGTTTCTAAAAAGAAGCACAAGCACATTTGATACAAAACTTAAAAAATAACAATGAATTACAAAAAGCCATCTTCATCGTTTGGCAGATTTCAGGGCTTATTTCAATTCTGGTTTTATCACTTGTATTTTTCACAAGTCAGGACTTTTTACTTAGCAAAATACCGACTTGTCCATCGCAATTAGAAGGGAAAACATGTGTACTTTGTGGCTCTTCGCGCGCCTTTTTTGAAATTAAAAATCTTAACTTCCAGAGGGCTTTTCAACTTAATGAATCTAGTATTTTTATCTTCTTCGGACTGTTAACTAATGCTGTATTATTAATAATCTACCAAGCAAAAAATTTAAGAAAATAAATATTTATGAGAACAATCGCATTAATTCTTGGCATCCTCTCCATCTTAGGTATGTTACTTGGTTTTATCCCATGTCTAGGCGCTTTTAACTGGATCAATATTCCATTTGCAGTAATCGGATTAGTTGTAAGCATCGTCGCATATGGTAAGGAAGACGGCACTTCAAAATCGAATGCAATGGCTGGCATTATCATGTGTTCTATTGCAATGGTTTTAGGATTTGTAAGACTTATCGTTGGTGGTGGAATACTCTAACGATCAACAAATTAGCTTAAAAAAATCGGTTTTAAAATTAATTTTAAAACCGATTTTTGTATTATTAAATTTACTGCTAAGGATTCGATTTCACAACATTGTATAAAATTGAATCTCTTTTTGCTTGTGGTAAATCATTTTTATAGTCGAACAGCGCAGCTTCCCAATCGCCGTAACCAACATTTGGGATAATAATAAACTTCTTTCCAAATTCATTTTTAAGTGTTTGCACAGCTTGAGCACGCTTTTCTTCACTTGGATGATTATCAAATAATGAAGAAAAATCTGTCAAACTATCACCTAACAACATCACGATGTCATAATTTTTTGCAACATTTTGGCGACGGTTTTCTTTGCTGCTTTCTTTGCTACGCAAAATCACATTTTGAGGACTTTGGATAGGGAATTTGTAACGTTCTAGATTAGCCACCGTGCCAGCGCGCTCATCTTCATTTCGGTTGGTGATATAGAAAATCTGAACACCTTTTGATGCCGCATAATTAAAGAACTCTAAAGAGCCAGAAAGTGGTTTTGCAACAGCTTTTGAAGTCCAATTTTTCCAACTTTGTAAGTCATAGATTTTTCCTTCTTTAGCCATTTCCACAGCATAATAAGAATTGTCCATGAAGGTTTCATCAATGTCGGTTACAATCGCTAAAGGCTTAGTTGATTTTTTTGCTAAAGCTTCATCCAATCGGAATTGCGCAACATTATAAGCTTGTTGACACAAGGCTTGATATTCGGCAGCTCTTTGTTGATAAAATGCCGCATAAAGCTTTCCGTCAACTTGTAAATTTTGATAAGCTGATTTTGCATCTTGCGTATATCCTACAGTCTTTTGTGTTGTTTGACAAGCACTTACACCCAACAACATGGCGCCACCAACAATCCAGTTAAAATATCTCATTTAAAATTTATTTTTTACAAAATTAAAAAGAACTCTTTACTTAAGTCTCACAAATTAAAAAAAATCAAGAGTTTGTTTTTGAAGATATTTCACCAAATACCTTGGAACGTCCCCATAAGCTTCACGAAAAAAAAATCGGTGCGCCGCCTAGCGCCTAAAATTGCTATGTAACCCTATCCTATCACAAACTCTTTCTACCACTAGTTTTTCACAACAATCAAGTAGTTATTTATCTATAATTTTGCTACATGACTTTTCATCAACTATCAAATTCCTGATTTTTGCAAAACCACCTTCCAACACCATCTGAGGAATAAAATGCATGGAAATAAATACTAAAATTTTCTCATTTTCTTCATAAACCAAACTACATTAGTCGTCATCTTAAAGAAATTTAGAAATTTTAGAAGACATAAAAGATTCTGTATTTGGACAACCCATTTGTGCTAATAGCTCAGAAATTCGGTCGGCATAACTTAACTGTATTACTCTTATTATTTTTAGAAGTTATAGAAATTGCAATTTGGTTGTTTGTTAAAAATAAAAAAACATCGCCCAAGTCAAAAACTCAGGCGATGTAACAAACTATTACTTAATCTATTATTTTTTTAATGGAAAAAATGTCTCATTCCTGTGAACATCATTGGGATTTTGTGTTCGTTAGCAGCATCAATGCTTTCTTGATCCTTCATACTTCCACCTGGCTGAATAATCGCTGTAATACCTTCCTGAGCGCAGAAATCAACAACATCTCTGAAAGGGAAAAATGCATCAGAAGCCAAAACTAGATCTCCTGAGAACTTCTCTTTTGCTCTTTCGATAGCTTGTTGCGTTGCCCAAATTCTGTTAACTTGACCGCCGCCAATTCCGAAAGCTTGGATGCCGTTTGACACCACAATTGCGTTTGACTTTACGTACTTAACAACACGTTGTGAAAACAGTAGAGCTTTTCTTTGTGCTTCGGTTGGTTGCGTTTCTGTAACAACTTTGACATCGTTAGAAAATTGATTATCATTATCTTGCACCAATATTCCGCCATCAACCTTAACCCAAGTTTGCTTGTCCGAAACCGCGTTTTTGATTTTGATAACGCGAAGGTTTTTCTTCTTGTTTAAAATTTCTAAAGCTTCTGCAGTAAAATCGGGCGCCATAACAATCTCTAAGAAAGTTTTGTTAAGTTCTTCAGCAGTTGCAGCATCGACGGTATAATTCATCGCCACGATACCACCAAAAATTGAAACTGGATCGCACTCGAAAGTCTTTTGATAAGTTTCTAAAGCCGAAGTACCAATTGCAACACCACAAGGCGTAGAATGTTTAACCGCACAACAAGCCATCTCTTCTTTGAATTCTGTAACAACCTTCCAACAAAGATCCATATCTCTCAAATTATTGAAAGACAACTCTTTACCTCCAAGTTGTTCAAAATCCTTCATCGCACCGTTTTCGATTGTCGAAACATAATATGCAGCCGACTGATGTGGATTTTCTCCATAACGAAGGTCAGCAACTTTTTTGTAAGAAGCATTTAGATATTGCGGATATTCTTCATCCAACAACATTTTTGCAATCGCCGCATCGTAGGCAGACGTCAGGTTGAAAACTTTACCAGCAAGGCTTTTTCTAGTTTCTAAAGTTGTATCGCCAGAAGTTTCCATTTCCTGTTTTACCAAATCATAGTCTTCAACATTGGTGATTACCGCTACAGACTTAAAATTCTTAGCAGCTGAACGAAGCATAGAGGGGCCACCGATATCTATAAATTCTACTTTATCGTCTAATGAAATATCTTTGTTAGCGTTTTCGAAAAAAGGATAAAGATTAACAATAACCATATCGATAAGTCCGATTTCATGATCTTTAACGGTCTTCATGTGTTCTTCATTATTACGAACTGCAAGAAGTCCACCATGCACGTTTGGATGCAATGTCTTTACACGACCGTCCAGCATCTCTGGAAAATCGGTTACTTCATCAATCTGAATTGGGCTAAGACCTGCTTCTTTTAAATGTTTAAAAGTTCCTCCTGTCGAAATTAATTCCCAGTTGTTTTGCTCTAGAAACTTTGCAAAATCTTGCAAGCCACTTTTGTCTGAAACACTAATTAATGCTCTTTTTTTCATTTCAATTTTACTTTTTACAGTCATTTCAAAACTGCAGTTTACCGGTTCTTTCACCTCCGGATTTATATATTTATTACTTTATTTTATTTTTATTTTACCTAAAGTTTTAATGTAACGACAACTATTTTAATAACTAATAAACAATTTAATATATGTTTTAAAACAATTTTACTTTAAATAAAATACTTAAGGATTTAGAACGTTATTGATAGCTTTTGGAAAGATTTCGGATTCAACAAGATGTATCTTTTGTGCTAAACTTTCAGCTGTCTCATTTTCCTCTAATGTAACTTTTCCTTGCAAAATAATATCGCCTTCGTCAACACCAGAAGTCACATAATGCACTGTTGCGCCACTTTCCTTTTCTTTAGCTTCAACAACTGCTTGATGAACATGATGTCCCCACATACCTTTTCCACCAAATTTTGGTAGCAACGACGGATGGATGTTGATCATCTTTTTATCCCACTTTTGACAGAAATCTGATTTAAGAATTGATAAAAAGCCTGCTAAAACAATTAAATCTGTATCTTTGGGAACTAGCTTATCCAATTCATCGGAAAAATCTTTTCCTCTAGGAATTAAAACATTATCAATATGATGTTTAGCTGCTCTTTCTAATCCAAAACATTCGCGATCTGCAACAACAAGGTTGATCTTCGCATTTTGAATCTCGTCTGCCTTAATGCAATCGATAATTCTTTGCAGATTGGTACCAGATCCTGAAACTAAAATTGTTATATTTTTCATTTTAGAAATGAGATCATTGATATCAGATTTTAGACATTAGCGGAAGAATCCTGAATCTAGGTATCTGAAATCTATAGTCTATTAAAGTAGTTCAATTTTTTCGTTTCCTTCCGTTATTTCTCCAATCTCGTACGCGTCCTCAAGAAGTTCCAGAACTTTGTGTGCATGATCCGCATCAACAACAACGATCATCCCAACCCCCATATTGAATGTCCCGAACATCTCTTCTCTCGCGATGCCACCACGTTTTTCTAACTCCAACATGATACTTGGAATTTTGATTTTTGAAGCATCTATATTTGCACAAAGACCATCAGCAATAATTCTAGGAATATTCTCGTACAATCCGCCGCCAGTAATGTGTGCAATACCGTGCAAAGGCACTTCGTTTAACAATTTATGAATATCTTTATAATATAATCTTGTCGGCACCAAAAGTGTTTCGTATAAAGGTTTTCCTTCAAATTCTTCTTCAAAATTTGGGAATACTTTTCTGACCAAAGAGAAACCATTAGAATGAAAACCAGAACTAGGCAAAGCGATGATTTTGTCTCCAGTTTTAATTTTTGAACCATCAACAATTTGATCTTTCTCTACGATCCCAACACAAAATCCTGCAACATCATAATCTCCTGGTTGGTACATGCCTGGCATTTCGGCAGTTTCGCCACCTATTAATGCACATTCGTTGTCCTTACAAGCTTTCACCATTCCTAAAACAATCTCTGCAGCAATGTCAGAATCTAACTTACCACAAGCCAAATAATCTAAGAAAAATAAAGGCTTGGCACCGTGACAAAGGATGTCGTTAGCGCACATTGCAAAACAGTCGACACCGATAGAATCGTATTGTTTTGTATCCAAAGCTACTTTTAGCTTTGTGCCAACGCCGTCTGTGCCTGATACCAAAACCGGATTTTTGTAGTTTCCAATTTCATAAAAAGCACCAAAACTTCCTAAATTATTAAGTACGTTTTTGTTATGCGTTTCTGCCACAGCAGATTTTATCTTGTCTACGGTTTTGTAACCTTCTTCTTTGTCAACGCCCGCTGACTTGTAAGTGTTGCTCATGATTCTTTTTACTTTTTAGATTTTTTTGGAATACCAAAGACGCAAAATAGATTAAGTCTTACGCCTTTAGCTCCAGGTCGAAATCCGACACAATGCCGTATTTCATTTTCACTTTTCATTTTGCCTGCAACAATTTGCTAGGACTTTCAGATTTATTTCAAACTATATTGTTTGCTATCCATTTATCATCCCAAAAAGGACAATAAAAAAGCCGACAATCTTTCAGATTATCGGCCGGTATTTTAGTTCAGGATTTCAGAGCCCATAACTTTCCCTTTATTGGAATAATAGCTTGGCTTCAAGAAATTGGTCTGAATATTCACTTTCGTTCTTTTTGACAAAATTAAAACTTTTTGCATAAATATCCTAGACAAATTTTAATTCTACTTTTCTAAAATTGTTTCAAGCTGTTTAATTTTCACAATTTTTTCTTTTAACTCATTGATTTTATCTGCATTAACTAGACCTTCAGTTTTGTCAATATTATCTTGATAAAAAGGCACCGAAAATGTGTCAATAACATTACCTCCGTGGAAAGGAAATCTTTTGCTCGCCGCTTCTAACACGCCAGCGCCACCTCTTGCACCAGGAGAAGTTGACATTAATAACATTGGCACTTCGCCCCAAACGGTTCTGTCTTTGATTCTAGAAACCCAGTCAAATACGTTTTTAAAAGCGGCTGTATATATCCCGTTATGCTCTGGTAATGATAGTAAAATAACATCTGAAGCATCGATATTGTCCGCTAACTTTTGAGCTTCTGCAGGAACACCAGATGCCACTTCGATTTCGTGTCTGTAGATGGGCATTTCGAAATCATTCATATCAAAGAATTCTACGTCGTTGTTTTCTCCGAATTGTTTTGCGACATATTTAACTAAAATGCTGTTCATGGAATTTTGTGCGTTACTTCCAGAAAGTGCTAGTATTTTCATTTTTTATTGTTTTAAAAATTTTAAGCTACAAAGATAAAAGTCTTTTGAAGCAATTACATTGATGTATCGTAAGATTTTTAGTTTTGATAATAAATATGTCATTTAGAAAAAGTATTTTCGAACTTTAAAAAAATAGATTTCAATGAAAATTTTAGAAAGCGCTTCGCTTCCAGCTCCAGCAGGGCATTTTTCGCCTGCTATCGAACATAATGGTATATTATACCTATCTGGACAACTTCCAAAACATCCAGTAACGAAAGAAGTTCCTGAAGGGATTGAAGCACAAACCAAATTGTCTTTAGAAAATGTTGAAAATGTCCTAAAAGCTTTTGGACAAGATAAAACCTCAGTTATAAGAATGGTGGTTTATATTACAGACATCGCATATTGGGCAGATGTTAACAGAGTCTACGCCGAGTTTTTCGGAGATCATAAGCCTGTGCGTTGCATCATCCCAATTGGTCCACTAAATGGTGGTTGCCTTATCGAAGTTGAATGTACAGCTGAGCGAGTTTAAAATTAAATCACACTATAATAGCCTCAAGTAGTATAATTATTTGAGGCTTTTATTTGTTTTTTTTAACTAGATTTATAAAATTGAAAGCATCTAAGAGGGCTATTATTAATTACCAATACATCTTAAAAAATAAGATATCGAAATTGAGATTTAATCTATTACAATTAAGTTTAAAATAAAGACGACTGAAGTTTTTAGCGACTCTTATTTTATGCCTCTTACTTCTACAATGTGGCGTAAAGACCAAGACTGTTGATGATACGTCCTATGCAGTTAAAGTCGATACTGTTATCTTGATGCTTATAATATTCTTGTCGAAAGTTTAGCTTCACAAGGTTATTTTGTTGTTAGTGTCCAGCCTGAGTTAAAAACCGACGAACTTTTAGCAATGACTGGAAAACTAAGCGAAACCCAAATGCCAAACTGGGAAAGAGGTGTGCAAAATATCTCTTTTTCCTTAACGAAATAAAAGCAGATTATCCTCAGCTTAACTATAAAAAAGTGGTATTAATAGGTCATTCTAACGAGGGTGACATGACTGTATTATTTGGGCACAAATATCCTCATTTAGTGGACAAAATCATTGCAATGGACAACCGTTGAATAAAGTTACCACTCACCTCTCAACCCAAAATACACAGCTTGCACTCAAACAATTATCCAGCAGACGAGGGCATACTACCAACTGATGTCGAAAAGAGAAAGTATAAAATGACTATTGATTTTACTAATGTCCATCATAGTAGTATAGACAATGATGATACTGCGGAAGAGCAAGAACATGTATCACAAAAACTCCTTAAATATTTGAAGGATTAGTATCTTATTTGAAATCAAAACATTGGCTTTTTGTTCCAAAATTTAACAATTATAAAGTTACGAATTGTATCATTTTTAATTATATTTGTTGGTATAAAAAATAACAATGTCGATTTTATCAGATAACATTCGCTTTTTAAGAGCCCGACAAGAATACTCGCAGCAGAAGTTAGCAGACTCCTTGTTTATCACACGTGTTCGATATGCAAAATACGAAGATGGCACTTCGGAGCCTCCTATAGAATTGCTACTTAGGATTTCTAAATATTTCCAAATTAGTATCGATCTTTTGGTATCTGTTGATATTAGAAAATATCCTTTGGACAAAATGCTCAACTTGCCAGACAATCGTATTTTGATCCCAGTTGCAGTTGATGTTGCAGGAAATAACCAAATCGAAATAATCCCTCAAAAGGCATCAATGGGTTACCTCAACGGTTATAGCGATCCAGAATATATCGAAGGTCTCCAGACCATATCTTTACCCTTTCTTAGAAATGGAAAATACCGTGCTTTCCCTGCCAGTGGCGACTCGATGCCTCCGTATAAAGACGGCACCTACATTGTTGGCAAATATGTCGAAAACCTTTCCGATCTCAAAATTGATAAAACCTATGTTTTTATAACCACTAATGATGGTATACTTTATAAACGTTTTCAATTTAACGAGGCCAATTTCATTTGTGTTAAATCAGACAATAACTTCTACGAGCCGCTACAAATTCCGCTAACGGATGTTAGGGAGATTTGGGAGTTTGCCTGTTCTATCTCTACACAAGAATTTGATGCAGACGAGTTTTCTGGACAAAATGTTAAAGATCTTTTTTTGGAACTAAAACAAGATATTAAAGATATGAAAACGAAGTTGCCATCAAAAAAAACTGCTAAATAATAGATTGGTAATTTTTACTTTATACTGTAACTCAACATTCTGTAACAACAATAAGCAATCCTTATGTTAAGACTCATACTAGTCCTTCTTTTTCTTAAAACCTCAATAGTATTGGCTTGCAGTTGAATGCCGACTTCTTTTGAGCAAAACTACATGGATGCAAAATCTGTTATGGTGGTCAAAGTTTTAGAAACTAAAAATATTGAAAGTACAGATCGTTTTCGACGTTACATTGCTAAAGTTGAAAAATTAGAACATACAAAGGACTCCCAACATCTGAGATAAAATTATTGGGATCGGCAGAATATGCATATTCTGGGGCTTGTGAAGTTAGTGTAAAGCCTGGCGAAGTCTTAGTAATAATGAATAATTCTTTAGATTATAAAGCTAGCATATTCAGTGCTTGTAGTAGTATATTTGGAATTGATCCTGACCTGAAATCCAAAACAAACAACAGCCTAGCTTATTATACCAATTATTTTTCTGTTTTGGATAAAGTTAAAGCAATGGATCTTCCTTATAAATTCAGTCTTTGGCATAATGGGATTATTTTTGATGAAGAAGCTAAAACAATCCCCAACTATTTTAATGCTTTCAAGCTTCCCAAGAACAAAAATAAATTTGGAGTTTTCCTATTTGACTTAGACAAAAATGGCGTTACAAAAACGATCGATGTCGTTTATATGAAACAAAGAAAAGCTTGATAAATCTATTAAAGTAACCAATTTTAAACTAAATTCTAGCAATCTTAATTTTGCTTAAACAATATTAAAACGAAGAGCCTACTTAAATTTTATTGCTAAATAGAGCTTTGTACCATATCCATATTTCGCCTGATGGACGCTTCTTGGACGCTTCAAATCGTGGACAAGAAAACAACATTGCAATTTTTTCGATTAACGAAGATGGAAGACTTAAGAATATTGCCTATCAGTCAACTTTTGGAAAACATCCAAGTTCGCGATCGACGAAAAGGGCGAATTTTTAATTGTAACAAATGTTAAATCCGGTAATGCAATTGTTTTTAAAAAAAATAAAGAAACTGGACTTTTTAAGAAAATATCTGAAATAAGAGGTCTAAAAAATGTATCTTGTGCAGATCAAACTTTATTATTAGACACTGTGTTTTTCTATATAAATTTTATAAAATCAATGAAAGATGTAGATTTTAATTTAGAAATCCATATAAAAAATTAACTCAAAACCTTCTCAAAAGCTTTTCTAACACCACCTCCAACAAAAATTTCCTCGCAATATTGGTAACCTAGTTTGTCCATAATTCTGAGCATGGCAAAGTTATCGAAAAATCTTCGATAATGGAATCCCGATTTGGGTAGCCATTTTGCCATTGCTCACTACCGTCGTTTTTTCGACTTTGAATAGCGAACTGTAAGATGTCCCAAATCTCATTAACATCCCGATATGTCGCTTTTCTAAAGTTCATCCTGTAAAATTATTTACAATAGTTGTCAACCTTTTCCTCCAAATCCTCAAGATTAAAAGGCTTCGCGATGAAGTCATCCGCTTGGGCTTCTTTTGCAAGAGCAGAAATGTCGTTGTTGGCGGTGACGTAAATCACGGGAATCGATTTAAAATCGTCATGGGATTTCAAAAGTTTGGTAGCTTCTACCCCACCGATATTCGGAATCCAGTTATCCATAAGGATGACGTTGGGCTGAAACGCCGCTACTTTTTCGATAATATCATGCGAAGTGTCGGAGATTTTCACCTCGTAACCAGCATCTTCAAAAATAATGCTCACCACCTCCAAAATAATGGCATCATCGTCAAAAATTAGTATTTTTTTCTTACTCATCTTCTTTATTTTCAAAAATATATGTTGTTTTACAATGCGTCAATTCGAGTAAAACTATCAACTGAATTGGTGTTGAAAATTAATCTATTACATATAATTTCTCGATCCATTCTTCTTCGCTTCGCTGCAAAAAAAACACTCGGAAATGACGTTCCTTATTTCTAATTCTTTAACTTATTAATTTTCTCGGCCAAATCCTTCGGATCAAAAATGCAATCGTAATCCACTTGCTCTATTGCATGTTTCGGCATATAGTCTACTTCCGCAGTTTCTGGATTCTGAATCCAAACATCACCGCCATTTCGCTTAATATACTCTAAACCTTCCACACCATCGGCATTTGCACCAGAAAGTAAAATTGCCACCGCATTTTCCCCAAACATTTCAGCAACCGATTTATAAGTTACATCAATAGACGGACGCGAATAATTCACCTTTTCTGAAGCATCCAAAGATACTCTATTTTTAGATTCAAAAAGCATGTGATAATCGCCTGGTACAACGTACATTTTATTGATTTCAATTTCGGTTTTATCTTCAATTTCGAGGACTTCCATTTCTAAAAATTGCTGTAACAAGTATGGCAAAATATTGCTTGCTTGCGCTTTTCGGTGAACAACAATGACAATCGGAAATCCAAGCTGCGTATCCAAAGATTTAATCATGTCAAGAATGACCTGCAGACTTCCTGCAGAGCCACCTATAACTACGATTTCCGTCTTTTTGTTATTCATTTTTATTGAATATTTTTAAACGCGAAAATTAACAAAATTACTTTAACAATTTATTTTTTAAAGTAAAATAATCCAAAGTCTTATTTTTATTTCTTTTTTTAGAAGTTAAAGATTTAGCCTAATGATGCTCCACTTTCTTCCAGATTTTTTGATTGTCCACTTGGTTGTAATTTTTATCCAAATTAGAAAACCTTAAGGTTTCTTTGGAACCCAATGCCAAATAGCCCAAATTCTCCAAACTTTCATCAAATAACTTAAAGACGTGCTCTTGTAAAGTCTTATCAAAATAGATCAAAACATTACGACAAATAATCAGTTGAAAGCTGTTAAAAGACGAATCTGAAACCAAATTATGTGTCGATAAAATCAGTTTTTCTTTTAAACTAGAATCAAATTTTACAATGTCATAATTCGCAGTGTAATAATCGGAGAACTCTTTTTTTCCACCAGAAAGAATGTAATTTTCGGTATATAATTTCATTTGCTGAATAGGGAAAACGCCTGCTCTAGCCTTCTCCAAAACTGATGGATTGATGTCGGTACCGTAAATTAAACATTTGTGATACAAACCTGCTTCCTTCAACAAAATAGCGATAGAATAGGCTTCTTCTCCTGTTGAGCAACCCGCAACCCAAATCCTAATTAACGGATAAGTTCCTAATTGTGGTAAAATATCTTCGCGCAAAGCCTTAAAAAAACTGGGATCACGAAACATTTCGGTGACATTTACAGTGATTTCTTCCACAAAACGCTTCAAATATTCAGGATCGTTCATCAACGTGTAGCGCAATTCGGCATAACTTGTAAATCGATCAATCAAACATATGCGATTAATTCGACGCTTGAACGAGGCGCGACTGTAATGCGAAAAGTCGTAACCGTACAATTCGTGGACATCTTTTA
The DNA here is from genome assembly GCA_046269235.1 of Chryseobacterium sp. TY3. Taxonomy (GTDB): domain Bacteria; phylum Bacteroidota; class Bacteroidia; order Flavobacteriales; family Weeksellaceae; genus Soonwooa. The sequence continues at coordinate 174,656 of JBJZOS010000003.1, forward strand.
TTAGATATTCAACCTCTTCATCTTTTACAATACTTGGCTCTAACATCAAAATAATTTTTCCATAGCGTTCATCAAAACATCAACATTTATCGGCTTAGAAACGTAATCTTGAGCGCCTGCATCCAAACATTTTTGCTTATCCTCAGGCATCGCCTGTGCCGTTACTGCGATAATCGGTATTTGCTTAATATCCTGCAAGTTTCTAATAATTTTTGTAGCTTCATAACCGTCCATATCGGGCATCATCATATCCATCAACACCACATCAAAATCGTTTTGAGATTTCAACATTTGGATAGCTTCTTGCGCCGAAGTCGAACTTTCCAATTGAAAACCTCTCGATTTTAGCGTGAGTTTTAAAGCAAATATGTTACGCGGATCGTCGTCCACGATGAGCACTTTCTTATTCATAATTCTAAAATCAAAATTAACTTTCGTACATCCAAACACGGAGTAAGGATAACAATTGGTCGGTATCTACAGGCTTCGAAATGTAGTCGGAAGCACCAGCTTCAATACATTTTTCACGTTCTCCAATCATAGATTTTGCCGTGATGGCAATCACAGGAAGTCGCATGTATTTTGGTTGTTTACGGATTTCGCGTATGGTTTCGTAGCCGTCCATTTCAGGCATCATCATATCCATTAAAACCACGTCGATATCTGGGTTTGCAGCCATTTGTTCTAAGGCTTGTTTGCCGTCCATTGCCAAAACAACTTCCACTTTATATTTTTCTAAAACCTTGGTTAGCGAGAAAATGTTGCGAACATCATCATCGGTAATTAGGATTTTTTTACCGCTCAAAACTTCTGTCAACGAGCCAAGCGTGGAGTTTTTTCTATTTTCTTCTGTGCTATTTTTTTCTTCTACCAGATGTAAAAACAAACCAACTTCATCTAAGATTCTTTGATATGAATGCGCTGTTTTCACAACAATAGAATCAGCGTATTGCTTGATTTTTAACTCCTCAGATTTCGATAAACTACGATCAATAAAGATAATTATCGGTAGATTTTCTAAACCTTCGTGTTTTTTTATAGTTTCAATAATTGAATATTCTTCACCACGAGAATTTTCAACGTTCAAAATCACGCAATCCACGTTCTGATCAATGAACGCCGTCACGCAATCCTCCGCTTTATCTTCCACAGAGGCCGAAATATTGAAATTGCTCAAAAAGTACGAAAGCGCGGTGGCATGTTTCGCATTTTCCTCTACAATAAGCACTTTTTGAAGTGTTTTGCTTAGAGCTTCTTCAATTTTTTTGAAAACTTCAGCCATTTGTTCTAATGCCATCGGTTTGTTGATGAAATCGATGGCGCCTTTCATCAAACTTTCTTTTTTCACGTGCAGAGACGACATCATGTGCACAGGAATATGCTTGGTTTGAAGATTTCCTTTTAATTCATCCATTACTTGCCAACCATCTTTTACAGGTAGTTGAACATCCAACAAAATCGCCGACGGACGGTATTGCAGTGCTGCAGGAAGTGCATAATCGCCACGAACCACCGCTATTGCTTTGTAATTTTGAGTGTGCGCATATCTCACCAAAGCTTTTGCGAAATTAACGTCATCTTCAACAATCAAAATCACTTTATCGTCTTTTGCAATAAAATCTCGATCGTCTGGAACATCCTCTGGAATGCCCAAAATCTCGATTGTATCATGCAATTCGTCGTCCTCAAACACGATAATTTCTTTTATTTCTTGAACATCTTCTTGAATGGTTTCAATTAAATCTTGGTCCTTATTCACGTATTCCACCTTCAATTTTGAAGTCATCGGAATCACCAAACTGAACTCGGAACCTTGATCTACTTTTGAAGTCAATCGAAGTTCGCCTCCCAATAATTTTGCAATTTCTCGGCTGATGGAAAGTCCAAGTCCCGTCCCGCCAAACTTACGTCTGGTAGAACCATCCGCTTGTTGAAACGCTTCAAAAATAATACGTTGTTTGTCTTCTGGAATTCCGATTCCAGTATCTTTTACAGAGAAAATAACAAATTCTTTTTGTGTAGGATGTTTCTTAATATTTAGACTAATACTGCCTTTAGAAGTGAATTTAAGAGCGTTTGACATTAGATTTCTCAAGACTTGATCAACACGAAGTCTGTCGGTTTCAATAGTTTGACGTAAATCTGAATCGATATTAATATTAAACTCCAAACCTTTTTCCTTCATTAATGGATTGAATAAATTACGCAAATCCTTTACTACATCTTCTATTAGAACGTGTTGATACTCTAAATTCATTTTACCAGATTCGATTTTTGCTAAATCTAAAATCTCATCAATTAAGGTCAACAAGCTACTACCCGAACTTTGAATTACTTTTGCAGATTCTATTTGATCTTCAGTTAAATTATCGTCTGGATCTTCCGCCATCAATCGAGAAAGCAGTAAGATCGAATTCAACGGTGTGCGCAATTCGTGGGACATATTCGCCAAAAATTCCGACTTGTATTTTGTACTTAACGCCAATTCTTCTGCCTTCTTCTGGATTTCAATATTACGTTCTGCTATCAAATGATTTTTCTCTTCTAATAGCTTCGAACGCTCTTCCAATTCGGCGTTAGTTTGCATTAATTCTTCTTGCTGAACTCTCAATTCTTCTTCTGATGCTTGTAATCTTTGCGTCTGAGCTTCTAATTCGGTATTTAAATTCTCTAATTCAGAATGCTGAACTTGCAATTCCTCCGACTGCGCCTGAGTTTCTTCCAATAATTTTTGTTCTTTTTCACGACCTTTTGCCGCGCTTATTGCAATACCAATAATTCGGCAACTTTCTGCAAAAAAATCAACATCATCCTCATGGAAATTGTTACGCGAATTTAATTCAATAATTCCGATTGCTTGACGACCATGCATAATGGGAACCAGCAAAATTCCGTTGATATGCAACTTGCTACTTGCAAAACTTGCCACCACATCTTTCTCTAAAATATCATTGTAAACACGAGGCGTATTCTTAATAAAAACTTGTCCAACCATGCCTTCACCTATATTAAAGTGGTTTTTCATGCTGCTTTCTAAACCATATGAACTTTCAAGTTTTAATACATCATCATTCAACAAATAAAGTGCGCCACTGATGCAATTTCCGTACTCCACCAAATGCGCCAAAGCCTTTGTAGTTGTCTCTTTAATGGATTTATTCCCGACCAAAGACTCGTTTAGAACTGCCAAACCTTTTTGATGCCAATCGCTTTTATTGATGGTATCAAAAGCCCTTTTCAAGGAATCGGTCATGTGATTTAAAGAACCAACTAATTCACCTAAACTATCGGATTCAGAATCATCAATTCTTAAGCTATAATCGCCGTTTGCAACGCCATTTGCAATCTTTTGAATCGCCGAAACACGCAACGTCATTTGTTGATCTTTTGAGACCAATGCTTTTTCTAATTTGTCACGACGTAGAATATCACTTCGAAGTTTAAAATAAAGAAAAGCCGTAATCACAAGTGCACCAAGCGACGAAAAAAGAAGAAAAATCTTGGTGATAAACGCAGATTCTTTGAGATCGACATTTTTAAGTTCTAAAACATCTTCTTCATGCTTCACAAAATCGGCCACTAACTTGCGACTTTTGTCCATGTAGGTTTTGCTACGAAGCATATCGGATTGCGAAACATCCAATTTTTGACGCTTCTTGTCAATCATACTTTGCAGAATCCAGATACGGCTTTGCACCGAACTTTGAAGACTGTCGACTCTATCTCTTTGGATTTTATCGTCATTGCCCAAATCTTTTAGACGAGCAATCGCCTTCGGAAATTCGTCCAAACCACGTTTATAAGGTTCTAAAAACTCTTCTTTGCCCGTTATTTGAAAGCCTCGATTTCCAGTTTCAGCGTCTAAAAGTGCCACCAAAACATCTTTTATCGCGGTTATTGATCGTCTCGAATTGCTTAAACTTTCACGGTTTTCCATCTGTTTAAGAATGCTTAAATACGAAGCGATTGAGGTCGCAATAAGCAATAAGAGCGATATTCCGACGCCAAACTGTAGATTTCTGATTGTTTTTCCTGCCATAAATTTACTTTATTGGTAAGGTGAAATAAAAAGTTGAACCTTCGTCAATAATACTGGAAAGGCCGATACTTCCGCCGTGTTGCTTGATGATTTCTGCACAAATATAAAGCCCGATGCCCATCCCTTGAAATTGAAGAGAAGACTCTTCAACACGATAAAATTTATTAAAAACAGCATCTTGCTTGTACTCGGGAATCCCGATTCCGAAGTCGGTTACACTAATTTTAATATCATTTTCGTCCACGGAAGTCGTTATGATCACTTTGTTGTTTTTCGGTGAATATTTTATGGCATTGGTTAAGAAATTGATTAAAACTTGCTCTACACGAATCGCATCAAACGGCATTAAAAAATCTGGTTTTTGTCCGTGTCTTTCAATCTTTACGCTGTTTTCGTCATGAGTTTGAATAATCGTTTCAATGGCGTTACTGATTACATTTTCCAAATTATTTGGCTGCAAATTCATCTTCAATTTTCCGTTTTCAATTTTCGAAACGTCGAGCAAATCGGTAATCAGATTATTCAGTTTTTCAATTTGATCCTGAACTTTTGCCACATAATTAGCTTCAGGACTTTCTTTGTCTAATTTTAGCTTGCGATCTAAAAGCTGAACATAAGCTTTGATACTTGTTAAAGGAGTTTTCAGTTCGTGACTTGCGATACTCAAGAATTCATCTTTTTCTTTCTCAACCCTTTTTTGATCGTTAATATCGGTGAATGTTCCCACCCAATTTTTCGCTTGAGAATTTTCTAAAATCGGCGACATCCTCAACAAATGATAACGATATTCTCCCGTTTCGATATTTTTAATTCGAGCCTCAAGCGCTATGGCTTCAAGGTTTTCACGTTGACGATCAAACTCATGCAACAAATCTTTATCGTCTGGATGAACTTCTGGAAATCTCTTATCCGACGTCGAATATTGGAACCATCTTCGGTTAACGAACTCAATTTCGCCATCATTGCTCAAGGTAAAAGCAATCTGTGGTAGCGCTTCCAACATTTGCTGAAAATGATCAAGCTGCGACTTCATGACGACTTGCGTTGCACGGCGGCCTTTTACTTCAAGTTCCAGACTTTGTTTGGTTTTCTTCAACTCCACATTTTGTCCTTGAATATTATAAAAGGTTTTGACCTTCAACATCAAAATATCTGGATCGATAGGTTTGGTCACGTAATCGATTCCACCTGAAGCGTAACCCTGTGTAATAAAGCGTTTGTCGGTATTAACCGCTGAAAGAAAAATTATCGGAATTTCTTTGGTTTTGCTATAACCAGCAAAAGTCTCGGCCACCTCAAAACCATCCATATCGGGCATTTGAACATCCAAAATTATCAATTGATAATCGTTACGAAGTCCTTTTGCAAGAGCTTCTTCACCAGAACTTGCGGTATCCACAGGAAAATCTTGAGATTCCAAAAGCCTTTTCAGCGAAAATATATTGGATTGGTTGTCGTCTACAATTAGAATCATAAATACAAAGATAAGCTATTATTCTGTTAGTTTACATTGTGTTTTGTAAATCAAATTTAATTATAAAATAACGAACATTAGCGATTTGCTATACTTTTTAAAAAACATATAGCTATTGTAGGAGAATATAATTTATTTAAGATGCATAGATAATTGATAACTGATATATGATATTCAAAACACAAACGTTAAAAATAAATATTTATTAAAAATAAACGTCATTTAACATAATAAAAACAACAGTATGATAAAAATTAATTTAATTTTGCTAAAAAAAACATAACATGACCGAAAACAATCCTATCCTTCAAACAGAAAGACTTATTATAAGACCTGTAGAAGATTCTGATATATATTTTATTTACAAGGCTTTTTCGAACCCCAAGGTGACAAAATTTTTAACGGTAAGTTATCCTGATTTGGAAGCGACTAAAGAGCAAATGGAATGGTATAAATATTTAAAAAAAAAGAATCTTGGCTATTGGTGGGTTATATGCGCGAAAAATTCAGAAAAAAAACTAGGCGCTTGCGGTTTTAGTAGTCACCAAAAAGTTCATCAAAAAACAGAGGCTGGTTATTGGTTATTGCCTGAAAATTGGGGCAAAGGATATATTGCTGAAGCACTTGGAGAAATTTGTAAATATGCTTTTGAAAACCTAAGCATCAATCGTATCGAATGCATTGTTGAACCAGAAAATACTAACTCGAAAAAAATAATGGATAAGTTGAACTTCCAGTTTGAAGGTCGATTGCGGCAAGCCGAAAAAGTTAACAACAACTTTGTTGATATAGAATATTATTCTATGTTAAAACAAGATTTTCGTTAATAATAGCAATTGGAACAGATGGTCTGAATGTTAACAAATTACTTTTAAAATATTTTAAATAGATCCAAAAAAGGCGCATCAAATTGATACGCCTTTATATTTTGAAGATAGAAATCCTTAGAATTTTAAATCGCCATTAACTTCTCTTACCGCTTGTGCAGCTTCAGCGAATTTTGCTTTTTCAGCATCTGTTAGGGTAATGTCAACGATTTTTTCAACACCGTTAGCCCCTATAATCGCAGGAACACCAAGACAAATATCTGACTGCCCGTACTCACCATCTAACATTAATGAACAAGGGATCATTTTCTTTTGGTCGCAAAGGATAGACTGTACCAATACAGATACAGCCGCACCTGGCGCATACCAAGCAGAAGTACCTAATAACTTAGTTAATGTCGCACCACCAACTTTAGTTTCTTCAGTAACATAAGCAACTTGCTCATCGCTAAGGAATTCAGTTACTGGCACACCATTTCTCGTCGCTTTGCTAACTAATGGAAGCATTCCTGTATCTGAGTGTGCTGCGATAACCATACCGTCAACATCCGAAATTGGACAATCTAGAGCTTCTGCCAATCTGTATTTGAAACGTGCAGAATCTAACGCACCTCCCATACCGATGATTCTTTCTTTAGGAAGACCCGATGTTTTGTGTACCAAATAAGCCATTGTATCCATTGGATTAGATACCACAATAATGATAACGTCAGGAGAATGTTTTACCAAGTTAGCTGTAACTTCTTTAACGATACCAGCATTAATACCAATAAGTTCTTCTCTTGTCATCCCAGGTTTTCTTGGGATACCAGATGTGATAACCGCTACTTTTGACCCAGCAGTTTTGCTATAATCACCAGTTGTACCAGTAATTTTTGTATCAAAAGCGTTAAGAGATGCGCACTGCATTAAGTCCATAGCTTTACCTTCAGCAAAACCTTCTTTAATGTCAACCAATACTACTTCTGATGCGAAGTTTTTCATCGCGATGTACTCTGCACAACTTGCACCTACGGCACCTGCGCCAACAACAGTTACTTTCATTTATTTTTATATTTAATAATTGTTAAAATTAATGCTTGTAAATATAGTAAAGATTAGGCACATAGAAAAAATTTGAAAACCTAAAAATTATCATTTCTGTATATTTTTAAACGTGATTAAAATCAAATTTTAATAATTGTTTATTATTCAAAGAAATACCTATTTTTTTGTAAATTTGCGTACTAATTATGAGACAATGTCAAATCAAAACATAAAAACAGTAGCTGTTTTAACTTCGGGAGGCGATGCACCTGGGATGAATGCTGCTATCCGTGCGGTTGTAAGAACTGCTAATAGCCTTGGTCTAGAGTGTTATGGTGTCCGCGAGGGTTACAACGGTCTTATCCACGGTGATTTCACCAAAATGGGACCGCGATCTGTAAAGAACATTATTAATGAAGGCGGTACCATTCTTAAGTCTGCTCGTTCATCAGAATTCAAAACACAAGAAGGTCGTGCTAAAGCTTTTGAAAATTGTAAAAAACATAATATTGATGCTTTAGTATGTATTGGTGGAGACGGAAGTTTTACAGGTGCTAAAGTTTTTAATGAAGAATTTGGACTTCCTGTAATTGGTGTTCCGGGGACGATTGATAATGATATTTTTGGTACAGACAATACCATTGGTTACGATACCGCCCTTAACACTGCGATGGAGGCTATTGACAAAATTAGAGATACGGCAACTTCTCATAACAGAGTGTTTTTTGTAGAAGTTATGGGACGTGATGCTGGTTTCATTGCTCTTAATAGTGGTATTGCAACGGGTGCATTAGATATTTTGATCCCTGAACAAAAAGATAGTATGGAAGAGCTTTTCGGCACATTTAGAAAAGCTGAAAAAGTCGGAAAATCCTCAAGTATTGTAGTTGTCGCAGAAGGCGAAAAACTCGGTAATATTTATGATTTAGCAAAAGCGACTAAAGATGAATTCCCGACTTTTGACATTCGGGTAGCGGTTTTGGGACACATCCAACGCGGAGGTTCTCCAAGTTGTGCTGATCGTGTGTTGGCTAGTAAAATGGGTTATGGTGCCGTGATGGGACTTGTGGAAGGTAAAAACAAAGTGATGGTTGGCGTTAAGTCTAACCGATTGATATACACACCGATCGAAGAAGCGATTAAAAAGCATAACGAAATAGACAAAGACTTGCTAAAGATTTCGGAGATATTAGCAATGTAGTTCATTAAAAATTTTGTAATTTTAGCAACAATATATTATCAAATTTAAAAAGTAAAATATGTCAACAATTAAAGTAGGAATTAACGGATTCGGTAGAATCGGACGTTTAGTTTTCAGAGCAATGGCTGAAAGAAGCAACATCGAAGTGGTAGGTATTAATGACCTTATCGATGCAGAATACATGGCTTATATGCTAAAGTACGATTCAGTTCACGGTGCTTTCAACGGTGAAGTATCGGTACAAGGTAACAACCTTGTTGTAAACGGTAAGACAATCCGTATTACTGCTGAGCGAGATCCTAACAATCTAAAGTGGAACGAAATTGGAGCTGAGTACATCGTAGAATCTACAGGTCTTTTCTTATCTGCTGATACAGCTAACGCGCACATCAACGCCGGTGCTAAGAAAGTTGTTCTTTCTGCTCCTTCTAAAGATGATACACCAATGTTCGTGATGGGTGTTAACCACAAAGAACTTACTGATGATATCAAAATCTTCTCTAACGCTTCTTGTACAACTAACTGTCTTGCGCCATTAGCAAAAGTAATCCACGATAACTTCGGAATCGTTGAAGGTCTTATGACAACTGTACACGCTACAACTGCAACGCAAAAAACGGTTGATGGACCATCTGCTAAAGACTGGCGAGGTGGTAGATCTGCGCTTAACAACATAATCCCTTCTTCTACTGGTGCTGCAAAAGCTGTAGGGAAAGTTATTCCTTCTCTTAATGGTAAATTGACGGGTATGTCTTTCCGTGTACCAACGGCTGACGTTTCTGTAGTAGATTTAACAGTAAGATTAGAAAAAGCAACTTCTTATGACGAAATTGCTGCTGCTATCAAAGCTGCTTCTGAAGGAGAACTAAAAGGTATCTTAGGATATACTGAAGATCTAGTAGTTTCTCAAGATTTCGTTGGAGATAAGAGAACTTCGATCTTTGATAAAGATGCTGGTATTATGCTATCGCCTAACTTTGTTAAGCTAGTATCGTGGTATGATAACGAAATGGGTTACTCTAACAAGTTAACAGATCTATTAGTTCATTCAGCTTCTTTGTAAGCCAAGAATTAATATCAGAAATAGAAACTCTCCTACTTGGAGAGTTTTTTTGTTATAAATTGTAAATAACGGTCAGCAATATTAATACGTATTCTTTTTTAAACTTTAATTTAAATTAAAACTCGTTCGCCTTGGCCAAAGGAGTTCTTGAAAGAATAAAAAAAATACTGAAACATTCTAGTGATAAAATATGAAAAACTAAACTGTAAAGGTATTATAATTTAAAATCGATAACCAAAAGAAAGACCAGATCGTAGACCAGCCCAAGGTCCATCCAAGTTAAGGCTTCCACCGTTGGCATTAATTTCTGTCTTATGCTTTATGAGTGGAATTTCTAGATCATCAAGTTCATCTTGCAATTCTTTTTGCTGGTTAGGCGTTAAGGTATATTGGGTTTTGCCAACTAAATCGCCCGTAGCTGAGCCATAATGTCCGCCAACAATCCAAAAGTCTAACACCCAATTATCTTGGCTCCCCAGCAACCAATGTATGCCAAGCATTAGCCCAAAACTATTAGCAGAAAATTTTCCGTTGAGGTCAATAGGATTATCTACCTCTTTGTCGGTAATGTCATCATACATAACGTAGTTGTAACGCAATTGATCAACTTTAACATTAGTGTAACGATAATATGGCGCAAGATAAAACCCACTGTTGTACTTTTCGCCAAAATAAAAACGTGGTTCTATTGTAATCGCAGTTGTACCTAACTTTACATCGCCAATCTCTTTGCGATCGTCCCCCTTTACGAAGCTATCCATAAACGGAACACCACCAGTTGGCATTGTCGCAAAGCTAATATTCAAAGCAATTGTTTTAGAAAATGATCTTTCGTACGAGAGATTAATGTTTCGGAAGGCGTAAGCTGTGACATTAGTTTTAATAGTATTTTTTTTTTCGGAGCTACCACCAAAACTTTGTGCCGATAAAAAATTTGTAGCGAGTAATCCGATAAGCATTAAATGAGTTTTCATGGTTATTCAAAGTTAGTTTTTAATGATTTTTTCGGTATAGATATTTTTACCAATATATAGTCTAATAATGTAAGTTCCTGAGTTTAATTTTTTAATAGAAATAGTACTAGACGGATCTTTTTGTTCTTCAATTAACTGACCTGCCAAATTATAAAGTTCATACTTATTAATAGTTTCAGTTGGTTCATGTTTAATATTAATAAAATGACTGGATGGATTTGGGTAAATGCTAACGGCTTTTGATTTAATATCTGCGACAGCTAGAGAACCTCCCATTTTGTAAAGTCCATATTTCGCATCTACGTTATCAGAATTATTATACTTTTGAGTTAACATCAATAAGTTATTGTCAGTTGTTTTGATGATATCAACAAAATCAACAAGACCATTAAAAATCTCATTTTTATAAGAATGCTCCCAAACAGTGTTTCCGGAGTTATCAATTTTTTTCAAGTAACCAACTCGTGTATTGCTGTCATCTCCATTCGACTCAAAGGCTAACGTATATTCATTTGGAGAGAATTCTAACAACTTTAGAGAGGTAATATACAATGAGCCTAGACTATAAATTTTTCGCCAGACTTCGGTCCCATTATTACTTATTTTTGAAACAAAATAGTTTTCATTACCATTATTTAGTTCATAAACTCCCGCTATTATCAAATCACTATTAGTATTCACGATTGCATCATAAAAGTAAGTGTCATTCACGGTATTAATGTCAATTTCTTTTTCCCAAAGTAGATTACGTTGTGCATCAAATTTTGCAATGTAGCCCACTTCATCACCATCCACCTGCCCCGTTGATCCAACGATGAAGAAACCACCATCCTTAGCAGAAATAGCGGCACCATAACTATTTGGAAGATCCTGATACTTTTTAGTTTTTATCCACTGCTGATTACCATTGGTATCATATTTTGCAAATGAAAATCCTGACTCGGCACCACTACCATCTTCGGATTCAAAATCTAAGCTCATCAAAATACTATTATCAGCAAGCGCTTCCAATCTAGAAATATAGGTTTCATAATTTTCGATTTTAACATTTTTTTTCCAAATAAAACTACCTAACGAATCTAGTTTAACATACGAAGCATCAGATGAACTTGTAGCTTCTATAACCGCAAAAATATTTCCGCTATTATCTACAATTCCAGAAAATATGTAATAGCTAGACAAGTTAGGATAGGTCTTTTGCCAAATTTTTTCTCCCGTAGAAGATACTTTCGTTATTTCTGGAATAATAATACCATCGACAAATATGTTACTCATAATTAGTATACTCCCATCGCTTAACTTGACAATGCTTTCGGGATTAAAAGATGAGCTTACACTTGCAGCAATATCCTTATTCCAAATAATACCAGGAGCTTCAGATTGTGCCTTAGCATTAATCGTACATACCAATGCAATAGTTAGTAAAAGTGTTTTCATGATTATTAGTTTTATTTTTCAAATATATTATCATGATTAATTAAAAATATACCTAATTCTAGGTATTTTACAAGAATTTCATTTTTTTGATACAATTTGTATCAAAATATAGATTCATATACTAAAGATTTTCCGTAAATTTGAAATTATTAAAATTTAGGATGAGCAATATTGACGATAAAAAGAAAGCACTCCAATTAGTGCTTGATAAACTAGATAAAACTTACGGAAAAGGTACTGTAATGACTCTTGGAGAGGATTCTGTTGACCACACAATCGAGGTTATCCCATCAGGATCTTTAGGTCTTGACCTTGCTTTGGGGGTTGGTGGTTATCCTCGTGGTAGAATTATTGAAATCTACGGACCAGAATCTTCGGGTAAAACAACCTTGACACTTCATGCCATTGCTGAAGCACAAAAACAAGGCGGTATTGCTGCATTTATAGATGCAGAGCATGCCTTTGACAGAATTTATGCTGGCAAACTGGGTATTGATCTTGACAACTTAATCATTTCTCAACCAGACAACGGAGAACAGGCTTTAGAAATTGCTGATAACCTCATCCGTTCGGGCGCTATTGATATTGTGGTTATCGACTCGGTTGCTGCCTTAACACCAAAAGCCGAAATCGAAGGTGAAATGGGTGATTCTAAAATGGGGCTACACGCTAGATTGATGTCTCAAGCATTGAGAAAGCTAACGGCGACTATTAATAAAACTAAATGTACCGTAATTTTCATCAACCAGTTGAGAGAAAAAATCGGGGTAATGTTTGGAAATCCAGAAACAACAACTGGTGGTAACGCTCTTAAATTCTATGCTACTGTTAGAGTTGACATCAGAAAAGCGAGTGCGCCAATCAAAAATGGTGACGAAGCTGTTGGTAGCCGTGTTAAAGTGAAAATTGTTAAAAACAAAGTAGCGCCACCTTTCAAGATGGCCGAATTTGACATCATGTATGGCGAAGGCGTTTCCAAAGTTGGTGAAATCCTAGATCAAGGTGTGGAGCTTGGTGTTATCCAAAAAAGTGGATCTTGGTTCAGTTACGAAGGTACAAAACTTGGTCAAGGTCGTGATGCTGTTAAAGATGTCATCAAAGACAATCCTGAATTAGCAGAAGAGCTTGAAATAAAAATTAAAGAAAAAATAAAAGGAGAATAATTTTATTTAAATTCTTAAATATAAACCGCTACATAATGTTGTAGCGGTTTTTTTATTTTTAAATGACGACGTAGTAATAGAACTATTTAATATCAAAAACCATATCAAGACTTCGCAAATCAATCCATTGTTTAAACATTGAAGAATTCTTATCCAACGCAATAATGTTAAGACCGTCCTTTGAATGGATTAAAAAATATACTGCATGTAATTTTGCATCATTCCATTGATAAAGATTTTGAAAAGCATCTTTCTTCGCTTCTCCGTTTTCGTCTAAGAAAATGGTTCCCGTTTTACTAGATTCTTGTTTTGAGAAAACGGCTTTCCCATATTGTTGTTCAAACTTTTTGATGACAGATTTTGATTCTTCTTGGCTAGTAATTGACAATTCGTAACAAAATATTTTCTGACCTTTTTTTGGATAGAATATCGAAAAGTCCTTAAACTTTTTGCTTAAATCAACACCAAAATAAGCGACTTCTTGCGCGTCAGGAACAACAAATTCTTCATAATCCATATTGAGGTTTGTGGTTTGGTTTTGATCCTGATAAAGACTTAAACCAGTCGCGTCAAAAAACTGTTTCAAAGTTTCATCAAAATTAATATTGGCAACATCAAAACCTTTGTAAGCCACCACTTTTTTGGATGTCACCGCCTCGGATCTAGGTTCTTCTTTTGGTTTTTCTGTCTGTCCATTGCAAGATATAATGACGGTCAATAGAAGTAGGTTTAATAATAATTTCATTTTTATGTTTAGTATTTAATTTCGAATTAATTTTTAAAAAAGAAAATATTACAATTCAACCAACGGATCCCAAAATAGGTTTTTAAAATCTTTAACCCTTTGATTATTAAATTCTAAACCTTCCCTTTCAAGTTTAATTTTAAATTCGGGGACTGACAAAATACCACAACTTCCTACAACACGATGCGCAGGAACATCCGCAGGACAACCGCCCATTGCGCGACCAACATGACGCGAATGATTGGGATAACCAACTGCTTTTGCAATCGAACCATAAGTCGTCACACGACCTTTCGGAATGAGTCTTGTGATGTCGTAAACCTGATTTTTAAAAATTTCGTCCACTATTTTTTTGTTTAAATTTAAATAAAAAAGACCTAATTGCTTAGGTCTTTCAATATATTTTTTAATTCCAAATATTAATAAATCGCTGGATACTTTGCAGGATTAACTTCATGGAACATTGCGTAGATTTTTTCTACCATATCATCCACAGATGGCTTAGAGAAATAATCGCCATCCGTTGCATAAGCTGGGCGATGATCCTCCGCCGAAATACAAATTGGCGCAGAATCTAAGTATCTAAACGCATTTTGTTTTTCAATAATTTGTTGAAGAATAAATGCCGAAGTTCCGCCTTCTACATCTTCGTCGATAACAACAAGACGATTGGTTTTCTTAACACTTTCTGCAATCTCACTTGACAAGTCAAACGGAATTAACGATTGAATATCGATAACTTCAGCTTTGATACCTAACTTTTCCAGTTCTTTAGCCGCTTCCATTACAATTCTCCAAGTGGAACCATAAGTTACCAAAGTCACATCGCTACCTTCTTTTGTTACTTCAATTTTACCAACAGGAACCGTAAATTCTCCTAAGTTATCAGGTTGCTTTTCCTTTAAACGATAACCATTAAGACATTCTACAATAAGAGCCGGTTCATCCGCTTGTAACATCGTATTATAGAAGCCAGCTGCCTTTGTCAAATCTCTCGGCACCAAAACATTAATCCCCTTCACCAAATTGATGATACCTGCCATTGGCGAGCCAGAATGCCAAATACCTTCTAATCTGTGACCACGCGTTCTGATAATAACTGGCGCTTTTTGACCACCTTTTGTACGATATTGTACGGTCGCCAAATCGTCGCTCATACCTTGTAAACAATACAAAATATAATCTAAATATTGGATTTCCGCAATTGGACGAAGACCGCGCATCGCAAGGCCAATACCTTGACCTAGAATTGTCGCCTCACGAATACCAGTATCAGCAATTCTCAAAGCACCATATTTTTCCTGAAGACCTTCTAGACCTTGGTTAACGTCACCAATGTTACCAGTATCTTCACCAAAAATCATGGCTTGAGGATATTTCTCAAAGATTTTATCAAAGTTATTTCTCACCACCATTCTACCATCAACTACTTCTGAAGTTTCGGAATAAACTGGCTTTACTTCTGCAATATTGGTCGCTTTCCATTCGCTTTGAGAATATAAGTGAGAAGAATAATTGTCTTTTTCAACCGCGAAAAGCTTTTCGTAAGCTTGTGTCAGCGCTTGTCTTTCAGCAGAATTTGTTCCTCTTGTCGCAAGTAAAGTTTGACGAATTAAATGGAATATATCTTTTTTACCAACAGAAATTAAAGCTTTAAATTTACTTACAAAATCAGCAATGTTTGCATGTTGCGAAGCCATTGCTTCAACCAGAGGCAAGGCTTTATTTTTTAAATCTGTTATTGTTGTTTGATAGTTTTCCCAAGCTTGTTTTTGACCATCTTTTACAATTTTTTTAGCTTCAGACTCAATTTGGTCAAGTTCTTCTTTAGTCGCAATAATTTGTACATCGCCACCTTCTTCGAATTGGAAAGAATAAGTCTCGATCCACTCACGGAATTTATTTAAACAATCAAATTCTGTCTCAAAAGTAAGGCGCTCTTCGTTTTTGTAACGCTCGTGCGAACCGGAAGTTGAGTGACCTTGTGGCTGCGTTACTTCGATAACGTGCACTACAACTGGTACGCTTTCTTCTCTTGCAAAATGCTCAGCTTTAGCATAAGCATCCATCAAAGCTGGATAATCCCAAGCTTTAACTTGGATAATTTCGCAACCTTGCTTTTCACCTTCTTGTCTTTGGAAACCAGAAAGCATTTCGGCGATATTAGCTTTGGCTCTTTGGTTTTTCGTAGGAACTGAAATCCCATATCCATCATCCCAAATTGAAACAATCATCGGCACTTGCAATGCACAAGCCGCATTAAGTGTTTCCCAGAAATGACCTTCTGCTGTTGAAGCATCACCAATGGTCCCGAAAGCAACTTCCTTCCCAGAATTTGAGAATTTTTCAGCGCCATCGAATTTTATCTCTTTATAAAAATTAGAAGCTTGAGCAAGCCCCAACAATCTCGGCATTTGTCCTGCTGTAGGCGAAATGTCCGAAGAAATGTTTTTAATCTTTGTTAAATCCTTCCAACTTCCATCTTCATTAATAGTTCTGGTTGCATAGTGGCCATTCATCTGACGACCGCCCGACGCAGGCTCTCTATCAACATTGGTATCTGCATAAAGTTGTGCAAAAAAGCTTTCTACAGTTAACGCATTAATCGCCAAAGCAAAAGTCTGATCTCTGTAATATCCTGAACGGAAATCGCCATCACGGAAAACTTGAGCCATTGCTAATTGTGGCAACTCCTTCCCGTCTCCGAAAATACCAAATTTGGCTTTTCCGGTTAACACTTCTCTTCTACCCAAATAACTCATCTCACGAGAAACCCTCGCTAGCTTGTAATTTGCTAAAATTTCACTCTTAAAATCTTGGAAAGAAAGTTCCTCTGTATCTATGAAAGTCTCTTGCATTTTTATACATTTTCTACAAATATAACATTTTAAATTAAATGCGAAAACAATATTTTTATTAACTTAATTTTTCTTGAATCAGAATGTTTTAATTTAAAAATAACAATATTCAACAACAAATTATAAATAAAATTATTAAATTCTCAAATTAATCAAAGTATAAGTGAAACTTAATAAGTTTTAATAAAATAAAAAATCCTAAGTCAAGACCTAGGATTTTATATTTCGCTTTTAATTATAAATTAAGCTTCGAAATTTTCTACACTAAGAATTTCGATTTTTCTGTCACCAGTTGGGAAAGGATATTCGATAACGTCACCCACTTTGTAACCAACCGTTGCTAGTGCCATTTCGGATAATATTGAATATTTATTCTTTTTTGGGTTAGCCTTAGTTGATGGTACAAAAATATATTCTGCTTCTGTATTGTCGTTATGTTCCTTAATTTTCACGATTCTGTTAACCGTTACAATATCTTCTGGAAGCTCTCTTCTAAGAACTTGCTTTGCATTTTTAAGTTGATCTAACAACAAAACTTCTTCTTCTATTGTTGTTCTTTTTCTTCTTAAATGATCTTTGATTGCGTCATATATTCCGGTTGTAACTACGATAGGTTCTAACATTTTTTTTTAATTTTAAATTGAAATTCTCAATGTATACATAACATAATCGGGTATGCAAAATTCTTATGAAAACCTACATACGTACAATACATTGAAATGAATAGTTGATTAAAAACGGTCATCAAATACCCCTGTCCCGACTAACGACAGGGCTTAATCGATAAACTCTTTAGAACTTTGTAGAAAAACGTCATCACGAAGATAGGACAAAGAAGCAATAAGTCTTTGGCAATGGATAACTTCATATTGAAATCTATAATTCGTCATATCTTATTCGTGAGAACTTTACGAAGATATGACTATATTACCGCAAAAGCAAATATCTGTCTTTTTGTAATTAAAAAAGGCCCCCGAAACTAATGCTTCGCGGAATCTTGGTAAAAACACAAAGGTTGCTTTTTAATAATTATACTTAAAATTTTTCGCAGACCATACTATAATAGCTTACAATTAAAATTGGTATACCTGACAAGGCAGGAAAGATAGAAAATGCCGATGGTGGAATGGTTTTTTTGGACGAAATCGAAAATTTGTCCTTGCCTTTGCAACAAAAATTGTTGACTCTAATTTAAACTAAAAGCTTTCGAGAATTGGAGAAACAAAAGAACGTTTCCCAAATGATCGATTTTTATTTGCTACCAACGCTGAATTAAGAAAAATGGTTGCTGAAGGGAAGTTTAGAGAAGATTTATATTTAAGAATTATACCGTGGAAGTCAATGCGCCACCACTTCGCGATCGAAAAGAAGATGTTCCCACTTTATTGCCGTTTCTATTGCTTTACAAATCGCTTGCTGGACGAAGTTTCCGACTCAAATGAATGACGTCGAAAAAATCATTAGTCCTATAAAAAATAAAGATTTTTCACTTTTTCCGGAAATGGATTCTAAAAATGACTTAAAAGCCAACGTAGTAAAGTTGTATTATCAGTCCAAAGAAGAACACAAAGACCTTTATTCTTACAAAAATCTCTACGAATCGATTTTAAATAAAATGGAAATCTGACTTTTGATTTTAAATAAAAATCAGCAAGAAGAAAATTGGAAAGTTTTCTATTCCCATCCTAATTTTTAGAATATTTTGAAAGTCCCAAAATATAAGGAATGGAATTTTTATAAAGACAAATCGGGGGAGTTTTTTCAATAAATTGAAAGCACAAATTTTAAAGATTCTCCAGAATTTGTGGATATTTCAATGCAAGAAAGTACGGCGCAGTCCTACTCGATTCGTACGTCTAGAAAACAAATAAGATGCAGTTGCAGATGTCAGCACAAGATTATTTTATACAAGCTGATGAAAGCATGATTGAACGTGTTTTAGTAAATCTTCTAACCAACGCCCAATAGGCGTTACAAAAGCGAGATTCTAAAAATAGTAACATTCAATTTTCAGAAGTCTACGACTGGATTTTACTTTCTGTGGAAGACAACGGTCTAGGAATCGATCCACAAATTGAATCGAAGATTTTTCTTCCCTTTCTCACCAAGCGACAAAACGGTTCTGGAATTGGCTTAACTCTTGCTAAAGATTTTATGGAAGCACATAACAGTTATCTCATCTATCGACGATTGGAACAAGGTTCAGCATTTGAAAGATGGTTTGCATAGACAAATAAACACATAACAAAAAGTTATAGACTATAAATTTTTACAATTGGTTTTGTAATATCATATTTTAGAAATTTGTCAAAAAAAAGAACATGCAAGTTTTTAAAATAAAACCTTCGTACCAAATTATCATTTTCGTGATACTTGCGACGCTAAGTGTCAGTGGATTAATAAGTTCGCCAATTGCGTTGTTATTAGGTTTAATAATGGCAATTTTTCTCGGTAATCCTTTTGAAAACACAGTTTCTAGTTATATTCATAAGCTTTTACAAATTTCGATTGTTGGTTTAGGATTTGGTTTGCATCTCGACGAAGCGCTCAAAGTTGGTCAATCAGGATTTTTATTAACTATCGGTAGCATTTCAATTATTTTTATTGTTGGATATTTTTTAGGAAAACTTTTAAAAATAGAACGACCTCTCACCTACCTCATTTCTGTGGGAACAGCAATTTGTGGTGGTAGCGCCATTGCAGCAGTTTCTCCGATTATTAAAGCCAACACCAAGCAGATTTCACTAGCTTTAGCCATAGTTTTTTCGCTTAATTCGATTGCATTGTTTATCTATCCGAGTGTTGGACATTGGTTAATGATGTCGCAACATGATTTTGGATTATGGTGTGCGATCGGCATTCATGACACAAGTTCGGTGGTGGGCGCGGCGAGCAAATATGGTGATGACGCCTTGAAGACGGCGACAACAGTTAAGCTGGCAAGAGCACTATGGATTATTCCTGTTTCGATTTTAACCATGTTTTTGTTTAAAACAAAAGGAACAAAAATTAAAATTCCGTGGTTTATAGCTTATTTTATTCTTGCAATTTTATTGAGCACCTATTTTCCGATTCTTGATTCGATAAGTCCTACGATTACTAAAATTTCGAAACTTGGCTTAAATTTAACCTTGTTTTTAATAGGTTCAACCTTGTCACTAGAAGCTCTTAAATCCATCAGTTTCAGACCACTACTTCTTGCAATTATCTTGTGGATTGTCATTAGTATTGGAAGTTTGATACTAATTTTAAACTAAAACCTGATTAAAAATTTTAGCATTAATATGTAAATATGCTTTAAAACTATCTGCATTTATCTTGCAAAAATTAAAAAATGTCAAAACCAGAAAGACACCCAAAAGTTGACGCTTAACTTGGTAAAAAATCCAAATGGATTGAAGAAGTCTCGGCTTTGCGCGACCTGGTTTTAGAATTTGATGTTCAGGAAGATTTTAAAT
This sequence comes from Chryseobacterium sp. TY3, assembly GCA_046269235.1. GTDB lineage: Bacteria > Bacteroidota > Bacteroidia > Flavobacteriales > Weeksellaceae > Soonwooa. Next base: position 194,921 of record JBJZOS010000003.1, read on the forward strand.
GGTATCAGGCATGCTACAAAATTGATGGCAAGAATATTATTATCCTTGGGCCTTTCAAAGATTTTTGTGTTTTGAGTTTTTTCAAAGGCGTTTTGCTGGAAGATCCTAAAAACCTACTGAAACAAATGGATGAAAATTCGCAATCTAGTCGTGTTGTTAAAATTACAGGTCTTGAGCAAATTCCGAAGTATAAAACGGTTATCGAGATCTTATAAAACAAGCGATTAACAACAAAAAAGAAGGCAAGAAAGTGGCGATGAAAGCGGCTTCGGAATATGAAGTTCCTGAAGAGTTAAAGCTCTTGTTTAACGATACCCCCTGATTTGAAAATTGCTTTAAAAAATCGAAACCTGGGCGCCAACGCGCTTATCTTCTCCACTTTTCGGCCCCTAAACAATCTAAGACACGATTTTTGAGAATTGAGAATTTTATTTCGAACGTAATGAAAGTTAAATGTTTTCAAGAATAAAATGATTTTTGTGCTCTTTCAATAAAATTTACTAACTTTAAAGAAAAAAATATGGAAACGATTAAAATTGACATCACTATTTTGGCTCCTGCTTCCAAGGTTTGGGAATTATATACGCAATCTGCGCACATTGAAAAATGGAATGTCGTCGATAAGCGATGGAAATGTAGTGCGTCGAATGTCGATTTCCGTGAAGGTGGCGAATTTAAGAATACAATGAGCTTAAGAGATGGCAGTTATTCTTTTGATTACGCAGGCACCTTTGAAAGTATCGTCCCTGGCCAAAAAATTATCTATCGTACAAAAGATGGTCGAACGGTGGTTGTCGACTTCGAAACAATTGATCCGACGACGACAAGAATTTCTCAAGAGATTGAACCTGAAAAACTTAATTCTTTTGAGAGTCAACGTCAAGAGTATTATGACATTCTCAATAATTTTCATAAATATGTTGAGAATCATTAAAACAAAAAACGCTTCGAAAATTCGAAGCGTTTTTTTATGCTTTTCTACTTTTAATCATTCTTTTTACGACTAAATCATAATCTAACAAATCCAGATTTTTTTCATCATAAAAAAGTTCCCATTTGAAATTAGAAATCAAAATTTTTGTGGTAGGAGATTCATTCCAGATTGTTTCGAATCCATGCTTATTAAGAACCTCAACAAGCTTTCGTCCAACAGAAATTGTAACCTCATCATCTTGATTATCATCTTTTTGGAAAGCTATATAGAGACTTAGATCGGCTTTAGAAATTGCCATTGACAAATCTTGCTCGTGATAAAAACAATAACCATCGGAAACGATTTGGTTGTCGCGTAAACTTCTCTCAACCTCCAGCACTTTATATTCGCCATCGCTTGTTGTGTAACCTGCATTGTGAAGCGCAATGATATTATCATCGGAAAGATTGTTAAAAACATCGACCAGACGATCAGTATCAGGTGTATTTTTCCAAATTTTACTTTCTTCTAATCGGTTTTGCGATTCGGTTTCTATGTGTTTATTTGCCCACTCTTCCGAAATTTCATTTTCTAATTCGTTGTCTTCAATCTCCTCTAAAATATTCTCTTTAATTTCGTCAAGTGACAAAAAACCCATTCGTACTTGGTTTTCTATTGACTCAAAGATAAATGCTTCGTTTTCTGTCATTAATTAAAGATTTATAACTCATTAAAAATATGAATTTACTTAAAATTAAAAGTCTTTACAAACAGTTTTAAAACAAATTTAATATGGATAAAAATAATAAGGCTCTTTATAGATATTATATTTTTCCAATTCTCACTTCATATTCATTACTTCACATGAAAGGAATTGTTTAGCAATAACATCTGCTTATAGTAAGGTTTTTAGAATAGATATCAAACTCATGACAATGACCAAAGTACCTACAACGACAAACATTTTTTTTGTCGGTAGTTTGGAAGTGAGCATTGCTGAAAAAGGAGCCGTGAAAACACCTCCAAGCAGAAGTCCTAATACAATATTCCAATGATGAATACCAATGGTAAAAATAAATGTAGTAGCACTTGTTATCGTCAACAAAAACTTGGCTAGAGTTGAACTTCCGACCACATATCTTGGTGTTCTTCCTTCTTTAATCAATGTCCCAGTAACCAATGGTCCCCATCCGCCTCCAGCAAAAGAATCAATAAAACCTCCAACAAATCCTAATACTCGAAGATTGGTTTTCTTTTTAGTTTTCAAAGAAATTTCTTTTTCTCCTTTAAAAGCATTTTTCAAAATATTAACACCCAAATATAAAGTATAGCACGCGATAATAGGTCTCACAATATGTGCATAATATTCGCCGTAATGAGACAAAGTTAAGGCACCAACTATGGAACCTATGATTGCCACAGGAAATAGTATCCAGACCATTTTTCTGTTGACATTTCCTAATTTGTAATGACTAAAACTCCCCGCCGCTGTGGTAAAAGATTCTGCAGAATGAATACTCGCACTAATGACTGGCGGAGGTACATTTAATAATAACAGAATGCTAGTACAAATGACACCGTATCCCATGCCCATTGATCCGGCCACGATTTCTGCCAGAAAACCTACCAACAGCATCCAGTAAAAAACATGACCGTCCTTATTAAGAAAAACCTGAATATCCTGAGACAGATTGAAATTATAAATAATAATTCCTAACACGCCAAAAAGAATCATAACGCCGATTATCGCTAAGTAAATGTTAGCTTTTTTCTGAACATTTTTTGTAACCTTAATCAATTCCTCTATTTCAAGGTCGGATGGTTTCGCTTTTTCTTTATTATCGTTGAGATATTGCGTTTTTAATTTGTTAAGTTCTTTTGTTTTTAAATTAAAATCTCCTTTTAACTGATTTCGGATATTGTGCATATTGTCCAATACCTCATCCATTTTGTCAGGAATAGTATCCACTAGAATCTCTCGAATTCTATTGTTAATAGTTGGGGATTTTCCATTGGTGGAAATCGCTATTTTAAGATTTCTTTTTTTAACAATTGATCCTAGATAAAAGTCAGATAATTCGGGTTGATCTGCGATATTGACAAGCAAGTTACAATCATGAGCATCTTTTTGAATTTGTTCTGCTAAAGCTACATTATCCACCGCTGCTATAACAAGTTGTACATCACGAAAGTCATTTGTTTCATAAGCTCTTTCGTACAATGTCAAGTCAGGAAATGTTCTTCTTAAAGCTTTAACTTCTGGAAGAATTACTTTAGCGACAAGCTTTATAGAGACTCTAGGAGAGTTAGCAACAACGGATTCTAATTTTTCTAAGGCAATAGATCCACCTCCAATTATTAATAATGATAATTTTTCAAGTTTTAAAAATGCTGGGTATAACGTATTGCTCATGTTCGTTATTATTTTTAAATAATTTAGAAGAGCCCTTCTACAGACAAGTATCTTTCTCCGGTATCATAATTAATGCTAAGAATTTTAGCGTTAGGTTGTATTTCGGGTAAGTATTTTTCGATAGCGGCTAATGCAGCTCCTGTCGAAACTCCTACAAAAAGTCCTTCTTTTTTTGCGGCATCGATGGCATATCTATAAGCTTCTTCCTTACCTACCGTAACCACTCCGTCCAAAAGAGAGACATCCAAAATACCAGGAACAAAACCTGCTCCTAGTCCTTGTAATGGATGTGGCGCTGGACTTCCTCCGCTTAATACAGGAGATAATGCGGGTTCCACAGCAATTACTTTCACATTAGGAAATTTTTCTTTCACCGTCTTTGCGATTCCTGTAATGTGTCCTCCCGTTCCTACGCCTGTAATGATGTAATCCAAACCATCGGGGAAATCCTGCAAAATTTCTTGAGAGGTGCTTTCCACATGTGCTTTTACATTGGCAGGATTATCAAATTGCTTTGGAATCCATGAATTGGGTATTTCTTCAGCCAATTCACTGGCTTTTTCAATAGCTCCTTTCATGCCTTTTTCTCTTGGTGTCAGCACGAATTCTGCACCGTAAGCCTCCATAATTTTGCGTCGTTCTATACTCATGCTTTCCGGCATTACAAGGATAAGTTTATAACCTTTTACCGCTGCAACCAATGCAAGTCCGATACCTGTGTTTCCGCTGGTAGGCTCAATGATCGTGCTGTCTTTATTTAATAATCCTGTTGTTTCTGCATCTTCAACCATTGCCAATGCAATTCTGTCTTTGATGCTTCCGCCAGGGTTGCTTTTTTCAAGTTTAATCCAGATTTCATGATCTGAATTGAAGAGTTTATTAATTCTTACAACGGGCGTATTCCCAATTGTTTCCAATACATTTTGAAATTTCATATTTTATATTTTTTATTTATTCTGTTCTATTATATTACAAAGCTTAAGGATTCTGGTAATGGAGTATTGTCCTTTATTTTTATTTCACTTTTATGATAGACGAGAGAATTGGCAGGTACATTTTGCGTAATCCATACATTTCCACCAATAATACTATCTCTTCCAATTGTGGTTTCGCCTCCCAAAATAGTTGCTCCCGAATAGATAATGACATCATCTTCGATATTGGGATGCCTTTTCTGATGGGCTTTTTCTTTAGAAACATTTAACGCTCCCAAGGTGACACCTTGATAGATTTTAACATTATTCCCGATAATGGAGGTTTCTCCTATAACAATACCTGTTCCGTGATCAATAAAAAAAGACTTTCCAATACTTGCACCGGGATGAATATCAATTCCGGTTTTGCTGTGTGCATATTCCGAAATAACACGTGGCAGAATTTTCACTTCCTGAAGCCATAGCTGATGTGAGATACGATAAACATAGGTGGCAAAAAAGCCAGGATATGCCAAGTAAACTTCTTCTAGCGAATCCGCTGCAGGATCGAATTCCAAAATAGATGTTGCATCCAGTACCAGCTGATTATAAAGCTCTGGTAAAGCTTCAAAAAATTGATTAACCTGTTTTTCAGTAAGGGTTTTATCGCCTGTTACCGTATTGATAAGGTCGGACAGTGTTTCCTGAAGTTCTTCAAAATTTCTTTTCAGCTGATCTTCTGTATTTCTTTTTTGAGGTAAGAAAAGTGTTTCATACAAATCTTTCACCCATTTTTTGGTCTTTACTTTATCAAAGAATCCGTGGATACTGTTTTGTTTCGAGTGATGAATTCTTTCAATCAATTGGTCTGAAATTGCCATTTTTTTATTGCATTATGCAGGCTGCAACAGTTGAATTGGACGTCTCATCCACCAAAATTGCAGCGCCAGTTGTTTTATTATTAGTAAAGCTATCATACACCAATGGTTGTGCCGTACGAAGCCTAACTTTTACAATGTCATTAAGTTTAATATCATCATTAGCTCCTTCTCTACTAAAGTTATTAACATTGATCTTGTAATCGATCTCTTTGACAACAGCTTTTACAAGTCTATTATTTTGTTGCAAAAAATATTTGTTCCCAAGTTGCAAAGGCTTCTGATCTAGCCAGCATAACAGAACTTCGAGGTCTTTTTCCACAGTCGGAAGAAGGTCTTGAGTTGCAAAAATATCTCCTCTGCTGATATCTAAATCGTCAGCAAGATGAATCACCACTGGTTGACCTTCAAATGCTTCATCCTTTTCAAAACCATTAATTTCAATTTTCGTGATTGCGCTAGTTAAATTTGATGGAAGAATGTGGATTTTATCTCCTTTCGTGAATTTTCCACTAAGTACTTGTCCGGCATAACCTCTGTAATCATGTAGTTCTTCAGTCTGAGGTCGAATCACATATTGTACTTGAAAACGGCTTCCTTTATTTTTATCTTCATGCAATGTTACTTGTTCAAGATAATTTAAAAGTGAATCTCCTTCATACCAATCTGTTTGGGGAGATTTTGAAACAATATTATCACCTTTTAATGCAGAGATCGGGAAATAACTTACGTCATTCAGTCCCAGATTTTCTGCAATTTTTGCATAGTTTGATTTGATATTTTCAAAAACTTCTTCTGCATAATCTACCATATCCATTTTATTAATGGCTACAGCTACTTTTTTCAGTTTTAAAAGAGAAGCAATAATGGAATGTCTTCTGGTTTGTTCAATAACACCTTTACGAGCATCAATAAGAATGACCATCAAATCAGACTTGGATGCTCCTGTAATCATATTACGTGTATATTGTATATGGCCGGGCGCATCAGCAATAATAAATTTTCTTTTTGCTGTTGAAAAATAACGATAAGCAACATCGATGGTAATGCCCTGTTCTCTTTCAGCACGCAGACCGTCTGTTAAAAGAGCAAGGTCTACTCCGTCTTCATTTTTGTTTTTGGAGTGTTTTTCGAGAACTTCCAATTGATCCTGTAAAATACTTTTGCTATCGTAAAGCAGTCTGCCGATAAGGGTACTTTTACCATCATCGACACTTCCTGCGGTAATAAATTTTAATATATCCATTTGTTTTTAGTAATAAGTAAAAAATTAGTATTGATGAAAATACACTGTGTACTCGCGCAACAATTATTTTTTATAATTAATTAAAAATAGCCTCCTTTTTTTCGGTCTTCCATTGCCGCTTCGGTCACTCTATCGTCAATTCTGGTTTCTCCACGTTCAGAAATTCTGGTGGCCATTATTTCATCAATTACTTCATCTATGGTCACAGCATTAGATTCTACAGCCGCAGTGCAGGTCATATCGCCTACCGTACGATAACGTATTTTTTTTGTGGTGATGATATCCTCTGGCTCCAAAAAAATATGTGCGGAGCTAGCAAGCCACTGTCCATCAAAGTCTATCACTTCTCTTTCATGCGAAAAATAAATTGAAGGAAGCCCAATTTTCTCTCTGCGGATATAATTCCAAATATCAAGCTCTGTCCAGTTACTGATCGGAAAGACTCTCACATTTTCTCCTTTGTGAATTTTTCCGTTGAAGATATTCCACAATTCAGGACGTTGAAGTTTAGGATCCCATTGACCAAACTCATCACGGACTGAAAATATTCTTTCCTTTGCACGGGCTTTCTCCTCATCTCTTCTAGCTCCTCCTATACAGGCATCGAACGCAAACTCTTCAATTGTATCAAGAAGTGTATAAGTCTGCAGCCAATTTCTACTAGGAAATTTACCTTTAGTCTCCGTTAATTTTTTACTTTTTATTGTGTCTTCCACTTTTCTAACCACTAGATTTACATCTAATTGTTTTACCAATTGGTCGCGAAAATCCAAAACTTCCGGAAAATTATGTCCTGTATCTACATGTACAAAGATAAACGGGATTTTCCCATGAAAAAATGCTTTATTGGCTAGATGAGCCAATACAATACTATCTTTTCCTCCACTGAATAATAAGGCAGGACGCTCAAATTGGCCTGCAACTTCTCTTAATATATAGATAGATTCAGCTTCTAACTGATCTAAATAGTTTAACTGATGTATCGACATTTGTTTCTATTTTTTATTGATGAATATGTAGACCACATTCTTTTTTGCTGGCATCTTCCCACCACCAACGTCCCGCTCTGAAATCTTCGCCTTCTTTGACGGCTCTGGTACAAGGTTCGCACCCAATGCTTACAAATCCCAGATTATGAAGAGGATTGTATGGCAAATAATTTGCCTTAACATAGGCTATCACCTGCTCCGAAGTCCAATGGAGTATTGGGTGATATTTTATAATCTTATTGTCTGGATCCCACTCGAATTGAGGTATATTTTGCCGATTGGCAGAATGCTCAGATCTAAGACCTGTGATCCATACTTTATAGCCTTGCAATGCTTTTCTTAAAGGATGTAACTTTCTTATGTTGCAGCAAGTCTTTCTTTTCTCTACAGATTGATAAAAAGAATTTGGACCATTTTCGGTTACAAATTCTTTTAATTCATTTGCGTCAGGATAATAGGCTTTGACTTTTTTTTGAAAGAAAGCATTTGTGGATGTCCAGGTGTCGTAAGTTTGTCCAAAAAGTCTTCCTGTATCCAGTGTGAATACTTCTATATTTAAATCTTTTATCAAATGTGTAATCACCTGATCCTCGTAACTAAAGCTGGTAGAGAAAACAACTTCATTTGGAAATCTTTCTGTCAACCTTTGTAAAAAATCGATTGCCGAAGACTCTCCTACAAGCACTTTTTTAAGTTTTTCGAATTCAATTTTCAGACTATCTTCCATTGATTTATTAATTAATTGCTGCAAATATAAATATATTACGCCTATAACTCCTATCAAAATAGTAGAATTAAAATAAAAAAAATATTATTCTATTTAATAAACTTAGTTAGAGTAGCCTCCATCATGCTTTTCCTGGTCTTTTCGCGTACGATCATTAATTCTTTTCTCAAATAACAAACTTCTTCATCTACACAATCGTCACAGGCTTCATAAAAATTCAACGAAGCGCATGAGGTAAGCGCAATAGGACCGTCGAAAATACGGTAAATATCAGCTAAAGATATATCATCAGGTGATTTTAGCAAGTAATAACCTCCAGCTTTACCTTGTTTACTATTGACAAATTTAACTCTTTTAAGTTCGAGAAGGATTTGCTCTAAAAATTTCTTGGGAATGTTCTCATCTTGTGCAATAACAGAAGTAGACAGAAAGCCTTGATTGTAATTTCTTGCTAACCTGACCATAGCTTTTAAAGCATATTTGCAACGTTTTGACATCATAATAAATGCAAGGTAAGATAATTTATTTAAATAAAAAATAGTTGATAGTCCCCTCTGTGTTACGTATTTTTTGTTAATCTAAATTGTTATTAAACTCAAAATTTAAAAACATATTAACGCACTGTAAGTCAAAAGCTAAATAATAAAAACTATATCAGGTGTTATCCTGATACGTTAATCTTCACTAATATTTTTAAAAAAACTCGTTAATAACAAAAAAACATCCTATTACTAAGATGTTTTTTTGTGACTGCGGAGGGAGTCGAACCCCCAACCGTCGGAGCCGAAATCCGATATTCTATCCAGTTGAACTACGCAGCCAATATTTTAAGTCTTTTCTTTAAAAGGTAATTTTAACACCTCCCAAAACTTGAGCGCCTAAAACTTTGTATCCGTAGAAAGTTTGATACTTCGTGTTTAGAAGGTTATTTCCGAGCACGAAAATACTGAAATTTTTGTGTACTTTATATTCCGCAGACAAGTTAATATCAACATAACCGCCAACTTTCTGATTTTCATTTTCTTTAATATCATAAGTTATTGGATTCGTCGCCAGATTTTCTGTTAATTCGTAGCTGTTAGTCGTTCTATCCGTTACAAAAATACCTTTAAATCCAAGATTTAGCTTCTTCCCAAGCATAGAATATTTTGCACCGAAAGTTGTCTGTACCAAAGGTTTGTAATAGGTTTCTTTAAGATTATCCAATTTATATTTCAAGAAATGAAATTCGCCATCTAAAACTAAATTTTCTAAAGGAAAAAACTGAACGCTAGCTTTAACTTCGCTGGTTGTTCCATTGTCATAGATCGCACCAAAGCTATTTGCAAAATCGTAAGCTTTGCGCGTTTCCGTCGCAGTTGGATCGATCAAAGTATTGTTATGGAAGAACAGAATGTCATGCTGTTTGCTAAAACCAGCACTGATGTTATACTTCAACGTTTGGTCTACGTCGCCCTTTATTCCTACATAAATTCGGTATTTTGTTTCGGTAGGTTTTAGATATAAATCCGAAATCATGTAAGGATTTTCCTCTAATAATTGGTTGTATGAGTTTAGCTTTAAACCACCTTCGACACCGCCAAAAAACTTGAATTGATCGGTTGCTGAAATTTGTAATTCAGCTTTTGGAAACCAATAAAACTTGCTATTTTTTTCTTGTTCTAAAACTAAACTTTGATGTTTTTGATTAAAAAAGGAGAAATCGGAACCAATTGTTAAATAAGAATTTCCTTTATAAAACGTCAACTTCGGGCCTAAATTAAAATTGAACAAATTGCTTTCATTCTTATCCAAAATCCCGAATTTAGAATTCACTAGATCCAAACCAATGCCCAAATCAGCATTCATTTTTGTATCTGTATAGACGTCAACATCATGCATAGAAAGGTTGGCTAAGACTTCGGCTTGTGTTTCTTTAGAATCGAAATGATCGCTAAGAATCGACGATTTCACACGAACATTATTAAGATATTTATTCGAATAATGATCATAAAACGCATTGATTTTAAAGCGATTAACTTTCTGTTCCAAGTCAATATCGGACTTCGGCGTTAAAGCATAAATACCATAATAGTTGTACTTATCCATCCCGAAATTAGCATCAATATTAAATTTTCCCGTTTCGGTATAAGCATTAAGGAACAATCCGGCGCCCAATTGACTTTGCTTCGAAGACCAATCGTATTCTTTCTTCAAGCCACTTGTCGACAAATAATGCACATCGGCACCAACTTCCACATTATCATTAACTTTTCCAGATATATTAGCATCAGCCAGGAATTTGCCATAATTGCCATAACCAATCTGGAAATAGTTATTTTGTTTTTCGAAATCGAATTTTGGAGAAATATCTTCCGCTTTAATTTCCGACGTTTTAAAATCGGAAACTGGCGGAACGTCTGTTATATCGTAGTTTACAACTTCATTAGCTTTGGCTTCTGGCGGATAATTCTTCTCTTGTTGCACCGACGTTTTCTTTTTCTCGATACGTTTAACTTCAGGTTCTCGTTTTCTATCCAAAACCAACTTTTCTTCCTTAAGCTGTGCAAAAGAATTTTGGCTTCCGAATCCGCTCAGAAATGCAATAACTGCTATGTATTTTAGTCTGTTCATTTTTTATTTTAAATGATTAAAAAATCGAATAATCGTCTTTAGTAGAAGTACTTGCTAATAGTTGATATTCAGTTTTCTAATTAATTATGAGTTCTATTTCTATATTTTATTTCGAATAATAATCGAAACTCGCCTTTGCAATATCAGCGATAATCTTCTCATTAGTAGCTTCTTTCTCATAAGAATCGCTCACAAAAACGCTGACAATAACATGCTCTTTATTAGGCAAAGTAATAACACCAATGTCATTGGTAGCCGCAGTTTTTCCAGTGCCATCGGTATAAGATGTTCCTGTTTTGTGCGCCACCAAAGTCCCTTGCGGTAATTCACCTTTTAGACGTTTAACGCCAGTGTTGGTTTCTTCAAGAATCTTAATCATTTCTTTTTTGGAAGCTTCTTTTAAAATCGATTTTGTATAAAGTTTTTCTAAAAGATCATTCGCAGAATTGGCGTTCCAATAATTTTGATATTGAAGTTCTGTCACGGCATGCATTTCTTGCTCATTAGTAGCAATCTGGAAGTCTTTGATGCCGATTCTGTTCATATACTTTTGAACCACATCTACACCTCCAATTTTGTTCAATAGAATATCGCACCCATTATTATCGCTATTGGCTACGGTGTATTTTATCATTTCTAGAAGTGCTAGTTCGCCACCATTAGGATATGTATCACGAAGTGGACTGTGCGTATTTGGCAGCAATTCTTCTTTCGTGAATTTTATTTTTTGATCGATCTTAAATTTTCCTTTATCTACCAAATCTAGAATCGCTAAACCAATCGGAAGTTTAAAAACACTTTGCATTGGTACATGTCGATGTCCATTAACACTCAATGTATCTTTTTTTTCGAGATGCCAAACAGCAACGCCAATATTCGCTTTTTTGTTTTTAACAATCTCTTGAATCGAGCTTCTCAAATCTTGTTGCGCAAACGTATAATTGCTCCCAAAGCCAGCAAGTACAATAGCAATTCCGAAATATTTTAATCGTTTCATTTAGAATTGAAAAGTTTTAAAATGAATAAAATCTTTATTTTTTGATTTGAGCTTTCACCTCTTTTGCTTCTGCCACAACATCTGGGAAATCGCCATAGTTATTAATAATTTGGTCACAAGTGTAGGACGCTTGATAATTGTCTTTCAAGGCTAAATAATTTTTTGCCATGATAACCAAAGCCCTTGCACCCCAATATTCTTCTGATGCGTAATTATTAGCGAGTTTGAAAATTGTCTCGTTACTACTTTTGAAAGCTTTTCCTTTGTTTTGATAAAATGCTTTAGCATAAAGCGCTTCGGCAGCAACTGCCGGATTCGAAGATTTCTCTAAAGCAGCAAATGCCGTCTGTGCTTCTTTATCTTTTCCGTTTAGCATCGCGCCTCTCGCTTTTACAATTTTAGCTTGTTCCAAAACTGCTGCTGAGTTTTTAGTATTTTTAAGAACGATATCTGCATATTGTTCAGCTTTCGAAAAGTCTTTTTTATCGGCATAGATTTTCATCAATTCTAAAGACGCAAAGTTTTTGATATTCGCATCGTTAGAATTGGCTACTTCTACGAGATATCTTTGTGCATCCGCAGATTTACCTTGGTTGATGTAGATCTGCGCCAATCTAACCTGCGCATCTTGTTGATAATCATTTTGGAAATCGGCAACATTTTGCAGAATTAACAAAGCTTTTCCCAAGTTTTTGGTTTGATAATAACTTTCACCCAACTCGTATTGTGCCTGATAAAAGCGAGAACCTGTCGGATCGTTTGTAAGATATTTTTCGTAATAAGTAATGGCTTTTGTAAAGTCTTTTTTAGCATAACTATCTTGCGCCAAGGTCAAATTAAGTTGATCTTTTTCGGTGCTCGAAATATTAACGCCAAGACTTTTCGCAAAATTTTCGTAGCCTGCAACGTCTCCATTTTTAACAAAAGCTGGACGCGAAGCCGCCACAATTTTATCAGCAAAAGCTGAATTTTTATATTGCGTACCAAGTTGTTTTAACTCTGTTAAAGCTTTATCAATTTGGTTTTGTTCAATGTAATTTTGAGCACGATAGATTTGCGCATTTGCTACTAAATCTTTGTCCGAACTCGATTTAATAACTTGATCAAAGTAAGAATTCGAATTTGCAAAATCGTCATTTGCAGAATAAGCGGTTCCGATTTCGTACTGCGCATCGTCTTTGTAATCGCTATTTGGATAAGACGAAATCAACTTTTTAAGCTCCGTAATTTTAGCAACAGTATCACCTTTAAAACCTAAAGCCATCGACTTTTGGAACAACACATAATCTGCCGCACCTTCGGCTTTGTTATAAATGTCAATCGCTTCGCTCAGTTTGTTGTCGGCATAATAAGTGTCTGCCAAACGTAATTCTGCATCCGCCTTGAACTCTGGTCTCGGGAATCTCAAATATTCTTTAAAATGGTCCTGAGCTGACTCGAAGTTTTTATTTTTAAAATAGGCATAACCCAAATCGTAATCTAGTTGTTCGCGCTCTGGGAAGTTTTCGGCAGTTTCGTTTTCAAGTTTTAAGTATTCAATAATCGCAGAACGATAATCTGCTTTCTGATAGTAAGTTTGACCTAACCAATATCTTGCTTTTTTCGCAAAATCTTTGTTAAGATTATATTGAAGACTTTGTTTAAAATATTGCTCTGCCGCGTCGTAATTACCTTTGTTAAACTCCTCTGTCCCCAGTAGATAAGCAACTTCTTGTTCTATTTTGTTAGTTTCTGGCGTTTTGTTATCCATCTTTTTTAGAGCATTCAAAGTTTCTTGATAATTCCCAGAATACAGATAAGATTTCACCAAAAGCTTCTTCATTTCTGAAGATTTTGGAGAATTTGGATATTTGTCGATATAACGCTGAATAACTTTAGGTGCCGTCTCAAAAGGATTTGCAATGTCATAACTCAATTTTGCATATTGCTCCAAAGCGAGTTGTTGAAGCTTAGCATCGTAGTTCATTTCTGCAGCATTCTTATAGGCAGAAAGCGCTTCCTGCTTTTTATTGGTCTGCAAATAAGCGTTCCCCAATTGATAGTAAGCATTCTGTGCCAAGGGCGATTGACTATTAATCAATTGGTTGTAATAACTAACCGCTTCATCCGACTTTCCTGCTTTTGCCGCAACAAATCCCATTTCGTAAAGATCACTTTCCTTCGCGTGATTCGATTGGTCAATATATTTTTTAAGATAAGGATAAGCCGATTGATAGTCGCCTTTCATAAAGTAACTCTCTCCTATTATCTTTTGGATTTCAATTTCGGAAGCCGACGAGGTTCCCGATGCTAAAAGATCTTTAGCTTCAGAGATAGCTTTATCATAATCTTTGTCATTAAAATACATCTGAACATAATATGGACGCACCATTGCCGCATATTGCTCATTGAACTTCACTTGATCAAAATACGTGAACGCCTTATCACTCTCATGATTCGCATAATACAGATGCCCCAACATATAAGCCATCCCCGCTTTATCATTCTCATTAGAAGCATTTTTTTGCGCTTCTTCCAAAGCTTCGATTGCGCCCGCAGAATCACCTGTCATAAATTTGGCATAACCCAACTTCATGATATATTGCGTGTTTTCTTCCTGACTCAATTGGTATTGATTAATCTTTTGCAAAGTCTCCAAAGCCCTTGGGAAATCTTTCTTCGCTAGATAATAATCTGCCAAAGGTCCATTAGCTTGCGCAAAAAATGAAGACTTGGGATATTCTTTCATAAAGGCTTCAAAACCCTCTTCCGAATGATTCTGCTGAAGCATCATCGAAATAATTTGATTAAAAAACAAAGCAGCTTCCTTTTTGGACTCTGACAAAGTCTGGTTATAAAAATACTGTCGCGCGTACTCGTACTGAGATGCGCCATAGATTTTTGATTGATAAAGGTGTTCGGCTAGATTGTAGCGATAAGCCTCTTTGTCATTAAAGTATTTTGATTGTTGCGCTTGGGAAATTCCGTAGAAAGAAATCAACGACGCAAGAATTATTTTTTTTGAATTCATCTAAGTCTTAAACTTTTTTGCTGAAACTGATGTTATTAGTTAGGTAACGAAAATAAGGAAAACTTATTATCTAAGCAACTTACAAAAGCTTTTTATAGGATTACAATTTAATAAAAATTCCCTTTTCTATGTTAAACATTTCCAAAAACCCGAAAATAGAAAATCCTCAAAAAGTAGCTAAAAAATCTTCATCCAAATTATTTTTAAAAACAAGACAAATTCTCTATTTAACAATGTTTAAAAGATTTTATACTTAAAAAAGAAAAACTTAGTAGTTAATTATTGCAATATTTGAACATATCGGACTTTAACAAAGTTTAAGTTTATTAACATAAAGCTAACAGCCTATCAAAATTTTGTTACATTTGTTTTTATTTTCAAAAATAAACGACTATTAATGAATTCACTTTTTAGAAGAAAACACTATTCATCGGACCCTAACCAAGGTCAACTGAATCGTGTTTTGGGCACTTGGGACATCGTATTTTTCGGGATTGCAGCCATTATTGGCGCAGGGAGTTTTAGCAGTTTGGGCGAAGCAATTTTCCGTGGCGGTCCTGGTGTTATTATATTATATCTAATCTGTGGATTTGCTTGCGCTTTTACAGCCATTTGTTACGCAGAATTTGCGAGTAGAATACCAACAGCTGGTAGCGCGTACACCTATGCCTACGCTAGTTTTGGAGAATTAATCGCTTGGGTTATTGGTTGGGCTTTGATCATGGAGTACAGTTTTGGAAATATCTACGTTGCGTTCTCGTGGTCAGATTATTTCACAAGCTTCATGAGTCGAATTGGCATTCATATTCCTGATTATCTAACCTGTAGCTACAGCGAAGCCAAAAAAGCTGTTGCTGGAGGGTCCCTCAATAAAGAACTTATCAATGCATGGCGTACCGCACCAGTTATAGGAAATCTTAAAGTCATTTTCGATTTACCTGCTTTGATGATCAACGGAATTATCACTTGGCTTTGTTATCAAGGGATAAAAGAAAGTAAGAATTTCAATAATTTTTTTGTGTTATTAAAACTATTCGTAATTCTTTTAGTAATCGCAGTTGGTGTCGCGTATGTTAACACAGGCAATTGGTTCCCAACCAATAACGAAGGTGTTAAAAGCATGATGCCTAATGGTTTTTCTGGTGTTATGAGTGCGGTTAGTGGTGTATTTTTCGCTTATATCGGATTCGATGCGTTGAGTGTTTTATCAGAAGAAACTAAAAATCCACAACGTAACTTACCGCGAGGTATGATGATTTCGTTAGGACTTTGTACAGCAATTTATATTGTGTTGACCCTAACCTTAACCGGATTAGTAGATTATAGAAAATTTGATGGTGTTGGCGATCCGCTGGCCTTTGTGTTTCAAAAAGATAATCTCAACATCCCTTGGATGGAATTTGTTGTGGCTTTAATTGCGATTGTTGCGATTACAACAGTGCTATTGGTATTCCAAATGGGACAACCAAGAATCTGGATGGCGATGAGTCGCGATGGTTTGATTCCGAAAAAATTCCAGGAAGTACACAGCAAAAATAAAGTACCTTCTTTTGCAACAATTGTTACTGGTATTGTGGTTGGGATGCCGATTTTTTTTACTGATAAAACTTTCATTCTTGACTTCACAAGTATTGGGACGATCTTCGCATTTGTACTGGTTTGTGCGGGTGTTTTAATGCTTCCTCCAAAAGAAAAAATCAAAGGAAGATTCCATATGCCGTACATTAATTCCAAATATATTTTCCCAATTGTTTTCCTTAGTGGGTTGGTATTTTTCTACTTTTGGCAGCCAAATTTTTTCCACACTTTACTCAACTGGGGCGATCCAAATGAAGGCGAATTCCGTTTGTCAATGACCATTTATATTATTATAAATTTTGTGCTTTGCTATTTAGCTATTAGTAAAAATCTATCTTTAATTCCGCTTGTAGGCTTAAGCTCTTGTCTATATTTACTAACAGGGATGACACATAACAACTGGTTTTGGTTCGGACTTTGGTTTGCAATTGGTTTAGTAATTTATTTTACGTATGGCAGAAAGCATAGCAAACTGAATAAAGCTTAACACATCCCATAAGTAATCGATAAAGATATTTGATGATCTATAGAAATTACCCAACAAAGCATTTTATATGTAATTTGGTTTGTTAGGTAATTTTTTTATCAAATACTCGATTGTATTAATTTTAAGTACGAGTGTTTTAATACCTACCTTCTTTACTATACAAAAAAAAAGAAGGCTTACTCGCCTTCTTCTTTTTCCCTTTCTTTTATTCTGTCGATAAGATTTTCAAGTTCCGAAATTTTATCTCGTAATTGTTTTATCTCGTAACGGTTAGATGAGACTTTACTTTTTAACATCACAGTTCTAGCACGTTCGCCGTGATCTTCGTCTTCTTCATCTTCATTAATTTCCTCGATGTCTTCTTGGATTTCGTCGATATCTTCATTAATCTCCTCAATGTCTTCGCTGATGTCTTCTATATCTTCGCTTATCTCCTCGATGTCTTCACTAATTTCTTCAATATCTTCTTGGATTTCGTCGATATCTTCCTGAATTTCTTCTACATCTTCTCTCAGAACCTCAATATGTTCACTACTTTTATTAACTGACATCTGAATAAAAATCGCTAAATAAATCGCTTCTAACGACAATAAAGTTGTTAGCACCAACAATATGTGATCCCAATCTACAAGGCCAACTATCGGCAATGAGAAACATAAAATAAAGAAAATCGTATGCACAACCAAAGACGGTATAGAACCAATCCACCACATAATACCATTAGCAATCTTCTCTAAAACGCTTAGTTTTTCTTGATTCTCATCCGTTAATTTCATGCTTCTTATTTTTCTATTTACAAATTTAAAGATTTTTAATAAAACTGAATATCAACAAAAAAGCAACTCTTTGGGAGTTGCTTTATGTTTTTTTCTTAACAAGAAATTATTTTCTAATTCCTAGTTCAGCGATAATCGCTCTATATCTTGCGATCTCAACTTTCTTAAGATAATCTAATAATCTTTTTCTCTTACCTACCAACATCACTAGAGAACGCTCTGTGTTATAATCTTTGTGATTAGCTTTAAGGTGTTGAGATAAATGATTAATTCTGTAAGTGAACAATGCAATTTGCCCTTCTGCGCTACCAGTATCTGTAGCTGACTTACCATGTTTTGCGAAAATTTCCGCTTTCTTTTCTGCTGTTAAATACATTCCAATATTGTTTAATGATTATTATGTAATTCGGGGGCAAATATACAACTTATTTTAGTTCTGACGACATTAGTTTTAATTTATTTAGCAAATTAGATTCTATTCCTTAACTTTATCATCTTAATTTTCTACTCTAGCAATGCAAATCTTCATCAAAAATATGGTCTGTAATCGTTGTATATCGGCGGTTGAAGGTGTTTTTAACCAGCTAAAAATTCCTATTGAAAATATTAAGTTGGGTGAGGTGACTACTGATAATGATGTCTCTTTTAAAGATTTAAGAAGCTTAGAAATCAATTTAAAAGCCCTTGGCTTTGAAAGAATTAAAGATTCTATGCATCAACTGAACGATAAAATCAAAACTTTAATAATTCAAAAAATAGCAGATTTAGACATTAGTGAAAACTTTGTGCTTTCCGAATTTTTAAGTAAAACCTTAAACAAAGATTATTCGTCTATTTCTAAGAATTTTTCACAAAATGAAAATTTCACTTTAGAACAGTATTTTATCCTTCAAAAAATTGAAAAAGTAAAAGAGCTACTCCTCTACAACGAATTCACATTGACAGAATTAGCAGGAAAGCTCGGCTACAAAAGTGTTCAACATCTTTCAACCCAGTTTAGAAACAATACAGGCTTCACACCAACAGAGTTTAAAAAAGCTAAAGATCATAATCGTAAAGCGCTGGATCAATTATAAATTATAAGTGAAAGATGATAAGCCACCAGCGCTGAGTTTTTTCATAATTGTCATTCATAATTCCTAACTAAATCATATAAGTCTTTTCCTTAATTTTATAACAAACAAAGTTTCGAAAATCCGATTTTTGTATCATTAAATCAAGAAATATGGAACGCACGTATAAAGTTTTAGGGATGACTTGCTCTGGTTGTCACGGAAAAATAACTGAAGCCTTAAATAATATAGAAGGAATGCACGCTCACGTTGATTTAGAAAAAAACGAAGCGGTAATTCATGCCAATCGAGAAGTTAGCTTAGACGAACTCAATGAAGCACTTTCACATGCCGGAAACTACAAACTGCAAGACCCAAATGTAATAGACAACACGTTTGTGAAGCCACAAGACAGAGTTTCGCCATCGTCGGTTTATTATTGTCCCATGGAATGTGAAGGCGACAAAGTCTATTTTAAACAAGGTGAAAGATGCCCTGTTTGTAAAATGTTTTTGGTTCCGATTGAAGAAAAGAAGCAAGAGCCAAAAGCCAAGAACCAAGATGAGAAACATCATCACCATCACCCACCAACCAACCAAGATAAGGCTGGAAAATATTACTGTCCAATGTATTGCGAGGGTGACAAAGTCTATGATTCTAATGTTGGTTGCCCTATTTGCGGCATGGACTTGGTGAAATATCCAGAGAAGAAAAAATCACAATATACTTGTCCAATGCATCCAGAAATTCTTAGCGATACACTTGGAAGTTGTCCGGTCTGCGGCATGGACTTGGTGAAAATACCTGATAAAAATGACAATTCCGAAGACGAAACCTATAACATTTTAAAGAGAAAATTCTGGATTTCCTTTGCTTTTACCCTTCCCGTTTTTATATTATCTATGGGAGGAATGTGGTTTCGATTTCCGTTTTCTCAGCAGATACAGGCTTATATCGAATTGTTGCTAACTATTCCTGTTTTGTTTTATTCCGGTTGGTTTCTCATGAAAAGAGGTTGGACTTCTTTTAAAACATGGAATCTCAATATGTTCAGTTTAATAGCTTTGGGAGTTTCAGCAGCATTTTTGTTCAGCATTTTTGCTTTAATATTTCCCAACGTGATTCCGCATGCAATAAAAGGTCATGATGGAAATATTCCACTTTATTTTGAGGCGGTTTGTGTTATTTTAACATTGGTGATTCTGGGACAGTTGATGGAAGCAGCGGCACATAAAAAGACAGGTAAAGCCATCGAAGAACTCATGAATCTTTCTCCTGATGAAGCGACTTTAATAGAAGGAAATTCTGAAAGAAAAATAGCTTTAAACGAAGTTAAAATTGGAGATGTTTTAAAAGTAAAACCTGGTGAAAAAATTCCTGTCGATGGTAAAATTATAGAAGGTAATTCTTCTATTGATGAATCGATGATTACAGGAGAGCCGATTCCTGTTGAGAAATCTGAAAATGATAAAGTAACTTCTGGAACCATCAACGGAAATCAAGTTTTCTTAATGAAAGCCGAAAAGGTGGGCGACGAAACCTTACTCTCACAAATCATTAAAATGGTGAATGAGGCAAGTAGAAGTCGTGCTCCAATCCAGAAATTGACAGATAAAGTTTCAAAAATTTTCGTACCAGTAGTGATTTTAGTTGCTGTTTTAACCTTTATTTTATGGCAGATATTCGGTCCAGAAGGTCAGAAAACTTTATTTGCTTTTGTAAATGCCGTTGCAGTTTTAATTGTTGCTTGTCCGTGTGCACTTGGTTTAGCAACGCCTATGTCTTTAATGGTGGGCATTGGAAAAGGCGCAAAAAACGGAATTTTAATTAAAAACGCAGAAGCGCTTGAACAAATGAACAAAGTAAACGTTTTAATTACCGACAAAACTGGAACTTTAACCGAAGGAAAACCCTCGTTGGAACATATTGAAAGCGTTAATAATGTAGCTGAAACTATGATTTTGCAAGTTGCTGCTTCTTTAAATCAAAATTCTGAGCATCCACTTTCTAATGCTGTTTTAAAGAAAGCTCAAGAAGAAAATATTAAAATTGAAAAAGTAGAAAACTTCGAAAATGTTTCAGGAAAAGGTGTTCAAGGAAACATTAACGGAAAAAAAGTCTATTTAGGAAACGAAAGTCTTATAACTTCTAATCAAATTTTAATTCCTGAAAATTTAAAAAAGAAAGCCACAGAAATTCAATCTAAAGCGCACACTATTTCTTATGTTGCAGAAGATAATCAGGTTTTAGGATTTGTGAGTTTCACCGATAAAATTAAAGCAACATCTAAAAAAGCCATTCAATTTTTATTAAAAGACGGGGTCGATGTCATGATGATGACTGGCGATAACGAACACACCGCAAAAGCTGTTGCAGAAGAACTTGGCATCACACATTATCAAGCAAATTGTCTTCCTGAAGATAAGTTGAAAGAAGTAAAAAAACTACAATCCGAAGGTAAAATTGTTGCGATGACAGGCGACGGAATTAACGATGCCCCTGCTCTTGCACAATCTAATATTGGAATTGCCATGGGAACAGGAACTGATGTTGCCATGGAGAGTGCAGAAATCACTTTGTTGAAAGGCGATATTTTGGGCGTTGCAAAAGCAAAATTGCTAAGCGAAAAACTTCTGAAAAATATCAAAGAAAACTTATTCTTTGCGTTTATTTACAACGTGTTAGGAATTCCGTTAGCGGCAGGATTGCTCTACCCTTGCTTCGGAATCTTGTTATCACCGATGATTGCAGCCGCGGCGATGAGCTTTAGCTCGCTTTCTGTAATTTTAAATTCTTTAAGATTGAACAGTGTGGATTTGGACGTAAAATAAAAAGTTAAATCTTTTTTAAAATAAAACTTGTTGATATTTTCAGCAAGTTTTTTTATTTTTAAACCAAATGAAAATCTTGATATGAAAAAGAAACTCGTGGTTTTATCGGGTGCTGGGATTAGTGCAGAAAGCGGAATTTCGACATTTAGAGATTCGGATGGCTTGTGGGAAAATCATCGTATTGAAGATGTGGCGTCGCCCGAAGGTTTTGAAAAAAATCCAGAATTAGTTTTTGAATTTTACAACCTTAGACGTCGACAGTTAAAAGATGTAAAACCCAATAGAGCCCATGAAATTTTAGCCGAACTTGAAAAAGATTTTGATGTCCATATTATCACCCAAAATGTTGACAACTTGCATGAGCGCGCTGGTTCTACAAAGGTCACACACCTCCATGGTGAACTGTGCAAAGTCCGACCTGTAAATTCGGAAAGTGACGCCATTATTTGGGAAGACGACCTTAATCTTGGCGATTTGGACGAAAATGGCGTACAACTACGACCACATATCGTATGGTTTGGCGAGAGGGTTCCTGAGATGGACACTGCTGAAGAAATTACTTCGAAAGCAGATTTGTTTCTGGTTATTGGGACTTCTATGCAAGTCTATCCAGCAGCCGGTTTAGTACATGATGTTCCTACAAATGCTGAGATTTTTGTCATTGATCCCAATTTAGATTTTTCCATGTTTAGAAATAAAGAAAACTGTATTAAAAGCTCGGCAACAGAAGGTATGCAAAAACTTCACGAGATCTTAAAAGCAAAGCTTCTGTAAAATTTTATTTTTATAATTAAGATTTCATCGGTCTTATATTGATTATTCAGTATTAAATAACTTCCAAAAATCTAAAAGTGTTAAAGTTTTAATTTAGAATAAATTTTAAAATCTTTTTTAAAAAAACAAAAACTCGGCATCACATTTGATGGATTTAAAATAGGAAAATTTTAACATTTCTTTAACTTAATTCCATTTAAAATTTATGAGAACATTTTTTGAAGAAAAGCTTAGAACATCAGCTTTTCTTGGCACGTTTGCATTAATATCTGCAACGTCATTTCTTTTGGTTGGTTGTGATAAAACGACAGAACGCATCGATGCAACAACCACCGAACAACCGCAAAAGAAACCCGTCTCAAAAAATGTTGTTAAAGTTGATGAAACTAACGATACGCCCAACAATAACAAGCAGATCATCTACTTAACTTTTGATGATGGTCCAAACCGCGGAACCGAAAATCTCTTAAAAATTTTGCATAAAAGAAATGTTGTGGCAACCACTTTTGTTGTCGGCAAACACATTAATGGAAGCGCAAAGCAGAAAAAAGATTTCGCAGATTTACAAAAAGATTCTTTGATAGAAATCGCTAATCATAGTTTTAGTCACGCTGATAATCACTATTCGGTGTTTTACAAAAATCCTGAAAAAGTTGTTGCAGATTTCGATACGGCGCAGGTTATTTTGGGTTTAAATAATAAAATAGCAAGAACGCCTGGACGTAATATTTGGCGACTTAATAACATTAATGTCACTGATATTTCTGCTTCGAAACTTGCCGCCAATCAGCTACAAACTGCTGGTTACAAATTGGTTGGTTGGGATCTTGAATGGCGTCCTAACGCAAAAATGTCATTGAAAGGAAGTCACAGAGAGATGATGAAAAAAGTGGATAGCATTTTTTTGAATGATTTAGAAAAAACCTCTCGACATTTGGTGTTGTTGACGCACGATCAATATTTGGTGGATGACGAATCGCTTACAGAATTAGATGACTTTATCGATGTTTTGCAAAAATCTAAACGCTTCGAATTCCGAAAGATTTCTGAATATCCAAAAATTAATGAAATTCTTAATTAGAGACAATTTGAGAACTCGTAAAATCCGTTTTAGTTATTACTGAAACGGATTTTTATTTTATAAAAATGTGGCGGCTAGGCATGTCTACTAAAAGTTGTCACGTACTAAAAAAAAAAGTTTCGACAATTGTCGAAACTTTTTTTTTTATGGTTTGTAGGTCATAATGCTGCGTTTATGCATTTTGAAACCTAGTTTTTGATAAAGATGAATCGCGCGTTTGTTATGATTCTCTATTTCTAGGAACATCATTTTCAGGTTTTGTTTCTGTGCAAACTCTTGCGCAAAAGCGACCGCTTTTCCGCCATATTTCTTGCCTTGTGCTTCAGGTTTTATATACAATTCGTCCAGAAAACACATCATTCCACCAAATTCAAACGAGAATAAATAATTGAGAATCATGTAACCAACAACTTCATTATCTTCATTTTTTAAAAGAAAACATTGACCAAGATTGGGACTTTCAACAAAAATTTCAAAATTTTTACGGGTCGTTTCGGTATCAAAAGTATAGCCATCAATTTCGTAAAAGTCTTTCATCATCGGCATTACCAATCTTATTTCGTCAAGATCAAGTTTGTCTATTTTCAAATCCATTTCATAATTTTTCACAAAGTTAGCCATTAAATATTTGGTCAATCAAAAGTAAATTCTACATCTGCAGAGTTAGGTAATTATTTGTAGAATGAAAATTAAAAAACCGAAGCGGAATTTCTCTTTGCAGAAAAAGATTATGTAGACGCCAGCGCAAAAAGAGCATAAAAACGTTGCTTCATCTTACAAGCTAGCGGTCGTGATGTCATTTGGCGACGATAGAAATATGCCTCCGCCATCGCAACAAAGAAAATCAAAATAACGAAAAAGATCCAAGTGAGGCTCTTTTTTCGTTTTTAAACCCTATCGAAAGCAAAAAAATCTTAACTTTAAAGCACAATAATTCGTAAATAATGAGTCTTACAAAAGAGCAAATTGCCCAGCGTATAGCAAAGGAAATCAAGAATAATTCATATGTTAATTTAGGAATTGGTATTCCAACTTTGGTTGCCAATTATATCCCAGAAGGTATTAATGTCGTGCTACAGTCCGAAAATGGACTTCTTGGTATGGGACCTTTCCCCATCGAAGGTGAAGAAGATCCTGATCTTATTAATGCTGGAAAACAAACCATTACAACACTTCCTGGTTCTGCAGTTTTTGATTCTGCAATGAGTTTTGGGATGATTCGCGCACAAAAAGTGGATTTAACAATTCTTGGAGCAATGGAAGTATCAGAAAACGGCGATATCGCCAACTGGAAAATCCCCGGCAAAATGGTAAAAGGTATGGGAGGCGCAATGGATTTGGTAGCTTCTGCGAAGAACATTATTGTAGCAATGCAACAAGTTAACAAACACGGCGAAAGCAAATTGTTGTCAGAATGTACTTTGCCGTTAACTGGTGTTAAATGCATTAAGAAAATCGTAACCGAATTGGGAGTATACGAAGTTCTGCCAGAAGGTGGTTTCAAGCTTTTAGAAAGAGCACCGGGCGTTAGCGTTGATGATATTAAAAAAGCAACTTCTGGTAAATTAATTGCCGACGATAATGCGCCAGAAATGACATTTTAAATTTTAAATAAATCCATATAAAAATCAATGGGAAAATCTTTTAATGCTTCTGTTAATAAAAGTTACGACTTTAATTTGACAGAAGACCAAATCCATGCAATTGATGCTGTGACTTTGGATAACCAAAATTATCATATCCTTCATCAAAATAAATCTTACCAAGCCGAAGTAGTTGACGCGAATTTTAATCAAAAAAAATATACCGTTTCTGTTAACAACAATCTTTATGAAGTTGATATCCAAAACGATCTGGAAAAGTTGATTAAAGAAATGGGCTTCGAAGTTGGAAAATCTAAACAAGTTAATGCTATTAAAGCACCAATGCCAGGACTTATTTTAGAAATTTCTATTAGTGTTGGGCAAGAAGTTAACGAAGGCGATAGTCTTTTGATTCTAGAAGCTATGAAAATGGAAAACAGCTTCTATTCGCCAAGACAAGGTGTTATTAAATCTATCGCTGTAGAAAAAGGTCAAGCGGTTGATAAAGGACAATTATTAATAGAATTCGAATAAAATCTAATCATAAAATGAAAAAAATACTCGTAGCAAATCGAGGAGAAATAGCATTAAGAGTGATGAAAACAGCCAAGAAAATGGGTATTAAAACCGTTGCTGTTTTTTCTGTTGCAGATAGAGAATCTCCTCATGTTAAATTTGCTGACGAAGCGGTTTGCATTGGTGAAGCGCCTTCTAATCAGTCTTATTTATTAGGCGATAAAATCATTGAAGTTTGTAAGGAGTTAGGTGTTGAAGGTATCCATCCTGGTTATGGTTTCTTGTCAGAAAATGCGGAGTTTGCAGAAAAAGCTGAAGCCAACAATATTACATTTATTGGTCCACGTTCTAAAGCTATCCACATTATGGGAAGCAAATTGGCAGCTAAAGAAGCCGTTAAAGCTTATGATATCCCGATGGTTCCTGGTCTTGACGAAGCAATCACTGATGTTGAAAAAGCTAAGAAAGTTGCCGTTGAAATTGGTTTTCCTATTTTGATAAAAGCTTCTGCTGGAGGTGGCGGAAAAGGTATGCGTGTGGTGGAAAACGAAGGCGAATTCGAGTCTCAAATGCAACGCGCAATTTCCGAAGCAACTTCTGCTTTCGGTGATGGATCTGTATTTATCGAAAAGTATGTTGCATCGCCAAAGCATATCGAAATCCAAGTTATGGCGGACAATTATGGCAATATTCTTTATCTATTCGAAAGAGAATGTTCTGTACAACGTCGCCATCAAAAGGTGGTTGAAGAGGCTCCTTCTGCTGTCTTAACACCAGAAATTAGAAAAGCCATGGGCGAAGCGGCTGTTAAAGTGGCAAAATCTTGTGATTATCTTGGTGCTGGAACAGTAGAGTTTCTGTTGGATGAAAACAAAAATTTCTATTTCCTGGAAATGAACACACGTCTTCAAGTTGAACATCCTGTAACAGAAATGATTACAGGGATGGACTTGGTAGAACTTCAGATTCGCGTAGCGCGTGGCGAAGCTTTACCTATTAAGCAAGAAGATTTAAAAATAAATGGTCACGCTTTAGAATTAAGAGTCTATGCTGAAGATCCTCTTAACGATTTCCTACCAAGTGTTGGTACTTTAACAACTTACCAACCTCCAGTTGGTGATGGTATCCGCGTCGATGATGGTTTTGCTGAAGGTATGGAAGTTCCTATTTATTATGATCCAATGCTTTCAAAATTAATCGTGCACGGGAAAGACCGTAACGAAGCGATTGAAAAAATGCTAGAAGCCATCCAAGATTACAAAGTTGAAGGCGTTAACACGACCCTAACTTTTGGTAGTTTTGTGTTTGATCATGAGGCATTCCGCAGTGGAAATTTTGACACTAATTTTGTTAAAAAATATTACAGTCCAGAAATTATTGTTGAAAACCAAGCTAAAGAAGCTGAAGTTGCTGCTTTTGTAGCGCTTAAACAATATTTGGTAGATCAAAAATTATTGCGTGTTCCTAATCAATTCTAAATCAAATCATGGAGAATAAAATAGACCTTTTAAATAAAAAAATAGCGGAGTCTAAATTGGGCGGTGGCGAAAAAAGAATTGCAACGCAGCACGCTAAGAAAAAATTAACAGCAAGAGAACGTATAGAATATTTCTTTGACGAAGGTTCTTTCGAAGAAATTGGCGCTTTCATCACACACCGTACCAAAGATTTTGGGATGGATAAAGAATATTATCTTGGCGATGGTGTTATCACAGGTTATGGCACTGTTAACGGTCGCTTGACTTATGCTTTTGCTCAAGATTTCACCGTATTTGGTGGAGCTTTGTCCGAGACGCATGCCGAAAAAATTTGCAAAGTGATGGATATGGCGGTTAAAGTTGGTGCACCGATGGTTGGGCTTAACGATTCTGGTGGTGCGCGTATCCAAGAAGGCGTAAGATCTTTGGGCGGTTACGCAGATATTTTCTTCAGAAATGTACAGGCTTCTGGTGTTATTCCTCAGATTTCTGCCATTATGGGACCTTGCGCTGGTGGCGCGGTATATTCGCCTGCGATGACAGATTTCACGATGATGGTTGAGAATACGTCTTACATGTTTGTAACAGGACCTAACGTTGTTAAAACCGTTACCAACGAAACAGTAACTTCTGAAGAATTGGGTGGCGCATCAACACATTCTACAAAGTCTGGTGTTGCTCATACAACTTCTGCTAACGATGTAGAATGTCTTGAAGATGTCAAAACTTTATTAAGCTATCTTCCACAAAATAATCAAGAGACAGCACCAAGTTTAGATTATGAACTAAATGATGAACTTCGCGAGGATTTAAAAAACATTATTCCTGACAATGCCAACAAACCTTACGACATGCACGATGTCATCAACCATTTAATTGATGAAGATTCGTTCTTTGAAATTCATAAAAATTACGCAGAAAACATTGTTGTAGGTTTTGCCAGAATCGCAGGAAGAAGCATCGGTGTTGTTGCCAACAATCCAATGTTCTTAGCAGGTTGTCTAGATGTTAACAGTTCTATAAAAGCAGCAAGATTTACAAGATTTTGTGATGCTTTCAATATTCCTTTATTAGTTTTGGTAGATGTACCAGGATTTTTACCAGGCACAGACCAAGAATGGAACGGTATCATCACCCATGGTGCCAAACTTCTTTACGCTTTGTCAGAAGCTACGGTGCCAAAAGTCACGGTTATTACTAGAAAAGCTTATGGAGGTGCTTATGATGTAATGAATTCTAAACACATCGGCGCTGATATGAACTTCGCCTGGCCGTCTGCAGAAATTGCAGTAATGGGCGCAAAAGGAGCATCAGAAATTATCTTTAAAAGAGAAATCGCAGAAGCAGCTGATCCTGCAGCTAAGTTGGCGGAGAAAGAAGCAGAATATGCGGAGAAATTTGCTAATCCGTATACAGCGGCGCAAAGAGGCTTTATCGATGAGGTAATCTTCCCAGAAGATACGCGTAGAAAGTTAATAAAAGCCTTTGCCATGTTAGAAAATAAATTTGTAGATCGACCTAATAGAAAACACGGTAACATCCCTTTATAACAAACAAAAATCCTGAGTACAATACTCGGGATTTTTTTTATTTGTTTTAAATTTTATTAAACTTCAAAATTCTTTTTTGCAAGCTCTTTTCGCACGCGACTAAGACTTTCTGGCGTAATCCCGAGATAAGACGCTACCATCCATTGTGGAACACGTAACATGATGTTCGGATACTTTTTAAGAAAATCTAAGTAACGTTCCTCAGCTGTGGTGCTTATCAGAGCATTGACTCTGTTTTGCAAATTTTTGATATGGTTAAACATTAAAACTTGATTCCTTTCTGCAACTTGTGGATGAAGTTCTGCTAACTTAAACAAAAAATCATCTGCCATAACAACAACTTCAGAATCTTCGATTGCTTCTATATAAAAACGAGATTTCTCACTTAACAATTGACTAGTCGAGTCAGAAATGATCCAACCTTCTGGCGCAAATTGTATGACATGCTCTTTCCCCAACTTGTCGATAGAATACATTCTCAGAAGACCTTTCTCAACAAAATAACGATCATTATTCACCTCACCTTCTCGTACCAATACACTTCCCTTTTTAAAGAATTTGACATCATAATGCGTCGAACATTGCGTTATGCTGTACTCAGGGATTTCAAGAATTTGCGAAAGATGTTTATGAAAATTATTTACCATTTCTGCAATCAGTTTTATTGATTAAAAATACTAATTCTTATTTAAATTCAATGCATGATTTTAAGATCAAAAACGTGACATTTTGTACCATAGGAATAATTGGTATAATTGATGTAATAAGCTTTACAACTAAATTTGTTTAGTGTAAATTTGTATTAAATATTATCTTATGAAAAAAGCCCTTATAGTTGTTGATGTACAAAATGATTTTTGCGAAGGAGGAAGTCTTGCGGTGCCAGGCGCTAGCGAAATTATCCCTTTCATTAACACGTTGATGGAGAAAGGAAACTATGATGAAATTGTTTTTACCCAAGATTGGCATCCCGCGGAACATAAATCTTTTGCAAGTAACAACGACCGCCAAGTTGGTGAAACTATCGTATTAAATGGCATCCCGCAGTTTATGTGGCCTGACCACTGTGTACAAGGGACTTTCGGCGCAGAGTTTCATAAAGATCTTAATATCTCAAAAGCTACAAAAATTTTCCAGAAAGGTACACATCCTGACATTGACAGTTACAGTGGTTTCCAAGATAACAATCACTTTTTGAAAACAGGTCTAGAAGATTATCTTAAATATCATGATATTCAAATTGTGGAAATTGTTGGTTTAGCATTAGATTATTGTGTTAAATACACTTGTCTAGATGCTATGGAAGCAGGATTTATCCCGATGTTACATTTCCAAGGCACAAGAGCTGTTAACGTAAAACCTGATAGTGCAAAAAATACCATCTATAACTTATTACAACATCATGTAACCGTTGTTGGTTAAGAAATTTTAGAACATAATAAATTATCAAAACTGCTTTATTCTAAGCAGTTTTTTTTATTTTTGTAAAGACAATATTTAAAACTATAAAACCATGAAAAAATTAGTGTATATAGCTGCATTGTGTAGCATATCATTTTTCAATGCTCAAAAATTTGAAGTTTCTGCTGGATATGGAACAGGATCTTTATTCGGAGGTGCAGATTCTATCCTAAGAGCTGTCGGTACCACAGTTTTCAACGGCGAACCCGAAATGCCTGTCAGCAATGGCGTCTTAACAATTGCGCTAACAACTTATAACGAAAACATGAAGTGGCGTTATGGTCTAGAAGCCAATCTTGAATCTTTTGACGAAACTAAATCTAGCTACAGAAAGCAATCTTATTTCTCTGTTCTGCCAAAGGTTGATTATTTCTGGTCAGATGCCAATAATAAATGGCGCTTCTACTCTGGCGTTTCGGTTGGAGTTTTATTCCGAGATTTGGATTACGTGGATACTTCGAATAATGTACAAAAAACAAACGATACTTTCTTAGCTTTTAACATTATGCCAATTGGTGTAAGATATGGCGGAGATTTCGGGGTTTTTATAGAGCCTAGTATTGGTACAAGAGGCTTTGTGCAAGGCGGTCTTAATTATATTTTCTAAACTTAAATTTAACAAAATAAAAAGAGAGCTAAAATTTAGCTCTCTTCTTTTTTATAACATTTTCAAATTGTTAACTTCTAGTTCTGTCAAGATTCTCCAATGTCCACGTTTGATGTTTTTCTTGGTAAGTCCAGCAAACATGACGCGGTCAAGTGATTCCACCTCATAACCTAACTTTTGGAAAATACGTCTCACAACACGATTCCATCCGATGTGGATTTCGATACCGATTTCATTTTTAGGTTTTCCTTCAATGAAAGAAATACTGTCAACTTCGGCAACACCTTCTTCTAAACGAATTCCGTCCGCAATCGATCTCAAATCTTCAACAGACAATTTTCTATCCAAGGTCACATGATAGATTTTCTTCATGTTAAATGACGGATGCGTCAATTTTTTTGTCATGTGACCATCATTTGTCAACAAGATAACACCTGTTGTTTGACGGTCTAGACGACCCACTGGGAATAATCGGTATGGCGAAGCATTAGCTACAAGATCCATAACTGTTTTTCTAGCTTTGTCATCTTTAGTGGTTGAGATATAACCTTTTGGCTTGTTAAGGACCACGTAAACAGGTTTTTCTGGCGTAATGCTTTGTCCGTCAAACACAACTCGATCCGTCTTCTGAACCTGGTAGCCCATCTCTGTCACCACCTTTCCGTTAACTTCCACAAGTCCTTGCGTGATAAGATCATCCGCCTCTCTTCTACTACAAATCCCAGAATTTGCAATATATTTATTAAGTCGTATGGTTTCTTTTGGCGCTTTAGCTAACTTATCCAATTTTCTTCTTTGGATATAAGATTTTACACGTTCGCCTTCTTCTTCTGTTTTATTGAAAGGTCTTCTCGGTCCGAATTTTCTCTCGCCGCCTTCGTATTTATCTCTAGAATCGAAGTCACGACCACGTGTCGTTTTTGGCTTTCCAAATTTCCCTCCTCTTTCGAAAGAACCTCCTTCTCTAGGCGAATTTTTTGAATCCCCTCTTGAGCCACGCGAATTTTCAGAAGACTTTCTCCCTCCAAAATTTCCGGTCTTTTTATTTCTGTCTGAAGAATTTCTATCGTTTCTGCTCATGCTTTAAATTTTTTGCAAAGATAGACTTTTTTAAGTCAATATAGAAAAGGCTTTTCGCAGTCCTTTTATATTGCCCAACTAAATCTTGAATATATACCATCGAACAACATCGCTAAGATCCCAAAAAATATCCATAATTTAAGAACACTTAATGTTGTCACTTTATCATTTTTATGATTTCTGAATAACCAAAATATACTTAATATTAACACGAAAAGTCCTATCGCAAAATACCAAGCCATGATGCTTTGTAGTCCAATACCTTTAATAATGATGAGTGATACAACAAAAGCCATCAAACAAAATACGATGATAACATGCCTTGCAATTTTAGAACTAAATTGATTTGCAATGGTTTTATAATCAAAAACTTTATCAGCATTTTTTGTTAAAAGATCTTTAGTCATATCGACAATCATCAACATTAAAAAAAGAAATATTGCCATGAAAAAGACTTTTAAAGTGAAGGTTCTGTAATAGACTAACATCCCGAAAAACGGATACATCGTCAAACCAACAAAGGTGAGATTATTTAAAAATAAAACTTTACTAATCTTATGACTGTAAAACCACATCAAGAATTGATAAACCAAAAAGAATAAAAAGACCCGCCAAGACTGTGTTAATGCAATTGTTAATCCTAAGGCATTGAGAAAAATATAGGCGTATAAAAAATATTTTTGTTTTAAAAAAGATTGTACACGGCTGCGAAAAGGTTTGGTTACTTGATCTTTTTCTCTGTCATAAAACTGATTAATAATTCCGCCAGCCAAAATACTTAAAACCGAACACAAGATAATTAAATGTGCGTGATAATCGAAGACAAATGCACGAAAACTTTCTTCTCTGTTAAATAAAAAGAAAGTCGAAACATACAGCGCAAACGTCAACAAAGCCACGAAAAAAAATCGCGCACCCAAAATAAAGCCCATCAACTGATTTAATCGATAGGCAAAATTTTTATGTCGTTTTTGTATGTTTTGACTCATACTTTATTAAAATCTGTATATCACCTCTTTCTGAAATCCAGAAAGCATTTTTTCAGCTTTTTCGTAATCTCTCGTAAATCCTAAAATGTAGCCTCCGCCACCACTTCCACAAAGTTTAAGGTAATAAGCATTACTATCAATTCCTTTTTTCCAAATATTATAGATACTTTCCGGAATCATCGGTTTGAAGTGGTCATACGCCCAAACTGACAGTTTTTTCAAATTTTTGAAAAAAGGATTCATGTCTTTTTTAAGGAAAGCCTCTATACAAGCGTTGTTATAGCGGATAAATTCTTCCTTCAATGTTTTTCTGAAACCTTCAGTTTTCATTTTTTCAAAGAAAATCTGAATCATCGGGCCAGTTTCGCCAGTTATCCCCGAGTCAATCAAAAACACAGCACCTTTGCCTTCTGATGCATGATTAGGAATGGCAACTTTGTCAAGATTTTCTTTATTTTCGATAAGAATCGGAAGATTCATGTAACAAATCAAAGGATCCATCCCCGAACTTTTACCATGGAAATAACTTTCCATTTCACCAAAAATGGCTTTTAGTTTTTTAAGATTATCTTTAGAAATGGTATCTGGACTAAGTTTTTCTGACGAATATTTTTCAAAAATTGCAGCAACCAAAGCACCAGAACTTCCAACGCCATAACCTTGCGGAATATTAGAATCGAAGAATAATCCTTCATCAATATCTTTTTTGAAAGCGTCTATGTTTAACTTAAAATTGCCTGGTAAGTTAAGTGTTGCCAAAAAGTCGGCATACTTTTGTAAGTGCTGATTAGATTTTTTTTCGAACTCCGAAGCCAGTTCCGAAAACTTCAAAGTTCCTTTATAAAAGCTATACGGAACGACAAGCCCTTGCGAGTTTTCGATCATTCCATATTCTCCGAAAAGAATAATTTTAGCATAAAATAAAGGGTTGGTCATTGCTTATTTTTTTGTGTTTTGTAATGCAAATTTACAAAATATTTTCTATTGCGTTATCTGCAAATTAAATGCCGAAATTTTAAATATTATTAATACTATTAGTTGACTTTATTATTGTTAACATTTACCTTTAAAAAACGAATTAAAACTAAACCAATTGCGAAGAAAATCGTCATGGACAATGCTGCATAACGCATATTGTTAAAATGTTCGATTAATGTCGCAAAAATAAAAGTTCCTAAAATAATCGCTAGTTTTTCTAAGACATCGTAAAAACTGAAATAGGTTGTGTTTTCCATGCCGTCTTGTGGTAACAATTTAGAATATGTTGATCTCGACATTGCCTGTAGACCCCCCATTACCAGGCCAACAATTGCCGCCACACCATAGAATTGGTATTCTACATTGGGATTTTCTTTATTAAGATAATAGGCCGAAAGACAAGCTACAATCCACAACATAATACAAATCGAAATAACATTCTTGTTACCTATTTTTCTTGATAAACGTGAGAATACAATCGCACCTATAATCGCTTCAATCTGAATAACCAAAAGCGTCATAATCAATTTGTCTTGAGCTAAATTAATTTCTGACTTACCAAACAAGGTTGCCATTAAAAAAATAGTCTGCATACCAACACTAAAGAAAAAGAAACTTGACAAGAAATATTTGAGGTTAGAATCTCTAAACAAATGATTACCCACTTTAAACAACTCTCTGAAACTTTCCTTAACAATATCGATATAGAAGATAATATTCTTTTTTAAGACAAAGAAAAAACCACCATTATTTTTATGACTTTTGAAAAAGTTTTTATGATTTAATAATACCAAATCCTTAGGAAGCTGATCCTTAACATTCCCAAATTGCGGCAAATGTTTAAAAGTATATTGCGAAAAGCCAAACCACCAAGCGCCTGTCAGTAAGAAACTTAGTCTTGTATAAAGCTTTGCTTGTTCGGCATCTTTTGCTAAAACCTGAATTAAAACCAAACAAATAACAACCAAAATTACAGATCCGATGTATCCGTACACATAACCTTTTGCAGACAAAGCATCCTGTTTATCCGGCGTTGCAATATCTGGTAAAAACGAGTTATAAAATACCAAACTTCCCCAGAACCCAACACTGGCAGTAACACTAAATAAAAGTCCGAGCCAAACGCTAGTCATCCCAGTGAACATCGCCAATCCCATACAAGAAGTTGCGCCTAGATAACAGAAAAATTGCAAGAACGACTTCTTGTTACCAATCGTATCTGCCAAGGATGACAGGATTGGAGAAAGAAGAACAACAATTACAAAAGACAAGGTTAAAGAATAACCATAAACTGCGTCTGGCTGATAGTCTCTCCCAAAAATATTAATCATATGTCTAACCGGCACTTGGATTGTTTTTCCTGTCTCTTGCACATACTCACTTCTTTCGCTAGCGGTTGTTAAAATCGAATAATAAATAGGAAATATCGTGGATGTAATTACTAAAGAATATACAGAATTGGCCCAGTCGTATAACGCCCAAGCCTTCATGATTTTTGGATTATTTTTGATACTCACGTTTTAAGATTTCAAATATTTGAACAAATATAAAATTAATGTTGAGAAATTAAACTTCTGCGAGAATTAATTTTCTGTCATTTCTGGGGCGAGAGTCGGGTCTTTGCCCTCTCTTCTCTGTTTTTCATAATCTTTGAAAAGGAACATCGCCTTCTTCTGCATCAGCAAAATCGCAATAATATTGAGCCAAGCCATTAATCCAACACCGATATCACCAAGCATCCAAGCACTTTCCGCAGTTTTGATGGTACCATAAAATGTCGAAAACATAATCACAACTTGAAAAATTGTGATATAAATTTTTTTGTTAGAGATTTTTTGTAGATAACTAATATTAGTTTCTGCAATATAGTAATACGCCATTATTGTCGTGAATGCAAAAAAGAATAACGATATAGCGACAAAAGCTTTCCCAATCGAAGGAAAATGTTGCGCTACAGCAAACTGTGTAAAATCGGCTCCCATTTTAACATTAGGGATATTTTCAACAACAAAACCGCCAGCAGGATTTTCGACATTATACATCCCAGTGAACAAAATCATCAAAGCAGTCGCCGTACAAACAAAAATCGTATCAACATAAACCGAAAAACCTTGTAATAAACCTTGCTTCATCGGGTGCGATACTTCGGCTGCCGCAGCGGCATGTGGAGCTGTCCCCTGACCTGCTTCGTTACTGTAGATTCCACGTTTTACACCCCAAGCAATAGCCATTCCGATAATACCTCCAAAAGCAGAATCTATACCCAAAGCGGACTCAAAAATTAATTTAAAGACAGCTGGGACTTGCTGAAAATTAAGACCAATTATCACCAAAGACATCAGAATATAACCTCCTGCCATAAAAGGAACAACAAATTCTGCAACCGTACTAATTCGTTTAACACCACCTATAATAATAATACCTAAAATAATTGCAACAACAATACCTGTTACATACATAGGGATATCAAAGGCATTTTTGACCGCGACCGCAATACTGTTACTTTGTACACCCGGCAAAAACAAACCACAACTAAAGACCGTTACTACCGCAAAAGCAATAGCGTACCATTTTAGTTTTAAACCTTTTTCGATGTAGAAAGCTGGACCACCACGATATTGTCCATCTTTAACAACTTTATAATATTGTCCAAGTGAGGCTTCAACAATTGCAGACGCACTTCCGAGAAATGCAATAACCCACATCCAGAATACTGCGCCAGGTCCACCCATACCAATAGCCGTTGCCACACCCGCAATATTACCTGTGCCTACACGTCCAGAAATAGCTAATGCAAAAGCCTGAAAAGACGAAATCCCCTTCTCAGAAGCATTACCTTTAAATAATAATTTTAACATTTGGGGGATATACCGAATCTGTGGAAAACGCATTCGGATCGAAAAAAAGATGCCCGAAAACAAACATAAAAATATTAAAGTGTTACTCCATACAATTCTATTGATGACTTTTAAGAATTCGTCCATAGCTTTTATTAGATAGTTAAAGCTTCTAAGATAGGTTTTTTATTGATAAATTTTTCAGAATTGGCTTTCGTAGTTGGATAAAATTTTAAAAATCTTTTGCTGAGAAATTTAAAATCGAAAATATAAAATACGACCTGGTAGATCGAGCATTATTTGATGGCATTTATGGTTTAGTAATCACCGAAAAAGGCATTACCAGCCGAGATCTTATGGAAGATAGTCTAACTAGTATTTGGCACAAAATAAAAACTTATCTAGCTAGAAATGGGAATAAAAATTTTGAAATCGTGGCAGGCAGCAAAATTCATGTAATGCGTTAGCATCAAAACGATCTGGTCACTGCCTGGATAAATTTAATCAATAAAATTGCAACGAAAGAAATTTCTTTTTAAAACATAAAAGAATGCGTCAAGATATTGGAACCAAAATACAAGAAATAAAATTAAAAAATGGCAAATGGGAAAATTTTGATTAATCTCAATATTATGAACAAACATATTTTCATTTTTTAATACTTAGTTTTAAATCTTTAGTCTCCACACAAAAGGAACATAAAAGATATTGCAGCAACTGAACTTGAAGAAAGTAGACAATTTGATGCCCGTGGATAAGCTGTTGGTGAGTGGAAATATTATTATAAAGAAGGAAATATCGAGTGCCTTGAAACCTATGATGGTGACAAAATATTTTCGCAAAGCTTTTGGAAAAATGGAAAAAAGCAGGAAATATCCACATTAGAAAATAGCCGTTTTTTGGACACAAAGACATGATTTCATGAAAATGTCCAAACTTGGAATATTAACAATTTTGTCCATGGGATTTTTGATGGGATTCAAAAAAGTTTTTACAATAACGGAAAACTGGAATCTATTGGTTTTTACAAAAAACAAATGCGTGTCGGAAAAAGGGGAATAATCTCAGGAAAACGGAAGACGCTAAATCGCTGCTAAATACGATAGCGATAGAAACCTGCGTACAGATGGGTATCGCAATGATGGCATACTTTGGAAGAAGGAGAAAGATGATTACAATACAGAAGGAAAACTAACTGTGTACTTTGAAGAATATCATCTTAACGGAGAATTGGAGGGGAAAGCTAGTTTTTTCAAAGGTATTGAAGTTGATACTTGGCAAGATTATGATGACAAAATGGAATTAATAGAGAGGAGGGAAAAATAATGTCATTTGAAAAAAAATATTAGTAGCACTAAGTTTACTTTTTTTTTGTTATTTATCGAAAGAGTCATCAATATTATTAATTTTCATCACAAACATACTGCTCAAAACGTGGATACAAATTTAGTAAATGCAGACCCAAAAAGTAGAATTTGATTTTTCATTTTTAAAACAAAAAAAATCGGACTCCAAAGGATCCGATTTAAAATTATTAAAATAAATAATACTTAGATATTTTCGATAACAATAGCTGACGCCCCACCGCCTCCATTACAGATTGCAGCAGCACCATACTTTGCACCATTTTGTTTTAATACGTTAATAAGCGTTACGATAATTCTAGAACCAGAACTTCCTAGTGGATGTCCAAGTGCTACGGCACCGCCGTTAACATTAACTTTAGAAGCATCTAAGCCTAAGATTTTGTTGTTTGCTAAACCTACTACGGAGAAGGCTTCGTTAAACTCGAAAAAGTCGATATCTGAAACTTCTAAACCTGCTTTTTTAAGAGCGATTGGTAAAGCTTTAGCTGGCGCTGTTGTAAAGTTTTCTGGCTCGTGCGCAGCATCTGCGTAAGAAACAATTTTAGCCAAAGGCTTAAGACCAAGTTCTTCCATTTTCTCTTTTGAAACCAAAATTAGTGCAGAAGCTCCGTCATTAAGTGTTGATGCATTAGCTGCTGTAACGGTTCCGTTTTCTTTTTTGAAAACTGTAGGAAGCGTCGGCAATCTATCGAAGTTTACAGACTTATATTCTTCATCTTGAGCAAAAATAACTGGCTCTCCTTTTCTTTGAGGGATCTCAACTGGTACCACTTCATCATTGAATTTCCCTGCTTCCCAAGCCGCTGCTGCTCTTTTGTAAGATTCAATAGCGAAAGCATCTTGCTCTTCTCTCGTGATGTTATAATCTGTTGCACATTTTTCTGCACAAACGCCCATGTGTACTTTGTTATAAACGTCTGTAAGACCGTCTAAGACCATCCCATCAAGCATTTTAACATCACCAAGTTTCGTTGCAACTCTTGCGTTGTAATAATGTGGAACCATCGACATATTTTCCATACCACCAGCAACAATAACATCCATATCACCAGCTTTGATAGATTGTGCAGCCATCATAACCGCCTTCATCCCAGAAGCACAAACTTTATTAATAGTTGTAGAAGGTGTATGATTTGACAAACCAGCGCCCAAAGCCACTTGACGTGCAGGTGCTTGTCCTTCGCCAGCTTGTAAAACGTTACCCATATAGATTTCCTGAACCGCGTTAGGATCCATCCCGATTTTATCTAAAGCACCTTTAACTGCAGTTGCTCCCAATTTAGTTGCTGGTACTGTTGACAAACTTCCCATAAAACTTCCCATTGGTGTACGCACCGCTGAAACGATAAATACTTCTTTCATTATTTTTAATATTAATTATTTAAATTTTTATTTTTACTAATTCCGAAAAACATTAATGCTGCACCTACAAATTCGAAAAACCATCCCCAAGATAATTTTACGATTCCCGCAAAAGCGCTTTGCCATGACTTAAATGGTAAAAAAGCAAAAAAATCAAGTGACTTTAGTTTAATGGCAACCATTGTAAAAATGAACAAAAAGACAAGACTTCCTGCAATTATTCTTGTCGTTTTTAGTTTTTCTTTTTGAATAAAATATAATCCTAAAGCCGACAGAGTCCAGATAATACCAGATAGATAAGGATCAATCTTCCAATAATGCCAGTTGCCAACTAACGGAATAAGTAATAATGGGAGAAAACTTCCCACAATAACCAAGATAACGCCTATTAATTGTATATTTTTCATTTTGTAAAATGCTTTGCCAAAATACGAAAAAAAACACATCTATAAAAGTGTGTTTTTAATATTGAACGGCAATAAGTTTTATATATGGAAGTTATTTGGTTAAAAACTTCAAAATTTCGGTATTTAAAATTTTTGGTTGCTCGAATGGAACATAATGTCCAGCCTTTTTAACTATAAAAAGTTCTGATGCTGGCAATGATTTTTGAATAAGTTCGGTATGTTCTTTTTTAATAACATCCGTTTCTCCAGCCACGACCAAGGTTGGTATTTTTATCAAATTAATATCTTCAGGTTTTAATGTTGGTTCCGTTAACATTAACTTCAGAAGTCTTTTATCATCGGTATTTTCTTCGTTTTCAAAATCATTTTTAATGTCATTCAACAATGATTGGTCTACGCCCTCTGGATAAAGATTGGCGCCAATTATTACTAATTTATCCACCAATTCAGGATGATTTTTAGCAAAGATTAAACCTGTATTGCCACCATCACTCCAACCCACAATATTGATTTTCGAAAGTTTTAGCTGCTGTACAATTTCTAACAAGTCATCTGCAAAAGCTTCGTACGAATAATTTTGCTTGGAAAGATTCGTACTTCTACCCTGTCCGCGTGTATCAATTGCAATAACTTTATAATGTTTTTCAAAAAAAGGAATTTGCTTATAAAAGTCCGAAATACTGCCACCATTCCCATGAAGTAAAATCAAAAATGCTCCTTCGCCATAAGTTTCGTAATAGATTTTAGCATCTTTGACGTCTAAAAATTGTCCCAATTTGTTGCGACCAAAATTGGTATTCAGAGCTTCATTTTTATATTTCATGATCGCGAGTTTCTCTTTCGCTTTTTGATCATCGAGATCGTCTGATGCTTCTGTAGACGTTGCAATGTCTTTTTCTTGAGAGTTTTTATTATAAGCGATCTCAATATTCGCGATATATTGTCCAGTCGCACGTTCCCAATGTCCTTGACTTTGATAACGGTACCAAAGATTCTGTGCCAAACTTTTTTTCGCGGAAACCCCAAAGACGAAATCTTCATTCGCTAGCTTTTTATAATCCACCAATTGAAGTGTTACCGCAATTTCTTTTTCATTCTTAAAAAGAAGACGATCATTGGATAAATCGATACGTTGCCAACCCGTTGTTTTAGTTTGATAAATAATATTTTCCGTTAATAAATTTTGATCCGGCAATCCGTTTTTGAGACTGTAAATATTTAGTTTTAAAGTCAATTCTTCAAAACGTGAACTTGGCATAATGTAGAAATTGTAAGCTTTAATCTTGGTGGTGCTATAAACTTGGAATACACTTCCTTGCTCGGCTGTTGGCGTATTTTGATTAAAAAACTTCGTAAACGTCAACATTGGACGCTTTTTCTCGCCCACTAATTTATCGTTTAGTTTAATAGATTTTACGACTATTTCGTTAAGATCTGTTTGTTTTTGATCCAAAATAACGTTCGAATTTTTCTTTAAATCCTGAAAACTAACTTGCTTATCTACAAATCCAGCTGTAGAAAATACAATAGAATCATTGGCTTTTGGATTTGTTTCAAAAATTAATTTAAACAAGCCATTTTTATCTGTTACAGCCGCCGATTCCGAAGATTTAACACCGATATTAACATAAGCCAAAGCTTTTTTATCAATGTTAAAAACTTGTCCAGAAATCTCTGTCTGTGCAGAAACCATCACTACAGACGGAATAAATCCGAGAATAAAAATTAATAATTTAATAACTGAATTTTGAATCATTTTAAAAATCTAAATTTAATAATTCGATACCAACTTGGATGCCTACATTATTAGGTAAAATCACTTTTCATTAAAAATTGGCGTAAAATCTTTTTTAATGAATAAGTTTTTACATCAAATAAAAATGCTTTTTATTGATTAAAAGCATTTTGTATGTTCTAAAATTATTCCATCCTAAAATTAATCTCTGCATCTAGCTTTGGAAATTTATTATCCGAAACAAAGGTTTTGCCAGTGCAATCAATTTCTTTCCAAGCTTTTTTACGTCCCAAATCTCCGACTTCGATAACATAAGGTACAAGTATTATATTTTTGATTTCTTCGTCGAAGATTTCTTTGTATTGTACCGCAACATCTAGCACGCAATCAAAATTGGTATTAAGCTTTACATTACGATAGATAATGTCAAAATGACTTTCTTTATTCTCGGGAATACTAAAATAAGTTTCGTAACCAATAGAATCACCTCGTAAAACAGCCATGGATTTTAGAGCATAAAACAAAGCATATGTATAGAATTTTCGTGTTTTTTCGCGACCATAATCGTTTGGATAAAATCCACCTTCAAACAAAATAGTCGGAATGCCAGATTTCATAAGATTATCACCAGCCGATGTTGGATAAAACTCATCATTATAACGCGCTATTTGTTTCGGCAAAAAGTTTTGCATTTGGATAAATATTCCAGCAATAATTGCCATACTTTTTTTACGATTCTCTGTCAAACTTCTATCAATATCTTCTGATGGCGCTAAAAAAGATAAAGTGGCAGGCATATCATCACTTGCCGAAAATATGGTGCGTTGATCGTGAAGATTTAGCGCATAATCATACTTCTTAGCTTTTATAAAGTCTTTAAAAAGACGAAGCTCTACACTCGATTCTTTTAAAAAATCACGATTGATATCGATATCAAAGGCATTGCGACGCGTCCATATTTCGGATCCATCAGGATTTAGCATGAATATAAAGTCTAAAGTCAAAGCCGAAAACAACTTTTTTTTAACCTCATCATTCTCTTTAAAGAATTCTAGTAAATCCAACATCGCGAGGGTAGCCGTTGATTCGTTACCATGCATTTGCGACCACGCAGCAACCTTTACAGGCCCATTTCCTAAACTAAGATTATAAATAGGTTTTCCTAAAGATGACTTTCCGATTTCCGAAATGTAATCGCTGAGATTGTTCTGTAGGTAAGAAAATAATTTTTCAGGGCAAACATAACGTTCTGGGAAATTTTGGTTTTTAACGTATTGAAAGTCTCCAGCCATTTATTAACAATTTAAGTTTGTCAAAAGTAATGATTTCAAATGAAAATTAACAAGTTTACAAATGTAACTTGCCTAAACAAGTACACCTGTCATTTTGTCTGTTGATTATAATGTTTATTACATTTAATATAATTAAAAAATATAATTAATTGAAAATCAGTTTTTAGTTCAATTTATATAAAGTTTATTTCTAAGCTTACTTTAAGTCTAAAAATTATAACTTATCCCCAATTAAGGACGAATTTACCAAACACGAACAATATGTGTAATTCACTGAAAATGTAAGATATATACAATTGTAAACTACTGTGATTTAAATAGAAATTTAATATTTTAAGTCAAAAAATTGGTTAACTTCTTCATACTAAACTTTTTAATATAGTTTAATACCTTTATTATCAACTGCATGAAACTGCTGTTTATTAATGTAAACAGCTAATCTTTGTAACCGATAATTCACAGAGAGGAACTTATCAACACTATAAATCACTGATTAATAACTGTATACCTACGTATTTACATTTGTATATTTATTTATTTACTATTGTTAACTTAAGCGGTTTTACATTTATAAAACATTTATTACATTTGTAACATGGAAATAAATGAGAGAATCTCCATCATTATGGAGCATTTTAATATAACGCCTTCAGAATTTGCTGAGAAAGTTGATGTACAACGTTCAAGTATTTCGCACATCACTTCGGGACGTAATAAACCGTCATTGGAATTTATCACTAAAGTCAAAAATGCCTTCCCAGAAATAGAATGGGACTGGTTGATCAATAGTAATGGACCTATGATAAAACCAAAAATCGAAATTGTTGAGGAAAAGCCCCAGGCCAAGAAGCTCCCCCTACCCGACCTCTTCTCTATTATAGAAGACGAAAATTTCGGACAAGAAAATATGGAAGTCAAATCTCCCGAAAAGACTAATCGTCCAGAACCGATTATTTCTGCTCCTACTAAAGGAGAAAAAAAAATAAGCGATTCTCAGCCATTAGAGAATTTTCCAATCCCGCAAGGAAAAACGACAAAAAAAGTAAAGCGCGTTATTCTTTTTTTTGAAGACGGAACTTTTGAAGCTTTTGAAAATTAATTATTTTTAGGCACAAATTTTGAAAAAGAGAATCCCATGAAAAATCCATTTTATTTTCTCATTATCCTCTTCGCACTAAGCTCATGCGGCGCGATACATAATACGCCAAAATCGCAAATGCCCAATAAAATTGAAAGCTCTAGCATGGCTTATTCTTTCGTGGATCAAAACGGAAATTTCTATCCGGATAATTGGAGTTCGCAGTATGGTAAACCTCCTAAAAATGCTAAAAGT
This sequence comes from Chryseobacterium sp. TY3, assembly GCA_046269235.1. GTDB lineage: Bacteria > Bacteroidota > Bacteroidia > Flavobacteriales > Weeksellaceae > Soonwooa. The sequence continues at coordinate 238,775 of JBJZOS010000003.1, forward strand.
AAAGAGTTTTCTTTAAAAAAATTAGCTAGTGAAAAAGGTAAAGAAATAGATCTTTCGGCTTCTGAAAAAAATAAAATCGCGCAAGTCGCTAACAGTGGAAAAAATAAGAATCGAATTTTCGTTTTTGTCCATGGCTTTAATGCAAGTTCGGAGAAAGTTACGAAGACTTATAAAGCGTTAAAATCGCAACTTAACACAACAAACAAAGATCAAATTATCAATTTCTACTGGGACGGATTGGTGGCGCAGTCCATGTTTGGAGCAGGTAAAATTTGGTTTAATGCCACTAATAATAGTCAAATGGCTGGAGAATTTGGACTTCGACGACTTCTTAATTCTTATCAAAACAAAGACATTTACATTATCTCACACAGTCGCGGTGCATCGGTTGTTCTTAGCTCTTTGAGTAATCCACCTTTTAGCAAAAGTGAAATCGAGGATCGAAAAGAATACCACAATGTTGACATTGACAACGATTCCAAAATATTGCAAGAGAAAAACAACAGCATCTATTGCATTATGCTCGCGCCAGCGATTGGGACGAAAGACTTCAAATCTGAAGATCTAAAATCGGGTGATGACAGTTACCGCGAATTCAGTCCGCAACTGAAAAAAGTGCATATTACAATTAATAATACTGACCCGACTTTGAAGAAATTTTTAGGCTTTTTATCAGACAAACTAAAACCGACGGATTTAGGTTATAAATCGGAATCTTTTGATGCTTTGAAGGAACATTATGATTTCTTAGAGAAAACAGATTTTAGTGGTCAAAAATCGCATAATTTTGATGTTTATATTCGGAATCCGAAATTCAAAACTATTTTAAAAGAATTTAATATTGCGAAATAAAAAAAGCCTTGAAAATTTCAAGGCTTTTTTGTTATTTTAAAATCTCATTAAGAAATTGTAAGGTGTGTTTCCAAGCACGTTTTGCCATGATTTCGTTGTAGTCCGGAGATTCAGGATTTGTAAATGTATGCCCAGAATTTGCATAAGTAATAATTTGCCAATCTGCTTTCCCATCGTTCATTTCTTTAATTAGATTATCATAATCTTCTTTAGTCACGCTTTTATCATCGGCAGGATTCTCGACCAAAATTTTTGTTTTAATTATAGAATTTGAACGCGCTTTATCTTTTGCCAAACCACCATGAATACTAACAATACCTTCAACAGGAAAGCCAGCTCTTGCCACTTCCAAAGCTCCAGTTCCACCAAAACAATATCCAATAACGGCAATTTTTTTAGGATCAGCATTTTGCTTGATTAACGCTTCTAACGCCAAATTGATGCGATGTTGATAAGTTTTGTAATTGGTTTTATAACTTGTAGCAATTTTTGCAGCTTCTTCGTTAGTCTTCGGGATATTGCCTTCTCCATAAATATCTGCGATTAAAGCAATTTAACCTTCTTTTTGAAGATCAAGTGCCGCTTGTTTTGCTTCGTTATCAATCCCTTTCTAGGCGGGTAAAATAAGAACTGCTGGACGTTTTTGATTGGTGTTATCCGTTGCCAAAGCATTTAACTTTTGTGCCCCATCTTTGTAAGCAATGTTTTTGAGTGTTTGGGCAGAAACATTTGTCATCATAGCTAAACTTAAAATTGCTATTATCTTTTTCATATTCAAAATTTTAGGTGTTTTTAAAATTAATCTTTTTTAAAATATTTAAGCAAAAAAAACAGTTCCAAATCTGAAACTGTTTTAATAATTTATCGTGTATTTTTTCCGTCAACTTTGATTCGTTCTGGACGATTCGCCAACTCCCAAGCCGTTGCGAAAATCAATTGTGTTCTTTTATGTAACAATGGATAGTCAATCTTGTCAGGCGTATCTGTTGGTTTGTGATAATCCTCGTGGATACCATCAAAGAAAAATGCAATTGGCACATTGTGTTTCGCAAAATTATAATGGTCAGATCTGTAATACAATCTGTCTGGATCGTTAGGATCGTCATATTTATAATTCAGGATTAAGTTATGTGTGTCTTTGTTAGCTTGTTCGTTAATCTTTTTTAATTCTGTACTCAACATTTCAGAACCAATAACATACACATATTGTTTACCTCTATTTTCGGCATCATCACGACCAATCATATCAATATTAAGGTCAGCAACAGTATTTTCTAATGGGAAAACTGGATTTTTAGAATAGTAATCAGATCCCCAAAGTCCATGCTCCTCACCTGTTACGTGTAAAAACAAAATTGAACGTTTTGGACCGTAACCCGCTTTTTTAGCTTTTTGAAAAGCTTCAGCAATTTCCATAACAGCTACCGTGCCGCTACCGTCATCATCCGCGCCATTGTACACAACACCGTTTTTAGTACCGATATGATCGTAATGCGCAGAAATGACAATAAGCTCATCTGGTTTTTCGCTACCTTCAATATAAGCAAGAATATTTTCTGACTCAGGAAGTTGACCATTACGCGTTTTCATAAACTCTGATGGCACAGTTTGATAATAAGAACCTAAAGCTTTTGGAAACGAAATGCCATAGCTTTTGTATTGGCTAATTATATATTCTCCGGCTTTCTTTTGACCTTTAGTCCCTGTGTCGCGACCTTCCATCTCATCCGATGCGATGATGTAAAGATTCTTTTTAAGATCCTCAACCGTGATGCTGTTATAGGCTTTTTTGAATCCGTTACGATTAACAGCGTAATTCTTGCCACCAGCGACATTAGAACTCGTGCCACAACTTTGCATAAAAGCGGCAACGGCAATAAGTCCAAAATACTTTAAAGTCTTCATATAATATATTTTTTGCTTTTTTAAAATTTATTAATGGGCTTCCAGCCAATTATTACCAACGCCAACCTCAACTGTTAAAGGTACTTTTGTTGAATAAGCCGACTCCATCGCATCTTTAATAATTGCCGAAACCTCATTAACCTCATCCAGCGGTGCTTCAAAAATTAATTCATCATGAACCTGAAGCAACATTTTGGTTTTCAATTGTTTTTTGGTCAAAATATCATCAATTTTAATCATTGCTAATTTAATAATATCAGCAGCACCTCCTTGGATTGGCGCGTTGACAGCATTACGTTCTGCATGACCTTTCACTACAAAATTATTAGAATTGATGTCTTTAAGATGTCGCTTTCTTCCCAACATTGTTACAACGTAACCATTTTTTCTTGCATTTATGACTTGTTCGGACATATATTCTTTAAGTCTTGGATAAGTTTGGAAATAGGCATCAATCATTGCTTTAGCTTCTGATCTCGACATTCCTGTTTGCTCGGCAAGTCCAAACGCACCTTGACCATATATAATTCCGAAGTTAACACTTTTCGCTTGAGAACGTTGCGTTTTGCTAACTTCTTCAATCGGAATTTTAAACAATTTTGCAGCTGTTGCCGCGTGAATATCTTCTCCATTTTGGAACGCTTCAATCATATTAAGCTCTTCCGAAATCTCTGCAATAAGGCGCAATTCTATTTGCGAATAATCGGCAGAAATAATTTTGCAACCTTCATCTGCCACAAAAGCCCCACGAATCTGTTGACCGCGAAGTGTACGAATTGGGATATTCTGCAAGTTAGGATTAACACTAGCCAAACGTCCAGTCGCCGCAACCGTTTGCGCATAAGTTGTATGTACGCGATTGTCAATTGGATCAATCTGGTTAGGAAGCGTATCTACATACGTTGATTTCAATTTTTGAAGTTGGCGATAATCAAGAATTAAAGCAATAATTTCGTGTTTTGGAGCCAATTTTTGCAGTACATCTTCGGAGGTTGCATATTGTCCGGTTTTGGTTTTTTTAGCTTTAGGATCAAGTTTTAATTTTTCAAATAAAATCTCTCCCAACTGTTTAGGAGAATTCATGTTAAACTCTTCCTCTGACAATTCAAAAATTTTGGTTTCTAAATTTCGCAGATCGTTTTCCAAATCCACACTTTCTTTTTTAAGCCATTCAGAATCGAGTTTAACACCGATTAATTCCATTTTTGCAAGAACCACCATCAAAGGCATTTCGATATTTTTGAAAATGTCTTCTAAGTTTTCTTTAATTAATTGCGGTGCAAAAAGTTGATACAATTGGAAAGTAATGTCAGCATCTTCCGCAGCATAGGCTGTTTGCTCTTGCACACTAACATCGCGCAAAGTCAACTGATTTTTCCCTTTTTTGCCAATTAAACTTTCAATGGGAATTGGCGTATAATTAAGGTACATTTCGGACAAATAATCCATACCATGACGACCATCAGGATTCAGCAGATAATGCGCAATCATGGTGTCGTACATTGGACCTTGGATTTCAAGATTGTAATTTTTTAAAACCTTAAAATCATATTTAAGATTATGCGCAATTTTTAAAACCTTTTCATCTTCAAAAAATGGTCGGAAAATCTCAACAATTTCTTGTGCTTTTTCCTGATCTTCAGGAATCGGAATATAATACGCCAAACCAGCTTTGTATGAGAAACTCATCCCGATAAGTTGCGCTTCTAATTCGTTAAGCGACGTTGTCTCTGTATCAAAAGAAACCGCAGGCTGCGCTAACAAATTGTTTAGTAACATTCGCATTGCTTTTGGTTGATCTACGAATTGATAAAGATGATCGTTTTCTTTAATGTTTGATTTTGTCGTCGTAGCCTCTTTTAATTCTTCAAAATTTGCGAAAAGATCCAGCTGCGTCGCTTGTGGTTTTGCGACTGTATCAGATTTAGAAACATTGTCACTGTCAATAGTTGGGGCGTTTGTGTCTGTTGTAAAAGCTCGGTATAAATTTTCATAAAGTCTACGAAATTCCAGTTCATCAAAGATTTCTTTTACTTTTTCAAAATCTGGTGTTTCAAGATCATAATCTTTTTCATGAAACTCAACTGGGGCATCACAAAGAATGGTTGCAAGTTTTTTTGACAACAAACCGCGTTCGGCGCTTGCTTCCACTTTTTCTTTTAGTTTACCTTTCAGTTCATGTGTATTGGCCAATAGATTTTCCATTGAGCCGTATTCTTTAATAAATTTTTTAGCGGTCTTTTCGCCAACACCTTCCAATCCTGGAATATTATCCACAGCATCGCCCATCATCCCGAGATAATCGATAATTTGTTTGGGATCGTCCACTTCGTATTTGGCTTTTACCTCTTCAACACCTAAAATCTCAACATCACCACCTTTTAATCCTGGTTTATATATTTTAACTTTGTCTGTTACCAATTGAGCAAAATCCTTATCAGGCGTTACCATAAAAACATTGTAACCTTTATCCGAAGCTTTGCAAGACAAAGTGCCGATAACATCATCCGCCTCATAACCTTCCACTCCCAAGATCGGAATATGCATAGCTTCTAGAATCTGATGAATATAAGGTTTAGCAAGAATAATCGCTTCTGGTGTTTCGGCTCTGTTGGCTTTGTAATCGCTATAATCTTCGTGTCGGACATTGGTTCTTCCGACATCAAAAACGACTGCCAAGTGTGTAGGACGTTCTCTTTTGATAAGCTCTATCAAAGAATTTGTAAATCCGAAAATAGCCGAAGTATCTAGCCCTTTGGTTGATAGTCTTGGATTCTTTATAAATGCATAATAACCGCGAAATATCATCGCATAAGCATCGATTAAGAAAAGTCTGTTGTCTGTTGTCATAGCAACAAAAGTAAGGAAAATTGCTAGATGATTCTAAGTGAATGTTTCGGTAATAAAATATCAACAAATTCAAAAAATAAGTATTCGACAACCAGTAATATTATAAAAAAATAAATCTTTGTTAAATTTTCTTAAAAAAAAGACATTTGAAAAAAAATTTGGTAGTATTTTTGCATTGTAATCGCGATGAATAAAAAACTACTTTTTGGTATTGGCATTTTTGCCGTTTCTTTACTTGTAATAAGCTGTTCCACTGCTGGAAAAAGCGAAATGGCTGTTGCGCAATTGGCAAAGAAAAACGATATCAAAAGGATTCTTTATTTCATCCCAGAAGTTATTCCTGATATTGAGGAAATAAAACAACCAACCTACGACGTATTTTTTACAGCTGCCAGCGACAAAATGATGTCTCTTGGCACCCGCGATTATTTAAGAATTGATATTCCTGTAGAATATGACAGCGTTAACATCGATATGCTTCGAGAGTTTTGTAAAAACAATGATGCAGACGTTGCCGTTGTACCTCGTGTTAAATACTTTAAAGTTGGACTAGGAAAATATGTATTTTCTAACCAAGTCGAAGTTAGTCTTAAACTTTTCGATGCAGAAGGTAATCTCATGTTAGAAACAAGTTATGACACCTATAAAGCTGGTGGCCGTATGCTAGGTTCCGCTGCCAACTCTGTAAAAATCGGTACAAAAGGCGCACTTCAAAACATGAATAAAGAATTACAAAACAATCAAATTTTCTTTATTAAATCTACTTAACATCTTTATAAGGATTCCTCTAGATTTCTTTATTCATAGACTTTTTAATACTTTTGCACTTTAATCAAAAAAGCTTTGAAAAACATGGAACTTATAAGAAACCCTGCTGATATTGCCGAATCTCTAAGTGGGCTTCCCGCTAAGGATAGGCTTTTGGCATTTTTGAAGGTTCCAAAATCCGATAAAGCGGAAGTTTTTGCCCATCTCGATCCCGATTTCCAAGAAGAAACGATACGTAGCATTGGTAGTAACGAAGTGGCGTACATCCTTAACGAAATGACGCCCGATGACCGTACACAATTGTTTGAGGATTTTCCTGATGAGCTAATTAAATATTCTATCAACCTACTTAATCCTCAAGAACGCCGTGTTGCCCTAAAACTTTTGGGTTACCACTCGGACTCTATTGCGAGATTGATGACGCCTTATTACATCCAAATCCGTAAGGAGTGGACTGTTAAACGTTGTTTTCAACAGATTAAAAAAGTGGGTGCAAAGGTAGAAACCATGAATTATCTATTTGTGGTAGACGAAAAAAATCGATTAATCGACGATATTACAATTGGTACTTTGTTATTAGCAGACGAAGAGCAATTGGTTTCTGAACTTTGTGACAATCATTTTGTAGCGATTACCACGACAACTTCCAAAGAAGATGCGGTCCCTTATTTTGAAAAATATGACCGAAGTGCAATGCCGATTATCACCGAAGCAGGTGTTTTGGTTGGGATTGTAACGATTGATGATATCCTTGACCAAATTGAACAACAAAACACCGAAGACATTCAGAAATTTGGTGGTTTGGAAGCTTTGGATTTGCCTTATAGGCAAACGCCGTGGACAGAAATGATCAAGAAAAGAGCAACTTGGCTTATTATCCTTTTCGTGTCCGAAATGTTGACGGCCAGCGCAATGGGCTATTTTGATAAAGAAATTGAAAAAGCTGTTGTCTTAGCCCTATTTGTTCCATTAATTATTTCGAGTGGAGGTAATTCTGGTTCTCAGGCGGCCACATTAATTATCCGTGCAATGGCGCTACAAGAGCTTAGTCTTAGAGATTGGTGGTACGTCATGAAAAAGGAAATTATTTCGGGTACAATTCTCGGCTTAATCCTCGGTTCCATTGGGTTTTTAAGAATTATGATGTGGCAAGAGTTAGGACTGTTTAACTACGGCGAATATTGGGTATACGTAGGATTAAGTGTTTCTGTATCCTTAATTGCAATTGTTCTTTGGGGAACTTTATCAGGCTCTATGATTCCTTTTATTTTAAAGAAATTAAATCTTGACCCTGCAACATCGTCTGCTCCTTTTGTGGCAACCTTAGTGGATGTTACAGGATTAATTATTTACTTTACTGTGGCAGGATTATTCTTAACAGGCAGATTATTGTAAATTATCTATGCTAGAACCACGATATCTTTTTCAACTTAGTCAAAAGCTAATACTTGGTTTATTATTAAGTGTTTTTTTCAGTGTTATTGTTATTGTTAATAGGGATTTAATAATTGACGATGCTTTTATTACATTTCAATATGCGCGCAATTTTGCCGAACATTTCAAACCTTGGTATAATCTAGATCCATTTTATCAAGGAAATGGACAGACAAGTCTTTTGTGGATGCTGGTTTTATCTGTTTTCAACGTATTTGGAATTGCTTCCGAAGATATTTTTTATATTCTTAATCTCATCTTGGGATATGTTCTGATTTATCAATTCATCAATCATTTTTTTAAAATTAAAAACAGCATTATTGAAATTATTTTCAAAACTGTATTCTTAATATTTTTCTGTTTTTGGATGGGGCTAAATGCAACCCATGGTTTAGAGACATTATTATCCACAGTAATACTGTTAATGTTTTTAAAAAATTGGAAAAATCCAAACAATTATTGGAGTTTGCTGATGCTATTGGTTCGTCCAGAATTTGCTTTGTATTTAGTATTTTGGGTTTTAGATTCAGATTTTAAACATATTAAAACTTTTTTGCGAAAAGTAATCTTAGCATCTAGCGCATTTATTTTAATTGCAATATTTTACCTAGTTTTTTTCGATTATTATATTCCGCTTCCGTTAGTTTTAAAATCACAAAGCAGCGAGTTAAATCTAGTAAGTATCAAAGTCGCTATTGGTTATTTAGTCCTTTATCTGCCAATTATCCTAAGTCTTTTTAAGCAAAAACGTTATCTGTTTTTAGCACCACTAGTTTTCTTTATTTTATATTACACTTTCGGGATTAACAGTTATTCGGGTAACATCTATATCCGTTACTTTTTTCCATTGTTGGCTTATTTCTTTTTTATAGATTTTAAAATTAAGTTTAATCAATGGTTTTTCACCTTAATTTGTACATTATCCATGCTGAGAATGTTGGATTTAGGATTCAATTTTAATACAGACAGAAAAAATGTCATTATCGACAACGATGGCTTCATGACAAGCTATGGCAAACTGGCAAAACATATAAAACCAACCGATAGAGTCCTAATAATGGATGCTGGCCACGTGGCTTATTTTACCAATGCGATGGTCTACGATGGTCTTGGTTTGAACGATGCTACCATGCTTTTAGCAAGAAAACACAATGACAGTGCCACCTACAAAAAGTATGTTGACGATCGCAAAATGAACATCGTAAGTGTTGTTTCTCGGGAGCGAGATCGATTCGTACCAAGAGAAGATTCTATATTTACATATAATAGTCTTAATCTAAAATCGAAAAAATTACTTTACGTTTTCCCATTGGACAACAACTATTTTTTATTTGTTTATCAATATTAAGCTTTAAAATTCTGTAATTTTTAGTATTTTTAAAACTTAGAAACAGACTTTCATTATGATTAATAAAACGGTAAAAAACGTTGAAGAAGCTTGCCATGACATCCAAGATGGCGCTACAATTATGCTAGGCGGTTTTGGTCTTTGCGGCATTCCAGAAAATTGCATCGCCGAATTGGTTAAAAAGAATGTCAAGAATTTGACGTGTATTTCCAACAATGCTGGCGTTGATGATTTTGGCCTTGGCTTATTACTTCAGCAAAAACAAATCAAAAAAATGATCTCGTCTTATGTTGGCGAAAATGCTGAATTTGAACGTCAATTGTTAAGTGGAGAATTAGAAGTTGACCTAATCCCACAAGGGACTTTGGCAACACGTTGTATGGCTGCTGGTTACGGTATGCCTGCCATCTACACACCTGCTGGCGTTGGGACCGAAGTTGCAGAAGGCAAAGAAGTTCGGAATTTCAACGGGAAAGATTATTTGTTAGAATATGCTTTTGATGCAGATTTTGCCATTGTAAAAGCTTGGAAAGGCGATACAGCGGGTAACTTAATCTTCCGTTCGACTTCTCGTAACTTTAACCCTTTAATGGCGATGGCTGGCAAAACAACAATTGCCGAAGTGGAAGAATTGGTTGAAATTGGTGAATTGAATCCTGATGAAATCCACACGCCGGGGATCTACGTGCAACGCATCTTCCAAGGTGAGAGATACGAAAAAAGAATCGAACAAAGAACGGTTCGTAATGCTAATTAATATAAGGCTCTAGATTTTTGGAGCTTTTTTTAAATTAATTTTTTTTCAAATGAAATTAGGTGCATTTTCTATAAGCTTGAGTGTCAAAAATTTAGAAGTTTCTAAAAACTTTTATGAAGCACTTGGCTTTGACGTTTTTGCTGGCGCATTGGCTCAAAAATATTTAATTATGAAAAATGGGGATTGTCTTATCGGTCTTTTCGAAGCAATGTTTGAAGGGAATCTTTTGACCTTTAATCCTGGATGGGACCAAAATGCCCAAGCATTGGAAGACTGGAACGATGTCCGCGCCATTGCTAAACATCTTGAAGAAAAAGGCATCAAAACGAATGTACAAATCAATAAAGAATCTGGCCCAGGAAGCTTGACTCTGCACGATCCAGACGGCAATATGATATTAATTGATCAACATCGATAATACTAAAAAATAAAAAAGCTCAGACAATTCTGAGCTTTTTTATTAAGATTTATCAGTTTCCTTTTCTTTTGTTTCCTTTTTCTTTCGACCAGCGTTGGTAAGACTTTGATGAATAAGAAATTCGATTTGCCCATTAACGCTTCGGAACTCGTCAGCAGCCCATTTTTCGATGAGTTTATAAGTATCTTCATCCATTCTTAATACAAAACTTTTTTTGCTCATTTTAATAACTTTAAAAGCATCAAAGCTTTTATTCTAAGCTTGATTAATTATACAATGTTCCGGCATTCAAAATAGGTTGTGCTGCTTTTTCGCCACACAAAACCACCATAAGGTTGGACACCATCGCGGCTTTACGCTCGTCATCTAACTCAACGATATTTTCTTCAGATAACTTTTTTAATGCTAAATCTACCATCCCAACAGCACCTTCCACAATCTTGGTTCTTGCTGCAACTATTGCTGTTGCCTGTTGTCTTTGTAGCATAGCACCTGCAATCTCGGATGCGTATGCCAAGTGCGAAATTCTCGCTTCTTGTACGATGATTCCTGCCGGAGCAAGACGTTCTGTTAATTCTCTTTCCAAGATATGATTAACATCTTCCCCGCCTCCTCTCAAGGTGATTGGTGCATTTTCGTCCTCCAAATTATCGTAAGGAAAACTAACAGCTAGGTGACGAACTGCCGCTTCACTTTGGGTTCTAACATATTCCAAATAACGCTCTACATCGAATGCTGCCTTGTAAGTGTCGCCAACTTTCCACACGATAACCGCTCCAATTTCGATCGGATTTCCCATTTTATCGTTTACCTTAAGGGTTTGACCTTGCAAGTTTTCGGAACGCAAACTCATCCTTTGTGATGAATAAAAAGGGTTGATAAAAAACAAACCATTTTCCTTAACAGAACCCACATATTTTCCGAAGAAATTAAGAACACGCGAATGATTGGGTTGGATAATCATTAATCCTTTCATAAAAAAGAATGACAATAACACCATCAAAATCGCTACAGCTGCTAATCCTAGGCTATAATCGATAGAATAAATAAACAATCCTAAGCCTGCAAAAAACAGGACTATGCTTATTAATAAAGCAAGGTAACCTGACATTGGTTTTAAAACTTTTTCCATGTATTTAAAATTTTGATATTAATTTGATATCATAAAGATATATAATCTTAGAATACAAAGCATAAAAAAAACGCTTAAAAAAGCGTTTTAAATTTTTATTGTTTAATGAAGCTTTGTTTAATAAGCTTTTCGTGGGTTTTTAGAACAAAAATATAGGTTGCATTAGAAAGTTGAGAAACATCGATTTTTGAGGTATTTAAAACGCCCGATTGCAGCAATTGCCCACTCATATTAAAAATCTGGAAACTAGAATTTTTATAATCTCCTTCAATAGTAATAAAGTCTTTTGCTAAAGTTGGATAAATTTTAATAGCCTTCTCGGTTTGATTGTCAACCGACAGACCGCAATTAGTTTCAACTGTTGCACCAGCTATTTCTACGATTATATCATCACAATCTTTTTTAATTAAATTAAAATTAGAATTTCCTTCAACATTAATTAGCGTCAAATTATTAATCGTTCCGTCCATAAAATCTAAAGAAGTTAATTGATTATTCTTTGCTAAAATAGTTTTCAACAATGAATTATTACGAAAAGTAATAGCTGTCAATTTGTTAGCCTCGACCGAAAACCAATTTAGCTTATTAAGTCCAGACAAATCCAAACTCGCCAACTGGTTGTCGTTGATATGGAGTCTTTCTAGGTTAGTATTTTGCGAAACATCCAAACTCGTCAATTTGTTGTTCACCAAGAATAAACGCTGCAAATCTTTAAGCCCGGACAAATCAATCGATGTTAGGGCATTATCATTAATGTAGACAATCTTTAACTTCGAATTTTGAGGAAAAAGAATACCCGTCAACTGGTTTTTATTAAGTTCGATATTCGTCAGTTTATCAAGTGTCGAAACATCCAAAACCCCTGTCAGTTTATTATTACGAAGATTAAGCGTTGTAACTTCCGTATTTTTTGAGACATCTATTTTGTTAAGATTAATAAGATTTCCTAAATTAAGCTCTGTCAAATTTGTAAAATATTCAATTCCCGTTGCATCGTAAATATTAGGATAGTTGCTAAGATTCCGAATCGTCGTCAAAGTCAAAGCCTCTGTCTCCGAAATTTGTCCATCTTTGTTAGCATCTACCGCCGGATAAGCTTTGATAATTGCTGCTTTGAAATTAGCATCTGGAAAGTTGATGTTTTGTGCATTCATTGCACTTGCGCCCATAACTAATAGGCTGAACGTGGTAAAAAACCGCTTCATAAATATAAAAATTAAATTAGTTTAACTCCCGAAACTATTGGGGATTACACATAAAGACTTGTAATGAAAAGACAGAATGTCCATAATCTTTATCCCCGAAAGTATCAACATTAGGCAGGTCTCCTGGCTCACATCTTGATATCGTCCTTCCCAAATATGACTTCAGTGGACAACGATTTGACATCAAGTTTTGTAGTTTACAGTTGCGGGTACAGCTTAGGTATTACACCTAATTCTCTTTTAATAAGATAAAAACATCTTAACCTAATTGCCGCAAAGATAGCATAAATAAAGCTTTTTATGAAGTTTTAAAACTAAAAAAGGCACATCATTAATGACATGCCTTTATTATTATGTTAATTAAAATTAAGGTTGATCTTGCGTACGTTCATCTTTTTTAATTAAAAGACTTTTGTGTAAACTTTTATATCTAAAGTAGGACAAAACTGACAAAGTAGCCATGAATAACAATCCTAAATATACCCAAAGCGGAACCGGAATAGGATCTCCTTTAGCATACGAGTGAAGACCTGTCAGGTAGTAATTAACACCAAAATAAGTCATTACCATAGAACAGAATGCAATCATAGTCATTACATGGAAAAGATGTCTACCACGAAGTCCAGGTACCAATCTCATGTGCAGTACAAAGGCATAAACCATAATCGAGATGAAAGCCCAAGTTTCTTTTGGGTCCCAACTCCAATAACGTCCCCAACTTTCGTTAGCCCAAATACCACCCATAAAATTACCAACTGTAAGTGCAACTAGACCAATACTTAAAGACATTTCGCTAACGATAGCTAACTCTTTTAAAGTTGTATCATTATGTTTTTTGAAAACTCTTGTCGATGCAATAATGTAGAAAATTAAAGATATTACAGCAATCAACATCGATAAGGAGAAGAAACCATAACTCGATGCAATAATCGCAACGTGTACAATCAACCAATACGATTTAAGAACTGGTACAAGTGGCGTAATCTGAGGATCTAAAGCTGCACCACCATGCGCAAATCCCATCATAACAACCGCAACCAAGAATCCTGCTGCAGGAATTAATGCATTTGAATTTCGGTACAGGGCAAAACCGGCCGAAATACCTACCCACGAAATAAAGATAATCGCTTCGTAACCATTACTCCAAGGGGCATGACCAGAGATGTACCATCTTGCAATTAACCCTAAGAAATGTAAGAAATAACCAACAGCTCCTAGATAGATTAATCCTTTTACAACCTTGCTTAAAACCTTGCTTGGTCTGAATAATTCAATAAAAGCAAAAATCAACAAAACGCTACCTAAAATTGTATAGAAAATCAACAATTTAAAGTTGATATCTAATTTATTTAAAAGAACTTCTAATTCTATTTTTGCATCGGGTGGAATAACTTGTTTTCCCCATTTATGTTGATATGCTTCAACTTTCTTTAACTCTTCGTCTGCTTTTTTCCAATTTCCGTTCTGTGTTGCAAGAAGAACACTTGAAAGGTATGGACCAAGAACATCTTGTGCGTTTTTATCCATTTCGAAATCCGCTGTCATTACTGAATTCCAAGTATGGTTAGCGTCATTCTGAACCGGAACTGCACGGAAATATTGATAAGACATCAACGCATTAAGAACCTGAACTTTATCATTTAGTTTAATAACCGCTTCATCGAATTTTGTCTTTTCAACTGGCTTTTTACGGAATGCCGCATTATATTCGTCTTCCAAAACGAAACGAAGATTTCCGTTCTTATCAGCTGGGAATAATTTTACTAAACTTGTAAAACTGTCATCATTAGCTTTAGTAATTTTTGCTAAATCTCTACCAACTTTTCCTCGAGTTTCGATTTTAATAATATTAACCTGAGCCCAAAACATTGGATCGATTGTGGCTGCTAAAAACCATTGGTTAGCATCCAAATGTTGGAAGTGATCGCGATTGGTTAATTTATGCAAAATGTCTATCGCCTGCGTGTTAGCCGGTTGTATACGACCTTCATAACTTTGCACCAGCATATGCCCGAACTTCTCCGCGTGCTCTTTATCAATCTGAATATTCTTTACCAAATCATCTGCAGAAATGGTATTCATTTTAGATGTTGGCGCAGGATTTTGAGTTTTAGGCGCTGAGACATTATCTTTGCTACCATCCGATGTCGAATGGGTTTCGATTTTTTGTGCATTAAGTCCTAAACTTAAAAACAATAAGAACGCACCAGCTACTTTAGCTTTTTTCTTGCTGAGATCTTTCAGCATTTTGTTAAGATTCCAGAATCTAGAACCTTTCCAGAACATTGTTACAAACATCCCAACGAACAAAAAACCATAACCGATATAAGAGATTAGAGTCCCCCAATAGTCGTGGTTAACAGACAAAATAGTCCCTTTTCTATCTGGATCAAAACTCGCTTGGAAAAATCTGTAACCTTTATAATTAAGAACGTGGTTCATATAGATCTTGTATGGTGTTTGTTTACCTTCATCTATAATCTGTACATGAGATTCGTAAGCCGACGGCGACGAGCTTCCTGGATAAGTTTCCATCACAAATTTATCAAGTTTTAAAGCAAAAGGTGTGTTATAGACTTTTGGACCGAAGCCAATCATCACATTCATACCGTCTAATTGGATTTGCTTATATGCATTAGGATTTCCCTTTTCCACAGAAAGATCCACCATCATTTTAGACTTTGGACCTTTAACCTCGACAGTTAATTGATCTGGCACATCTTTATCTTTTTGTTTATCGCCTTCGTAAGCTTTCAAACTTCCTTTTTTAAGACCTTCTGGCACAACCAATTTTAGATCATTAATAGAGTAAAGACTTCTCAGAACCAAAGGTTGGAATTTATCTTTAGTCGTTGTCCCTGTTGCTTGCGTCGCCATGGTCATAAACTGCGCATCAACTGGCGTTTTAATAAACAATGAATCTTTTTCTTGTCTGAATTCTACAGCACCTTCAATAGAAGTTCTGTTAAAACTTACCAAAGTCCCATTAATGTTTTGAACATCGCCTGGCGCTAAGTAGATATTTTGTCTTCCTCCTTTTTCGTTGGTAGAGACAAGGTGTAGATATTCTTTACCATTCGGGTTAACGACCATGCTATCCATTTTGCGTTGCATGTAGTTAACGGCTTTCACTTCCAGTTGATTTTCGTGGAAGTTATATTTAGCACTCATTTTGTAATGAAGTGGCGACATAAGATACGGTATATCAGGATAATGTAGCTCTTCTCCTTTTTCTTCAACCTTAACTTTTAAAAAGGTTTTATCAGTAACAATTTCGTTGTTGGTTTCTCCTTCGCGGATGTGCATAACCCCTTCGAAACTAATGTATCGTGTAATAGCACCACCAATAAAAATAAAAATAAATGCCAAGTGAAATACTAGAACCGGCCACTTTTCTCTTCTCAGAAGTCGATATCTACCAATATTCCCAATAAAATTAAGAATTAGTAAAAACATAATCGCTTCAAACCATTTAGCCTCATAGATTAGAGCCTTTGCAGTTGGCGTTCCGTAGTCATTTTCTACAAAAGTAGCGACAGCCATTGCGATGGCGTATAACAATAGCAAAGTCGCCATTGTACGCGTTGAAATCAGAATATCCTGAATTTTTTTCATAGTAATTCTATATAAACGATGATTCCAAATCCAGTAAAAACACACTTAAAAATAGTCTAGATTCAGTCAAATGCAAAAATAGTGATGTTATTTAGATTTAATACATAAAATCTGGCATTAATGACAATTCTCATAATCTATTTTAAATATTAATTGGCTAATATTTGCTTGGTTAAACTATTAATTTATCACTAAAATCCACTTTCCTAATCGTTATTAAATATTTACTCACTTTTTTATGTTATTCATTCTTAAAAATCAAATTTAAATTCATTTTTAAAATTTTTATTTTTATTAAATCTAAATAGTATTAGGCTTCAAAATTATTTTTAAATCTAAATTAATCAACGCCTCAATTATTTACATCAGAATCGATAAGAAAGCTCTATATTTAGCTTCAAAATTCATTTAAAAAAGATTAAATTTGCACGGAATTGACCGTATTTATCAATGGAAAAAAGCAAAACAACTAACACAAACGACCAAACAAAAATCCTTCCCAAATCCCGCATAGTTACAGGTATTCTACTGTTTTGTATCGCTGGGATGATGACCATAGCCTTCGTCTCCTACCTTATGAACTGGAAGGCAGATCAGTCGCAAGCTGGCACAATGGGCGATAGACATATCAAATCTTCTAATGTTTTAGGAAAAATTGGAGATTGGTTGGGTAATCTTTTTATTTTCGATAGTATTGGCGTTGCTGCTTTTATTATTCCCTTTTTGTTGATAGTTTTCGGATTTATCATTCTTAAGAAAAACTACTTCAAACCTTGGAAAACCATTTCGCACAGTTTATTTTTCATCTGCTGGTTACCTATATTTCTTGGTATAGTTACAAAAGGTGATGGTGTATGGAGCGGTGTCTACGGCTACCAAATCATGGATTATCTCAAAGCCTATGTCGGATCGGTTGGGTTATGGCTTATCATATTAGTAAGCATATTACTTTATTTTGTTTTAGAATTTAATTTAAGACCAAGTAGTATCAAGAATAAATTAAATGAGATTAATGACAATACTATTGGAAAACTAAGAGACATGATGCCAAAATCGGAGGAAAACTTCAACGCCGATGAGGAACTTGAAGAGGAACTCGAAAAACATCACGAAGAAGTTGTATCTGAGAAAATTGAAATCCCAACAGAACTTCCAAAAATAAAAGTGATGGAGGAGATTCAACCGATTGTAACACCCAATAAAACAAGTTTTGAAAGTGTTGAAACCCCAAATGTAATGCCTCAGAAAGATTTCGAAGCGGTTTCTATTAAACTTGATAATGATGTCCGCGAAACGTCAGGTGTGGAAAAACCAGTTACGACGACTCAAAACATTATTTCGAACACAGAAGATATTGCATTTAACATTGAAATTAATCAAGAAGAAGAACTAGATCCTACCGAAGTAAAATCTCAAGAATTGGTGAAAGAATATGGATTGTACGACCATAGATTAGAGTTAGCGAAATTCCAAATGCCAAGTTTTGATTTGTTGAAAGATTACGGAAACGAAGAAATCACGATTAATAAAGACGAATTAGAAGAGAATAAAAATAAAATTGTTGGACTTCTTAAGAACTTTAATGTTGGAATTTCTGAAATTAAAGCAACGATTGGTCCAACCGTTACACTTTACGAAATTGTCCCCGAAGCCGGAATTCGTGTTGCACAAATCAAAAAACTACAAGATGATATTGCGCTTAATCTTTCGGCCTTAGGAATCCGTATTATTGCACCAATGCCAGGAAAAGGAACCATCGGCATCGAAGTACCGAGAAAAAATCCAACCATGGTATCGATGCGATCGGTGATTGCTTCCAATAAATTCCAAACCTCGGATATGGATCTTCCAGTGGTTTTTGGTAAGACAATTTCCAACGAAATTTTCATGGCAGATTTAGCGAAAATGCCGCACTTACTGATGGCTGGTGCCACTGGTCAAGGTAAGTCTGTGGGTATCAATGCGATCTTAACTTCCCTACTTTATAAAAAACATCCAAGCGAGCTTAAGTTTGTGATGGTTGACCCGAAAAAAGTAGAATTATCTCTTTATTCTAAAATTGAAAGACATTATTTGGCAAAACTTCCAGATGCTGAAGATGCAATTATTACAGACAATAACAAAGTAATTAACACGCTTAATTCGCTTTGTATAGAGATGGATAACCGTTACGAATTGCTAAAAAATGCATTCTGTAAAAACATAAAAGAATACAATAAAAAATTCACGGAACGTAAATTAAATCCTGAAAATGGACACCGTTATTTACCTTATATTGTTTTGGTAGTGGACGAATTTGCGGATTTGATTATGACAGCTGGTAAAGAAGTTGAAGTCCCGATTGCACGTCTTGCGCAGCTTGCCAGAGCGATTGGTATCCACTTGATTGTGGCGACGCAACGTCCATCTGTTAACGTTATTACAGGTATGATTAAAGCCAACTTCCCTGCTCGTGTAGCTTTCCGTGTGATCCAAAATACAGACTCGCGTACTATTTTGGACTCTACCGGTGCAGAACAATTAGTTGGTAAAGGCGACATGCTGTACTTTAATGGCAACGAAATTACGCGCCTACAATGTGCTTTTGTCGACACACCAGAGGTTGAAAAAATTGCCGACTTCATTGGTGCGCAAAAGGCGTACTCAGACGCTTACATTCTTCCAGAGTATAGCGGAGAAGACACCTCTTCTTCATTCGGCAGTTTTGACACGAATGAGAAAGATCAATTGTTTGAGGAAGCTGCTAAAATTATTGTGTCGTCGCAGCAAGGTTCGACTTCGATGCTACAACGTCATCTAAAATTGGGCTATAACAGAGCCGGACGAATCATAGATCAATTGGAAGCGGCGGGTATTATTGGAGGCTTTAATGGTGCAAAAGCACGAGAAGTTATCATCCCCGATCTACAAAGTCTCGAACAGTTTTTAGACAACTTAAAGAAATAAAAAAAGCGGCATTCATTTTTGAGTGCCGCTTTTTTGTATATATTTTAGACTAAAGCTTTTTGCGATAAAAACGCTCACGAGATCTTTTTACCTTTTTTAAATTGTTTGGTTTGCATCATTGTAATTCCGCTCGACTTTTAGATTTTACACCATTTGCAATAACTCCGGGAGTTTTAAAACATTTTTCAAGCCTTTCAAAATATTTTAACAATTTTGATAATGTTTCTTACTATTTCGCTTCAAAAAAAGCTTTTAGATTCTCCAAATTCTTTTTGTCACTTCCTGCAAAAATATCTTTCTCGGTGATAAATACTGGACGCTTCAAAAAACTATAATGGTCGAGAATCAAATCTTTGAAATTTTTTTCTCCCAAGGTCTTTACTTCAATTTCTCGCGCCTTAATCTGTGTTGACTTTTTACTGAACAAAGCTTCGTAAGATTTTGTCAAATTATACATTTCTGTCAATTCTTCTTTTGTAACGGGCGCCGATTTTATTTCGCGAAGTTCCCAATCTGACAAATCAAATTCAGCCATTATCTTTTTGCAAGTTCCGCAAGTTTTAAGATAAAATACTTTTTTCATAATCAATGATATTTAATTAAAATTTAAAAGTATTTGCAGGGAATTCTTTATTCACTTCAATCTTAAAAATCGAAAGCACATAATCGCCATCTTTTTTCGGCGAAGAAGATTCGATGCGATGTGCCATCACAAGATTTCCAACTTTCTTGTACTCTTCATAAGTTAAGGTCTCGTCTTTTTTTATTTCTCGGTACAACATATAAGTTTTAACATCGAAATAATAAATCGTCTTGTTAACGTTTTTGGTCAATTCAACTTTAAAATAGGTGTTATTACCGAGTTGTTCTTTTCCTAATAAAGTAGCTTCAAAACCTTTATTTTCCCAATCGATAAAATCGTTGTCAAAACTTTCTGGGACATAACTGGGATATTCCTGAATTTTGTTTTGAGCATAGTTCATCGCATAACCTTTCTTACCATCATAACCTTCAACCGTCGTTTCCTTTTGATTAATCATAATCACGGTTTTTGTCAAATTAGGACGTTTTTGATAGATTTTAAAAGGATATTCGTCATTAACGCCCAAAGTCACGCGACCTTGTAATAACACAGAATTCAAGAGTTTCCAGTTGGTTAAACCGCCCGAAAGCTCAATATTTTTGTCGATAATTTCTTTTGCTGTTTGTGCTTGAATAAAACACGATAGAACCACACCAAATACTAATAGTAATCTCTTCATTAATTGCAATTAAGCTCCAAATATAAGTTTTTTAAAACGCTTTTTTTCTTTTGAAAATTATAAAAGATGTTAATTCTGACCGATTATCACCTTTGCCCTTTCCAAATCTTCGGGTGTATCGATGCCAACGCCGACAAAATGGGTTTCTATCAACTTGATTTTCATGCCATATTCCAGATAACGGATGCATTCAATTTTCTCAGACATCTCTAAAGTTTTCATGGGGAGTTTTGAAAACTGCAACAAAGCTTCCTTTCTAAAAGCGTAAACGCCAATATGCTTGTAATACTGCACATCAAAGCTTGTTTCTCGATGAAATGGAATAACAGAACGACTGAAATACAACGCAAAACCATTGTTATCTGTAATCACTTTTACGTTGTTAGGATTTTCGATTTCTGATTTTTCTTGAAGCTCAATTTTTAGAGATGCTAAAGATATTTCTTTATTGTTGTCAGTTTTAAAAACGTCTATCAACTGTTGCAATGGCTCCAATTTAAGGAAAGGCTCGTCACCCTGAACGTTAATTACGAGGTCGCAATCGATATTCTGAACGGCTTCCGCAATTCTGTCGCTTCCTGTTTCATGTTGGCCTGTCATGACCGCTTTACCACCGTTTTTTTCAATTTCATGGAAAATAATTTCGGAATCTGTGGCGACAAAAACATCATCGAAAAGTCCTGTTGCCAAAACATTCTCGTAGGTTGTAGAAATAACGGTTTTTTCACCCAAAATTTCCATCAGCTTTCCAGGAAACCTTGTGGAATTATAACGTGCCGGGATTACAGCAATGATTTTCATAAAAATTTATTTTTTAATTTTCCCCGTTGAAAGAATACGGAATTGATATTTTTCAATTTTAGCTGGCTCTTCGAGGTAGTTTTCCTCTGTTATCGTCATATTGTTATTTGAAATTTCGCTCCACTTTCTAAACGCAGATTCTGCGATTTCATCATAAGAAATTTCGACATGATCAATTAATTCACCTTTTTTATTAAAATTCAATAATTCGGTTGAAAGCTCCATTTCACCTTTATTAAAAGTAATACTAATGGTCTTAAACTCTGGACTTAACTCATATTTAGAATTAATTCTAAAATCACTTCCATCAGGAAATATTTTATTCGGTTTTAATTCTTTTAAATCATCAGCGGTAAATTTTTCTAATTTTTCAAAATTGTCAAAACTTGTAGAATCTATCGCAGGAACAGGTTTTAACTGAAACTTCTGCAAAAATTTCGTAAAACTTGGATTTTCATTTTCCGTTTCTGTTACGACTTCCGAAAGTGTCTTTTCAACATTTACCGGATTTATTGACGCTGACTTCTTTTTACAAGCAACGAAAAATGCAAACGCAAAAACTAAAAAAAATAATCTCACTTTATTGAAGTTGGTTCAAAGCTAGTTCTAATTTTGGAAGCATATCTTGGATTTCTTGTACAGAAACACCACCTACAGAAGCTCGGAACCAAGGATCTGTAACAGCACATCCAAATGCTGAGAATGGTACAAATGCAACGCCACCTTCACGTATTAAATAGAATACCAAATCCGAAGTTTTCTCGATAACATCGCCATTTGACATTTTTTTGCCGATATAATCCATTTTGATGGTTAAATACATCGCGCCCATCGGTTGAATGCTGTCAACATTCAATCCTTTTGATTTTAAATCTTGGATCCCGTCATGTAAAACCTTCAAACTTACTTCCAAGTCACTTTTAAAATGATTTACAAAACGATTTAATTCTGCTGTGTTTTGATAATAATTTGCGGTTGCTTCCTGTTCTGGTTTTGGGGCCCACGCTCCGATGTGCGTATTTAGAGCTTTCATTTTTTCGATAATCTCAGAAGGTCCAAAACTCCAACCAACGCGAACTCCCGTTGCAGCAAGGCTTTTTGAAATTCCATCAACGAAAATCGTATAATCTTTTAATTCGGGAAATAAAGAAACTGGATTGAAATGCTCTTCTCCAAAAGTCAAATTAGAATAAATTTGGTCGTACAACAGATACAAAGGCTTTTCATCGTTAGATCGGCGTTTATTTTCTTCAAGAATAATTTCGCAGATACCTGATAATTGCTCTTTTGTAAACATGGTCCCTGTCGGGTTGAGTGGTGAACACAACGAAATAAGAACCGCTTCTGATACAAAAGGTTTGATTTCTTCAGCAGTTGGCAAAAAGTTGTTTTCTGGCTTAGTTTCAACTTCAATACCTTGTGCGGAAGTAAGATAAGTGTAATGGTTGTTATTCCATGATGGAACGGGATAAATCACCTTGTCGCCTTCATCTACAATGGTTTTATAAATGGCATAAATCAAAGGTCTTGCACCTGCAGTAATCAGAATATCGGCTGGTGAATAATCGAGATTCCAACGGGTTTTTAAGTCCTCAGAAACGGCTTTTCTTAAAGACAGAATTCCGTTGGCAGGTGGATAATTGGTTTGGTGATTTTTGTAAGCCTTTTCAATTTCCTGTTCTAATATAGCAGGAATCGGATACAATTGAGAATTCAAATCACCGATTGTCAGGTTGGCAATTTGCGCTCCGTTTGCCTTCATATCGTTAACTTCGTTTCCGATTTTCACGATTTCGGAACCGATAAGATTGGCTGCTAATTTTGAAACTTTCATTTTCTTTTTTATAGATTTTATTTAGATTTTTACTTTTTCTTAAACGTAAAATAAAAGACTATTTTTCTTGGAACAAATTTATTGTTAAAACAAAAAATTCGGGACTTATTCATCCCGAATTTAGATATTAATTGAGATTAAGACTCTCTTTTACCTCTTCAATTTTCTTTTCTAAAATCGGAAGTTTTGCAGCAAAATCAGCTTCTGAGTTGATGCTATCCTTCACAGAAACATAGAATTTAATTTTTGGTTCTGTTCCTGATGGACGCACACAGACTTTTGTTCCGTCTTCTGTATAATAAATCAAAACGTTGGATTTTGGGATGTCATCCATTACTTTTTTCTCGTTCTTTGCAAGCAACAAGCAAGTTTGTTCTTTGAAATCTTTAAGTTCTGCAACTGGCGAACCAGCGATTTCTTTTGGTGGATTTTCGCGGAAACTTTTCATCATATTCTGAATTTCTTCTGCGCCTTCACGACCTTTTTTAACAACATTTATCAAGCCTTCATAATACATTCCGACTTCTTTATAAATGTCAATCATGTATTGATACATCGTTTTGCCATTGGCTTTGCACCAAGCTGCAATTTCGCATGCCAACAAAATAGAACCGCAAGAATCTTTATCTCTCACGAAATCTCCCGTCATAAATCCGAAACTTTCTTCGCCACCGCAAATAAATTTTTCTTGACCTTCGAAGTCGCGAATCATTTTACCAATCCATTTGAATCCCGTTAATCCAACCTTGCAATCAACACCGAATTTTGCAGCAACATCAAAGAAAACGTCAGACGTCACAATCGTCGAACCAATAAACTCTTTACCCGTAATTCTTCCTTGTTTTTTCCATTGGTCAAGGATATAATACGTTAAAATCATATTGGTTTGGTTCCCGTTTAGTAACTGCATTTTATTATCTAAATTTCGGACTGCAATCCCTAATCTATCCCCGTCTGGATCGCAACCAATCACAATATCGCCATTGGTAATTTCGGCTAAATCCATCGCCATTTCTAAAGCGGCTGGTTCTTCGGGATTCGGAGATTCTACCGTTGGGAAATTTCCACTAGGAATCATCTGCTCTGTCACCAAATCAAGCTTTGTGAAACCTGCTTTTTTCAAAGCTTTAGGAATTGTTGTATAGGTCGTACCATGAATTGACGTGAAAACGATATTCAAATTATCTCTTCCAACATTTTGATACAGCGAGTTTTCCATACAAACATCGATGTAGACGTCGTCTTGCTCCTCGCCTATCCATTCGATCAAATCATCATTACCATCGAATTTTATTGCATCAAATTTTGTAGAATAAACTTCTTTAATAATGTTCTCATCATCTGGCGGAACAACTTGCGCACCATCATTCCAGTAAACTTTGTACCCGTTATATTCTGGGGGATTGTGCGACGCTGTCAAAACAATTCCTGCATTACATTTTTTATCACGAACCGTAAACGACAATTCAGGTGTTGGACGGTGATTCTTGAACAACAACACTTTAATTCCGTTTGCTGTTAAAACATCAGCAACCAATTTCCCGAACTCTTTAGAATTGTTACGAACGTCATAAGCAATCGCAACTTTTATGTCTTGATTTGGAAATGATTGATGAAGATAACTTGCCAAACCTTGCGTCGCTTGTCCGAGTGTATATTTGTTAAGACGATTGGTACCAACGCCCATTATACCGCGCATTCCTCCTGTACCGAATTCTAATTCTCTATAAAAAGAATCTTCTAAATCTGGTGAATTGCTATCGATAAGTTGTTGTACTTTTTCTTTAGTTTCAGTATCAAATGTATCCGTAAGCCACAATTGGGCTTTTTCTAATGCTGTCATAAAAGCTATAAGTGTTTTTAGTTTAAATTCTTTTGTTGCATTGTTGCTTTTTCCTCCACTTTTATCTTCTTCGAAGGATTCCCATAGTAGACTAATTTACCTGTATTGGTAATAGTTCCTTTAATTTCTTCGTCCACATTAAGCTCGGTATAATTTCCGTTTTTAGAATCCAGTTCTACACTGTTGATAAACCAATATGGCGAAATAATGCTCGCCGTATCCGAGATTTTAACATAAGCTTGATCGGTTTTTCCTAAAAGATTAGCACGGCTTTTCTGCGTCATATTTAACCAAGTTTTGGTAGAAATAACGCCACCTATAAATTTGGATTGATCTCTGAGTGTCAATTTAAAGTCATTGACTTTCATCTGACTAGAAATATTTAACTCCACAGAATCAGCTAATTTGACATCATCAAAAGGATGTTTTCCGTAAATTGTTAAATTATAAAAACCTGCTTTCTCGGTTGGCCTTTTCTCTTTAATTGTCAAAATTTTGTTTTCAACACCGATTTCTAAATTATTAAACAAATTGGGAGTGGTCTCGACTGCTACAAAGTTGTGAGGACTTTCTACATAAAATAGTCGAAATTTACCTTTAGCGTCAAGTTTCGAAAACTCTGCAAGTTCCACATCTTTAGCTTCGATATCGCCTTTCGGACTAATATTTCCGCAAGAAAATAAAGTCACGGTAAGCAACAAATAAACTAGGTTTTTCATTCTTAAAATTTGAAGTTTCAAGTTAGCTTTTTTCCTAGAAATAAGGGCAAATTTTTCAAAAAAATATCATTAAGAAATACGAAGAAAAATGATGGCTATTTTTACGAGATTTTCAATTTAAAACAAAAAAAATTCAATTGTCTTTAATTTCATTATTTGAAATAACATTCTTAAGTTTAACCTCAGGACCAGAATTCTCTAGATAAACATCAAAAAGATTTTCAGCTTTATTTAATTTAAAAAGAAAATAAAAATCTTTAGACTTAGATTTTTGCAATAAAGTGTTATAAACTTCCATCGACTGCAATCGACCAGTAAAAAAATCATATCGAAAACCTGATTCATTCTCATAGTATGCAACTGAAGTTTCTGCGGAAACAAATTAGTTTCTAAGCTTGTACCATTATTTTTAAAATCTGCCAGCTTAAAATCATTGCGAAGAAAATCTGATGCAAAGACAACATCAGCTTTTAGATTTTTAGCATCATCTACTTTTATTCCCCATTTAGTTTTAGTTTTATAGACAAACATACAGTCTTTAAAAGTAGTCCGATACCACTACCAAACTTTTTCATCAAGGCATTTATCTTTTTTTAATTGAATAAAAAATGTCCCACAAAAACCGACTAATTTTAGAAATACTCCAAGATTGATGATATTGAAACGATTCTTAAACATCTTTCTTATTTGTTCTCACTTCCTAAACCAATTAAAAACTGGCAAAATAAAAAATGAAAAGCATGATCGAAATCTTAAAAGCTTTCTTAAAAAATTTCCGAATAAACGGCGTTTGATTATGTTTTGAACAACCACAAAATCATGAAAAAAAAAGGTCATAATCGGGTTAAAATAAAACACCGATGTACGACCTAATTCTAAATATGCGAAAAGAAGTTGGTAACTAACTGCGTCAATTAATACTATAAAATGAAAGAGAATGCTATTTGTCCTAAAGCTTTTTCTTCCATCTTCGTATTAATTAGCGTTAAATTACTTCTTCCACATTATAATTTTTGTGATCTCTTTTAGAACGGACAATCATTTCGCCCAAAAATCCTGAAACAAATAATAAAGTCCCCAAAATCATCATCGTCAAAGCAATATAAAACCAAGGATTTAGCGCAATCAAATGACCATAAACACCGTTGGAAACATCAATTAATTTTGAAATCCCCAGCCAAAGTGCCGACAGAAATCCGATGATAAACATCAATGTTCCAGCAGCACCGAAAAAGTGCATTGGACGTCCACCAAATCGACTTACAAACCACAATGTTACCAAATCTAGGAAACCACGAATAAATCTTTCGGTCCCGAATTTTGAAGTTCCGTAAGGACGAGCTTGGTGTTGCACAGGTTTTTCAGTAATTCTTTTGAAACCAGCATTGGCAGCCAAAACTGGAATATAACGATGCATATCGCCGTATACATCTATGGATTTGACAACACGTTTTTTATAGGCTTTCAGTCCACAATTAAAATCGTGAAGATGGACACCAGACAACTTACGCGCTGCGCCATTAAAGAGTTTTGATGGAAGATTCTTGGTCATTACATTGTCAAAACGCTTCTTCTTCCAACCAGATACGATGTCGTAATCGTCTTTGGTAACCATGTCATACAACTCAGGAATCTCTTCAGGAAAATCCTGTAAGTCGGCATCCATCGTTATCACAACTTCGCCTTGTGCTTTCTCGAAAGCGGCATGCAACGCTTGCGATTTTCCGTAATTTTTGGAAAATTTAATGCCATGTATTTGGGGATGTTGCACTTTTAGATTTTCTATAATGCTCCAAGAAAGATCCGTACTACCATCATCGACAAACCAAACATCATAACTTAACTGATGTTGCTTACACACAGCATCAATACGGTTAAAAAGCTCTTCGATGGATTCTTCTTCATTGAGAAGTGGAATAATTATAGAAAGATTCATTTATTAAATTTAGGTAAAATAAGATTATTCGTAGCGTTTTTTGTTTTTCAAAAAGGCTGCAATAATAATCGACAAAAGTAAATAAAATAATAAGATACCTGCAAAGAGTTTTCCTAAAAATTCGGCAGTGAAATAGTTACGTTTTTCTTTTAAAGCTATTTCGCGCGCATCTTTTGCTTCTTTATAATTCTTTTCTAATTCGACAATAACATTAGGATCTTTGTGATTAGCGGCATCAATCTTTTGTTTTTGATAAGCGTCTTCTAGGTTAATAAGTTCAGTTTGCACGTATTGATAATTTAGCAAATCACGTGCGTTGCTATCCACATAATTAAGGAATCCATACATTGTAACCATCGACAAAAATCCACCAACAAACATTGTTACGAATGATTGCTTAAAAGCTTGAGGATAAGTAATTTGAGTTCCCTTTCTCAACCAATATGTTGATAAAAAAGCGGCGATACCGTAAAGAAAAGTTAAACCAAACGCATTAATTTTCATACTGATATCCCAATAATTAGGGCCAGCAAAAAAATAATAAACACCAAAGAATAACAACATCGTTACTCCGTATAAACCAAGACCAATAACTACTGGATTTTTTGTCATAATTTTGTAAAATGTGGGAAGATTATATCTTTTGAACTTTATTTTGTCATTTTAAAAACCGATTCTTCGTTATTAAATGGCAAAATTTTAAAAATTTTCAATATTTTTTCAGGTTAAAAATCAAGCTATTAGGCTAATTAACGCCTATTAATTTTGATTTTTTAGAGAATACTCTTCCAAATTCATAAATAATTTCTATATTTGCACCGGCAAGTCCTACACAACCAGCTCCTGAGAATCCTCCAGGGTGGGAACGCAGCAAAGGTAATCGGTTGTAGCGGTGTGATGTAGGTAGCTTGCCATTTTTTGTGTCTATATGTTTCGTAATTTTATTTGAAAACCGAAGCATTAAATTCTCCCAAAATTTCTGATATTCTAATTTTACTTTATTTAAAATCAAACTATTAGGTGAATTTCTCAAAACTTAATGCTTCAATTTATTCTACTTAAAATTCAAATTCTTCACCTAATTCTGGCAAACTAAATTCGATGCCTGCATCTGCAAAATGTTTCTTTGCATTATCATGATTAATTTTGATTGGCTCAAACGTATCAAAATGGCAACCAATCACTTTTGGTGTTAATAATAATTCTTTAGCCGCAAAAGCTGCCTTACGTGGACACATCGTATAATGACGACCAATTGGAAGAATCGAAACATCTAACTTTCCAAACACTTTTGGGAAAATAGCCATCTCTGAAGAAACGCCTGTATCACCTGCTAAATAAAGGTTCTTACCTGGTAAACGGAAAATATATCCCGCAGCTTCACCGCCGTAAGTTCCGTCCGGAAATGAGCTTGTATGGCTTGCTGGCACCATCGAAATTTTAAGATCATCAATCTTTGCAGACCCGCCGAAATTGATGTCGATATTGTTTGCATGTTTAAAGTAACCACAAATTTCTGGTTGCCCGATAACTGTCGCATCTGGATGATTTGCTAAAACCTCTGCTACATCCGCAGTATGATCGCCATGCGCATGTGTAATCAACACATAGTCAATTTTTTGTGCTGTAATATCGAATCCTGTTTTATCTTTTTGAAAGTTGTAGAAAGGGTCGCTCAAAATTGTTTTTCCGTTGTGTGTGAACAAAAAGCAATTTTGTCCTAAGAATTTTATTTTCATTTTATTTCTTTTAAAATTTAAGTTTAAAAAATTATTTTGAAGGAAATTTATCCTCTATCAAATTAAGTTTTATACCATATTCTGACCAAGCTTTGCAACCGTCCAAAACCATTGTAAAACCGCCTGTATTATCATTAACAACTTTAGCTAAATCATCGCCAGTTTGCGGATAACCATAACTTTTGATATTCACCAAAGTTCCGTTTTTCATTTCCTGAAATATGTAATCGACGTTGGTTGCTGGATTCCCCCAAAGTGTTTCAATCTTTTCGTTTGGGATAATCCACAAAGTTTGTACTTCAGTTGACACATTATACATTTCCCAAGTCCACGTCGTTGTCGTGCCCTCCTCTAGCCTTCCACTCGATTTAGTAAACCAAAATTTGCTTGTGACGTCGGGATTTAAAAATGCCTCGAAAACCTTACCAATAGGCTTTCTTATTAACATTTGACATTGTACAAAAATGGGTTCTTCCATATTTTCTTTTAAAAAAGATTAAGTCCAGCAGCGGTTAAAATTGCCATCATAAAGGTTAAAATCCCAACTTGCTTCAAGAAAGGGTCCAACTCGCGATTTTCTTTAATTTGCATAATCTTGCGTCGAAGTCCCGCAAATGGAAACAGCAAAATCATTACAATAAATGCGTAATATTTACCTTGCGCTTGCATTTGATTAATCATTAAAAACGTCAAAACCAATAAAATAGGAAGTTGTAACAATACCATTTCGTAGATCATTGCATTTTTGTAACCTAGCTTTAAGGCTAAAGTTTTTTTGCCAGAAGCTTCGTCATTTTGCATATCGCGCATATTGTTAAGATTAAGCACCGCAGTACTCAGCAAACCGACAGCCGCTGCCGGTAGCAAAACATCCCAACTAAAAGTTTTGGTGAACAAAAAATAACTTCCGCAAACGGACACCAAACCAAAAAAGACAAACACGAAAATATCGCCCAAGCCCATATATCCGTATGGTTTTTTGCCAACTGTATAGCCAATCGCTGCCAAAATACAGGCTACGCCCAGACCAATAAAAATATAAAACTCGTTCATATAATCTGGGATGAATGCTAAATACAACAAGGCAAGGGTCGTTACAAATGACAAAATTGAAAGCAAAATCACGGCATTTTTCATTTGTTTGGCTGTAATTTTTCCGGAAGCCACTGCGCGAGCTTCCGCTTCGTTGATTCGCAATTTATCAGTTCCTTTTACACCGTCACCATAATCGTTAGCATAGTTGGAAAGGACTTGATACAGCAAGGTTACCAAAAGTGCCAACGCAAAAATCTTCCAATCCCAAAAGCCGCCTTCTTCCTTCAATCGCCATTTTGCAATAAAAGACCCCATGATAATCCCACTTAAAGAAAGAGGTAGAGTTCGCAGACGTGCTGCCTGTATCCAATGTTTCATTTATTTTTTAGATATTAGATGTACGACTTTAGAAGTAAAACTATATTCTGCTCTAACTTCTAATTTGCACATACTTTTAAGATATCCATTGATCGTCACCAAAGTTTGGTTTGCGTTTTTCTAAAAATGCGTTTCTGCCTTCGATAGCTTCATCTGTCATATAAGCTAGACGTGTTGCTTCGCCAGCAAAGACTTGTTGTCCGACCATACCATCGTCTGTAAGATTCATTGCAAACTTTAACATTCTGATAGACATTGGCGATTTTGCAAGTATTTCTTGCGCCCACTCATAAGCGGTATCTTCTAGCTCCGCATGTGGAATAACGGCATTAACCATTCCCATTTCGAAAGCTTCTTGTGCAGAATAATTTCTACCTAAAAAGAAAATTTCGCGCGCTTTTTTCTGTCCCACCATTTTGGCTAAATAGGCCGAACCGTAACCGCCATCAAAACTTGTTACATCGGCATCTGTTTGCTTGAAAATCGCATGTTCTTTACTCGCCAGCGTTAAATCGCAAACGACATGAAGCGAATGTCCACCGCCAACTGCCCAACCAGGAACAACAGCAATAACCACTTTTGGCATAAAACGTATCAAACGCTGAACTTCCAAAATATTCAGGCGATGTCTCCCATCTTCTCCAACATAACCTTTTTGGCCACGTGCTTTTTGGTCGCCACCACTACAAAATGCCCAACCTCCATCTTTGGGACTTGGTCCTTCACCTGACAACAACACAACGCCTATCGACGGATCTTCCGACGCATCAAAAAAAGCATCATATAATTCTGAAGTTGTTTTGGGACGAAAAGCATTTCTAACTTCTGGTCTATTAAAAGCGATTCTCGCAACACCACCACATTTTTTGTAGGTAATATCGTCGTATTCTTTAACCGTTTTCCAGTCTATCATTTTAATAAAATTTGGCGTAAAGATAAGGCTATAATGACAATTATTAAAATCTTAAAATTATTAATTCTCCAAAACAATTTTTTTTCCATTATTAGAAGTTAAAATTTGTATTATGGAGATTTGTAATCTATTTGTACATATTAAAATAACTCTTAAAAAGGAATCCAAAGAAATTAAAATGCTTTTACTACAAAAAAATAAGCGCCTTCAACAGATGTCGAAAGGCGCTTTACAATATAATAATTGTGATTGGTCTAGTTAATTAACAACTTTAATAGCACTTGCTAAAAAGCGTGTTTCTGTTTTTGGATCTTTGATAGCATCAATTTCCGATTGTGGTTTTTTAGCATCTTCTGCATAATGTTTCAGCTCATTAACAGAAGTTGTTTTGCTTTCTGCATTACCTTCTAGTACAACATTTTTCCCAACTAAAGCCATCGGTACGAAGAATCCATAATCTTTCATTTTTACAAAGAAATCTTTACCATCATCTGATTTTAGTTTTACCCAACATCCTTTTTTAGGACAAACTTCAATTACTGTACCTTTTACCACTACGTTTTCTACTTTAGCTTCTTTGGTAAGTTTTTTATTAAGACTCGTAACTGATAATGCTTTTTTAGCCGTTGCAACTGGCACGTCTTTTCCATAAAACTCTCCAACATTGGCATCACCTGCGGGTGGTCCAGATTGTGCGAATGTCACAACACCAAGTCCCAAACCTAAAATAAATAACAAACTTTTCATACTTCTGTTAAATTTTTGTAAATGTAATAAAAATTATTTTGAAACAGACTTATTCAGCTTTTTATTTTTCAACCAATACGATGTCGCCTCATATGTGGCCACCGTTTCGTTCTTTAATCGCTCGTCGATGGTCGTTCTCGGAATTTCATCAAAATATGGATTATAGATAGCTGGGATATTATTTTTTTGAGGTTTTAGATCATACTGTTTCACTTTTTTGGTTGGCGAAATAATCGTCAAAATATTATCTTTTATTAAACCTAAATCTTGATAAGTCGCAATATAAGCACGCGGCTGATAATTGGATTTAAAAATATCTTGACCTAAAAACTGACTTTCATAATTGAAATTCATTAAACCAAACAAAGTTGGCATCACATCAATCTGCGACATCAAGGTGCTAACTTCTTTCGGCTGAATAAGATCTTCGGAAAAAATAAGTGCTGGGATTCTGTATTTATCCATCGGCAATTCGGTTTTACCAGCAGAAGATGCACAATGATCGGACACGATTACAAAAATTGTATTCTTATACCAACTTTGTCTTTTCGCCATTTCAAAAAACTTTTTAATCGAATAATCCGTGTATTTAACACCACCTTCACGCGATTTTGCATTTCCAGGAATGTCGATTCGTCCATCTGGATAGGTAAAAGGTCGGTGGTTACTAACGGTCATCCAATGGTTAAAAAAAGGTTTTCCAGTTTTAGCTTCGGCATTCATCGTTTGTATAGCCTTTTTCGCCATATCCTCATCGCTAACGCCCCAGATGTTAGCAAATGTAATTTCTTCCGGTTTAAAGGCTGCACGATCAACAATATCGTAGCCATTTCCGCCAAAGAAATCCTTCATATTATCAAAATAAGAATCGCCGCCGTACAGATATTTAATTTGATAACCTTTCGATTTAAAAACCGATCCAGTCGTAAATTTATTCTTGTTATCTTCACGTTTAACAACACTTTCTCCAGCAGTTGGCGGAATACAAAGCGTTAAAGCTTCCAAACCGCGAACCGTACGATTTCCCGTTGCATAAAGGTTGGTAAACATCATACTTTTGGTTGCCAAACTATCTAAAAACGGTGTAATATTTTGCTCGTTGCCATAATGTTTTAAGAAATCTGCCGAAAGACTTTCAATGGAAATTAAAACCACATTTTTACGACTTTCCGCCGAATCACCAACAACTGTACGACGCAACTCTGACGGTTGATATTGACTTAAAAATTGTTTTTCCGCTTGTTCTATTCCTACACTGGGATAAAATTTAACAAAATCCAATTCTTTGGTATTAAATGCGGTATAGAATTTTTCCAAACCATTGCTTTTAATTTCTGCCGAAAAGGTATTTTGATAATGTATTTTTTTAAGCTGACCCATCGCGAATAAACTGACGCCAAACAATACAACATAAGCTAAAACAAAGATTATTTTTTGTATAAAATTTGGAAGAGTCAGCAGTTCAGATTTTGTTCTTTTATAAATGAAAATTGTTACGGCAATGGCAATGGCAATAATCACCGAAAACAATGGTACAACTGGATAAGATTCCATGATATTACCAATCACTTCGTTGGTGTAGATCAAATAATCAACCGCAATAAAGTTGTATCGAACACCAAATTCGTTCCAGAAAAAATATTCGCTTACTGCATTTTGAATGATTAAAAACACATACAAAAACAGCGTGATGAAATATAAAATATTTCTGAACCTTTGTCTTTGATTTGGGATAAATAACAATAACCCGAACAGAATCGTTTTTAAACTAACAAAAATTAATGCAATCTCAGCGACAGAGCCTCCGTATTGTTTAAATATATTATTTGGGACAAAGGCGATGTACAATGCAAAAGCCAATAACAACCCGAAAATGATGTGCCCCCAAGGTTTGTTGTATTTAGAATTTGATAAAAACAAAAAGTAAATCACCAAAAATACCGACGCAATACTAAAAATAAAAATATCGCTGATTGCGCCAACTAACAGAATGCCAAGACTTTCGAAAAAGCCAAAACTACTGGTTGTTATTGGATGAAAAAAGAAAACCAATCTCAACATAAATGAAATTAGTAAATAAAAGCCACCTAAATAAAAATAGGCTTTTAGTTTATTGATGTCCATAATTCGTTTTATAGTTGCTGTTTTCTGCGCGCGCAAGTTAAGATTTTATAAATTATTAAAAATATTTAAACTGAAATGTAACAAACTTGACATTTTGATTGTCTAACTATTATAACATTACAAATTATATCACTATGAAAACAAATAAAATATGTGCTATTTTATTAGGTGTAAGCTTTATATTAAGCGCTTGCAGTTACTCAAAATCTAATGGCGAAACCGAATTTACAATTGGAGATTTTAAGATGGGAAATAACGAAGGCAAAGGCGCTTTAACAGACAAAATTTATACTTTTGATTTTGATGAAATAAAATCTTCTAACGCTTTGGACGTCGAAGTTGTAAAATCTAACATCGAAAAAATTGTTGTTAATGCACCATCGGACATTATCGAGCAAATCGAAGTTGTACAAGAAGGCTCAACTGCAGTTATTCGTATTGCGCAAGGCGTTAGAAATGTCTCTACCAATCGTGTTAAGGTTAAAGTCTATGCCAAAGATTTTAATAAATTATCAGCTTCGTCAAGTTCGACAATGACGGTAGCAGACGATTTCAAATCGAATGGATTTGTCCTAAATGCATCTAGCTCGTCTACTATCAAAGGGACTTTCGATGCTCCTTCTATCAATATCCAAGCGAATAGCAGTGCAGATGTTGTGGCCCATATTATGTCTAAAGATGTTGTGACACAGGTTTCTTCATCAGGAACTATTAGCCTAAAAGGTCGTTCAGAAAGCATTAATGCTCAGGCTTCATCATCAGGAGATCTGGAAGGAGCGGAATTTACCGCAGACTCGGCTATGTTACAAGCCTCATCATCAGGTGGCATAAAAATAGGCGTAAGAAATTCGGTGTCAGCAAGTGCATCTTCTAGTGCTGATATTGTTGTCCTAAAACGTGGAAACCTAGAAAGTAAAAATATAAAAGAAAGCAGCTCGGGTTCTGTCACTATCAAATAAAACTAATTTTTTGTCCTATTTGTGCGGTTTGGCATACAATTGTATAGTTAGACTTTAACTTCTAAAAACTAGAAGCATCTAAACTACACGAACTAGAAAAAAATAAAAATGAAAAAATTATTAGAAAAGACAACTTTGGTGGGGCTTTCATTATTCACATTTGGATTGTCTTTTGCGCAAAAAATTGACAAAAAATCACAAAGCATTTTGGATGCGGTAACAGCTAATTATAAGAGCAAAAAAAATACGTATTTCAAATTCACTTACGGTTCAGGTTCTGGAAAAGTAACCAAAGCCGAAACTGGGATTTTCTATTCTAGCAATGATAAATACAAGTTAAAAATCATGGGAATAGAGCAGATTTTTGATGGTAACAAAGTCTACAACATCAACGACTCTGACAAAGAAGTCACGATTGCAAAACCAAATCATAGCGATGTGATGTTTTCGCCGCTAAGTTATTTAGAATCTTATAAAAAAGACTACAATGTAACCTATGTTGGCAAACGTACTGTTAGCGGAAAATCTTTGGATTATATCAAAATGACTCCTGTTAAAGAAAATGGTCTATCACAAGTTAATCTTTATATTAACAGTGCCCAAAACAAATTAGTAAAACTGGAGCAAATTGCCACTAACAAACAATTAGCAACGATTAGCATTAGCGATTACAAAGAAAATCAAAACTTATCTTCTAATGTTTTCAGCTTCGATAAAACGAAGTATGCTAAATATTTAATCACCGAACTTTAATTTTATCATTAAAGCTCACATATAAAAAGTCATAATGTCTTTCGCATTATGACTTTTTTGCTGTATTTTTGACGTCAAATTAGATAATTTTTCCATTTGAAAAAGTTAGACAAATATATCATCAAAACCTTTTTCGGGCCATTTTTCTTTATATTCAGTGTCCTGTTTTTCATCTTCATTGTCAACATCATTTGGGTGCAGATGTCGCAATTCACAGGTAAAGGGCTGACCTATTGGGAGATTATTAAATTTTTGTTCTACATGAGCGCCAATGTCGTGTCGATGGTTTTGCCATTAACGATTTTGCTATCTGCCATTATGACCTTTGGTGATTTTGGAGAACGTTATGAGCTCGCTGCGATGAAAGCTGCCGGTATTAGTCTAACGCGAGTTATGGCTCCACTTTTTATCACCGTTACCATGATGTCCTTTGTCCTCTTTTTGTTTTCAAATAATGTCATACCCGACTTCCAACGGAAAGCTAAAAATATGTTGTTTAACATTGTTTCTAGCAAACCAGCGCTTAATTTTACACCAGGCGTTTTTATCGATCAAATCTCTGGATATTCTGTAAAGTTTGATAAAATTACAGGAGAAAATAAGGAAAATTTGGAAGGTGTTTTTCTTCATAAAAATTCAAATTCTTACGAAAATCAGCAAACGATTATTGCTAAAAAAGGTCGCTTTGCAAAAGCACCAGATCCTAATTATTTAAAACTAATCTTGTACAGCGGTTACATCTACGAAGACAATATTGCCAACAAAGCTTACAACGAAAGGTTAAGTCAGCCCAATCAGTCGATAAAATTCGATTCCCTAGTATTTCACTTCGATATTAGCGAGTTAATTAATCAAGCCATCGAAAGTGAGAAAATCACAGATGATTATCGTTTCCAAAACTATTTTGAAGTCAACGAAACGTTAGCCAAAACTGATGAAAGCAACAAAATTAACATCAATAGTATATCGAATCAATCGATGATGATGGCCAATCCTTATGTTCAATATCTAGATAATCCGCATAATAAAATTAAGGTTGATCCATCGCCAAACTTTACTGGTGAAGGTCTTGCTGCTGACAAAAAAATGGAAGTTTTTTACAATGCTTACATAAAACTTAACAATCTAAAAGACAGCAACAAACAATCACAAGAGCAAATCTTGGAAATGAAAAAATACAAGAACAAAATGGTCATCTACCAACAGAGGATCCTCTCTTATTCAGTAACTTGTATTATTTTCTTCATGATTGGTGCAAGTCTCGGATCCATTATCCGAAAAGGCGGAATGGGACTTCCCGTCGTTATTGCAATTATTATATTCATTATTTTCTATGTCATTAATCTAAGTGTTGAAAACTTATCTTGGAAGGGACAACTTGATCCTTATCTAGCAACGTGGGCACCTAATATGATATTATTTCCTTTTGCTATTTGGTTGACATACAAAGCTTTAACAGACTCTCAACTATTTGACATTGAGAAGTATCGAACCCTGTTAAAACCAATCACGCAAAGATTCATCAAAACGAAAGAACACAAACGTTATCAATAATATGAAATTCTCGCTACAACCACGATTGGAAAACGATTTATTGATTTTGGAACCACTTCAAAAGGAAGATTTCGAAGCTTTGTATAAAGTGGCATCCGAAAAGGAAGTTTGGGCGCAACATCCCAATCCTGATCGTTACAAGAGAGAAGTCTTCCAAAAATTTTTCGAAGGAGCCATCCTAAGCGCAGGCGCTTTTAAAATTACTGATAAAAAATCTGGAGAACTAGCAGGGAGTTCGCGCTTTTACGATTACAATGAAGCTGACAATAGTATCTTAATTGGTTACACTTTTTATGGAACTAAGTTTTGGGGAACTGGACTTAATCACAAAGCGAAACGCATCATGATGGACTATATTTTCCAATATGTTGATACAGTTATTTTCCACATTGGCGCAGAAAATCTACGTTCTCAAATTTCTATTTCGCGTCTTGGTGCGGAAAAAGTTGACGAACAATTGGTTGAGTACTTTGGAGAACGTCCAAAATTAAATTTCATTTATCAAATAAAAAAAGAGAATTATCAGAAATAATTCTCTTTTCTAAAACTAAAACCTCACACATCTTAAAAACATAGGAGATTTTCAAAAACCGAATAAGCTCGACTATTAATCATATTGATTCGGATGTTTAGCTTTAATATTGTCGACCGTTCCCAAAACTTTTTCTTTTAAAGAATCTTGGTATTGCTGCATTTTGTTAGAAACATCTTCATCAGAACTTCCTATGATTTTTGCCGCTAAAATCCCCGCATTTAGCGCGCCATTTAACGCGACTGTCGCGACAGGAATACCGCCTGGCATTTGTAAAATTGACAATACAGAATCCCAACCATCTATAGAATTGCTGGACAAAATAGGAACGCCGATTACGGGAAGTGTGGTGCAACTCGCGACCATTCCTGGTAAATGTGCCGCACCGCCTGCGCCTGCGATGATGACTTTCAGGCCACGTTCTTTAGCGGTTTTTGCATAATCGAACATTCTTTCTGGTGTTCTGTGCGCCGACACCACGGTCAATTCGTAAGGGATGTCTAGACTTTGTAGGAAGTTTGCAGCTTGCTCCATAATTGGAAGATCGCTTTGGCTTCCCATAATTATTCCTATCATGTTTAATTTTTTATTAGAACGTCAAAGATACAGAAATTGCAGAATGCTTACATCAATCGCTCAACACCAAGTTTTAATTTGTTGGAGATATGTAACAGTGGTAGCACATTTTGTTTTCTGGTAATAAAAAACTGGTAAGAGTCGCCCAAAGTATTCATTTGCATAAGTTCAAAACCGCGCTCCGACAATGCTTTCTGGACATAAGGAAATAAATCGTCACTATAAGTTTCTTCGGGATATTGGAACGTCCAATCTTCTTCATTCAAAATATGGGCAACTATGTCTTCCAAATCTTCGGGATCGAATTTCCAATCGCTATGCCATGTATTATCGTTATTAAAAAATTCGAATCTCAAAGGAAAATAAGCGTCATCGTAATAAGTATCTTCTTCAAAAAGCTCCGACCAATCTTTCGTCCATTGTTCATAAAACTTTCGCGCCTTCTCCTCGACATCTGCTAATTTCCAAAAATTAAGATAATCCAAAGCTTCTAAAAAATCTTTCTTTGAAACCTCAGATGACAACAAAGCTTCTGGATGCTTCTTCAAAATTTCAGAATTTATTTCCACTTCGGTTTTAGTAGCCAGCGTCGCGACAAGTTTCTCTAATTCTGCAATATAAAATTCATCTTGCAATTCAGGATTGTTAATATCTACTAAAAATTGAGCGTCCAGCAGATCACTAATTCTGTAATCAAGCCCTTTTGAATAAAAAATTCTAAAAGCATTAACTTCCTCGGCTTCGTTTTCGCAAACAAAAAATAAATAAAAACTGCATTTTATACTTTTAAAAAAAGATTTTTCTTCGGCTGTTGGAGGAACATAATAATTGAAAATCATCAAATTATATTGTTCATTAACTTCGAGATCCCGATTAATATCGACTGGACTGATTCCCGCTTTTTCGTGAAGCACATTTAGTAATTCATAAAAATTCTTGAAGCCGCGTTCTTTCAAAACTTTTTTATCATCATCAGAATCTTCATAAGAACCTGGGAACTCATACCAAGTCATTTCCGATTCTCCTTCCTGCCCATCGACTAAGACTACTACAGGATTTTCTTCATTTTGAAGATGTTTAAATAAATTCTTAAATGTCTGAAAATCAAAACCAAACTTCATTTTCTTTTTTCGTTTAAAAGGATTCCACATATTAATATAAAGAACGTTAAATTTAGAATTTTTAACTGCTTTTATCAAGCTATCTTACAAATGAAAGTTTTAGAAAAAATTAACATTATCTATAATTCTTTGTAACCTCCCATCTTAAAAACTATAACAAATTAATAATAAAAAAAGATAAAAATATTAGTACGTAGGGGAATTAATCTAGTTGTTGTTAGAAGATATTACCGAATGTTGAAATTCGAAAAGCTTTCCGTGGTTTATGTACGGTGTTACTTTTTTGGCTGTTTTTCAGCATTGCCATATCAAAACACCACAATGTTTAGGCTCTATTTTCCAAAGACCAGAATCGAAGGCTTTACATTATGCGAAAGCTGTGCATGCCTATAATTATTCGGATTTATCTTTATTTGATCGCAATTAAAGATTACATCAAATTTTCCAAATATTCTTTTAAAACCAAAGGATGACCATGTTTTTCATCTTTGGCGGCGTAAACTAATGTTACAATTTCTTGTTGTTGTAAACGTTTTAGAAAATCTGGACCAAAATTATTGTCTTGAAGTTCTTTTAAATATTTTTCAGAAAACGCTTCCCAACGAGAAACATCGTGATGAAACCACAAGCGCAATTCTGTAGAAGGTGCCAAATCTTTGTTCCATTCATCAATATCGGCATGTTCTTTAGACATTCCTCTTGGCCACAATCTGTCCACCAAAACTCGATAACCATCTTGCGGTGAAGCATCTTCGTAAACTCTTTTGAGAAGAATTTTCATGATTGTTTAATATTTATTCTTTTTTGTAAATAGCTTTTCCATCAATGTATAAAGTAGATTCCGAAGAATTATATACATATTTTCCAGCTGTAAAATTTCCGTCTTGAATTTTATTCAAAATTACATTCGGTTTATCAGATAAAAACATTTCAGCTTTGGATTGATCACCATTAAAAACCAAAAACACACTGATAACAGCTTCATCTTTTTGAACATCAATAGGATTCAATCTTGTTCCTTCGTTAAAAAACTGAATACAATTTTGTTTCAACTCGCTCCAAGTTTGTCCTGCAGAAGCTTTGCAACCGTGACTGTCTTTATCGTTTCCTATCATTTTTGGTGTACTACAAGCAGCTAAGCTTCCTAAAGCCAACATCAATACAAGATTTTTCATAATTCGTTTATTTTTTTTTAAGTATTCAAAAATAATACTAATTAATCACCAACCTATAACAATTGAACTATCAAAAAATAAAATTTACTTCCAAAATTCGTCCTGATAATCGTCTTTTTCTTGAGAATGAATTTCTTGTAAAGCTTTTCCAATTTCTGAAAGTTGATTTTCATTGAGGTTTTTCTCCAAATGCGGAAACCATTCTCGTTCTTCGAAACGGATATGCTTTTCTAAAACCTCAGCGAGATTTTCAAAATGGGAAACTTCATTTTCATCGACAATTTTCTGAACCAAATTTTTAATTTCCAAATGTTCTTGGGCAATACGCTTCGACATTTCGTCTTTTAAATAAGAAAAAAGGATTTCTTCTTCCTCACGGAAATGTTCTTTTAAATGGTAATTCCAAAAATAGTCGATATATTTTTTTATACGTTCTGCATCAATATTTTTCTTTAATCCTTGGCGGATTTTCCATGAACAAAGCAATCCAAAATGATGATCGCGAGACAGCTCAACGATGTTTTCGTTTCTTTTCATTTTTTTAAATTTTATAGAATTAAAAACCCTATCATTTCCTAAAAAACGATGGGGTAACAAATTAAATTTAAATTATCTTTTTTCTTTATTTGACCAACCGAATTTTAATCCGATGATGAAAATTACGAGTAATAATTCACCTAAGGCCAGTAAAATATCTCCTGGAACACGCATCCATCTTAGGAAATGCATGATTTCGGTTTGCATAAATTCTGCGGAACGTGCGTACCAATATCCTTCTTGAATAGAAGCTACCGCCTGCATAATTCCGATTGGGAGAATA
This sequence comes from Chryseobacterium sp. TY3, assembly GCA_046269235.1. GTDB lineage: Bacteria > Bacteroidota > Bacteroidia > Flavobacteriales > Weeksellaceae > Soonwooa. The sequence continues at coordinate 280,826 of JBJZOS010000003.1, forward strand.
CTAATGGTAGTCATCACAAACAATCCGATATTTGTTAACCAAAATGCCCATCCAATTAATTTATCATTCCATTGTCTCTCTGGGTACAATCCTCTTAAAATGAAGAGCATTAAACCGATTCCCAGTATTCCGTACACTCCAAATAATGCGGCGTGACCGTGAACTGCGGTGGTATTTAAGCCTTGAATATAATACAATGCAATGGGTGGGTTAATGGCAAATCCGAAGATTCCTGCCCCTAAGAAGTTCCAAAAACACATTGCGATGAAACAATAGATTGGCCATTTATAAGCTTTAATCCATTTTGTAGATTTTGAAATTTGATAGTTATGATAAGCTTCGTAACCAATTAATACCAAAGGAACAATTTCTAATGCACTGAAAGTAGCTCCCAAAGCTAAAACCGCTGTTGGTGTAGCACTGAAATACAAATGGTGGAACGTTCCTAAAATACCTCCTGCAAGGAAAATAATAGTGGAGAATAATACCGAAACTGTTGCCGATTTAATTCTTAATAAACCTAATCTTGTGAATAAGAATGCTGCTACAACGGTCGCAAAAACCTCGAAGAAACCTTCTACCCAAAGGTGAACCACCCACCATCTCCAATATTCAGCAATGGCTAAGTGCGTTTGTCTTCCGTACATTAATCCAGATGCGTAGAATACTGCAATAGCAACAGAAGCAATTACGAATAAGGTAAGCATGTGGCGGTTTTCATCTTTGCGTTTTAACGCTGGCATCAAAGCTCTAAGCATTAAAATTAACCAAAGAACTAATCCAACCAGCAATAAAATTTGCCAAACTCTACCCAGTTCAATATACTCATATCCTGCATGTCCCCAAAGGAAATTATCTACATATCCTAATTTTTGCATCACACCAAACCATTGTCCCGTTAATGATCCAAAAACAACAATTAACAACGCTCCGAATAGAATATTGACACCTAATTTTTGATATTTTGGTTCGTAACCAGAAACTGCAGGTGCAATGTACAATCCTGTTGCCAGCCAAGAAGTTGCAATCCAGAAAATAGCCAACTGAACGTGCCAGCTTCGGGAAACTTGTTGCGGTAAGATTTCATCCAAAGGAAGTCCATAAAATGCGCTTCCTTCCACACCATAATGCGCTGTTACAACGCCCGCCAACATTTGAACAAGAATCAATAAAGCAACTACCCAAATATATTTTAAAGTAGCACGCATGGAAGGCGTAGGCTTCATATTCCTCATTGGATCTTCCAAAGGAAGTGCTTCAGATATTTCTTCTTCTCTGTTTTTAGCATGATAGAAAACCAAAGCGCCAACACCCACCAAAAGCATTAAAACACTGAAACCAGACCATAAATGCAATGAACTAGAAGGAATATTCCCTACCGTTGGATCGTGTGGCCAGTTGTTGGTGTAGGACACATCATCGTTAGGACGATTGGTGATACACACCCAAGTGGTCCAAGAGAAGAAGGCGTTCATTTTGTCCATTCTTTCCTTGTCTTTCACGGTATTTTTCGGGATCGCATAATTATCACGAAGTTCAGCCATGGAAGCATCATCCATGAAAAGCTTGGTATAATAATCTGCTAATTTTGCTTGAACTTTAGCACGTTCTGGTGAGAACGTAATGGTATTCGTAGTTTCGTCTAAAGTATTGGTGCGAAGCTCTTTTTTAAGTAAGTGTTGATACTTCACTTGCTCCTCATCGGGAAGGTCTTTGTAAACTTTTCCGTCCTTAAGAGCCAATTCATCAAGAAGAAGCAAGGATTCGCGGTGAAGATAATCGGCGTTCCAGTCGGGAGCGATATAAGCCCCGTGTCCCCAGATACTACCAACAGTTTGTCCACCAATAGATTGCCAGACATTTTGACCATCTTTAACATCTTGTCCAGTGTAGAGTAATGTTCCGTCTGTGGTAACCACTTTTTCTGGTACTGGTGGAACTTTTCGGTAAATATCAACGCCATAGAAGATAAGCACGGCAAAGGAACCAATAATGACAAATGCTAACCAGCCCCATAGTTTTTTAGGTGTCATAGTTTTTATTTTTTAGTTAGCTACTGAAAACTGTTTTTCAAGTTCTATAGATTTTGGAAAAAGAATATTATTTTCTAAATGAATATGCGTATGTAAATCGTTTTCAAAGTCTTGAAGCATAGCAAAAGTCACACGATAAGTATTACAAGCATCTGCTGGAGGTGTATAGCTATCCGTTAATGTTGCAATTTTTTCTAATCTTTCTCCTTCTACTGTGTGCTCGTGCTTCATCATTTCTACAGGATTTTCTACCGTTCCGAAATGAGGTTGTTCAATAGCTTGACCAGAGATTTTTGCGTTCACCATTTTTCTAATGAAAGGGAACAAAATCATTTCTTCTTTCTTTAAATGCGCTGCTAAATCTTGTGCAGAAGCATTGAAAAGATTGGTTATTTCGAACAATTCTGGGTGTCTTCCACCGTGTACTTTACAAAGTTTGTCTAAAAACTGTTGAATAATGGGTGTTTTTTCCTCTACATAACGGTGGTGTGTTTTTTCCACATAATCCGCTAATAAATCCAAAGGCCAAGATTTAAAATCGATGCCAGAAGCGCCTGCTTTTGGAAGGCTTTCCAATTCAGCATAAATCTTATTTTGGTCTAAATCTTTTTTCTCACAAGCTTCTTCGATGGTTCTGCCACCTTTGCAACAAAAATCGATACCATACTTTTTAAAAATAGCTGCAGTTCTAAAATCTTCAGCAACCATATCCCCTATTAAATCTGTTTTTGTGTTCATAATAAAATACTTTTTTATCCTTTATTGTTGTAAAATTTTTTAAGCGAAAAAAGCTGCTCTAGATCTTAAAAAATAAACATAGTTGGAGTATGTTAACCTAAAAAACCAAGTTCTAGAACAGCTAAGTTAATTATTTTTTTTGTGATAGAATATACTTCACCATCAATTTTGCGTTTTCTGGACTTAATCCTGCGTGTGGCGTCATTGGGATTTCTCCCCAATTTCCTTTTCCTCCTTCAATAATTTTATTGGCTAACATATCGATGTCGGCTTCAGTATATTTAGCTGCGACATCATGGTAAGAAGGACCTACTAATTTGGAATCTATCTTATGACAAGACAAACAATCTGTTCCTTCCACCAATTTTTTTCCTTCTTCTTCTGGTGATAATGCTACAGCTGCTTCTGCTTTTTCAGTTGGTTCTTCTAACATAACGTTAGAATCTTGTTGGGGTACTTCTGCAGTAGCTTCTTTTTTTGAACAAGAAACAATTACTAAAGATGCTAAAATTCCTGCTAAAACTAATTTTTTCATGATGTTGTTATTATATGTTACTATTTAATTTTAATTATTCAATTCTTTTTTAATGGCATTTACTGTATTATCGATGTCGATATTAAGACCTTCTTTTTGATGAACCAAAAGTCCATCTTTTGAGTAAACGCTGATGATATTGGAGTGCGAAAAGTCCATTGGTGAAATTTGTTTGTATTTCATCGCCAACACGTTGGCAAGTTCGCGGGTATTGGCTTCGCTGCTTCGTAAGAAAAGCCATTGTTTTCCGTCTAGTTTATAAGTTTTCAAAAACTCTTGCATTTTTTCTGGTGTATCATGTTCTGGATCAATAGAAATAAAAACATAGCGCAAATCATCTGGATTTTTGTGAGCTACCTTGGCTTCAATATGTTTCATGTCTAAGGTTAATTTCGGACATGCCGTTTTGCAAGAGGTGTAAACCATGACCATTGTAAGAACTTTACCCTTCAAATCTTCCAATTGAATTTTTGTTCCATCGGGTTGCTCCCATTTTGAACTTAAATTGAAAATAGAATTGGGATTTAAGTTTTCAGTTTTTTGCTTGCTGCAGCTTCCCAAAATAAGGACTGAAATACAAGCTATTGCGATGGTTTTAAATATATTTTTCATGATTTCTTACTTTTCAATATTATCTTTTGCACAACGGAATCCGAGGTTGTTAACCGTATAATTGGCTTGCATACTTCCTCGCATTGCAAAGCGAACAAAGGCTGCATAATTCCTAAGATCTGAAGAGGTTACAGACGCACCTGCACAAAACAAAGTTTCGTTGGCGGCATTGTCTTTTCGGGATTCTCCTGTAATCATCACCGAGCTGAAATCTTCTGTCCATTCCCAAATGGTTCCGTACATATCGTAAATTCCCCAAGCGTTTGGTGCGTGCTGTTTTACAGGTTTTTTATACCACAATTTTTGTTGATAGAGATTCAAAATCTTCACTGTAAAATCAGGATCTTCGGTTGCATCTTTTAGATTTTCGCTGGCTCTGGCAGCATATTCCCATTCATCCACTGTTGGTAATCGTTTTCCGACACTTTCGGCGTAAGCTTTTGCGGCGTACCAAGAAACATTGGTAACTGGTGCATCAGGACTTACATCGTCTGGCCACTCATAATCCCCTTTCCAATGATGGAGATATGTGCTGTCTGCATAGAGTTTAATAATTTTACTTTTGACCCATTGAGGATTCGCTTTTAAAAATTCTAAGTATTCATTGTTAGTTATGGCTGTTTCGTCCAGATAAAAGGATTTCACGTAGGTGAGGCTATCGTTTTCTTTTCCAACAAATGCTTTGTAGTAACCGCCGTCAATTTTTTGCATTTTTTTATGGCTGGAAATGAATGCCAACTTAGGCTGCTCTTGCTTTTGTTGTGAAGATTTAGACGACTCTCCGCAAGAAAACAATAACAAAACAAATACTATGTAAATCCAATTTTTCATTTTAAAAGTGAACCACTCAATGGTTATCAAAAGTTTAAAAAACTATTACTATGGAACTATTTATTTGATTTAAAAACCTTATGGTTGTCTGGCCCAGTAATTTTAATTTTACCCAAAGCACCTTTGTTGAAAGCTCTGAAAATCGCGTGGTCAACAATCACATATTCACCAGGAACAGTTGCTTTAAACTCTGCAATGGCAGCGCCTCCAGGAGGAATTACAGTAGTTTGCACGTTTTCGTTAATTAAGCTTCCACCTTCAACATATACTCTATCGAAAATCTCCCCGATTAAGTGGAAAGAAGACGTCATGTTTGGACCACCGTTTCCTACAAAGAATCTTACTGTTTCGCCTACTTTGGCTTCCAATTCTCCTTTACCTAGCAAAGCACCTGTATGTCCGTTGAACACTACATAATCTGGATGTTCTGCAATGGCTTTATCCATATCAAATTCTTGCAATCCTTTGTCTCCAAATTTTCCTTTGGTATAGAAATCACCTTGCATAATGTAGAATTCTTTATCCACTTTTGGAAGACCTCCTTCAGGTTCAATTAAAATCAAACCATACATTCCGTTGGCGATGTGCATTCCAACTGGTGCAGTGGCACAATGGTACACATACAATCCAGGATTTAAAGCTTTGAAATTAAACACCGCTTCTTTTCCGGGTGCCACGAAAGTAGCTTCTGCACCACCTCCAGGACCATTTACCGCATGAAGGTCGATATTATGAGGGAAAACTGAGTTTTCATTATTTTTAAGGTGAAATTCAATTTCGTCACCTACTCTTGCACGGATAAAACTTCCTGGAACCGAACCACCGAATGTCCAGAAATTGTATTGCGTTCCGTCCGCTAACTCTCCTGTTTTCTCAATAGTTTCAAGACGAACGATGAGTTTTTTGGCAGCACGATCTCCGATGGGAGCAGGAACGTTGGGAGCTTCTGTTAATTTTGCTTCTTCTGCTTCTCCTGCAACTGCGATATTTTCTGTATCGGCAGATTTCGAAGCTGCGCCTGATGTATTCTCTTTACATGCATTAATCGAAAGTCCTGCAAGTAAAATGGCTAAGGGGAAAATGTACTTTTTCATGATGGTTTACATTTAATAGTGAACGGTTGTAATTTTTATTTTATTTATTTGAATTAAGCTTAATAAAGGATAACTGAACTTTAATTTCTTTAATTAAATATTATAATACTTTTTTATCTTTTTTTATGTATAAAATAGATTTCTCTCTATCTTCTTAAAAATATTTTCTGAGCTTCTAATTGGCTAACAAAATCTCCAATTTTCATTTCATTCAGCATATTTTGCAAATTATTTCTGATATGCTTAAACTCATTATGAACTGGACAAGGATGCGATTCTGAACATTCTTTCAATCCTAAGGCGCAACCTGTAAAAATTTTGTCGCCATCCATTTCTTTTACAATTTCTGCTAAAGAACGGTTAAGACTAATACTATCTAAATAAAAACCGCCTGTTGGTCCTTTTGCAGATTGTACGAAACCTTTTCTGCTGAGATCCTGCAATATTTTTGCGATAAAATATTCAGGAGAATCTATTCCGCTTGCAATATCCTTAATACCAATTCTTCCGCCATCTTTCGTCTGCTGAGTGATGTAGATTAAGGCTCTCAAAGCGTATTCACAAGTTTTGGAAAACATATTCTTTCTTTTTTCTATGACAAAGTTAAATCTAATTCTCCAATAAAAGATAAAAAACTCTTTTATTTGGATATGACTTTAATCAGCTTTATTTTTTGCGGGAATAATGTACTTCACTCCCAATTGGATATTGGCCAAATTAGCTTCCATATTGAAACGATTTTTACTAGCATCGCTCTCTTTATAATTCGTATTAAAATATCCAATTTCACCGATACTTGCCGCAATTTTCCAACGTGGACTCAAAAAATAATCAATTCCGGGTTTTATGCTTACACCAAAACTAGAATACGAATTTTTGCTTTGTGCATCACCTACTCCATTGTTAGAAATTGTTGTGTGTTTTACATTTCCAAATTCTAAAGGAAAATCTAATTGACAAAACAAACTGAATTTAGAATCCAGAACCCAAAATTTTCTAAGAGAAGGTGTCACAACGAAAGCCGAAGTTTTATTTTCTAAACTAAAAACATCCAATGTTGCATTCTGAGATTGCGATTTGTCGATGTCCTGCTTATAACCTGCACTCAGCACAACTGCCCAATTGGGGGCAAAAAAATATCCATAAGTCGGCAAAAACTTGTAGGATTCCATACTGCTGTTTTTAGAATGATCTTTGGTGTTTGAAAAGCCTATTTGTCCAGAAATAAACTGAGTCCCTTGCGGAACTTGGGCACTTGTCATTCCGAAACACAAAAAACCTGATAAGAGAATGATACGTTTCATGATTTTCAATTTTTAATGATTAAATTTTAAAAACATGTAAATCTAAATAATAAAAGACTAAAAGGTATTTTATTTTAATATGATAAATTTCAGCCTGTATAAAATGTGCTATTAAAATTTCAGTATTTTGAATAAAACATCTTAAAGTAATAACATAACACACTAATATCCAGTTTTTTATATTTAATATTCAACAAATAACAATTCTATATTTAATAATCTAAGATAAAAGTCATATTGAAATTATTGAGAATTGAGGCTACATTTGGGTTATGAAACTTTGGTTTTCCATATTTTATTCTAGCTTAATTTTGCTTTGCAGCAGCCAATCTGCATTGCTACAGTTGGATTATGCCATTAACCAAGATTTCTACGAATTGCATTGTGAGAACAAAGACCAACCAGAGCTCGATTGTCATGGAAAATGTCAAATGTCACAAACCGAAAATCCCAATATTGCCAATTCGCAACTTCTGAAAATTTGTTTCGATTACAGTTTTATTGGACCAAAAATCATCAATTTTGAAGAGAACTTTTCTTTCACTTTACAAAATCGTGATGTAAATATTTTCCAAAACCAAATTTATATTTCTCCATCTTTTGAGATCGCGGAAGAACCGCCAACTGTATAGACTTTTTCTAAGATTTATTAAGCTTGGTTTCATATATCAAGTTCCGTTTAATTATTAATAAATTAATCATGTCTCATACAATTATAAAAGCTTTTCCGAAGATTAGCCTAGGTCTTTTTTGCAGTATTGCTAGCCTTAATTTTCTTCATGCACAACAAAATGACAGCCTTCAAATACAAAATATTGAAGTCGTAAAACTCACAAAATTCACATCAAAAAACCATCAAAATTCTAAACAAATCAAGGTAAGTTCCAATCAACTTTTGGATCACGATGCGGGAAATTTCCTAAAAACGCTTCCAGAATTTTCGGGAGTTAAAAAAGCCGGAAACTTCGGCACAGATCCCGTTTTGCGTGGTTTCAAATACGAGCAACTCAATATCGTAACAGATGGTTCGACGTACGCCATCAATGCTTGTCCGAGCCGCATGGATCCTTCTATTTCGCAGATTAATATGAATACTGTAAAAGAAGCAAATATCTACAAAGGTCCTTATCAATTTCGTTTTGGTCCTGCTGTGGGCGGCACGATTAATTTTGTATCAGAAAAGCCAAAGTTCAATGACAGTTTAAAATTTAGAAACCGTTTTTCTAGCAGTTACGACAGCAATGGCAGCATTTTTAAAAATGAATGGTTAAGTCAATTAACTTCCAAGAAATTCAATCTTGATATTTTCGCCAGTTACAACGATGGCGACAGATACAAAGATGGCAACGGCGACGAAGTTCGAGCAGCCTTCAAACGCTATTCTGTGGGGACAAAAGCGCAATATCAATGGAATGAAAATAATGTAAGTAGTTTGAATGTAACAACCAATCAAGGAAGAAATGTAGAATTTGCGGCTTTAAAAATGGATCTTATTTATGACAAAACTTGGATGGCGCAATTGCAACACAAAACAAATTTTAGAAATTCAGTTTTAAAGGAAATTTCTTACGCTGCCTACCTCACAAATGTTGACCATTCCATGGGATCGCCCAACCGAAATATGGTGAGCAATGTTTCTTCTAAAACTTATGGCGGACGTATAGAAAGCTTTTGGAAAAAATCGACTTGGCAACTTTTTTCAGGTCTTGATGTTAAACATGAAGAGGCAAAAAGTCTTTCTATGACCTCGAAAAAGCCAATGATGCCACGCGATGGAAGCAGTTGGCAAGATTCGCATATCAATCAATTAGGTTGGTTTAATGAGTTTACTAAAAGCTTTGGAAATAGCAAATTGACCGCTTCTTACCGAATGGATTACAATACTGCAAACGCCGAAGATTTGTCCAAACTATTTGAAAGACTGTACGGAAAAGCCGATAGCGAGCAGATTAATCATAGTTTTAGTTTAGGTTTTCAAAAGCAATTGGCCTCGCATTCGGATATTGCCATTTGGGTGGGACGTGGACAACGCAGTGGAAGTTTAACAGAGCGTTTTATCAATCGTTTTGCGGTGGGAAACGACAGTTATGAAGTGGTAGGAAATCCGCATATAAAACCCGAAACTAATAATCAGGCGGACATTATTTATACGTTTCATACCGATAATTTTCATTTTCAAGCGGACGTTTTTTATGCTTTGATGCAAAATTATATTGGCGGCGTTCTTAGAAGTGACTTGATAACTGGATCTATGCAAAATCCGACGGTACGACAAATTCAGAATATTAAAAAAGCCATGAAAACAGGTTTTGAATCGAGAGCACATTGGCAATTTTTACCGAATTATAAAACCGATTTGGCGGTGGCATACACCTATGCAGAAGATTTGGAAAAGAAAACACCATTGGCAGAAATTGCTCCAATTAATGTAAAATGGAATCTGGAAGCGCAATATTCGAAACTTATTTTAGGATTAAATTATCGATTTTCTGGAAAACAAAATCGCATTAATCCAGAGTTTGGAGAACTGAAAACCAAAGATTTTTCGGTGTTTGATGTGTATTCGAATTTTAAATTAAATTCAAACATTCAATTCCAGTTTGAAGTTAGCAATTTGTTTAATCGCGCTTATGCGGAACATCTTTCAAGAACTTTGAGCGACAATACGCAACAACGGATTTTAGAACGCGGCCGAAGTTTTAATTTGGGTGTTTTCCTCAACTTTTAAGCTTACAAATAAAAAACGAGTTCAAACATTTTTTGAACTCGTTTTTATTATTTTATGATTTAGAATTTTATCTAAGCTTTTACCCTAATCATTGTTTTAATCTGAATCAGTTTTTCCAACAATTCTTCGCGAGAATCTGCAAGAACATTAATGTGTCCCATTTTGCGGCCAGGTTTGGTCTCTGTTTTTCCGTAAAGATGAACATAGGTTTTGGGCATTTTCATAACTTCATCTAGTCCGTCGTAGATGACTTTTCCTGAAAATCCGTCTGCTCCTACTAAGTTTAACATGCCACTAAAAGTGAAAGCCTCGGTATCTGCCAAAGGCGCATTGGTCACCACGCGGTACATCTGCTCAAACTGAGAATTGGCATTTCCTTCTTGACTTTGATGTCCCGAATTATGAAGTCTTGGCGCGGTTTCGTTAACCCAAACTTTACCACTTTTATCTAGAAATAATTCGATGGCGAAAAGTCCTGGCGAATCGACAACTGCTAAGAATTTTTCAGTAATCGTTTCTATCTGCCTTGCTACATCGTCGCTAATGTTGGTTGGACAAATATTAAAATCCAGCAAATTCAATTTTGGATCGGCAACCATTTCTGTTACGGGAAAAGTTTTGGTTTCACCATTCTCATTTTTAGCCACAATTACTGATAATTCTTTATCAATATCGACCAATTTTTCTAAAACAGAATCTTCCACCCAAAGCTTTGCCAAATCGTTAGCATCTTTGATCAGCTGAACCCCTTTGCCATCATAGCCTCCTGTGTTAAGCTTTTGCACGAAAGGAAAAGGCATTTTTATTTCATCGGACGTGCCATCCACAATTTCGAAATCTGGCGATGGAATGTCATGTATTTTGTAAAATTCTTTTTGAAGAATTTTCTGCTGAATGGTTTTAATAATTTGAGAATTAGGAACCACTTTTACACCTTGTTTTTCCAATTCTTCCAGAGCAAGCGCATTAACATGTTCTATCTCTATGGTGACAACATCTTTATCTTTTCCGAAATCCAAAACCGATTGATAGTCATTAAAACTAGCTTTCGTGAAATAAGAAATATTGTGGCAAGGCGCATCAGCAGAGGGATCTATTGTATAAAATTCGTCATCATATTTCAAAGCATTTTGTATAAACATACGTCCCAGTTGTCCGCCTCCAAGAATTCCGATTTTCATTTTACTTTTTACTTTTTATTTGATTTAAAAGAATTGTTAAGCTTTTTTGACAAATTCTGACTTCAGAGCCATGGATCCGAAACCATCAATTTTGCAATCGATATTATGATCGCTATCTGGATTAAGGCGAATATTTTTCACTTTAGTTCCTGCTTTCACAGGTTTTGGAGCACCTTTTACGGGAAGATCTTTTACAACAACGACAGAGTCTCCATTTTGTAATTCGTTTCCATTGGCATCGAGAATTTTGCTTTCCATATCAATTTCTGCGGGATCCCATTCGTGGAAACATTGTGAACAAGTCATAAGATTTCCGTTTTCATAAGTGTACTCCGACTGACATTTTGGGCAAATATGTGTATCGCTCATTTTTTAGAATTTTAAAATTTGTAGCCCAAATATACCGAAGAAAAACAAGAACCTAAAGTTTCCCTGAGAAAAATCCCGATTATCTTGTAAAAGCAAAGCATTAGAATTATATTTGCGATATGACGGAAATCATCATTTTATTCCTAGGTGCAGTCTCAGCAGGACTTTTAGGCTCACTAACGGGACTAGGCGGAGGCGTCATCATTATCCCGCTTTTAACGTTAGGCTTCGGCGTCCCAATGCATTATGCCATCGGCGCATCTCTTATCTCGGTTATCGGTACATCTTCAGGATCGGCGGTTGCTTTTGTTAAAGAAGGCTTCACCAATATGAGGATCGGTATGTTTTTAGAAATTGCAACAACTGCAGGCGCTATTTTGGGGGCTTTGGTTTCGGGGATTTTAAATCCTAACACCATCGGGATTATCTTCGCCAGTATTCTGATTTTGACAGTAATTTTAAATTTAAAAGGAAAACCCGATCATCAGGAACCTCTAATAAAAGGAAGCCTCGAGGACAGACTAAAACTTTATGGGACTTTTCCCGACAAAGGCGTTATCAAAAACTACTCGGCGAGAAACACAGTTGCTGGATTTTTGATGATGGTTTTTGCGGGAGCAATGTCTGGCTTACTTGGCATCGGATCTGGTGCGCTAAAGGTTTTAGCCATGGATAATATGATGAAGTTACCTTTCAAAGTTTCTACGACGACTAGTAATTTTATGATTGGGGTGACAGCAGTTGCTGGTTCTTTAATCTATTTTCAACGAGGCGAAATTATCCCTGTAATTGTTGCGCCAGTATTAATTGGTGTTGTTGTGGGTAGTTTAATCGGGGCTAAAACGTTGATGGTTTCTAAAACTAAAAAACTAAAAACTTTCTTCGCAATTGTTATTACAATTTTATCGATTTATATGATGTATAATGGTCTAACCAACAATTTTAAATAACCACAAATGAGAAAGGAATTCACAGATTTGGACCTTAACCGTTCGGTAGGTAATCTTCTTCGTCTGGGGGTTATTTTGTCAGTTACAACCTCATTAGTTGGTTTTATTAAACTTTATCTTGAAGGTTTTGAAATGCCAAAAAACTACGATCAACTTGGTATTGCTAGTGAAAATATATGGCAAAGCTTTTGGGATTCGCTTACGCATTTTGAAGCTATGGGCATTATCCAATTGGGGATTTTATTGTTGATTATCACACCTTTAATGCGAATTATCTTTGCGCTAATCGGTTATCTCAAAGAGAAAGATTATACTTATGTTGTGATTTCGATCATCGTTTTAGGGATAATGTTTATAAGTTTTATCAGCGGTTACGGAAATTAATTATTGTTCGTAAAACTCCAATGGCAGTCCATCTGGATCTTGCGTAAAGAAGAATTTCTTCTCGGTAAACTCGTCAATCCTAACCTCTTCGCACGCCAGAGATATAGAAATAAATTCTTGTCTTTTCTGCTCAACATCTTCAACGGAAAAAGCTATATGTCGTAGTCCACAAGCTTCTGGTTGAGACATTCTTTTCGGGGGGTTCGGGAAAGAGAAAAGTTCGATAACATAATGATTATCAATCGCTAAATCTAATTTATAAGACTGTCTTTCTTCACGATAAACTTCACTAATAATTTTCAAACCCAAAATCTCGGTATAAAACTTTTTAGAAACCGTATAATCTGAACAGATGATTGCGATGTGATGGATTTTCATCATGTTTTTTTTAAATTTAAAATTAATATTTTTAGCTTAAAAGAGATTTCTTTCTTTTGATAAAGAACAAAACTCCACAAATAAAATGATTTGGTTCTTTTCTAACTTTCTTTTAATTAAGATTAAAAAAATTGAGTAGAATCTTCACTCTACCCAACTTTAATAATTAGTTCTTTATTTAAAATCTAAAACCTCATCACGTCTTTAACAACGCCACCTTTTTGTGTAAATGGCAACAATTCTTGCTTGATAAAGTTCTCGATTTTGTCTTGTTCGAGATGATTCGGGAACAAAAGATGAACATTTGCGCCAGCATCTAAAGTAAAAAATAAGGGCAAACTCGTAATTCTTCGGAACTCCCAAATTTTATTAATCACTTCTAAAGTGCCTGTTTTCATCAAAATAAAAGCAGGATCACTCATCATCATCATCGCATGAAGCGTCAAAGCTTCGTGTTCTGTCAATTTGATAAATCCATCCAAATCGCCAGTCACTAAAATACTTTTTAACTTTTCAAAATTCTCGTGAGCTTCTTGAAAACGTCTTTCGGCATAAGGATTTGTTTTCATCAAGCCATGTCCAACCGTAGATGACACGCTTTTTTCGCCCTCATGTATCAGCAACACCCAGTCATTAAAATTTTTGAAAATCGGGTGAATTTCGTCATTCGGATATGGAACCGCAAACAAGTCCGAACTTACTGCAACGTCCTTGGTTTTGCCCCAAACAACTAGACCGTTGTAAAGACTTCTACAAGCACTTCCACTTCCCAACCTTGCTAAAAAACTAGCTTTCTGAATATCTACATTGCTGGCTGTTGGTTGATTGTTGTTGGTCGCAAAAGCCATATCCAACTTCATTAGACATTTTGCAATCGCGCCAAAACCTGAAGCCGAACTTGCAATACCAGAACTGTGAGGAAACGTATTTTCAGTATTAATGATGAACTTACCTTTCAGAATCCAAGGCAAATACTTTTCGATGTTTCTAAAATAATTTTCAATTTTTTCAGCGAATTTTTTTTCTTCATGTCCTGCAAGAAAAGTCTGAACAGAAAATTCTTCGTTCGCTAAAAATTCCATTGTTGTATTGGTTTTACAGTTGTTAAGTGTATAACTAATACTTGGATTCGCTGGAATTTGATTTTCGTATTTTCCCCAATATTTAATAATCGCAATGTTCGATGGACAAGACTCTACCACCGTTTGATTACTAATATTAAAGTCTTTATTTCCTAAAAATTGATTTTCCATATTTTTTTCGTCACAGTATGTTCTCCTATTCTTTATTAAACTGTCCTTCCGAGAGTCAATTTTCAATTAATAATCTTTGTACATTTCCTCGATAAGATCAGCAAATTTCTCTACAACCACTTTACGACGCACCTTCAACGTTGGCGTCATTTCGCCCAAATCCATTTGAAAATCTCGTGGTAGCAAACTTATTTTTTTAATCTTCTCATAAGATGCTAAATCTTTTTGAAGTTCATTTATCTTTTGATTATAAAACGCCACAACTGTCGGATTTTCAATTAAATCCTTATGAGATTGATACGTGATATTTTCTTGCTTTGCTTTTTCTTCCAATGTTTCAAAATTTGGAACAATTAAAGCGGTTACATAAGATCGCCCTTCTGCAATAAGAACCGCCTGTTGTACAAAAGCATCGTTTGTCAAAAGATTTTCCGTCGCTTGTGGCGAAATATACTTACCATTCGAGGTTTTCATCAAATCTTTTATACGATCTGTGATTGTCAAATTCCCTTCTGTGTCAATCGTTCCACAATCTCCAGTTCTCAACCAACCATCTTCTGTAAAGACTTTCGCCGTTTCTTCAGGACGATTGTAGTACCCTTTCATAATGCCGTTTCCTTTGGCAAGAATCTCTTCGTCGTCACCAATTTTAATTTCAACACCAGGTAAAGTACGACCCGTTGTCCCAAATTTATATTTGGTTAAAGGATAGAGCGCCAAAGTTGCCGTGGTTTCAGTTAGTCCGTAGCCAATGGTCAAATGGATGCCCATAGCATCAAAAAACTTTGCGATCTCGGGCGAGATTGAAGCACCGCCACATGGCATAAACCATAATCTCCCGCCTAATTGTCCTTTTATCTTTTTGAAAACTAAAGTATTGGCAAGATTATATTTTAAACCCAATCCCAAGGGAATTGATTTTTCTTGTCGTTTTAATTCCTGATATTGAGAACCAACCCCCAAAGCCCAATTAAAAATCTTTTGTTTAGTCGGTGAAGAGCTTTGTATAGTTTCTTGGATTTTAATATAAATCTTTTGATAAAACCTCGGGACCGAACACATCATTGTTGGTTGCACAATCGGCAATTCTTCCGCTACGGCTTTTGTATTGGTCAAAAACGAAACTTTTGCACCGCCAGACATCGCTAGTAAAGTCCAACTTCTTTCGAAAACGTGGGTTAATGGTAAGAACGCAAACGAATGCTCGTCTTCAAAGTTTTTAAATTTAAAAAATTCAAAATGGGCATCAAACGCTTTCACAAAATTCCCGTGCGTTAACATCACTCCTTTTGGCGTTCCTGTCGTACCAGAAGTATAAATAATGGTCGCCAAATCATCTTCTTGCATATCCAAAATCTCCAAGTTTTCGCTAGCATCTTTTATGAATTTCTGAAGATGAATACTTTGGTCATGTATAATTCTTTCGTAAGTTTTGGTAACGATAATTTTTTCAAGACTTGGACATTCTTCCAACAAAGCAATCGCGTTGTCGTAATGGTCTTTGTTACCTGTCAAGATAATTTTTGCACCCGAATCTAGGATAACATGCTTGGCTTGATCTTTAGTATTACTCGAATATATCGGCACAGTTACTGCACCAACCGCAAAAGTCGCTAGATCCATCGTAATCCATTCCGCTGAGTTGTCAGAATAGATCGCAATACGGTCACCTTTTTTTATGCCGGCTTCTTTCAATGCGTTAGCGGTTTTGAAAACCACGGTCTTCAATTTTCTCCAATTAAGATGCGACCATCCTGCTCCACTTTTGAAACCGATAGCTTGCTTTAGAGGATAATTTTGTGCATTGGTTATCAAGAAATTTGCAATATTCATTTATTTATCTTGTATATAATTTTTCAAATGAAAATCTAAGCTTTCCGAAACGGGAACAAAATCGAAATTCAATTGTTTTTTAATTTTTTGATTGCTGAGTTTGGACTCAGAAGTTATGGCTTCAATATTAACTTTATTCGCCATACGAAGACTCGGCATAAGCCAACCAAATAGCGTGTTAAGTGTTTTTCCGATATTTAAAACAGATTTAGAAATAATTTTGACTGGTGATTTACCAACCGCTTTTCTAACTTTGTTCGCGATGATTTCGTTTTTAACATTTTCAGAATTTAAAACAAATCTTTGATCAAAAACATTAGAATCCATCAACTGAATACTAATTTTTGCCACATCACGAACGTCAACATAACCCGAAGATCCCTCTGTCGAAAATCTTGATTTTGCAAGTTGCGCAAACATTTCGCCACTACTGCTCGACCAATTGCCAGAACCAATGATAATCGACGGATTAACGATAACAACATTGAGACCTTCTGCCGTTGCGCGCCAAATTTCCATTTCGGAAAAATGTTTTGATTTAGCATAAGCCGAATGGTCTAATTTAGAATTAAAATCGCAGGTTTCGTCTTGTAGTTTTTCATCATTAAAACCATCTAAAACCGCAACAGAACTTACGAAACAAAACTTCTCAACATCAGAATCTTGCACTGCATAAAGTAGATTTTTTGTTCCCTCTATATTGGTTTTATACATCAGGTCGCGATCTTTGGGATGAAAGCTAACTTTTGCGGCACAATGGTAAATTTCGGAGACATTTTCAACGGCTTTTTCTAAAGAAAAAATATCGTCAAAATCAGCATCAATCCATTCGATTTGGTTAAAATAAAAATCTGGCTGTTCGGTATAGAATTTATACGATTGCAGAACATCTTTCAAATCACTATTTGGACGTTTGGTTGCACGAACTTTACGTCCTTGTTTCAGAAGTTCTAAAACAATGACGCGCCCCAAAATCCCCGTTGCACCAGAAACTAAAATGTATTTTTCTTGCGGATGTGCCTCCAAGCTGTAGTTTTTATAAAATCAAGTCCCGACAAAGATACGCATTGAAACTCTAACTTAAAACCTCTTATTCTCCAAATAAAAAAGTCTTAACCGCCTTTGCAAAATCCACAGGATTATTCGCTTGTACCCAATGCGAGGCATTTGCAATTTCTGCCAAACTAGAGTTCGGGAATTGTTGCTTGATTAAAAAATCATCTTGAGGCAAAATATAATTGGATTTTGACCCTTTTATAAATAATGTTGGCCCGTTGTAAACACCAAATTTAATAGCATTAGAAACAAATTCTGTGTAGTTATCCGCCAAAGTTTTTAGGTTAAAACGCCAATCCAATTTTTTATCGTCTGTCCAATACAAATTCTTCATCAAAAACTGAATAACAAAAGTCTCTGGAATAAATTCTTTAAGAACATCTTCCACATCATGGCGCGATTCAACTTTAGAAAAATCAACCGACTGCAAAGCTTTAATAATACCTTGATGATGTGGCGGATAAGCTTTTGGCGAAATATCAACAACAATCAATTTCTCAACTTTTTCAGGAAAATTAATAGCGCATTGCATCACCGCTTTTCCACCAAGAGAATGTCCCAAAAGATAGGCTTTATCAATGTTATGGGCCTGCATATAATTAATAATATCGTTGGCTAAATCGTCATGCGTCATCGAAGGCGAATGAAAACTTCTGCCATGATTTCTGAGATCCAACAAATGTGTCGGCATCAGTTCTCCAAATTCTTTTCCGAAACTTCCCCAATTATCGAGCATTCCGAAAAGCCCATGCATCACCAGCAAAGGCGTCCCAGCCTTATCTTCTCCGTATATTTTAGAATGTAATATTTCCATTTTTTAATTCTCAACTTTTAACTTCTAATCCATTTACCACTTCGCCAATCGCTTCAGATATCCCTGAATCGTATTTTCTAATCCCATATACAAAGCTTCAGAAATCAAAGCATGGCCAATAGATACTTCCAATAAATTTGGAATATTATCCGCAAAATATTTTAAATTTTCTAAACTTAAATCATGTCCCGCATTAATTCCTAATCCGAATTCTGTGGCTTTAACGGCAGTATCGTAATAGTCTTTAATCGCTGCTTTTGCATTGTTTGGATATTCTTTAGCAAAAGCTTCTGTGTAAAGCTCGATGCGATCTGTTCCTGTCTTTGCCGCCCACGCCACCATTTCTGGATTGGGATCAAGAAAAATCGAAGTTCGGATTCCCGCATTTTTAAAAATCGAAACGATGTCTGTCAACTTATCCAAATGCGTTTTGCAATCCCAACCAGCATTAGAAGTAATCGCATCTTCTGCATCAGGAACTAGAGTTACTTGCTCGGGCTTAACATCCAAAACCATTTTAATAAAATCTGGATAAGGATTTCCTTCAATATTAAATTCTGTTGTTATCAAAGGTTTTAAATCATAAACATCTTTACGGGTGATATGTCTTTCGTCAGGACGCGGATGGATCGTGATACCTTGCGCACCAAATTTTTGAACATCGATTGCAATTTGCGTTACACTTGGCACATCGCCACCTCTTGCATTTCTTAAAGTTGCAATTTTATTAATATTGACACTTAGTTTTGTCGTCATTGTTTGGTTTGATTTTAAATTTTATTGACTTGCATAATCTCTAACTCAAAGTCTTGTGCAGCGACCAAAAGATGGTCAAAAATATCGGACTGAACACGCTCGTAATCTGCTAAATTCGAGTAAATTGTAAAACAATAAATCTCCAATGGAAGACCTTGGGTCGTATTTTCGAGTTGTCGAACAAGGATAATTTCTTTCTGTTCGATATTTGGATTATGCTTAAGGTAAGTTTCTACATACTTTCTAAAAACCCCAATATTGGTCAGCTGTTGACGATTGAGATCATTCTCAGGATTGTGATAATCGCTTTGTTCTTTTTCAATTTCAGCACGTTTGGTTTTAATATAATCTGAAATTAAATTCACTTTTTCAACACGATCAAGTTGTTCTTCTGTCAAAAAATGAAATGATTTAATATTAAAAATCATCGATCGCTTTATACGACGAAGATTCCCTTCTGTCATCACTTGATAATTTCGAATTTCGGTGGTCATCAAATCATAAGTCGGAACTGTCGAAATCGTTTTATCAAAGTTCATAATTTTAGTGGTTAAAAGACTGATTTCCAAAACATTTCCTTCCAGATTGTATTTTGGAATACCAATCCAATCACCAACTTTCAGACTTCGAGAAGTTGCAACATGAATTCCCGTTACAAAACCCAAAATAGTGTCTCTAAACACCAAAACCATAACCGCCGTAATCGCCCCAAGACTTCCTAAAATAGTCCCAGCGCTGATGTTAAAAATGATTTTGATAGCGACAAAAAATAAAACGACACCGCCAAAAATCTTAACAGTTTGCGAAATCGCACGAAAAGCAATCAGCTTATAACTATCTTTAGCAAGGATATAATAATTCTCAATGGCATTGTAAAGTCGCAAACCCAAACCTGCGATAACAACAACTTGTCCAATGTCGACAATCTTATCAAGAATACCTTTTGTAACCTTATGCATCCCGGCATAAAAAATGGAATCCAAAGCAAACGTACAAAGCCCCAATGCAATAATATGTGCAATTGAGTTAAAAAAACGAGCTTTAATTAATGAATAAACAAAGGGATAATTTTCTGGTTTCGAAAAATATTTTGAAACGAGCTTAAAGCCTAATTTGATCAGAAAATCTACCAAAAATAAAAAACCTAATAGGACCAAAATTTTGGACGTCACCTGAAAAATCCAAGCAGCATCTCCTCGAAAATACTGTGCAAAAAAAACATTAATCTGATCACTAATGTTTTGCAAAAAATCTTTGGTATCGTCCAATTCGTCTTTCATATTGACAAAATTAACAATTTATTTTTCACCTTACCGAAAATCCTTACTTTTAACTCAAATTTAGAACATGGAGGAAGGATTAATAACACTTATAAGCATCATATTACTAATCATCGGGATTCTCGGGACATTCCTCCCCGTTTTACCAGGATTGGTAATAAGTTTGGCTGGATTTTTAATTTTTAAATTTGGGACAGATTCGGATATGCCGATGTTGTACGTTTGGATTTTCGGATTTTTGACAGCAATTTCCGCTGTTCTCAATTACGTAATTCCTGCAAGAACTAACAAAAAATATGGAGGAACAAGCTGGGGAAGCATTGGCTCATTTGTCGGGACAGTTGCTGGTATGTTTTTAATTCCGGTTCCTTTTGGCTTTTTAGTCGGGATGCTTTTGGGCGTATTAATTGGAGAGCTTCTGCATGATATGAACGACAAGAAAAAAGCTTTCAACTCTATGAAAGGCGCTTTGATAGGTTTCCTCTATGGCACAGGATTTAACTTCATGGTCGGAATGGCAATGTTTTTGGTAGTCTTGTACTACGCACTTTTTTAAATATTTTTAAACCTTACAAAATAATAAACTATGATACGCCCTATTTTATTAACAACAATCCTATCTCTAGGAGTTTTAAGTTGCGAAACGCAGAAGAAAACAACATCTTCTACATCCAGCTCTACTTCAACATCGACATCAACTAGCAGCCAATCAACAAACACAACAGGTTTGAAAAAAGTAAACATCGACA
Source organism: Chryseobacterium sp. TY3 (assembly GCA_046269235.1). GTDB lineage: Bacteria > Bacteroidota > Bacteroidia > Flavobacteriales > Weeksellaceae > Soonwooa. The sequence continues at coordinate 301,704 of JBJZOS010000003.1, forward strand.
TAGGCGCTTATCAACAAATAGCGGGCACAAATCTAAGCATAAAATACAACGGAACTACTGAAGATAGCCGTTGTCCAGAAGGTACGACCTGCGTTTGGGAAGGCGTTGCGGTTGTGGAGTTAGAAATCATGACGCCAAGTTCTCGACCTAGAACGATCCAACTAGCAACTAACGAAATAGAATCCCGCGGTCTTAAAAAATCCGAAACCGTCTATGGCTACAACATTAGTCTAAAAACCGTGTCGCCCTATCCTTCGAAGAATGAAAAACCAGCAGGCACCAAAAATTCTATCGGTTTAGAAATTGAAAAGCAGAAATAAATTACCAGTCAATCGCTGATTTTTGTTTGGAGGTTAAACAGTCATTGATTTTGGAAAAAACCTTACTTCCGTAAAATCCACGATGCACCGAAAACGGCGACGGATGCGCGGACTTAAGAATAAAATGTTTAGCGGGGTTGATTAATCCTGCTTTTTTTTGTGCAAAAGCGCCCCACAATACAAATACAACATCTTCTTTTTCTTCAGAAATTTTTTCGATAATAAAATTGGTGAACTTTTCCCAACCCAAATCTTTGTGCGAATTGGGTTCGTGCGCTTTGACCGTTAACGTTGCATTCAGCAGCAAAACACCTTGCTTTCCCCAATCATCCAATTCGGTGTTGGAACGGTCTATATTGAGATCGTTTTTCAATTCAGTAAAAATATTTTTAAGCGATGGTGGCGCTTTAACACCTTCGGTCACAGAAAAACAAAGTCCGTTCGCTTGGTTGTCATTATGATAAGGATCTTGACCAATAATAACGACTTTAACCTCATCAAAAGGCGTCAACTCTAAAGCGCGGAAAATTTGGTCTTTGGGTGGAAAACACTTACTGGACGCATATTCATGATTAACATTTTGCCATAATTTTTTAAAATAGTCGCTTTCTTTTATCGGTTTTAAAATCTCATCCCAAGTCATTTGACAAAATTAATCGTAATAATTTTCATGAACAAATGTCGGCACAAACCTAGTTTGTATAATTTTTGATAATTTAGAACAAAGGAAAGAATATGCTTAAAGATTTTTCAAGTCTTGCGAAAGACATCAACATACCACCGGAGAATTTAAAAAAATTCGTTCAAGATTTTAATTTAAATATCGACTCTGTCATCAATGACAAAATGCAGGCGACACCAGAATTTACAAAATTTGTTACAGAACAAAAAGACTTTTTATCAAAATACAGCAGCGACTTAGAAAAAGAGAAAACACCACGAGATATTGCCGAAATAATTTCGAAACCCATAGAAGACGTTGACGATTTAATTAATAAACAACATAAGAACCTTTTTGACAACGGACTCTACAAAGCGTCGGTATCTAGTTACAATATCGATCGAGAATTGGGCGGCGATTATCAATTTGTTTATGATTATTTTGGGAAGAAAACTCCACTGTTCAAAAAAGATTTTATCGGTTACAGCGATTTATACTTTTACATTATCAACATGCTAGAACCTTTCACCGACGAGAATCAGCTTAACAACTGGGGAATCCATCGTGCTGCCGGCATTATTCTCTATGGTCCTCCAGGCAGTGGAAAAATATTTTGGGCAAGACGCATTGCAAAAATTATTGATTACAAATTCGAAGAAATAAGAAAATCTTATCTTAAAACTAATTTCTTTAATAATGAAAAATCCGATTTTAATGACTTTTTGGTTAGCATTATGAAGCAAGAAAAAATCCTTTTGTTCTTGGATGATTTCGATGTTATTATGGAAGAAAAAGAAAGTCAAGATAATTATTCTTGGGAACTAAAGGAAACTAAAAATATTATTTTACACACTATCGACAAGTTCGAGAAAGAACACATATTAATGATTGGTGCAGCTAAAAATGTCTCGGATATAGACTCAGAAATTCTTGCGCCAGGACGCTTCGATGTGATGATTCCGGTTTTCCCGCCTAATCCTCAAGAGCGCGCCGAGATGATTTTGTATTATATGTTACAGCATCTTGCCGAAGATGCGACTTTATTAGAAGTTTTAAAATACAACAAAGCCGATCAACTGCCTTTCTGGAGAGAGACAGCGCAAAAGATGAAAGTTTTTTCCAATACGATGATTATTGACTTTACGCAAAGTCTCAAAAAAAGAATCCGTAATCTTTATCTTAAAAAAGAAGTTATAACTTTAAAAATTAATCAGACGATTTTGGATGCTGCGCTCAAAGAAGCTGCCGGCAAATTAACACAAGAATATCTCAACAGTATACATTTATTTTTGCAAGAAGTAAGCATTAATTCGGAAGAAGAATTTTATCCAAGAATTTTGACCTTGCAACAAGAGCTTCAATTCTACGTTAGAAAAGAAGAACATGTGCGAAGTATAGGTTTTAATAAAGAAGAAAATCTCGAGAATAATTCATAGAAAATAGCCTTAAATATTTTTGAATGCCTAATTTTGCAAAACTAATTGATAAAAACCCGTGATCAACAACGACCAGATAAAAGACATCAGTGCCAGAATCAAGGATTTGCACAAGTATCTTCAAATCGAAAAAAAGAAAATCGAAATAAGTAATGACGACGAAAAAACGGCGGCTCCAGAATTTTGGGATAATCCAAAAGAAGCCGAAGTTTTCTTAAAACAGCTTCGATCTAAGAAGAAATGGGTGGAAGATTACGAAGATATTTTTAGTGAGTTCGAAGATTTACAAGTTTTGATAGAATTTGCAAAAGAAGATGCAGACAGCGAGAAAGAGTTGGACGAAAACTTCCCAAAACTTGTCGAAAAAATTGAAAACTTAGAATTCAAAAACATGCTTTCTAATGAAGGTGATGAACTTTCTGCAGTGCTTCAGATTACGGCTGGCGCCGGCGGAACCGAAAGCTGCGATTGGGCGGGGATGTTGATGCGTATGTATATCATGTGGGCAGAAAAGCAAAACTATAAAGTTAAGGAGCTTAACTTCCAAGAAGGTGACGTGGCTGGTGTCAAAACGGTGACTTTGGAGATAGAAGGCGAATTTGCTTTCGGTTATCTAAAAGGTGAAAATGGCGTCCATCGTTTGGTGAGAATTTCGCCATTTGATAGTAATGCGAAGCGACATACGAGTTTTGCTTCGGTCTACGTTTATCCTTTGGTGGACGACACCATAGAAATTAATATTAACCCAGCAGATATTAGTTTTGAAACTATGCGTTCGTCAGGCGCTGGTGGACAGAATGTTAATAAAGTCGAAACCGCCGTTAGACTTCGACACGCACCGACTGGCATTATCATAGAAAACTCCGAATCACGCTCTCAGCTTCAGAATAAAGAAAAAGCCATGCAACTCTTGAAGTCTCGACTTTATGAAATGGAACTTGAAGAAAAAATGCGTGCGCGAAACGAAATTGAAGCTAACAAAATGAAAATTGAATGGGGAAGCCAAATCCGAAATTACGTTATGCATCCTTACAAATTGGTAAAAGATGTACGATCGGGATATGAGACTTCGGATGTCGATGGCGTGATGAATGGCAACATAACCCCTTTCTTAAAATCCTTTCTAATGGCGGAAGGCCAAGCCGAAGCTGATGAAAATCAGTTTTAAAAACCGATAAATTTTAACTAAAATTAACGCCCCTTATCATAGATAAAATTAATCAATTAAGTATATTTGCGACACAAAAATTAATATGGAACACTTTGAAAGCTGGAAAGACTTATTAAACCCCGAGTTTTACATTAAAATGGGTGGGTTTTGGCTAATATTATTCATCATTTTTGCAGAAACTGGCCTTTTCGTTGGCTTCTTTTTACCGGGAGATTCTCTATTATTCGTATCTGGAATTTATGCAGTAGAAATTGTTAAAGAATCACTTGGTGGGACAGGCAACGACCTTCTAGACACGAGCATTCTTGCAAGTTGTATTTCTTTAGCTGCAATCATCGGTAACGAAGTTGGATATTATTTCGGCGTTAAAACTGGACCAGCTTTATACAAACGTCCTGACACAATGCTTTTCAAAAAGAAATATCTTTATCAAGCACATGATTTTTTCGAAAAACACGGTAGTATGGCTGTAATTATGGCAAGATTTTTACCCGTTGTAAGAACTTTCACCCCGATTGTTGCAGGTATTGTTAAAATGGACAAGAAAAGATTTTTGCTAGACAACATTATTGGTGCAGTGCTTTGGTCATTCAGTTTGGTATTTGCAGGACATTATTTGGATAAAGTTTTTAAAGATCAATTCGGAATCGATCTTAAATCTCACCTAGAATGGATCATTATTATCATTGTTCTTATTACCACACTTCCTGTATTAATCAAATTTGTATTTGGAGGTCCAAAAGAAGAACCAAAAGGTCCACAAGAATAATTTTTTCCTAAATTATATACAAAAGAATCTCAAATGAGGTTCTTTTTTTGTTAGAAAGTAATATTTTTCTATATTCGAAAAAGAATAAAAAATAACGTAATATGCAAACATTAGTATCACAAGCTACCGACCTAGAAAAGGCGGAGTTTTACAAAAAAACCTACGGACACGTAGCTCTAGCTATCTTGGCTTTTATCGTTGTCGAAACTTTCTTAATTAATATCGTCCCAGAACACTATATTTTTGCAATGTTTCAGCAGAAATTCACTTGGTTATTTATCCTTGGTGCATTTTGGCTGGCATCAACATTAGCCAACAAATGGACACTGGCGCAAAGTCGATCTACACAATATATGGGGCTTGGTTTTTATGTATTATTAGAAGCGATCATCTTCTTACCAATCATGTATATTGCCGTTGGATACACTGGTCTAGATGTCATCTATCAAGCTGCAATTCTTACATTAGCTTTATTTATTGGACTTAGTGCTTACGCTTTCTTTAGTAAAACTGATTTCTCTTTCTTAAGATCCATCATCGTTATTGGAGGATTTGTCGCTTTAGGACTTATTGTTGCAGGTGCAATTTTCGGATTCAACTTAGGCCTTTGGTTTTCTGTAGGGATGATTTTGATAGCATCTGCAAGTATCCTTTACCAAACCAGTAAACTGAAAGACACTTATACTACAGACCAATATGTAGGGGCATCTTTACAATTATTCTCATCAATTATGTTATTATTCTGGTATATTCTTAGAATCTTGATGAGTAGAAAGGATTAATCAAATCGCTATATAAAAAAGAAAAGGCTCAGATGTTAAAATCTGAGCCTTTTTTGATTTAGCATGGTTGGAAAAATCATCACCTCCTGTCCAAAAACCTTATCGATGCGTTCAGCAATATTTGGAAGCTCACTTAAGAGAAATCCTTCTCGAAGTTCCTCATTTGCGAAGACCAAAAGAAGATTAGTATTACGACCTTCCCTTACCATGTCCGTACTAACTTCTGACAGAATATATTTGTCCACATCTATTAAGTTTTCGACCATGTTATGAAGCTCATTATCACAATATTGGTCCCATTCTGGGATGCGATTTTCGGTTGTATGAAAAGTGATACTTAGAATACTCATTTATTTGATTTTAATTAGACAATTAGTTGAATTTGATAAGCAATATTAGGCAAAATTTTCGTATTTTAGCAGATGCATTTGCTAATGGAAAATTTTAGCAAAAATAGCATTAAAATCAATTTTAAAAAACTAAAAAATAGGGAATTTTCCCGGTTAATTTTAAAGAATATAGATGAGATCAGAAGGAGAAAAGTTAATTCCTATCAACATTGTTGATGAAATGAAGTCCTCTTATATCGATTATTCGATGTCGGTAATTGTTTCCAGAGCCTTACCTGACGTAAGAGACGGATTAAAACCAGTACACAGAAGAGTACTTTACGGGATGTATGGCTTGGGTGTTTTTTCTAATAGAAAATATTTAAAATCTGCCAGAATTGTTGGGGATGTTTTGGGTAAATATCACCCACATGGCGACAGATCGGTTTACGATGCAATGGTACGTATGGCTCAACCTTGGAGCCTTCGCTACGAGCAGGTAGATGGGCAAGGTAACTTCGGATCTATGGACGGTGACCCACCAGCAGCAATGCGTTACACCGAGGCTAGACTAAAAAAAATCTCTGACGAAATCCTTGCAGATCTTGACAAAGAAACTGTAGATTTCCAAAATAACTTCGATGACAGTTTAACAGAGCCAACAGTTTTACCAACGAAAATCCCTAACCTTTTGGTGAATGGTGCCTCTGGTATTGCGGTAGGTATGGCAACTAATATGGCGCCACACAATTTGTCAGAAAGTATTGATGCGATTTGTGCATACATCGATAATCGTGAAATTACGATTGATGAATTGATGAAGCACATTATTGCACCTGACTTTCCAACTGGTGGTATTATCTACGGTTACGATGGTGTTAGAGATGCTTTCCATACAGGTCGTGGACGTATTATTTTGAGAGCTAAAGTTGGTTTTGAAGAAATCGGAAATCGTAATGCTATTATTGTTTCAGAAATTCCTTATCAGATTAACAAAGCTGAAATGATTGCTAGAACTGCGGAGTTGGTTAAGGATGACAAAATTCCGGGAATCTATGAAATCCGTGACGAGTCTGACAGAAATGGTCTTCGTGTTGTTTATGAATTGAAAAACGACGCTATCCCGAACGTTGTACTTAACTTATTGTACAAGTATACGGCACTACAAACGTCTTTCAGTGTTAATAATATCGCATTGGTTAAAGGTCGTCCAGAGCAACTTAACTTAAAAGATATCATTCATCATTTCGTAGATCACCGTCACGTAATTATCATTAGACGAACTGAATACGAATTGAGAAAAGCGCGTGAAAGAGCGCATATCTTAGAAGGATTCATGAAGGTCATCGGAACGCAAGAGTCTTTGGACAAAGCGATTTCAATCATTCGTCATAGTGCAAATCCTGCCGAAGCGAAGGAAGGCTTAATTGCAGAATTCGACCTTAGCGACATCCAAGCGCAAGCGATACTAGACCTAAGACTTGCTCGTCTTACAGGAATGGAATTGGACAAAATCCGTGATGAGTATGAACAAATCATGGCTTTAATTAATGACTTGGAAGATATTTTAGCAAACGAACCAAGAAGATATCAAATTATTAAAGATGAACTTCTTGAAGTTAAAGAAAAATATGGCGACGAAAGACGTTCAGAAATCGATTATTCTGGTGGAGAAATGTCAATCGAAGACCTTATCCCAGACGAGAAAGTTGTATTAACAATTTCTCATGCTGGTTATATTAAAAGAACACTTCTTTCAGAATACAAAGTCCAGTCGAGAGGTGGCGTAGGTAATCGTGGCGCAACAACCCGTGACGAAGATTTCTTAGAATACATCGTTACTGCGACCAACCACGAGTATTTATTATTCTTCACAGAAAAAGGAAAATGTTTCTGGTTAAGAGTATTCGAAGTTCCGGAAGGTTCTAAAACCGCTAAAGGTAGAGCCGTCCAAAACCTTATCAATATCGAACCGGATGATAAGATTAAAGCTTACATCCGTACCAAAGATCTTAAAAACGAAGAATACACAAGTCAAATGAATGTTGTGATGATTACGAAGAACGGAACCATCAAAAAGACGTCATTGGCTGCCTATTCTAGACCAAGAACTAACGGTGTTAACGCGATTGAAATTCGTGAAGATGATATGCTTTTAGGTGCAAAATTAACGAATGGAAGTTCTGAAATTATGATTGCTTCTAAGGGTGGTAAATGTATTCGTTTCCCAGAAGAGAAAGTACGTGCAGTTGGTAGAACATCAATTGGTGTACGTGGTATCGACTTAGGAGAAGGTGATGAAGTAATCGGCATGGTCGTCGTTAATGATTTAGAAAATGATACCGTATTAGTAGTATCAGAAAAAGGTTACGGAAAACGTACAGCTGTTGAAGATTATCGTATCACCAACCGTGGTGGTAAAGGTGTTATTACCCTTAACATTACAGAAAAAACGGGTGATCTTATCGCGATCCAATCGGTTACTGACGAAGATGGATTAATGATTATCAATCGTTCTGGTGTTGCTATTAGAATGAACACTGCCGAACTTCGTGTCATGGGTAGAAATACACAAGGTGTTAAACTTATCAACCTGAAAGGAAATGACGAAATTGCTGCGATTGCAAAAGTAGAAATGGACAAAGATGTTGAGGCTGACGACTCTGAAGACGGAGAAGCAACAATCAACGAAGATGGTACAACAATTGTAAATGAAATATCTTCTGAAGATAATCCAACAGAAGAAACAACAGAAGAAAACCAAGACAACAATATCGAAGAATAAATTTAATTTATCACATGAAAAAAATATTTTTAAGCTTAACAATGATCGCGGCTTCGCTGTCATTTGCTCAAAAAAAAGAAATTGCTAATGCAGTTAAAGCTGCAGAACAAGGCGATGTTAATGCAACGGCGTCGGAAGTATCAAAAGCTGAAGCTATTTTCGGGGACAAAATCTATTTATTAGAGCCATCTCTTCAAGAACAATATTACTACGCTAAAGGTCTTGGCTTAGTAAAAGCTGGAAAAATCGCGGAAGGTGCAGAAGTCCTTTCAAAAATTACAGATTTAGGAAAGTCTACAATCTATTCTGGTAAAAACAATGACAAAAATAAAGTATACTTTGTTGGAAAAGAACAAGCTGATAAACTAGGTGCTGGAATATCTTTAAAAGAAGAAAAGTATACACCTTCTTTAGCAAGCAAATTAGGAAGCCAACTTAATACTTCTTATCAGGCAACTAATAAAAAAGCCTACGATTTGTATCAAGCGAAAGACTTTGCGGGTGCTGCAGAATTATTTGAAGAAGCTTATTTCTTATCAAAAGCTGCGGGTGCAGAAAATCAAAACTTACTGTATTCTTCAGCAGTGGCTTATGCACAAGGTAATAAGAAAAGTGAATCATCAAAAATATTTGATAAGCTAATTGACATTAACTTTAATGGTATAGAAACAGTATATACGGCAAAAAACAAAAAGACAAATACTGTAGACAATTTAGACAAATCAACTTTTGAGCTTTACAAAAAGATGGGCGCTTCAAGTGATTATACTGACTTCAAAGAAGAAAAAACAGCTAGTAAAGAAGAAGAGATTTTTGACATTCAATCTGCATTATTAATGGAGTTAGAGAAGTATGACCAAGCTATTGTTGTTGCTCAACAAGGTGTAAAAAAATTCCCTAATAATGCTAAACTAAGCAATACATTAGGATTAGCCTATTACAAAGCTGGTAAAACGGATGAGTTTGTTAACAGTTTAAAATCTCAAATTGCTAAAAACCCTACAGACTCTGTCGCTTATTACAATTTAGGTGTTATTTATAGTAAAGACCCTTCAAAACAACAAGATGCTGAAGATGCCTTTAGTAAATCAATTAGTATAGATCCTACAAATAAGTCTTCATATACTAATATGGTTTATTTAATCATGGGAGACGACTCAAAAACGATTGATGAATTCAATGCGCTTCGAAAAGCAAAAAAAATCGATGAAGCTAACAAAGTTATGGAAAAGAGACGTGCAAGATTTGCAAAAGCTATTCCATATGCAGAAAAGGCTTACGCACTAGATCCAAAAGATGCCGATATGGTTTCGCTTCTTAAAGGATTCTATAACGCAACACAAAACACTGCAAAATTCAATGAGTTTAAAGCCAAAGAAGCAGAACTTAAAAAATAAAAAAATTGGAGGCCTTGGCTTCCAATTTTTGTTTAAAGGAAAATAATTAAACTATCTTTGTAATTAAGATTTTAAAACTAAAAAATAATGAAATTTTTCATCGACACTGCTAATTTGGAGCAGATTAAAGAAGCTCAAGACTTAGGAATTTTGGATGGTGTTACAACCAACCCATCATTAATGGCTAAAGAAGGTATTGCTGGTAAAGAAGCGATCAACAAGCATTATGTTGACATTTGCAACATCGTTGATGGTGACGTTTCTGCGGAAGTTCTTTCGACAACTTATGAAGAAATGATCAAAGAAGGTGAAGAGTTAGCAGCTTTACACGAAAGAATCGTTGTTAAAATCCCAATGATTAAAGATGGTATCAAAGCGCTAAAATATTTCTCTGACAAAGGCATCAAAACCAATTGCACATTAGTATTCTCAGCAGGTCAAGCTTTACTAGCTGCTAAAGCTGGAGCAACTTACGTATCGCCTTTCTTGGGTAGATTAGATGACATCTCTGTTGATGGTATCGAGTTAATCCAAGAGATCAGAGTAATCTATGATAACTATTTATTTGATACTCAAATTTTAGCAGCGTCTATCAGAAATCCAATGCACATCATTAATTGTGCAAAAATCGGTGCTGATGTTATCACATCGCCACTTCCGTCAATCCTCAACTTGTTAAAACATCCATTAACAGACAGCGGATTGGCACAATTTGTTGCTGATGCTAAGAAAATGAACTAATCATTTGTAATTCATAAATATAAAATCCGAAGTTTTTAGCTTCGGATTTTTTTTGTTTTAAATTTATTTTAAAAGATTAGGTTCAAGCATATTGTTATTCTTCTTAATTCGCTCTTGTGCCCGAGCTTCATAATCTTTAAGCGCTTTTTCTTGAGGAATTAGACTTCCGGAATTGTCAAATGTTTTTTCTAAAACTTTATCACTAAAAGCTTTTCGAACGCCTGCAATTGGGTCCTTAAGATAGTTTTTCTAAAGCTTTACATATTGTTGGTAAGTCATTGGAGTTGCGTTAAATTGCTTCGCAAAATCGTCATCCAGATCTTGTTTAATAATACTTTGAATAGCTATTAATTCAAATGCAATGCTTTCGTTGTGGTTTGTAATTTTTACGATTACACCTGGTAATCCACGAAATTTATAAGGACCATCTTGCAATGGAATCGAACTTGTAAAACAAGCCGTCCACTTTCGTCCAGCAACATAAGTTCTGGCTTTTTGACAATCCCACTTCCCTATTTTTTATTTATCAAAAAGAATCGTCTAAGTCATCTTTCGATCATCTGTTTGATTATAAAAATCTAGCCAAATTTTATTAATAAAATTGATCTTAAAATCAGGATAAGTTTTATAGACTTTGTGCTCTATAACAGCCTTCGGCGTACCATCGTTACTTATCATCATATCGCCAGCTGCATTCTTAACAAACCCATGCTTTTTCGTCCGCGCATCCATAATAGAATCCCGCAAATATGCATTCTGGCTATAATATTTTAAACCTTTTGAGTAGAACATCCAATCGCATTATTTCTACAATCAAAGAATCGTGCTGCGTAGAATCTGGCGCAATCTTGTACTCGTATAAAAAATTTTGTCTTTGTTCATTGTAAAAAAACGAGCTGAAGCAATAGAAAAAGAATCAAACATTTTTTCCATGTAATTGTATTTTTGCTAAACTAATAATTTTAATTAAAAGACAATTCTATTTTGTTGTCATCTTTTTTAATTTCTTCCTTTAACTTCGCTTCGCGTTCTTTCATCCAACGATTATCGCTTTCCGCTGGCATCATGACCATCCCGCCCATAGTTGCTTGTATGAAGCCTTGAGTGGGATCTTTCTCGTAATCACTCAGCAGTTTTTGATATTGTTTCGTATTTAACACCAATTCATTTTTTGGTTTTTTATAATTTTTAACTTCTTCAGCAGTTAAGGTTTTAATGCCTTTCAGTTCCAAAATATGAGATTGCGTTTTATCTTCAATTTTAACAATTAAACCAGGAAGTCCAGAAAACTTGTATGGTCCATCCTGCAACGGAATTTCATTAGCAAACCACGCCGTCCATTGTCTTCCCGCAAAATCTACAGTTGCTTTCTGCGTCTGCCACTTCCCTATTTGTTGTTTATCAGGAAGAATTTTCCAATTTAGCTTTCTTTCGTCTGCAATTTTGTAACGTTTCATTCCAATACGGTTATGTAATTCTGTCTTAAAATCGGGATAGGTTTTTGAGACAGAATAACGTTGTGCATCGACTTTCATATCAGGTTTAATATTAATAATTCCAGTGGCTCTTAGCTGCGTTTCTAAAGCTGCACGAACCAACGAATCCGAATGATAAGCCGTATAACTATAATATTCTGAACCTTCTTTTGTTGTGTCCAAATACATTATTTCGGTACGTTGATTGGCTTTGTTTGTGGAATCTTTGATTATTTTGTAGTCATAAATGTAACGATGATTTTGCGCAAAAAGATTTAAGCTTAATGCTAAACAAAAAATAAGTAATGATCTCATAGTCTTAATTTTTAAAAAAAACTGCCTCATAATTTTCAAATAAAACTGAGGCAGTAGGTATAAATATAAATGTGTGCGGTTTATTTAGTTTCGATTTTTATTTCACCTTTGTCATTGTATTTATTAACATTGACATTTTTGATGTCTTTTGGGTCAATTTTATCCATTTCCGCTTTTGTAACTTCTTTACCATTAATGAAAAACTTCATTTCTCCAGAAGAATAATTCTTGAAATCTAGTCCGTCAATTGTAAAAAAATTATCGTTTTTGAATAACGTAATCTCACTAGAAGGCACAGCAGACATTCTTGGTGCAGCGATTGTCTTTGCAGAACTAACAACCCAAGGACGATCTAGCATTGGCTTTCCGCTTCTCAAATCTTTACGTTTTTCGTCGATTTTTTTCTGAAGTTCTTTAATTTCTTTTTTACGCTTTTCGTACTGACGTTTTTCTTTGGGTGTCATCTCTCTCCCGAATGCAACATCATTAAAATTAAGCCCTTTGAAATCAAAACTCGGGATGTTTTTTAGTAATTTTTCAATTTCGTCATTACTAAATTTTAAATCATCAAAATTGATATTTGTAACATCAAAAGCCTTGGCTAGGTTGTCATTATTGTAGAAATAGACATTGCTAGCATTTTTTCTAATTTCTTCAATTCTTTTTATAAACTCTGGAGAGTTAACGCGTTTTTCAATTTCAGCTGCCTGTTTTTCTATATCAGCCATTTTCTTTTTCCATTCTGGAGAATTATATTTTTTCTCCATTTGTTTAGCATTTTTTTCGATTTGCGCTACTTTCTCTTTCCATTCGGGAGCGTTGTAATATTCATCAATTTGTTTGGCGTAGTCCTCTGATTTTTTTAACATCGCTTGATAACGGTCCGAATTGATAATTTTATCAGCTTCATTAGCTAAAGCTTCAACTTCTTTTGTTTTTGTTAAAAACTCTTGCGAGTCATCTTTTTTAGCTTTTATTAAATCATTGATTGCTTTGTTTTTATCAGAAATTTTTTTATTGATCTCAGAAATCAATTTGTTATCATTATTTATCTGACTGTTAACCGATGAAAGTCCTTCTCGAGCAGACTGAAGCGCTTTAGGCATCGAAGACAAAGTGCTTGTATCGACAATCGCAGTATCTTTTTTCAGACCTTGTACTGCTTGTTCAATTTCAATATTTGTCTTTTTGATTTCTTTGTTTTTCGCATTAACTAGATAAGCGAAAGAGAGCATAAACAATAGCGGCAAAGCAAAAATCCTGCGAGCATAACTGTATTTGGTTTTACTTTTAGTAAGCATTTTTAATCTTTTTTTGAGGTTAGATGATAAAAAAGGACTTGTAGCTGGCAAAGTCGTCCCCGGAAAGTGACTCTCCAAAAGCATCTGCGCAAATGCTTTGGTGTCAGAACGTTTAACAGCTTTGTTGTCCGCTAAGTATTCGTGTATAAGATTGATTTCTTTGTTAATGATATAGAAAATGGGATTCATCCAAAAAACAGACTTCATAATTTGCATAAACAGCTTATCCCAAGTATGTTTTTGCTCGATGTGTACCATCTCATGCTTTAGAATCTGTTGTCCTACTGAAGATTCCATTTTGATAGATTGCTTCCAAAATAGATTTCTAAAAAACGAAAAGGGAGCCTCGTCTAGGTTAGTTTGGTAAAACTTGATCCCCTGTAATTCTTCGTGAGGAAATGTTTTTTTGATGTGATTGATTCTTATTAAACCGATTGTTAATTTTGCTATATGTACGACTGAAACCAGTCCAATAACAGCATAAAAAATTTGATGAATAATGATACCATGATTAATAGAGTTTTCGGTTGATTGCAAATTTTGAAACAAAAATATAAGCTTTGGATTAACATCTATCGTGAAATACGACAGCTTTAATAATGGAAGATTAACACTTATTACAACCGTTAATAGTAGATAAAATCTGTTATAATGGTGAAAAGTTTTATCTTTTAAAAACAACAAATAGTAAGCGTACATCACCGCAGAACAAGTGATCATCTTGAGACAATATAATAGAAAAGCGTCCATTAGTCTTTGTTTTTGAGTTCGTCCAAAAGTTTTTCCAAATCTTCAACACTCATTTCATTTTTTTCTACTAAAAAAGAAACCGCATTTTTGTAAGAGCCTTCAAAATAATTTCTTACGAGACTTTTGATGCTTCTACCACTGTAACTTTCTTTAGACACCACTGCAAAATACTCGTGCTGTCTTCCAAAGGTTGTATAGTCGACAAAGCCTTTTTCCATAAGGATTTTAAGGATGGTAGACACCGTGTTAGTGTGCGGTTTGGGCTCTGGGAAATGTTCTAAAATATCTTTTAGAAATCCTTTTTCTATTGTCCACAGATACTGCATCACTTGTTCTTCTGCTTTTGTCAACTTGTTCATAATCTTCAGTTTAATATATCAATCAATCTTATATCACTAATTTCTTAGTAATACAAATGTAGACTAATTTTTAATTGATACAACTATTTTTATAGTTAAAGCATGTTAAAATATACAACGCCTTCAAAATCATATATTTAAATTTAAATCTAAGAGTTTATAATTTAAAAAAACTTAAAATTTAACAACAAAAATCTAATCTTTAAGAAATCATAAAGTTTAATAAAATTGTTTTGAAGCACAATTTTGTGTTTCTTTCATTAAAATTTAAATGGAATTAACTATTAAAATCCGGAACAGAAAAAGCTGCCTTTGAAGACAATATTTTTTCTTTATTAAGAATTACATAACAATAAAAAAGGAGACTCATTCTTGAATCTCCTTTGTAGTAGCGGGAACCGGACTCGAACCGATGACCTTCGGGTTATGAGCCCGACGAGCTACCTACTGCTCCATCCCGCGATATTGTGATGCAAATATACAACTATTTTTTAGAACTGCAAACAAAATGCAATAAATCTACTATCCATCGGCAGTTAATTACATTATCTATTAAAAATCAGTGGTTTAAAAACAAATAAAAAATTACGCAAAACAGGTCTAAACCAGAAAATTCAAAAATAAAAAATAAAAATGTAAACCTCCTCTAAAAAACATCTTCGCATGATTATAAATCTTGGTCTAAAACTGCACATTTCTTGCGCATAATTCACTAACTTTGTCTTATGGCAAAAATCCTGAAAATATATCCAGACAATCCGCAAGAAAATTATATCGACCAAGTCGTGAAAACCTTGCGTGACGGTGGGCTTATCATCTATCCTTCCGACACTATCTATGCATTAGGCTGCGACATCAACAACCTAAAAGCAATGGAAAAACTAGCCAGCGTAAAAGGTGTCAAACTAGAGAAAGCCAAGTTTTCGATCATCTGTAACGACCTTAGCCATTTGTCGGAATTTACCAAACCTATCGAGACCTCGACTTTCAGATTTCTAAAAAACCATTTGCCGGGACCATTCACCTTCATTTTGGACGCCAACAAAAATCTACCTCTAGCGTACAAAGGTGCCAAAACAGTGGGTATTAGAGTGCCCGACCACAGCATTCCGCAGCTAATTGTGGAGAAGCTTGGTCATCCCATAGCCTCAACATCGATCCGCGACGACGACGAAATCCTCGAATATTCTACCGACCCCGAACTTATCGCCGAAAAGTACGACAATCTCGTGGACATCGTTATCGACAGCGGTTACGGCGACAACGTGGCGTCCACCATTGTGGATTTAACCTCTGGCGAACCCGAAATTATCCGTCAAGGAAAAGGCGAAATCTAGGATTTTAAAATTATTTTGGGCGCACATTTCCGTCTTCATCTCTCACTCTTTTGCTCGGCAAAGCCTCTCGCAAAAGGAGTTCCGATTACGCCGGGGCGCAATCCCGAATAGTTGAGCCAGCCATGGCATATGTTATATCCACAACAAAAAATAATAAAGTATAGAAGCCTATTTAGAATTCTCTTAAGTATAAAACTCAAGAAAATATTAAATTTGAAACTAATCCTTAAACGAAGATTCAAACTTGTATTTGATCCTTATTTGTACTTTTGTATCATCTGCATTTAGAATTTCTTTAATCACTTTTTTAGCCAATTTATTTGAAAATCAAGCTAAAAGTTAGTTTATTGAAAACTTAAAAAAAATTATGAAAATACTAAGCTCACCAGCCAAATTGATGAACATCGATTATCACACCGATGTACTGCGTTCAACAACGCCAAAATTCATCAAAGAAGCCGAAGAAATACAATCTTACCTCAAACATAAAGACCCCAAATACTTGTCCGAACTCATGGAGATTTCACCGAAATTAGCAGACGAGAACTGGGAGCGTAACCAAAACTGGAAAGCCAATCCAAAACCTAAAGAGTCAGCGCCAGCGATGTTTGCATTTGTAGGCGAAGTTTACAGAGGTTTGGATGCCAAAACTTTGGACAAGCCAGCCATAGATTATTTACAAAAAAATTACAGAATATTGTCAGGACTTTATGGTTTGCTAAAGCCATCTGACCGCATTATGTTGTATCGACTAGAGATGGGACGTCCTTTTTCATTTGACAACAACAAAAACCTTTACGATTTTTGGACAAAGCGTGTAACAGAGCAACTTAACTCCGAGTTGAAAGCCAAAGATGTAATCCTAAATTTAGCCAGCAATGAGTACGTCAAAGTTATAGATCGCAAAACAATAAAAGCGCCAATTATTGATTTCGAATTCCGACAAATACAACCCGATGGCAAACTAAAAACCATTGTTGTATACACCAAAAATGCGCGAGGATTAATGATTCGCTTCTGTGCCGAAACCAATGCTAAAACACTTACCGACGTTAAAGCATTTAATTATGAAAATTACTTATTCGACGAAAACCTATCAACCGATACCAATCTGGTCTTCACAAGATAGTTTTTACTCAAAGATTTCGTACCTAATTTTAATTCATAATTAGACTACCTTTCTGTACGCTGCGCGACTCGAAGTGACGACGCGTTAATCTTAAACCTAATTCGTAAATCGCATTGCATTGACTATTTCAGATCTTAAAAAACATTTTCAAAATGAACTTTCAGAACACTATTCAACCTCTGAAAGCATCACGCTATTTTATATTTTTGCAGACAAAATTTTTGGTTTCGCAAGACATCAACTTCGCAAATTCGAAAACCAAGACATATTAAAAGATGATGAAGACACTTTTGAAAACATTCTTAATGATTTAAAATCTGGAAAACCTTATCAACAATTAACGGGCGAAGCAGAATTCTACCGAAAAACGTTTAAGGTTAACGAACATGTTTTAATACCACGTCCAGAGACGGAAGAACTTTTGGAATTAGCTTCGCATTATATCAATGAATTTCAGAAAGAAAATGCTATTCAGAATTTAAAAATCCTTGATATAGGAACAGGTAGTGGCGTTATCCCAATAATTTTAAAACTACATTTCCCAGACGCGGATGTCCATGCTTTAGACGTCTGCGAAGAGGCTTTAAAAGTAGCTAAACAAAATGCGGCTTTACATGACGTTGACATTCAGTTTTATCAAAAAGATATTCTTAACGACAAGCCCAATGACATTTATGATATTATCATCAGTAATCCACCTTACATTGGCATTGATGAGAATATCAGTATTGAAGATTCAGTAAAATCGTTTGAGCCCAATTTGGCTTTATTTTCGCCGACAGAAGATGTTTTGATATTTTATAAAAGAATCGCAGAACTCGGGAAATCGCACCTCAAAGAAAAAGGATTAATCTTCCTAGAAATCAATCAAAAATACGGTCCCGAAACTTTAGAATTATACAGAGAATATAAAGTTTCAAAATTGATAAAAGACATCTCCGACAACGACAGAATGATCTACGTCAAAAAGTAAACTTCGTCATAAAACAAGAACTTTTCAGTTGTAAAAAATACGATTTGGAGTATTGTTGTCATCGAAAAAGCTCACATGATGCAATCATAAAAAAGGCTCTCAAATTTGAGAGCCTCTTTATTTTATTCGAAAATACGTTGTGGTTTTTTATTCTCATCGATCGCTACCAAAGTAAAATCCCCCGAAACGGCTTTCTCACGCGTCTCCGCGTACATTTCTTCGATAAAGATTTCGATGTTAACTTTTAGGCTCGAGTTTCCTACGTATTTTACTTTTCCGATCAACTCGACTAAAGTGTCTGCCGGTATCGGTTTTTTAAAATCGATTCTGTCGCAACTAACTGTTACAAAGGATTTTCTGGCAAATCGAGTGGCCGTCATAAAGGCAACTTCATCCATCATTTCCATAACTTTTCCTCCGAACATGGTGTTATGATGATTGGTTGTATTTGGGAAAACCACTTTAAAAACGTGGGTTTCGGACGCTTTAATTTTGTCGTCGTAATTCATTCCTTTTTTTTGAATTAAAAGTTTAACAATTGAAATGAATAAAAATCTTTAAAATTCTTACTTCAAATCGCGAAAGTTTTTGGGGATCCGACTTTGCAAAAGCATCACGGTTGCGCGACAGCTCGTGAGTTACACACGATTCACCCATTTCGGATGCAAAGATAATTTTTTAAAAGGATTTTATAAATTAATAAAAGAAAATTCTCTTCCAAAACATCAGAAGAACTTATTAAAAATTTTAAGGATGAAAAAAGTTAGTTATTAATAATTTCAAAAAGCTTATTATCATTTATCTTAACAAGCTAATTTTCAGACTTATATTTAATCATATCAATATTTAAGATTTTTCAATTTTGATTATTAAAAAGTATTTAAAGGTTTTCATAATGATTCGTTTTTTTATCAGTGAAAAAAAAACTGAACGATAACAGATTATCCTTTTACTTGCTTTATATTTTCAATTTTGAATATCTTTAAACATTGAACTTTATAACAATAAAACTTTGATGACATTTCAAGAACAAATAAAACAAGGGATTCCTACGGAACTTCCACAAGCTAAAGCTTACGAACCCAATATCAATCACGCTCCGAAGCGTAAAGACATATTAACCGACGAGGAGAAAAAATTGGCTTTACAAAATGCATTACGTTATTTCGATCCCAAAATTCATGCAGAACTTATTCCAGAATTCAAGAAAGAATTAGAGGATTTTGGAAGAATCTATATGTATCGTTTTCGTCCAGATTATGAGATAAAAGCCCGACCGATAACTGATTATCCTGCGAAATCTCAACAAGCTGCGGCGATCATGTTGATGATTCAGAATAATTTGGATTATGCCGTGGCACAACATCCTCATGAATTGATTACGTATGGTGGAAATGGTGCGGTTTTTTCCAATTGGGCGCAGTATCTTTTGACGATGCAATATTTGTCGGAAATGACGGATGAGCAAACTTTGGTGATGTATTCTGGGCATCCGATGGGATTGTTTCCGAGTCATAAAGACGCGCCAAGAGTTGTTGTAACTAATGGAATGATGATTCCGAATTATTCGAAACCTGATGACTGGGAAAAATTCAATGCATTAGGCGTGACGCAATACGGACAAATGACGGCGGGAAGTTATATGTACATTGGTCCACAAGGAATTGTACATGGCACGACGATTACGGTTCTTAATGCCTTTAGAAAAATAAATAAAGAACCAAAAGGAGGTCTTTTTGTAACTTCTGGATTGGGCGGCATGTCGGGAGCACAGCCAAAAGCAGGAAATATTGCAGGTTGTGTAACAGTTTGTGCTGAGGTAAATCCTAAAATCACTAAAATTCGTCACGATCAAAAATGGGTGAACGAAATCCATGAAAATATGGATGAATTGATTGAAAGGGTGAGAAAAGCTCAAGAAAATCAAGAAACTGTTTCTTTGGCTTACCTAGGGAATATTGTGGATGTTTGGGAGAAATTTGATGAAGAAAATTTGAGAATTGATATTGGTTCCGATCAAACTTCATTGCATAATCCATGGGCAGGCGGTTATTATCCAGCTGGAATTTCTTTTGAAGAATCCAATGCGATGATGGCGGAACATCCAGAATTGTTCAAAGAAAAAGTTCAGGAAACCCTTAGAAGACACGCCGCAGCGATTAACAAACACACTGAAAAAGGAACTTATTTCTTCGATTACGGAAATGCCTTTTTATTGGAAGCTTCGCGTGCAGGAGCAGATGTGATGTCTGCAACACCAAGTCTAGGACGAGAATTCAAATATCCATCGTATGTTC
Source organism: Chryseobacterium sp. TY3 (assembly GCA_046269235.1). Classification (GTDB taxonomy): domain Bacteria; phylum Bacteroidota; class Bacteroidia; order Flavobacteriales; family Weeksellaceae; genus Soonwooa. The sequence goes on from JBJZOS010000003.1 coordinate 322,031, forward strand.
AAGATATTATGGGACCGATGTGTTTCGATTATGGTTTTGGACCGTTCCGTTGGGTTTGTACAAGCGGAAAACCTGAAGATTTACAAAAAACAGATGATATTGCTTGTGAGGTTTTAGAGGAAATGATAAAAAATTCTCCAGCGGAAATTCAGCAACAAATGAAAGACAATATCCAATGGATAAAAGGTGCGCAGGAAAATAAATTGGTGGTAGGTTCTCAAGCAAGAATTCTGTATGCCGACGCAGAAGGACGAATGAAAATCGCAGAAGCCTTTAACAAAGCCATAAAAGAAGGGAAAATTGGTCCCGTGGTTTTAGGTAGAGACCATCACGATGTTTCGGGAACAGATTCTCCGTATCGTGAAACTTCCAATATTTATGACGGCTCGAGATTTACAGCAGATATGGCGATTCACAACGTAATTGGCGACAGTTTCCGAGGTGCGACTTGGGTTTCTATCCATAACGGTGGCGGCGTTGGTTGGGGCGAAGTCATTAATGGAGGTTTCGGAATGTTATTGGATGGAAGCGATGACGCTGACAGAAGATTAAAGTCGATGCTTTTTTGGGACGTTAACAACGGAATTTCCAGAAGAAGTTGGGCAAGAAACGAAGGCGCGATTTTCGCTATCAAACGTGCTATGGAAGCCGAACCAAACTTAAAAGTAACGCTCCCAAATTTGGTAGATGAAAGCTTACTTTAATTATTTTTTTTTTAAATATTATTAAACCAAAAAAGTTGTTTACTAGTTAATTTTAACTTAGAATAAAGTCAAAAAAAAGTTCTCGATTTCATAGAAAAGCTATCAAATTTGATAGCTTTTTTTAGTTTGTATTTTATATTTTAGAATGCATTTTTTTCAAATACTTACAATTAAACGTCGTCAAATCCAACCTAACTTGATCGATTTATTAACCAACTTTAGCACAGATTTAACCTCAGATTTTTCAATAACAGACTTGCAGAAAGCAATTGTTTTTCATCTTTATTGCTCCTGGTTTTAGTTTTGCATTTTGAAGAGATTTAAAGAAAATAACCAGCAATGTATTTTTTATATTTTAATTAATTAAATAAAAAAACAACTACCACGATTTAACTTTTAAAAAGGATAAAACTTTAAATCTTAAATATTAAATTATGAAAATAGCCATTCCTAAACCTTGTCATGAGAACTGGGACAACATGACGCCAGCCGAAAAGGGAAAATTTTGTAGCATTTGTAATAAAGATGTTACGGATTTAACCACAATGACGGATGATCAAATTCTGAATGAATTACAATCTAACATCGACATCTGCGTCATTGCGAACAATTCTCAAATGAATAGAAATCTAGAATATTCTTTTATTAATTCATTATTCTCAAAATTTGCGCTTGGCGTAATATTGACCTCTGCTGGAATTGTAAGTATCAACGCTCAACAAAAAGGAAATCAACAAAACACAAAAGGAGAAGCGACACATATTAGTTCTCACAAGGACACTAACAATGTCCGTGTAATGGGTAAAATGGCTTATATCCCTCCTAGAAAAGATACGATTAGAAAGCCTTTCCGACTGGGGAAGATTGGGACTTATCCTAATAAAAATAAAGCCAATCCGATCTATGTTTTAGACGGAATTATCGTTGATGACAAAAAAGTTAAAGATCTAAAACCTAGTAATATTGAAAAAGTTGAAGTTCTAAAAGCTGAAACCGCGAAACATAAATACGGCGAAAAAGCAAAAGATGGTGTCATTGTCATCACCTCTAAAAAGAAATAATGTACATAAAAAAGGCTATTTCAGATCTGAAATAGCCTTTTTTTTCTAATTATAATTCGAAAATTAGTCACTTTGAATTATTAAAGTTAACCAATTTTTTTCTTTATAAAAATTTGATAAGCTAAATAAACTAGGGGTAAAGACATTATTCCTAAATACATCGCATTTGCAATTACTAAATCTAAATGGAAAACAATCGCATACAATAGTCCGAAACCTGCACCACCCAAATGCGCCGCATGACCTAGATTATCCCATTGTTTTGGATTGAGCATCATATATACAGAATAGGCAAAATACAAGGCTCCAAATATATAACCCGGAATCGGCAACGGAATAAACATAATACCAATACCAATATGTGGATAGGCTGCGATTGCTGCAAACAAAATCCCCGACACACCGCCACTAGCACCAATCGCCGAATAATAACTTTGATGTTTATAAATATACAAACTGAACAAATTCCCCAGTATAATTGATCCGAAATACACCACCAAAAATCCGATTTCTCCGAATTGTGACATCACAATCGGCGCAAAGAAATACAGCGTAAGCATGTTGAAAAACAAGTGCATAAAGTCGCCATGCAAAAAGCCCGCTGACAACAATCGAATGTACTCTTTTCGCGATTGGATTGCTCCTACATTGAATTTGTACTTTTCAAAAAAAACTTGATTTTGGAACCCGTAAATACTGATTCCACAGGTGATGACAATTAAAGCTAATAGTAGTGGTGGCATTATTCTTCGTTATTTTCTTGTTCAGCGTCGTTATCTCCTTCTGGTTCATCAAAAAGGTCTCCAATAGTTCCACCTTCGTCAAACTCTGCCGAATTGACAGCATTTGCATCGAACTCCTCCTCAACTTCTGGATCTTCAACAGGCTCAGGAATAATGATATTGATGTTTTTAACTTTATCTTTTATAAATTGGTTACCCATCGCTTTGATACCTTTAACAGTGATAAATTCGTCAAGATTGATGCTTTCTGCTTCTTTTTCTTTTCCAGTTTTATCTTTAGCAAAATTGATCTCCGCAATGCAGCCATCGTTAGTTCCAACAAATTCTATAAAAGATTTTGGATGTTCTGACGGCATAAAGGTTTGGACATTTGGCGTATTTTCGAACAAGAAACGCTTGATGAAATAAATTGCTTTTTCTCCGTCAAAATAAATACAAGTCACGGCTTGCTCTGGTTTCCATTTTTCTAAAATTAAATACTCATCGTCAAAACGATTACTCAAATCAAATGACACCAATTTGGCTTCCCCTTGTGTGTTAATCGTCAAGATTCTGTCATCACCTTTAAAACTTCCTAGTAAAGTCCCGCGTCCATCAGCATTAAGGCGGCGTACACTTTCATCAAACCAAATTTTTCTCGGTGCCAAAGTCGACACACCTTCCTCTTTTAGATCAACTTTTTTAACCGCATATTTCGTCACCAAATTTCCGCGAGAATCACGACCTTTAATCGCTAATTCAGAAAAATCGACTTCTATTCTATTCTTACGGATACGAGCATTCGGTTTTAATAATACTGAAACAACTTCTGCTTCACCATTAGGATTTGCCGAAAAATAAAGCACTTCCGAACCTTTTTTATCCGAAGCTAATTTATAATCATGAGCTCTAATAACGCCTGTCACCGCAAAACGCTTCATATAATACGGACCTTCCTTACCTTCACGATATATCATGTTGTAAACGGTGCGCTTATCATTCTTCTTCCAAATACCGACATGCAAAATATTCTTACCTACAAAAGTTTTGCTTTCAACTTTAGTGACTTGCATACCGCCATCTTTTCGGAAAGTGATAATATCATCAATATCAGAACAATCGAAAACATATTCGTCTTTCTTAAGCGAAGTTCCGATAAAGCCTTCTTCCCGATTGACATAGAATTTTTCGTTGGCTACAGCAACTTTCGTCGCATCAATGGTATCAAAAACTCTTAGTTCTGTACGACGTTCTTTGGTCTTGCCAAATTTCTTTTGGATGTTTAAAAAATAGTCAATCGCATAGGTCACCAAATTTGCAAGATGATGTTTAACTTGTTCAATTTTACCTTCTAAGGCAGCAATATTTTCCAAAGCTTTATCTTGGTCATAACGCGAAATCCTCATGAATGGCAACTCGGTCAATCGGATAATATCCTCGGTTGTCACCGCTCGCATCAATTCCTTAGTAAAAGGTTTTAGGGCTTTATCAATTGCGGCGTACACTTCTTCTTTGGAAGTTCGGTTTTTAATTTCTTGGTAAATTTCGTTTTCGATGAAGATTTTTTCCAAAGACGCGAAATGCCATTTTTCTTCCAACTCTCCCAATTCGATTTCAAGTTCGAGTTTTAAAAGAGAAACGGTATGATCGGTATTACGTCTAAGAATTTCTGAAACCGACAAAAACATCGGCTTATCACCAACAATAACGCAGGCATTCGGCGAGATAGCGACTTCACAATCCGTGAAAGCATATAGTGCATCAATCATCTTATCCGGCGAAACATCGTTGGTTAAATGAATGATAATCTCTACTTTGTCAGACGTATTGTCTTCAATTTTTTTAATTTTGATCTTACCTCTTTCGTTGGCTTTGATGATGCTATCAATAAGGTCGCCTGTATTTTTAGAAAAAGGAAGTTCTGTTATGCAAAGTGTATTTTTATCTTTTTGAATGATTCTTGCTCTAGCACGAAGCTTCCCGCCACGATGTCCATCATTATAATTGCTAACATCGAGCATCCCACCCGTTAAAAAGTCCGGAAAAATATCGAACTTTTTACCTTTAAGATGTGCTATAGAAGCATTGATTAATTCATTAAAATTATGGGGCATAATCTTCGTCGAAAGACCAACGCCAATACCTTCTGCACCTTGTGCCAGCAACATGGGAAACTTAACGGGAAGATCGACCGGTTCGTTATTACGTCCGTCATAAGATTTTACCCAATCTGTTGTTTTAGGATTAAAAACAACTTCTAGCGCAAAGGGTGTCAAACGTGCTTCGATATAACGCGCCGCCGCTGCAGAATCTCCTGTAAAGATATTTCCCCAGTTACCTTGCGTATCGATCAATAACTCCTTTTGCCCAATCTGCACCATTGCATCTGTAATCGACGCATCACCGTGCGGGTGGTATTTCATCGTGTTACCAACGATATTTGCGACCTTATTGTAACGTCCATCTTCTAACTCTCGCATCGAGTGTAGAATACGTCTTTGTACCGGCTTGAAACCATCAAAAACTGATGGAATCGCACGATCCAAAATTACATAAGATGCATAATCTAAAAACCAATCTTTATATAAGCCTGAAACTTTTTTCAGGCTTTCTTCTTGATAATTATTCTCTTCCATTATACTGTTTCGGCAACCAATTGGTTTTCTTCTTTATTAGTTTTTAAAACCTTTCGTAATGATAGTTTTAAGTCTTTAACTTCTTTATTATTTAAATAAGAAATATCGTATTTTAGATATAAATGATGGTTCTTTTTACTATGTATTGTTATGAGAAGTTTTTTAATAAAAATCAAATTAATAACTTCAAAATCCTGCACTTTGTACTTCGGAAATTCGTCTTTTTTTTGATTTTTAAAAAAAGGAACAATACTGTAATTGTTAATTGTTAAAGTTTCGCCATCGCTATCATATTCAAAAATTTGTTTTCCACGTGTCCAATACAAACTTCCCATTACCACAGGAATAATAAGGAAAAGATAACTTTCCCAGCCTAGAAAATCAATTTTATAACGCTCGACAAAAAATGCAGTTACCCCCAAAATAATCCCTACAAGAAGCATATTTTGGATAAAAGTATAGATCGGAATTTTCCCTTTATTACTTAATCTCATTAAATACAAAGATTTTCTTAAACTTATTTTCGATCAATATCATCATTTTCTACAACAAGATTATCTAAAATAAACAACTGTCTTTCGGGCGTATTTTTTCCCATATAAAATTCTAAAAGTTGCTCAATTGTTTGATCTTTGCCCAAAACAACCGGCTCCAGTCGGATATCTTTTCCGATAAAATGTTTGAACTCGTCAGGCGAAATCTCTCCCAAACCTTTGAATCGTGTGATCTCAGGATTTTTCCCAAGTTCGTTAAGTGCTTTAACACGTTCTTCTTCTGTATAACAATATCTCGTTTCCTTTTTATTTCTTACCCTAAACAAAGGTGTTTGCAAAATAAATAAATGTCCATTTTTGATAACATCTGGGAAGAACTGCAAGAAAAATGTAATCATCAACAATCTAATGTGCATCCCATCGACATCGGCATCGGTTGCGATAATCACATGATTATAACGCAAATCTTCCATGCTTTCTTCGATATTAAGAGCAGCTTGCAACAAGTTGAATTCTTCGTTTTCGTACACAATTTTCTTTGTTAAACCATAAGTATTTAATGGCTTACCTTTTAAAGAAAATACCGCTTGCGTTTCTACATCACGAGATTTTGTAATCGATCCAGAAGCCGAATCTCCCTCGGTAATAAAAATCATGGTTTCGGCTTTACGAGCCGCCTTTTGATCATTGTAGTGGTGACGACAATCTCTCAGTTTTTTATTATGGAGCGACACTTTTTTGGCACGCTCTCTGGCTAATTTTTGAATACCAGAAAGCTCTTTTCTTTCGCGTTCAGAAATTAAAATTTTTCTCTGAATAGCTTCTGCAAATTCTGGATTCTTATGTAGAAAATTGTCTAATTTACTTTTTAAAAAGTCAATTACAAAAGTACGAACCGTCGGTCCATTTGGTCCAACATCGTTAGAACCAAGCTTAGTTTTAGTTTGAGATTCAAAGACAGGTTCTTCAACATTAATAGAGATTGCTGCGATAATCGATTTTCTAATATCTGACGCATCAAAGTTTTTATTAAAAAACTCTCGAATGGTTTTAACATAAGCTTCTCGAAAAGCGTTAAGGTGCGTCCCTCCTTGCGTTGTATTTTGTCCATTAACAAACGAAAAATAAGTCTCTGTCTGCGACCTATCGGAATGCGTGATGGCAACTTCTATATCATTATCCTGCAAGTGCATAATTGGATAAAGGATTTCGCCTTCCAGCTCCTCATCCAAAAGGTCTTTCAATCCATTTTCGGAATAAAAGGTTTCGCCGTTGAAAAGAATTTTAAGTCCAGGATTGAGGTAAGCATAATTGCGGAGCATTCTTTCGATATACTCTTTTCTAAATTTAAAATTTAAGAAAATATCCGCATCAGGCACAAAGGAAATCTCGGTACCATTTCTGTCCGACGTTTCTTTTTCTTCATGGTTTTCAGTAATAATTCCACGCGAAAACTCGGCAACTTTCATCTTACCATCGCGGAAAGATCTTACTTTGAAGTAACCCGACAAGGCATTAACCGCCTTTGTACCAACACCGTTAAGACCAACAGACTTTTTAAAAGCTTTGCTATCGTACTTACCTCCGGTATTCATTTTAGAAACAGCGTCAACCACCTTCCCTAACGGAATTCCTCGTCCAAAATCTCGGATCGAAACCTTGCCTTCATCAACTTTGATTTCGATTCTTTTCCCAGATTTCATACGGAATTCATCGATAGAGTTATCGATAATCTCCTTCAACAAGATATAAATACCATCATCCGCCGATGAGCCATCTCCCAACTTCCCAATGTACATCCCAGGACGCAGTCGAATGTGCTCTTGCCAATCGAGGGTTCTGATATTGTCTTCGGAATAATTAACTGTGTTATTTTCTACCATATTATAAGCTCTCGCGTCACTTTTAGTCTTAATTTTTAAAAAATTTTGACACTCTTTACAAAAATAAAGATTAAGTTTTAGAATTGAAAATTATTGTTAAAAAATCATAATAATGGTGAGAACAATCGTGCCAAATGTTCGAAGAAAGATTTTAGTTTTGGTCGCGCTTTCCAATCTTTTAAAAAGATCTCTTTAGACTGTTTTAAATCTTCAAAATAACTAGCAGCCAATTTTTCTGTAATCATCTTATCATACACCATGGTGTTAACTTCGAAATTGAGTTCTTGACTTCTCACATCCATATTTGCTGTCCCAACAATTGATAAATCATCGTCAACAACAATCGTTTTTGCATGTACAAAACCTTTTTCGTAAAAATATATTTTGACGCCAGACTCCAATAATTCTTCATAATAAGAATAGGCAGCCGCATTAACAATCATCGAATCTCCCTTTGCAGGCACCAGCAATCTGACATCAACACCAGAAAGAGAAACTTGTTTGATAGCCTGTAACACCGACTCTACAGGAATAAAATATGGTGTGGTAATAAAAACCCTTTTGGTTGCAGAATAAATTACAGAAACTGTGGACATCATAATCGCTGGTTTGGTGTCTGGTCCACTCGCTGCAACTTGGATAATTTGATCCCCATCAAAATCCGAATAATTAAAATAAGAGGCATCAATTTCGGGAACTTTTTTAGTAGAAAACAACCAGTTACTCAAGAATAAAAACTGATAATAAAACGCACCTGTTCCTTTAATATAAAGATGCGTATCGCGCCAAAACAACTTATCAGGTTTATCATTAACATATTTTTGCGAAACATTGATGCCGCCTGAGAAAACCTCGCGTCCGTCAACAATAATTATCTTACGGTGATCGCGATAATTAACACGATTAGCGAACAATCGGAACGTAATTTTGTTAACAGGATAAAGCTCGACACCTGCAGCTTTTAATTCATTTTTAAGAGATTTTGACAACTTACCACTTCCAAGATCATCGTAAAGCATTCTTACAACGACATTCTTTTTAGCTTTTTCGATTAAAATATTACTAAGTTCTCGTCCAATATAATCGTCTTCAAAAATGTAATATTCTAAATGAATGTGATGTTTTGCAGATTTTAAAACTTCAAAAACTTTAGGAAATTTTTCTTCACCATTGATTAATAATTCTACAGTATTGCTGTCTGTAAGCGGAGATTGCGTCGCATTGAACAAAAACGAAAAAGTCGAAAAATACTTTTGCAATTCCTTCTGATGCGATTCTAAAACTTTATGATGAGAGCTTTTGATAAACTTTTTAATATCGTCATAAATCTTCTCATTGCGTTCCACTTTAAAATCATAAAACTTATTCTTGCGATAATTAACACCAAAGAAAAAGTAAATTAAAATCCCAATAATGGGCAAAAAAATGATCAATAAAAGATAAGCTAAGGTTTTACTCGTGGTTTTGGTATCGGTAATAATCTTTGCAGAAAGCAAGATAATACCTGCGAAATAAAGAGTTTCGAGAATTAATATTAAAATATGATGTTGTTCTAGAAATTCTTTCATAGCCGAGATTTGAAATTAAAAGTAAGAAAATTAAGTTTAGAAATATAAAAAGATGACTACAAAATTATTTATAAATACTTCAAAATAAGATATCAATATTTAAAAATATTAATAATTGTATCTTTTAATTCATTTAAAAAATTTTATCAAAAACTCCCAATCTTAAAATATCATTAAAATTTTATTATTAGCATTTTTTTAACACTTTGTGAAGTAATTTTGCAATGAGAGAAATGAAAACTTTTTTTGTGTACATATTAACAGCTTTGCTGCTACTTTTCTGTGTAGAAAGCAAATCTTACAAAGTTGATGCTGCCAATTTTGCGCAGACATCGCATACACATACGTCAAAAACTCAGCATCTCAACAAAAGCTTAGACAAGTCAGCGAAACGTAATCCATCGACAGATAACTTCTCTATTGTAGATACCGAAACGGATTTTAATTCAGAGTTAGATATTGATAATCTGATTGTTTTCGCTAATATTCTTGGGATTTCAAGTCTTCTTGCTTTATTTTTCAAATCGATTCTTAAGAAAGAAATCTTTTCACAAGATTTCGATTTTTATCATGTTAAAACATTTATTCTTATTCAGTCTTTAAGAATATAGAATTTCATTTTATGATTATTTATTTTTAAATAAATTTTCAATATTGTTATTAAATTATCATTTAAAAAATAATAATTTAATCCTTCGATTAGACCAAACTTTTTTACCCACAATTTTAATATCAAGTTATGAAGAGAGTCGCATCATGCGTTGCTCTAAGCGCTATTTTGTTGTTAGCAAGTTGCAACAGCAAAAAAGAAGAGAAAGAAGAAACTGTAATCTACCCGACAACTACGCCTGTTAAGATGGATACAGTGGTTACTAAAGAATTTGTATCTCAAATCCGCTCCGAAAAAAACATCGAAATACGAGCGCAAGAGAAAGGTTTTTTACAAAATATCTACGTGGACGAAGGCCAATATGTCCATGCCGGACAGACCTTGTTCCGTATTATGCCTCAAATCTACGAAGCTGACGTTATGAAGGCCAAGGCCGAAGTTGCACAAGCCCAAATCGAGTTACAAAACTCCAGCACACTAGCTAATAACAACGTCGTTTCTCCAAACGAAAAAAGAATGGCAAAAGCTAAGCTAGACGCTGCAAATGCTGAACTTAGACTGGCCCAAACACATCTATCATTCACGACGATTAAAGCTCCTTTTTCTGGAATTATCAATAGACTTCCTCTTAAATTGGGAAGCTTAGTAGACGAAGGCGATTTGTTGACAAGTCTGTCTGATAATGGTGGAATCTACGCCTATTTTAATGTGTCAGAACCTGAATATCTTAACTATCAAATGCATTCTGGCGAGCGTGGTAATAGCATCGTATCGCTAATAATGGCAAATGGTCAAAGCTATCCTGACAAAGGAATTATCCAAACAATTGTAGGAGAATTTGACAGTGAAACAGGAAATATAGCTTTCCGTGCAAAATTTCCTAACACAAAAAGTATTCTGAGAAACGGACAAACAGGAAAAATACAAATGACGATGCCATTACACGATGCCTTAATTATTCCGCAAAAAGCAACCTACGAAATCCAAGATCAAATCTACGTTTTCGTGGTGGATAAAAACGGAACAGTAAAATCTAGAAATATAAAAGTTGCTTACGAGCTTCCTGATATCTATGTTGTGGCGTCAGGATTGACGACTAACGACAAAATCCTTCTAGAAGGTGTACAAAAAGTGAAAGATGACCAAAAAGTAAAAGTGAAATTCGAAAATCCTAAAAAAGTGCTGAGTTCATTAAAACTTCAAGCTAACTAAAAGAGAGTTACGAAGGAACGATTTAACAAAAAAATGGGATGAAGCCCTATTAAAGTGAAAAGTTCTATCGAATTTCAAATCTAAATTTCTATTTAAAATGTTTAAGAAATTCATACGCAGACCAGTTCTGTCGATAGTCATCTCTTTGATTATCGTTTTTATGGGGATTTTATCCTTGATGAAACTACCCGTAACACAGTTCCCAGCGATTTCGCCACCCAAAGTTAACATCACGGCAGAATATCCTGGTGCCAACAACGAATTGTTGATAAAATCTGTAATCATTCCGTTAGAGCGTTCCATTAATGGTGTTCCTGGGATGAAGTACATGGCATCCGATGCAGGTAACGATGGTGAAGCCTCCATCCAAGTCGTCTTCGACCTAGGGACTGACCCTAACGTGGCGGCCGTTAACGTACAAAACCATATCTCTTCTGCTATTAACAAATTACCACCGCTAGTTGTAAGAGAAGGTGTTAAAATCACGCGTGAAGAACCCAATATGTTAATGTACATCAACTTGTACAGTGACGATCCGAAATCCAATCAAAAATTCCTATTCAATTATGCTGATATCAATATTTTATCAGAATTAAAAAGGATAAAAGGTGTTGGAGATGTCGATATCCTTGGGACGAGAGAATATGCCATGCGTGTTTGGTTAAAACCTGATCGGATGACTGCTTACAACATCTCAGCAGATGAAGTTATGCAAGCATTAGATGAGCAAAGTATCGAAGCGTCACCTGGTAAGACTGGAGAAAGTTCTGGCAAACGATCTCAATCTTTTGAATATATCCTAAAATATCCAGGACGTTACAGCAACGAAAAAGATTATGGTAACATCATTCTGAAATCTTCGTCAGATGGCGAATTTGTAAGATTAAAAGATATCGCTGATATTGAATTCGGAAGTTCGATGTACGACATCTACTCTACGCTTAATGGTAAACCCTCAGCAGCGATTACTGTTAAACAATCTTACGGATCCAATGCTTCGGAAGTTATCCAAAATGTAAAAACATTGATGGAAGATTTACAAAAACACAACTTCCCAAAAGGCATGCATTATGAACTAAGTTATGATGTGTCGAGATTTTTAGATGCTTCCATCGAAAAAGTGGTACATACACTTTTTGAAGCCTTTATTTTGGTGGCAATTGTAGTATTTTTATTCCTGGGAGATTGGCGGTCAACTTTAATCCCGACCATTGCTGTACCTGTATCGCTCATTGGAACATTTGCAGTGATGTCCGCATTTGGAATTACATTGAATATGATTTCGCTCTTTGCTCTCGTGATGGCAATTGGGGTTGTCGTCGATGATGCCATTGTCGTCATAGAAGCCGTCCATGCCAAGATGGAAGAAAAAGGACTTTCGCCTCTTAAAGCTACTGAAGAAGCAATGCACGAGATCAGCGGTGCCATTATCGCCATTACTTTAGTTATGGCATCAGTGTTTATTCCAGTTGCTTTTATGAGCGGACCTGTTGGGATTTTTTATCGTCAGTTTTCGATTACTATGGTATCAGCAATTATACTTTCTGGTACGGTAGCCCTGACTTTAACACCAGCTTTATGTGCTTTAATTCTAAAAAACAATCACGGACACGCAAGAAAGAAAACACCAATTAATAGATTCTTAGATAAATTTAATAGTCTTTTCAGTAAAGGACAAAACAAGTATCAAGGTTTATTAAACAAAACAGTTACAAGAAAATTCTTTACGCTACCTGTTTTATTATTATTCTGTTTTGGAACTTATTTTTTAAGTAATAGTTTGCCGTCAGGATTTGTACCCACCGAAGACCAAGGGATGATCTACTCGATTGTACAGACGCCACCTGGATCGACTTTGGAACGTACCAACCAAATTGCATTACAACTGCAAAAAGCATCGGAAGGTATCGATGGTGTCCAGTCGGTTTCTTCTTTGGCGGGTTACGAAATCTTAACCGAAGGTACTGGTGCTAACTCGGGAACTTGTTTAATTAATTTAAAACCTTGGGACGAGCGTAAAGAATCAGCTGCAGACATTATCGAACAACTCGAGCAAAAAGCAAAAGAAATTCCTGGTGCTAATATTGAGTTTTTCCAACCGCCATCTATTCCAGGTTATGGTGCTGCAGGAGGATTCGAATTAAGACTTTTGGACAAAGCAGGAAGTGGCGACTATCAAAAAATGGAACAAGTCAGCAAAGACTTTGTGAAAGAATTACAAAAACGTCCCGAATTAGGTTCGGCTTTCACATTCTATTCTGCAAGTTTTCCACAATACATGCTTAAAATTGATAATGACTTGGCTGAGCAAAAAGGTGTTTCCATAGAAAAAGCAATGGACAACTTATCAACCTTAATAGGATCCAATTACGAAACGAGTTTTATCCGATTTGACAGACCTTACAAAGTTATTGTACAAGCGGGACCACAATACCGAGCCTTACCATCTGACATCTTAAAACTCTATGTTAAAAATGATAAAGACCAAATGGTACCTTATTCTGACTTTATGCATTTAGAAAAAGTATATGGTTTGTCCGAAATTACACGTCACAACATGTACAATGCCGCTGAAGTAAGTGGCACGCCCGCGCCAGGATACAGCTCTGGACAAGCGATTGCAGCGATCCAAGAAGTGGCGGACAAAACGCTTCCTCGTGGTTTCGGTATCGACTGGGCGGGGATTTCTAAAGATGAAGTGTCCAGAGGTAACGAAGCGATATACATCTTCTTAATTTGTTTAGGCTTCGTTTACTTAATACTATCTGCGCAATATGAAAGCTTCATACTTCCCTTGCCTGTAATTTTATCACTACCCACAGGGATTTTTGGCGCATTGTTATGTCTGAAACTTCTTGGCTTAGAAAACAACATCTATGCTCAAGTTGCAATGGTCATGCTAATTGGTCTTCTCGGTAAAAATGCCGTTTTGATTGTCGAATTTGCCGTACAGAAAAAAGCCGAAGAAAATATTCCTGTTGCCAAAGCAGCTATAGAAGGTGCAACAATACGTTTCCGACCAATTTTGATGACGTCTTTTGCCTTTATCGCAGGTCTTATCCCGTTGGTAATGGCGACTGGTCCAGGTGCTGTTGGTAACAGAACAATTGGTACTGCCGCCGCTGGTGGTATGTTGATAGGGACAGTTTTCGGCTTAATTATCATTCCTGGATTATATTACATTTTTGGACTAATATCTGAGAAAACGAAATTATCTTACTACGAAGAAGAGAATCCGTTGACAGAGCAGACCGAACCTTACAAACATGATGAAAAATATGAAGAACATAATAAAAAATAAAATAGCCTTAAGCCTAGGGGCAGCGCTACTTCTTGCAAGTTGTAAAGCGCCAATGGCAACCAAACTTCAAGACCGTGTCAAAGACACTTTGCCGACGACTTTTGGAGGTGATCAAAATAGCGCAAGTGTCGAAAACAATTCGGGGATAACCCCTTGGAAACAGTTTTTTACAGATCCAAATTTGGTGAGTTTAATAGAAGAAGCTTTAAAAAATAATCAAGAATTAATGATTACGCTTCAACAAATTGAAATTGCAAAATCTGATGTTCTGTACAAAAATGGAAAATTGAAACCCACCGTTTCCGCAGGTGTTGGCGCAGGTGTCGAGAAAGTTGGTCGTTACACCTCAACGGGTGCTGGCGACGCTTCTACCGACATTACTGACGGAAAAGAAGTTCCAGAAAACTTAATGAATTTTGAAGCTGGACTAAAAGCGGATTGGGAAATCGATATTTGGCACAAACTAAGAACCGAAAAAAAAGCAGCGGTCGCACATTATCTCTCGACGGTTGAAGGTAAAAATTTTGTGCTGTCAAGTTTGATAGCCGAAGTTGCGGAACGCTATTACGAATTATTATCCTTGGATAACCAATTGGACATGATTCATCAATACATGGAAATCCAAAAGAAAGCTTTAGAAATTTCGAAAATTCAAAAGCAAGCCATGGCTGCAACCGAATTGGCGGTGAAAAAATTCGAAGCTGAAATGGCGAAATCCCATGCAACTGAATACGATTTAAAACAACAAATCACAGAAAAGGAAAACCAACTTAATGCGCTTTTGGGACGTTATCCTCAACCAATTCTTAGAAATAAGGAAAGCTTTATGAACATCGTTCCGCAAAGTATTTACACGGGCGTTCCGTCACAATTGCTAGCCAATCGTCCCGATGTTAAACAAGCTGAACTCGAACTAGAAGCGGCAAAACTTGATGTAGAAGCGGCTCGTAAAGAGTTTTATCCAAGTTTAAGCATTTCGGCGACTTTGGGCTTAGAAGCTTTTAAACCTTCCTATTTGGTGAAACTTCCAGAATCTGTTGCTTACAGTCTCGCTGGCGAATTAGCTGGCCCACTCATCAACAAAGCAGCAATACAAGCCAACTTTACAACGACGCATGCTAAACAAATTCAGGCTTTGTACGAATACGACAAAACGATTTTGAGCGCTTACCTCGATGTTGCCAACCAAATGTCAAAAATTAAAAACATTGACCAATATTATATTTTGAAAAAGCAACAAGCGCAAGCTTTAGATCAATCTAATGATATCGCGCATCAACTTTTCAAAAATATGAGAGCGGATTATTTGGAAGTTTTAATGAATCAAAGAGATGCACTTGACGCCAAAATGGAATTAATAGAAGCCAAGGAAAAACAACTGAACACTGTCATCGACATCTACAAAAGTCTAGGTGGCGGCTGGAAATAAACGATACACAATTCTCTCACCTCATCCTTCGGGATGAATTAGCGCGAAACGCAATTTACAAAGATTACTTTTTGTATTAGCGTTTACGCTTTTTTTTCAGTCGTAGCTTTGGTCTTATGACAAGAATTATAAATTCAAAAACATCATATTTTCTAAAATGAAAGAATAATCGTAAATTTGCATGTTTTTAAATAACGAAATAATTTACCATTAATATGAGTACTACAACACAATACGTTCCTTACAAAGTGAAGGACATTTCTCTTGCAGAATGGGGAAGAAAAGAAATTACATTAGCAGAAGCTGAAATGCCAGGATTAATGGCTATTCGTGAAGAATACGGTCCGTCTCAACCCTTGAAAGGTGCTAGAATTGCGGGATGTCTTCATATGACCATCCAAACTGCAGTTCTTATCGAAACTTTGGTGGCTCTTGGCGCAGAAGTTACTTGGTCTTCTTGTAATATTTTTTCGACTCAAGATCATGCAGCAGCAGCAATTGCAGCGGCTGGAATTCCTGTTTATGCATGGAAAGGTCTTAACGAAGAAGAATTCGATTGGTGTATTGAGCAAACCCTTTTCTTTGGCGAAGACAGAAAACCTTTAAACATGATTTTGGATGATGGTGGAGATTTAACCAATATGGTTTTTGATAAATATCCTGAATTCACAAAAGACATCAAAGGACTTTCTGAAGAAACTACAACCGGTGTTCACAGATTATACGAAAGAATGAAAAACGGAACTTTGGTAATGCCTGCAATCAACGTTAATGATTCGGTTACCAAGTCTAAATTCGATAACAAATACGGTTGTAAAGAATCTGCTGTTGATGCTGTAAGAAGAGCTACCGACGTGATGATGGCTGGTAAAAGAGTGGTTGTTTGTGGTTATGGAGACGTAGGTAAAGGTACTGCAGCTTCATTTAGAGGAGCAGGTTCTATTGTAACAGTTACAGAAATTGATCCAATCTGTGCACTTCAAGCGGCGATGGACGGTTACGAAGTAAAAAGATTAGATACTGTGGTTGATAACGCAGATATCATCATCACTACAACAGGTAACTTCAATATTGTAAGAGGAGAGCATTTCCTTAAAATGAAAGATAAAGCTATCGTTTGTAACATCGGTCACTTCGATAACGAAATCGATATGGCTTGGTTAAACAAAAACTACGGTCACACAAAATCTGAAGTTAAACCTCAGGTTGATATCTACACCATCGAAGGTAAAGAAGTTATCATCCTTGCTGAAGGTAGATTGGTAAACCTTGGTTGTGCAACCGGTCACCCATCTTTCGTAATGTCTAACTCTTTCTCTAACCAGACTTTGGCTCAAATCGAACTTTGGACAAATTCTGAAGCTTACGGAAACGAGGTTTATATGTTACCAAAACACCTAGACGAAAAAGTAGCTGAATTGCACCTTAAGAAATTAAGCGTTGAGCTGGAAGTTCTTTCTCAAGAACAAGCTGATTACATTGGTGTCGATGTGAAAGGACCTTTCAAACCAGAATATTACAGATACTAAGATTTTTGATCTTAAACATTATAGAAACTCTCCAAATTTTGGGGAGTTTTTTATTTAGAAGCTTAATCCCGCTATCCGCTATATCTTTTTTGTTTTCAGAACGCTAGTCCATAAAAACAACATTAGTAATAGAAAACAAAAAAGGATGTCGCTGCTATCGGGGCTATGGGTTTTGTACCTTTTATCAATGTTTCAAAAAAGTTTGACCGTAACTTTTGAACTTAGAAAAACCAAAAGTGATAATCAACGCTACAAGACACCCGATGCAAACACAAATTACTCGCTCAATGGGAATCAACCAGTCATGCGCTTGATTTTCCTCAATCAAAACAATCACCATTGCAGCCAACGCGGAACGAAGCGTATTATCAAGCTTCAAAGCAATCCCGACCAAAATCGTTAAGGCCACTCCAAAACAAATCAAAAGAATATTAGGAATTGGAAGTAAGAATAAAAGCATTCCAATAGAAGCGCCCAATAGATTAGATTTGATTCTGTCATAAGCCAACTTATTACTGTCATCAGGAGAGAAAACAATTACCACAGAAATCAACGCCCAATAAACCGGATATTGTGGAAGGAAAACATAAAACAGATAACAAATAGCTGCACCAATGACACATTTTATCAAGTAAATCCAATCTGAGACAGACACTCTTAACCTTAGAAATTTTGAAAACTGTTGTATAAAATTCGACATCAATAGTTTGCTAGAATTGAAGCTTCAAAATTATAAAACATAAAATGAATCAAAGATTTTAGAAACATTATTTATGTCATAAAGATTTCATTTTCCTTTCATAATTAGTAAATTGCCAATTCAAAATAATTTCAAAAAAATGGAATATTCTCAACTGGAACCAAAAGTGATTTGGAAAAACTTCGAAGCACTGAATTCGGTACCACGTCCTTCTAAAAAAGAAGAACGCGTCATTGCTTTCATCAAAAAATTTGGTGAAGACCTAGGCTTAGAAACATTGGTAGACGAAGTTGGTAACGTTATCATCCGTAAACCGGCATCTGCTGGTATGGAAAATCGTCAACCCATCGTTATACAATCGCATCTTGACATGGTATGTCAAAAAAACAGCGATGTTGATTTTGACTTTGACACGCAAGGTATCCAAATGTATGTTGATGGCGATTGGGTAAGAGCAAAAGGGACAACTTTAGGTGCAGACAACGGACTAGGTGTAGCGACTATTATGACTATTTTGGAAAGCAATGACATCCCGCATCCTGCAATGGAAGCGCTTTTCACAATAGATGAAGAAACTGGCATGACGGGGGCTTTAGGTCTTAAAGGTGGACTGTTGCACGGCGATATTTTATTAAATCTTGACACCGAAGAAGATGACGAGATCGATATCGGTTGTGCGGGTGGTGTCGATGTGACGGCAACAGCTAGTTTCGGGACTGTTGATGCAAAAGCCGATGTTTATACAATCCAGATTAAAGGTTTGCAAGGCGGACATTCGGGTATGGACATTCACAAAGGTTTTGGAAACGCTAACAAAATCCTTGGTAGATTTTTATTTGAAGGTTTAAATAACGATATTCAAATTATCAATATTGATGGCGGTGGACTTAGAAATGCTATCCCAAGAGAAGCCAAAGCTACCGTTTCTGTTGCTAATGCTGTAGATTTCGAAAAAACAACTTCCGATCTTAAAGCAAGTATCCTTGAAGAATTTGCTACCCTTGAAAAGGATATCGTCATCACGATTGAAAAATCATCTACGAATGACAAAGCTCTTAGTCCTGAAGATTCAAAAAAAGTGATTTATTCGATAAATGCTGCTCACAATGGTGTTTTCCGTATGAGTCCTGATGTTGAAGGTCTAGTAGAAGCTTCCAATAATGTGGCGCGCGTTGAGGTTAAAGATGGCGCTGTTAAAATCTTAAACTTAACACGATCTTCTGTTGATTCTACTAAAACTGAAGTTGCACAACAGCTGATTTCTTCTTTCGAAAGCAATGGCATCAAAACCGAATTGACAGGAAGTTATCCTGGTTGGAAGCCAAATCCAGGTGCAGAAATCATCCAAATAATGACCGATCTTTATGAAAAAGATTTTGGTGCAAAACCAATGGTCGTTGCATGTCACGCGGGCTTAGAATGCGGTATTATCGGTACCAATTATCCTAAGATGGAAATGGTAAGTTTTGGGCCAACGATAAAAGGAGCACACTCTCCAGACGAAAGAGCAAGCATATCCTCGTTGCAAAAATTTTGGAAATTTCTACAACAGATTCTTCAAAATATTCCTGAAAAAAAATAACAAACTCCAAATCCCTTCTAAATTGAAGGGATTTTTTTATTAATATTTGTAAATATTTCGTCATATCTCAAGTTAAAAACACATGAATGTTAAAACGCGTACTTGTGGTTTAAAATTTACTATAAAACATATTTTTCAACTACAAAAAATGCCATTTACAACAGTATAGCAATCAATTTGATTATTTTTTTTTCAAAACGCATTCATCTTTCATGATATTAATCATATTTTTTTCTTTAATTTGCATAAACCTTAAATCACATTATAATTTTTTTTTAAATGAGAAAAAATCTACTAAGCATTGGTTTTATAGGAATATTATTCTTATCAACCAATACAAATGCTCAATCTAACATTAGCAATAAAATTCTTCACGAGAACGGAACTCCTAGCTTAATTAGCTTTACAAGTGGAAATAACTTGTCTTCTTTACAAACTCAAAATCTTTTTCAGCAGTACCTTAATTTGTCTTCCAAAACTTCGATGAAATTAACTAAAACTGAAGTTGACAAATCTGGAAAATTCAAAGATGAAAGGTTTCAAATGTATTTTGATGGCTATCCTGTAGAATTTGGTTCGTATAATTTGCACTACAAAAATGGTGAATTAACGAGTATGAATGGTGAAATTTTTGACACCAATAACGCACAAACT
Organism: Chryseobacterium sp. TY3; assembly: GCA_046269235.1. Taxonomy (GTDB): domain Bacteria; phylum Bacteroidota; class Bacteroidia; order Flavobacteriales; family Weeksellaceae; genus Soonwooa. The sequence goes on from JBJZOS010000003.1 coordinate 342,116, forward strand.
GAAATTTCAATTTCACAGGAGCAAGCATTTATTAAAGCTAAAAAATATGTCAATGCTTCTTCTTATATGTGGGAAGATCTAGAATACTCTGCATCTTCGGGCTACAAAAAGCCAGTTGGTGAGAAAGTTTTATTACCAATTTCATCAGGCAATGGAGATTACAAACTTATCCTAGCTTACAAATTTGATATCTATGCTGCGGCTCCTATCAGTAGAGGTTGGGTGTATGTAGATGCTTCTAACGGAGCTATCTTAGGGTACAATGCTATTATGAAGCATGCTAAAATGAACAATTTCCCAACCAAGCAAGTTAATAAGGATACGCCTATTGCTTTAGATAAGAATTTTGAGCAGCCAATATTATTTGCTGCAGGAACTGCTGCTACAAGATATAGTGGTTCTCGCCAAATAGAAACGACACTTGCAACAAGTGGTACTAATAGTGGAAAATATATACTTAACGATACAACTCGTGGAGGAGGTGTTGTTACAAAAAACCTTAAAAAAAGCTCTAGCATAGGAAGTGCCGTCGATTTTGTTGATAACGATAACGAATGGACTGCTGCGGAACACGACAATAGCACGTTTGACAATGCTGCATTGGATGCACATTGGGGTGTTGAAAAAACTTACGATTACTTCAAAGACACTTTCAATCGCAATAGTTATAACAACGCGGGAGCTATACTAAATAGTTATGTTCACTATAATAGTAATTACGAAAATGCAGGATGGACAGGTAGCGAAATGATTTATGGAGATGGCGCAACGACATTCAAACCCTTAACCGCATTCGATGTTACAGCACACGAATTGGGACATGGTGTTTGCGAATATTCTGCTAATCTAGCATATCAAAGAGAGTCAGGAGCACTTAACGAAGGTTTTTCAGATATTTGGGGCGCAATTGTAGAACACAAATACGCACCAGAAAAGCAAGCTTTTTTAATTGGTGAAGATATCGTTAAAACATCGCCTAATTATTTAAGATCCATGAGCAATCCAAAATCTGGATTATCCGCTCAACCAGACACTTATAGAGGAACCAACTGGTATCCCGCAACTGTTGAAGAAGGATGTATTACGCCAAGTAGCTTTACTAACGATAACTGTGGTGTACACTATAACAGTGGTGTTCTTAACCATTGGTTCTACATCTTGGTGATGGGGAAAACAGGAACCAACGACCTTGGAAAGTCTTACAATGTAACTGGTATAGGTTGGGAAAAAGCAGAAAAGATAGCCTATAAATTGGAGACAGGCTTTCTAACTGCTAATTCCAATTACAAAAATGCAAGAGATTTCGGTATTCAAGCTGCAAAAGATTTGTATGGTGTTAACTCGCCAGAGATGATCGCAGTACAAGATGCATTTTATGCTGTTGGGGTTGGGGTTAAATATCTTACTACTCCTGATACGACACCTCCTACCATCCCAACTAACTTAACCGCTAGTAATATAAAAGGAACCAGTGCAAAATTAACTTGGGCCGCATCAACAGATGACAATGATATGGCTGGATACATTGTGTACAAGGACGGAACTGAAATTGCCAGAACAACAACACAATTAACATATAATGTTACAGGCCTTACTAATCTTACAACCTACAATTTCACTGTAAAAGCTATTGATGGTTATGATAATATATCAGCAGCAAGTAACATTGCAACCATAACAACTACTGACGAAGTAGAATATTGTACATCTTCAGGTTCTAATACCAATGACGAAAAAATCGGCCGTGTGCAACTTAATACAATTGACAATACTAGTACAGGAGCAGCAGGCTATGAAGATTTCACAAGTATCTCAACGACTTTAGAAAGAGGTAAAACTTACGAAATCAAAATAACTCCAAAATGGACTAGCACATCTTACAACGAAGCTTACGCAGTATTCATTGACTGGAATGCCGATGGCGACTTCTCTGACCCAGGAGAGCTAGCATTTAGCAACCCTGCTAGCAAAACCACGCCAGTTGTTGGAAATATAACAGTTCCTTCTACTGCGGTTATCAATAAAAATACAAGAATGCGCGTGTCTATGAAATTTAATACGATACCAACAGCTTGTGAGTCTTTCACATACGGACAAGTTGAAGATTACACGCTGAAGTTTAGTGAAACTAATATGGCAGTGTCTGATATCAACAAAAATAACGCCTTCAACATCTACCCTAACCCGGTTAAAGATGTAATCAACATCCAAGCTAAAAAATCAGGAGAGATGTCTTATCAAATCATTAATGTAAATGGTCAAGTAGTACTTTCTGGTAAAGCTGCTAACCAAAGCGTTAACGTACAATCACTGCCTGTTGGTAATTATGTTATCAAAATCGCTAACGGTGAAGAAACATCAAACCTAAAATTCATCAAAAACTAATGTTTGATAATTTTAAAATAACAACGGCAATCTTTTTAGGTTGCCGTTTTTTATTTGGAGCTATTTCCCGCTCTCAGCTCTATCTTTTAGATTGTCGCTCGGACGGCTCCGCTTGCGCTCCGCCGCCTCGCTCCAACCCAAAAGGATGCCGCTTGCATCGGGGCTAGAGGTAGGAAATAATAATATCATTTTCACAATTAGTACAAAAATTTTCAATTAAAAAACAAAAAAATCTTAAAGCCGCAACCGCCAATATTTATCAGTTTTCAAAAGCTATGGCTTTTTCAAAAAAAATCAAGAAATTAGCAGAATGGCAAAACTGAAAACCGTCTACTACTGTCAAAACTGTGGCACGCAATTCCCAAAATGGTTAGGGCAATGCACCAACTGTGGCGAATGGAATACACTCGTAGAAGAAGTTGTCGAAAAAACATCGACTTCCAAAAACTATTCTGGCGACAAGAAGCAACACATCATCAACATTATCGAAGTTAATGCGCAAGAAGAACCACGCATTGCAACGCCCAGCGAAGAGCTCAACAGAGTTTTGGGTGGCGGAATTGTCTTAGGATCAGTAACACTTATCGGTGGCGAACCAGGCATCGGAAAGTCGACGTTATTGTTACAATTAGCCTTGAAGATGCGCAAAAAAGTATTCTACGTTTCGGGAGAAGAAAGTGCCTCGCAAATCAAAATGCGCGCTGACAGATTAACAGATTTACAAAATCCAGAATGTTATCTTTTTACAGAAACTTCCGTCGACAAAATCCTACACGAAGCCAAAAAATTAAAACCCGACTTCATCATCATCGACTCTATCCAGACCTTGCATTCCAGTTTGATAGAAAGTTCGCCGGGGACAGTCTCTCAGATCCGAGAATGCTCTGGAGAAATTATAAAATTCGCAAAAGAGAAGAGCACTCCAGTATTTTTGGTAGGTCACATTACGAAAGATGGACAAATTGCAGGACCTAAAGTGCTAGAACACATGGTCGATGTTGTCCTGAATTTTGATGGCGACAGAAATCATCTTTTCAGATTGTTACGCGCCAACAAAAACCGCTTTGGATCAACTGCCGAAATCGGAATCTACGAAATGATTTCTCAAGGTTTAAAAGAAATTAAAAACCCATCCGAAATATTAATCACTAAAAAGTTCGAAGAACTTTCTGGCAACGCTGTAGCTGTTACTTTAGAAGGTAATCGCCCAATGTTACTAGAAATTCAGGCTTTGGTGAGCACTGCCGTATATGGTACGCCACAACGCAGTTCGACAGGTTTTGATGCCAAAAGATTGAATATGCTTTTGGCCGTTTTAGAAAAAAGAGCAGGTTTCCAATTGGGTGCAAAAGACGTTTTCCTCAACATTACAGGCGGAATAAAAACCGACGATCCAGCCTTGGATTTGGCGGTCATAGCTTCTATACTTTCGTCTAACGAAGACATTGCGATTTCGGAAAAGTATTGTTTTGCGGGAGAAATTGGATTGAGTGGCGAAATCCGTCCAATTCCACAAGCGGAACAACGCATTTCGGAAGCCGAAAAATTAGGCTATGAAAAAATATTTGTTTCAAACCTTAACAAAATTCCGAAGCGAAAATTCGGTATCAAAATAGAAGAAGTCGGAAAAATAGAAGATTTCCACGAACGATTGTTTTAGGTTTTAAATAAACTTTAAACTACGAAATATTTAATAAAAAACATATTAAGAATGTTGTGACTATTTTTTAATTAAACTAAAAAAGCTGCCCAACTATTGAGCAGCTTTCATTATTTAAAAGAAAAATATCAAATTAGTTTTTAACTAATTTTTTCTGATAAGATGCTTTGTCCGTTGTAATTTTAAGAACATAAACACCTTTTGCAAGACTTCTTACATCCAATTGATTATTCAACAATGATAATTCTACACGTTTTCCTGATACGTCATAAACTTCGACACTTGTTACTTTATCCGTCGATTTTAAACTAACAAAATCCGTGGCTGGATTTGGATAAATTTGAAGGTCAACTTTAGAAACGTGGTCAGTCGCTAATGTCGATGAAGAAATCGTCATTGTATGATCTAGGACTTTTCCGTTCGAGTTAAAACTAAGTGTCAAGGCAGCTGTACCTGTTGTAATCGGCGTAATAACCAACTCGTCATTTTCATTAATTTCTGCTGAAATAATTGCGTTTTTACTAATAGATTTAACACTTACAACAACGTTTGCTATGATATTATCCTGATCTGTTACTTTATTTTTAAGATCAACTGTCGTAACGGCATTTACGGTTAAACTACTTGGTAAATTGCTAGCTAAAACGGGCTCAAAAACGTCTGGGAACACCGTTATTGCTGGGAACCAATAATAATCATTTAGGCTTTGTGTTTTGACTAATGCGCCAGATGCATCATAAGTATGGATCCAGTTTTTTTGATAATGCGCGCCGTAACCACTTTCTGTAGTATTCAGAATTAATTTATCCGAAACTGGGTCAACTCGTAATGCCGCACCGTAAGGAATTTGTTTGTAAGTCCCCGTCTGTCCTGGGATTGCTGCAAAGTTTTCATTAAAAGTTTTTGTTGTAACGTCAAATTTTACGATTTGTGTTCCAGACGCCCATTCACTTTTAGAATTAATCCAATACAAAGCGTTTTGTTGTGTACTCGCTGTGAAACTTCCTGCATTCCAAGCGCCCCAAGATCCAATATATTTAGTTGTTGGAATCGCATATTCTGTCGTTGTAAAAGTCGTTGGATTAATATTGATTAACTTTTGATTCTGAATCGCCCAAATACTTCCGTCTTTAGCCTGAACAATAGAATGAAAAGATCCTGGAATTGTTGTTTTTAAAGTATGTGTTTTTGGGTCAATCACAAAAATGCCAGTCGTTTGTTTAACTGCAAAAACATATTGTGATGTTCTAATCATATTACCAATTTGTCCAGAATAAGTGGCTCCCCCACCAGTTCCTGTAATGGCAGGTCCCACTTGCATATTTGCAATATCGAAAAGGTAAACACCATTAGACGCTGCAATGTAACCTGTATTTTGGTCAACACCAACGAAAGAACGACCATCGCCACCGCCGATGTTATCGAAACCTGCAATCTTCTCCATTGTTTTTGCATTAGCAACGACTAATCTTCCACCTGGTATATATTGTGCATCTCCTCCGTCCGAATGTTGCTTAGAAATAAAATAAAACTTGTCACCATAGATAGTGCCATACTGTGTGGTAGCACCGAAAGCCTGATTATTATTTTTTTCGCTGTAGATACGATAGTAAATCTGGTCATTGTCTCCAACAAAATTAACTGAACCATTGGTATGCCCAAACCACTCTTCGTTCACCATAAAGAATCCTTTGGTAAAATCTGCTTGTGATGAATAGACAGAAACTGGTGTAAAGGTGCTTGAAATGTCTTGAGGATTCATATCGACATTGTAATTCCATAAATCCCAAGAACCATTAACCAATTGACGACTTGTAGCGCCAAGACCAGAATATCCAAAATCATCCGTAGCCGAATCTTTAACCCAATAAGACCAATAGCCTTGGTACCAACCAGATTGCCAATGATCATTAGCATCAACAGCCTTGTAGTCGTCAAAATCATAAGCTGTAGTATTAACAATACCATCTAAAGGATAAAGCGGATAGGTTGTATTGTTATTCTTGTACAAACCTACTGTTCCTTTCCCATCAAGGTCAAAGCCAATACCACCAATTGCAGAACCATACTGAGTGCCTTGATAAAGCAAAGTATAAAAACGTTTGTCAACTTTTGCAATGGCTTTTATCATATCTTCACCAGTTGCGTTACCATCCCAACGGAATCCCCAGACGAGAGCATCAGAATTTTTTTGATCATTCCATTGAATAGCCAACACCGCTTTGTTAGATCCAGTCCCAACCCAATAGACAACGTCGTCCATTGTAAAATTGCTGTTTTTAGATTGTTTTTTCGACCTTATGTTTTTGACCTCCGATCGAGGAACGCCTTGCACTGTAACTTGAGCATTAGTAGAGAATGCAAAAAGTAACAGTAAAAAGAAAATATAAATTTTTCTCATAACTACTGATTTTTATTGTTTATTTTTTACTTATTTAAAATGTAAATTGTAAGCTCCTGCAACTTCTGTCGAAACTTCTCCTAGCCAACCTGCCTCTTGATTGATACCTGTATAAACTTTCACAAAATCGATACCCGGAAGTTTAACATAGTTACCGTACTTATCAACCGCCCAAGATATATCGATATTGGACGCATCGTCATTGTTTGGCGCATTGTCAGCATAACCATACGCATAAGATTGGCCTACCCAATAAGTGCCTGCACCACTTTGATCATAAAAATTATCCTTGAGGCGGGTTCCTTTTAACGAATAAGACATTTCTGAAAACCACAAAGGATAGTAGCTTTGCGCATGGAAGGTGTTTCGAGTTTTAAAACCAGATACACCTTGATTGTCTTGCCATTGGATGTATTGGGTGTCGGTCTGCCAGAATTCAGCTCCAGGGACGGGTTCTTTATTCTCATCTGGTTTCTGAAATCTTATTTCGTAGTTTCTAATAGTAGTATCTTTAAAATACTCGCTACCTGCAATCTCGTACCACTCGTCTTCATCAGGTTTTCCATTTTTGTTTCGGTCGTAAGCCACCATGATAATCCCCGGCTCGCAAGAACCTGCTCTTTCTTCTATTGCTTCATTTCCCCAAAACGCATTTCCTAGAATTTTGAAATCGCGTCCATCGTAATTCGGAATCGTATGATCAAAACCAAAAACCACGTAGCCGCCAAAGCCACCTAAAGTCACCATGGTCGAATTACCACCGACTAAAGATTCTTTCGCTTTTTTTATCATTTTTTCTTGAGTGTCGCCAGTTGCATACTCAGGAATTTCGTTAATGAATTGACCAACCGCAGGGCGATAATCAAAAACATCAGCGATATATTTACTGTAAGGTTTTACTTCTTTGTTGACGATAATTTGGGAGGTATATTTTTTAGAAACGCCATTGGTTTCCGTCGTTAAAGTCAATGCGTAAGTCTTTGCATAACGCGAAATAAACTCAAGCTTTGGGACATCTTTAGCAATGATTGAATCATAAACGACTTCTTTGCCATCCACCATTTTTTTAGCACTAATACTCCAAGTCAGTTTTGAGTTCAATCCTAATTTTGAATCGATATCCAAAACACGATAACGACTAACCGAATAGTGATCTTCCAAAGTTTTTCCGGGAAGTTCTCCTACATTATCAACATCTTCGCGATCCGACTTACAAGCAACAAGCCCGATCAACAAGATGCTTGCAAAACCTAAAGTCAAAATTTTTATAGTATTTTTTTTCATAATACATTTAGATTTTATTTGTACAGAAAAACAAAATGCGCAGGGATATTTCCGGCTTCTGTTTTCCATTTGAATTTTCCATTTTTATCAAAACAATACACAAATCCCATCGATACATAATTGCGAGCATCTGTCATATAGATGTCTTCCGTAATAGGATTAACCGCAATGCCATAAGGCGTTTTTATAGCGTCTGCATAAGTTGGTTCAATGATGTTTTTAGAAATAATTTGTTCGGTTTTAATATCGATAATTCCGAAAGATTTGGTGTAGGTGTGCGTGTTGTAATTAAATTCATTACCATAATAATAGAGTTTGTCATTAACAATCGTCATCTCGCTGACCGCCACGCCAAAATCTTTTTTAACCTGTCCCGAAACGGGATCAAGTAAATATAAACTTGACGGAACCGTGTAATAATCGCCGCGAGAACTTACATAAAGATCGCCGTAATTATCTTTTTCGATATGGTGAAGATTAATCGCAACATCTATTTTTCTTAATTCTTTAAATGTTGTTAAATCTACTTCCGATACGGTTTTATCATAATTCGGAAAACGATAACCACCCGAATTGGCGACATAAAGTCTATTCCCGATTATTTGCATTTCTTCAGGTTGATAACCAACTGTTACCTCTCTGGTAATCGCCAAAGAAAGTGTATCTATCTCCACGACTTTACCGATTGGCGCGTTAGGGTCCAAAACCACTGGACCAGCATAACTACTGGCATAGGCTTTCCCATCTTTGAAGGTCATATAACGGCAGTTTTGAAGTTTAATCGTTTTGATACGTTTGGCGGTTTTAGCATCGAGAACTTCAATTTTGTTTGAAACATTAACCACAACATACATTTTGCTGCCATATATTTTAATATCGTTACCAACATCCCCCAATTCTTTAACCACTTCGGGATTAATATCGGCGTAGATATTTCGGTGATAAGTTCCTGTCGCATAGTCGAAATAATCCAAAGTCGACTTGTTACTTCCCATATTACCTTCATTTAAAAGATAGAAACCTTTGATAGCGGTATTTTGAGGTGGTTCTAGACCAGATTCTACTTCGGGGCGAACAATAACATCATCCGTTCGACAAGAAAAAATCAACAATAAAAGTGAAAATGAAAAATATAGTTTTAGATATTTCATAAAGTGTAATTAAGGATAAGACGGAAACTTCTGCCAGGCATCGGAAAATTGATAACCACGTCGTAATACTGATTGAAAATATTGCTCAGCTCCAAACTTGCTTTAAACTGCTGCTGCTTCCATCGGAAGATTTTTTGCACCGACAAATCGTGCGTATACCAAGGTTGCACATAGTTGTACTTAATATTATCTTGGTTAACGTCATAACGCTCGCCAACATAGATTGCGCTGTAGTTAAAACTCCAGTCTTTATAGTCCGCCATCATCGTGAAAGTCCCACTGTGCCACGGCGTATACGGAATTTGATTTTTATAAAACGTATCTCCAGGATCGCTAACATCCTGCGCTTTTTGATAAGTGTAGGAAAGCAATGGTTTTAGTTTTACATTTCCAATTTTAATAGTAGACTGTAGGTTAACGTCCACACCTCGGATCTCTACACGTCCAAGATTCATCATCAACCAACGGAACATACTACCATTAGGCGCTGCAACAATTTTGTCCAAAACTTCATTGTAGTAAGCATCAGCTTTTAAATAAAATTCTCGAAAAAAATCATTTCTAAAATTTTTATGATAGGTAAAACCGACATCGTATTGCGTGGTATATTCCGGTTTCAAATAGGTATTTCCGATGTTGGTATAATACAAATCATTAAAAGTTGGCATTCTAAAAATCCGTTTATAAAAAGCTCTTAACGTTAAATCTTTAGTATAGAAAGGCTGATAAGCAGCATATAGAGCGGGCGTCCATTCGCGTCGATCTGGCGATTTTGCATTTTTTTCAACATTTTCATGCACGAAAGTTCCTAGAAGACTTCCCATAAAACGTAGTCGATTCCATTGATAAGTTGACGCTAAAGCCACCAAATTCGTGTATCTTGTCGGATATGAAAAATTCACCAAATTGGCATCCAAATTATTAAATTGGAAATCACCATTAAGACTGATATCCCAGTTCGGTGTAATCGTGTAGAGGTTAGAAGAACTAAGGTAAACTTCGCGCTGGATATAAGAATTCTCGGATCTTATTACATATTCTGTGCGCACCGTGTCCGCATAATACGTGTAATCGTAGGCGAACTTAGCTTTAAGTTGAGTTTCGAATTTTGGAAAAATTTTCTTTCTAAAAGTGGCCTGGACAAAGTAATTATCGTCCGTTATTCGAGAACCACGAGCTCCAAATCTACCATTAACAATGGCCGCAGGAATACCACGGTTAGAGTTGTAGGCGTACCCACGAATATTCCAAGTACCGTTACGGATGGTGCCATTTAGTGTGGTTTCGAAACGTCTGGCTTTAATATCCGAATCCTGTCTTTTTGCAATCGTGTCATAAGCAATCGCACCATCTGGATATCTTTTGAAATACCGAAACTTGTATACGCCGTTACTTTCCAAATATTCGGAGCTAAAACTCATCGCAACTTTGTCTGACAGTTTTTGCTCTAGTCGAAAAGATGGATTAAATAATTGTATCGTACTATTTTTGAGACGAATAGAAAGATTCGTTTTTCTGTCACCAGCAAAAGAAGGCGTTTTGGGTTGAAGATAAATGGCACTTGCTGAAGCAAAATCTTTGGCAGGTTGGAAAATTTCACTTTTTTGACCATTATACAAGCTAATAGCCTCGATATCGTCCAAGGAATAACGTCCCAGATCTACCACACCATTTTGTGCATTTCCGAGTTGGATGCCATCGTAAAAAACACCAACATGCTGACTTCCCAAACTTCGCACATTAATGGTTTTGAGTCCGCCGATGCCACCATAATCTTTAATCTGCACTCCCGAAAAATAACGTAAAGCATCTGCAACTGACACGCTGCTCAACCTTTGTAAGTCTTCACCTGTCAAGGTTTGCGCCGGAATTACATCCTTCAAATCGCGTTTGAAGAGAATAACTTCCGCAATTTCTTTTTTGGAAATACTGTCTTTACGCTGTCCAAAAACCAAAGTCGTCGCGAAAAAAGCCACAAGAAATGCCGCTCGAAAAATCGGTAAAAAAAGTCGGGTCACCATTAGCTCATTTAGATTAATGATGACGCTAATGGAAAATAAGAATACAAAGTAACTGTACAAAAACTGCACAATAACTTCGTTGTTCTAGGCTTTATTCCACGAAAGCGTCAAACGTTAAACGTCCTGGCAGATCTTCTGACTTACTTCATTTTCGGAATCCTTCCCATTCTAAAAACAGTGGATCTAATTTCCGAAAAACTTTTGCGAAGCTTACAGCAGCGGGTCTGTCTGGGATTTTCACCCAGTTCCCTTTTAAAGCTTTTTAGGGCTCACCAGTTGTGCAAAAGTATTAAATTTTTGTTAGACAAGAAAGTCCTTTCCGTTATTGTCCAAAATCAAAAATTATTTTCCTTATTTTAAAATATTAAAGAAAATTTTTACCATAATAATAATAATAATAATAATATTCTCGTTGTACAAAGACAACACTTAAAAGAAATAAATTACTTACATTGTATTTACTTTTATAAATTTAAAAAATCGTACAACATTATAATGAATTATCTTGCACACTCCTATTTATCCTTTACTGACGGGCAACTTGTCGGGAATATGATTGCAGATTTCATCAAAAATAATGAGCGCGAAAACTTCCCTCGAGAAATCCAAAAAGGCATCAAATTACATCGTGCCATTGATAGTTTTACAGATACACATCCCGCAGTATCGCAAGCTAAAAAAGTATTTAGTCCTTTGGTAAGACTTTATGCTGGGGCTTTTGTTGATGTTGCGTTCGATTTTTTTGTGGCGCATGCTATGTCGGATGAAGCACTTTTTAAGCATTCTCAAAAAGTCTACAAAAGTCTTTGGCAGTACGAAGAATGGCTTCCCGAAAATTTTAAAATCATGCTTAAAAAAATGGAAGAGGACAATTGGTTGTACAATTATCGCGAGGATTGGGGGATCAAGTTTAGCATGAAAAATGTCCTCAACAAAGCCAAATATTTGGAAAAAGACATTCCCGTTTTTGAAGCATTTTTAAGTCATAAAAAAGAAATCGGAAAAGAATTTGATATGTTCTTTCCCGATATGAAATCTCATGTTGAGACATTGTATTTATGACTTATTTTTTTGCGGAAAATATTTCGCGCTTTAAAGTTTCGACAAATACCGTTCATCGATAATGTTAAGATGATGAATATTGTGACCTACAATTAGTTTTCCGATGGTTTCAACACTTAAAGCATTGCCGTTGGCAACACCTTTTAATTGCAAATTTTCTTCTGACAAATCATCAAAAAATATGATACTCCCCTTCCTTACAAAAGAAAATTCGTCGATCAGGTTTTCAATACTTCTGTCGTTAGCGTGAGAATTTTTAGCCCAAAGTTCTTCATCAAAACCTGGCAATTCTGTTTGATCTTGCCTTGCAAAAGTCATGGCACGATACGCAAAAACTTTCTCGGTATCTATTAAATGTTGCAATAATTCTTTAAGCGTCCATTTGCCATTGTCATAAGCAAAAAGCCCTTGCTCCTCGGTTAAATCACTGAAAATACCAAAGGTTTTTCCGCCTGAAGTGTCTAGCGCATCAATCCATTCTTCGTCTGGAACCAAATCCAAATAGCCTTGGATATATTTATCGAAATCTGTCATAGTTATAGTTTTTGAATATTATTTAAAGATAACATTTATTCTATAACCCATTCGTAAAAATTAACATCATCATATTTTTTGAAGCCACAGGCAGGATACAACTGGTTACCAATTTCGTTTTGCTTACCTGTTTCCAGCAACATTCCACATGCATTTGTATCGCGACAAAGCTCTTTGGCTGCTTCTAGCAAGGCTTTAGAATAAGCTTTTCCACGATAATTTTCCGCGACAAATAAATCGTTTAACAACCAATAACGTTGCATTCTTGTGGATGAAAAAATAGGAAATAATTGCACAAAACCTACCACATGATTTTCGAATTCTGCCACAAAAATTTCGGATTCGTTATTTTTGATTCTTTCTTTTAAAAAAACTTTTGCAGCTTCGACATCAGAATTTTTATGATAAAATATTCGATAGCTATCAAACAATTTTGACAAAGCATCCAAGTCTTTGATATCAACTTTCCTAATCATATTAATCTGTTAAATCGTCTTCTAAATCGGCATCTTCATCATCTTCGAATTGCTCCAAATAATATGAAAACGTGAAGCCTTCCACCTCTTCTTCAGCATCTTCCAAAGTTGTTAAAAGATCTTCAAAAGTCTCCAATTGATCAACTGTCATGTTAACAAATTCGATATGAAGAGGCATTTCTAAATCGCCCGAAATAACGTCGTACAGAGCATCTAGATTATCTCCAAAATAATCTGGAAGTGTTAATTTAGTTTTTAATTGAGCATAAAAATCTTCGTAGTCCCCCAAATCTACAAAGTCGATATATATTGTTTTTTCCATAGTATTAAAATTTCCAATGTTTTGTTTTTAAATTCCTACCAATGATTGAATTAAAATTGCAACTTCTTTCTTGGCAAGTTTTGCAACTTCTTTCTCTTTTTGGCAAGAAAATAAAACCAACACGACAATTAACCATCGCATTATTGTTCTTGAAAAGTTTTGTAATGATCGGTTGTTACGAAGATTAATCCATCGTTGCTAAAAACAACTCTGTCAGCATTTCGGCGTCCACAATTGTAGTTAAGATCTGCTTCGTAATAGTTACGTCCTTTTTGCGTTGGCAGATTTTTTTCACGGTTTGTAAATTTGTCTCCGCCAATAGCTCGTCCTGGCAAAACATCACAAAGATTTCCTTTGCTAGCCTCCCACCCCGAAGATTTCGCTGCTTTTTTGGTGATGTAATAATCAGGAAGTTTTTGATGCGTTTTAAGATAAGCTACAACAACCGATTGTTTTGTCAGCTCATCAATTGATTGTCCGCTATAATTATTAGAAGACTTTTTGTTATTGTTTTCAGTTCCTTTTTTTGATTTTTCTTCTTGATTAAAATCTGAATTTTGACGATTATCCTTTGTCGTAATTTCTGTGTCTACAGCATTATCAGATTTTGGAGGATTAATGACATACATCACCGCAATCCCAGCCAAGGCGCCAAAAAAGAAGAATAAAAATGTTTTAAGTTTTGGATTCATTAAAAAAAATTAAGATTTATAGTCCTCTGGAATATCACAAACAGGAATTGGATTAATCTTATGCAAGGTCGCACGATGCATTTTTTGATACTTTTCGAAAACTTCACGTTGTCGTCCTTCAAAATAATCAGGTGTTAAACTTTGATCTTGCTCCATCGCCCACTCTAGCTCTGGATAAGTTGCACCAATCTGCTGTTCGTCAGTTCTTTCAACATCCCAAAGACCGTCTGTTGGTATCGCTTTTTGGATACTTTCGATAATATCAAGATGTCTTGCGAGCTCATAGATTTGTGTTTTGTATAAGTCAGCTATTGGCGAAATATCCACGCCGCCATCGCCATATTTTGTAAAAAATCCGACACCAAAATCTTCCACTTTGTTCCCCGTTCCTGTTACCAATAGTCCATGAATTTGTCCATAATAATACAAAGTCAACATCCTAAGTCGCGAACGAGAATTGGCTAACGCCAATTGCTCTGCGGGAAAATCTTGGTCTTTAACATCAACAGTTTTTTGAAACGTATCAAATGTCGGTGTCAAATCCACGCGAAAACCTTCAACATTGGGAAATTTTGATTTTAAATCTTCGATATGATCTTGCGCTCGATTGACTTGATCCTCCTTTTGACGGATTGGCATCTCTAACAATAAAACTTTAAGACCTGTTTTTGCGGCCAACATCGACACAACGGCAGAATCTATACCGCCAGAAACGCCAACTACAAAGCCCTTCATCCCAGAATTTTGTGCGTAATCTTTAAGCCAGTTAACAATATGATTAATTATTTTTTCGGATTGCATTTTACTTAGTTTATTTATTTTTTTAAAAATTTAATTCGGTTTAGAGGTCAATTCATACCAAAAACAATCGCCCTCCGGTTCTGTAAAAGTTGCCGTTTTAGTAAAACCTAATTTAGTAAGAACACGATTGGAAGCGCCATTTTCGCAATGTGCGTAGGCATAAAGTTTTTTAAGTTTCATCTCATCAAAAAATTTATCGACAAAAGCTTTTCCTGTTTCGGAAGCGTAAGCTTTGCCCCAAACTTCGGGAAGAAAACGATAACCTAATTCGTAAAAATCTTTGAAACCGTTAATTTGAGAGTCGTTGAATTTGAGGCCACTCCAGCCGACTAACAATCCTGTATCTTTTTCAACAACAGCAAATCTGCCAATGCCAAAACGCGCATATTGATCACGAATCATCTCTATAACTTTCAAAGATTCTTCTTGAGCGGTTAAAGCTGGCATCCCGATGTACTTCATAACTTCTGGATTGCTATCCAAAAGATACAGCCTATCAGCATCTTGCATCTCTAAAGGTCTTAAAATTAATCTTTCGGTTTCGAAGGTGTTGAGCAACATTAAAATTCTTATTTTTGTAGTTTCAAATTCTTGAGTAAAATTAAAGATTATTTTCTAGCCTACTTTAGAGAAAATTTGATTTTTAAAAGAAAGTTTACAAAAGTATCTAAAAAATGAAAAAACTTATAGTAAGTCTATCGATAATCACATGTCTGTATAGCCTTAACTCTTGTAAAAAAGAGGCTGAAAAACCTCAATGGGAACAGGAAGTTAAAAACCCGATTCAGAAAATTGATTTGGTGGACATCTCTGAAAAGTTATACAACCCGAACGTGAGTATGGAAGATTTTAAGAAAGACTTCCCATGGTTCCAAGGGACGGTTCCTGACGATGTGTTCGTGGAACGCAGAAAGGATCCTGAGGAAATAAAAATCTATAAAGAGGCCATTTCGAAAATTGATAAGGTTAAACTTAATAAAGATTTAGCGGCACTTTTCTCACATATTAAGACGTATTTCCCGAGCTTTAAAGCGCCAAAAGTTTTTTTGTACTCAACTGCAGTTTATTACGAAAGTATCTTGGCTCCTATTTTTTACAAACCCGAAGAAAACTATCTATTCATAGACGTTTCGGCTTTTATGGGAGTGGATAACAAAGCTTACAGCGGTATCGATAAGTATATTCAAAAATCGATGAATCCTAGTAACATCGTCCCAAAAGTGTCGATGTCTTTTGCAGAACAAATGGTGCCCAGAAAACCTACGGAATCAAAATTTATTGATGAGTTGGTATACAACGGGAAAATCCAGATTTTACAAGATATTTTTTTACCTGAGACCCCTGATTTTTTAAAAATAAATTATACGAAAGAACAGGAAGAATGGAACATTGCCAACGAATTTAACATTTGGAATTACTTTGTAGAAAACGATTATCTCTTTAAATCTGATCCCGAATTAGCGGGACGGTTTATCCAACCGGGACCCTTTTCTAAATTCTATACCGAAATCGATAACGAAAGCTCGCCGCAAGTTGGTGTGTGGACAGGATGGCAAATCTGTAGAGAATATTTAGCCAAAAATCCAAATGTCAAAATCCCTGAATTTTTAAACAAAAACGCCACCGATATCTTTAACGGATCCGGCTACAAACCAAAAGAAATTAAATAATTATATACAATGAGAAAGACCCAAATAACTATAAATGTGGAACTTGATGAAAACCATGTTCCCGAAAAAATGACTTGGAATGCTGAAGATGGTGGCGTTAATGCGCAAGAAACTAAAGCAACGATGATTTCGGTTTGGGATGACAATGCAAAGGAAGCATTACGTATCGATCTTTGGACAAAGGATATGCAAGTGGATCACATGAAGCAGTTTTTTCACCAAATTCTAGTATCGTTAGGTCACACTTATCAACGTGCAACTGGCGAAGATGACGTGGCAGAATGGCTAGGTGAAGTAGCAGAAGAATTTGCAGTGAAATCGGCTATTAAAATGTAATAGGTTAGAAATCCAGCAAAAATACTTAAGCGATAACATTACTAATTTTTAGATTGATTAAAAAATGATTGTCCGCTTTATTACAATTCTAGTTTATAATAACAATTGTCATTTCAACGATGCAGAATCTCTGGTATCCAGAAGACGCTTGGCTATGAAAGACAAACAGCGTATTATTAAAAACGAATATTCAAAATTAAAAATAGTGTTATGAAATTCAATACAAAAGTTATACACGGTGGTCAACAACACGAGCCACACACAGGATCGGTTAACGTACCTGTATTTTTAACATCAACATTTGCACAAGAAAGTCCAGGTCAACTAAAAGCTGGCTACGAGTATTCTAGAGGCGCAAACCCAACACGTCAAGCTTTGGAAGATGCTTTAGCTTCTATCGAAAATGGTGCGAGAGGTTTGGCTTTCGGATCAGGATTGGCGGCGATTGATTGTGTTCTGAAATTATTAAGTCCTGGTGACGAAGTGATTGCTGTTGACGATCTTTATGGTGGAACGTATAGAATGTTCACAAGATTATTTGACAAATATCAAATTAAATTCAGTTTTGTAAACTTTGACCAGGTTGACACAATTAAAGATGTTATAACAGACAAAACAAAATTGATTTGGCTAGAAACGCCAACCAATCCTTTGATGAAATTGGTGGATATAAAAGCGGTAACCGATTTAGTAAAAGGAAAAAACATTTTGGTAGCTGTTGACAATACCTTTGCGACACCTTACATCCAAAGACCAATTGACCTTGGCGCTGACATCGTGATGCATTCTGCGACTAAATATCTAGGAGGACACTCTGACGTTGTTGCTGGTGCTTTGGTTGCAAAAACTCCTGAGTTGGGCGAGCAACTACACTTTATCCAATTTGCAAGCGGCGGAATTTTGGGTCCTCACGATTCTTATTTGGTATTAAGAGGTATTAAAACATTATCACTTAGAATGCAACGTCACAGCGAAAATGGTGTTAAAGTAGCTGAATTTTTAGAAAATCATCCTGCGATTGATAAAGTATTCTATCCTGGATCAAAAAATCATCCACAATACGAATTGGCTAAAAAACAAATGGCAGAATTTGGAGGTATGGTTTCTTTCACTTTTAAATCAGGGAAAAAAGAAGATGCTGTTAAGTTTTTAGAAAATCTAAAAGTCTTTACACTAGCTGAATCTCTGGGCGGTGTAGAATCTCTTGCAAACCATCCTGCGTTAATGACGCACGCCTCTATCCCAGCTGAGAAACGTGCAGAACTTGGTATCACAGATGATTTGGTAAGATTAAGTGCTGGTATCGAAGATATCGAGGACCTTATCGCTGATCTTGAACAAGCTTTGAAATAAGTATTTAGTAGTTGGTTTTTAGCCAAGTGTTTAATAGACGTCTGGTTGCGTGATTTTCGATGAAAATCGTATCAAACACAAGTTTTTTTATCATTAAAACTTCTCGGTACATAATTTTTACTCGAAGTGACGACAAACATAAAGAAAAGTGCTTTAATCCGAACTGAGATTAATTAATAAAATAAAATCCCGAATCGATAATCGATTCGGGATCATTTTTAAAGTAATATGAAGAAAAAAAAGCTTTTATGTTTAATTTCTAAAATAGGTTGGATTAGTTACCAGCATCAGCTACGTCAAAGCTAGTAAGTCCTGTCCATCCTTTTGCCCAATCTGGCAATGCAGTACCGTTACCAGCACCTTTAGCATCAGCATTTTTTACGAAAGCTTTAGATAAATCTGGATTTGGGTTAGCAGTTGTTGCTTTAGCTTTCCATTCTGTACCAACGTTTACAAAACGTATATTGTTAATTTTTGTACCGCTATTGAACCAAGTAAAAGTTCTATCTGTTTCGAAATCTAAACCTGTTTGGAAGTTTGCGATAACGATATTATCAAAATTACCTTGAGAGCCAGCTCTGATTTTCATCCCTTGAGATTCTGCACCTGCAGTATTTCCGATGAAAGTAGCATTTTTAACTGTTGGGTTAGATGCACCACCATTAGCACCATTAGTTGTGTTAGGATCTGTATCTTGACTATCTGCCTCGATACCTCTGTTACCAGGTTCAACAGCACCCTTAAATGCTTTCATTCTTGCAGCATAAAGGAAATCTACTGTACCACTCCAGCTTTCTGTCCAGTCAAAAGAATCGTCTCCAACTCCTGTTACTACAACGTGATCAACATTAACGTTACCACCAAACATTTCGATACCGTCATCAGCACCATTCGTTACATATACGTAAGAAACTGTTGTTCCGCTACCAACACCAAATAATGAAAGACCGTTAAATTCTTTCTCTGGGTTGTATTTATAACCTGAATCTTTAATAACGACATACTTAATAACACCTGAGTTATCAGCTTTATCTGTACCTCCGTATGTTAAATCTCCTAATTCTGAAGTTGAAGTTCCGGCAGCACTTCTGTTAGAAGGTGCATTACCTAAAACTACGATACCTCCCCAATGTCCTTGCTTATGCGCTGTACCTTCGAATACAACTGGCTTAGCAGCAGAACCGTTGATAAAAATCTTACCACCTCTTTCTACGATTAGATAATTAGCTCCTTCAGCTACTTTAATCTGTGTACCTTCTGGGATTGTTAGAGAAGCTCCCGCTTTAACAGCTACTTTACCTGTAATAGTATATACTTTAGCTGGATCTAATGTTACATTTTTTGTAATATCACCTTTAAAGTTATTTGCATCGATACCAGAGTTATCAACTAGTTGAGGATCATCATTACTATCGCTACAAGATACAACCAAAGATGCTGTAGATGCTACTAATGATAAACCAAGAATAGCTTTTAAAAATGTTTTTTTCATTTTACTTAAATTTTAAATATTTACTTTTAATTATTTTGAAAATTTGTATGTTAAACTAAGGCCAACTTGACGACCTCTTGTATAATCTTTATGGATGAAAGTTCCTGAATCATTAATCTGCTCAATTTTAGAATGCGGATTTAGTAAATTCTTTCCACTAATCCCGATTCCTATTTGTTTTAGTGAAAAATTGATATTAACATCTAAAATATCTTTTGCAAGCTCATAGAAGTCTCCAACCTTATTAGTCCCTATAGAGTAAAGATTTTTACCAACGCGAGAGTAAGAAACAACTAGATCAACGGTATTATCACCGCCCCACTTATAATTATACCCCACATTAGCATTCGCTAAGAATTTTGCAACACCTTGCACATCATTTTCTAATTTGCTGAACTGTGCCGTTTTTCCGTTATTTTCTTTAGCCAGTTCGGTTTCATTTTTTAGCTCTTGTTTCGACTGCATAAATGTTCCGTTGACAAAGGCATAAATTTTTGACTTGTCCCAACTAAAGATATCTTTTCTAATTTCTGCTTCAGCACCATAGATATAACCCCAATTTGCAATATTGAAAAACGTCATATCACTTGGAGAAGCAGAAGAATATGTGCTTCTACCAATTGGATTTTGGATGTATTTACCAAAAGCTGTCAAGGAGATGATCTCTCCAGTTTTCGGGAAAAATTCCCATTTAAGATCCGCATTATAATTATCAGAAGGATACAAATATGGATTACCATATACGTTAGCAGTTACATCATAATAAGCAATCGGTATCAACTCTTTTGGTTGAGGTAACGTATAGGTTTTAGAAGCCGAGAATCTCAAATTTTGTCGATCATTTATGCTATATTTAGCATTAAGAGCTGGTAAAAACTTATTGTATTGTTTTTTTCTTGTACTATCATCTAAGATGTCTTTCCAAGCCATATCAAAATCAATATAGTCGAATCTACCACCGATTTGCAAAGTAAATTTATCTGAAAGATTCATATCAAAGTTTGCAAAACCAGACTGGATATTTCTTTTGATAGAATAATTACTTTTTTGAATATTATAAATAAAAAAACTATTGTTATAAGCATTAATAAAGGCATCAATATCTTGATAATTAACAGGTAGAGAGGTTGTAAAGTTCATCCCCAAAGTTGTTTGGTTAAACTGTCTATCCTTGTATGACCCGTCATAACCAACAACCAACTTATAATTTTGGTTAAACTTTTTAGTTAAATAAAGATGTCCTAGATAGGTTTTATCTTTTAACTCATCAAAATATCTGTGATTACTAATTGCACTACTTGCCAATAATTCGTTAGTCTCTGCATTAATGGTATTCTGCATACGATCTGGTCTTTTGCTATTCATTAGGTTAAATGCTAAAGCCCAATCTAAAGTCCAACTATCACTGATGTTATGATTTCCGAAAAGTTGATTAATCCAAGTGTCGGTTAGCTTGTTATCACCTCTATTAATAATTACATTTCTATCAACGTCGTAAGAATAACCTTTATAGATTTTTGCTTCTTGCTGAGATGAGTGTATGTAGTTAGTCGTAAGTTTTAATTTATTATTCGCGTTAATTTTATAATCAACATTCAATAACGCTGTTGTGTTTGTTTTATAATCTGACTTTTCAACGTTATAATCTTTGTTAGCGTCACCGTTTGCAAAGTAGAAACCTTCTTTTCCGGTGCTGTACTCATAAGAATTATCAAATCCTGCATATCCAAACAACATAAACTTCCCTAGTCTAGCACCTCCTTCAAAATCCATACTGGTATTAAAAGGATTCTGAGCATTTTTAAAATTCCATTTCGTGGTGAAAGGATATTTATCATAAGGACTTCCTGTTCTATAAGTTGCCTCATTAAAACCAAAAAAACCTGGTCCACCATCTTGCATCTTAAAATTGGCTTTATCAAATGTCTGAAGATTGATAGAACTTCCTAAGCCAACTTTAAAATATGGTTTTCCAACGTGCGTTTTAGAAACAATATCAATATTAGCACCGCCAAAATCACCAGAAAATCTAGGGTTATACACTTTATCCAAAGAAAGATATTCAATCATGGAAGTCTTGAAAATCTCCAAATTAATATTCTTAAATTCTGGATTATCTGAAGGAATTTCAAGACCATTAAGCGTTGTACCATTATAACGATCTCCTAATCCACGAACAAAGATCTGCCCGCTTCCCTCCTGCTTTTGCGTACCTGTAGCCTTAGTAACAGCTGTAGCTACGTCGCCAACACCTTGTTTTTCTAATTGTACAGAACCAACTCGTTCTATAACTTCAACAGATTTTCTTTGTAAATTGATAAGGTTAGACTCTTTTCCTTTTTTGGTACTACCTTGGATGATGACACCTTCGATATTTTTTGTAGATTTAACAGTGTCGCTTTTTTGTTGAGCTAATAGCATTGTAGTACTTCCTAATAAGAATAATACGCCGATGCTTAGTTTGTTGATTTTCATTTTTACTTACTTACTTTTTTTCTTCGCTGACAAAGGAACTGAAGTATCGCAGGAGAAATAGTATTGAAATATTTAATTAAATTTTAAAAAAATATTAAGAAATTACACTTTATGTTAAATTAATTTTAACATCTGAATTTCGCATAAACTTCCGTTCATTTATAGTTAAATTTGCAGTATCAAAAACCAATCTTAGAAAATACAATTTTAATAAAAAGCCTATTGTTCAACAGTTTATAATTTTAAGCTTTTGTAACATTACAGATTAATTCATTTTAAATCATGAGCATAGAAAAAGCAATCGAATCTTTACAAAATGGAGGCACAATTCTTTATCCAACGGACACAATCTGGGGCATTGGGTGCGACGCAACTAATCCTCAAGCCATAAAAAAAGTGTTCGACATCAAACATCGCGATGCGAATAAATCCATGATTATTTTGGTCGAAAACGAAAAACGCCTACAAGATTTGGTGGATGTTCCCGAGATGGCTTGGGAAATTATCGACCTCTCCGAAAAACCAGTTACTATTGTCTACGAATCGGCAAAAGGTCTTCCAAAAGAAGCTTTGGCTGCAGACGGATCCATTGGCATACGTTTGGTAAAAGATGATTTTTGTAAAAAATTAATTTCTAAACTTAATAAACCCATCGTCTCAACTTCAGCAAATATAAGCGGTGACAAAAGCCCTCTTACATTCTCAGATATTTCTCAAGAAATAATTGATGCTGTAGATTATGCGGTCGAAGAAAACCGCGAAAAAATCTCTAAGTATTCTGGTTCTTCAGTCATTAAGATTTGGAAAAACGGACAAATTAAAGTCTTGAGAGAGTAATTTAATTTTAAGCATTGAAGTTCAAATAAAATTTTTTATTTGATGCAAATACAAAACCTCCAATTTTAACAGTTGCGATATGCTGATGATCGAAATACAGTCCAAAGATTGGTCATTGTCATAGTCACATTTATCTATAAAACACTTAAAAGTCAGACTAGCTATAGTCTGTCTTTTTTATTTTTATACTTCTCCTTGACTACTATTCAATATTTTGTATCAATTCTTGATTTTATTAAAAATTGATACAAAAAACTTCAGGCGACACCTACGGTATCGCCTGAAGAAAAAATAAACTATGAAAAAAACTACTACTTTTTACTACCCAATAAACTTTGATTCGTTAGCTTTTATTCGAGAAGATAATCACCATATCTGTACCAATTAAGAAAATCTGCCATCGTTAACATCTATCATACTAATAAGTTATAGCAATTTGACATCATTGTCAACTTCCGCAAAAATTATCTGACAACATGACTTTTTCTTACTCAAAAAATGACCAATCATAATTACGGAAAGCCTTATCTTTGCAAGCAAATATTTGCGGAAAGCCTTATGAACGTTAACTTAACTCAGAACAAAAATTTAAAACTATTCAAAATTATTTCGGAAGTTGCCCATCGCAACAATCAATCTGTCTATATAGTTGGTGGTTATGTTCGAGATTTGTTAATGAAACGCAAGGCGCCGACCGACATCGATTTCGTTACAGAATCTTCGGGGATACAGCTCGCAGAAAGCATCGCGAAAGAAATTAATCCTAAGCTAAAAGTTGCTGTTTTCAAAACTTATGGCACTGCAATGTTTCGCCACAACGACCTAGAACTAGAATTTGTTGGCGCACGAAAGGAAAGCTATAGCGAAGACAGTCGCAAACCTTTTGTAGAAATCGGAACTTTGGAAGACGATCAAAAACGTAGAGATTTCACCATTAATGCAATGGCGATTTCGCTTAACAAAGATAATTTTGGCGAATTAATTGACCCTTTCAATGGACTACAAGATTTAGAACAAAAAATCCTTCGCACCCCGCTAGAGCCTTTGCAGACTTATTCGGATGATCCGCTTCGTATGATGCGCGCTATTCGTTTTGCGTCAACACTTGGATTTAACATCGAAGAAAAATCTCTGGAAGCTATAAAAACTGAAGTTGAGAGAATCCACATCGTTTCCATGGAACGCATTATGGTAGAATTCAATAAAATTATGCTTTCCCAAAAGCCTTCTGTTGGATTAAAACTGTTGGAAGAAACTGGACTTCTTCAAATTATCTTGCCAGAATTAACAGTATTAAAAGGTATTGAAGATGTCGATGGACAAACGCACAAAGACAATTTTTATCACACTTTAGAGGTTGTCGATAATATTTCTGAAAACACCGATAAGTTATGGCTGCGTTGGACCGCGCTACTCCATGACATTGGAAAAGCGCCAACCAAAAAATTTGTTGAAGGAACGGGTTGGACTTTTCATGGACACGAGTTTCTGGGTTCAAAAATCGTAAAGCATATTTTTAAACGTCTTAAACTTCCTTTAAATCAAGATTTAAAATATGTTGAAAAATTGGTCAGAATGCATGCACGTCCCATTGCTTTGGTAACGGACAATGCTTCGGATTCTGCGCTACGACGTCTTTTGTTTGATGCGGGCGAAGATTTAGAAGACTTAATTATTCTTTGCAAATCTGACATTACAACTAAAAGTTATGCCAAGCAAACACGTTTTAAAAAGAACTTTGAATATGTTGCCGAAAAAATAAAAGAAGTCGAAGAAAAAGACCATATCCGAAACTTTCAGCCACCTATTTCGGGAGAAGAAATTATGGAAATGTTCAACCTAAAACCTGGTCGCGAAATTGGTATTCTGAAAGAAAAAGTTAAAGAAGCCATTTTGGAAGGTATTATTAGCAACGATAAAGAAGAAGCGCGTCATTTTGTTATCAAAGAAGCAAAAACATTAGGGTTAAATTTGGTGTCCTAAATCAATTTTTCGTCATTTCTTTTTTTATTAAATTTGAACTCCAATACTTAAAAAACTGAAAATATTGTTCTGTTTTAAATATAAAATTAAACGCTCATGCAAAACTATCTGGACCTCCTAAAACATATCAAAGATAACGGAACTGACAAAACCGATCGCACCGGAACGGGTACTAGAAGCGTTTTTGGCTATCAATTGCGTTATGATTTGTCAAAAGGTTTTCCGATGGTTACGACAAAAAAAGTACATCTTAAATCGATAATTTATGAGTTGCTTTGGTTTTTAAAAGGTGACACTAATATTAAATATTTAAAGGATAATGGCGTTTCTATTTGGGACGAATGGGCAGATGAAAACGGAAATCTTGGTCCTGTCTATGGTGCGCAATGGAGAAGTTGGGAAGGTGCCAACGGAAAAATCGTTGACCAAATAACTGAAGTAATTGACCAAATCAAAAAAAATCCAGATTCGCGCCGACTTATCGTGTCCGCTTGGAATGTTACCGAAATCCCAAACATGGCTTTAGCACCTTGTCACGCGATGTTTCAATTTTATGTGGCAGACGGGAAATTGTCACTTCAACTTTATCAAAGAAGTGCTGATGTCTTTCTAGGCGTACCTTTTAATATTGCGAGCTATGCATTGTTATTGATGATGGTAGCACAAGTTTGTGACCTCCAAGTTGGCGATTATGTACATAGTTTCGGTGATGTCCACATCTACAATAACCATTTCGAACAAGTTGACCGACAATTGGCACGCGAGCCAAAAGCGCTTCCAACAATGAAACTAAACCCAAACATCAAAAATATTTTTGATTTTGATTTTGAAGATTTCACCTTAGAAAATTACGATCCGCATCCAGGAATAAAAGCGCCTGTCGCGATTTAAATTGTAAAATATCTAAAATAAATCCTTACTAGCCCACGCATTAGCCCGTGGGCTTTTTGTAAATTTAATAAAAAATAATATCACATTCATTCAATAAAATAGGGGAACATGCGATTGGTGCAACTAAGGAACCTACACATTTAATAGACGCATATATCGACGGGTATAACATTTTTTTGTAATCCTATTTTGTAACAATTAATCATCTTTGATCACTTATTAAAAAAATCAATAAAGAATGAAAAAAACACTCTTCATCATTCTTGCTGTTTTTTGTGTGTTAATCGGACTTTATCCTTTTATTTACTTTTTCGTAGATCGAAGTCTTGGATTCTTACATTTCAAACCAAAAGATGTTTTACAAAATCTATTTTGGACTATTGGTTTCTACACGCACATCATCTTTGGAGGACTTTCATTATTAATTGGCTGGACACAGTTTATCCCAAAATGGAGAAATATTAATCTTAAGCCACGTCGAAAACTAGGTAAACTTTATATCATTTTATTATTCTTAAGCTCGCTGACAGGGATCAGAATTGCGACTAAAGCTACTTTCGGAATTAGTACTGCAATGGGATTTGTTTCTGTAGGCTTCATTTGGTTTTTAACAACATTTTTAGCATTTACTTCCATCAAAAAAAAGACTTCACAATGCATCAAAAAATGATGATTTACATTTATGATGCCTGCTTTTCTGCGGTGATATTAAGAAGTTATTTACCGATACTACAAAGGATTTTACAAAATTTTATTATCGCTTATCACATGGTTGCGTGGTTATGTTGGATCCCAAATATTATCTTTGCTAATATTATCACTAAAAATATTAAAACATCGACTTTAGATGTTATTAAATAATAGAACTCTTATGAAAAAAATCGTCATATCTTCATTATTGTTAGGCGCTTTATTTAATTCTAATTTAGCTTTTGCGCAAACCGATTATTCGGGAAGAGAAAAAGTTTATCGTGCGACACATACCAAAATGACAGAATTAAAACACACCAAATTAAAGGTTAGTTTCGACTACGAAAAAGAACAACTTTATGGTGAAGAATGGTTAACGGCATCACCTTACTTTACGCCGACAGATTCTTTGGTTCTTAATGCAAAGGCCATGTTGATACACGAAGTGGCTTTGGATAAAAACGGAACAAAGCAAGCGCTTAAATACGATTACAAAAACGATATTTTAAAAATAAATCTTGACAAAACTTATCAAAAAAATCAAGATTATACGGTCTACATCAAATATACAGCGCGTCCTAACGAAGTAACACAAAAAGGAAGTGCCGCGATTAACGATGCCAAAGGTTTGTACTTCATCAACGCGCAAGGAAAAGATCCTGACAAACCAACGCAAATCTGGACACAAGGCGAAACCGAATCGTCTTCGGCTTGGTTCCCAACGATTGATAAAACCAACCAAAAAACAACGCAGGAAATCTACATGACTGTTCCTGATAAATACGTTACGTTATCGAACGGACTTTTGAAAAGTTCGACAAAAGAAGCCAATGGTCAGCGCACCGATTACTGGGTCATGGACAAAAAACATTCGCCTTACCTCTTCTTTATGGGCGTTGGTGATTTTGCAGTTATTAAAGATAAATGGAAAAATATTCCTGTAAACTATTACGTAGAAAAAGAATATGAGCCTTATGCAAAACAAATTTTTGGAAACACACCAGAAATGATGGAGTTTTTTTCGAACAAACTAAATTATCCATATCCTTGGTCAAAATATGATCAAATGGCTGGTCGCGACTATGTTTCTGGTGCCATGGAAAACACGACGGCGACTCTGCATGGCGAAGCTTCTCAACAAAAACCTGGCGACCTAATTGACGAAAACCGTTGGGAAGATACCATTGCGCACGAACTGTTTCACCATTGGTTTGGCGATTTGGTAACTGCCGAAAGTTGGAGCAATTTGACGGTTAACGAAAGTTTTGCTGACTATTCCGAATATCTTTGGAACGAGCATAAATACGGAAAAGATGAAGCCGATTACAAATTGATAAAATCGCTGAGAGCTTATAAAATGAATCCTGCTAATTTTTCCAAAAACTTGGTTAGATTCGATTATGATTCGCGAGAAGATGTTTTTGATTCGGTGACTTACAACAAAGGTGGTGGCATTCTTCACATGTTAAGAAATTACTTAGGCGACGATGCTTTTTTTGCAGGATTAAACGATTATCTTAAAACCTATGAATACGGAAATGCTGAAGCACAACAACTACGTTTATCTCTAGAAAAAGTCTCTGGGAAAGATCTTAACTGGTTTTTCAACCAATGGTATTATGGTGCGGGACATCCAAAACTTAGTATCAATTACACGTACGAACCTATAAAAAAGCAAGTCAATGTTGCCGTTACGCAAACGCAAACTGGTGCTTATTTTCAATTCCCGTTGTCGATTGATGTTTATGAAAATGGAATTCCAAAACGCTATAATGTCTGGGCAGATGCGAAAGCTAGTCAAAGTTTTACCTTCAATTTTTCTCAACAACCCACCTTAGTGAATGTTAACGCAGATCAAGTTCTTTTATCCGAAATAAGTGATAATAAAACCGCGGATCAGTATTTTGTTCAATATACGAAAGCGAAAGAATTTAAAAGCAGATATCTTGCTGTAGAATATGCAAAAGAGAATATTGATAAAAACGCGTCTGTTTTAAAAATTCTTTCCGCAGCGCTTAAAGATTCATCACACAGAATCAGAATTTTAGCACTTTCAGCGATTGACTTATCAAAAACCGATCAGGCTAAACTACTTCTAAAAGATGTTGAAAATATTGCTCAAAACGATTCAAAAACATTAGCACAAGCCGCGGCAATTTCGGCACTTTCTAAAACGAAAGATAAAAAGTACGTTAGTATTTATGGAAAAGGAATTTCTGCGGTTTCCAACTCAGTTAAAGGAAACTCTATCGCAGCTTTAGCAGATATCGAACCTCAGAAAACCGTTGCATTAATGCAAACTATTGATTTAGCAAATGCTTCGGAAGATTTAATCAACAAATTGATGCCGATTATCGTTAAAAATAAAATTGAGTCGCAAATGGAGAACATTGGTGGGCAAGTTTTATTTTACCCTTTTATTAAATTCCAAGATGCAGAGCTTGGTGCCGTTGCAGAAGAAGGTTTTAACTGGGTTATGACCTCCGATAATGTAAAAGCGACAAAAGCAATGACCAAAGTTATGGGACAAGCAAAAAGTGAAATTTCTGCAAATCCGCAGGCGAAAATGATGTTGGTGCAAATCATGAAAGAAGGCTTAAATAAGAAGATGCAACTTCTAAAACAAAATCCTCACAGTCAAAGTCTTCATGAACAAATTGACGCTATTAATAAAGCGATTGAAGATTATAAATAAGATCTCCAAGAATTATTATTAAAACAAAATCCCGCGAAACTTCGTTTCGCGGGATTTTTTATTTATTTAAGAAAAAATAACTTACTGAAAAATATAGGAAATACCTACATTGATGATATGTTCACTTTTCTTGCTATAGACACTTGGATCTTTTGTACCTTGTTCGATAACAGAATCTTTAAGATGTGGGTAGACATTCATAAGATGGATATCATAACGTGCCGTAATCTCCCACTGACGCTTATAACTGTAACCAACACCAGCGCCAACACCCAAGTTAAACTTTGCAGCTTTACCATAGCTATCTGCCGAATAATATTCTTTACCTGGAGGCGGATTTTTATCATTTTGACTAATCATAAAATCAAATCTTGGTCCTGCTAAGGCAAAAAACTCACTTTCATTTTCAGAGAAATATGTTTTAAAACTAATAGGAATACTCAGATAATTATTAGCATATACTGCATGAGGCCATCCTTTTTTGTCCTCAACACTCTTGTCCCCTGTCTCACCTGCACCAAAGTATAATACTTCGGTCTGAATGTAAAACTGATCATCAGATCCAATTGGTGTTAAAGCTAAAGCACCTGCCATTACAGAATATCTAGGACCCGATGGGTTATGAGCGTTCTGGATTCTGGAATAAGTACCTCCTGCTGTTAAGCCAAATCTAGTTGCACTAAAGTCAATCTGTGCTTGCATTATTGCTGCCAATGACAAAGCAGTTCCTATTAATATTTTTTTCATCAGAGAGTGTTATTTTTTCGAAAGTCTTATCCTAAAACTTTAGCTACAGTAGCACCAATCTCAGCTGGAGAATCAACAACGTTGATACCACATTCGCTCATAATTGCCATTTTAGCTTGCGCAGTATCTTCTGCTCCACCAACAATAGCACCAGCGTGTCCCATTGTTCTACCTTTAGGCGCAGTTTGTCCAGCGATAAAACCAACAACTGGTTTTTTTGAACCGCTATCTCTGTACCATCTTGCAGCTTCAGCTTCTAATGAACCACCAATCTCACCAATCATAACAACAGCTTCAGTTTCTGGATCGTTGATGAATAATTCTAAAGCCTCTTTAGTTGTAGTACCAATAATAGGGTCACCACCAATACCGATTGCAGTAGATACACCGTAACCAGCTTTTACAACTTGGTCAGCAGCTTCGTAAGTTAAAGTACCAGATTTTGAAACGATACCTACTTTACCTTTTTTGAAAACGAAACCTGGCATAATACCAATTTTAGCTTCATCAGAAGTAATGATACCTGGACAGTTAGGACCAATTAATCGACAATCTCTGTCTTGGATGTAGCTCTTAACTTTTACCATGTCTTCTACAGGGATACCTTCTGTAATACAAACGATAACTTTGATACCTGCATCTGCAGCTTCCATAATTGCATCAGCTGCGAACGCTGGCGGTACAAAAATGATACTTACGTTAGCTCCTGCTTTTGCAACAGCATCTGCAACTGTGTTGAATACTGGTTTTCCTAAGTGCTCAGTTCCACCTTTTCCTGGTGTTACACCTCCTACTACGTTTGTTCCGTATTCGATCATTTGACCTGCGTGGAAAGTTCCTTCGTTACCTGTAAAACCTTGTACGATTACTTTAGAATCCTTGTTTACTAATACTGACATTTTATTTCTATTTTTTTAAATTTTAAATAATATTGATAAAACACAAAAATAGTCAATATTCTTGGAAAGTGACTACTGATTTTTGTTTTTTATCACAGAATTAAGTTAGAGTTTTTTAAGTTTCACTTCTTTCTTAAGATAATCTCTGAAAGGGTCTGCCAAAACTCCAAAATAAGTTCCTTTTTTCAAATCACGGTTGACACCAGTCTTAGCAAGAAGTACTGTCCCAGACTCAATTCTAAGGCCTGAAGCCATACCAACTTGGCCCCAAATTGTCACATCATCTTCGATAATACAACATCCTGCAATTCCGGTTTGTGATGCGATTAGACAACGTTTACCAATTACGGTATCGTGTCCAATTTGGATTTGGTTATCAAGAACACTGCCTTCACCTATTAATGTAATATCGGTAACTCCTCTGTCAATTGTACATCCCACACCGATTTCAACATTGTTTTCGATAACAACATTCCCGACAGAAATGAGTCTATCAAAACTGCCGTTTAACTTTCTGTAATAAAATGCATTTCCGCCCAAAACGGTATTAGCTTGGATTATAACATGATCACCAATTATCGTATCATCGCCGATAACGACATTAGGATAAATAATGCAATTTTTTCCGATTTTAACATTATTACCAACAGTTACACTGGGATGGATTTGAGAATTCTCACCAATTTCTGGTTTAGAAAGTTCACCAAAAAAGTTAGTAATTGTCGTAAAATGTGTATTTATTTTATTAAAATCTCTAAACGGATCTTCCGAAATTAACAAGGCTTTTCCTTCGGGACAATCTACTTCTTTATCAATCAAGATAATTGTAGCATCGGAGTTCAAAGCTTTATCATAATATTTAGGATGGTTAACAAATACAATTTCTCCAGCTTTAACACGGTGGATTTCGTTAGTTCCTAAAATTTGAAAATCTTCGGGACCAACATATTTTGATTGGATAAGATCAGCGATGGATTTAAGCGTCTGTGGTTGGCTAAATGTCATAACAATAACTATTTATCAAAAAAAAGCGCTTTGGAAATCAAAACGCTCATATTAATTATTTTACTCTTTCCAGATAAGAACCGTCTTCAGTATTAACTTTAATCTTATCTCCAGCTTCGATAAACAACGGAACCAAAACTCTTGCTCCTGTCTCAACAATTGCATTTTTAAGAGCGTTAGTTGCGGTGTTACCTTTAACACCTGGATCAGCTTCAACAACATCCAAATATACTGTTGGTGGGATCTCAGCAGAAAGTGGTGTCTCATCAGCTTCTTTCAAAAGGATAGTTACCTCTTCTCCCGCTTTCATGAATTGAGCGTTTTCAATCATTTCTTTATTGATATAAAGTTGAGAGAAATCGTCATTATTCATAAAGTGGAAACCATTTTCGTCGTCGTATAAATACTGAAATTTTCTAGTAATTACTTTAACTTCATCGATTTTGTGACCTGCAGAAAAAGTGTTATCTAGAACTTTCCCGTTGGTTACACTTTTCAATTTTGTTCTTACGAAAGCAGGACCCTTACCTGGTTTAACGTGTTGAAAATCGATGATTTTGTAGATGTCGTTACTGTATTCAATACAAAGACCTTTTTTAATATCAGCTGTTGTTGCCATTAATATTTAATTCTTTATTTTATAATTTATAAATTTAATCTTTTGATGAGCCGTAGCCTTTGACAATACCTCGCGGTGAGTTTTGGATAAAGGTTAAAATCTCGTCTCTTTCTACTGTTGGTAGCATTTCTTTTTCGATGAATTCGATGGCTTGTGTGGTATTCATTTTCATTTGAAAAATAGCACGATAAATCTTCTGTATTTCAAAAATTTTATCATTGTTAAATCCACGTCTTCTAAGTCCAACCGAGTTAATACCAGCATAAGAAATTGGATCTCTAGCCACTTTAACATAAGGTGGAATATCTTTTCTGATCAATGATCCTCCAGAAATCATCACGTGTTTTCCGATTTTACAAAACTGCTGAACGGCACTCAATCCGCCCATCACAACGTAATCACCAATTTCTACGTGACCTGCAATTCCGCAAGCATTAGCAATAATAACATTATCACCCAATACGCAATCGTGAGCGACGTGCGCTGTTGCCATAACCAAACAATCGTTTCCGATTTTGGTATAACCTAAAGCTTTGGTGCCACGGTTAACTGTTACAGCTTCGCGAATCACTGTGTTGTCGCCGATATACACAAACGTATCCTCACCATCAAACTTTAGATCCTGCGGTATACCACCTAAAACTGCACCTGGAAAAACTTTGCAATTTTTTCCGATTTTGGTACCATCCATAATCGTTACATTGGGACCAATCCACGTTCCTTCTCCTATTTCTACATCTCCACTTATTGTGGTAAAAGCTTCCACAACTACATTTTTGCCAATCTTGGCACGCTTGTCTACGACTGCTAACTGATGTACCATTTAGTCTACTTTATTTCTTGCTACTTGTGCCATAAGTTCTGCTTCTAATGCTACAGAATCGCCAACATAACCGTAACCTTGCATATGTACAATACCACGTCTTATTGGTTCAATTAATTCAATTTTAAAGATAAGTGTGTCGCCTGGCACTACTTTTCTTTTGAATTTAACTTTATCAATTTTAATAAAATATGTCGAATAGTTTTCTGGATCTGGTACGCTAGCCAAGACTAAAATACCGCCGGCTTGCGCCAAAGCTTCTACTTGCAAAACGCCTGGCATAACTGGTTCTTTAGGAAAATGTCCCACGAAGAAAGGCTCGTTCATGGTTACATTTTTAAGACCAACCACGTGCGTATCTGACAATTCTAAAACCTTGTCTAACAACAAGAATGGTGGACGATGCGGCATCAACTTCATAATACCATTAATATCGAAAACTGGTTCTTTTGTTAAGTCAAAATCTGGAACATTTTTCTTCTTCTGAAGTTTCCATTGTCTGTTAAGTTTCTTCGCAAACTGCGTGTTTACAAAATGTCCAGGTTTGTTAGCGATAACACGACCTTTTATTTTAACACCAACCAAAGCCAAGTCGCCAATCACGTCAAGCAATTTGTGACGTGCCGCTTCGTTCGGATAGTTAAGCGTTAAGTTATCCAAAATACCGTTTGGACGTATAGAAACATCTTCTTTACCAAAAGCTACTTTCAGTTTTTCTGTTGTTTCTGGGGTTAATTCTTTATCAACATAGACAATTGCGTTACTGATGTCTCCACCTTTGATAAGGTTATGATCTAACAATTGTTCTAGCTCATGTAAAAAACTAAACGTTCTTGCCGAAGCAATTTCTTCTTTAAAGTCAGAAAGATTTTTTAGACTTGCATTTTGAGTACCTAAAACTTTAGTCCCAAAATCTACCATCGTTGTCACTTCGTAATTCTCCGACGGAATAATTGTAATCTCCGACCCCGTGCTAGGATCAACATAACTAAGCACTTCTTTGATAACAAGATATTCTCTTGTTGCTTTCTGCTCCTCAACACCAACTTTTTCGATAGCTTCAACAAAAAACTTAGAAGATCCATCTAGAATCGGTGGCTCCGAGCTATCCATTTCTAAGATAACATTGTCAAGATCCATCCCAACCAACGCCGCCAAAAGATGCTCGCAAGTGTGGATTTTAACGCCTAATTTTTCTAAAGTCGTTCCGCGTTCTGTCGTTGTTACATAATTAACATCCGCTTCCACCTGTGGGCGCCCTTCCAAATCTGTTCTTATGAAAACAAAACCAGTATTTTCTTTGGCTGGTTTCATGGTAAGATTCACTTCTTTTCCTGTGTGCAGTCCTATACCTGATAGATGTATTTCTTCTTGTATAGTTTTTTGTTTATCACTCATTGCAAAGATATTTTTTTAACAAATTTTATTTTTTGTTATTTTCTAAATTATTAATTCTCGTTATGATATCGCCAAAGTTTCTGAAATGTACATAACTTCTACGATAATCTCCCGCAGGAATAGCTGGCGAACCATAAAGAATTTCTTTGTCCTTCACGTTACTATTAACGCCACTTTGGGCTTGGATTTTGACTTGGTTCCCAATTTCGATATGTCCAATAATGCCCACTTGACCGCCGATTTGGTTCCAGTCTCCAATTTTTGTTGACCCCGCAATACCAGCTTGTGCAGCAATTACATTATTCTGACCGATTCTTACATTATGTGCAATCTGAATAAGATTATCGATTTTCGTCCCTTTTCCAATTACGGTTGAACCAATGGTTGCACGATCAATACTACAGTTAGAACCAATCTCAACATCGTCTTCCAAAATAACATTTCCTAACTGAGGAATTTTTTTGAATCCTTCCGGACTTAGTTGGAATCCGAAGCCATCGCCACCAATAACCGTGTTAGAATGGATGATACAATTATCGCCAATAACACAACCATCGTAGATACGTGCACCAGAATCAATTTTGCAATTTTTTCCAATTTTAACACCTTTCCCGATGTAGACTTGCGGATAGATTTGACAATTGTCGCCGATAACCGCTTTATCCGAAACGTAAGTAAATGCACCGATATACACGTCTTCGCCAATTACCGCAGAATGGCTAACGCTAGACGGCTGTTCGATGCCTGACTTTTTCTTTTTGAGATCGTTATAAAGATTCATCAAAATCTGAAACGAAAGATAAGCATCTTCTACAGCGATAATAACTGGTGAATAGGTTTGGTTTTCCTTCAAGAGATTTTGTGACACGATAAGCACAGAACAGTCTGTAGTGTCTATGAAATGTGAAAAACGCTCTTGTGCTACAAATGATAAATGACCACTTTGGCCATTTTCTATAGGAGAAACCCCAGTAATAACTTTATTTTTATCACCGATGATTTTACCATTTATAAAGTTAGCAATTTGCTCTGCAGTAAATTCCATATCGTGCAAAGATAACAATTTCTTAATTACACATTACATTTTTGATAACTTTTTACAATTTTGTCAAACATTTTCAATCTACAAAATTCTCTGTTTTTTTGAAGGATCATTTTTTCTTGATTAATTTTCTAGAAAATCCAGTCTAGAGCTTCCCTTTTCTTAATTTTTAATGAAACTAAAATATGATTAAATTTTGGTGACTTAATTTTCTAATTATTTCTGCAAAAGGGATAGAAGCGGCATCCTTTGGATGGGTGCGAGGCGGCGTAGCGCAGCGCAGCCGTCCGAGCAGCCAGGATAAAGATATAGCGGATAGCCCGACGTGGCGGATTAGGCATTGGAAAAGCTGGGAAAAATCCGCCAGGGATTGCCCAAATACTACATGATCTCCCGAGGAAAAGACAGAATATACTTTGTATTGACTTGATTGATAAACGACGATAGAATCTGGTTTTCAGAATCTTCTAATTTGATTTTTTTGCCAGATTTTTCTAGTAAATATATCGGTTGCTTTTCGGTATCATAAGGCAAAAGACTTCTCGAGATTTGATCCACCAATTCGTTAGCGTTATCAATACCAAAAAGTTGATTAGTCCTTTGGATTTTGGTCTGAATAAAATCTTCGGAAAAGTGTTGCGATGACGACAAGGTTTTGGGAAAATGTCGATAAATAACGGCTTTACAAAGATAAGACAATACAAAATCATCCGATTCTGTCCACGATTTGATCGCTTGGAAAACATCCATATCATCCAACATGGTGAAGTTCTGTAAGTTGAGTTGGTTCTCTTCTTCAAAATGTTGATGTTCTAAAAAATATTTTAAATATTTTGGTGCGTCCAAAGCCATTCCTTCTGAAACTAACTTCTTCGCTCTTCCTAAAATTTTCACCAAAAGATGTTCTGACAAAGCCGAGGTTTTGTGGTAATAAACCTGCCAATACATGAACATCCTCGCCGTTAAATAGTTCTCGATAGAATAGATGCCTTTGGAGTCAACCACCAACTCGTCGTTCCACACATTAAGCATAGAAATGATACGTTGCGTATTGACATTACCTTCGGAAACGCCCGTGTAGAAGCTATCGCGCTTTAGATAATCTAATCGATCGACATCTAACTGCGACGAAATCAACTGGTTGAAAAACTTACGCGAATATTGTCCTTTAAACATCTCGATCGCCAAAGTCAACTCACCAGAAAATTCTTCGTTTAGTTTGGTCATTAACAACAAGGACAATTTTTCATGATGCCAATTGTCCATTAATCTGTTTTCTAATGCATGAGAAAATGGTCCGTGACCAACGTCGTGCAATAAAATCGCCAACAAAGCCGCTTTTTCTTCTTCCTTGGAAATAGAAACGCCTTTTAACTTCAAAGTTTCGAGGGCTGTAAACATCAGATGCATGGCTCCTAAAGCATGATGAAATCTGGTATGCTTGGCACCGGGAAAAACCAACGATAACAATCCTGTTTGAGAAATCCTGCGAAGTCTCTGAAAATAAGGATGTTCGATTACATCATAAAGAATCTCGTGCGGAATCTTGATAAAACCGTGGACAGGATCGTTGATAATTTTGAGTTTGTTAAGCATAGAAGGGCTTTGTTTGACTCAAAGATACAGTTTTCGATTCAAAACTATATTAACATCAATTCATTTTTGAGTTTTAGATCATCAAGCTTTACCACGACATTTTTTATTAAAAATATAAATAGCGGAAAATCTACGCTATCACCAGATAACTTTTTTAATCTAGACCAATATTCTCAAACTTTTCGGAAGTACTTTAACCTCAACGGGTGATTTTATTTTATGATATTCGCCGTCAAGATGCCAAGCTTCCGAATCTACGCTAAAGGAAATCTCGGAGGTTGAAATGTATTGTAAATATTTGCTTGGTTTTAAACTTTTTGTAAACATTTGATAAGCAAAAGATAACCCTGCGGGCAACGGAAATTTCTTAACCAAAGCGATTTCTACTTTTCCGTCCGACATATCTGCTTGTGGTGCAATGTAGGCATTATTCCCGAATTGGCGACTGTTAGCGACATTTACCATCATATATTCGCCATTGTATTGTTTGTATTTTTCTTCAAACTGAACTTTAATGGGTTTAAATTTAAAATACTTTTCTACGGTAATTTTGATGTAACTGCTAAAACCTCGTTTAGAATGTTCGAATCCTTCGATGATGTTACCGTCGAGACCAACGCCAGAAACGTTAATCGACAAATGACCATTCACCGAGAACGAATCTACCAATTTGAAATCTTTCTTTTTTAATTTTGCTAAAAGAGAATCGATGTTTTTAGAAAAATTAGTTTCATTAGAAAAACCATTCCCCGAACCAGCTGGAAAAACCGCCAACATTTTATTAGAATTCACCAATTTACTCGCAACCGTAGAGATTGTGCCATCGCCGCCAATTGCTACAAAAACATCAACATCGTTCCAATTTTGTTTAATAAAATCAAAACTATCTTCAATAGATTTTGAAACTAAAACCAAAGGATTTTCAACTCTCGATTCTAAAGCCGTCAAAAAGCTTTTATAATTTTTTTTAGCTGAAAAAGGATTGATAATAAAGGCTGTTTTCATGGATAAATTCTAATAAAAAACTCCGAATCATCGGAGTTTTGATATTGCAAAAATACGTTTTATTAATTAATTGTTAATTAAATCGTACACGTTTTAAAAATTCTGGTTTTAGTTGGTCTTTAACATCTTTATAATCCAAAGTAATATAGACGACGCCTGCTGCATAAGCTGTAATCTCGTATTGGTTATAGACAAAGGTTATCGACTTGTTACCAAAATAGAAATTAGCATTAAGAGGGATTACTTTTTCTAACAACATTTCTTTTTGACCATCTTGATCATTTTTCGTAAAACTGTCCATCAACAACTGGTTCCAGATTTTATCATTTGGATTTTTAACAACGTCAGAAAGTAGAATGCTTTTATTGTTTTTAAGATCAAAGACTTTATAAAGCTCATTATAATAACCATGCGCACCACCTGAAAAACCGCTGTTGGTATATCGAATTGTTAACATGTCCTCTTGGTTAGAAAATACAGACATGTTCGATTGCGTATCCCAAGTCTGATGTGAGGCTGGTTGAAAATCTTTTGGTTTACTTTCTTTATAAAAATTAGATTTATCTGCTTCGAAAGCTGCTGCAAATCCAGTTTTAGAATAATCATTTGTCTTTAATAACGTCGGCGCATAGATGCTATCCAACACTGTTTTATCAGTAATTGTCGGAAATAACAAGACGCTATTATCATAAGCCAAAGTTAGGTTAGTACAAGCTTTTATCGAGTCCGAAATCCTAATAGAATCCATCTTAAATGCTGCTTCCGCGGCAATACTATCTTTATCAAACGTAGGGATATTGACCTCCGTGGTCTGTTTTTTTGAACAACTAAATAATACCAACAAACCCGCAACCAAGCTTCCAAAGAATAACTTCACAATCTAAAATTTTGCTTTTTGGACAGCAAAAAACCTTCCAAAAGTGGAAGGT
Source organism: Chryseobacterium sp. TY3 (assembly GCA_046269235.1). Lineage (GTDB taxonomy): Bacteria > Bacteroidota > Bacteroidia > Flavobacteriales > Weeksellaceae > Soonwooa. Next base: position 381,390 of record JBJZOS010000003.1, read on the forward strand.
TTTAATGTTTTATGTTAAATTTTAAAAGAAAAATTAAGCATCGATTCTTGCGTAGATCGCATTCTTCTCAATAAATTCTCTTCTTGGCGGAACCTCATCTCCCATCAACATTGAGAAAGTACTGTCTGCTTCGACAGCATTTTCAATCGTGATTTGCTTTAAGGTTCTGTGTTCTGGGTTAAGCGTTGTGTCCCAAAGCTGTTCAGGATTCATCTCCCCAAGACCTTTATAACGTTGTACTTCTACTCCTTTTCCGTCTGGTGACATTTCTAGCGTAATTTCTTCGCGCTCTTTTTCGTTGTACGCGTAGATTTTTTTATTTCCTTTTTTTAATAAATATAAAGGTGGTTGAGCGATATAGATATAACCATTCTCAATCAATTCTTTCATATATCTAAAGAAGAATGTCAAAATTAAAGTCGAAATGTGAGATCCATCGATATCAGCATCGGTCATAATTACGATTTTGTGATAACGAAGTTTTGTTAGATTCAACGCTTTAGAATCTTCTTCTGTACCAACACTAACGCCTAAAGCTGTGTAGATATTTTTGATTTCGTCGTTGTCATATACCTTGTGAAGCATTGATTTTTCAACATTAAGGATTTTACCTCTCAAAGGAAGAATTGCTTGGAAATGACGGTCACGACCTTGTTTAGCAGTACCACCTGCGGAATCTCCCTCCACTAGGAATAATTCTGATTCGGCTGGATCTTTAGATGAGCAATCCGACAATTTGCCTGGAAGTCCAGAACCACCCATTGGTGACTTGCGTTGCACCATTTCGCGGGCTTTCTTAGCTGCTTGTCGTGCTTTTGCCGCTAAAACTACTTTCTGAACAATCGTTTTTGCTTCGTTTGGGTTTTCTTCTAAGAAGTTGGTAAGCATTTCTCCAACGATTTTATCAACCGCTCCAGAAACTTCCGAATTACCCAATTTTGTCTTGGTCTGCCCTTCGAATTGAGGTTCCATTACTTTAACAGACACAACCGCGGTAAGTCCTTCGCGGAAGTCATCTCCTGTTACTTCTACTTTTTCTTTTGCTGGAAGACCTAACTCGTCAGCATATTTTTTCAAAGTTCTTGTTAAAGCTCTACGGAAACCCGCTAGATGCGTTCCTCCTTCGTGGGTGTTAATGTTATTAACGTAAGAGTGCAAATTTTCGTTAAATGATGTATTATAACGCATCGCCACTTCTACAGGAATGCCTTCTCTCTCGCCTTCCATAAAGATGACATGCTCCATGATAGACTCTCTATTACCATCGATATACTCAACGAATTCTTTAAGACCACCTTCGGAATGGAAAACTTCATGCTTGAAGCTTCCGTCTTCCAAAACTTGTCTTTCGTCGGTTAGAGTTATGGTAATTCCTTTATTTAAATAAGAGAGCTCACGTAGACGATTTGCTAATGTATCGTAGTTGTAGACTAGTTCTGTAAAAATCGTATCATCTGGTTGGAAGAATTGTTTGGTTCCTCTTTTGTCAGAATCTCCAATTTGCTCTACTTCTGTCTGCGCTTTCCCCTTAGAATAAATCTGCTGATATACATGACCATCTTTGTACACCGTCGTTATCATCTCGTTAGAAAGTGCATTAACACACGATACCCCAACACCATGAAGACCTCCCGAAACTTTATACGAATCTTTATCGAACTTTCCTCCTGCTCCAATTTTGGTCATTACAACCTCCAAAGCTGATTTTTGCTCCTTTTCGTGAAAGTCAACCGGAATACCACGTCCATTATCGGTCACCTCTATTCCGTTGCCTTCTTTGATGCTTACGGTAATCGTGTCGCAATACCCTGCCAAAGCCTCATCTATAGAGTTATCCACTACTTCATAAACCAAATGGTGAAGACCTCTTACACCCACATCTCCAATGTACATCGAAGGACGCATACGCACGTGCTCCATACCTTCTAATGCCTGGATACTACTTGCGTTATATTGTTTTTGACTCATATCAATTTGTTACTTTTCCTTTTTTCAAAGACTTACAAATATCGTAAAAATTCCTGAAATACGAAAATTTTAAATGTTTTAGAATTATGAAATTTCAGCATCAAAACACCTAAAATTAATAATACAAATTACAAAATATTAAGCATTAATAATGATTGTTTTATATCATATTATGTGTTATAAAATATTATTTAACTTTGTTACACAACCCTTAAATTATGCGCTATGGACGACTTTATAGCAGCACGCTCTCAGATGGCGGTCTCACTAGGATTTCACATTATTTTTGCTTGCGTTGGGATGGTAATGCCTTTCATGATGGCGATCTCACATTACAAATTTTTAAAATCCGGCAACGCCGTTTACAAAGGACTTACCAAAGCCTGGAGCAAAGGTGTTGCAATCCTTTTTGCAACAGGAGCAGTTTCAGGGACAATGCTTTCTTTCGAATTGGGATTATTATGGCCAAAATTCATGGAGCATGCAGGTCCGATTTTCGGAATGCCTTTTTCGCTTGAAGGAACGGCTTTTTTTATTGAAGCTATTGCCTTAGGATTTTTCCTCTACGGCTGGGAACGACTCAACAAATGGTTTCATTGGATTTGTGGATTAATTGTCGGAATCAGTGGTTTAGCTTCGGGAATTCTCGTGGTTGCCGCCAATGCGTGGATGAATTCTCCAGCAGGATTCGATTATATCAATGGTGAATATCTAAATATTGACCCTATCAAAGCGATGTTTAATGAAGCATGGTTTCCACAAGCCTTTCACATGACAGTTGCAGCATTTTGTGCAACTGGATTTGCAGTTGCAGGCGTTCATGCTTATTTAATTTTAAAGAAGAGAAATGTCGAGTTTCATACAAAAGCATTCCGAATTGCGATGGGTTTTGCATTGATTGGCGCTTTTGGAGCACCCTTGAGTGGTGATATCGCTGCGAAATCCGTCACAAAAAGACAACCTATCAAACTTGCTGCTATGGAAGCTCATTTTGAAACAGAAAAAGGTGCAGCCTTCGTTTTGGGAGGAATTCCTGATGAAAAAAAAGGTGAAGTAAAATATTCTGTTAAAGTTCCAAAAGTTTTAAGTTTTCTTGCGACCGGCGATTTTAATGGCGAAGTAAAAGGTTTGAATGATTTCCCAAGAGACTTATGGCCGCCAGTTGCCGTTGTTCACTATTCTTTTCAGATTATGATCTGCTTTGGTGTTGTGATGATGTTGATGGGCGGTATTTATCTTTTTTCTTTATACAAAAAGAAAGAATGGATGACCAAGCCATGGTTTCTTAAACTGTTTTTTATTGCAACGCCATTTGGTTACATCGCTCTCGAAGCAGGCTGGACCGTCACCGAAGTTGGTAGACAACCATGGATAATCTATGGCGTCATGAAAACAGTGGACGCGGTAACGCCGATGTACGGCATCCAATATTCGTTCTACTTTTTCACGTTTATATTCGTGACTCTAGCCATGATTTTGGCGTTTTTATTATCAAGACAAATTAAAATGGTTCCGAAATTATACGACCCAAGCGACCCAAATTATTCACCTAAAACCAAGAAGTCATGATTTACGTAGTTATTGCCTTTTTATGGCTTTCTGTTTGTTTGTATGTGATTTTTGGAGGTGCGGACTTCGGTGGAGGAATTATCGAACTATTCGCTGGAAAAAACACGAAAAAGAAAGTCCACGACATTATGCACGACGCCATTGCGCCTGTTTGGGAAGCCAATCATATGTGGTTGATAATAGCAATTGTTGTTTTATTTGTTGGTTTTCCTCAGATATATGCCGGAATTTCAATTTATCTTCATATTCCTTTGGTATTGATGTTGGTCGGAATTATCGCTCGTGGAACGGCTTTTACCTTTAGAAATTACGATGCTGTAGAAGATCAATGGCAAGTATTGTACTCGGGGATATTTTATGCAGCAAGTTTGTTGACGCCGTTCTTTTTAGGCATTATTGCAGCAGCAACCGTTTCATCATCAATTAATCCTGAGGCCACCAACTTTTTGGATCTCTATATTTTTAGTTGGTTCAATCTTTTTGGTGTAGCTGTTGGATTTTTCACGATTGCTATTTGTTCGTATTTAGCATGCATTTTTTCCATCCGAGAAAGCCGAAGTGATGAAGAAGTAACGATGATGATTGGAAAATCTAAAAAAGCAATGCTTTTTGTGGTCTTTACAGGTGCAATGGTTTTTGGCGCGGCATACTATTCGGATATTCCATTATTTCAGTGGATATTTTCGAAACCTTTAGGAATTGCAGCGGTTGTTGCTGCTACGATTTTGTTGGCTTTAATTTTCCATTGCATGAAAATTCGAAAACTTGTTCCGATTAGATTATTTGCAGGATTACAAGTGGTTTTAATTTTGGTTGCAGCAACCTATCAACATTATCCAGATATTGTTTTGTTAGGAAATGGAAATCACTATTCTTTACTAGAACAAGCAGCTCCAGAAGCAACAATCAACGCATTAGCTTGGGCGCTATTAATTGGTTCTCTATTTATTCTTCCGTTCTTGTTTTATTTAATCTACGTGATGCGGCGTCAATAAAAAAAGCCACTTCAAAATTGAAGTGGCTTTTCCGTCGGGGCGGCAGGATTCGAACCTGCGACCTCCTGGTCCCAAACCAGGCGCGATGACCGGACTACGCTACGCCCCGA
>JBJZOS010000004.1:0-259430 GCA_046269235.1 Chryseobacterium sp. TY3
CACCTAATGATTTTTTGTTGTTCCATAGCTTGACAATATTTAATGAATTTTTTGTCAACCTATTTCAGGAATATGCACTATTAAAAGTAGAAGAAAATATCGGTGTTAGATTGACAGAAAGTTTGGCAATGTGGCCAACGGCAGCAGTTTCGGGATATTATTTTGGAAATCCTAAATCAAAGTATTTCGGTGTTGGGAAAATATTAGAAGATCAATTGAAACATTATGCCGAACGGAAAAATGTAGATCTAGAATTTGCAAGAAAATGGCTAGCGCCTAATTTGGTTAACGGATAATGGTTGTTACAAATAGCTAGAGTCTGAGGTATTGTTCGAGAAGATTTCGAAGAAATAGTATCAAGGACTTTTAATTAATAACAAGGACGACATTTTCCGATGCAAAGTCTTTCAGATTTTTACCGAGCGTGACACCTCCTATAAAGATATAATTTACTTCGAACTTAAACCAAAAACTGACAACCACACACAAAACCGCGTAAGCGATGGTAGCGGATATACTTTTGGATGAGGTGGCGCAGCGCAGCGGAGCCACCTCATCCAAAAAGATAGTAGCGAACGTAGCGACCCGAGCGGCTGGAAAAGCTTGGCGAGGGATACGCCCAAATAAAAAAACTATGAAGGTAATAGAACATATTGAAAAAGCGAATGGAAAAACATTGTTTTCCTTTGAAATTTTGCCACCTCTGAAAGGACAAAACATAAAGTCTATTTTTGACGGAATTGATCCATTGATGGAATTTAATCCTTCATTTATCGACGTGACTTATCATCGTGAAGAATACGAGTATATTGAGCGGCAAAACGGCCTTTTGGAGAAGCGTGTCGTGAGGAAGCGCCCCGGAACAGTAGGGATTTGTGCGGCAATCCAAAATAAGTACAAAGTGGATGCGGTGCCACATATTTTGTGCGGTGGTTTTAATCGTGAAGACACCGAGAATTTCTTGATTGATTTAGATTTTTTGGGGATTGAGAATGTTGTAGCACTTCGTGGAGATGCCGTGAAATCTGAAATTTATTTTAAACCCGAGAAAAATGGGCATGCCAACGCGAGTGAATTGGTGAAGCAAATTCAAGGTTTGAATTTGGGTGCTTATTTGGACGAATCTTTGGAGAATTCGTGTCCCACAACTTTTTGCATTGGTGTTGCTGGTTATCCAGAAAAGCACATGGAAGCGGCGAGTCTTTCGCAGGATTTGCAGTACTTGAAAAAGAAAGTTGAAGCTGGCGCGGATTACATCGTGACGCAAATGTTTTTCGACAACCAAAAGTATTTCGAATTCGTGGATAAGTGCCGTGAGGAAGAGATAAACGTACCGATTATTCCTGCTTTAAAACCTTTGGTAACGAAAAGTCAGTTGAGTACGATTCCGCATCGTTTTAAGGTGGATATTCCGAACGAATTGGTGCTGGAATTGGTGAAAAGTAAAGACAACAAAGCTGTAAAAGAAATCGGCATCGAATGGTGCATTCAACAAAGTAAGGAACTTTTAGAAAGAGGTGTTCCGGTTTTGCATTATTACACGATGGGGAAGAGCGAGATTACAAAAAGGATCGCGTCATCTGTTTTTTAAAAGTATAAAAAACCTCGGATAGTAGATCTTTTTTTAGTTTTTGATAAACCTAGTGTTTCGGATTTTGCATCTGATTTTATAACAAGATAATAGACGCCAGCGTTAAGTTTTTTAACATCAATTTTAGAGTCGATAATTTCGCCGTTAGAAATAAGCCTTCCTGTTTGGTCAATTAAATCAATTGCCCAATAGCTAAGTGCGCCATCCCAATAGATTTCGGAGGTTGGCACTGGAATGTTGAATTGAGCTGGTGTTGTCATCTTTTGTGACTTAGACTGCGTGCGACCACTTGTTAGTGTAATTTCTGTTTTTAGGTTGTGTCGATCTGCGTCAATAACCCAATCGGCATTGCCTGCCATTTCTGCTTTTGTGGCTTCAAACAATATTTATTCTGTGCTTATAGATTAAGGTAAATACCACAAACTATTAAAAGACAGAATTTAGTTTTCATTGTTTTCGAAATTAAGGGCTGTGAAAGTAGAAAGTTTAATGTCAGCATTATTGAGAAGTAGCTTAAAATCTAATTAATATTTCATGAGTATTAAAAAACAAAAAACCCAATCCGAAGATTGGGTTTTTTATATTGTTAAAATGCTAAAAATTAAGCATTAACTTCAATAGATACGAAAGATCTATTATTTGCTTTTTTTCTAAAAACAACTTTACCGTCAACTAGTGCGAACAAAGTGTGATCTTTACCGATACCTACGTTTTCACCTGGGTGGTGTTGCGTACCTCTTTGTCTTACAATGATGTTACCAGCGATAGCTTCTTGACCACCGAAGATTTTAACACCTAATCTCTTAGAGTGAGATTCTCTACCGTTTTTGGAGCTACCAACTCCTTTCTTATGTGCCATCTTATTTTAGCTTTTTAAAATTAAACAATTATTCAGCTGATGTTTCTTCTTTTTTAGAAGTCTTTTTAGCTGGTTTAGCTTTTTTCTCACCGTCGAATCCTGTGATAGATACGATTTTGATTTGAGTTAATTGTTGTCTATGACCGTTTTTCTTAGCATAACCTTTTCTTCTTTTCTTTTTGAAAACGATTACTTTGTCAGCCTGAACATGGTCAAGGATTTCTACTTCTACAGCGATACCGCTTACAGCTGGGGCGCCAATAGTTACTGCTCCGTTAACAGTCATAAGAACTTTATCAAAAGATACTTTTGATCCTTTATCTCCTGCTAGACGGTTTACAAACAACTTTTGGTCTTGCTCAACTTTATATTGAAGCCCTGCTATTTCTACAATTGCAAACATTGTTTATGATTTTTTATATAATTATTCGAGGTGCAAAAGTAGACAATTTATTTAACAAGCGCAAAATTTATTTAGTTTTTTTCAAATATTTGACTTTCAATAATTTTTATTTTTATTAGGGCAGCATTTCCGCCCTCCATTCCCGCTATTTTTTTCCATGCCTTAGCCAACCCAAAAAAATGAGCTCCATTCAGGTCGGGCTGCGACAGTGACTCTGCATAATACTTTCAGCGTTACAAACTCGGAGAAAATTTTTGATTAAAATCCCAAATCTAAAATCATCCCAAAAGTCCTTCACAAAACAATTTTATAATTAATCTAATAATCTTAATTAATCTCAATAAATTTGAGGATTGAAAATTTTATCAATGCTAAATTTCATCAAGAAAAAAATTGCCAAAATTTGGGCAAAAAAACACGTTGCCAAAACCCAAGGCTTTAAAAATAATGTTGCAAAAGATCAAGAAGCATTGCTTTTAGATCTGGTCAAAACCGCAGAAAAAACATTGTTCGGACGCGAGCATCAGTTCGAAAACATTAAGTCCGTTGCGGATTTTCAAAAACTTGTTCCCATCGCAGATTACGAAGATCTAAAGTCTTATATCGAAAAAGTAAAACGTGGACAAGCTAAAATCCTTTGGCCAGATCTTCCCGAATATTTTGCTAAAACTTCTGGTACTACTTCTGGTGCCAAATATATTCCGATTTCTAAAGAGGCGATGCCTTACCAAATTGCTGCTGCGCAAAGTGCCATCTTCCATTATATTGCAAAAAAAGACAATGCTGATTTTGTTAATGGAAAAATGATTTTCTTGCAAGGAAGTCCAGAACTGGAAGAGATAAATGGTATAAAAACAGGTCGTCTTTCGGGGATTGTTGCCCATCATATTCCAAACTATTTACAGAAAAATCGTTTGCCCAGTTTAAAAACAAATCTTATCGACGATTGGGAAACCAAGGTGGACGAAATTGTGAAAGAAACCGAAAAAGAAAACATGACTTTAATCTCTGGGATTCCGCCGTGGTTAATCATGTATTTCGAAAAATTGATAGAACGAAACGGGAAAAAAATTACTGAAATTTTCCCAAATCTTCAACTAATTATCACAGGAGGTGTTAATTATGAGCCTTATCGCGAAAAGATGAATGATCTTCTGGGCAAGCCTGTAGATATTGTACAAACTTTTCCTGCAAGCGAAGGTTTTTTTGCTTTTCAAGACGATTATCAAAAAGAGGGATTGTTGCTTTTAACCAACCACGGAATTTTTTATGAGTTTGTTCCGCTAGAGCAATACGGAAAACCAAATGCTGAACGATTAACCATTAAAGATATTGAGCTTAATAAAGATTACGCATTAATTTTAACAACCAATTCTGGATTGTGGGCTTATTCAATTGGTGATGTGGTGCGATTTATTTCTAAAAAACCTTATCGTGTTTTGGTGAGCGGAAGAACCAAACATTACACTTCCGCGTTTGGTGAACATGTCATTGCTTTTGAAGTGGAAGAAGCGATGAAAGCAAGCGTTGAGAAATTCCCGTGTCAGATTACCGAATTTCATTTGGCTCCACAAGTCAATCCTACGGTAGGTTTGCCTTATCATGAATGGTTTATAGAATTTGAAAAAGAGCCAGAAAACTTAGAACTTTTCAGAAAAAATCTAGATGATGAGCTGCGAAAACGCAATACTTATTATGATGATTTGGTTACAGGAAATGTCCTTCAAACTTTAAAAATAAAAAGCTTAAAGAAAAATGCTTTCCAAGACTATGCAAAATCTGAAGGTAAATTGGGCGGACAAAATAAAATCCCAAGACTCGCAAATAATAGAAAAATTGCTGAATTTTTAGAAAATTTTACTAAGTCTTTTTAAAAAGATTAATTTTAAATGATATCATTAAAACCTCTTAAAGTTTTAAAAAACCAAGAATACAGAAATCTTCTTTCGGGAAGATTCTTTTTGATTATAGCCTTCCGGATGTTGGCGACATTACTTGGTTGGTGGGTTTATCAATTGACCAAAGATCCTTTGTCGATAGGTTTAATAGGGCTTTCAGAAGTTATTCCTGCAGTAGGAAGTGCGCTGTATGCTGGTCACGTAATCGATAATTCTGAAAAGAAAAAACTACTCTTAATGTGTAACTACGCTTACGTCGTGATGATAAGTTTTCTATTGATTCCAGCATTTTTAGGACACAAATTTCATTTTATAGGCCACGAAATTACCTATTTTATTTACGGAATTATATTCTTCACAGGGATTTGTCGCGCGTTCTTAGGACCGCTTGTTCCATCTATGATTCCCAAAATCGTGAAAATGGAAAACCTTCCTTATGCAGTCACCATGAATCAAGCAACGTTTTTAACGGCGTCGGTTTCAGGACATGCCATTGGCGGTTTTTTAATTGCTTTGATTACCATCCAATATACTTTGGTTGTTATCATCTGTAGTATGATTATCGCGTCATTTTTCTTCTGGAGTCTTAACAAACAGGAACCAGTAGTGAAGCACGAAGAGCAACCAAAAGTATGGAAAAGCATCAAAGAAGGTCTTTCTTTTATTGTCCGAACTAAAGAGATTCTTGGCGCACAAATGCTCGATATGTTCGCGGTGCTGTTTGGTGGCGCAGTGGCGATGATTCCCGTTTTTGCAAGCGACATTCTCAAAGTCGGTTCCGAAGGTTTTGGATTGTTAAATGCCGCGTCGGATATTGGATCGATGTGCGTTATTATGTTCTTGTCTATTGTTCCTTTAAAACGCAATCAAGGTAAAATTCTGTTAGCAGTTGCGGCAGGTTTTGGCTTATGTATTATTGGATTTGGTTTGTCGGAGTTATATTGGCTGTCATTTTGTTTTCTAATGCTTAGCGGAATGCTAGACGGCATCAGCGTTGTTATTCGCGGAACCATTGTACAACTCAAAACACCTGACGAATTGCGCGGTCGTGTGATGAGCGTTAATTCAATTTTTATAATGTCGAGTAACGAGCTAGGACAATTTGAAAGCGGTGTGATGGCAAAGATTTTTGGTGTTGCCAGATCCGTGGTTATCGGTGGTGCGTTAACCTTTGCAACGGCAGCATTTATAGGATCCACTTCTCCCAAACTTCGCAAGATGGAGTACTAATTTTTTGGGCAGCTAGTTCCGTCTTCCGCTCCCAATCTTTTGTCATTCCTCATTCTTCGTCATGACAAAAGGATTTCCGCTCAAGCCGGGCTGTACAAGAATTGCACATAAAAAGGCGAACATTTTAAAATGTTCGCCTTTCATTATAATTTATCTTTTAAGACTAATTGATTAATTCAAATCTTGCATATTCAGCAATCTTCTTAGGAAGTTTAATGCCTTCCGCAGTTTGGTTATTTTCCAAAAGCGCTGCCATAATTCTTGGAAGAGCCATTGCAGAACCGTTTAGTGTATGCACCAATTGCGTTTTTCCATCCGCTTTATAACGACATTTAAGTCTGTTTGCTTGGAAAGTTTCAAAATTCGAAACAGAACTTACTTCTAGCCATTTCTCTTGTGCCGCACTCCAAACTTCAAAATCATAAGTCATTGCAGCTGCAAAACCAGTGTCGCCACCACAAAGTCTCAAAATTCTGTAAGGCAATTCAAGATCTTCAAGAATAGATTTGATGTGCTCTACCATTTCTTCAAGAACAGCATAAGAATTTTCAGGCTTTTCAATTCTAACGATTTCTACCTTTTCGAACTGGTGAAGACGGTTAAGACCTCTTACGTGCGCACCATAACTTCCTGCTTCTCTTCTGTAACATTGCGAAAACGCTGTGTTTTTGATAGGCAGATCTTTCTCGTCCAAGATAACATCGCGGTAGATATTGGTTACAGGCACTTCAGCCGTTGGGATAAGATACAAATCATCTGCACCGATATAATACATTTGACCTTCTTTATCTGGTAATTGTCCCGTTCCGTAGCCAGAAGCTTCGTTAACAACATGTGGCGGATTAACTTCCAGATATCCGGCATCAGTGTTTTTGTCCAAGAAATATTGTACCAAAGCACGTTGCAATCTAGCTCCTTTTCCAAGATAAACAGGGAAGCCAGCGCCAGCGATTTTAACACCTAATTCAAAATCGATGAGGTTGTATTTCTTCGCCAGTTCCCAATGCGGAATTGCGCCTTCTCCAAGTCCTTCAACGGGTGTTGATTGGAAGATATTTTCGTTGTCGTCAGCAGAAATACCAGCAACAACCTTTTCGTAAGGGATGTTCGGGATTTGATAAAGAATATCTAACAAGGCTTTTTCGGCGTCATTAAGTTGTTGTTGTAATTCTTTACTCGATTCTTTGTACTGCGCTGTTTGAGATTTAGCAGCTTCGGCGTCGTCTTTTCTACCTTCTTTCATCATGATGCCAATTTCTTTCGAAATTTTGTTCATTTCAGCAAGTTGGGAGTCAAGGTCGAACTGAAGTTTTTTTCTGTTGTCGTCTGCGGAAATGGCAGCATCTACCAATTCTAGATTTTTGAAATGACGTTTCTTTAAACCTTCAATAACGCGCTCCTTTTCATCGCGTAAAAAATTAACTTGTAACATAATTTTGTTGTTAGTATATTGATGTTGTTGATGTTTTCTGTTTAAAAAAAATGATTTAAAAAAACCTAAAACATCAGTTAAGATTGCAAAATTAGTGATTTTTATTTCACGATGTTGACAATATTCGGCTGAGTGTCAGATTTTGTGAATACCAATTTTTTAGAATGCCACATTTTGGAAACTTCAAATTTTTGTGGTGTCCAATTGTATTCGATTCTGATGGTGTCATCGTCGACAGAATTTTGTGTTTCTGTTATTTTTTTTGTGAAACGCATAATCATACTCGAATAATAACTTTTGGAATCCGGATTGATCGAATCTTTTATCAAGCGCGTTGCACCAGCAACATATTCGACATAGCGGATGGAATCGCTATTTATTAAAATCGAAGAATTAACCGGTTTCTGATCCGTATCAGCCAATAGATCTAGTAAAGCAACACTTGTGTAGTTGCCTGCAACTTTTGGTTTTAACAAGTCTGTACCCTCTGCGTTTTTAACATAGATATTGAGGATTTGATCAATGTCTTGTACCACGTCGTCATCAGATCGGCAAGCGAGCAATGTTAGGAGGCTAAATATAAAAAGTGAAAATTGTCTTTTCATAGAACAAAGATAATTTTAAATCTTTAAAAAAATTAAGTTTAAAGACTCTTAAGGTATTTTGTAAAGAAGAAAAAATAAATTAAGCCTTCCCAAACCAAAATCGTAGTTAAGGAAATTCCCATACCGATTAAGCCAAATTCTTTAACCAACTGGAACGAAATAAGTGTCAAAAGAAGCAACGATATCGCCGACACCCACGTGTTAATTTCTATTTTTCCTACTGCTGGCAAAAGGTTTCCGTAAATGTTGCGAGAGAGCATTCCAAAGCAAAAACCAAATAATAGAATCATGAGTAAGTTGCCGTTTTCAATATATGTTTTTCCAAAAAATAACTGAAGAAGATCTGTTTTAAAAAAGTAAAAAAAGCCGAAAATAAAAATACAAATCGGGATGAATAATTTGTAATAGTTTCTTAAATAGGACGTCAAAAATGCTTTGTCTTTATGGTTTTTTGTAAGTCTTGGATAATCGCTCTGCATAAAACTTATCGCAAGAAACGGAATGTTCGAAGGTAACAAAATAGCGACTTTATAATTGGCGACAGCGGTTTCGTTCATTAAAAAACTTAATAACAAAATGTCTAATGAAAATAAAGTTTCGGAAATAACAGACGTGAATGCTGTGAAAATCCCGAAGCGCCATAATTCGCGCGTGTTAGGAAAGAGGCTTTTTTTGAAACTGAACATTTCCTTTTTTAACCAAAATAAAGAGGAGAAAGGCATCAGCGCCATTGCGGTCAAATAACCGTAAAATCCCCAATAATAAGTCAGTAAAAAAAGCAGAATAAATCCACCAATATTATTAACATTATTGATTCTTGCAAAAATGTTATTTCGGCCTGTTATTCTGTAAAAAGTCTGTATATGATTCAGAAAATAAAATCCGAAAAGCCTTACACCACAAAATAAAAATATAGTCAGGATGTCATCGTATTTTTCCATGTAGAACATAGAAAAACCAATAAAAATTGCGACCAATACGATTTCGTAGAAAAAGCCTTTGAAGAAAAGATAAGACGATAGTTTCCTTTTGTCTTCTTCATCATGTAAGGAGCCGTATCTCAGGAGAATCTGGTTGCTTCCTAGGCCTGCAAATGGTAAAAATATTGCGAATACGGATAGCACGATGCTGAGAATTCCGAATTCATTTTCTGGCAATAATTTTATAATGACAATTGAGGATAAAAACCCACAAATTTTTGCAATCAAAAAAGATAAGAAAACAAAATGCCCTTTATTATTGAAAAAATTATTTAAAAATTCTTTCAAGCTATTCATGTGATTTCAGTGTAGCGTGTTGGTTAATAGTCTGCTGGTAGATGTCGTCAAATTGCCTTGCAATCGCCTCTTGAGAAAAATTTTCTACCGCATATTCTCGGATTTTATTTGGATCTGCAAAGCGGATTTCTCCAGAAACAATTTTTTCTAGTTTATTGTACAAATCCTCTTGATTGGCTTTTTCGACACCAACGGCAAAATTTTCGATTATAAACTCTTTGGCGCCACCAACTTCTGTTGACACAACAGGAACGCCACAAGCATAAGATTCTAAAATGACACAACCTTGCGTTTCGTTATCGCTGAAAAGAATGAAACAATCGGAGTTTTGCATTTTTTTGGCAACTTCCTGATAAGAAATGGCACCAAAAACTTCGATGAAAGCGTTTGCGTTAAGTTGTTTTATTTTGTTTTGTAAAGGCACGATATCGCCGTCACCGCCAATTTCCAGTTGTACTTTATAATTGTTTTGGTGCAATTTGGCAACAACTTCTATAATTTCCAAAGGCCTTTTTCTGTCTATTAAACTAGAAACATGTAAAAATCTGAAATTCTGTTTTGGAAACTTCTGCTCACTAATGTCGAAAACCTCTGTCGATACAACATTTGTGATAATCTTCATCGGCGTTTTTATTCCAAGTTGAGAAAGGCTTTCTTTCAGATTGTTGCTTACAGGCATTACAAAGTTAGCTTTAGAAGCAATGTATTTAGCAATTTTAATAATAAACTGGGAAGTCTTGGCATGATTGTCTTTTTGTAAAGCGGTCCAATGTTCGGTAACAACAAAAGGAATCTTGTATTTTTTCTTTAAGTAAACCGCAAAAAGCATGTTATTGTGCATGACATTCGCATGGACAATGTCGGGTTTTTGCATAGTTTGAAAGCCTAATTTGTAAGCCTTCATTCTTCTTCTAAAATTGGTAAGCGAATTCTTGGTATTTCTATAATAAACGATTAGGGTTTTAAGACCATTGATTACTTTTTCATCGAATAGATATTTTTCCTTTTGATTAGGATCTCCAATCGCATGAAGTACTTCTACATGATGTTGCAAAGCCACGGCTTCTGCGTGGCGTTGTACAAAATTTCCGTTGGTCGGTTCCAATTTATTTGGATACCAAGAAGAAATAAAAAGAACTTTCAAATGTTACTAAATATTATGCGCCCAACTTCTGCTGAGTGGCTGTAAAAAATGACTTAAAAAATCTAAATAAGTATTTTTAGAAAAATCAAAAACCTCGATGTCACGAGAAAGTTCGCCAGATCTTATTTTGTTTTTAAAATCAAGAAGTTTCAAAGTTTTTACTTCGCCGTTTTCAACATAGCTAGCTTTCATTCTGTCGAACAAACCAAGTTCATATTCTTTATCAAATTCGCGCATTAAACCTCCCAAAGCATCAATGCTACAGCCAGAAGCCATTTCTTTTTCTTCATCAACGCATACAACAATGAATTGATTTTTTTCAATCTTGAAAGACGCTTCCAGCGGTTTGCCATGTGCAGCCCAAGTTGATAAAAATTCGTAAAGACGCTCGGCAATGTCTTTTGCTTCTTTTGGTGAGAAAGGACGAGATGCCGGATATATAATGACTCTGTAGTCGTTGGTTTCTACAATGCTAGATTCTTCAATTTTCATGTCAGAATGGTTTTAAAATTAAAGTATAAAATTACGAATTATTATTTAGTTTTAATATTGACAAAAAATAAAACCCAAGCAAAGCCCGAGTTTTAATAATATCTTGAAACTTATTAAAGTCTACAAATCGTCAGCTTCGGCAAGAAGTTCGACAATGTCTTTAACTTGTACTTCTTCATTTTTATTGAAGTGTTTAACACCATCGGTCATCATGGTGTTGCAGAATGGACAACCTGTGGCGATAACTTTTGGATCTTCTTTAAGTGCTTCTTCTGTTCTTTCCACATTGATGTCTTTATTTCCTTTTTCTGGCTCTTTGAACATCTGCGCACCACCAGCACCACAACAAAGTCCGTTGGTTTTGCAACGCTTCATCTCTACCAATTCGGCGTCAAGCTTTTCTAAAAGCATTCTTGGCGCTTCGTATTCACCGTTACCGCGACCTAGATAGCATGGATCGTGGAAGGTAATTCTTTTCCCTTTGAATTGTCCTCCTTCAATTTTTAGACGTCCTTCTTCCATTAATTGCTTAAGGAATTGCGTGTGATGAAGAACTTCAAATTTTCCACCTAGACTTGGATATTCGTTTTTTAAAGTATTGAAACAATGCGGGCAAGCCGTTACAATTTTTTTAACATCGTAAGCATTAAGAATTTCGATGTTGGTTAATGCCATCATTTGGAAGATAAATTCGTTACCAGCACGTTTTGCCGGATCGCCAGTACAAGATTCTTCCTGACCTAGAACAGCAAATTCTACACCTATTTTGTGTAAAATTTTACAAAAAGCTTTGGTGATTTTTTTTGCACGATCGTCAAAACTTCCTGCGCAACCAACCCAAAACAAAACTTCAGGAGATTTTCCTTCGGCAGCATATTCTGCCATTGTTTTTATAGTGAAATCCATTTTTTTAATTTATCAATGTATCAGTGACACAATTTACCAATATCTTAAAAACCAAAAGCATCATTGGTAGATTGTTAAATTATTTAATTATTACATTATTCGGTTGCCCAATTCAATCTGTCGCTTTGGTTGTATTGCCATGGTGCAGCATTGTTTTCGATATTGGTCATCATTAAGTTAAGTTCTGTCGGCGCCGCAGATTGCTCCATCACTAGGAATCTTCTCATTTCAAAAATGATAGATAGCGGATCGAGTAGGATAGGGCAAGCTTCTGTACAGGCGTTGCAAGTTGTGCATGCCCACAGTTCTTCTTTCGTAATATAATCGTTTAACAACTTTTTGCCATCGTCAACAAATTTGCCACCGTTGGCATCCATATTTTTGCTCACTTCTTCTAGACGGTCACGTGTTTTCATCATGATAAGGCGTGGCGAAAGTTCTTTGCCTGTAATATTGGCAGGGCAACTTGCAGTACAACGTCCACATTCGGTACACGAATAGGCATTAAGAAGTTGAACTTTATTTAAATCAAAAATATCTTCCGCTCCGAATTTTGCTGGCGCTTCTTCTGCACCTTCAGTTGGTGCTGCGTAAGGATCGGCGTTTGGATCCATCATCAATTTGATTTCTTTGGTAACAGATTCCAAATCGTTGAATTCTCCTTTCGGGTTTAGGTTGGCATACCAAGTGCTTGGGAATGCCAAAATAATATGCAAATGTTTAGAATAGTAAAGATAATTCATGAAGAATAAAATCCCCACAAAATGGAACCACCAAGCGAATTTTTCAACAAAGATTAAGAAGCCGTCATCAAAACTAAACCACTCCAAAATCGGTACGATGAATGCATTACTAATTGGGAAAGATCCTACAGCATGATAAACGCCTCGAGATTGTAGAATAGATTCTGACGCATTTAGCTTGAAGAAAGCCATCATTAGCGCAAATTCGATAATCAAAATCCAGTTAGCGTCATCTTTTGGCCAACCGAAAAGTTCTTTCATGTTAAGACGTTTAACACCGTAAAAATTTCTTCTAATAAAGAAAACGACTACGCCAATAACCACCAATAAAGCTAAAACTTCTAAGGTCGCAGTGAAGAAATTATAAATCGAGTCTCCTAAAATCGAATGTAAGAAACGGTGCGTGCCGAAAATACCATCAACGATAATTTCTAAAAGATCGATATTGATAATGACAAAACCAATATAGACAAATAGGTGAAGAATCCCCGCAACGGGACGTTGGCCCATTTTGCTTTGTCCAAGCGCCACACGTGTCATTGTTGCCCAACGTTCGGATCTTCTGTCGGATCTGTTAATGTCTCTACCAAGGTTGATATTTCTGTAAATCTTTTGTAAGCTTTTTGCAAACATGCCAAAGCCAACGATAAGGAGAATTACAAAAATGATGTTGTCAATATACTGCATATCAATCAAAAATTATTTTTTACCAAATACGGAAATGTTGATATAACGCTTAGGATTTGCTTTAAGGTCTTCTATTAAAGCATTAAGGTTACTAGATGTCTTGTTCAGATTGTTGTAAAGGTCTTCATCTTTGGTAAGTTTTCCAAGAGAACCTTCGCCATTTTGTATGCCTGCAATAACAGAATTGAGTTTGTCAGCAGTGGTGCTAAGATTATCGATCGCAGAGTTAAGTTTTTTAACATCAACATTATCTGCAACATTCCCGAACTTATCCACTGTAGCTTTTGTTGAAACCAAAGTCTTGTTGGCATTATCAACCACAGACCTAACACCTGCTTCATTATTCGCCAACATTCTGTTAGTTTGGTCAGCGGTAACTTTGAAGGCAGAAACCGTTTGGTTAAGGTTTGCTAAAAGCACTTTTATTTGTTGACGATTTTGCTCATCTACAATCTTATTAGCGCTAACCATTGTCGAATCTAGTTTTGTCAAAACACTTGATATCTGATCTTTGACAGGACCAACTTGTGATGCCAAAGAGTTAAGCATTGACAATTGTAAGTTGCCTTTAAGTGTATCACCATTTTTTGCTAAAACATTTCCTTTTGCAAGATTTATTCTGAGCTCTTTTCCAGACATAAGGCCTGGTTCAAAAATTTCAACATTAGAATTTTTTGTAAATTCAAACTCGTCATCAACCGTAATCTGTACGACAAAATGTATGTCGCCACCTGCGATTGGTACTGGCTTAATCTCAGAAACTTGCCCAACACGTAAACCATTTATAGAAACTGGGTTTGACTTTGCTAAGCCTTCTACATTGTCATATTTGATGTAATATTGATTGTCTGTAGAAAAGATATTTTTTCCCTTCATGAATTGAAATAATATCGTAAAGGAAATAATCGCAAAAATTGCAATAAGACCAGCTTTTAATTCTTTACTTAACTTCACGTAAATAATTTTTTTTAGGTTACAAATATAAGAATATTGCAGTTAATATTCTTTCTAAATAAAAACAAGAAAGCGACCTGCAAATTGCAAGCCGCTTTTGTTATAATTTTAAGTAATTTCTTACTATTGATGTCCTGTTTTGTCCCAAACTTCAATTCTGTAATCTTTGATGTCGGCGTTATCTTGGAGAGATTTAAGATAACCTTGTCCGAACATATTACTATTTTGTTGTTGGATTGCATCTATAACTTGCTTAGCATCGCCAGGCATTTTGTTGCTTTTGATCGACTTAGGTTGTATAACAAATACACCTGCCATACCTTCGATAGGTTGAGAGATTTTGTTCTTAGCAACGCCGAATGCAGCACCTGCAACTTTAGCTTCCATAGATCCACCAATGTTGGCGTTGAAGAAATTGATGTCAGAATTTGCTTTTGTTGTGTTAAACATTTTCGCAATTTGATCTAGACTTCCTGCTTTCGCGGCGTTTATTTTATCAATAATCTTTTTAGCTAGTAATTTATTTTTAACAATCGGTTCGATTTGTTCTCTAACGCTTTCTGGGTTAGCAAGACCAGCATCTTGTTTGCCAACTAGGTAAGCGACAATACGATCTCCTGTACCATCAACGGTAAAGATGTCGCTATCGCCGATTTCTCTTTTCTTGTCAAATGCCCAAGTTAAGATTTCGCCATCTTTATCAGTTCCTAAACCAGGTAATTGTCCTTGGAATCTTGTAACTGCTTTCGGATTTTGCATGTTGAAACCTCCTTTTTTAGCAATGTTACTAAACTCGTTAAAGCTCTTACCTTGGATTTGTTGGATGAATCTAGTTGCTTTGTTGTGTACCTCGCTTTCAGTTTTGTCAGAGGCTTTAATCGCTTTTGCTAAATGCGCTACTTTGTAAGCCATAGCGCCAGATTTTTTATCATCAACTTTTATGATGTGGTAACCGAATTGCGTCTCAGCAAGTCCGATTGATCCTTTGCTGTTGTTTGCTAAGAAATTAAGATATCCTGGCGCAAATTGCGATTCTGGTGTTGTCCAACCCACGCTACCTTTTCTTTCTACAGCGTTAGGCTCGTCAGAGAATTTTAAATCTTTATCAAAATTAGAAGCATTAGATTTAACATCAGCTAAGATGCTATCAGCTAATTTTTTTGCTTGCTCTTTAGTTCTTGTTGCAGTTGATCTTTCAGCGCCTTTGTAGCCGATTAAGATATGGCTTGACATTGTAGAATCTGTCGGCTTCTTGTCTATTAATTTTGAAACGATATAATAATTTTGCTCTTTGTAAGGTCCAAAAGTTTGTCCCACTGCAGCACCTGCAATTTTATCCTTCAAAGATGATGGCAATTGCTCGGGCTTTAGATACTGAGGTATGTAAGGCACGTCAGAGTTCAATTCCACAAACATTGAGTCGTTCTTTGTGTTTTGGAAATTTTCAGTTCCGTTAGAGGCATCAGATCCTTTTAAGAATAACTTGTTAAGCTCGTTAAGAGAGGTTGCATCATCCTGTGTGCTTGGTGTTGCTGGGAAGTATACATAACCAATGTTACGGTTAGCATCAACTTTGAACCTTGTTGGGTGCAACTTGATATAATCCGTAAGATCTTGCGTTGTTACTTTTGTAGGATTTGTTTTTTCGAAACTTGTATAATCTACTTTTACATAATCAATATTTGCGATTTCGTCACGTTGTTTGATAACAAGATCCGCTTCTTTTTTGCTAGCAGTAATACCATTTCCTATGTTTCCGAAAAGAATTCTTGCCATCATTCTGTACTCGATAGATTTTTTGTTTCTAATCCAAGCGTTGTACATTTCTGCTTGACCAGCTTCTTGTAGACCTTCGATTTGTTTTTTGATGTCTTGAAGTTTGAAGTTTCCTTTTTCGTCAAAGTTAGACGGGTTTTGTGCAAACATTGGATCGTACTGAAGTTGACTCCAGAACATATCGTCCGTTAACTCAAGACCTAGTTTTTCAAATTCTTGTTTAATCAATTTTGACTGTACCAAAACTTGCCAAGCTTGCTCTTCAAGTCCATTTTGAGGTTGTCCTTGTTGTTGCGCTTGCTGCTGAAGTACAAATAATTGGTCGTTGAACTCGTCACGGCTAATTTCTTCACCATTAACTTTTCCTAAAATATTAGGGTTTTTACCAAAAATTTTATCGATAGAATCTGGATTTACCAAGAAAGCTAATAAAGCCAAGGCAATAACACCCATCAATAACCAAGGTCGTTTTCTAATCTCTCCTAAAACTGCCATTTTTTGTTATGTGTTTATAATCAATCCGCGAAAATACATATTTTTGAACTAAAATGAAAAATTTGTTTTAAACTTTTATCATTCTCAAAAGTCTTTTATGAAAAAGCCATCGAAAAAATAATTTTCGATGGCTGATATATTTTTACTATGAATGCTTAATGACCGCCATATTTTTTGTCCATAATCTTATCACGCACTTTTCCTTCTGTTTGGAAGAGTTTGAGGACTTGTTGTGGCGTCAATATTTTTAAAAACTTATCGGCATATAATTTTCGGTTATCTAAAAGTTGTTTGCCAACTTCAAAACTTTCATCAAGTTTTTGCTTAGCCTCATCATGGCTAAGTTTGTCGATGTTAACTATTCCTTTAAATTTATCTTTAATCTGTTTTTGATTATTAGTGTATTGTTCAAAAATTTCTTTAAACTCGGCTTCAGATTCTTTCGGAATATCTAATTCTTCAAGGAAAATATCCTGTTTTACCGTTTGCATAAATTGTGACCGCTCACGAGGACTCATATTTTTCATCATCTCGTGACGTTCTTCCTTATTCATCCCTTGCCAGTTGGATATATTTTGCGTTTGGCTTGGCATACTTCGGACTCTTTCATTTTGCATCGGCGAAAGACTTGTTGTGCCAAGACTTCCTCTTAACGAGGTGTTGCCAAGATTTTCTGATGAAGTACGATTTCTATCAGTACTTCCTCCACGACGATCGGTTTGCGCATTAATTTGCGCCATCGAAGAAATTAATATTAAACTAAAAAATAATTTTTTCATAACTCTCTTTTTTCAACTAATTGTAAAGATCAAGATAAACATCTTGGTCAACAGTTCTATCAAGGTCACTGACTTGGTCAGGCGTCATAACTGCAAGAACTTGTGTGATTTTCGCATCCGACTTATTAGCTTTTGCAAAAGAAGCCTTAGACGTCGAAGCAGTAACTTTAGTATAAGCTATGTCTTCACGTTCAGTCGGTTTGTTTGCAATCCTATTGTTATGTGTAGTTGCAGTAGGATGATTGCTTTCTGTTGTAAGATTTTCTTGTGGATTAGATTGAGCTTGTGGCGCGTTATAAACAGCTAAAGCTTCGTCGTTTTTTATTGTATAACTGCTGTCAACAATGTCCTTGTTTTTTGCAATAGTTTTTTGTTGATCGGCGTTTTGATTGTTAATGCTCCAGATGCCAAGACCTCCGATACATGCTATTGCCGCAGCGGCTGCCCATTTAAAATTAAGTGGAATTATTTTAGCCTCTTTCTTTTGAGTCATGGTCTTGTTTAAAACATTATTCTGCATTTCCGCAAAGAAATCTGGCGGCGTTGCAAAGCTGTTTTTACGTTCAAGATTTTCTATATCAAAATTTTTCATCATCTATTTTTTTACTAAAATTCGCTGGAATAGTTATCTTTAATAAAAGTTTCAATTTTTTCTTTCGCGTAGTGATAGTTGGTTTTTAGGGTGCCAACGGACATGTCAACAATTTTTGAAATCTCTTCGTATGGCAAATCATCATAATATCGCATCATGAAAACCAATTTTTGTTTCTCAGGAAGGCTTTGTATGGCTTTCTGTAACAAAAGTTGAATTTCGTCTGCGTCTTTTTCTGCGTTATCAGCTACCAGATTCTGCATGTAGTAATCTGCATCTTCATCCGCTTTTTTCATCTTTTTCATTTTATTAAGTTGTTGAAGCGCTTCATTGGTTGCTATCCTATAAAGCCAAGTGTACAACTTACTATCTTGTTTGAATTGGTGAAAATTCTGGTAAGCTTTAATAAACGTTTCCTGCAATACATCTTGCGCTAGATCGTGGTCCACAATAAGTCGCCGTATATGCCAATACAATCGACTTTGGTGTGAATCCATTAATGCGCGAAGCCCCTTTTCTACAGTTTTTGGCTGTAACATTAGCTTGATAATGTCGTCGTCGTTGAGCTTCATTGAGATGTTTCGTTAGTTGGATAATTTTAATAAGCCAAAGTTAAAATTGTTTTTCAAATTTTTGATTCGATGTCTCGAAATTGTCTTTAAATTCTACTAAATTGCAACAAATATTAAATCCAATATCGTGAAAATCGCTATCATCGGCTCCGGAAATGTGGCTTATCATCTCGCAAAAGCATTACAGCAAACGGAACAAAATGTAGTCCAAATTTTCGGAAGAAACCAAGACGTGTTAATTTCTATTTCAAAAGAATTAGATATTCCTGTGTCGACAAACAAGTTGGCGGATGCGGATTTGTATATTATTTCTGTTAGCGATTCTTCGGTGGAGGAGGTTTCAAAAATTATTAAAAATCCTAATGCAATTGTTGCGCATACCTCGGGTTCTTTACCAAAAGAAATTTTGAAAGGGGATTATAAAAAAGCGAGTTTTTATCCTTTGCAAACTTTTTCTAAGTCGAAGAATTTAGATTATGCAGAGATTCCGTTTTTTATCGAAGCAGAAGATAAAGATGTTGAAGCAATATTAACAGAGGTTGCATCCGAAATTTCTAGACATGTTGAAGTTGCAGATTTTGAAAAGAGAAAATATATCCATTTAACAGCTGTTTTTGCCTGCAATTTTGTTAATCATCTTTTTGCAAGAGCCAAGGAGATTTCCGATTCGCAACAGATTTCGTTTGACTATTTTATGCCATTAATAGAAGAAACTTTCGATAAGATTAAATCTGTAACTCCCAAAGATGCGCAAACCGGACCTGCGGTTAGAAATGATAGAAGGATTTTGGAAGCTCATAAAGAACTTATCAAAAATCCTGAGCAATCGGCGATTTATGAAGTTATAAATGCTTCGATCCAAAAAATGTACAATTTGGATTAAAATTTTTTGTAACAAAATTCGAGACACGATACTAATTAGATATTACATTTAAAAACAAAACAAAATGAATATTAAAAAAATAATCCATCTTAGTTTTATCCTATTAGTAGGATTGCTTTCTGCACAAGAGAATGCCAATCGTTTTTTCTATGAATTAAGTTTTAAACCTAAAAAAGATTCTGCAAAAATTGACAAAGTCATGACGATTTTGGATATCACAAGTAAAAAGTCTATTTATCAGGATTTTACTTTTCCAGCTCAAGATTCAATTATAAAATCTGCAGTAGAGGAAATGGAAAGGACGAAAACTTTTAAAGACTTGAGCAAGTCGCTTAAGATGCCAAAGTTTAGTTACAAGATTTACAAGTCTTATCCGTCAATGTTGGGAACTTATCAAGATAGGATTAGTTTGAATCTTTTTGGATATGAAGAACCCGTGAAATTTGATTGGAAAATCTCAAATGAAAAACAAAGGATCGGGAAATACAATACGCAAAAAGCAACCACAGAATTTGGAGGAAGAAAATGGACGGCTTGGTTTAGTCCAGATTTGCCTTTTCAGGATGGCCCATACAAATTTTATGGACTTCCAGGTTTAATTGTTAAAATCGAAGATGATGCTAAAAATTATTCTTGGGAATTAAAAGGGAATAAAAGACTAAAAGATTGGAAAGAGCTGAGCTATGCTGAAGAAGCAAACGCTAAATACGGCGTTAGTAATGACATGAAATTAATTACTAAAGAGAAGTTTGATAAAGCATATTTAGCTTTTAAACAAGATCCTATGGCGGAGGCAAGAACGCGCGTTCCTGAAAATATGTTGAGTATGAAAATGCCTGGAAGTGATATGACAATTGGTGAAATGATGAAAAATCAAGAAAAAATGTTGAAAGATTTTTTTGGTGCTAACGATAATCCAATTGAGAAAGTAGAGACAACTTCTAAAAAGAAAAAATAGTCTTATGATATTGATAACATGATAAAAGTCGGGTGCTAGCTCGGCTTTTCTGTTTTAGTTAGTTATTTAGATTTAATTAAAATAAGCTATCTTTGCAATTCTAAATTACTCGTTTTGACAAAGAATATATCTGGAACATTATGTTGTTTCCCTAAAAATACCTTAGGGAAAATTCGTGGGTTTAATGATGAATTGAAAATGCCTACCAAAATTTTGGAAATGGGATTGTTGCCCAAAACGAGTTTTAAGATTTTGTATCAAGCGCCTTTTGATGGGCCTTTGTATATCGAGTATGGAGAGGAGCGATCTAGACTTGCGTTAAGAATTGAAGAAGCAAGATTTATTGAGGTAGAGGTGATGTAGTTATGGAAAATCAGAAAAATCCAAACAAAAAAGTCCTTTTAGTCGGAAATCCGAATGTTGGAAAATCAACTATTTTTAATGGGCTTTCTAAGAAAAAGCAAAAAACAGGTAATTACGCTGGTGTAACCGTTGCTAGTCATTCTGGACAATACGAATACGAGGGTGAAAATGTTGAGGTTGTCGATCTTCCCGGTTCTTACAGTATCTATCCAACTTCTGAGGATGAAGCTATTTTTTCTAAGTATTTGGTAGAAGAGCGCAATACTTACGAAGGTGTCATATATGTTGCGGATGCGATTAATTTGCGCCGAAGTTTACTGCTTTTTCAACAGATTCGCGACTACGGCATTCCAGCAATTATGGTGATTAACCAGATTGACGAAGCCGAAAAAAGAGAAATAAATATCGACATTAAAAAACTGTCAGAACTTCTCAATGTTCCTGTTTTTAAATCGAATGCTAAAAAAAATATTGGTCTCGAAGACATAAAAAAAGCGATTAAAAACTCTGAGTTTACAACGACCGAAAAAATTAGTTTTGAAATCCCTGTCCAGCAAAAAGAGATTGTAACTCGAATTTCTGAACAGACGGATGAGGCGAATCAATATCGAGTATGGACGCTTTTGGCTGCTGATAATTATATTGGACAACTTAGTAACATCCACGAGATTCTTAAAAAAGAAGATGTAAGTTGTCATGTCCCGAAGCGCTTACAAGTCCAGGAGACCATTAGACGTTATCAAGTTATTGATGATATGCTGTCTCAAGTTGTACAAAAAAAAACAGCGTTTAAAGAGCTTTTAACAGAAAAACTAGATAAAGTTTTAGTGCATAAAGTTTGGGGTTATGTTTTCTTTTTCTTGATTTTGATGTTGGTTTTCGAAAGCGTATTTTTCTTAGCAGAATTCCCAATGGCATGGATTGAAGATGGATTTGCGTGGCTGACAGATTGGGCTTCGGTAACTCTTCCTGCAGGACCAATTAACAGTCTTATAACCACTGGGATTATTCCGGGTATTGGTGGGATTCTGGTTTTCGCACCTCAAATTGGTATTATGCTTTATTTCCTTTATCTGTTAGAGGATTCTGGTTATATGGCGCGAGTCGTATTTTTGATGGATAAGTTTTTGCGACCTTTTGGGCTTAATGGTAAAAGTATCGTGCCATTAGTTTCTGGAGTTGCATGTGCAATTCCTGCAATTATGTCTACAAGAAATATCGAAAATACAAAAGAGCGATTAATTACTATTTTGGCGACACCTTTTATGACATGTGCTGCTAGAATACCTGTATATAGTATTTTGATAAGCTTGGTTATTCCAGATAAGACATTTTTAGGTTTTGGATATCAAGCTTTAGCTTTGATGGCGATGTATTTATTAGGCTTTGTTCTGGCCCTTTTAGCGGCTTTAGTTTCAAAGTTTTTTATTAAATCTAAAACTAAAAGCTTTTTGGTTATGGATTTGCCAACCTACAAAATGCCACTTTGGGGTTACAATGTGAAGTTGATGTTAGAGAAGGTTTGGGGATTTGTGACAGGTGCTGGTAAAGTTATTTTTGCAGTGAGTGTTATCCTGTGGGTTCTGAGTTATTTTGGACCAAAACAACAACCACATCAATTTGTAGCAAGTGAAGTGAGCCTTCAAGATTCTTATCTAGGGAAGGTAGGACATTTTATAGAGCCAGCCATTCGACCTTTGGGTTACGATTGGAAAATGGGAATCGGCTTGTTGTCAAGTTTTGCAGCGAGAGAGGTTTTTGTTGGTACGATGTCGACTTTATATAGTCTAGATGACCAAGCGCCAGAAGGAAAGCTGCTGGACAAAATGCATCAAGATACTTATCCTAATGGTGAGAAGGTTTTTACCTTAGCAACAGGGATTTCTTTGCTTATGTTCTACGCATTTGCTATGCAATGTTTCACAACGATAGCGGTTGTATATCGTGAGACAGGAAGTTGGAAGTTAACAGCAACACAAACGGTAGTCATGTGTATCTTGGCATACTTTGTGTCGTTACTTACGTATCAGATCTTAAAATAACTTCTAAAAATCTAGACAAAATGGATTCTCTAGTATTTCAATATGTATTGATTGGTGTTTTGATTTTTGCTATTTGTTATGCACTTTTCAGAAATTTACGAAACGCTTTTATAAAGTCAAAAAAAGGCGGTGGTTGCGATAGCAATTGCGGTTGCTCGTAATATAATTTTTGATTAACATTTGACAGTTATTTTTTGTGTAATTTTGCATAAAAATTTATTTAATGTCATTAATAAAAAGTATCTCCGGTATTCGCGGAACGATAGGTGGACAAGTCAATAATAACTTAACACCTTTAGACATCGTAAAATTTGCTTCCGCGTTCGGAACCTGGCTTCAAAATACTAAAAATAAAAAAAATCTAAAACTAGTAATCGGTCGAGATGCTCGTATTTCTGGGCAAATGTGTTCGTCCTTGGTGACGGCGACGTTGCAAGGCTTGGGTATCGATGTTGTCGATTTAGGACTGTCAACAACGCCAACTGTCGAGGTGATGGTGCCCGAATTAAATGCTGATGGCGGCATTATCTTAACGGCTTCTCACAATCCTAAGCAATGGAATGCGCTAAAGCTTCTTAATGATAAAGGCGAATTCATCAATGCTGAGGAAGGTGCTAAAGTTTTAGAATTGGCCGAAAAAGAAGATTTCAATTATGCTGAGGTTGATGATTTAGGAAATTACGAAGTTAACACCGATGCTTTCGAAATTCATATTCAAAAAATTTTGGATTTGCCAATGGTTGATGTAGAAGCTATTAAAGCTAAAAATTTCAAAGTTGTTTTGGATGCTGTTAATTCAACTGGAGGTTTAGCCATTCCGATGTTGTTAGAAAAACTTGGTTGTGATGTTGTTAAACTTTATTGCGAGCCAAACGGTCATTTCCCGCACAATCCAGAACCTTTGAAAGAGCATCTTGGTGATATTTGTGAATTGATGATTAAAGAAAAAGCTGATGTTGGCGTTGTGGTAGATCCGGATGTTGACAGATTGGCTTTAATTGATGAGAATGGCGAAATGTTCGGTGAAGAGTATACTTTGGTTGCTGTTGCTGATTATCTTTTAAAACATAAAAAAGGTGCCGCTATATCTAATTTATCATCGAGTAGAGCACTTCGTGATGTGGCGCAAAGTCACGGTTCCCAGTATTTTGCAAGTGCAGTAGGAGAGGTTAATGTGGTTAACTTAATGAAGGAAAAAGACGCGGTTATCGGCGGTGAAGGTAATGGCGGAATTATCTATCCAGATTTGCATTACGGAAGAGATTCTTTAGTTGGTGTAGCCTTGTTTTTAACACATTTAGCGAAAGAAAACAAAACAGTTTCGGAGCTTAGAGCAACTTATCCAGCCTATTTTATGGGTAAAAAGAAAATCGAATTGACACCAGAAATTAATGTTGATGATCTTTTAACTAAAATGGAAAAAGAATATCAAAACGAAGAGGTTTCTACAGTTGATGGTGTTAAAATAGATTTTGCAGAAAATTGGGTTCACCTTAGAAAGTCAAATACAGAGCCTATTATCAGAATTTATACAGAAGCTAAATCTCAGGAAGAAGCTGACAAATTGGGTGATGATATAATCGCCAAAATTAAAAGTTTGGTTTAATATTTTTTTACTAAATTTAATAGTCGGTTTTAGACGGACTATGTGTTTTATTAATTAAAGTCTATCGAAGTTTGTAAAACTTTTTTCTCAGTTCGATAGTACGTTTATAAATATATTGGAAGAATTTTTTGAAAACGAACTTGCTAAAAAGTTCGAAGACATGATTGAAAATAATGAAGAACTTTACTTCGATACAGAAGAATATGAAGATATCATTATTTATTATTTGGAGCTTGGCGATATTTCTTACGCAGAATTGGCAACAAAATATGCGCTGAAACTCCATCCAACTTCAATCGAATTAAAGACAAAACAACTAGAGGTTTTCCTAGAGTTAGAACGCTATACAAAGGCCAAAGAACTTATCGATGAGTTAAAGCCATCTTGTATGGACATGACAGACTTTTTGGTGTGTTGTGCTAAATATTATTCTAATCTCGGG
This sequence comes from Chryseobacterium sp. TY3, assembly GCA_046269235.1. GTDB lineage: Bacteria > Bacteroidota > Bacteroidia > Flavobacteriales > Weeksellaceae > Soonwooa. The sequence continues at coordinate 24,730 of JBJZOS010000004.1, forward strand.
AATCCAAAACGCTCTATTGAATATTGTGAAAAAGCTTTGGAACTCGAGGAAGAAGAGAACTTCTTGCACAATTTTATCGCTGATGAATATGTCAATCTTGACGATCCTTTTAATGCTTTGAAACATTATTCGAAAGCATTGCAATTTGATCCGCAAGACGAATATTCTTTGGAAAATGCGATGGCTTGTTATACCAAGCTTAATCGTTTCCAAGAAGCTTTGGGTTTTATCAACCAATATTTGGATAAGTATCCGTTTTCAGAAATGGCGTGGTTCGAATATGGGCAATTGCATTTTAACAAAAAGAATTATCAGGAAGCTATCAAAGGTTTCGATTATCTTTTGGCGATTAATCCAAATTCGGTGGGAGTGTACGCTAACAAAGCGGCTTGTTATGAGGCTTTGGGAGATTGGGCGCGCGCTATCGAAGTCTATGAAGAGATGCTCGATTTGGAATACACCAAAGCTTTCACTTATTACAAAATTGGACTTTGTTATAAAGAAAACAAAATGCCGATTCAGGCTTTAGCGTATTTTCAAAAGTCATTAATAGAAGATCCTCAATTTTATTTGTCGATGATGGAGCAATCTTACATCTACGAAGATATGGGTAAATTAAAAGAAGCGCTCCATTTTGCTCAAGAAAGTGTTTTGTTAAACGAAAATAATATTGATTATCAAAAACGTTTGGCTTTCCTTTACATTGAGTCTGGTAAGTTTGAAGAAAGTTTAGCCTGTTTTAAGAAATTGATTGGTGTTGAGCCTTCAAGATTTTATAATTGGTACGCTTATTCGGAAGTTTTGATGTTGATTGGCGAGTACGAAGAGGCTTTAGCGCTTTTAGCAAAGGCAGTGCAGTTGCATAACCGCGCAGAATTGCATTATCAAAAGAGTAACTGTTATTTTCATCTTAATTTAAATAAAGAAGGAAATGAAGCTTTGAAGCAGGCTTTAGAAATGGATCCCGAAATCTCTGAAGATATGGGACAAAAGTATCCCTTTATAAAAGAAGCTGTCAAAAAAGTCAAGGCTAAAAAGAAATAAATTAAAAATCATCTCAATTTGAGATGATTTTTTTTGTTGGTGCGCTTCTCAAAAATATTAATCCTGCTAATATAAGAGCTGCCCCGAAATATTGTATCCATTTTAAATGTTCGCCATCTAATAATCCCCAAATAACTGCAACTATCGGCATAACCAGCGTTGTGGTAGAGGCAAATAAGGGTGTGGAAATATGTAATAACTTGTAGTTGAGCATCATTGCAAGACCAGTCCCAACAATTGATAATGTCCCAACGTACATGAAGCCGTGCCATGGGATTTCTTCGACAGAATTTAATTTAGAAAAAAATCCTGAAAAGATTAAGGCCAAAAATGACGGGATTAAAAGCACAATCGAAAATACAAAAGCTGATAATATTTTGGGTTCGACATTATGTAATTTTGCTTTGACCGTCGTGGTGCTTACTGCGTACATTAAAGTGGCTAAAAGTAGCAGAAGAATTGGATAGAGTTTTAATTCTCCAAAATTTAAATTTCCGAATGCTAAAATACAAGCGCCAGTAAAGCTTATAAGAATCCCATAAAGCTGCGATTTTGTCGTTGCAATCCCCCAAGCCAAACTTCCAATAATAATTACAAAAATGGGCATCATAGAGTTGATAATCCCCGCAATACTGCTGCTAATGTGTTCTTCCGCCATCGGGAATAAGAACATCGGGAAAAAGTTACCGCACAATGCTGCAATAATTAACCATTTTACTCTGTCTTTCGGGAATTTTTTGATCTGCTTAATGGCAAAAGGTAACAAAAACAAACCCGAGATCAGAACTCTTAAACCGCCAACCTGATAAGGATTAAAATAGATAAGAGATTTTTTTATTAAAATAAATGAAGATCCCCATATTAAGGAAAGTAGGATTAATAGAAGCCATTTTAGTTTGTCATTCGACATTTGATGATTGGTATAGAATTGTTAAATACTCTTTTTTTGAAATCATTTTGGCGCCCAAGCTTTCCAAATGCTCGCTATGGACTTGACAATCGATTAAATCGAATTCGTCATTATGTGTTTTACAAAAATTTATAAAACCAGCTTTGGACGCATTACTAATTTTAGAAAACATACTTTCCCCACAAAAGACACGCCCGATTTTAATACCATAAAATCCACCAACCAATTCTTCGTTTTGCCAGACCTCAATGCTGTGGGCGATGCCAACTTTATGTAGTTCAATAAAGGATTTTATTAAATCATCATTAAGCCAAGTTCCATCTTGGTCAGGTCGATAAGTTGTTTGACAAGCCTTTATCACAGCTTCGAAGTTTTTGTTTTCAGTAAAACTAAAAACATTGCGATTCAATATTTTTGACATCGATTTCGAAACCTTTAATTCATTCGGTACTAAAACAAATCTCGGATCGGGACACCACCACAATATTTCCGAATCTTCGTTGTACCAAGGAAAAATCCCTAACTGATAAGCAAAATACAAACGTTCTGGACGTAGATCTCCACCAATAGCAATAACGCCATGGTCAGGATTATACAACATCGGATCAGGAAACGAAATATCGTCGGTGTCTAGTCTAATCATTGGGATAAAAAAATCCTACTTGTTAGCAGGATTTTATTTTAGTTGTTTTCTTTTGCTTAGAAAGGAAGGTCGTCTTCTTCGTCTTCGAAAACATTTGTGTTTTGACTAGAACTTGCAGGAGAGCCAGCTGCAGATGTAGGCTCATTAAAGTTACCACCATCTAGTTTTTCGATTCTCCAACCGTTAATAGAGTTGAAATATTTAACTTCTCCTTGTGGCGAAGTCCACTCGCGTCCTCTTATGTTGATAGAAACCTTCACTTTATCTCCTTCGTTGTAGGCATTAAGCAAGTCAACTTTTTCTGAAAGAAATTCGATATTAATTGGCTGTGGATACTGTTCCTCAGTTAATAATACCATTTCTTTTTTTTGAAAACCACTTGCAAATGTCTGTAAATCAGAAAGTTTTTTAATAGTGCCTTGTAACTCCATGTTAAAATAAATTTATGTTGGTAAAGGTAATAAAAACGAAAATAGATTAAAAATTTTTGGGTCTAAAAAAGGTGAAGAAAAAAAAATATTAAAAAGTTTAAAAAAAATTTGGTTGGTAAAATAAAAAGTCTCTATATTTGCAACCACAAAACAACAGGTAAGAAGTTCTTTAAATAAAGCGGATGTGGTGTAATTGGTAGCCACGCCAGACTTAGGATCTGGTGCTTCACGGCGTGGGGGTTCGAGTCCCTTCATCCGCACTATGCGAAAATAGCTCAGCTGGTAGAGCACAACCTTGCCAAGGTTGGGGTCGCGGGTTCGAATCCCGTTTTTCGCTCCACACCATGCCCTGGTGGTGGAACTGGTAGACACGCAGGACTTAAAATCCTGTGCCTCTTTTGGCGTACGGGTTCAAGTCCCGTCTGGGGTACATAAGAAGACTGATAATCATTGATTATCGGTCTTTTTTGTTTTTAGGATACGATGTTTTTTCAAGCTTATATTTTGTAAGTTCAATAAGGTCTTAACAACTATTAAAGTTCCTGATTACTGACAAATGATTATCTTATTTTTGAAAAAAAAAGTCCTCAAAAGAGGACTTTTATAACTTGAACGATTCAAAAATTACTTTTTAGATTCTTCTACAGAAACTTTTCTGAATTCTTTGAATAATTTTGTTAATTCTAAAGCTGATTTTCTAGCTCTTGCTCCAGCAGCTTTATTCCCTTTTTCTTCTTGTAAACTAGCATCAGTTTTGAAAGCTTCGATTTCAGCATTGATCTTTTCAATAAGTTCTTTCATTGTAAATTATTTTAATTTGAGCTTCAAATATAGAATTTTGTTTGATTTCACCCAATTTTTTTTCAATAAAAATGATGTCCTAGCGCGTTATTTAGGGGATTTTCTATTAAAAAACTTATTTTTATTGTGTGTTTTAACTTCTGATTTTATATTTAATATGTTTTAACTATTGTTTTTTTTAATCTTTATAAATGTTGTGCTTATATTATATTTGATGTAGATCTTATTAATATTTTGTAAAGTATTTAATAAAAACATTTTATTATTAATTATTTGTTGCAATATTACACGAGAAGCTAATAAATTATAACTGACATGAGACACGTTGCTTTTGCTGAGTAGGTTTATTCGTTGCTCAGCGCTTCTATAAAGACTTTTCCTTTTTATCGAGTGCCAAATGCTTAGAGACGCTACAACAAGATACAAGTATCACCAGTTCGATTGCTGTTTTTTTTCGCGACATTTCTTATAGAAATCAGCATATTGATATTTTTTTGTGGCGTTTTGCTGCTTGGTTTTTTAATGTTTTTGTTTTTTTAAAAAACACAGACGTCATAAAAAAAGTGCGACCGCTGAGATTATTAGATTAAAAACTGAAAATGAATTTTTAAATAAGAATTTAGATTCAAGACGTAGTTAGCAATATTCGCTAACACAATCGCTATTTGAAGCACAAGTTATTGGTTGCTCTCCCGAGGTTAGAGACGCTTTAATAACGATTAAAAATAGAGTGTCAAATTTAGGAAGGATGCATAATTAATTAACATCATGGTCTAACCAAAGCCAACTGCACATTAGAGATTATATGTCTATAGATGCAGGTTTTGTTAATGGGAAGTCACATCATGTTGATTTAAGATTTAGTGTTAATCATAATCCAAAACTAGAGGTTGAGAAACTTGCCATTATTGGACTCATCGTTCATGAGTTGATGTCAATTGCTTTTGCGCATCAACCATAGGGAGAAGAACGTCTAAAAGTTAATGTCAATGTAAAACAATAGGCTGGTAAGTTAGCTGTTGATGTTAAAGAAATGGTGTTAAAAATTTTTCGGAGATTGATTTTAGAAATTCTCCTTCTTTAGGATTAAAATGCCCATGGAGCTCAGTAAGCAAATAGAAGCTTCCATTTACCATGTGCATTAAAAATTGGGACGCATTATCAGTTCCAGATCCCAAATTAAGTTATTTTTACATTTTAATAAAGCCGCGCAGAACGAAGTTCCGCGCGGCTTTATTAAGACGACAATTTGTTAAAAGACTTTCTACTTCAAAAGAGCGTTAAATGTATCACCTTGACGAATATCGCCTGTATTATAACCCTTCATGAACCATTCTTTACGTTGTGCAGAAGAGCCGTGGGTAAAAGCTTCTTGATTGACATATCCGCTTGATCTTTTTTGGATGTTATCGTCACCAACAGCTTCGGCTGCGCTAATTGCAGACTCGATGTCACCTGGTTCTAATATCTTTTCACGGTTGTCGGTTTGTCTTGCCCAGACACCAGCATAGAAATCCGCTTGTAGTTCGGTTGCAACCGATACACGATTCATTTCAGCTTCGGAGTAGCGTCCGCTTTGTCTAAGTTGATCTACTTTTTTTGTTGTTCCTAATAAAGTTTGTACATGGTGGCCAACTTCGTGTGCCATAACATAAGCGATCGAGAATTCGGTTACTTTTGCACCAAAGCGCTGTTGCAGTTCGTTAAAGAAGCTCATGTCCATATAGACTGTTTCGTCGGCAGGACAGTAGAATGGTCCCATTGCTGCTTGTGCTGTACCGCAACCAGAGCGCGTTACGTCTTCGAAAAGTACAACGTGTGGTTTTCTATAAGTCATTCCGTTTTGTTGGAAGATCTGTGTCCAAGTTTTTTCGGTCTCGGCGGTTACCATCTCTACAAATTCACGAACTTGAAGTTCTTGTTGGTTAAGTTGCCGTTGTTCGGTCTGTTGTCCGCCTGAGTTAATTGCAGTTCCTAAAATTGCTGATGGGTCGCCTCCTAAAAAGAAAACAATGGCCGCAATAATTAAAGTGCCCAATCCGCCACCAACTAATAGTCCGCCACCGCCGCCTGAGCCGCGTCTGTCGTCAACGTTGTCACTTCTATCGTTAGTCCATTTCATAGTTTGAAAATTTATGTGATAAAAGTACAAAAAAAATGTAGGTGAGAAACCTACATTTAATTTTATTCTAAGAACGTGGAAAATCGTCTAAAATAGCCCTGATGGGAGCAATTGTTTGAGCTCGTTGTAATGTTTGGATTTGCTTTGGCTACAACAGCGAGTGCGGACAGCGGGACTAATAGCCAAAAGTACATGCTATTGTCCTGCTCCAAAAATTATACTTTGTTGTTAAACTGTATCATTTTGATAGCTGTAACAGCTGCTTCGATGCCTTTATTGCCCAATGTGCCGCCACTTCTTGCAATAGACTGCTCTTTGGTATCGTCTGTTAAAACGCAGAAGATGGTTGGTGTCTTTGTAAGGGTGTTACAGTCTTTGATGCCGTGCGCCACCGCCGAACAAACGTAATCGAAATGCGGTGTCTCGCCGCGAATAACACATCCAATAGCGATAACAGCTGCAAAACGGTTAGACTTGCACATTTGCATTGCTGCAAAACTAAGTTCGAAAGCGCCAGGAACGTAGAATACTTTGATGTTTTCTTTACGAATGCCTTCTTTGTGGAGTACTTCTAAAGCGCCATCGCGCATGTTGAATGTTACGAAATCATTCCACTCAGAAACAACAATGCCGATAGAATATTCATCGGCATTTGATAGGCTGAGTGGCTTGTAATCGGAAAGATTAACCGTTGCCATGTTTAGTAATATTTAGTCATTTCAATATAAGCATCAGACTGACCATTGTCGTAGTCTTGATATTTCTCATCGATTGTTGCAAAGTATTTTTTAGCTTCTGCCTTTTTGTTAAGAGACAATGCTAACATACCTGCTTTTTTTGTAAAATAGTAAGTTGTATAAGCATCCTTTGACGCCGTTGCGGCTTTGTCCATATTAGCCATTGCATCGTCGCTACGGTTAAGGTTAGCAGAACAATCTGCCATTGCGCCATACTTCATCGCCATTAAAGTCTTATTGTCGCTGCTGAATTTGTCCAACAGGTCATAAGCTTTTTGGAAATTTCCTTTTTTGAATTCGATAAGTCCTGCGTTATAAGCCGCTAACTTACCAGCATCGGTAGCAGAATACTCGTTGTAAGTCCCAACGAAACCAGGATTTGCTGCGCTTTTTCCTCCTAATGCTAAGTCGTTATCACCTTTGGAAAGGTTAGCTTGAGCTGTTAAGAATGCTTTAGTCGCTTCTTCGTTTTGAGGTCCTACTATAAATTGTTTATAACCAAAAAATCCTAAAACTGCAAGGATAAGAACACCGAAAACAATACCAACTGTTTTAGAATGCTTCTCCAAGCCTTGTTCTACATTGAAAGCCTTTTGGTCTAAGTCTTTAAAAAACTCTACGGTTTCTTTACCTTCCTCGATTTGTTTTTTATTTAAGTCTGCCATATTTTTTATATAATCGAAATGCAAATTTAATGCTTTCCGTGTGATATGCAAAAAAACTGCGTTTTATAGATTAATATTTTAAAATTGAATAAATATCTGCGTTGAATTTTTCAAGCTTTTTGGAGCCGTTAAGGTCTTCCAAAGAAATTAAGAAACTGAATTGTGCTGGGATGCTGCCTTGCTTTTCTACCAATTTGGCGGCCGCTTCTGTTGTCCCACCCGTTGCTAAGAGATCGTCGTGGATGAGCACGCGCTGTCCTTTTTGTAGCTGGTCAGTTTTCATCTCAATTTCTGAAGTGCCATATTCTAAGTCATAAACTTGTCCAATAAATGGTGGTGGAAGTTTTCCTTTTTTACGAATTAAAACAAATGGAACTTCTAACGCAACCGCAATTGCAATCCCAAAAAGATAACCACGACTTTCGATACCACAAACAACATCGATTTTTCCTTTGCTAAATTCTACAAAATCTTTAATAACCGCTTCGTAAAGTTTTGGTTGTAAAAATATTGGGGAAATATCCTTAAACTGAATGCCTTCAATAGGGAAGTCTGGGATATTGGTTATCGTTTTTTCTAAATCGTGGATAAGATCCGAAGATGCCATTTAATTATTGTTTTTTAGATGAGTTAATTTTGTAGCTTGTGATTTTCCAGCCGTTAGATGTAGACTTAAGTCCATAGGTTACATTAAGTGAGGTCACGTTACCATCTTTATCGGTTACATCGTAGTTGGCGTTGATGGTTGATGCATTGTCTTTTGTAACTGGGGCAGAAACCGAGTTAACCTTTACACTTTTAACAGATCCAAAGCCAGAATTTGGATTTGAGAACTTGTCATAACTTCCCCAAGCTGGGTTGTCAGCATTGTCAAAAGCAGCTTTATAATTTTGAGCGTTAAGATTGCTCAAGAATTTTGAAACCGTTGATTTTGGATCGCCAGCTGGTTTGGTTGGCGTTGTAGACGTGGCCGGTGTTGTTCCTGTTGATGGATTTTCAGTGGCATTTGTTGGATTCTCTGGGTTGTTTGGATCCAATAAAGTAGGATCTGTTGGTTCTGGAATATCGGTAGAAGGCGCGGCTTGTAAAATTGCACGAGGATTAAATTCTATTCCAGATTTAATCATTTGATAGACTTTCTTAGCGGTTTTTACACTAATCTTAACTTCTAATTTGTTGTCAACAATACTTGCCACAGGAAGAGAAGAAAATTTAATAGTAAAACCTTTGAAGTTATTGTCCTGCATCATGTTTTTTGCAGTTTGCAATTTGTTTCCGTTACTGAAAACTTCAAGCGTTGTTTCTAGACCTGCTCCTGTAAAATTTATTTTTTCACCCTTTTGATCAACTAATTGCGGAACAACAACAACCGCTTTTGGACCAGTGATGCTGTCTGACATCGCAGGACGAACAACAATGTTAAGTTCGCTAGCTGTTACGTCGTTCGGGTCAACTTCCGAAGCTTTTTCATCACCAAAGATATTCATCGTTCCTAATGACGGTGGAGCAGTGCTAGACCAAGTAATATTATTTTTTTGAGCAACTTCGTCCGCCATTTTCAAAATTTCAGGAACTTTTTTTCCGTTAAGAAGTTTTCCTAAAGCTTCAATTTCTGCAATATCGCCATCGGCCTCTACACCGAAAGTTTTAAGAATATATAAAGCTTCATTGAATTTTATCTGTTTAAGCGTTGGTAGCGATGATGTCATATCGTTGATACTTTCTTGGAAAGCCTTTCTGTTAGCACCATCTACACTTGTTTTTTTACAAGACATCACAAGGACTAAACTTGCAAATAAAAGGTAACGGAAGAATTTCATATCTATGTTTTTTTGTTAGAAATCTAATATACAATAATTATTGTTAATCTTCTATATTGCAATGTTTTGCATGAAATAGAATGTTAGATGCTGCAAAATTACATCATTTCTTTTTGCGTTAAGCATATTAAAAAAACTATTTTTACAAAAATTATAAAATGATGTCCAATACTTTGAAAGTTGAAATACATAGTTTCTCATATAAAAAGGGAGGTATACCTAAAGATAAGTCTGGGAATGGTGGTGGATTTGTCTTTGATTGTCGTGGGATTCTTAATCCGGGGCGTATCGAAGAGTATAAAATCCAAACAGGTAATGACGTTGCTGTACAAGATTATCTGGAAGAGAAAACGCAAATGCCAGATTTCTTAAACGCTATTAAAACTATCGTTTCTATTAATATTGAAGATTATTTAGCACGAGGTTTCGAGAATTTGCAAATTAATTTTGGTTGTACTGGTGGACAACATCGTTCGGTCTATTCAGCGATAAAAATTGCAGAATTTATTAAAGAAAAATATCCTGAGGTTATAGTTGTGATTAATCATGATGAGCAACCACAACTTAATAATTAATTGATTTGATGAAAGCTCTAATTTTTGCGGCAGGAAAGGGGATACGCTTACAACCTTTCACCAATGCGCATCCCAAAGCTTTAGCCGAAGTTAACGGAATCCCTTTGTTAGAACGTAATATCAAGTATTTACAATCTTATGGCATTCATGATTTTGTTATTAATATTCATCATTTTGGAGAACAAATTATTGATTTCTTAAAACTTAGAAATAATTTTGGAGCCAATATTGAGATTTCTGACGAGCGAAAGGAACTCTTGGAAACCGGCGGTGGTTTAATTTTTGCAAAAGACTTTTTATCATCAGAAGAAGATTTCCTCATTATGAATGCGGATATTCTTACCGATCTTAATATTTCGGATTTTGTTAAATCGCATCTCGAATCTCAGAATTTTGTTACTTTAGCGGTTTCGGATAGACTAAGTTCTCGGAAATTATTTTTCGACGACCAAATGATTTTGAAAGGTTGGAAGAATGTTGGGACTGGCGAAACGAGAATGGCAAGTACTAATTTTGGCTTTAAAGAATTGGCTTTTAGCGGAATTCATTGCATTAATTCAGCGATATTTAATAAAATTAAAAGAACTGGTAAATTCTCCATCATGGAAGAATATCTCGATATGATGATGACAGAACAGATTGTAGGTTACCAGCATCACGCAAAGCTTATTGATGTTGGAAGACCAGAATCAATTGAAGAAGCAGAAAAAATATTTTTATGATTGACGATAATCAAGAATTAGATAAGAAGTTACACGACAGTTTTCGTAGAAAAACTTGGGACGAAACCATTACCAAAGACAGTTGGATGGTTTTTAAAGTTATGTCAGAATTCGTAGATGGTTACGAAAAAATGAGTAGGATAGGACCTTGTGTGTCTATTTTTGGATCTGCCCGTCTGAAGGAAGATGACTATTACTATAAAATGGCTAGCGAGATTGCTAAGAAAATCACCGAAATAGGATTTGGTGTCATAACGGGTGGCGGTCCTGGTATTATGGAAGCTGGTAACAGAGGCGCTTTTGGGTACGGAAGCTCGATTGGATTAAATATCGAGTTGCCTTTCGAACAACATTTTAACCCGTACATCGACAAAGGTTACAATTTGGACTTTGATTATTTCTTTGTTCGAAAAGTTATGTTTGTAAAGTATTCTCAAGGCTTTATTGTAATGCCTGGCGGTTTCGGAACTTTGGATGAGTTGATGGAAGCATTAACTTTAATTCAGACCAAAAAAATTGGACGTTTTCCAATTGTTTTGGTAGGCTCCGATTTTTGGAGTGGACTTTTGGATTGGTTTACAAATACACTTCTTAAGAATAAGTTAATAAATGAAGAAGATCTATTACTGTTCCGAGTTGTAGATACAGCAGATGAAGCGGTTGCTCATATTAAAGCCTTCTATGATAAATATTCTGTAAACGTGAATTTCTAAATACTGTCGCATGGCATGTTATTTGAGCTAATTATAAAAATCAATTGTTATGAAAAAGTATTTTAACATTTTTGGGGTTTTATTCTTGCTTATTGCAATGAGTTTTACTGGTTTGGAGATGTTTTCTTCGATGACGAAGGTGGAGTTTGTGGAAGGTAGTAAAACCTTAAAGTTTACAACTAAAGTTAACACATCTCATATTTCTAAAGCAGTAGGTATTGACCCAGATACAGCAGGTTTTGATGCTGAGGTTAAAAAGTATGTTAATGCCAACGTTGCGGTAGCAGTTAATGGCACTAACAAGATTTTAACTTTTACAGGAAGTCAAGTCAATGGTGAGTCGGTTTTCGTCTATTATGAAGCAACAGGCATTAGCGATGTATCAAGTCTTAGAATTAAGAATTCGATTTTGACTAATGTTTATCCTAAGCAAGTTAATATTGTAAATGTTTCTTATAAAGGAAATCTAAAAACAGTTAATTTCCAAAAAGGAAAAGAAACTGCAGAAGTCAATTTTTAAGTAAATTGAATAGTAAAAATAAAACCTCTCGATTTTTTCGGGAGGTTTTTTTATTTAGTGACACATTGTGTGATCGTTAGGATCGGCACCATGATTGTGATGTTTAATCTGTAAAGCTTCTTTTTTCGGTGATAAATAGGGAATCCCCAATTCTAAACCTCGAAGTATAAAAAGTCCACCGAGAAGCATCATAATAATTGGGACGATTTTTACAATTTTAAGTCGCATATTTTGGTTAAGAAAATTGCCAATTAGTACAATAGCAAACATAAAAGGAAAAGTTCCCAATCCGAAAAAAAGCATATATAGAGCACTTTGCCAGATGCCACCAGCCGCGATGGAAGCTGTTAACGCCATATAGACCATGCCGCATGGCAGCAGGCCGTTAAGTAATCCTGTTGTAAAACGTGAGCTAAGATCTGCTTTGGTAAGGAGTTTTGACAGTTTTAATTTAACTTTTAGTAAAGCTTTATTAATGAAAGGGATTTTGGTCGCAAAATCTTTTCCTCCAAATGAAAATAGCGCCATTGAGATTAATAAAATCCCAACAACAATACTTAGCGTGGTTTGTAATCCTGCAACTTGAAAACTTTCGCCAACAATACCGATGATAGCACCCAGTATAGCATAGGTGATAATTCGCCCAAAATTATAGGTGAAGTTCTGAAGATAGAAATTAATCTTCTGTTCGCGCGTTAATCCCATGGAAAAGGCAATCGGACCACACATGCCAATGCAGTGAAAGCCCGACGCAAATCCTAGAAATAATGCTGAAAAAAGCAGGGCTATTTCCATAATACATCATAATCAATCTGGTACAATTGATTATTTTCTTTCCATTTAGTTTTTAATGTATAAGAACCAGGAACCAACACTCTAGCAGGAATTAGCAGCGAGTTAGTGCCATCCAAAATTTCTACCTTTTTTAAATCCAAAGTCGAATCATCTGTACGGAATAGTACAAAGTCAATCTCCTTTTTGTCAACTTTTCTTTGTGTTGGAAAATGAAGTTTGATGCCGTTTTTGTCTTGAGAATAGACTGGATGTACCTCGAGGTCCATCGCTCTTTTTTTAGCATCGATAACATCTTGATAGACCAATTCTTCTTCGTAATAGTTACTCGATATCATTTCTGCATTTTGTTTTCCCATTGGGAAGATGAGAATCAAGTATAAAATAAATGCAATAAAACTACCTAAAGCTATAACCACTCCATGTCCCCATGATAATTTCTTGAACATATTTAATTTTTAAAATTGAAACTTAAACGGCCCTTCAAAATTGGTCTGGAAAGAATCTAGAAGTTCTCCATTCATATCATAAACGCCAATTGTAATATTTTCTTTCGAGTGTGTAATTTGCTTTTCTGGGAAGCTAACATTGATTGTCCCTTTTTGCATTGCATCTCTCTTAAGAACAACTTTGTTACCACCACTCATATTAACTTCACCATTCTTAGGATCTAGCACCTTAATAGTAACTGTCATCGTCTTGTTGGACTTATTAAGGAAGGTGTAATTGTAAGTGTTTGTAATTTGACCATCTCTAACAAAAAACGTTGATCCTGGAGGTTTTAGGAATTTAGCTTCCATAGTTCCTCGATTATTCAATAAAAAGCCTAAAAATACCATTAGTAAAACTAAAATTACAGTTGAAGCTTTCATTCTGTTGGTAAACTTGAAACTTTCCTTCTTCTCGATTTGGTTGATAGATGCGTAACGGATAAGACCTTTTGGCAAACCAACTTTTTCCATTACTTCGTCGCAAGCATCTATACATGCAGTACAGTTAATACATTCTAGTTGCTGACCATTACGGATGTCGATACCTGTTGGGCACACAACAACGCATTGATGACAATCGATACAATCTCCTTTGCCTTCGGCTTTACGATCTTCGCCTTTTCTCCATTTAGATCGGTTTTCTCCACGTTGATAGTCGTAGAATACATTAATGGTTTCTTTGTCGATAAGTACACCTTGTAGACGACCGTAAGGACATACTAGTGTACAAACTTGTTCTCTAAACCATGCAAATACAAAGTAGAATGCCGCCGTGAACATGATCATTACCAAGAAGTTGGTTGGTCTTGCAAATGGACCTTCTTTCATGATTTTGAAAACTTCTTCATAACCAACGATATACATAAACATAAAGTGTGTTATGATAAGTGAGATCAAAAGGAAAATACTCCATTTAAGACCTTTTTTCCATATTTTTTCTGAGTTCCAAGGTTGTTGATCTAGTCGGATTTGCTTGTTTCTATCACCTTCGATAGCGTATTCAATTTTTCTAAAAATCATTTCGAGAAAAATAGTTTGGGGACAAATCCATCCACAAAATATTCTACCAAAAACAACGGTAAAAAGAATAATGAATACTAAAGATGCGATGGCTCCTAATGCAAGTATGAAAAAATCTTGTGGATAAAAAGGTTGCCCTATGATAAAGAATTGACGATCGATAATATTAATCATCAAAAATGGGTTGCCATTAATTTTAATAAAAGGAACAGCAAAAAATATTATTAAAAGGATAACGCTAACAATATTTCGATAGTTGGTGTATTTTCCTTTTGGTTTGCGCGGGAAGACCCATTTACGTTTACCAGTATTGTCCATTGTCCCGACAGAATCTCTAAATGTTTCTGCCTCTATTATTTGGCCTTGGCCTCCAATGTCAGTTTTGTTAGAGTTGCTCATATCATTCATTTATAAATGAAAAAAGAGATTGCCCTGAAAAAAAACGAAGTTTCTTTTCATATATCAGCTCATTTGACACAATTGAACCGATACATCTTGACAATCTCTTTTAGTATGTTATATTAAAAATCTATTTCTCCCAATGCGCTTCAGTACCTTGAGGTGCTGCGCCGCCTTGTGCTGTTGTAATAGGTGCTTGTTCTTGGTTAATGTGATATACGTAAGCCGCTACTTTTTCGATATCTTTCCCAGTTAATACACCATTTTTACCCCAAGCTTGCATTGTTGGGTTATGTGGGCTACCATTGTACACCACGTGGAAAATACTTTTGTATAAAGTTTTTTCCGGTTGGTTGATCCAGAAATTGTCAGTTAAGTTAGGACCAATACCACCTTTACCAGCATCCATATGACAAGCTGTACAGTTTGTATTAAAGATCTGTTCTCCTTCTGCTACGTTATCTTCTGAGAATACTGCTGTCTCGATAGTTACTGGAGGTACACTTTTGTTGTACTCGTCGATAGCAGCAATTTGCGCTTTATGCTCGTTTTCATACTCAACAGTAGGATTTGCAAAGTCTGTAAAGCTATATGACACAAGGTAAAGAATACAATATGCAACACCGAAGTAGAAAAGACCTAACCACCACTTTGGAAGTTGATTGTCTAGCTCCATAATACCATCGAAACCGTGGTCAATAAGAATGTCTTCTTCTTCTTTAGCTGTTTGCTTTTTAGAAGCTGAGTTCCACAAATATTGGAAATAAGGAACTTTAGTTTCTGCTAAGTAAAGCTTTTTCTCTTCCTCTGTTAGCTTTTTGAATTTTTCATTTTCAATTAAGTCACCAATCGCTCCTTGGATAAATACAACGATTATACTTACCAATGCTGCAGCCCAGAAATACTTTGTTTTAAAGAAATCTGAAGATTGTGCAAACATGTAAAATACGACAAGCAATAATCCTAATACAATAAGAATATTGATATATAAGGGTGTTCTTCTTTTCATGATTTTAAAAATGTTTTAGTGCGAAGTTTTATTGTCATCATCATCCATATCTAGGTCATCATTAAGAGGCGCATTTTCTTCTTCCTCATAATATTTTTTAGGTCTGTTAAACACAAACAATGTTATACCTACGAAAACTATGATGAACAGGATTAGAGAAAGGGTATTCAGCAATCCTGCATACTCAACATTAGAAATAATATCTTTAAAACTTTGCGGAATCATTCGTAATTATTATTAGTTGCTCGCTGTTTTAACTTCAGTTGTCTTAATGTCTGTACCTAATCTTTGTAGGTAAGAAATAAGTGCTGTAATCTCTCTCTTCTCAAGTGGTACAAAGCTTGCGCCTTGTGCTTGTTGTTGCTTCGCAAATTGGTCTTTAACATCAGCTGCTTCAGAATAGATATTCTTAACGATAGCTGCTGCTTGGTTGTTCATCCAAGAATCTGCTGAATCGATTTGTGCTTTAGTGTAAGGTACGTCCAAACTGTTTTTCATCAATTCTAATTTAGCTCTTGTTAATGATCTGTCTAGCGTGCTTGTAATTAACCAAGGGTAACGAGGCATGATAGATCCTGCAGATGTCGATCTTGGGTTATACATGTGCTTAAAGTGCCAAGAATCTGGTCTTACGCCTCCTTCTCTGTGTAAGTCTGGACCAGTTCTCTTAGATCCCCATAAAAATGGATAATCATATACAAATTCACCAGCTTTTGAGTACTGACCATTTTTACCATTGAATCTAACAACTTCATCACGGAAAGGTCTAATCATTTGAGAGTGACATGCATTACATCCTTCTCTAATATAGATATCTCTACCTTCTAATTCTAACGGGCTATAAGGCTTAACCGCCGAAATTGTAGGTACGTTATTCTTAACAAATATTGTCGGTAGAATTTCAATTGCTCCACCAATTGCAACTGCGATAAATGCACCAACAGTTAAATATAGTGGTGTTCTTTCTAACCATAAGTGGAAAGATTCACCTTGTTTTCTTCCTTTAACCGTTTTTGCTAATGCAGGCGCCTCAGCAGGCACTTCTTTAAGGAATGAACCTTGTTTTGCCGTCTTAACTAAGTTAATAATCATCAAGATTGTACCGGCAATGTAGAATAAACCTCCAACAAATCTCATCTTATAGTAAGGAAGAATTGCTGTAACAGTATCTAACCAGTTTTTGTAAACTAAAGTACCATCTGGGTTAAATTGTTTCCACATCAAACCTTGTGTAAATCCTGAAATGTATAATGGCACAGCGTAGAAGATGATACCAAATGTACCTAACCAAAAATGCCAGTTAGCCATCTTCGTAGACCACAATTTTGTTCTCCACATTACTGGTACCAAGTAATAGATAACCCCGAATGCCATGAAACCATTCCATCCAAGAGCTCCTAAGTGTACGTGACCAATTACCCAGTCTGTAAAGTGCCCAACTTTATTTAAAGTTTTTGTTGCTAAAAGCGGACCTTCAAAAGTTGCCATACCATAACAAGTTACGGCTACAACGAAGAATTTAAGAATTGGATTCTCTCTTACTTTATCCCAAGCTCCTCTTAATGTCAATAGACCATTAAGCATACCACCCCAAGAGGGTGCGATTAGCATGATTGAGAAACCAGTCCCTACGGCCTGTGCCCATGCTGGTAAAGATGTATATTGTAAATGGTGAGGGCCTGCCCAGATATATACAAAAATTAATGACCAAAAGTGGATAATCGAAAGTTTGTATGAGAATACTGGTCTGTCAGCAGCTTTTGGTAAGAAGTAATACATCAAACCTAATACAGGCGTTGTTAATACGAAAGCCACAGCGTTGTGACCATACCACCATTGTACCAATGCATCTTTAACACCAGAATAGATAGAATAAGACTTCCACATTGTTAAAGGAACCTCAAGGTTGTTAAAGATGTGCAACATTGCAATGGCAACCCATGTGCCCAAGTAGAACCAAATAGCAACATACAAGTGTCTAACTCTTCTCTTGGCGATTGTCCCGAACATGTTAATACCGAAAATCACCCAGATTACCGTAATTAAAATGTCAATAGGCCATTCGTGCTCGGCATATTCTTTCGAAGTGTTAATACCCATAAGGAATGTGATGACTACAGAGACGATCATAATCTGCCATCCCCAGAAGTGGATCCATGACAACGTGTCGCTCCACATTCTTGTTTTTAGAAGTCGTTGCATCGAGTAATATGCCCCAGCAAAGAAGCTGTTACATACGAACGCGAAAATCACAGCACTAGTGTGCAACATTCTGATTCTTCCGAACCCAAATGCCCCATGTGAGTTGATTAATCCCTGCATATCCCCACTCTTGAGACTGGCAATTGTCAGGTCGTCCGTTCCTAAAAAATATTCAGGAAGTTCCGGATAAAAAAGCATTAGTGCCGCAGTAAGCCCAAGTAAGAATCCAACCAAGCCAAAAACTACAGTTGCAATCAAAAAAGCTTTTACGATACTATTGTCATAACTAAACTTTTGTGTTTCCATATCTACAAATCACTATTATCTTTTTCTTTTTTATTGTCAGTTTTCTCTTCCCTTATTTCATCATCCATTAGGATACGTACAGCCGGACTTTCATCGTCCTCGAAGTGCCCTTTTTTAGCTCCAATAATAAAAATTATTAAGAAAACCACAGCTAAAGACACGCTGCATATGATCATTAAATAGAGAATCTCCATAACTGAGACAAATTTACGCTAATTAAAGTTCCCAAATTTAGTTAAAATTAATGACTTTAGTCAGAATGAATTTAAATTAATTAATTTATAATTTATCTAAATAGTTTATTCTATCTTAAAAGCTTGAAATACTTTGTACTACGGTACCATGTTGATAAAGTTGTAAAAGCAACAACACTTATAGAACTTATCGGCATAATTATAGCCGCAAACAATGGCGAAACCTTACCCATTACTGCAAATGTTACACCAATAATATTGTAAAATAAGCTGATTGCAAAAGTTAATTTTACTATGCTTATCGCGTCTTTTGAGAATTTTAGATATTTATCCAATTCAGGAATTTTACTACCATCCATAATAACGTCGGAAGCTGGCGTAAAGGCGTTAGTGTCGTCAGAAATGGCAATGCCTACATTACTTTGCTTTAGTGCGCCTGCGTCGTTAAGACCATCGCCAAGCATCGCTACTTTATAATGTTGGTTTTGAAGTTCTTGTATAAATTCTAATTTGTCTTCTGGACTTTGATTAAAACGCATCTGCGAAACATTCGGGATCATCGTTTTAAGTTGCTGTTCTTCTGATGCGTTGTCGCCACTTAAGATATTAATTTGGTAAGATTTAAGATGTGTGAAAAGGGTCTCTAAATCTTTTCTGTATTCGTTCTTAAAAATATATTTCCCCAAAAATTCGTCGCCAACTTGTACGAAAACAGCGGTTTCTAAGTTCTCAGATTTTTGTCCTGTGAAATTCGCAGAGCCTATTTTGTAAAGCTTGCCTCTAACGCTTGCAGAATAACCTTTTCCAGGTATTTCTACAAAATTTTCGATCAGGAAATAATCATCTTTAGTGTCAATGAAATCATATAAAGATTTTGAAAGAGGATGATTCGAATTTTTTAATAAGCTTTTAATGTTTTTCAAATCAAACTCGGCAATATCTTGTCCAGAATAATTAATATTTAACTTTTTATTTTCTGTAATCGTTCCAGTTTTGTCAAAAACTAAACTGTCAATTTTTGAGAGTCTTTCAATGGTCAAAGTATCTTTAACGTAAAATTTATTTCTGCCCAAAATTCGCATAATGTGCCCAAAGGTGAACGGTGCCGAAAGCGCTAAGGCACACGGACAAGCAATAATTAAAATTGCGGCAACCACTTGGAACATTTTTTCAAAATTCTCTTGTGACCAATATATTGCGGCAATCGCAGTAATCGTCAAAATAACAATTGTGAAATATTTGCTGATTTTATTGGTAATTGTGTCGAGTCCCGTTTCTGTTTTTTTGAAGGCTTCTTTGTTCCAAAGTTGTGTCAAATAACTTTGGTTAACATTTTTAATAACTTCTAGTTCTAGAACTGGGCCGTTTTGTTTTCCGCCAGCGAAGATTTTGTCTCCAGATTTTTTACTAACCAAAGCTGCTTCTCCAGTGATAAAGCTGTTGTCAATATTGGCTTCACCATTTATCAAGATAGAATCTACAGGTATAATTTCTTGGTTTCTTACCATAATTCTATCACCAACTTTAAGGTCTGAAAGTAGAATGTTATCTTGCTTTCCATTAAAATCGATTTTTGTAACAGCAATGGGGTAGAAGGATTTGTAATCGCGGTCGTAAGACAAAGTGTTGTAAGTTCTTTTCTGGAAGGTTTTTCCTAAAAGCATAAAGAATAATAATCCACAAAGCGTGTCAAAATATCCGCCGCCATAATCAGTTACAATCTCGTAGATAGATCGGCCGTACAACATGATAATCCCGATAACAATGGGAACGTCGATGTTGATGATTTTGTTTTTCAAACCATACCAAGCGGATTTGTAATAATCTTGTGCAGAGTAGAGTACAACGGGTGTTGCGAGCATCAAAAGAATAATTCGGAAAAGATATTTATAGCTTTCTGACCATGCATCGTTACTGTCAAAATATTCTGGAAAGCTTAAAAACATACTATTTCCAAAAGCAAAACCTGCAATCGCCAATTTTATCAACAGACTTTTGTCAAGTGTTTCTTTCTTTTTGTCCGCAGTTTCGAGATTAATAACAGGTTTGTAACCAAAATTTGTTAAAAATTTAGCGAGTTCGCTGAGTTTCAGTTCGTCGCTCTTGTACGCGATTTGTACAGTTTTTCTCGTGAAGTTAACTTGCGAATATTTTATTTTCGGATTAATAGTATTTAAACTTTCTAAAAGCCAAATACATGACGAACAATGGATTACAGGGATTTTGAAAGTAACTAATGTCGTTCCACCTTCATGGAAGTCTACAACTTTGTTGAAGACATCCTCAGTATCTAAATAGTCGAACTGCGTTTGGTCGTCGCTACTTGGTCGTATCCCCGAATTCTTATTAAATTCATAAAAGTTACCAAGATTATTTAGGTTTAGGATTTCGTAAACGGACTGACAACCATTACAACAGAAGACTTTTTCATCAAATTCAATGCGCTCACTTTCAATAGGCTGACCGCAATGGAAGCACTTTTCTGACATGTGGTTTGTTGGGTTTAGCTTACAAAATTACGTCAAAAAACTTTGCTTTTGGGAGTAGAAAGTCTTATTTTTGCTGATAAATGTCATTACATATGTCACTTGAATTACAGCAAGTTATTGAACAGAATTTTATTAAAGCCTTTAATAGAGAGTCTTTTAAGAGAAGTTTATCACCTGAGGATTATGATAAATTAGTAGCAGAACTGCGAGATATGGAGTTCGCAAAGGGAGATACTGTTTTCGAAGATGGAGAATCTCCGCAAGGTGTTTATTTTATAAAAGAAGGTACTGCAAAGCTTTCAAAATCTGGAGTTTATGGTAAAGATCAAATCCTTCGATTTTGTAAAGAAGGCGATCTTATCGGTTATCGCTCTTTATTGTGTGGAGAAAATTTCCAAGCAAAAGCGGAAGCGATGACACCACTGAAGGTTGTTTTTTTACCAGCGGATTTCTTCATTCATTTATTAGAAGTTGATGCTAAATTGTCTTACGCAATGCTGCAAAAAATTGCTTACGAATTGGGCGAATCGTCTAACACAGTAACTTTTTTAGCGCAGAAAACGGTAAGAGAAAGATTGGCTGAGATTTTAATTTTGCTAGAACAAAAACTTGGCACAGATCCAGAAGGATTTATCAATATTTCTTTAACAAGAGAAGAAATCGCTAACCTTATTGGGACTGCAACAGAAAGTGCAATTCGGTTAATATCAGAATTCAAACAAGATGAATTGATACTTGTCGAGGGACGTAACATCAAAATCATCAATCATGAAAAACTTATAAAACTTGGTCATGTGCTTATCTAATTTTTGATAAGCATTTGTTTCTTTTAATACATCCTAAAAATTGAACCCATGTCGGTACATTCAGAAATAAAAAAGATTACAACAGAGACACTTCGTAAGATGAAGTTCGAGAATGATAAAATTTCTATGATTACTGCTTACGATTTCACAACTGCAAAGATGGTTGATGCCGGTGGTATAGATGCGGTGTTGGTTGGTGATTCTGCAGCCAATGTTATGGCGGGGTTCGAGACGACGCTTCCGATTACTTTGGATCAAATGATTTATCACACGCAATGTGTAGTTCGAGGTATTGAAAGAGCTTTGGTTGTGGCTGATTTGCCTTTCGGGACTTATCAAAGTAATCCTGAGAAAGCTTTGGAATCCGCGGTGAGAATGATGAAAGAAGGTGGTGCACATGCAGTGAAAATTGAAGGTGGCATAGAAATCGAAGAATCTATTCGCAAGATTGTAAATGCTGGTATTCCTGTGATGGGACATTTGGGATTAACACCACAATCGATTTATCAATTCGGAACTTATAAAGTAAGAGCAAAAGAAGATGCAGAAGCAGAAAAATTAATTTCTGATGCCAAACTTTTAGAAGAACTAGGTTGTTTTGCATTAGTATTAGAAAAAATTCCTGCTGATTTGGCTAAAAAGGTAACCGAAGCTATTACAATTCCAACAATCGGAATTGGCGCTGGCGCAAATTGCGACGGGCAAGTTTTGGTGTATCACGATATGGTAGGGATGAACAAAGGTTTTTCTCCTAAATTTTTAAGAAGATATTTAGACTTACATACCGAAATTACTGGCGCTGTTGCTCAGTTTGTAAAAGATGTGAAATCTGTAGATTTCCCGAATGCATCAGAAAGTTATTAAAATTCATACATGAAAAACCTTATGGCAATACAAGCTGGCGTATCTTTCGCGGCCTTAGCTTGTTTATTAGTGGGTTGGATACAGCCATTTTCTCCAGAGCTTAATAATATTATTTATAATCAATTATTTTACATTTTGGTAGGTGCAAGTTTTGTGTTACAAGCCCCAACTTTAGCGAATCCAAAATTTAAAATCCCAATATACATCGCGGCTGGACTTTGTATTGTTGGTGCATTTTTACCAGTTGAGACAAGACTCTCAGGTATTAAAACCATCGGGTTAATTGCTGGGGTTATTATGTCATTATTTGGACGAAATAGAAGCGCAAATTAAAAATGGCCGATCAAAAATTTTCTTCTGAACAAATTGTTTTTGAAGACAATCATATTATCGTTATTAACAAAAAAGCGGGTCAGCTTGTTCAAGGAGATAAAACAGGTGATGAATCCTTGTTAGAATTAATAAAAGATTTTATCAAAATAAGAGATGCTAAACCAGGAAATGTTTTCCTAGGTTTGGTTCATCGTATTGATAGGCCTACTTCTGGTTTGGTGATTTATGCTAAAACTTCGAAAGCTCTTTCCCGATTAACACAAATGGTGAAAAATCGAGAAATCAAAAAAACGTATTGGGCTTTGGTTGCCAAGGAGATGATTCCCTCTTCTCAAAAATTGGTGCATTATTTAAAGAAAAACGAGAAAAATAATAAAGCCATCGTTTTTCCTAAAGCGACAGAAGGTGCTAAAGAAGCCATTCTAACGTATCACATGATAAAAATTTTGGATAATTATCAACTTTTAGAAATTGATCTGGAAACGGGTCGTCATCATCAAATAAGAGCGCAGTTGTCTAAAATAGGTGTTCCAATAAAGGGGGATCTAAAATACGGCGCACCTCGCTCCAATCCCGATGGTGGAATTTCTCTACACGCAAGAAAACTAGAATTTGTACATCCCGTAACCAAAGAAAATATTGAAATTGTAGCTCCCGTTCCAGAAAATGATAAAGTTTGGGCAGCTTGCGAAAATTAAAAAAGGATCTAAAAATTTTAGATCCTTTTATTTTAAACAATAATTATTTTGGACTCATAATTCCGCCATTATCATCTTTTGGCGTATCATTTTTAAGCATGTTAGGATCTTCTTTCGCTAATTTATTTTTGGTCGGGATTTTATAATTTAGTGAAAAGCCGAACGTTCTGCTGTCCCATCTGTTGCTCAAATAGATTGGCGTTGCAGTGTTAACAGTTTTAAAATTCATTCTACTGCCGTTAAACACATCATTAGCAAATAAACTTACTGTTAATCTATCTTTATTGAATTTTTTACTCAAGGTCAAATCCAGTCGGTTCATGATGCGCTGCGTTGACTGGAAGAAGTAATAATTTCCATTGGTAGAGTATGAAAAATTAGGTGTAAACTTCATTCCGTATGGCAAAATAAACTGCCCCGAAAGGTTGAAAAACCACATTCCCTTTTTATCTACAACTTCTTTGATGTCCTGAAACTGATAGCCTGCATAAAGGTACAAGAAATTAATTTTATCAGGGTTGAAGTTGAATTTCATAACCTCACTCAGTGGCTTACTAAAAATCATAAAAGGAATCGGTAAACCTACATTGAAGCTATGTTGTGTTAAAGAGTTGATGTTAACGTTAGTTTGCGTAATGTTTTTCCCTTTTCTATCAACATACATCATCACCTGGTCTTTCACCATACTTACATTATAGCTTACGAAAGCATAATCAAAAGCGCTAATTTTTGCTTCGAAATTATCATAAATAGTTGGTTGCACATTGGGATTTCCGGTAATGTCAACATTCGGATTTTGGAAGGTTGTATTGTTTGGATTTAATTGCGAGGTGCTTGGTAAGGTTATTTTTCTGTTGTAGTTAACATTAAAATATAAAGACTTGACAATGTCGTACTGTACACTTGCATTAGGGAAAAGCTCAAACTTTTTAAACGGTAATAAATTGTCCCATTTTTGATCTTTAAAGTTGTAAGAAGTTCCAGAAATGTCGTAATCTTCTGCTCTTAAACCTGCAATAAAACTGAATTTTTTATATTTTGCATTCAATTCTGTGTAGAGGGATGTGGTCTGTCTTTGATAATCTAAATTATCGACATCAAAAAAAGATGTTTTAAAATCCAAACGGTCGTACATTCCACCAATGCTGATTTTTCCTTCGTCCAAAATTTTTAAAGATTGAGAATAATCTACTCTCATGTTGTAGGCATTTTGTGCTGATGTAGATTCTGATGGGAAAGGTTTTGTAACCGAAGCGCCTGGGAAATAAATGGTATTGGTCCCGTTTTGATCAAAATTGTTTCTAAAATTTGAATAATTAAATTTAAAATCTAACTTTTGACTTTTATCTGCAAATCTTTTCTGATAAGTCGCTGTAACCTCGTTTCGGTAGTTTTTATTTTTACTTTTTCCTACGTTGTGATAATTGGCATCTTCAAAAAGATTAGAGTTTTCTGGATATTCAAAAAGGGCACTTCCGTCTGAAGTGTTGTAAGAATCGTTATTAGACACGAAAAAATCGTAATTCAGTAACAAACGATCCATTCCCAAATCGAAAGTTGTTGCAGCTTTGGTGAAATATGATCTCGAATATTTATCATTAAAACCTTTGGATATATCATCCATTTCGTTACTGCTGAAAGATTCTCCATAGGTTTGTCCAGCGCTCAATTGCCAACCAAACCATTTGTTTCTGGAATTTAAAGCAATAGAGTTGTTAAAACGGTTTCTAAATTTATCATAATCCGAAAAACGATAACCGCCAGAATAAGTTGCCGAAAGGTAATTTTTTGCAGATTTTGACGTGATGATGTTCAAAATAGCGGCTCCCGAAGTTGCAGGAAATTCTGCGCCTGGTTGGGTTACCACTTCAATTCTTTCGATTGCAGAAGCGGGCATTCCTTCTAAAAAAGCCGTAAGATCGTTGGTAGAAATGTTCATCGGTCTTCCGTCCATATACACTTGGAGCGGTTTTCCTTGGTACATCATTCCTGCGATGTCGGTTACTACTATTCCTGGAAGTTTTTTTATTCCTTCCAAAGACGATCCTGAATTGAGACTTGGCTGCTCCGAAAAATCGAAAATCGTACGATCTGCTTTCTGCTCTACCGCTTTTTTGGTTTTGGTGATGGTGACAGCGTCAATTTCTTTTTCTTTGGTGTTGTCTTTTTTGGTTTCTTGTGCAAAAGAAATTTGGAAGCTTAACAACAAACTCGCTGCTAAAAAAATTTTCTTGTTCATAAATTCTTATCTACAAGTATTAGACAACAAAAATTTGTTTTTGTTACAAAAAAATTACTGCGCTCTATCTTTCTCGTCGAATTTAATATTGCGTTCATTTCTCACTTTTTTATTTCCAAAGGTGTAGTTAACGCTAAGTCGGAAGCTACGACCGTCCCAATAATTGTTGTAATGTTGCGTGTTATCAGCATAGAAAATGTCGCCTTTCCAACGAGATGCAAAAATGTTAGAAACCGAAGCATTCATCTGAAGTTGCTTTTCCATTAAAGAAATTTTGAACCCAGAATCTAAGTTGGTAAAACTATGAAAATGCGAATTTACGTTGTTGTAAGGCAAATTATGACTAAAATTCAAGAAGAAATTAACCGTCTTGGCTTTGTTTAAAGTAAAGGTATTGCGGATGCTATAATCTAAAGTTTTCCCTTTTTGCGGATTTGCTTCAATATTATACACTTTGCTGTTGGTCAAGGATGCATTCACATAGGTAGAAACTTCCCACCAAGGTTTAATCTTATCGGTATAAGAAACATTAATTCCGAAAAAATCGTTGTCATACGTGTTAAGATAAGTTCCATGATTTTCTAATCCTTCCTGAAAAGCAACTTGTCCAAAACCGTTTTTAAGATGCAAATAATAAAAACTTGCATTCAGCTTGCTGTTGTAGGTGTACGCCAATTCATAATTATTGATGTAAGAAGGCTGCAACAAAGGATTTCCAGAAGAATAAGAATTGGTATTCTCGTACCAACGGAACGGATTGAGGTTGTCCATATCGGGACGATTTATCCTTCTAGAATAAGCTAAACTGTAAGAATTTTTATTGTTTTTATACGTCACATAAGCCGACGGAAACCATTCTCCATAATTGTATTTGTTTCTTTCGCCAGTTGAAGGTGTAAAGGCATCAACGTAAGTTTTCTCGTAACGAACACCAAATTTGGTTTCCCATTTTTCTCCAAAATTTTTAGCGAAACTAAAATAACCAGCCACGTTTTTTTCTTTGTATTGAAAGAGGTTAGAGCGAGATTGGTCTATCATCCAAGATGTGTTTTGAAGCCTAAAGTATGATAAATCTGCATCGTTTTCGAACTGATAATATTTAGCTCCCGTTTCTATCGTTCCGAAGGAATAAGGAAGTTCTAAATCGGCTTGACCAGAGAAAATTTCGGGTTTAACTAAAGAAATAGTTTTTACATATTCTGTACTTTGATTGGAAGATTTATAGGTGTCAAAATCAACATTCGTTTTCGAATTATTGTTGTAGTAATTTCCGGTAAAACTTAATTTTTTTCCAATAGAATCGAGCTTAATATCGTAATAAACACTCAGTGTATTCATCGTGTTTTTTTCGCGATGTTGTGTGTTGCTGAAAAGATTCTCTATATTTTTTTCATTTTTAAAATAGTTCGTGGTATTCACAATATCCATATCTGGCGTTTGATGCGTGAATAAATAATTGAACCCAACCTCCGAATTTTTACTGATTTTATAGGACATCGAAAGGTTTGGGGCGATATTTTCCCACATATCTTTTCGCAAAGAATGGCTGTAACTTTGTGTCTCCCCAAGAATGGTGTAGTTTTCGTCTGAGCGTTTTGCCGTTTTCAAATAGTTGGCTTTTAAGCTAATGTTCAGTTTTTCAGTTTGATAGTTCAAGGTTCCATTGCTGTTTCCCCCAAAATAACTTCTTTGGTTAATTCCAGTTCCTAGGTTTCCGCTAAACCCCAAATTTGGATTTTTTTTCAGAATAATATTAAGAATTCCGCTGTTTCCCTGAGCATCGTATTTTGCTGGAGGCGTGGTAATGACTTCTATTTTTGCAATATTTTCGGAACGAAAAGTTTTCAAATAATTCATCAAAGCATCGCCCGAAAGATTGAGCATTCTTCCGTTAACCATCACCGAAACGCTGCTTTTACCAACGATAGAAATCAGGTTTTGGTTTTCATCTACTTTTAACAAAGGCACATTAGCAAGGGTTTCCACAGCATCCATTCCTTGCGACGCCAAAGAAGCATCTACATTGAAAATCATTCGGTCTGCTTTGCGTTCGATTAACTTTTTAGTGGAAGTTATTTTCACTTCCTCAATCGATTTTATCGAATCTTTTTTGGTTTGTGCAATAGCGTTTAACGATAGAAAACCGAATAATAGAGCGTATTTTGTGTTCATTGTTTTATTTATTTTGAGGAAACTCTAGTTTTTATTTTTAATTCAAAATTTTGGTTAAATCAACAACTTCAAAATTTTTGTCCACTTCAAAGAATTTCTTAAACATTGCGGCGTGACCACTTCCTACCAACACAAAAATAGTTTTGGTGTCTGGTTTCAATTGATTTTGAATGTTGGAGTACATGATTAAATTTCTTTTGTACCAATCGGTCACCATATTTGCTCCAAAATATTCTTTGCCAATCTTCACTTTGTTCGCAAAAGTGATATAAAAACTAAGGTTGTTGTCTAGTTTCTGTTGATCGTTTAAACACAAGAAAACTTTACTCAAATTGCTTTGTTCCATGCATTTATCTTGCAGCGAAAGGTTGATTTCATCGAATTCTTTTTTCAAAGTAGGATTGGCGTTTACTTCTTTCAACAAAATATCGAAACGCATTTCTATCAAGCTATCAATAGGATAAATTTCTTGGTGTTTTAGTTTTTTTGCCAAACGAAATCCGAACTGAAAAGTTTCTCCTTCCGTGAAATATCTTTTGGATATTGGCTGTTTTATGGTGTCGGTAAATTTGTTGTATTGGTTTTTTAAGTACAATTGGTAGTTTGCGTCCAGTTGTTTCTTTTCATTAAAACTGCTTTCCACAAAAATTTGATCGGGTTTGACGGGCGATTGAGCAATTTTGCCTACAACAACATCCAAATCTTGTTGACTTTCTGGAGCTAAAATATTTCTTTCTTTCACTTTTATCATATCTTTTCCAGGATTGTTGAAATGGTAAGTGGCGAGTAAAACCACTTTTATCTTTTCTTGAGCCGAAATCCACGACATTTGTGCGAAAATTAATAAGAATGTAAAAGCAATTTTGGTTAAGGTTGGTTTGTTCATGTGATTATTTTTGACAAAGATATTTTCGTTATGCTTCTCGGGAAATAGCGTTTAGACGAAGCTTAGAGAATTTCGGATTAAAATAATTTCGTCGGAGAAAATGGGCGTTTTGTCGATTTTTGGTTCAAAACAGAAGAAAGTATCTTATTTTTACCACATGAATAATCGGCAAATTCTTTTTCTGCATATTTTTTATTGGCTTCTGAACATTGCTTTCAGCCTTGTCATTCCGAGATTTGTGGAAGGAGCCAAAAGCAGTGTGCTGAGTTACACGTTTTTCATTGTAAGTTTCATTGTTTTTTACATCAATTATTTCTTTGTAGTTCCGATTTTCTTCAATCCGAAAAAACTGTATTTATCGGTTGTTGGATATTTTATTAGTGTGACGTGTTTCGTTTTGTTGCGCTATTTTTCGGAAGAATTGGTCGTGAAAGCGATAAGAGGTTTCGGAAATTATCATCCTAAAACGCCATTTTGGTTTTACTTCTACGACAATATTTTTTACAGCACAGCTTCTATTTTTTTTAGTACGGCAATTTGTTTGTTCAAACAATTTTCAAGATCTGAAGACGAAAAAGCAAAAATCTTGAATGAAAAGAAAACAGCGGAAATTCAGGCGTTGAAAACCCAAATCAATCCGCATTTTATTTTCAATTCTTTGAATAATATTTATTCTTTGGTCTTTCAAAAATCGGACAAGGCACTTCCAGCTATTGAGGAACTGAGTGAACTTTTGCGATATTCTACTAAAGATTTGGAGCAAGATTTTATTCCTATAAAAAGAGAAATTGGCTATATTGAAAGTCTTATCGCACTTGAAAAATTGAGAATTCGAAACCCAGAAATGATTCGTTTGGAAAAAAATATCCAAAACGAAAGTTTGCAAATTTCTCCCATGTTGCTTGTTCCGTTTGTAGAAAATGCCTTTAAACACGGTGATTACAACAGTCATGAAATGAAAATCGAGATTCAAGAAAGTCAACAAATACTCCATTTCCGAATTGAAAACGAAAAAAGACAAGGTTCTAAAGACCACAGTTCAGGGATTGGAATCGGGAATGTGAAAAAACGCCTCGACTTGATCTATCCTAAAAAATACGAACTTACAATTAGCAATGAAGGAAATCGTTTTGTGGTGGATTTAAAGATTGAATTGGATTAAAGAGTCGAGAACCAAGAGTCAAGAGTCAAGAGTCAAGAACCAAGAGCCAAGAACCAAGATTCGAGATTTGAATTTGAGAAAAAATTTATACGAAAACTTCATGAAAATAAAATGCATCATTATAGACGACGAACCTTTGGCGGTTTCTCTTTTGGAAAAATACGTTTCCGAAACGCCGCATCTTGAGTTGTTGTCAGGTTTCCTGAATCCTATTGAAGCGATAGAATTTCTGCAAAACAACAGCGTGGATTTGGTTTTTTTGGATATTCAAATGCCCGAATTGTCTGGAATTAATTTCATGAAAATTGTAGGCGACAAAGTGAAATACATCCTAACAACGGCTTATTCGGAGTTTGCATTGGAAGGTTATGAACATAATGTCATCGATTATTTGTTGAAACCGATTTCGTTTTCGAGATTTCAAAAAAGTGTTGAAAAAGCGCAGGAACGTCTTTCTACTACTAATGATTTAGAGAAAAATTATTTCTTCATCAAATCTTCAGGACAGCAGCACAAAATTTTGTTCAGCGATATTTTCTACATCGAAAGCATTAAAGATTACGTGAACGTCAAAACCGAAAACCAAGAATACATTGTCCTCGACACGCTAAAATCTATGGAAGAAAAACTTCCCGAAACTCATTTTGCAAGAATTCATAAATCGTATATCGTGAATTTAGAATTTATTAAAAGCTTAGAAAGCAAAAACTTGCTCCTCTCCAACGACCAAGAACTTCCTATTGGCGAAAGTTTTCGAGCTAATTTTCTGAATAAAATCAAATAAAAAACATTTTACAATTTCTTTTGTGCAATGCCATCACCGTTTCGGTTGTAACCTTTGGTATTGTGATTGAAGAATGGTAAAATGATAGCTACAATTAAAATAAACGCCGTAACAACAATTATCCCAAGAGAATACAGAAGTTTGGTTGTATATTCAGGCGACAGCATTTCGATTCCCCAAAGACGAAGCATGAAGAATGTTGCTGCAAACAAAATTAAAGCGATGGCTAAAAATCCAATAAGGTATTTCATGACAAGTGAATTAAAGGTTAGACAAAATTTGTTTTTTCAGGGTATCAAATTCTTCTTGAGAAATAATATTTTCTTTCAGTAATAAATTTAATTTCTGTAGTTTTTGTGCAAAATCATCATTGTTATTGTCATCCGTAGTTTCTTTAATGATTTCTTCTTTCTTCAAGTCAAATTGTTTTCCGATTTCCATTCCTACACCTATTTGAGCACCAATTCCGGCAATTCCACCTTCGTTTCGGGCAGCATCTCGAAGCGCACGAAGTTTTTCCAATTCCACATAAGACAATCCAGCTTCTTGTGCAGCACGATTCTGACTGGTTATTTCTGCAATTCCCCCAATTCTTTCCACTGTTTTTGCATCGAAAGTGGTTCCTAAAATTTTAAAATCCAAAAGTTGTAAACCTAATCCCGAAACATCATGATTAATTGCTTCCGACATCTCTTTGCTTAGATTGGTTAACTGCTCATCAATAGCAATGAAGCTATATTTTTTTGACGCAATAAGACTGATAATTTCTTGCGGAATTTTGTTTACAATAATTTCCTGTAAATCATCGGTGTAAAATTTTTCTTTGTTTGCAACAATGTTTTCATAGAAATGAAGAAGGTCATGAATCACATAAGAAAAAGTACCATTAAGCCCTAATTCAACTGGAATCTTGTACTCAGGATCCATATATTTTATAGGATTCGAAGTTCCCCAAAACTGATTCAAAACTTGTGCTTTTCTATAAAAATAAATGTACACTTTATGTTCGGATTCAAAATTTTGACGAAGGCGTGACAACGTTGTTAAAAACGGATGATTGTCGGTTTTTAAATTATAAATACCTTCTTCCTCCAAAACATTTTCCACTTTACCTTCATACACTAAAACACAACCTTGTCCTGGCGCAATAATTAGCTTACTCGCATTTTTTATCTCATCTCTTGTAGAAGGATATTTATACCACAGAAGGTTGGGTTCTTGCGGTTTCCATTCGATGACTTCGGAAAGCTGTCCTTTGAAAATATTAAATAGACTCATAATTGTATTTTTTATTTAGCGTCAGAGATTTTCATATCGTAATAACCTTTAATAGTGTTGATTATTTTTCCAGTCTTATCAATAAAATAGGTTTCTTGAAGTTTTACAAAATAACCATCTTTTAGAATAAAACCTGGATCATAAAAGTATTTACCTTTAACCGGAATGGTTTTTAAAATGCTACCGTTATCTGGATTCAGTACTTGAAGTTGATAATTTTCGTCTTCTGCAGGTGTAGATTTTATGGCAACCAGCAATTCTGTATCTGTGAAATCTACCACTTCTGGCGCGAAATATATGCGACCGGGAGTTAAATCAATAAAAGAATTCAAACGACCGTCGCCTTTTGTTGCAAAATATTTGGTGTAAGGATCACGATCGGTAAAAATGCCTGAACCACCATAATCTTTTCGCCATTCAAATCTAGGCTCATCTTTTGGGTAACCCATTTGATAATCGAATTTATACTTCACCAATTCTAATTTTTCATCAGGATATTCGCTAGATTTTGTACTGAAAGCAAATGAAGTTTTTTCAATTGGTTGTGGAAGTTTGGCTTTTTTCGCTTCGTAAAATTGATCTTTCGTGTAGGTTTTATTAATAAAAGGCATATAGACTAAGATTCGTCCATCATTAGCAATAACATCATAGCCAGAACCATAATTTTTATATATGAATTCTAATTTTGCAAATCCTACGGCTAAATCGGTGTTCTCTTTTTTGTATTGATCTGTAAGTTCTTCACTTGAAAGATCGTTTGCATTCAGTCGAAAAACTCTTTTGTAATTGGTAATGATATAGAGATTTTTATCCTCAAAAATTCTTAAATGAATATCCGAAATGCTTTCCATATTTTCATCGCTGAGTTTTTTAATCATCTTTTGTTCGCTGGTTTTCCCATCATACAAAACAAGATAAGCACCTTTCATTTTACGGTTATCTCCACTGGCTTCATTATCATACATACTGCCAACAGCAACGTAATAAGGATTTCCTTTAGAATCTACAAAATTAATATCCGAAGCTGTGTCCCATTGATATCGGGATCTTTCGGCGGCAGTTGAAGAATAAGCACTGTAATTAGTTTTTTTGTGACTTGAAAAAACACTTATCAGAAAAGGTATTAAAGCAAAAATTAAAAAAATTGCGCCAATGATGATTCCTATTTTTTTGCCAGCAACTGGTGAATCGGGTTTTGAATTGGTATAGTTATAATTGTGATTAATATTAATATCATCGGAATCTAAAAAAAACTCTGTACCGCAACTTTTGCATTGATAATAGTCTGGTTTAAGCTCAGTTACTTTGGTGCTGCCACATTGTGGACATTTTATTACTTTAATATTTTTTGCCATTTGTTTTCTTATTCGATCTCTAAGTTAAAAAAAATAGTTCAGAAATTCTTAACCTTTTTTCAGTACGGCAATTGGTTTATTCAAACCGTTTTCTTGATCTGAAGACGAAAAAGCAAAAATCTTGAATGAAAAGAAATCGGCAGAAATTCAGGCGTTGTAAACCCAAATCAATCCACATTTTATTTTCAATTCTTTAAATAATATTTATTTTTTGGTCTTTCAAAAATCGGATAAAGCACTTTCAACCATTGAGAAATTTATA
Source organism: Chryseobacterium sp. TY3 (assembly GCA_046269235.1). Taxonomy (GTDB): domain Bacteria; phylum Bacteroidota; class Bacteroidia; order Flavobacteriales; family Weeksellaceae; genus Soonwooa. The sequence continues at coordinate 58,174 of JBJZOS010000004.1, forward strand.
TTTTCAATCATATCAAATCTGTAGATAATAATTTTCTTGTTCTTGTTTCCAAAGATGAAATTCCAGTTGGTGAAAGTTATAAGGTAAATTTTTTAAAAAAGTTAAAGTAAATTCGTTTCAGCTTCGTCTACTTCCATATGGACTCGCTATATTTGGATAAAATGGCTGAAAAACAATCTGCTTCACTTACCGAAGTCGTCAAAAATTACGGCTCGCAATTGCTGCGCTTTATCAAGGGCAAAGTTGAGGATGCAGAAGATATTTTGCAGGAAGTGTGGTATCAGACCAGCCGTTTGACCAATATCGATGATTTGGAAAATGTTAGCGCTTGGTTGTATTCGGTAACGCGAAACAAAATCACCGATAATTATCGAAAAAAGAAAAGCGACTCGCTGGATGATTACGTCTACGAGGATGAAGACGGAAGTTTTAGCATCAAAGAAATTCTTTTGGCGGACGATTCCAATAATCCCGAGTTAAAGATGTTTAAAGATATTTTTTGGGACGAGTTGATGAAAGCTTTGGAAGAACTTCCCGAAAATCAGCGCCGCGTTTTTATTCAGAATGAAATAGAAGATCGTACTTTGCAGGAAATTGCGGACGAGGAAAATGAAAACCTCAAGACAATTATTAGCCGAAAAGGTTATGCTGTGAAACATCTTCGCGTAAAATTAAGACATTTGTACAACGAACTTAAAGACTAAAACAGAACAATGAATCCTGGATATAAAAAAAATTACAAAAACCGATTAAGATTAATTTTTGTGGCTGTTGTTGGGTTAGTTTTTCTGTTAGGTTGGGTTGTCCAACTTCTTTGGAACTGGCTTTTGCCCGAGATTTTAGGTGTTAAAAGTATAAGCTATTGGCAGGCTTTCGGAATATTGATTTTATCCAAAATTTTATTTGGAAGTTTCCATGGTAGTGGCCGCGGTAAAGGTCGTTTTAAAGATAAATTTAACCAAGAGATGTCTCAAATGACGGATGATGATAAAGTACGTTTCCGTGAAGAGTGGCGCAAGCGTTTCGGTGATGGCTGCAAATTCGATAGATAAATATAAACTCCCAAAATCAAAAAGTTTTGGGAGTTTTTTATAACTGAAAAAGTAAGAGATTCCTCATTGATAGATGTGATAAACTGGATATAAGTGCTTTAATAGAACGATTTTAAAAATATTTTGAAAAAAATTAAAGTAAAACAAGTTTTAATGCGTCTTCCATAAAAAGGCCTTTAGAATTACAAACTTTAAAATCAAAAAAATGAAAAATAAAATGCGTTTTTTATTACCAAAATTAGTCGGCATTACGATTATCGCTGGTATCGCAACACTAATAATCGGAACGATTTTCAAATTGCTTTTGTTAGGAACTGTTGCTGTAGGCATCGGCACTTTAGTCGCTCGTAAATTTACCAAAAAAAGACAGGGCGAGTATATCGATTATTACAATAATTTGCCAATGAGTTTCGAGAGAAATTCTCAGCAAAACTACGCGGCTCAACCGAGCGTCCCAACTTCAATATCTGAAAATCTTGCCGTTATCCCAATTCAATAATGTATCAATATTAAAAATTAAACAATATGTTTTTGAAAAGTGAAAATATGGGAAGTAAAAAAGATGACTACAAAGATCATTTTAATCTAAAATTTAACAGACGTCGTGATAAATTTTTTAACTCAAATCATCCTTTTAGAGCGGCTGTCGGCGAAAAATTGAGTGCACACAAAACTGTTAATATTTCCGAGAGCGAAGCGTATTTTGCCTTACTGTTTTTCGCTGGTGGACTGAAATAAGAAGCTTTCAATGTTTCTATTAAAAACAAATTTTTGAAAATAGCCTACAACGAATCGCAAATTTCGGAACCTAAAATATCGTTTGTCGAGACTATTATCCGACGAGCTTCGAACGTTTTTTTCAATTAACCAGCAAAGTGAAATCGGAAGGGGTTTCTGCATCTTATGTAAGGAATTTTAATGATTATTTTGCGAAAAGATCCCGAACAGAATTTGCCCGAGCAAAAAATTGACATACACTAAAACCTTGATTTCTGTAAGACTAAATTTAAAATTATATACCTTAAAAACCAGATTTGTTGGCGTTTTTCCTTTTAAACCAAACAAAAAAACCACCCCGTCTTGGAGTGGTTTTAATTTTATATCGAAAGCAAAATTAATTAGCCTCCATTCTTTTAATTAAATTCAATGCAGAACCTGCTTTGAACCAATCAATCTGTTGCTCGTTGTAGGTGTGGTTTGCCATAACGATATCTTTTGTACCGTCGTTGTGAACAAACTCTAAAGTCAATTTCTTTCCTGGCGCAAATTGATCAAGGTCTAAGAAATTCACCACATCATCTTCACGAATTTTATCATAATCAGCTTTGTCAGCGAAGGTAAGACCCAGCATACCTTGTTTTTTAAGGTTGGTTTCGTGGATACGGGCAAATGATTTCACCAATACGGCTTTTACGCCTAAATGTCTTGGCTCCATGGCAGCGTGTTCTCTTGAAGAACCCTCACCGTAGTTTTCGTCACCAATAACAATCGAAGGTATACCCGCTGCTTTGTAGGCTCTTGCTACTTTTGGAACTTCGTCGTATTGACCCGTCAGTTCATTTTTCACTTTGTTGGTTTCCATGTTGTAAGCATTTACCGCTCCAATCAACATGTTATTTGAAATATTATCCAAGTGACCTCTGTATTTCAACCATGGACCAGCCATAGATATATGGTCGGTTGTACATTTTCCGAAGGCTTTAATTAAAATTTTAGCTCCGGTAATATTTTTACCGTCCCAAGCAGGGAATTCCTCTAACAATTGAAGTCTATCCGAGTTAGGATCTACCACAACTTGCACATTAGAACCATCTTCAGAAGGCGCTTGATAACCATTATCATCCACCGCGAAACCTTTTGCAGGGAGTTCAGAACCTTTTGGCTCATCTAATTTCACTTGCTCGCCAGCTTCGTTCGTTAATGTATCTGTAATTGGATTAAAATCTAATCTACCTGAAATTGCAACGGCAGCAACCATCTCTGGAGATGCGACGAAAGCGTGTGTATTTGGGTTTCCATCCGCTCTTTTAGCAAAGTTTCTGTTGAAAGAATGGATAATTGAATTTTTCTCACCTCTTTCAGCACCTTCTCTATCCCATTGTCCGATACATGGTCCACAAGCGTTGGTGAAGATTCTCGCATTCTCGAATTTTCTGAAAGAATCCAAGAAGCCATCTCTTTCCGCCGTGAATTTCACTTGTTCAGAACCTGGGTTGATTCCTAATATGGCTTTTGGTTTCACGCCTTTTGCAACGGCATCTTCAACGATAGAAGCTGCTCTGGATAAATCTTCATAAGACGAGTTGGTACAAGAACCAATTAATGCCCATTCTACCTCCAATGGCCATCCGTTAACTTCCGCTTTTGCTCTAAATTCTGCAACGGGCGTCGCCAAATCTGGAGTGAATGGTCCGTTTAAGTGAGGTGTTAATTCCGAAAGGTTGATTTCAATTAATTGATCGAAATATAGTTCTGGATTGGCATAAACTTCAGCATCACCAGTTAAATGTTCAGCCACTTTATCAGCAGCGTCCACCACTTCTTGTCTTCCTGTTGCAGCCAAATATCTTCTCATAGAATCATCATAACCGAAAGTAGAAGTCGTAGCTCCAATTTCTGCTCCCATGTTACAGATGGTTCCTTTTCCAGTTGCAGAGAGAGATTCTGCACCTTCACCGAAATATTCTACGATACAACCCGTTCCTCCTTTTACGGTTAAAATACCGGCAACCTTTAGGATAACATCTTTTGCAGATGTCCATCCGTTCATTTTACCAGTCAATTTTACCCCGATAAGTTTTGGCATTTTCAGTTCCCAAGCCATTCCAGCCATGACGTCAACCGCATCTGCACCACCAACACCGATGGCTACCATTCCTAAACCACCAGCGTTAACCGTGTGCGAGTCGGTACCAATCATCATTCCACCCGGAAATGCGTAATTTTCTAAAACTACTTGGTGAATAATACCTGCTCCTGGCTTCCAGAAACCGATTCCGTATTTATCACAAACAGAACTTAAGAAATTGAAAACCTCTGAGTTCTTATTAATTCCTTCCTGTAAATCAGCTTCAGCACCAACTCTCGCTTGGATCAAGTGATCGGCATGCGCTGTAGATGGAACCGCAACTTTCGCTTTTCCCGCTTGCATAAACTGCAATAAGGCCATTTGTGCCGTCGCGTCCTGCATCGCCACTCGGTCTGGTGCGAAATCTACATACGAGTTTCCTCTTTCATAAGCTTGTGTTGCGTTACCTTCCCAAAGGTGTGCATAAAGAATTTTCTCAGCAAGTGTCAATGGTTTTCCCACAACTTGTCTCGCCGCAGCGATTCTTTCTGGGTAACGTTCGTACACTTTTTTGATCATATCAAGGTCAAAAATCATATTTTAATTTTTTAATATTAATAGTATTTAAAAAAGGCTATACAATTTACAAATTATTTTTGAGCAGAGAATTACTTATCTTTTTCTTTAGAATTAAAATAAATAAAAAGATGGATTCTGTAACGAATTTAGCCTTGTCATCTGGATGGAAATTTCGTGCCTTTAGCGTGTTAATAAATTAGAAAATTTGTATTTCGATGATGGGAATTTTGGATAATGCTTAATTTAAAAAAATTAGACATACAATCTCTTATTTAGGTTTTTTACTGTTAATATGATAAAATTATTTCACTAATGATTCCACTAAATTAGCATCACTATCAAAATACGCTACAGTTATTTGTAATTTGTTCCGCTGTACATTATATTGTTTGATTTCCAATTCCTGAGAAGGCGATAAATCGAACTTGAAATCTGGATCTTTTTTACCTAACACATTTTTATTGTAGAACAAAACATAGCCTTCAATAGGAAGTTCTTTGTTCATTTGCGATTCTAAAAATCTAGCATACTGCTGAATAGAATTTTTGTCATTAAAATCAACTTGGATATCTACTCTTTGCTTAATAATATCCAATCCAATTGTACCATGAACCGGCAACAAAGCAATCAATTCAGGTTCGGATGCTAAAGTGAACCAATCTGGCAATGCAAACACGGCTTTGTTGGAATACCATTGATCTTCTTTATGTTTTGCTTGTAAAATTAACTTTTCAATCATTTACTTGTTCTTTATACACTTTGTTGTAAGAAATTGTTTGCCTTTCAAAAGCATAAAACTACAAATTTCTAAGTCGTTACAAATATCTATTGAACCCAAATTCCTGGTAAAGAAAAGGCTATCCGAAAATGGACAGCCTTTTGTTATGATGTTCGCTAATTTCTTAGTGACAAGAAATAGGTGTGAACTTCGTTAAATTGATACCTTCAACAGCATCTTGGTATTCCTCGATATTCGGAATTCTACCCAGAATTGCTGAAAGAACAACTACAGGAGTAGAAGCTAATAAAGATTCACCTTTTTTACCATCTCGGTCTTCAACCACACGACCTTGGAAAAGACGTGTAGAAGTTGCCATAACCGTATCTCCTTTCTCTGCTTTTTCTTGGTTACCCATACAAAGGTTACAACCAGGACGCTCCAGATACATGATGTTTTCGTATTCGGTACGAGCTGCATTTTTTGGCGCATCGTCATCAAATTCGAAACCAGAATATTTTTGTAGCATTTCCCAATCGCCTTCGGCTTTCAATTCATCGATAATATTGTAAGTAGGCGCTGCAACAACTAATGGCGCGTTGAATTTAACTTCACCTTCTTTTTTCTCAACATTTCTCAACATTTGCGAAACGATTTTAAGATCATCTTTGTGAACCATACAAGAACCTACGAAACCTAAATCTACAGCTTTGGTGCCACCGTAATATGTTAAATCACGAATCGTGTCGTGCGTGTAACGTTTAGAAACATCAGCATTATTTACGTCTGGGTCAGCAATCATTGGCTCGTTGATGATATCCAGATCAATCACGACTTCTGCGTAATATTTAGCATTTGCATCAGGTTGAAGAGCTGGTTTAGCACCAGATTTAATTTCTTCGATACGTTGATTAGCTTTGTCAATAAGACCTTGAAGAACTTTATTATGATTATCCATTCCTTTATTAATCATAATCTGAATTCTAGATTTTGCGATTTCTAAAGATTGAATTAAAGTATCGTCTTGCGAAATACAAATCGACGCTTTTGCTTTCATTTCGGCAGTCCAGTCCGTAAATGTAAAGGCTTGATCCGCTAATAATGTACCGATGTGAACTTCAATAATTCTACCTTGGAAAACATTTTCACCATCAAATTGTTTCAACATTTGGGCTTGAGTAGCATGTACCACATCACGGAAATCCATATAAGGTTTCATTTCACCTTTAAAGGTTACCTTCACCGACTCAGGAATTGGCATTGATGCTTCACCAGTCGCCAAAGCCAAAGCTACTGTACCAGAATCTGCACCGAAAGCCACACCTTTCGACATTCTCGTGTGTGAGTCACCACCGATAATAATTGCCCATTCGTCAACCGTAATATCATTTAAAACTTTGTGGATAACGTCGGTCATTGCATGATATTCGCCTTTTGGATCTCTTGCGGTAATCACTCCAAAATCATTCATAAATTTCATTAATTTAGGAATGTTGGTTTGCGCTTTTTTGTCCCAAACTGAAGCCGTATGACAACCCGATTGGTAAGCCCCATCAACGGTTGGCGAAATAACAGTTGCCGCCATAGATTCCAGCTCTTGCGCAGTCATTAGACCTGTGGTATCTTGAGAACCAACGATATTAACTTTAACACGAACGTCTGAACCAGCGTGTAATATTTTTCCTGGCGTTACTCCAACAGCATTTTTGTTGAAGATTTTTTCAACCGCTGTTAAACCTTGACCTTCTTTTGAAATTTCTTTTGCAGGAGCAAAAACAGTTGGAGCTTTAATACCCAAAGTTTGTGCAGCAAAAGTTTGAATTTTCTTTCCAAAAACAATCGCGTAAGAACCACCAGCTTTGATGAATTCCATTTTTTGCGGTGTTAAAGAACGAGCGATGTCGATTAACTCTTGGTCGCCGTTATATAATTTTTTAGTCTTCGTATTAATTGTTAAAACCGTACCTGTTGCAACCGAATAAACCTCTTCTAAAATAGGTTCGTCATTTTCGTTACGAACAACATTTCCGTTTTCATCTACTTTTTTAGTCCAGTTTTTAAGGTCGATTCCGATACCACCAGTTACGTCAACTGTCGTTAAGAAAATCGGCGAAATGCCATTAGTCCCACCAACAATCGGTGCGATATTTACGAAAGGTACATAAGGACTTGCTTGTTTCCCTGTCCAAAGTGCAACATTGTTAACACCCGACATACGAGAAGAACCAACGCCCATTGTTCCTTTTTCTGCGATAAGCATCACACTTGCGTCAGGATGTTGCGCTTGTAAGGCACGAATTTGATCCTGAGCTTCTGGCGTAATCATACATTTACCATGCAATTCTCTATCAGAACGAGAGTGTGCTTGGTTACCTGGCGACAATAAATCTGTAGAAATATCTCCTTCACCAGCGATGAATGTTACAATTTTAATTTCTTCTGCAACTTCTGGCAGTTTTGTGAAAAATTCTGCATTTGCGTAGCTTTCTAGAATGTCTTTTGCAATCGCATTTCCAGCTTTATATGCCTCTGCCAAACGTGCTGTATCTGCATCATACAAGAAAACTTGAGTTTTAAGAACTTCAGCAGCTTGCTTTGCAATCGCTTCATCGTTTCCTAAAGCCAAATCCAAAAGAACTTGGATAGAAGGTCCTCCTTTCATGTGCGACAGCAATTCGAAAGCAAAAGTTGGCGTAATCTCGGCAACTGTCGTTTCTCCAAGAATAATTTCTTTCAAAAATTTAGCTTTTACAGCCGCTGCAGGCGTCGTTCCTGGAAGCGTGTTGTAAATTAAAAACTGGATAGAATCTGCTCTGTTAGTGTTGTTAGCATCTTTAATTTGTGCGATGATTTCACTTGTAAGTTCGGCTCCGTCAATGGGTTTTGGATGCAAACCTTGACTTTTTCTTTCTTCAATCTCTTGAAGATAATCTGTATAAATGCTCATAATATGTAGAAGCTTTTGCTTGTAATTTTAATTAAAACTAAAGGTGAATTCAGTTGAATATTAAATTTTTCTATAAATTGCTGCCAAAAATACGATTTTTTATACTTTTTTGTAAGCTTAAATCATTCGGTTTTGAAATAAGTGCAATTAGTTTTTATCTATATTTTTACATTTTGGCTTGTAGTTTACTGATTTATAGTGTGTTAATTATTTTTGTGTGTTTGAAAATCGTAAAAAAATATTTAGCGAATATTCGCTGATATGTATTTTGGAGTATGAAAATTAAATGGTTTTTTGGCTTATCATTAATTGGAGTTTTGTTAGTTTATTTTTTTATAGATCCAGCAGATTCTGGTTGGGCGATTAGCTGTCCTTTTTATACGATAACTAATTACGCTTGTCCTGGTTGTGGTAGTCAACGTGCTTTTCACGAATTATTGCACGGGCATTTTAGAAATGCTTTTGTTTTGAATCCTATTTTTGTTATCGCAATTCCTTTTTTTTTGATTTTTCTTGCTTTTCAGATTAGCGATTTGAAAAAAAAATATTCAAAATTTTACAATATGTTGTTTGGATTCAAAAGTATTCTTGCTTATATAATTATTGTTTTCTTGTTTTTTGTTGTTAGAAATACAAAATTTTATAGCGTTTTCATTAATTCAATTTAGTTTTTCAATCATTTTGTTTTTAAAATTTAATTGAAAAATCTTCAAAAGATCAAATTTATTTTTCATAAGTTTGCAAAACGGAAAAAGGGGTGCCCTAAAAAGGCTGAGATTATACCCTAAGAACCTGGGCGGGTAATGCTGCTAAGGGAAAAATAAGCGGCTTGGCTGTTTGGTGCATCCTTTTATTCCAACAAATATTGTGTTAGAATGAAAGGATTTATTTTTTTATCGGCTCTTAGTATCGGAGCTTTTAGTTTTGCTCAATCCAAGCAAGATACTATCAAGGAGATAGAGCAAGTTCGTGTTTTCAAAAAACTACCAGTTTCTAAAGAAATTATCAATGTTCAGAAAGATCTTGATGCCAAAAATCTTGGACAAGATTTACCTATTTTATTAAAAAATCAAACTTCGGTTATATCAACTTCGGATGCTGGTAATGGTGTTGGATATACAGGTTTTAGAATACGTGGTGTTGCGGGGACGAGTATTAATGTCATGATGAATGGTATTCCGTACAACGATTCTGAAAGTCAAGGGACTTTTTTTGTTAACGTTCCGGACTTGACAAGTTCTGCATCCCAAATCGTTATTCAGCGCGGTGTTGGGACATCAACAAATGGTGCGGCTGCTTTTGGAGCGAGTGTTAACATCGTTTCTAAAGATCCAGAAAAAGAGTTTTATGTGAAAACTGATGACAGTTATGGCTCGTTTAATACCTATAAGTATGCTGCGGAAATAGGCTCTGGAAAGTTCTGGAAAGACCGATTGTCATTGATGGGACGTTACACCAAGATCCATTCGGATGGTTATATTGATCGCGCATTTTCCGATCTTAATTCCTATAGTTTTGCTGCCTTATTTGAAGAGGATAAAACGAGAATTCGTTTGATGGCTTTTGGTGGGAAAGAAAAAACTTATCAAGCATGGAATGGTATTGATAAATCGATGTATGAGATGGATAGACGTTATAATTATTCCGGGGCGATTTATGATGCAAATGGGGAAACTATAACTGGTTTCTACGATAACGAAACTGACAATTACAGACAAAATCATTATCAATTACTTTGGGAGCAGACTTTTAATGATCATTGGAATCTTGAAACGACTTTACATTACACCAAAGGAAAAGGTTATTATGAAAATTACAAACAAAATGCTAAGTTTTCAAAATATAACTTACCGAATATTTTCGTTGAAGGCTCAGAGATTAAGCGCTCAGATTTTATTAGAAAGAAATGGTTAGATAATGATTTCTACGGTGCAGTGTCAACTTTATATGGTAAATATGAAAATGCAGACATCAATATTGGTGTTGTTGCTAACCAATATTACGGAAGACATTTCGGGAATGTGTCAGGTGTTTTCTTTCCAGAAATTAATGAGCATGAGTATTACCGAAATAGAACGGTGAAGAATGAAATTTCTGGCTTTGTTAAAGGACTTTACAGAATTTATGACTTCGAATTGTTTGGGGATTTGCAACTGCGAAATGTGACTTACGATGCAAAAAACATTCAACAAGGTGATGGCGAAAGTTTCGATTTAAACAAAAAATGGACGTTCTTTAATCCTAAAGCAGGTGTTAATTACAGGATAAATGGCGGTAAATTATTTTTATCTTACGCCATCGCAAACCGAGAACCAAATCGTGATGACTTACAAGAAAACCCAAATACTAAAAACGAATTTTTACAAGATTGGGAACTTGGTCTAGAAAAACAATTTGGATCGGTGTTATCTTTTTCAGCGAATCTTTATTATATGCAGTACAAAAATCAATTGGTATTGTCGGGCGTTATTAATGATGTTGGAAATTTTATCCGTCAAAATGTTGACAAAAGTTACCGTGCTGGTATCGAGTTGGGTGCTTTGGCGAATGTTTCGAAAGACTTCCGAGTTAATGCAAACTTAAGTTTAAGCAAAAACAAAATTAAAGAAGTTAATGCCTCAAAAGAAGATGCTATTATCATTATTAAAGATGCAGAAACCTCTTTTTCACCCTCTCTTATCGGGAATTTGGGATTGCAATATAATTTCGGTGATGCTTTTACAATTGGTTTAACCAATCAATATGTCGGAAAACAATATTTGAACAATACTCAAAACGAAAACTACCGAATTAAAGATTATTTCTTGACAGATTTTAATGCAAAGTTTACATTACAGTTGCCACAAACAACAGCAGAATTCAAGCTTTTGGTGAATAATGTTTTTGATCAAAAATATATTAACAATGGTTTTGTATATGGCGATACACCTTATTATTATGCACAAGCTGGTGTTAACTTTATGTTTGGCATTTCTTTAAAGTTTAAATAATTAAACACTACTTAAATATATCTGCAAAAGCATCTCAAAATTTTGGGGTGTTTTTGTTTTTATAAATTACTAATTAATTTGCCATCCTGTTATAAAATTATAAATTTGCATATTATGGACATGGCACAGCAAATTTTACAGGTTCTTAATGCTCAAGGTCAACTTGAGCTAGCAGGGTTGGGGATGCTTTCTCTTATCACTAAACATGCTGAATTGGATGTTCAGAATGATAAAATTCTGCCTCCAAAAAAGGAATTAATTTTTAATCTTGATCGTGGTCAAAAGGCTGATAATCAATTTAATGGTTTGTCATCGCAAATTCTAAAAGATCTTTTGGAAAAAGGAAATTACGATCTTGCAGGTATTGGTAATTGGACAAACTTTGCAGGGAAAATCGACTTTGTTGCAGATTCTCAAATTGCAGCAAACGACTTTTACGGTTTCGAAGAAATTGAAGTGCCGAGAGTTGGCGCCCATGCGCCCCAGTTAATGCCAAGCCTCGATGAAGATTACAAATTTAATAAATCTATTCTTTGGACATTTTTAGTCGTTATTCCGATTGCGGGCATTTTGTACGTTGCATTTACCCAAAAAGATCAACTGTTTGGGAAATCTTCTTTCAAAAGTGTTGAACTTTCAAAGATTGAAAAGCAACCAACAAAACCTGTCGTTGTCGACTCGTTGGGTGTAAAACCGAGCGACTCGATCAAAAGCGATTCTTTATCGCGACCAATTAACAATACAAGCAAATAATATATGCAAAAATCAAAAAAAGCAGCTGAGTCGCTTACGGTTATGACGAACATTGTTCTACCAAACGAAACCAACTCGTTGCGTAATCTCTTCGGTGGAGAACTGCTTTCCAAAATGGACCGTTGCGCTTCTATCTCGGCGGCTCGTCATTGCGAAAGACGTGTGGTAACAGCTTCTGTTAATCACGTTTCGTTTAATCATCCGATTCCTGAAGCTGGAATTGTTGTTTTGGAATCAAAAGTGACGCGTGCATTTTCAACATCGATGGAGATTTATGTTGATGTTTGGTTGGATGATCCCATCAACCAAAAAAAAATTCATACTAACGAAGGTATTTACACTTTCGTGGCGGTTGATGAGTTTAACAAGCCAGTTCCGATTCCTGCGTTAGAGCCAGAAACGGAAGAGGAGAAAAAGAGATTTGATGCGGCACTTCGCCGAAAAGAATTATCATTAATCCTTTCTGGAAGAATGAAAGCGACAGATTCTGTAGAGTTGAAAAAATTATTCGCTGGAGAAATATAATATGACGGAAGATTTATCTTCCGTTTTTTTATCATTAAAAATGAAGTAGATATGAAAGCAAAGATTTTATTATTAGACAAAAACCATCCCTTAATTGACGAACAATTATTGGCGCAAGGATTTGTGTTGGATGAAGATTTTAGTTCGAGTTACGATGAGGTTTTAAAAAAGATAAACGATTACGACGGCATTATTATAAGAAGTAGAATTCCGATTGATGCTAATTTTCTGAATCAAGCTAAAAATTTGAAATTCATAGCGCGCGTTGGTGCTGGTATGGAAAACATCGATGGCGAAACTGCTAAAGCTTTAAATATTGAATTGATAAATTCACCCGAAGGCAATCGAGATGCTGTTGCAGAACATGTTTTGGGGATGTTATTGATTTTGATGAATCGTCTTTTTATCGCGTCTAACGAAGTTAAAAACGGAATTTGGCTGCGCGAAGAAAATCGTGGCGACGAACTTTTAGGCAAGACTTTCGGTATTATCGGTTACGGAAATATGGGAAAATCGGTTGCAAAACGATTGTCGGGTTTTGGTGTTGAAGTTATTTTTTATGATATTTTACCAAACATAGCGGACGAATTTGCGACGCAAGTTAGCTTAGAAGAATTGCAAAAACGCGCTGACATTGTGAGCCTTCATATTCCGCTGACCGATTTGACGCATTATATGATTGATGAAAATTTCATTAGTAACATGGAAAAAGAGTTTTACTTCGTTAACACTGCGCGTGGTAAAAATCTTAAAACTTCGGCTTTGGTTGAAGCTCTGAAATCTAGAAAAGTAAAAGCTGCCGCACTTGACGTTTTAGAATATGAAAAATCTTCTTTTGAAAATTTAGATGTTGAAAATGATGATTTAGAATATCTTTTAAATTCTGAAAATGTCATCGTAACGCCGCATATCGCTGGTTGGACGCATCAAAGTAAAGTAAAATTGGCGCAATTTATCGTTGATAAAATTCTGAAACTTTATAATCTCGAGTAGAGAAAGTATTTGTTTTAAACAAAATCATAAGAATCTTAAATAATTTTAGGATTCTTTTTTTTGTAATTAATTTAACATAAAATAACATTTTGGGGTGCCTCATTTCTTTTTACAAATCCATAATTTAGCGATTTTGTTAATTGAAAAAATGTAAGGAATAATGAAGAAATCCAAAGGTGTGTTTTTATTAGTGATGTTGTTGTTTTTTAGTTGTAAAAAAGACAATTCACCTACGGAAAAAGAAGCTTATCAAAGCAAATTACCCAACTATTCTAACGTCAAGCTCGATAAAGTTTTTACAGACGAAGATCGCAAACTAGATGATAAAGCACAAATCGTTTCGCAGATTGATAATTACTATAAAACAGTCTGGGAAAATGGGAATCTTAGCGGAAGTTTTTTAGTGGCTAAAGGCGACGAAATTCTCGTGGAAAAATACCGAGGTTTTGGACGAGAAAATGAGCAAATGCCGATTGATAAAGATACGCCTCTACACGTTGCTTCGGTTAGTAAAACCATGACAGCCATGGCGGTTCTCAAATTAATCGAAGCTGGAAAATTGAATTTAGAAGACAATCTGACAAAGTTTTTTCCAAAATTCCCATATCCTAATATTACAGTTTTTAGCTTGTTGTCACAACGTAGCGGACTTCCGAAGTATGAGCATTTTGACCAATCGGTAAAACCAGCGCCTGCTGAACTTCAAAAGAACTTTATCACCAACCAAGATGTTCTTAATATTTTGGAACGTGACAAACCAGAATTGGCAAGACCTAGCAACACAGGCTTTATGTATTGTAACACGAACTTTGCGATGTTGGCTTTAATTGTTGAAAAAGTGACAGCAACCAAATTTCCTGAAGCGATGCAAGAGATTCTCTTCAAACCTTTACACATGGATCATTCTTTTATTTTTGAAGAAAAAGATATTCCGAAGGCTTCGCAATCCTTTTATAATGGACAAAACAGATTATACCCGCTGGATCATTTTGACCTAATATATGGTGATAAAAATGTCTACACAACGCCAAGAGATTTATTGAAATTCTCAACTGCAATGTTTTCTAAAGATTTTTTAAAACCAGAATTAAAAGCTAAAATTTTTGAACCTTACAGTAATGAAAAAGCTGGTGTTAATAATTACGGTTTAGGCTTCCGAATGAAAATTTTTGACGAAAATAATAAACTGACTTACCATAATGGTTGGTGGCATGGCTGTAATGCGGTTTTTGTTCATCTTTTAAAATCTAAAGTAACGATAATTGCAATCGGTAATAGGTATTCGCAGCGTGTTTATTCGGCGATGGCATTGTCAGGCTTGTTTGAGCCTTTTCCTTTTGAGATTGAAAAACTTAATAAAGTGATGAATGGTGACAAACCAACTAACGAAAATGCAGATTCCGTCAATGTGAGTAATACGAATTATTCAGAATAGAAAAGAAGTAGATCTTGTGAGAGGCTATGAATTCCGGAAAGGACTGTAGACGTTGTATGAGTAACCGTATACGGAGTTTTAGTTAAGTGTTTTTAATAACTTTGATAAGTCACTGTGGCTATGTGATATTTTGCCTTTGTATATTATAACAGGCATTGTGATGTCCTTTGTTACGCCTATTGTCTTTAGTTTTTCCCACATTAGCTTATGCATTTCAGGATCTTGATCTATGCTGGAGTATACGAATTTTATGTCGTTTTGAACTAAATAATTAAGTGTTTTTTGGCTTCTAGGACAGTCGGTTTTTGTAAAAATGAACAATCCATGCATAACATCTTCTTTTCCAGAAAATAATCTTTCGTCTATTTGTTTCATAAGAATTTTTTGTTCGTCAGGAGTTGGTGCTTCTTGGTATTCGTAACTCGTTGTAAAAGTATAAGACTGATTGGTTTTTGGTTTTATCGTAACAAAAGCTAGAGTCTCACCCGTATTTATATATTTGATGATGGGGGATTTTATATCTTGAAACCCAGAACCCTTGATTGTTAAGCTTACTTTTTGGCGAAGACTTGTATTGTTTTTAATAAATACAACATTGTCATTATTTTCTTTTTTATATTCTATTTTAATGTCTTGTTGACAATAAAATAAAAGGCTTATTATAAAGAAATGGAATAGTAGTATCTTTTTCATGTATGTTGTTTGTTATTAATGAGAATAATGTTTTAATAAGACTAGGTTTTGCGAATCTTTTTTGAACAATAATCTAATAACCGTATAATAGGCGAAATTTTGTAGGCTAGCACAAGTTATAGTACCGATTCGCATTGAAGAGTTGGTCTCTGCGCAGAGGAGAAAGCACGCGTGCACATAGATGAGATGACCGATGCGCACGCGTTGGGTGGTCTTTCTACTTGCTATATTTCTCGTACTTTACAGTGCTTAGCATATCGCGTAGGTCAACACCAGGGCGAAAGAGGATTTTGTTAGACCGTATCAATGCCGAAGTCGCATTGGCAGCAGTGGCAGCACCATCGCTAGAGATGGAGATTTGGAAGTTGCCAAAGTCGCCAAGTTTGACAATCTTACCATCGGCAAGATGTCGGTTGAGGCTCTTGATAAGGTCGTTGAGTACCGCCAAGACGTCGGTGTCGGACACCGTGGTGGAGCCTCCCGAGATTTCTTTTGCTAAAGTTTTAAGGTTAACCTCGCCATCAGCTTTGGCGCTGGCATAGAATTTCGGAGCGGCCTGCAGGTCTTGCAGGTTCTTACGCTCGATTACATTGTACTTAACTGGCATAATATAAATTTTTAAAATTGTGTTTTGTTATAAAATCCAATGTGAATTAATTGCACATATTGGAGTAATATTTTACTATTGTTGAAGAGGATATTCCATCATACCTAAATGGTACAGTGGTTTTGCACATTATTTTTTAGGATATTCATTTGTTATTTTTCCATTTCTATACTCATAGACTTTTAATACTCCAAAGCTCCCATCTTTATTTTGTTTAAAGTATCTGTGAATAGAGTCAACTTTGTAGGATTGTTCATAGTAAAATAATTGTCTGCATTTTACTATTTTATTTTTGTAGTCAAAGCTCATGTAGCTTTTTCGAAAAATACTATCATTTCTTTTTGCTAAGGATTCACATCCAAATTTTTTCCGATTATCTTTGGTCGCATATATATTATATTCTGCATTAAGCCCATCATCTTTAAGAAAAACTGAAACGTTTTTTTTTTATATAATATTCATGTTTTCCCATCCTTAGAGTTTTTTGTCCAAAATAAAAAGAATTTAAAAAAAATAATATACTTATAATGAATATCTTCTTCATAATATTTAATTTAATATCCAAATTCGTATTGATTTAACCCCGCCTTTAGGTTTCGTATAAGCACCTCCCGCTGCGCAAAGTCTCCTAACTTTGAGCCAAGTTTCATTCTTCATAATTATTACATTTCCAAAATTCATTAATCTTAGTTACATTCACAATAGGATTATCTGCTAATTCTACATTTATAAGCCCTTTACCCTTACATAATTGCTTGCTGAGGAATATAAGTAATTCTGTGCTTTTTCTACAATTCCTGCCCGTATCGGATTCAAGTGAATATAATTCAGCTTATCCCACAAGAAATGTAAAGTGTAGATTTCTTCTGCATGATTCCCATATTGCCAAAACTGATAGTTCTTGTTTCTCGTATGAGATTCTGTTGCTTTCGCAAATTTGTCGAGCATCCATTCTCTTCTGCTTTCGGGGTTTTGTTTAATGGCTTCTAAAATATTCTTCGCTGTAAATTTTTTAAAATCTCTTAGTAAATCTGATAATTTACCTTCTTTAGACTGTATGATTAAATGAATATGGTTACTCATAATTACATATCCGTACAAAACCATTCCTTTATTTTCGATACAATATCGAAAACAATCTATCACAATATCCCGATAGATTTTTCTCGAAAAAACATCAATCCAATCTACAACCGTGCAGGTAATAAAATGTGGTTTTTCTTAGTCTCTTATAATGTAACCTTCTTTCGTTTTTTATTGTTTTGCTTATTGTTGCTCAAAGTCGAGAGACTTTGCGCAGCGGGGGAGTCAAAGGCGAGAGATTTTGCGCAGCGGGGAAATTAAATAACAACAATGTAAATATCAAAAAAATACTTTTTCATAATTGTTAATGTATATTAGTAGGAAACAGCTTCATTTTTTATTGTTCTTTATCGTTTTTGAAGCAGTCATTTATTCTATAGTTTGTTTAATTAATAATCTACCTTTTACATTGCGGTTGGGATATATCTTTATTTCAGGATTATAAGTCCCATAATAATCCATATGTTTTATTAAAGTGTCAATTTTTCCTTTTTTTAATAAAATTTTATAATCATTAGAAGATATATTTATATCTGAGGATAAGTTTCCTAAAATTGATATATAATATACAGCATATGTACAGTTATTATCAGGTGTTATTTTAATTGTATTCTCATGAGAAAATTCATTAAATTCTTTCACAACCTCTTTTTTACATGACTGATATTTTAATATAGGCTTTAGAATGAAAAAAAAAAATAAGCCCAAAACTATAATTATTAATATTATTAGTGTTCCTTTTTTCATTTTTTATTGATTGGTGGGTATAAGTTGTGAAATAATAGTAGGTTTTCCTGATGGAAGCCCTCCTTCTAGATTACTCAAATAATATAAATTACCATTAGTTAACCACAAATCAACATAATATTCAATTGATAATGGATTGCTGTATCCAATTCCCCTTCCCATATAATTGTTATATAAATCCATTTCATTCTCTTTAGATTCATATGGATTATTTGGATCTGGAGGTCTGTTTTCGTGAGCAGTAGTTAATTGCTCAGTAGTTTCTGTACCTATATATCGTCTTGAATATGCATTCCACATTGTGTGTCGATATGCATCTCCTTTTCCGTTATATAAAGAATTGGGATATTTTTGCTGAGCTTTTTTTTCTGCTGTATTTGCGGATACTAAATAAAAGAATTGCTGTATGATAGATAAATTATTGTACATCTGTAATTCCTGTTGTGACATTCTTGTTTTATAATCAACAGATAAAGCATTAAAATTTGTATTTATATTATTTTGTAAGAAATAACTTAATATTTTTGACTCTTCATTAAATTTGTTTAAAAATAACTTGTGTATGGTAACCAATTCTCAAACTGCGTCCAAGTTGTATCCGGATTTTGCGTATAAAAGTTAATTCCCCAGTTAACAAATTGTGCGCCTTGTAGATTGTTGTTGGCAGTAAGATAATTGTTAAATTGTGCAGTAATGCTTCGTTGGTTATTTTCTTTTAAGAAGTTGACGGCATCCTGGGATAGATACAGTCCATAAGTTGCTAATTTGGTACTGATGTTATTTACAACTGTATTGATGTCAAAAGATGTTATTACAGTACCAGAGCTTACGCTGTTAGGGCAAGGCGTTCTTGCCATATTTCCTGCATATAAAACAAGTTTTGTTTCTCCACAATCATTAACCCATACTTCTCCACCTGGGACATGATGCGATAGTTGCCAGTGGTTTTTATCACAACTGGTGCCCCCGCCAGAACCGCCAGAACCACCACCACTACTCCCACCAGATCCCCCAGTGTTACCTCCCGTGTTACCACTACCTCCATGACCGCCACCGCCATCTCCAGGATTATAACCGCCGCCGCCAGTACCTCCACCACCTTGTCCACCACCAGTTCCTCCACCTGGACCACCTGGACCACTTGGACCACTTGGACCACTTGGATCTGGACAAGGGCTTTTGCCTTGCCTGTATTCAATGGAAGTTTCCAACTAATTATCTAATGAGTAGATGTCAACAATACCTGTGAAGATAGAAAAATCGTTGTTTGCGTTTAATACCCAATCTTGTGATGGTCTATATACCAGAAACTTTGTTGTTTCTATTTGATTGGCTTTATTGGTTTTGACCTCTAGATTGATGATATTATGGTCTTGCGATTCTACAATTATAGGAAATACATAAAATATTCATGTATCGCTTTCTGTTTTTACAATAAAATCCGTATCGATTTTTCCATTTAACTCTTCGCCCGAACTTTTGTTGGATATGGAATGTAAACTAAATTGGAAATTGTTAGATTTTGCACCTAATAATGAGATGATTTGCGGGATTTCCTTTTTGTTAACAATTTTTCGAGAATAATCATTAGAGATTGAAGTTGAATTTTCATGGTACTCAGACTCAATCCTACATTGCTGTAAGCATAATAATGTCGTTAGAATCAATAAAATAAGATAGAATTTTTTCATAATAATTCTATTTGGGTGTTTTTAATTTTTTTAAAACTAATAAAAAAAGCGATACAAATTTTAGTTTTTCTATTTTTGCAGTATAAATACCATAATGAAGAAGATTTTTTTTCTTTTCCTCATCAGTTTGTTGATGTATTCTTGCGCGCGCGTTGGTTCTCCTAACGGCGGTGCAAAAGATACAATTCCGCCCAAAATGTTGTTCAGCAATATCGATACAACGCGTGTTAATGTGCCTGTGACAACTAAAGAATTGCGCATTGAGTTTGATGAATATATCAAGCTAAAAGATATTAATAAAAACCTTATTATCTCGCCACCTATTAAGACTATCAAAAAGATTTTGCCCGCTAATCTTGGGACAAAATTTTTGTTGATCCAATGGAGCGACACGCTTAAAGAAAATACAACTTACAATTTTAACTTCGGTAATGCGATTAACGACCTTAACGAAGCTAATGTTTTACCATATTTTAATTTTGCATTTTCTACAGGTCCCGAGATTGAAGATAATTATCTTAGCGGCACTGTTGTGGATGCGCTCGGTGAAAAAAAATCCGAAGGTAAAGATGTTAATTATGTTGTCGGACTTTATCAGGTTAAAGATTCGATGGACTATCGTCAAAAGCCTTACTATATTACCAATGTTGATCCGGATGGTTATTTCGAGCTTAATTATTTATCACCTGGGAAATATAAAGTTCTGGCTTTTGAAGATCAAAACGGAAATTCAATTTTTGATAATGGAAAGGAAAAATTTGCCTTTTCTAAAGATGATGTTGTCATCGAGGACAAGAAAAATATTTCTGGGACAAAACTGAAACTTTATCCAAGTGTACCGCCGATTAAGTATAAAGAATACAAACCTATAGATGGCGGCATTATGTTGCTGTACGAAGGGAAACCTGAGAATGTCGAGGTCATTTCGGCGTCTGCTAATCTCAAAGATTATAAAGTGACGCATCGTCCGAAGTCTGACTCGGTGTTTGTTTGGTTTGATGCCATTGCGCAGAATATTGGTGTTGATAAAAGTGATAACATAAAATTAGCTTCAAAAACTGTTGTTAAGACAGATTCTGTTTCGGTTTATTATAAAAATGACGGAAAATCGGAAATGATTTTAGCAAGTGGATCCGATAAAGTTTTAGCACCAAATACGTTGTTTAAAATTAAAGCTAATTTTCCCGTGTCAGACATACAGTCGGACAAATGGAGATTGACTTCGGATAGTATTTCACAAAGTTTTACGGCAAGTATTTCTAAGACCAATAGCGACGATATTATCATTAATTCCGATTTTAAAGCTGGGAAATCTTATCAACTTTCTATTCCAAAAGAAAGTGTAAAATCTTTTTATAAATCTATCATTAAATCTTATCGCTTCGATTTCGAAATTGGAAAACCTACAGATTTCGGAACTTTTAAACTTGAAATTTCCAATGCGCCGACCTCACACTTTTGGGTGCAACTGCTGACTGAAAAAGGCGATGTCCAATATCAACAATATACTAAGGAGAATATTGTCTATTTCAAAAACTTAAAACCAGGTGATTATTTTCTTCGTATCTTGGTGGATAATAACGATGATGGCTATTGGCGGACGGCTTCCTTCCAGGAGAATCGATATGCGGAGGACGCTTACTTATTTAAAAAAGGAAAAGATCAAAATCCGATGACTAAAATTAATATTCGACCAATGTGGGAAATTAATGAAAAGTGGGATCTTAACGCTGAAATACAAGGGAATTGAAAAATATTTTAAGAATTTTAATTGTTGTAATTATAATATTTGGATTAATACAATTGATTCCGATTGATAGAGTTAATGAACCTGTCAAAAAAGAGGAGAATTTTGTAGATAATTATAAAGTGAGTCCGCGTGTCAAGAATTTGATAATTGCAGCCTGTTACGATTGTCATTCTAACGAGGTCAAATATCCAGACTATGCTTATGTCGCACCAATATCTTGGATGGTGAAAGATCACGTGTCGGAAGGTCGCGAACGTCTTAATTTTTCGAAATGGGGGACTTATAATCATTTCCAAAAAGAAGGGATGATGGAGAAAAGTATTGCAAGCGTGGAAAATTATACGATGCCATTGTCCGCGTATATCTCAAAACATCCCGAAGCTAATCTTAGTAAGGCAGATCGAGAATTGATGACAATTTTTTTTCGAGAAGTTCTTAAAGATCTAAAAGAAAAATAAATGTTGATGACGTAATATCAACCGTCAATCATCAATCTTAAAAATAATATATCACCATGAATTTTGAAGATTTTATCATTGCCCCAAAACCCATAAAAACTGAAGAATGGCAATTGGGCGCTCACATCGCAAATGAGATTTTGGAGGACAGTATTGTGTTGTTGTTTGTTTCCGATAATCGTGGTGCGCGTGGCGATGCTGAGGTTCAGGATTTTATGAATATTCGTCGCGAGTTTTACAGATTGTCAAAATTGGATTTCGAAATTCCGATGGTGGATTTGGGCGATTTGGTGTCTGGTAAAAGTCTAGAAGATACACATTATATTCTGCAAGAGGTGCTTTCTGCTTGTCATTACAAACGCGCGATTCCGGTTGTGATTGGAGGTTCTACGGATTTTGCATATTCACTTTATGCCGCTTTAGATTTTCATTATAAAAAGATAAATTACACCCAAATCAACAATGTTGTGTCTTTGTCGCAAGGTGATGAAATTAATGAGCGTAATTTTTTAAGTAAAATTTTGGGTTCAAAAAACTTCGAGATTCAAAATTATCATCATCTTGGTTATCAAAAGCATCTTAACGAATTAGATTCAGTTAAATTGATAAAAGAAGTTCAATTCGATGTCATTCGTTTGGCAGAAATGATGAATTCTACAGACCGAACCGAACCTTATTTTAGAAAAACAGATTTGGTAACGATTAATTGTGACGCCATCGAAAGTGGCATGGATTCTTTCTCGATAAATCCTCAGGTTAACGGACTCAACAAGCGCGAAATTTGTGCTTATATGAAAGAAATTGGTCTTAGCGAAAATCTAAAATCTGTTGGTATTTTTAATTTTAATATTTATTCTGATGACCGAATGAATCATCAGCTTTTGGCGCAAATGATTTGGTATTTGATAGAAGGAATCAATATCCAAAGGTCACATCCTAAAGAGCGAAAGTTCGAAACCTATTGGGTGATGGTTGGCGAAGAAAGTCATGCTTTCCAACGTGACACGTTCAGAAATCTTTGGTATTTTGGGGAAGATGAAGATTCTAATAATTTAATTCCGTGTTCGCGCTCGGATTTTGAGGACGCCAAAAAAGGTTATTTGGGCGAACGTTTTACTAGAAAATAAAAAATATGCGACCAAAAGTTTCGGTAATTGTTCCCGTTTATAATGTCGAAATTTATCTTGAAAAATGTCTTGTTTCGTTAATTAATCAGCGACTTTCCGATATTGAAATTATTGTGGTTAATGACGGGAGCAAAGATAATTCTCAACAAATTATTGATGATTTTGTAAGTCGTTTTCCTGAAAAAATCAAAGCTTTTACTAAAGGAAATGCTGGACTTAGCGACGCTCGTAATTTTGGATTAAAACATTGCACCGGCGAGTATATTGGTTTTGTAGACAGTGACGATTATGTGACGGAAGATATGTTTGCGGAAATGTACGATTTGGCGCAAAAATATAATGCCGAAATGATAATTTGTAATTTGCAGAAAGTTGATCAGTTTGGGAATGTTATGCAAAAGTTGACGCAAATCCCAAATATGCCAGAGAAAATTGACTTGAGTGAGCATTTTTCTGTGTTTTCGGATTTGAGTTACTTTGCTTGTAATAAAATTTTTAGAGCTGATTTATTTACGAATACAGAATTTAAAAAAGGAATTCATTTCGAGGATATACAGTTAATTCCGCAGCTTTTGTTGAAGTGCAAAACAATTGCTCAAACGCAGAAATTCCATTATCAATATCTAGATCGCACCGATTCTATAACCAAAACGCATACGTTGAAAGGCCTTGATATTCTTGACGCTGTTAAAGATGTTGAAGTTGCTTTTAAAAATTCTCGTTTTTCTAACCGAACAATAGAACTTAAGAACTTCCAGATTCTAGAAGGTGTTTATACTTTTTTAGCTTATTTGGCTTTTGTGAAAGACCCGTCGACTTATTTGCAAATGCGAAAGGCACTGTCAACTTTTATGAAGGAACGTCAAATAACAAGAAATGATGTTCTGGCTTACAAAAGATTTGGAGAAAATTACTTTTCTAGCTTGCCAATCAAGAAGCGGGTTTATTATTTAATTCAATTTTTTATACCAGTAGGTTGGCATAAAATCATTATTTCGAAGTTATCGAAATAAGTATTTGTCGATGCTTTTACCTTATAAATTGAATGGCAATTAGAAATTGTGATGCAATGCTTTTAGTTTCACTAAAGCTATCTTGTGTTTTTTTTTTAATCGATGGCAGCTTATTACGTATTTATTATTAATTTTGTCCGAAGATGAGAGCTTGTGCTATAAATCTAACACGCAACACATGATGAGAATTTACGATTATAAACTATGGACAAGATAGTTTTTGTACAAAATATGGATTTTGAATCTTTCTTTGTATTAAAGATGGTCCTTGGTTTCATTATTTCTTTTTTGCTGACTTATTTTACGATACCTTCTATTATAAAGATTTCGCGCCGAAAAAATTTGATGGATGAGCCTACTATGAGAAGTTCGCATCAAAGAAAAATCCCAAATCTTGGGGGAATTGCGATTTTTTTTGCGCTTGGTGCTTGTGCTCCAATTTTCGCCTACGAATTGTTCGATCAGTATAAGTTTTTGTTTGCTTCTCTTGTGATACTTTTCTTTGTTGGTATTGCTGATGATATTGTTGTAATGAGGGCTTATAAAAAATTAATTGCGCAGATAATAGTTTCGGTATTGATGGTAGTAGGTTCTGACGTTAGGATTAGAAGTTTTTTTGGACTCTTCGGTATTTTTGAACTTAATTATTACTTCAGTATTTTTTTTAGTGTTTTAACTTTTATTGTTTTAATAAATGCTTTTAACTTAATTGACGGTATAGATGGACTTGCAGGAGGGTATAGTATTTTATCTAGCGGTCTTTTCGCCATTAGTTTTTATCGATTGGGAGAGTATAATTTTCCTCTAGTTGTTTTTTGTGTCATTATTATTGGCTCGGTATCAGGTTTTTTAAGGTATAACCTGTCAAATGTGCGTGATAACAAAATATTTATGGGCGATACTGGCTCTATGATTTTGGGTTTTTTGTTAGCTTTTACAGCAATTAACTTTATAGATGTGTTTATAGACAAAGGAGATTTCACCAAGCCGCATTATCATTTGCTTTCAGCGCCTGTCATTGCTCTTTCGATTTTAATAATACCAATTGCTGATACATTTTCAGTTATCCTTATTAGGCTTATGAAGCGCAAATCTTTGTTGAAGCCAGATAAAAATCACCTGCATCATAGACTGCTAGAGTTGAATTTAACACATCGCCGTGCGACTTTGGCAATATGTACAATTTATTTATTGGTAATTGCTACTGTATATTTTTTAAGACAAATGAATGTTAATTTGTTATTTTTGATTGTGTTTTCGATTGGGATGTTTTTATCCTTTTTACCTTTCTTATTAAAAAAACTTTTTGATAAATAATTATATTTGATTATGATGCGGAAATTATATTTATACCTCTTTTTGTTGCTTCTGATAGTGAGTTCTTGTGTTTCCAGAAAGGATATTACTTATCTTCAGCCGAGCGCAAGCTTAACAATAAATGAGGATGGTCTTATCCCTTATAACATTCAAGAATATCGTATAACAAAGAATGATATTTTAGGTCTTAACATTATCACCACGCCAAAAGGTGATGCTGCACAATTTTATTCTAGTTATAATGTTTCAGCAGGTGGCGAGTCTGGCGCTACAGGATTGAATCCTGCCACGGGTGGCGGTTCCTCAAGTAATTCCGGAGGAGCAACTAACTTAGGTAATTCAAGATTTTATTTTAACGGAATAAAGGTTGATTCTAAAGGTGATATTTATGTTTTTGGTATAGGTTTTATAAAAGCTGAGGGCCGAACTTTAGAAGATATAGGTCACGAAATTCAGACGAAAGTTAATGAGAACTTTTTAGATGGAAAATCAGAAGTTCGCGTTACTATCGATGGGATTAACTATTATATTCTTGGCGACATGGAGAGCACTGACCTAACTGGTGCAAAAAAAGCGCATGTACAACAGCTTAATATATTAGAAGCTCTATCTGCAAATAGTGGTCTGAACAGAACCATAGACAGGAAAAATATTACACTTCTTCGTAAATATCCTGAAGGTATAAAACGTGTTAAGCTGGACTTAACCCGAGAAGATGTGATGAATTCACCTTACTTTTGGCTGCAGAATGGAGATATGATTATGTTAAGTACAAATAAGAAAGCAATTTCTGGTTTTGGAAAAGAACCTCTACAGAGTTTATCAACAGGTGTTACTTTGTTGACTACGGTCTTGTCTATTTATTTGATTTTTACCAAGTTATAATATGATCCCAGATAATAATAAAAAACAAGTCGAGGTTGAAGAAGAAGTTAAATCGAAATCATTTAGCTTGTTTGATCCTATGCATTTTGTACATAGGTTATTAAAAAATTGGTACTGGTTTGTAATTCTAGGACTTATAGGTTATGCTATTGCTTTCTTGTATAGTAAATATTATGCGCAAAGAGTCTATGAGTCGAATTTGTCGCTGAGTATTTCTAATAATACAGCAAGTTATTTTACACCCAATCAATCTATTAATTTTATTTGGGGACAAGGGGGCAATCAAGATGGGGTCTATATTAAAAAGATTTTACTTTCCAGAAGTCTTAACGAATATTTGGTTAACAAGCTGGATCTTTATACCAATTACACCACAAAAGGGTTAATAAAGCAGACTTACTTGGACCAAGATGATTCTCCAGTGATTTTAAAATTGGACAAAAGTCATGCTCAACAAGTTAATTATCAGATTACACTTATCCCAAAAGGAAATGATAAATATGAAGTTGTGCTTCCAGAAGATGGCAAGTCAACAACGCTTTACAATTATCAAACAGAAAGTTATGAAACGATACCCGATTATCCACAGCCTCAAAATAAAATTATAGGTATTGATGAATGGTATACCTCTCCGAATTTAAGATTTAAGCTAGAAAAAAATCCGAATCCTTCTTCGATTAAATTCGATAATATTAATATAACATTATTGGCTATTAATACCGCAGTTAATGGTATTGTATCAACACTTTCTGTACGTTTTGATCAAGAATTGCCATCTATTATGATTATTAGCAAAAAAGGATATAATCTTAATGGGACTGTTAGGTTTCTAAATATTGCTGTCGATGAGCTTATCAAAAAAAGACTAGAAGATACGAATACCGTTGACAAAAACACATTAGAATACCTAGCTAAAAATATCGATAAAGTAAGAAAAAAATTAGACTCTAGCGCAGCCTATCTTAACCATATTAAAGTTAGTAACAGACTATATGATTTTAAAGGCTTAGATTCTAAAACCTTTGACAAACTTAAAGAAATAGAAACGAAAAAAGCAGAGCTTTTATCCAAAGTTAAAAATCTTGACCAAGTCCGAAATGTTGTTAACTCGAACAATATTGAGAAAATTATTAACATCAGCAGTGCAGGGATAGAAGACGGCGTATTTTCTGCTACGGTTTCTGAGCTCAAAGCACTTTATGCAAAGCGTAGAGAAATGGCGAAAATCTACACGCCCAATTCTGAGCCAATGCGTGAAATCAACAGATTGATTAACGAAGCAAAACTGAATTCAGTCGGTGGCTTACGTCAATATTATGCCACATTCGATCAACAAATGAATGATCTAGATGTAGAATTAAATAGTCTTGAAGGAAGTCTAGCAACTTTGCCAGAAAAGCAACGTTTATATCTGGATGCCGAAAGAGGTTACAACATTATAGAATCAACATACAATTCACTTTTGACAGAGCAAGCAAAAGCCCAAATGAGAATTGTATCAAATAAAAGTAACTTAACAATAATTGATAAAGCGAAAAATCTAGGACAAGGGCCTATCGCTCCCAATGTCGAAATCGTGAAAAGCGCGATTATCGGTGGATTATTGATTATTCCGTTATTGCTCATTGCATTGTCAGAAGTTTTAGACAATCGCGTAAGAAATATCAAAGAAGTTGTAGGTGTAACCAAAATGCCGTTGTTAGGTGTTATTGGAAAAAATACAGATGATAGCAATCTTAGCGTTTTGGACCGTCCAAAATCTTCTATTGCAGAAGCATTCCGAGGCGTACGCGCCAATCTTAAATTTTTATTCGATGAGGCCAAACCCAGCAAAGTTATCTTGGTAACATCCTCCATTAGTGGAGAAGGGAAAACTTATAACTCGATGAATTTGGCAACTGTCTTAGCCATAAGTGGAAAGAAGACGGTCTTATTGGGAATGGACCTTAGAAAACCAAAAATATTTGGAGATTTCAAAATCAATAATAAAAGTGGTATTTCCAATTATTTAACGGGAGAATCATCTTTAGACCAGATTGTTAATAAGACCCAGATTGCAAGTTTGGATGTTATAACTTCTGGACCTATTCCGCCTAATCCTTCGGAGCTTTTATTAAGTGAGAAAAATCAAAAATTATTGGAGGAACTTAAAAAACAGTATGAATATATTGTCATAGACTCGCCGCCTGTGGGACTCGTAGCAGATGCGTTTGAGTTGATGAAGCATGCCGATGCAACCATATACGTGGTAAGACATGAGTATACAGAAAAGTATATGCTTAATCTAATTAAGGATAAATTAGCTAAAAAAGAGGTTTCTCATATTGGACTTATCTATAACGACTACGAAGCTAAACAAGGCTACGGCTACGGCTATGGTTATGGCTACGGCTATGGTTATGGCTATGGTTATTTTGAAGAAGATGCAGATTACAAAGAGCCAGGTATTATTAAGTTAAGAAATAAAATACGTAAGCTTTTTAAAAGGAACTAGTGACGCCGAGATTGCAATTAGAAACTGTGTTTTTGAATGATTTAATAAATTTTTTAAATAGTTGCGTTATTTAATTAACTTATTTTAATGAGATCAATTGTTTTTTAACGAAATTTTAAGAAGTTTCCTAACCTAAAAATGTGTTATATTTGCACCAATTTTTAGGGAGAAATTATCCCCAAAGAATATGAGACTAAGATTTTTTTATACTTTTTTCCTAGCAATTGTAGCCCTTTTTAGTACCAATACTATTAAGGCGCAAAGACATGAAATTGGTGTGCAAGCAGGGATGAGTAACCTTGTGGGCGATATTGGCCGTACAGGTTTTATATTGCAAAAACCAATACTTGACAAAAAACTTGCTCTAGGGGTTCCGTTATATATTGGTGCTATTTATCGTCTCAATGTTAATCATCAACAATCTATTAGGCTTAGTGCAGGATATAGTAATGTGCAGTTTAGTGATTTGCACGCTGCCGAAAATTATAGACGAATGAGAAAACTTTATGGTAATAACTCTGTTTATCATGCTGATTTAACATTTGAATATTATTTTTTCGATATAAACGATGAGCATAAAAGTAAAGTGAGTCCTTATGTTTTTGCTGGGATAGGAGGTATGATGTTTAATGTTGTTAAATTAACAGATTTGCAAGATAAAAATGGTGTACCACAACCAACCTACGATTCTGCTAAAAAAATGTCTATGGACTTACCCTTTGGTATAGGACTTAAGTATAAATTCAATTATAATTGGGCATTGTCTGCAGAGGCGACTTTTAGACAGACTTTCTCAGACGCCATAGATTATAGCACGATTGTTTCTAATGTGGAAGGTGTGCCAGATACTTTCCGACAAATAGGAAACCCAAACTCTAACGACTGGGTTAACTCTGCAACAATTATTTTATCATATTCATTTGGACGACCGCCTTGTTATTGTAAGTAATCACATGTCAGATTTAAAAGGAAAAATAGATAAGGCGAATTTGCCGCAACATGTTGCTATCATTATGGATGGTAATGGTCGCTGGGCAAAAACAAGAGGTGAACAAAGAACTTTTGGACATCGTAATGCTATAGAGGCTGTTCGTAATGCGATTAATGCGTGTAACGAAATTGAGATTCCTTATCTTACATTATATACTTTTTCAACAGAAAATTGGAAGCGTCCAACCGACGAAGTCGATACATTGATGTCTCTATTGTCAGAATCTTTGCTTAACGAGGCCGAAGAAATCTACACCAAAGGACTTAGACTTCATTTTATTGGAGACATTGCAAAGCTTCCTGATCTTGTAAGAGAGCAGTTGCTTAACCTTGTAGATCTTACAAAAGATAACAAAGGAGGTAACCTTATATTGGCACTCAATTACGGCGCCCAACACGAGATTTTGAAAGCGGTTAAAGAGATAGCTTCTGATGTTAAAGATGGTAAGACATGCATTGATGACATAGATAATAAACTATTTGAAAATCATCTTTATACAAAAGATTTTCCACCAGTAGATCTTATGATCCGTACAAGTGGAGAGATTCGTATTAGTAATTTTATGCTATGGCAAATAGCTTATGCTGAGCTGCAATTCTTGGATGTATTGTGGCCAGACTTTAGTAAAGATATATTTTTCCAATGTATATTGGATTATCAAAATAAAGAAAGACGTTACGGTATGACTAGTGAGCAAGTCAAGTAACAATTTGGGATTTAGCGATTGAAGAACTCAGGAAGAGAAATGAAAAAAATTATTTTACCTATAATATTTTTTGCAGCCACTTTTAGCGTGGTTAATGCACAAATTAACCCACAAACTGGTAACCAAACTGCAGAAGTACAGCAAGATGCAAATGCTGGCGAATATTATCTTAAAGATATCGTTGTAGACGGTGTTAAAAAA
This sequence comes from Chryseobacterium sp. TY3, assembly GCA_046269235.1. Lineage (GTDB taxonomy): Bacteria > Bacteroidota > Bacteroidia > Flavobacteriales > Weeksellaceae > Soonwooa. The sequence continues at coordinate 88,717 of JBJZOS010000004.1, forward strand.
TATTCTTCGGCGCAGATCCTAAGAATGGCAGGCTTGGTAAAAGGTGAAAAAATCGAAATACCAGGTCAGCGTATTAGCTCTGCAATTAAAAAATTATGGGACTCACAATCTTTTTCTAAAGTTGAAGTTCTTGTAGAAAATGTTGAAGGCGATCAAGCGGTCCTTAAGTTTTCATTGCAAGACCTTAAAGAACTAGGTGAAGTTAAATTTACAGGAAAAGGTATTGGTAAGTCTAAGAATGAGAAATTCATTAAAGACAATAACCTAAAACCAGGAACCAAAATTAACAACAATTTGGTTTCAAGTTTACAAAACAAGATTCCTCAAGAATATATTAAAAAAGGTTTTGCTGACGCTAATATCAAAATCATTGATAAGCCAAGTGCCACCGATCCTAACATGGTAGATTGGACGATTGAGGTTGATAAAGGTAAAAAAGTAAAAATTGATGAAATCGTTTTTAGAGGAAACCAAAATGTATCTTCTAATAAGTTAAGAAAAAAAGGTTTCAAAGATACTAAGCAAAAACGTTTTTTAATAGGACTTATTAAGCCTTCAAAATTTATTGAAGAAAAATATGAGGAGGATAAAAAGCACCTTATTAGCTACTATAACTCGTTAGGTTTTAGAGATGCGGCCATTGTTTCGGATAGCGTAACACGTGACCAGAAAGGATTTCACATCAATGTTGACCTTAGCGAAGGGAAAAAATATTATATCGGTGACATTAGCTTCATCGGTAACACAACGTTTACAACAGAGTTTTTACAAAAGATTTTAGGTTATAAAACTGGAGATATTTACGATGCGGTAGGTTTTAACAAGAAAGTTGGTGAAGATGGCGGTAAAGAGGACGACTCTGACCTTAAGTCAATCTACATGAATAATGGTTTCTTGTTCTCAACCGTAACGCCAATCGAGAAAGCCGTTAAAGGTGATTCTATCGATTTAGAAATCCGTATCAACGAAGGCGAAAAAGCAACGTGGAACCGTGTGACTTGGTCTGGTAATACAACAACGCATGATCACGTTATTCTTAGATCTTTACAGACGAGACCTGGTGCTTTGTTTGCAAAATCTGATATCAAAAGAACTTATTTCGAATTGGCAGGTATGCAATTTTTCGATCCTCAACAGATTGGGACAGATGTAAAGCCAAACCCTCAAGATAACACGGTTAACATGCATTGGACATTGGTGGAGAAAGGATCTTCGCAAGTTCAGCTACAAGCTGGTTACGGTGGTAACTCTTTTATCGGTACTTTGGGATTAACGTTTAATAACTTCTCACTTAGAAACTTCTTGAAGTTTAAAGATTTTAAACCAGTTCCTCAAGGAGATGGTCAGGTTCTATCTTTACAAGCACAAGCAGGGCAGTACTTTACCAACTACTCAATCTCTTTTGTAGAGCCTTGGTTATATGGTACACGTCCAACAGCTTTAAGTGTTGGCTTCAACTATTCTCGTGTTAATTATGATTATTATACTGGTGAGAATCAGAAATTAAATATTTTCTCAGCTAACGTAGGTCTTACGAAAAGATTGAGATGGCCAGATGACTATTTCTCATTCTACACAGGGCTACAATTCCAGAGTTATAACTTCCAGAATTATCCATTCCAATTTGGTGACAAACAAGAGATGAATGGTTCGACGAAGTCGTTAACGATGAATTTAGGACTTTCACGTAACTCTGCAGGTCTAGATCCTGTTTTCCCAACTTATGGATCCAACTTAGACTTGTCTGTTAAATTCACACCACCTTATTCCTTATTTGAAAAGAAAGACTATGCAAATATGCCTGCTTTGGATAAGTATAAGTGGATGGAATTCTTTAAAGTTAAATTTAAAGCAGATTTCTATAACGAAATTGTTGGCAAACTTGTTTTAAGAACAACTGCCGAAATGGGATACCTAAGTGGATATGACAAAGATTTGGGAGCACCACCTTTTGAGAGATTCTATGTCGGAGGTGTAGGGCTTTTCAACGGTAGATTCGATGGTAGAGAGATTGTGCCACTACGAGGTTATGAAAACGCTTCTTCTACAGGTTTTACAAGTTCGACACCTTATGATATTACACCTTACGGAGGAGCAACTATTTACAATAGATTTGCGATGGAGTTAAGATATCCAATCTCGATGAACCAAACTGCCAAAATCTTCGCATTATCATTTGTTGAAGGTGGTAACGCTTGGAATTCTTGGGGAAGCTATAACCCATTCCAATTAAAAAGATCCATAGGTGTTGGTATCAGAGTATCGATGTCGGCATTCGGATTAATCGGATTTGACTTTGCGTATGGATTCGACAAAGGTATTGGACAAACAGAACCTTCAGGATGGCAGACGCACTTCTTAATGAACCAACCATTATAATTTTTATACATTTGTAATATGAAGAGATTAGTTTTAGCTTTCGCAGCATTTGCTTTTTCTAGCACAGCTTTCGCACAAAAAATAGGTGTTGTAGACACTAATTATATATTGAGCAAATTACCACAATATAAAGAAGCCGAAACTAGACTTAATACACAAGTTGCGCAATGGCAAGGTGATTTACAAAGATTACAAAATGAATATGAAACCAAAAAAGCTGCTTTCGAAAGCGAAAAGGTTTTATTAGTTGGTGATCAACTAAAATTGAGGGAAAAAGAAATCTCGGATTTAGAAAATAATATTCGTAATTCTATCAACGGACGTTTTGGTACAGGTGGCGAGATTGATCAATTACGCGCAAGTCTTGTTAAGCCTTACCAAGATCAAATTTGGAATAGCATCGAGACAATGTCTAAGAAAAATAGCTTGGGCATAGTCTTTGATAAGAGCAATAACACAAGCGTATTGTTTTTAGACAAAAAGTATGATTATACTGATGCTGTGTTGGATTTATTAGTTAAAATAATTCCAAAATCTAATACGGATACAAAAAACAATAACAAAGTTGGCGCACCAGTTCTTAATAATGATCGTGGAACTAGAAGTAAAAATGCACCAGCTAAAACCAACAATCCAAAAGCATCTCAACAGTTAAAAGTTGAGAGTTTGCAAATGGAAGTTGCTAAGTAACAATTAAAATTATATAAATTCTATTATGAAAAAACTAAGTGTATTATTTGCAGCAGTTATGATGTTTGTTGCAGTAGGCGTTGCAAAGGCTCAGAAAATAGCTTCATTAGATGTTGCTTCTGTACTTAGCGTGATGCCAGAGAAAATTAAGTTGGATCAACAAATGAAAACTTTGTCTGATACTAAAAAAGCGGAATTAGAAAAGAAAAGAACAGCAGCTCAACAAACATTTGAAAAATATCAAAAAGAAGCTTCTACTCAAACTCAGCAAGTCAACGAGCAAAGAAGTGCTGAGATGGAAAAACTTCAATCTAACCTTCAGCAAGAAGCTATGGCTGGTGAGAAAGATATCAGAGACAAATATGACGCTGGGCTTGCTCCAATCGAAGCTAAAATTAAAGATGCTATCTCTAAAGTAGCTAAAGCTAAAGGATACGATTTTATCGTTGACGATACAGTTTTCGTGTACAAAGGAGGTCCAGATGCAACTCAAGATGTTAAAACGCAATTAGGTATTAAATAATTCGCTTTAATTAACAAATATTAACCACTCTTTATGGAGTGGTTTTTTTATTTTTGCCCTATGGAAAAAGAATTCAAGAGTTTAGCCAAAGTACGTTTCGCAGATTGCGATCCAATCGGGCATCTTAACAATATCAATTATTTGGTATACATGCTTAATGCGAGAGAAGATCATGTTGAACAACATTTTGGATTCACTTATGAAGAATATGCTACCAAAACTGGCTTTACATGGGTAAGTATTCAGAATGAGATAGCCTATTTCAAAGAAGTTAGATATAACAAAAAAGTTGTAATTTCCAGCAAGTTAATCGAGCTACAAGACCGCGTTTCTAAAGTCGAAATCTTAATGAAAAGTGAGGACGAAAAAACAATCCACGCAGTTCTTTGGATGACAGTTATTCATTTTAGTATGAAAGCCAGAACTAGCGTTCCGCATCCGCAAGAGACTTTGGATTTGTTTGCACCAACTATTGTGGATCTTCCCGAAAAAGAATTCAGTGAGCGTGCGAAAGTCTTAAGACAATTTAATAAAGCTAAAAATTAGTACTATGAAAAGAATTTTAGTCATCGGTGCAAACGGCCAATTGGGACATTGTTTACAAAAATTGGCGCATCGTTATCATGATGTTTTCGATTTTAATTTTACAAGCTCTAGTGTTTTAGATATTACAAAACACGAAGATATTTCTCGTGAGTTTCAGGATTATCAACCTAACTACTGCATCAACGCATCGGCCTACACCGCTGTAGACTTGGCAGAAACCGAGGAAGATAAAGCATTTGCAGTTAATGCCTATGCCGTTGCAGATTTGGCAGATGTTTGCGAAAGCCACGAGTGTACTTTAATACACGTCTCAACAGATTACGTTTTCGAAGGTAACACCAACATCGATTATTCTGAAGACAATTTTACAAACCCGCAAGGCGTTTATGGCGCAAGTAAAAGAAAAGGCGAAGAGTTAGCGTTAGATAACAACCCCAAAACGATTATTTTGAGAACGTCGTGGTTATATTCCGAGTTTAATAAAAACTTTGTTAAAACCATGCTTAACTTGTTTGCAACAAAGGATGAACTAGGCATTGTTAACGACCAATACGGACAACCAACCAATGCAAACGATTTGGCGGACGCAATTATGGAAATCATTAAGAAAGATGCAAAGCATTTTGGGATTTTCCATTTTTCAAATTATCCTGAGACGACTTGGTTTAATTTTGCTGAAAAAATTAAAGAATTTTCAGGCGCTAGTATTAAGCTTTACCCAATTACAACAGAGCAATTTCCGACCCCTGCAAAACGTCCAATGCGTTCTACAATGAATTTGGATAAAATCGAAAAATTATATGCAATAGAACCTCGTCGTTGGGAGCATAGTTTGGAAGAATGTATCGAAGTTTTAAAAACTATAAAGTAAAACTTGTTTTTTAAGTTTAAAAATTAATAATGAATATAAAAAAAATAATCTCTTTGGGCGCTTTTTTGTTTTGTGTGATGACTTTTGCACAAAATGTAGTCTTAAACAACGTTGCAAAAACTCATGAGAATACCGATAAGTTTCTCTACAAAATAAATCCACAAATAACCAAAGGCGAATATCTTGGAGAAATTTTGGTCAATGGTTTTTCTAATGATGATGTTGCGGTTTTTGATGCGATTTACAAAAAAGCAAAACAAATCGGAGCCAACACTTTTTCGTGGAGAAAACCCGATGGTTTGGAGGGCGAAGCTTTTAATCCCAATCATTATATGTTGAGTTTGTATTATGTTGCAGCCAACGATATCCCGAAAGAATTCAACACAATTTATTTGGTAGCGTCGTCTAACAAGGATCAAAAAATCAGTATTAATAAAGATAAATTAGAACTTAAAGAAAGACATTTCATCAAAAAAAGTTTTAATGCTGGCGAAGAAATTACGGTTTCGACGCGACAATTTTTGGGCAGCGGAATAAAAGTTACTGGCAAAGAAGAGCATCCTGCGCAATACTTCCAAATTTCGAATTTTCAAGTGAAAGAAAATAAAAATATCTACGGCGGAATTAATATTAAAACCAGTGATATTATTGGCTTAGAACGTTCTTATGGTGATTTTTTATCCACGATTTATACAGAACAGAAATAAAAAAAAACATCTCAATCGAGATGTTTTTTCGTATTATTTTTCGCGATTAAGGTTTAAGAAAAAGTTCCAAAGTAATCGGATTTCGTTGTATTCAAAATCCGACGGAAGTACCGCCTTCCAATCGTTAAGCGTTTCTTGCGGATTTTCTTTAAATGCTTTTTCGAAACTTCCGATTTTTTCTTTTGGATAAATTCTCAAAAGGTCTTTCTTATCTAAAACGCCCTGTTCTGCAAATTTTGCTAAGTGGCCATAGACCGTCGATACAACCAAACCTCGTTCTTTAGCAATCTCTCCCAAAGTTTTCCCATCCTGAAACATTTGGAAGCTTATGATATGCGTCGGGATTTTTTTGATCGTTGCTGAGACTTCAACATCATTTTTTTTGTCGAATAGTGCAACGCTAAGAAGTTTTGCGTCTTTGATGTCTTTTAAATAGTCTTGTAAATCGTCAATCCAAACTTTAAAATCCTCGTTGTATGCTTTAAGTCCTTTGACAGCTTTTGTTGTCGCATAAAAATCTTTTAACGGAACAAAAATTTTATCATTAACATTAGTGAAAAAGAAATTAACAGCGCCTTTTGCTTTTTCTTCAACTTGCTGCCAATCACTTTCCTGATTGATAAATTTATATGTCAATTGTTTTAAAATCTTCTCGAACTTAACAAAAATCTGTTGCAGATTATTGATTTCTGGTTTTAGTGTTAAATACAAGTTTTTCTTCTGTTCACGATCGAGATAACGACTATCTTTTCCGCTGTTATACCATATTTCTAAAGTCTGCGCAAACCAAGTACAGTCCAATCTTCTGATAACTTTCTCGATGCTATAATCGTACTTTTCAGCTTCCAAAATAGCTTCTACTCTGTCATTAGCATTGGTCGTCGATTGGAACTCTGCAACGCGATGATCTTTAAAAATAACATCGGGTGTAATTCGGGATTTTAAGACAATACCTTCCAAAGTTCGGCAACGTGACAAAGCAACGTACACTTGTCCAGAAGCAAAACTTTTTCCTGCGTCAATAATCAATCGGTCAAATGTCAAACCTTGACTTTTATGGATGGTAACTGCCCAAGCCAAACGAATTGGATATTGTTTGAAGCTTCCCAAAACTTCTTCTGTAATATTTTTTTCGGCATCAAGTCCGTATCTTTTTTGCTCCCAAATTTCAGGTTTAATGACGAATTCTTCTTCGCTACCTTCCATCACAACGTTTATTTCGTCACCGTTGATGTAGGTGATTTCCGCCAGTTTTCCGTTGTAGTAACGCTTGTCTGGTGAGGTGTCATTTCGGATAAACATAATCTGCGAACCAACTTTTAATTCTAAAGTTTCTTCATTCGGATATTGGCTTTCTTTAAAATCACCGATAATTTCGGCATCAAAATAATGTGAAGAGTTACCTAGTTGTTTTAATTTTCGTTGATTAATTTCATCCGCTTGTCGGTTGTGCGAGCAGAGATAAACGTAGGCTTCTTCAGCGGCCTCAAAGTCTGGGTCGTAACGAGAATTTAGCTCATTAAAATCAATATTTTCGACGTCACCATTTCTAATGGCATTTAGTATTTCTAAAAATTTTTCGTCTGTTTGTCGATAGACTTTTCGAAGTTCTATTGTAATAATTGGATAGTCTTCTAAAGCTTTTGCATGAAAGAAAAACGGCGATTTGTAATATTGATTCAGTAGATATTCGTCCCTAACAACGGGTGGCAGCTGGTAAAGATCACCAATAAATAACATTTGCACACCTCCGAATTTCAAGGGATTTCTGCGAATGTGTCGCAGCGCAAAATCCATCATGTCTAAGACGTCGGCGCGCAACATCGACACTTCGTCGATAATGATAACTTCGACCTCGCGAAGAAGTTTCAGTTTATCTTTTCTGTACTTAAAGTGCGGCATAAGATCCGCAATATTATTCGCTATATTTTGATCGATACGTTCTGTTGTTGGGATGAAAGTCCGAAGAGGTAATCCAAACATAGAATGTATCGTAACACCACCTGCATTAATAGCAGCAATGCCCGTTGGCGCAATGATGATGTGTTTTTTCTGAGTCTTTTTAACAAAATTATTAAGGAAAGTGGTCTTACCAGTTCCTGCCTTTCCTGTCAAAAAAATACTACGATTGGTATACTCAATCAAATCAAATAAAGCCTCGTTTTGTTCCATAAGTTTCTAGGATTATTTAATTCGATTAGGATTTTGTTTTAGAAAACTATCCCAACCGGTATAAGATTTTTCGGTAGAAATACTTCCAGAATTAAAATGATGACAAACGGCAACCGCCAAACCATCTGAAGCGTCGAGATATCTGGTCGGGAATTCTTTTAAGTTCAACAGTTTTTGCAACATACCGGCAACTTGTTCTTTGCTGGCGTTTCCGTTTCCCGTTATTGCCATTTTAACCTTTTTGGGAGAATATTCCACAATCGGGACATCGCGATGCAGGCTTGCTGCCATTGCAACACCTTGCGCCCGGCCAAGTTTTAACATACTTTGCACGTTTTTACCAAAGAAAGGCGCTTCCAAAGCGACTTCATCAGGATGATATTCGTCTATCAACGAAAGCGTTCGGTCAAAGATGTATTTTAGCTTTATTTCGTGGGTATCGTATTTTTTAAGGATTAATTCATGAATCGCGAGAAGAGACATTTTACCACCTTTAATAGTGATAAGTCCAAATCCCATCACAGCTGTTCCTGGGTCAATTCCTAATATGATTTTTTCCGTTTGCATTCGCACAAAGTTACGTCAAGATTTTTTAAAAATTTCATTATTAAAAATTTTGCATTAAATAAAAGAGTACATTTAAAATCACAAAAAATCATCAAAATATCTATGAAAAAACTTTTACTCGCCTCAGCATTTTCGCTGAGTTTTGGTGTCGCCCCAATCGCGATCTATGCGCAAAAAAACATGACAGAAGCTCCAGTTTTTGTTAGCAATACAGAAGGAATCAAAGAGTATACTTTAAAAAATGGACTCAAAGTGCTTTTGATTCCGGATGCTTCACAAAGTAACATGGTCGTTAACATCGTCTATAATGTTGGCTCACGTCACGAAGGTTACGGTGAAAAAGGTATGGCGCATTTGCTAGAACACATGCTTTTTAAAAGTACCAAAAAATTAGGTGATATCAAAAAGCAATTATCTGATAAAGGTGGTGCGGCGAATGGTACAACTTGGTATGACAGAACCAATTATTACGAAGTTTTCCCTTCAAATGACGATAATCTTCGTTGGGCTTTGGAAATGGAAGCGGACAGAATGATTAATGCTACGATTCTTCAATCAGATTTGGATAAAGAATTTTCTGTGGTTAGAAACGAGTTTGAGATTGGAGAAAATAATCCGGGAAGTGTTTTGCAAGAGCGTATTGTCTCAACCGCATACCTATGGCATAATTACGGAAATTCAACGATTGGAAGTAAAGAAGATATCGAACGCGTAAAAGCGCCAACGCTTAGAAAATTTTATGAAAAATTCTATCAACCAGACAATGCGACTTTAATTGTTGCTGGTAAGTTTGATGAGAAAAAAGCTCTAGATTATGTTTCTCAATATTTTGCGCCAATCCCAAAACCTTCGCGAGTTATCGACTTGACATACACGGTAGAACCTGCGCAAGATGGCGAGCGCTTCGTAGAATTGAAGCGTTCCGGAGATAGTAAAGTTATTGGTGCGTTATATCACACAGCACCATTTGCTGATAAAGATTATGCGGCTTTGGATGCGCTTAACGAAATTTTGACTTCTGACCCGTCAGGCTATTTGTATAAAGCATTTATTGATACGCACAAAGCAGCTGCTGTCTACGGTTGGCAACCGACGGTGCGAGACGCAAGTTATTTGTATTTTGCCTTAGAAGTCCCTAATGATAAAGATGTTAAAGCATCACAAGAGGATTTTAGAAAAGAATTGGATAAGGTGGCAAGCATTAATTATACGGATGATGATGTTAAGCGTGCCAAAGCAAAACTTTTGAAACAACTAGAAAATACAAAAAATAATACCATCAACTATGCTATTAATTTAACGGAAATTATTGGTGCTGGTAATTACAAACTCGAAATGCTGTATCGCGACAATATCGAAAAGTTAACGAAAGCAGATATTCAGCGTGTTGCGGAAAAATATTTTAGAAGTAACAACCGTACAATTGGCGCCTTTATCCCTACTAAAGATGAAGTTAGGGTTAAAAATCTTGAATATTCTGATGACCAAATTGCTAGCTTGACAAAAGCTTACAAAGGACGTGCATTAGAAAAAGAAGCAGCAGCTTTTGAAGCTTCTATCAAGAATCTTAAAGCCAATCTTACAGAATCTAAATTGAGTAATGGGTTTAAGTATGGTCTTATTAAAAAAGAAATAAAAGGCGGGAAAATACAAGCTAGTTTCCGAATGCCAATAGGTAATTCAAAAGATTTGACAGGTAAGTCTGACATAGGATCGCTAATGGCGCAAGTTCTTAAGACAGGGACTAAATCTCATACTAAAGAACAAATCCAAGATATGTTAGATGAGTGGAAGACTAATCTTAATTTTGGATTTAGTGGACAGACTTTGTCAATTAACATTAATACATACAAAGAAAACTTCCCAAAAGTAATGGCTTTGGTAAAAGAAATTTTAACCGAATCTACTTTCCCTGAAGCTGAGTTGGTAAAGACAGTTAATGAATATAACACTTACCTAGAATCTTCGTTGAACGATCCGCAGTCGCTAGCTTTTACAGAGATAGAACGCCAGACCGTAGCTTATCCTAAAGAAAGCATCTATTATACGCCTTCTTTGAAAGAGCAAATCGAAAACAACAAGAAAGTAGCACGTCAACAGTTATTAGATTTTTATACCAATATGTTAGGTGCTAATAATGGGGTAGGATCTGTTGTTGGAGACCTAGATGCTAAAACTGTATCAGGCTTGCTAGAGTCAACTTTTGGTAACTGGAATTCTAAATCCAAGTACGAATTTATAAAACCAGAGCTATTCGGAACTAAAAAATTAGATAACGAATACATAACGCCAGATAAAGAAAATGCAGCCGCGGTTGGACGTATTAACTTCACCATGAATCGTAATAGTGCAGATTATCCTGCAATGGTGATGGCTAACGAGATTTTGGGAAGTGGAGGCTTCTTATCGGCGCGTATCCCGATGCGTCTTCGTGAGAAAGAAGGTATTAGTTATGGCGCTGGCTCTTTTATGAACATTCCTGTTAATAATGATGCAGCTTCTTGGTCATGGTACGCGTTTTTTAACCCTACCAAAAAAGATGCTGTTAACAAAGCATTGAATGAAGAAATCGTAAAAGCGCTTAAAGACGGCTTCACACAAGAAGAGCTGAAATCCAACCTTACCTCTTGGCTTAATTCTAGAAAAACAGGATTAGGAAACGATAATACTTTGATGAGTCTAGTTAACAATCAGTTACAATACGGATTGTCGTTGGATGACTATGACAAATTAGAATCTCAAGTATCAGCCTTGAAGTTGGATCAAGTTAACGCCGCTTTGAGAAAATATATTTCTGAAGACAAATTAACATCGATATACGTCGGCGATTTTAATAAAAAATAAAATTGTCATAAATAATTAAAGAAAGTCCAAGTATTTTGCTTGGACTTTTTATTTATTTTTGAAAAGCTTTAACAGATTTTTAAACTAAATAAAATTGGTTAAGTTTTTCTTCGCACAAAGTTTTAACAACATTGATCCATTGGTCTTCGTCGTTAAGACAAGGTATGTAATGGAAACTTTCGCCACCAGCATGCAAAAATTCTTCTTTGCCCTCCACCGAAATTTCTTCTAAAGTCTCCAAACAATCCGAAACAAAAGCGGGACAAACAATGGCTAAATTCTTAACCCCTTTTTTCGGCAGATTTTCCAAAGTTTCATCGGTATAAGGTTCAATCCATTTGTCTTTCCCCAAACGCGATTGAAAACTCACAATAACCTTCTCTTTTGGAATACCCAATTTCTCAATTACCGATTCAGTCGTTTTGTAACATTGATGACGGTAACAAAATTGATGACTCGGATTGTTTTCTCTTTGGCAGCAATCGTTTAAGTTACAGGTTTTAGTCGGGTCGGTTTTGTAAATATGTCTTTCGGGAACGCCGTGATAGGAAAACTGAAGTGCGTCGAAGTGTTCTGGTAGTTTTTCCTTGATGCTTTCCGCTAAACAGTGAATGTAGATTTCACGATTATAAAAAGGCTGAACATAATTGATTTTTACATTCGGAAAAAATTTCTTGCGAACGCTTTCTGCTTTTTCGATTACCGTTTCTGTTGTGCTCATCGCATATTGCGGATATAGCGGAAACAAAACAATCTCCGAAATACCTTGATCAACCAATTTTTGAATGCCCGTTTCGATGCTTGGTTCTGCGTAACGCATTCCAATTTCTACAGGAACATCAATCAGCTTTTGAAGTTTGCTTTTTATCTGTTCTGTAATAACAATAAGTGGAGAACCTTGCTCCGTCCAAACCGTTTTGTAAGCTTCGGCAGACTTTGCAGGTCGCGTTTTCAGGATAATACCTTGTACCAAAAGCGCACGGCCAATCCAGCGATAATCGATAACACGTTCGTCCATCAAGAATTCGTCGAGATAGTCTTTGACATCTGCGACAGAAGTTGATTTTGGAGAACCTAAATTAACAAGTAAAATCCCTTTCTTGTTTGTGATTTTTGGAGGTATAATATTGGTATTCAATTTTTTGTATTAAAAGATTTTTTAATTTATTTTAAATCTTAGCCGTTAACTGCTTCAACTTTTTCCACTAGATCGGGAACAAATTGTTTTAAAATATTTTCGATACCGTTTTTAAGCGTTGCTGTTGAAGAAGGACATCCGCTACAAGCACCTTGCAGAAGCATTTTTGCTGTTTTGCTATCTTCATCATATTCCATAAGTGAGATTTTTCCACCATCATTTTCTACAGCTGGCGCAACGTATTCCATAAGGATGTTACTAATTTTTTGTTCGTTGTCTGTATAATCTCTATCAAGAATTTTCTGAACTGGATTTTCGTGTGGATGCGGTTCTACATTAGAAATTTCGCCGCCGCCTTGTAGATAATCTGCAACTTTAGAACGTACTTGCGTCATAATCTGATGCCACTCGTATTGGTTATCTTTAGTCACGGCAACAAAGTTGTCACTAATGAAAACTTCTTTTACAAAATCAAATTCGTCGAAAAGTGCTTTTGCTAAAGGAACAAACTCTGCGTCTTGTACATTTTTGCATTCTAAAAAGCCATCCATTAGCATTTTGTTAGAAACGAATTTCATAACATTTGGGTTAGGCGTCATCTCCGAATAGATTTGGTACAGTTCTTTTTTCTTTTGAAGGTAGATTCTTGGATTGGCAAGAAGTTCGTCTTCGATAACGTTTTTAAGATTGTCCGCTACATGTTCCCATTCTACGCTGTCTTCTTTGGCAACTGCGATAAAGTTAGCCGTGATGAAAATACGGTTAACAAAAGGATAGTTGAACAATTCTTGCGCTAATGGGATTTCCGAAATGTCGGAATTTCTATCGAGTTCTAAAGAGCCTGGGATAAGGTTGTAATCTGCTACAAACTTTAGGACTTTAGGGTTTTCTGTTGGTTCTATTAAAATTTGTCTCATAGACTGGATTTTTCTTATGCAAAAATATCGTAATTTGCTGGAAGAAAAAAATGTAAGATTGCTTAAGAATTCTGTGTTGGCTTGAGGAATAGGACTTTAGAGGTTATTTGAATTTTCTATCAGACTTATGGCTTATCGTAGCACAACATTCTAGCCCCGATTGCAGCGGCATCCTTTTGTGGTGGTGGCCGAGCGTAGCGAGGTCGCCATCACAAAAGATACAGCGGAAAGCGGGAATGGCTTCTAAAAAATTAAACTTAAATAATGGCAATAGTTAGAGAACTTCTAGGAAAAATGCCCAAAATCGGGGAAAACACATGGTTGGCGGAGACAGCAACCATAATTGGTGATGTGGAGATGGGAAGCGATTGTAGCATTTGGTACAATGCGGTGATTCGTGGAGACGTTAATTCCATAAAAATCGGTAATAAAGTTAATATTCAGGACAACGCGATGGTGCATTGCACGTATCAAAAATGTGCGACTGAAATAGGAAACAATGTATCCATCGGGCATAACGCGATTGTGCACGGTTGTACATTAAAGGATAATGTCCTAATCGGGATGGGCGCCATTGTAATGGACGATTGTGTGGTAGAAAGTAATTCTATTGTGGCTGCAGGCGCTGTTGTTACGGCAAATACACATATTGGCGAAGGCGAAATCTGGGCTGGCGTTCCTGCAAAAAAAGTGAAAGATATTTCGCAACAACTCATAGAAGGCGAAATCAACAGAATTGCTAACAACTATATGAAATATTCTAGTTGGTATAAAGAATAAGATATGCTAAAAATAATTTCGGACTTCTGGAGTGTTCTTAAAGAAAGTTTTAACCAGTGGATGAAGTCGTCCGCGAGCAGAGATAGTGCGAGTATTGCTTATTACGCGATTTTCTCGCTTCCTGGATTACTTGTTATTGTGATTTGGGTGGCGGGAAATTTTTATGGTGAAGAAGCTATTCGAGGAGAGATTACCGCTCAGTTCCGTGGAATCATGGGGAAAGATGTTGCTTCTAGTATCGAGAGTATTATTACTAGTGCCGTTATTGATAAACAAAATATCTGGATGAAAACTTTAGGTGTTGGCACTTTAATTTTTGGTGCTACAACTTTGTTTTTCCAAATGCAGACCTCGCTTAATCAACTTTGGGATATCGAATCTGCACCAAAACGCGCGTGGCAAAAATTCTTGTTAGACCGTGCCAATTCTCTGGGAATGATTCTCGTTATCACGTTTTTGCTTTTGATAAGTATGGTTTTGTCTTCGCTTTTGGGACTTGCCAATAATCTGATAACAGGTTATTTCGGGATCGAAACTTACATTCTGATGCAAATTTCTAATTTTGTGTTGGGGTTTTTGGTAGTGACTTTGTTATTCGCTTTTATGTTTAAAGTTTTGCCCGATGTCGAAATTTCTTTGAAATCCGTTTGGATGGGCGCAGTGGTAACCGCATTGTTATTCAATATTGGGAAAATGCTGCTGAGTTTGTATTTTGATTTTTCTAAGCCGACTTCGGTTTTTGGCGCAGCGGGAACAATTATTCTTATTATGATGTGGGTTAATTATAGCTGTCAAATTATTTTTTTCGGCGCCGAATTCACAAAAGTCTATGCATACAAAAAAGGACATTATATAAAGCCCTCAAAATTCGCAAAATGGAATGCCGAAAAACGATTGCGCGACCAAGAAAACAGCATTATTGTTCCAACAAAAGAGTCTACTACATCTTAGTCTTCTTTTTTATTTGTTAAATAAGCTTACTTCGGGATAAAAAAACTCATTTCAGCTCGAATAGATTTTACAAAAACCCTGTCCTGAAAAAGCTGATGCTCGGATCAATAAATTTTCTCTGTACAAAATCCGATAGATATTTACTCGAAATGGTGCGTCGCATAAAGAAAATCGCTTTAATATGAATGGAAGTTAATTAAGCTTTGCGAATCTTTGTCAAAATTGGTTTTAAAAATTTAAAAGAGTATTAAAGTCCTGGCTTATTTTTTGCTACTTGGTTAAGCCTATTACTATTTGTAACAAAATGAAATGTGATGTGACAAATAATCACGCTAAATAACAACTTTTTAAGATGAATGGATTACAATATTTTCTAATACTTTGTTCAGGTGCGAATATTCATATTTTGAAAAAAACGCCCTCGGAATGGAACAAGTTTGCAGGTATTGGTGGCATTGTTTTGTTTACTGCCATCTTTGCAACTTTGTCAGCTGGCTACGCGATTTTTACGGTCTTTGATGATTATTGGGTTGCTGTAGGCTTTGGACTTTTGTGGGGTTTGATGATATTTAACCTAGACCGTTATATTGTGTCGTCTATTAAAAAAACAGTCGGTTGGTGGCATCAATTGTTGATGACTTTGCCGCGTTTGGCTTTAGCGACTTTTCTTGGGATTATCATCGCAAAACCTCTAGAGCTTAAGATATTTGAGAAGGAAGTTAACAAGCAACTTAACACGATTATTCAACGGAATAAAAAACAATTACAAGCCGAGATGAATGGCCGAATTCTTCAGCAATCTGGACCTTTTGATGCTGAGAAAAAAGAAATTAATGATAAAATTGCAGCTTATAGAATTTCGTATGATTCGGCGGCGGCCGAATTGGAGAAAGAAATTCTCGGTACCAAAACAGGACTAACCAGCGGTAGAGAGGGTTACGGTCCCAATGCTAAGCGTAAAGCCGAACTGAAAGAGCAACGTCGACAGGATTTAGAAAATTATCAAAAACAGGTCGCACCCCGCTTGGAGTATCTAGACAAAGAAGTGTCAAAAGTCTATACTAATCTCGAAACAGAACGTAAAAGTACCGAAACTTTTGAGGACAAATTCAATGGATTTGCGGCGCGATTACAAGCTTTAGATGAATTGGGGAAAAACTCCGCAATCATCGCTTTAGCAGCTAGTTTTATCATGGGCATGTTTATCTGTTTAGAGATTTCGCCCGTTTTGATCAAACTTATCTCTAATGTCGGTCCTTACGATTATCTTTTAGAGAAAACTGAAAATGATTTTAAACTTTATTCTAAAGAGAAAATAGAAAAAGGAAACTACTTAACAGATCATCGAATTAACAATTATAAAGAATCGCTCTCCAAAAACAAAGATAAGTTTGAAGACGAATTTGTTGATTGATTTTATAAGTTGTAACCTACTTCTTTGTAAACGAAAAATTGTAATTATTTTAAAATAATAAATTCTATTTAAAAGGTACAGGTATGTTTTTTTTTATCGATTTTGGAAAAAATTAACTACCATGAAATTTATTACCTGTATTCTCCTTTTTTTCTTAGGGAGTATTAATTCTAGGCTTGCTGCATAAGACCAATTCTTAGGTCAAATTATGTATATACTTTATAATTTTACCCCGAGTGGTTGGCATGAATGTGACGGAGCATTATTACCGATTAACGAAAATGAGGCTTTATTTTCACTTTTGGGTACAACCTACTGTGCGGACGGGCAAACTACTTTTGTCTTGCCAAATGCACAAGGTCGCGTGATTATTGATGAGGGTCAAGGGTCGGGTTTGTTTCCATATTTTATGAGAGAAAATGGGGGCAGAGACATCAACTTTATTTTCATCTCAAATACCAGTTCATAGTCACCAAATGAAGGCGATTAACGATGCTGCTAACCAAAACAAACCTACAGCATCTTATCCTGCAAAAACTAAAGCCTTGGCTAAAGAATATTCTATATCAACAGCTTCTGGTGATCTTGTAACAATGAAAAATGATCTGCTTGGTGCGGCAGGTAGAAGTCAAGCACATAATAATCTCATGCCTTCGCTTGCCCTAAAATGTGTCATAGCCATACTAGGCTTATATCCTTCGAGACCCTAATACTAAAACTTTTTACCATGAATAAATTAAAAAAAATTAAGCACTAGCTTTTTGTTATCGAGAGGATATCAATTCGATAAGTGTCTATGACCTGAATGGAAGAGTGGTGTTGACCGAAAAGTTAAAATCTAAAAGTAATTTATCAAAACTTGCAAAAGCATTGTACATTTTAAAAATTGAAACGAAAGATTTTAACAGCCAAGAAATTAAATTTATTAATAACTAAATAATATCATGTACAATAAAAAACTCCGAACAAATGGTTTCGGAGTTTTTTATTATTTTAAATCTATATTTTTTTTACAAAGAATAGTTAGGAGCTTCTTGCGTAATAATCACATCATGAGGATGAGATTCTTTTAAACCGCTTCCTGTAATCATCACCATTTTAGAATCATTTTGAAGTGTTTCAATATCTTTAGCACCGCAATAGCCCATACCAGCACGTAGACCACCAGTCAATTGGAAAATAACATCTTCTAGTTTTCCTTTGTAAGGTACACGTCCTTCGATACCTTCTGGAACGAATTTTTTTGCCTCGCTCTGGAAGTAACGCTCTTTACCACCACGCTTCATCGCAGAAAGACTTCCCATACCTTGGTAAGATTTGAAAGTTCTACCTTGGAAGATGATTTCTTCGCCAGGCGCTTCTTCGGTACCAGCCAAAAGAGATCCTAGCATGACAGCACTGGCGCCACTTGCAATCGCTTTTACAATATCGCCAGAAAGCTTGATGCCACCATCAGCGATAACCGCAACATTTTTCTTTTTAGCATATTCGTACACATTATAGATTGCAGAAAGTTGAGGTACACCAACACCTGCCACAACACGTGTTGTACAGATTGATCCTGGACCAACACCGACTTTAAGAACATTAGCACCAGCTTTTATCAAATCTTTTGCAGCTTCAGCGGTTACGATATTTCCGCCAACGATGTCCAGAGTAGGATAAGCTTTTCTAATTTCAGCAATCTTGTCCAGAACACCTTTAGAATGTCCGTGCGCCGAATCTATGGCAACAATGTCAACGCCAGCAGCTACCAAAGCTTTTACGCGATCCATTGTATCTTCGCCAACGCCAACGCCAGCACCAACAATTAGTCTACCGTTTTCGTCTTTGTTAGCATTAGGATACTCCATTTGGTTGTCGATGTCTTTAATAGTAATCAATCCAACCAATTTATTTTTCTGATCAACAATCGGTAATTTTTCAACACGATTTTTAAGAAGTATCTCTTTCGCTTTTTCTAAATTAGTGTCTTTGTCAGATGTGATAAGATTTTCACTTGTCATGATCTCAGCGACTTTCATATCAAGGTTTTCCTGATATTTAACATCACGATTGGTAATAATCCCGATAAGGATATCGTCTGCGTCAACAACGGGAAGTCCAGAGATTTTGTATTTAGACATCAAGTCTTTGGCTTGTCCCAAAGTATGATCTTTTGACAACGTTACAGGGTCAGAAATCATCCCGTTTTCTGAGCGTTTTACACGATTAACTTGTGCAGCTTGTTCTGCAATGCTCATGTTTTTATGAATAAATCCTAAACCGCCAACTCTTGCCAAAGCAATTGCTAAATCTGCTTCTGTAACGGTGTCCATCGCTGCAGAAACGATTGGCGCATTAAGCGTGATTTTGTCTGTAAGTCTTGATTTTAAAGATACCTGATTCGGTAAAATTTCTGAGTAAGAAGGGATGAGAAGAACATCATCAAAAGTGATGGCTTGTTCAACAATTTTGTTATGAATAGACATTTTTACTTTCTTGCAAAATTAAAGCTTTTTAATGAATTCTGAAAATCGGGAAATTGATATTAACTAAATTTAATTTTTGTCTTTTCTATCGCTTGAAAATCAATATGTTAATTTTTCTCTCGCAAATTCCAGCGGTTTTCGATGCCGAGATCGCTGTATCGGATTTTGTTGTGATACTTAACTGTATCTTCATAAATGTAGAGTTTTTTGCCAATTTATTTATTGGTATTTCTGAGTTTTATAAGGTTTACAATATCTTTTTGGCGATATGTAAAGTTTTAATTGGCAAGATCTATTTTGTCTTTAGCTTGCTAATTGACTTCACTTTTAAGTTTTTCACGCTCGGCGCGCAAACGCTTATTTTCTCGAAGGATAAACTTATTTTTTTCTCTGTTAAATTGGTATAACTTAACAACTAGAAAAGCTAGCAAAATAGCACGTGCAAAAGCAAGGGCGTGTTTAATTTTCTTCTGGTAATCGAGTTCTAGATTTTTTATTTTTTTCAAAAGCTTTCTTTTGAAGACAGTTAATTTTCCATTTTGAAAACTTCAATATAATTGTAAATTTTTTAAAAGTTAAAGCTTTTTGAAGGTAAGCATTGTAATGATTGTGGTTTTAAGATTTTTTGTTGTGAAGGATTTCTTCCAATTAATGATCGGTTCTTTTTATTTGTACACGTCATTAGGTTGTGCAATCTTCGTATTAAGCGATTCAGAATTTATCTGTTGCGCTTTCATGTTTAAATAGAGAAAAAAAAATTAAAACGAATAGAAATTTATTCATTGAGCAAGTTTTCCGATTAGTTTAGTTTTTGAACACAAGGATAACTTCGGAATTATGAAATTATTCGCTAAAATGATAGGGTATTTTTAAAAAAAGTTTTAGCCAAATTTACTGACTTATGAGTTCTAAAATCGACTCACAATTCCCCAGTGGATTTTGGTTTCAGAAAATTTAAAAGGATTGCCAAATTGATTTCCGTTCGAGATTTGGAAACTCATCAATCCTACAGGCAAGAAGAAATTAAAGCCTAGTCCCAAACTGTAAAGACTTGGATTAGCATTCAGGCTTTTGTTTGACATCGTACCATATTGAGCGAAAACATCGAAGAACGCTTGATCGTTGACGAGATAACGATATTCGGCGCCACCAAAGGCATAGAAGTCGCTGACTAAACTTAACTCGTTAAAACCTCGCATCGAATTCCAACCACCGAATCTAAAAAGTTCGTTGATGGACAAATCATTTTTTGCCGATAACAAAGCCGATTCGACCCGAAGATTCAGATAATGATTTCCTTTTAGATGAAAATTATGTTCGCCCGAAACAAAATATCGCAACTGGTTAACCGAGAGATTGGCTTTATCATAATCACTTTTAATAAAATCAAATTCTGCGCGAATATTTGTATTGTAAATAAACAACGGAATCTCGCTTCCAGATTGATATTGATACCAAACACCAACGCCTTTTTTTGTGAAATCTTGCGCCTGTGTGTACAACGAATCCAGAACGGCAGACGATTCAAAAGTTCCTCGAAGTCCTATTTTTTGATTCTGTGATAAATGTAAATACATGGCAGGACGGAATTTCACCGTTGCAAAAGTGGAATCTTGTCGATAGATATTAACGCCAACATTAACCCCGACATTCGATTTAAAAACATACGGAATATCGGTTTGCAAATCAAAAGTTTGACCTTTGTCAGGATTACGTTGCCAGTAAAGACCAATGCTTTCGAAACCGTTGAACATATTGCGAAGTGCAATATTAATAGTTCCGTTAAAAGTGAATTTCTCGTTTTTATCGTTTCCAAAACCTAACATTCCGTCAAAATTGTTGACACGTTTTTTTTGAAGAAAAAGATAAATTTGTGTAGAATCTTTCGTGAACAATGTTTGCGGCGGTTTTTCCAAACTTACAAACGTATGACCTTGCAGATCTTTGTTAATAGCGACGAGATTTTTGTCATCGTATACTTTCCCAAGGTAGGCTTTTTCTAGATTTTTAACAAAACGTTTTGGGACGCGCTCGTAACCGCGAACAACAAAAGAATTAATGCGCCGCTGTTGCGCAGGTACTACAGAAATTTTTATAGTTGGTTGGTTGTTTTTAATCTCAACAAATTTTGTCTTAACACGATTAAACGCAAAACCCTTGTCTCTATATTTTTGATTAATTTTTAGCTTTAAAGAATCCAAATTTTTGACATAAACCTCCTTTGGATAATTGAAGTCTTTTTGCAAACTATCCGAAAATATAACTTGCGCTTGGTTAAAGTTGGGACCTTTATCGTAATAGATTTCGGTGTGTTGCTCTTTGTTTTCGACCTGGTGTAATTTCGCAAAAAAGTAAGACGTTTGTGCAAGACTGTCCAAAAATTTGACCGCCGCCGCCGAATCTTTGACGATGTTTTTCGTTTGCGTGTCTTTGTCAATTAGCCAAAAATCTCTTTGCTGTGCTTGCAAAAACACAGTCCAAAAAATCGCAATGATATAGAGTAGAGATTTTGGCATTAACAACAACCAACATTAGTTTAACAGAAATTACTTCAGATTATTGTATTTCTTCATTAGATGTTCGTATAAGTTTTGTGGCAAAATCCACTTCAACGGCACGCCAATTTTTTGTCCAAAAGCACCAAAATAATAATGCGCTTTCCAACTTGATTTTTGTAAAAGTTGATCGATGTAGGTGGCAACTTCCATTGCTTCACTGCCTTTGTCCACATGCGCATTCATCAACGTGTAGACTTTTTTAAAAATTTCTTGATAAGGTGCCGAGACATTGGTTTTGATGCGGTTGTCGGCAATATTGGTTTTGATGTCGCCAAGGTGAAGCGAGCAGACATTCACGTTCCACTGTTCAACTTCGTAGCGCATCGCTTCGGTAACCTTGTCGACCGCCGCTTTTGACGCCGAATAAAATCCCCGGAAAGGCAAGCCCATCTCGCTACCAATACTCGAAATGTTAATGATTTGCCCTCTTTTTTGGGCACGCATGGTTGGCATTACGGCACTTATCATTTGCACCGTTCCGACCAGATTCAGGTTAAAAAGTTTTAAAATCTCATCTTGGCCAGAATCTTCTACAGCGCCTACCATTCCCATTCCAGCATTGTTGATGAGAACATCGATTTTGCCTTCTTTTTCAAGAATTTTCCCAACTGCATTTTTAACGTCATCATTTTTAGTGACATCCGTTGGTAGGCATATAAAATGTGGACTGTCGGTCGTTTTCCGGCTAAGACCGTAGACTTTATTTCCTTTTTTACCAAAATATTCTGCAAGCGCAAAACCAATTCCAGTCGAACTTCCCGTGATGATGTATACTTTTGACATTTTATTAATTTTTAGGAGCAAGACCATTTTGTCGTTCTATGACAATGTGAACCCGCTGTTCGCTATATCTTTTGTTGGTCGCTCGGTCGGCTCCGCTACGCTCCGCCGCCTCACTCCCACACAAAAGGATGCCACTTCCATCGGGGCTAGCGATAACTATTTTTATTTTTGTTTGATTATAATTGTTCGGTCACTTTTTTAAAATCTGTCCAAAATTCAGGATAAGATTTTTCAACCACTTGATCGTCCAAGATCTCAAGATCGTAAAGCAAAGCTGCAGGTGCAAAAGCCATTGCCATACGATGATCATTATAAGTTTCGACTTGGATGTGTGCGTCGGCTTCACCAAAGTTGACAGATTCGATTCTATCGTTGGTGATGATGGTTGTTGCGCCCAATTTTTTTAATTCTTTTTGAAGCGCAACCAATCTATCTGTTTCTTTAACCTTTAGCGTTTGCAGACCAGTTATCGAAAACGGAATCTTGAGAAGCGTTGCCGTCACACACAAAGTTTGTGCAATGTCGGGACAATCATTCATGTCCAAGCTAATAAATTCTGTTAGTTTATGGTGTGGATTGGGCATCAATGTAATGCTGTTTTCTGCAAAATCGGATAATGTATCGATCCCGAAAAATTTCCAATACAACTCTTTTATAACGCTGTCGCCTTGTAGAGACAATGTTTTAAAACTTTTTAGATTAATAACTTTTCGACCAATCGCTGCTAAAGAGTAATAATACGATGCAGATGACCAGTCGCTTTCCACTTCGTAATATTGCGTTCTCAGACTTCCCTTGTGTGCTTGGATTTTTATTTGTTGTCCATCAAGCTTAGCATCAATACCGAGATTATGCAGAATATGTAAGGTCATCTCCAAATAAGGGCGCGAGGTAATTTCGCCAACCAGATTGATGTTGAGGTTATTTTCTAGTCTAGCGCCGATCAACATTAAAGATGTAATAAACTGACTCGAAATATTAGCAGGAATTTCAACTTCGCTTTCAGAAAGTTTTTTACCCACAATTTTTAAGGGTGGGTAACCTTCATTTTCAAGATATTCAATATCAGCACCTAAAGATTTTAAAGCCGAAACCAAATCTTTAATCGGGCGTTGCTTCATTCTGTCAGACCCAGTTAAAGTCACTGATCTTCCTTCTTGTATTGCAAGATAAGATGTTAAAAACCGCATCGCTGTTCCCGCATGAGTGATGTCGATAACATCGTCCTTTTGGTTAAGGGCAGCCTGTAAAAGTTGCGTGTCTTGCGAATTTGACAAATTGAGAATGTCGATGTGATTATACAGTGCGGCCAAAATCAAAAGACGGTTCGAAATACTTTTCGAACCGGTAATTTGTATCTGCTGTCCGTCTATAAGTTGGGACTTTTTTAATAGCATAAAAGCTTTATTTTAGTTTTTCATTTTGCGCATGCCTTTCTGCATCGCGCTCGGTTTTTACTTTCATTTTTTCATCGAAAGCAGATTGCAAGTCCACGCCAGTTTGGTTAGCAAGGCATAAAGTTACAAAAAGAACATCGGCTAACTCTTCACCCAAATCTTTGGACTTGTCAGATTCTTTTTCACTTTGTTCACCATAACGACGCGCAATAATTCTCGCCACTTCGCCAACTTCTTCGGTCAACATTGCCATATTGGTCAACTCGTTAAAATATCTAACGCCAACCGTTTTTATCCAAGCATCGACTTCTTGTTGAAGTTTTGTGATTTCCATTTTTTTTAAAAAAAATCTATTAAAATTCGTAAGCTCCAATTGTTGAAGGACTCTTTCTGTCTTTACCTGTAATATCTTTTTCGCCAGCCACAAGACGCGTGCCTTTTCCGATTGCGCCAGAACCTTCTTTAACTCTCAAATTCATTTTGTGAATATAATAGTTAGCGAATTTTGGTTCCACGTTTTTAATAGAATTTTGGATGTTGTTATTGTTTTCAAAAGCGAAACCTGCTTTGTCATCATATTTTAACAAAGAGTTTTTAATATTATAATTGAAGACTTGTCCATTGTTTGGTACAAAAAGAACTGCATTTGACAAATTGTTATAAGCAATCGAATTAGTCATATTAAAAACAAGAGGTTCTTTATATTCGGTATCGCCATCTTTCCAAGAGTTGGTTGCGTAGATGCTTAATCCGGAAAGACTTCCATTTAAGTCCCAATAATTTGCAAAAGTACTGTATGTCAAATGGTAAGAGCCGCCTTTAAAAATTGCTAGATCTGCTTCGCCACAATTGTTCATGACCAAATTGTTGGTTTTCAAAGTTGCACCAATTGCATAGATTCCAAAACTCTGGAAAGTGTGGATAATGCTATTGTTGATTGTTGCAGTATTATCTTTTAGTTGCAGACCAACCGTTCCGCCATAGACTTTGGCGTAGTTCATATTAAGTGTAGAGGCAGCTTCCATGCGTATTCCGTTCCAGTTTGCTGGTAGCGTGTCGTATCTCGTATCGTTTCTATCACCACGGAAAGTTACTTCGTTTTGATAATCACCTTGTACATCAAGCCGCGCGTTTTTAGAAATGTTAAGTCCACTTTTCTTATGGAAATAGACTTTAGTTCCTTTTTCTATTGTCAGCCTTTTGCCTTCCGCAAGTGTTAAGTCGCCAAAAATAATTTTGGCTTTATCGTTTTTCCAAGTTGTATCGTCGGATAAGACATTCGGATTTTTATCAGATTGAATAAAATACTCAGCATCTTGTACCACTGAGAAAAGCGTTACCTTTTGTTGTCCAGCTGAGGTTTCGAAGACCACTTTGTCTTCTGCAATCGCTTCGGGTGCGTTGGCAGTCGGCGCAATTTCTACAAAAACAAAAAGGCTGTCATTTTTTCTTAAAGGGATATTTTTAAAATCAGTTCCTGACTTTCCATCAACATTAATACGATAAAGAGAAGCATTACCTCCTTCTAGGGAAATTCTCGGGATTTGCACATCTTTATTGTCGTTATTATAGACTTTTACAGCATAAGTTTCGGAACGCATTTGGTTGTAAACGGTGTCACAAAACACTGTGTCTGTCGAAAATTTCAAGGATTGTACTGGCGTATCAAAAACGATATCGTCATTTTTACAAGAGAATAAAAATAAAGCACACCAAAAAGCTAATCCTAAAAGTACTCGTAGTTTCATCAAATTTTTTTAAAGTGTTTCAAAACTACAAAATTTTTTTTTTCAATCAATCTAAATTGAACTTAATCCTAAATATTGATTAAAATCACTAACTAACGTTTGTTAGTGTCGTTTATTTTTTTATATTTGTAAACGACCAATCACAAAATATTAATCTCGAAAATGATTTTTAATCCCATTGCAGAAGCTCTCTAAGTCTCGAACTCTAGTGAAAATGGGACCAATTGTTGGTCATGCTGATGATATGATGATTATTAGCGGTGTTAATTTTTTTCATACTCAGATTGCTGATGTTTTGGAAGCTTATGATTTTGCTTCTGCTAATTATCAAATCGAATTAACACGAAAATCGGCAATGGATATCGTGAAAGTCTCAGTGGGAATTGAAGACGCCTTTTTGAGAAGTTGTGATATTTCTAAAATCTCATGCGAAAATAGAATATCAAGTGTACAAAATTAAAGATTGCATCGGATTGTCAATGGAAGTATGTCTTTGTAATAATGGTGATTTGCCAAGAAGCGAAGGAGGAAAGCTTAACCGAATTGTGGATAATCGAAATATCTAATTTAAAACGTAAAAATGGAATTAACCCAACCCAAAAAAAATATTAACGAAAGCAATTTGGAGGATTTTCTTAAGAATGCTTATCGACTGATGTTTACTGCTAAAAGTCTTACCGAATTGTATGAGGAAGAAAAACGTGTGGCTTCGAAATATGTGCATGCCACGTCTCGCGGGCACGAAGCGATACAATTAGCGGTAGGATTACAGCTTTTACCACAAGATTTTTTGAGTGCTTATTATCGTGATGATAGCATCCTTTTAGGTATTGGGATTACACCTTATGAGTTGATGCTTCAACTTTTAGCAAAGCGTGATGATCCTTTTTCTGGTGGTAGAACCTATTATTCGCATCCGAGTTTGAGACGTGACGACATGCCGAAAATTCCGCATCAGAGTAGTGCCACTGGTATGCAGGCTATTCCAACAACGGGTGTTGCGATGGGTCTTAAATATAAAGAAGAATTGGGTCTTGCCGAAGGTTTCGATGATAAGCCAATTGTAGTATGCTCTCTTGGAGATGCAAGTTGTACGGAGGGCGAAGTGGCAGAGGCGTTCCAAATGGCAGCGCTTAAGCAACTTCCGATTTTGTATTTGGTACAAGATAATGAGTGGGATATTTCGGCGCATGCTTCAGAAATTCGTGCTCAAGATATATCAAAATATATTCAAGGTTTTGAAGGGATAGAGGCGAGAACAATCGATGGAACAGATTTTATAAAATCTTATGAAACTGTAAAAGAGTGTATTCGCATCATTCGTGAAGAACGTCGTCCGATGATGATTCATGCAAAAGTTCCGTTATTAAACCATCATACTTCAGGGGTTAGAAAAGAGTGGTATCGCGACGATTTGGAAGAAGCGGCAACAAGAGACCCACTTCCAAAACTTAGAGAAAAATTATCAGAATTCGGTATCGAAGATTCCGAAGTTTCAACAATAGAACAGGAGGTTTTAAACCTTGTAAAAGCCGATTATCAAAGAGCTTTGCAGGCCGAAGATCCTCGACCAGAAGATTTGTTCACCCACGATTTTGTACCAACACCAATTACCGAAGAAAAAGGAGTGCGTGTACCAGAAGGAAAAGTGCCAACGGTAATGGTGGATTGCGCGTTGTTTGCCATTCGCGAAATTATGGACAAACACCCAGAATCTCTGTTGTACGGACAAGATGTTGGTGCACGTCTGGGCGGTGTTTTTCGTGAAGCAATTACCTTGGCAGGACAATTTGGAGACAAAAGAGTTTTCAATACGCCAATTCAAGAAGCTTTTATTATTGGATCAACTGTGGGGATGAGTGCTGTTGGACTAAAACCAATTGTTGAGGTTCAGTTTGCAGACTATATTTGGCCAGGCCTTAACCAGTTATTTACCGAAGTGGCAAGAAGTTGTTATTTATCAAACGGAAAATGGCCGGTGTCGATGATTTTAAGGGTTCCGATTGGCGCTTATGGTAGTGGTGGCCCATACCATTCCAGCTCTGTTGAAAGTGTTTTAACAAATATTAAAGGTATTAAAATCGCTTATCCATCAACCGGAGCAGATCTTAAAGGTTTGATGAAGTCCGCTTATTACGATCCAAACCCAGTGGTGATGTTGGAGCACAAAGGACTTTATTGGTCAAAAATTGCAGGGACAGAAGAGGCGAAAACGATTGAGCCAGACGAAGATTACATCATTCCATTTGGGAAAGCTAGAGAAGTTCTGTTAGCGGATTCTCAAAAAGAGCAATCGACATTGACTATTATTACTTACGGAATGGGTGTCTATTGGGCAAGTAATGCAGCTAAAGATTTTGAAGGTCGTGTAGAAATCATCGATTTAAGAACCTTGGCACCCCTTGATGAAAACAGAATTTTTGAAAGTGTTAAAAAACATAATCGTTGTATCGTTTTAACAGAAGAACCTGTACAGAATAGCTTTGCGCAGAGCATCGCAGCAAGAATTTCGGATACATGTTTCCGCTATTTGGACGCGCCAGTTAAAGTGGTTGGAGCTGAGAATATGCCCGCCATTCCACTCAATTCAGTTTTAGAAGAAACAATGCTTCCAAATGCTGAGAAATTAAAAATACAAATTGACCAGCTTTTAAGATATTAAAATGGCGCCATTGAGAACTAAAATAAACAAAAGAGAACTTATCCTTACCGAAGCTTCGAAGCTTTTTAAAGATCGTGGTTTTGGAGGGACAGGCATGCGCGACATTGCTGAAAAAGTAGGTATGGAAGCCGCGTCGATGTACAACCATATCAAATCTAAAGACGAAATTTTAGAATTGATTTGTTTTAAAATAGCTGACGCTTACACGACACAACTTTCAGAAATTGCAGATACAGAAGCTAGTTTTCAAGATAAATTAAAACAAATTATCAAAGTCCACATCGACTTGATGATTCACGATGCAGCCGCAGTTTCGGTGGCAAATAACGATTGGAAGTATCTTCGCGATCAGAAGAAGGAAGAATACAAAAGCATCAGAAAATCCTACGAAAGAAGTTTTGCTTTTGTCCTTGAAGAAGGCATGAAGTCAGGAGAATTCAAAACCATGAATGTTTCCGTAGCTCTGTTCACAATCTTGTCATCTTTACGCTGGATCGAGCTTTGGTACAAGCCAAGCCGAGATATTTCGGCGGAAGAATTACAAGAAGAACTTTCAACAATTTTACTTAACGGAATAAATATTTAATAGATAATGTCAACAACTTTTCATCCTCTCAAAATAAAAAAAATCAAACGCGAAACGCCAGACTGTGTTTCGGTAAGTTTTGACGTGCCAGAGGACTTAAAAGAGCAATTTAGATTTACGCAAGGACAATATTTAACATTCAAACAAATTAACGACGGCCAAGAGATTAGACGTTCCTACTCAATTTGTGCAAGTCCATGCGAAGATGAACTAAAAGTTGCGGTGAAGAAGATCACAGATGGCGTATTTTCGAGCTATATTAACGATGTTGCAAAAGAAGGCGACGTGGTAGAAGTAATGACGCCACAAGGGACTTTCTTTACAGAACTAAAACCTGACAACAAAAAAACTTATGTTGCCTTTGCGGCAGGAAGTGGCATTACACCAGTGATCTCGATTGTAAAAACCGTTCTGAAAAACGAGCCCAACAGCAACTTTGTTTTAATCTACGGCAACCGAAACAAAGCCCACATTATCTTTAAAGAAGACATCGAAGCGCTTAAGAATATCTTTATGGATAGACTTAGTGTTTACCATATTTTGAGCCGCGAGATTGCCGACGCCGATTTGTTGGCAGGACGTATCACAGCAGAAAAAGCCAAGCTTTTTTTAGAGCATATTGTCCCTGTTGACACCATTGATGAGGTTTTCCTTTGCGGTCCAGAAGATATGATTCTTGGCGTTCGCGATACATTGCAAGAGGCAGGTCTAGAGCCTAAAAAGATTCATTTTGAATTGTTTTACAGTGCAACAGCAGAGGAGAAGAAAAAAGAACATGCACAAGCGGTTAACAGAGCAGACGATAAATACAGCAAAGTAACCGTTAAGCTGGACGCATCGGCACTTAATATGGATTTGGCCTATCACGGGCAGACCATTTTGGATGCCGCATTACAAAACGGTGCAGATCTGCCATACGCTTGTAAAGGCGGTGTTTGCGCGACTTGTAAATGCAAGTTGGAGAAAGGCGAAGTCGAAATGGACATCAATTATTCTTTGGAGCAAGATGAGTTGGATGCAGGATTTATCCTGTCTTGTCAGGCGCATCCACGTTCAGAGGAAGTTATTGTTAATTTTGACATCAAGTAATTATAGATTCATTATTGGGGCAGCATTTCCGCCTTCCGCTCCCGCTATTTTTTGCCAAGGCTTAGTCCAACGCAAAAAAAATGA
This sequence comes from Chryseobacterium sp. TY3, assembly GCA_046269235.1. GTDB lineage: Bacteria > Bacteroidota > Bacteroidia > Flavobacteriales > Weeksellaceae > Soonwooa. The sequence continues at coordinate 118,594 of JBJZOS010000004.1, forward strand.
GCTCCGCTCAAGTCGGGCTGCGACAACATAATACAGAAAAACCTAGCCCCCTTCGAGGCTATTAATAACAGAATAGACCGAAAATCTATTCACAAAAAATGAAAATTATTAGTCGATATAGAATAGCACAAATCCTATTTTATAAAAGATTTTAAAAAAAAATAATTCCATTAAAAAATAAAAATTATGGAAACAACAGAAATCAACTTGGAACAACACTTCCAAAACAAAATCGATAACGAAATCCGCATCGAGCCAAAAGATTGGATGCCGGAAGCTTATAGAAAGACGCTTATTCGTCAGATTTCTCAACACGCACATTCCGAGATTGTTGGTATGTTGCCAGAAGCCAATTGGATTACCAGAGCACCAAGCTTAAAACGTAAAAAAATCCTTTTAGCAAAAGTTCAAGATGAAGGCGGACATGGTCTTTACCTTTATTGTGCAGCCGAAACATTAGGCGTTACCCGCGACCAAACTCTTCGTGACTTACACTCAGGGAAAGCAAAATATTCAAGTATTTTCAACTATCCAACATTAACTTGGGCAGATATGGGTGCAATTGGTTGGTTAGTAGATGGCGCAGCAATTCTTAACCAAGTGCCATTGTGTCGAGCATCTTACGGACCTTATGCCAGAGCGATGGTTAGGATTTGTAAAGAAGAAAGTTTCCACCAACGTCAAGGTTATGAGTTGATGATGAAGTTGGCACAAGGCTCGCCAGAACAAAAAGAAATGGCTCAAGATGCCTTCAACCGTTGGTGGTGGCCAACCTTGATGATGTTTGGACCTCGTGATGCAGAATCAGGAAACACCGAAGCATCGATGAATTGGAGAATCAAACGTTTCTCAAACGACGAGTTGAGACAACGCTTTGTAGATATGACCGTTCCGCAAGCAGAATATTTAGGATTGACAATTCCAGATCCAGAACTCAAATTCAACGAAGAAACTGGACATTACGAATTCGGAGAAATCGATTGGGAAGAATTCTGGAATGTCGTTAAAGGCAATGGTATGTGCAACAAAGAAAGAATCGACGTACGTCGCAAAGCTTTCGACGAAGGCGCTTGGGTACGAGATGCTGCAACAGCTTACCACGAAAAAAGAAAACAAAAAGAACAACTGAAAAAAATAAGTTAAGATGCAAAATAACGAATGGCCACTTTGGGAAGTCTTCATCAGAAGCCGCCAAGGATTAGATCACAAACACGTTGGTAGCCTTCACGCTGCAGATGCAGAAATGGCAATTCAAAATGCCAGAGATGTTTACACAAGACGTTTGGAGGGCGTTAGTATTTGGGTTGTTGAGTCCAAATTCATTACCGCTTCTAGTCCTGACGATGCAGGCGCATTTTACGAGCCTTCAGAGGACAAGGTATACAGACATCCGACTTTCTACCACGTTCCTGAGGAAATCAAAAATATGTAAAACAATTTGGGCAGCTTTTCCGTCCTAGTCTATACTTAGCTTACTGAAGTGTCCCGCTTTTAAGGACACAAAAAGGGCTCCATTCAGAATGGGCCGTAGATTCGGGATTCCGATTTTGATTTTCGGTGGAAGAGAACATTTTTAGCCCAATTGGACTTAAAGATAAAGTCAATCAACAATTTTAAAATTAAAACTTGCGCATTTTAGCGTTTCAAGTAAAATGGAAAATACAGAAAACAACCAGCTTAACTATCTTCTTCATTTGGCAGATACCAGCATGATACTTGGGCAACGTTTGTCAGAATGGTGTGGCAAAGGACCGGTTTTAGAACAAGATATTGCATTGTCAAATATCGCGTTGGACCTTTTGGGAGAAGCATCTCACTATTATGAGTTGGCGGCTAATCTACAAGACGAAGGCAAAACTGAAGACGATTTAGCATTTTTGCGCAACGAAAGAGATTTCAAAAACCTCCTAATCACCGAACGTCCAAATGGGCATTTCGGAGATACCATTGCAAGACAGTTTTATTTCGATATTTATCATGTTTTGTTGTTAAACGAACTTAAGAAATCTTCTAATTCAGAAGTTGCCGCAATTGCTGAAAAATCTATGAAGGAAGCAACTTATCATGCAAAATGGAGCTCCGAGTGGGTTATTCGTTTAGGTGATGGTACCGAAGAAAGTCATGATAAAATCCAAAAATCAATTCTTGATTTTGTTGATTATACCGACGAAATGTTCATACCATCTAATTGGGAAAAAACCTTGATCGCTTCTGGTGAGATGCCAGACATCACAAGTTTGAAAGACCAATGGACAATACGAGTTAATCAGGTTTTAGAAGAAGCGACGTTGACGGTTGATTTTTCAAAATCTAGAAAATTAAGTGGTGGTAAAGACGGTAAACATACCGAGGCTTTAGGTTACATACTTGCAGAAATGCAATATATGCAACGCACTTACCCTAATATGGAGTGGTAGATTAGTAACGCCAGTTTATGACTCTTCCAGATTATAATAATCATATGTAGGTTGAAAAATCCCAACGGAACGATGTAGCATCGCCTTAGATTTTTAACCCATAAAAAAAAGAATGAATTAACATAACATCGTGTTTTAAGCCGATGGTAAAATTTTCATAAAGACGATTACAAACCGTCGAAAATAGCAGTAAGACATGCAATTTACAGAAGAACAAATTTGGCAGTTTTTAAGTGAAGTACAGGATCCAGAAGTTCCTGTGCTTAATATTTTGGAGCTTGGCATTGTCAGGGAGGTTCTTATCAAAGATGGCGACGTAGAAGTGGTTGTGACGCCAACGTATTCGGGTTGTCCAGCAACATCAATGATCAATATGTCGATTCGATTAAAACTAATTGAAAAAGGTATTAATAATGTAAAATTAACCAATCGATTAAGTCCAGCTTGGACGACGGATTGGATGACAGCAGAGGCAAAAGAAAAACTAAAAGCTTACGGTATTGCACCACCAGTTTATTCTAAAACCAATCAAAACGATTTGTTTGCAAAACCCGATGAGGTGCCCTGTCCACATTGCGGATCAAGTCATACAAAATTGATAAGTCAATTCGGATCAACGGCGTGTAAAGCATTATATCAATGCGAAGATTGTCGAGAACCTTTTGACTATTTTAAATGTCATTAATAAAAAGAAAATCTAATATTAAAAAGTAAATGAAAATAGGAATTGTAGGAAGTGGCGCCATGGGTAGCGGAATTGCTCAAGTTGTCGCAATGGCTGGCAACGACGTTTGTCTGTATGATAGCAATCCGACTGCGTTAGAGAAAGCTGGCGTTAATCTAGAAGCGACCTTTCAAAAGCTGGCTGACAAAGGAAAAATTTCTTTAGAAGATTCTGAACTTTATTTTAGTAAAATTCGATTGGTTAATAAATTGGATGAACTTTCGCATTCAGAATTAATAATAGAAGCAATTATTGAAGATTTAGATATCAAAAAAGACTTGTTTCAAAAATTAGAAAATTTAGTTTCTGAAGATTGTATTTTAGCAAGTAACACTTCATCGTTGTCAATGGCTTCTATTGCGGCATCTTGTCAAAAACCAAATCGCGTTATCGGAATTCACTTCTTTAATCCTGCACCTTTGATGGCTTTGGTTGAGATTATCCCTGCGGTACAAACTGATCCTGCTTTAGTTTCAAAAACGAAAAAATTAGTTGAAAGCTGGAAAAAACTGCCTGCCATTGCCAAAGATATACCCGGATTTATCGTTAATCGTGTAGCCAGACCTCTCTACGGAGAAGCGATCAGGATTTTGGAAGAAGGCGTTGCAGATTGTGCAACGATCGATTATGCGATGACAAGTTTGGGCGGTTTCCGTATGGGGCCTTTCCAATTAATGGATTTTATTGGTCATGACGTTAACTATCGTGTTACTGAAAGCGTTTTCAAAGAATTTTTCTACGATCCAAAATTCAAACCTTCATTTACTCAAAAACGATTATTCGAAGCTGGATTTTATGGAAGAAAATCGGGGCGAGGTTTTTATGACTATTCGGAAAATGCGACGCAGACAGAACCCAATACAAATTCAGAATTATTAGAAAAGATTTTTAAAAGAGTTTTAGTAATGTTGATGAATGAAGCAGCTGATGCTTATTTCTTAAATATTGCATCGGTTGAAGATATCGATGTTGCCATGATGAAAGGCGTTAATTATCCAAAAGGTCTTTTGGCTTGGGCCGACGAATTTGGACTTCAAAATTTAGAAGAAGAATTGGATGAACTTTATAACTTCTATCATGAAGATCGTTACCGATGCAGTCCAATTATCCGTCGTCTAGCCAAAGAAAACAAAACTTTTTATTTAAACTAAAATTAAATTTTTAAAACGAGAAAACGAAAAACCAAAAAACCAAACACTAATAAAAGTATCAATAGAATATTATGAACCAAGTATATATTGTAGACGGTGTTCGTACACCAATTGGAAAACTAAAAGGAAGCTTATCTGGGATGCGACCAGACGATATGGCTGCTTTTGTTATTAAAAAACTATTGGAGCGTAACGCTAATATCGACCAAAAAAGAATTTATGATGTAGTGTTAGGATGTGCTAACCAAGCTGGCGAAGACAACAGAAATGTCGCTCGTATGGCTGGTTTGCTATCTGGTTTAGACTATCATGTTCCGGGTGAGACGGTTAACCGACTTTGCGCTTCGGGATTGTCTGCGGCGATTAATGCAGCGCGAGCTATTCAGGTTGGTGATGCCGATTTGATGATTTCTGGTGGTGTCGAAAATATGACACGTGGTCCATTGGTAATTTCGAAACCAGAAACAGCTTTTGGTGGCGATGCCAAAATTTATGATACAACTTTTGGTTGGCGTTTTATCAACCCAAAAATGAAAGAAATGTACGGTGTTGATGCGATGGGCGAAACGGCAGAAAATCTTGCTGAGCGTGATAATATTTCACGAGATGATCAAGATCAATTTGCCTTTAATTCTCAAATGAAAACCAAAGTTGCTCAAGAAAACGGAAGATTAGCACAAGAGATTGTAGCGGTTAATATCCCACAAAGAAAAGGCGATGACATCATTTTTGACCGTGACGAGTTTGCCAAAAACGATACAACTTTAGAAGGTCTGGGAAAGTTGAGAACCGCTTTCAAAAAAGATGGAACTGTAACTGCGGGTAATGCTTCAGGATTAAACGATGGTGCGGCAGCTAACCTTTTGGCGTCGGAGCAAGCGATTAAAGACTTTGGTTTAACACCAAAAGCAAGAATCGTATCTAGCGCAGTGGTTGGTGTAGAGCCAAGAATCATGGGAATCGGTCCTGTTAAAGCCGCAGAATTAGCGTTGCAAAAAGCAGGTCTTACTTTCAATGATATCGATATTATTGAGTTAAATGAAGCTTTTGCGGCGCAAAGTTTAGCATGTATCAGAGCTTGGGGCTTAGCAGATGACGATTCGAGAATCAACCCAAATGGTGGCGCAATCGCATTAGGTCATCCTCTAGGGATGAGCGGCGCAAGAATCCTTAATTCGGCGATGTACGAATTACAAAATCAAAACAAAAAATACGCTTTAGCCACAATGTGTGTGGGACTAGGGCAAGGCTTTGCAGTAATTATTGAAAAAGTTTAATTATTTGTTCTAGCCAGAATTATAGATATTCTTTAAATATTTTAAAGACTTTGTACAATTTACATAATACATTTTACAAATGAATCAATTAGAAAATTTTGCTTTAGGACAATGGACCAAAGGTTCTACTGAAGGCCAAATGTTATATAACGCCATTACAGGTGCCGAAATTGCAACGGCGTCATCAGCAGGTTTAGACTTTGGTGCGATGATGGATTATGCCCGTACAGTTGGTGGTCCAAAACTTCGCAAAATGACATTTCAAGAAAGAGGTCTGATGTTAAAAAAACTAGCATTATATCTTATGGAACGCAAAGAGGAATTTTACACCGTTTCTTGGGCGACTGGTGCGACACGTGCAGACTCTTGGGTAGATATCGAAGGTGGTATTGGTAACTTATTTGCGAATGCTTCGTTGCGCCGTCAGTTTGGTGATCAGCCTTTTTATGTAGAAGGTGATACACACAAATTATCCAAAAATGGAACTTTCATAGGGACGCATATTATGACACCAAAACGTGGTGTTGCCATTCATATCAATGCATTTAACTTCCCAGTTTGGGGCATGTTGGAGAAGATTGCAGTTAACCTTTTGGCGGGCGTTCCAGCGATTGTAAAACCAGCAACCATCACCTCGTTCTTAACAGAAGCAGTTGTTCGTGCGATCATCGAATCTAACATTCTTCCAGAAGGTGCATTACAATTAATTACAGGTTCAGCTAACGGTATTTTAGATTTCGTAGAGTCAGAAGATGTTGTAACGTTTACAGGTTCGGCTTCGACTGGCCAAATGCTGAAAGCGCATCCAAGAATTACCTCCGAAGGTGTTCCTTTTAACTTAGAAGCAGATTCTCTTAACGCTTGTGTACTTGGAGAAGATGTAAAACCAGGTTCTGTAGAATTTGATATTTTCATTAAAGAAGTTACGCGCGAAATGACCACCAAAGCGGGACAAAAATGTACAGCCGTTCGTCGTGCAATTGTACCGGCTAGTTTGGTTGAAGATGTCCAGATTGCATTAGGTCAACGTTTGTCAACAACAAAAATCGGTGATCCTAATGTTGAAGGTGTCAGAATGGGCGCTTTGGCTGGTGCAGCTCAAGTTAAAGAAGTTCGCGAAAAAGTTGAAGAACTTGCCAAATCTCAAGAAATCGTTTTCGGAGATTTAGACAATTTCGAAGTAACAGGCGCAGACAAAAATAAAGGCTCATTTATTTCGCCAATATTGTTTTTAAATAACGATCCGTTCAACAAAACGGATGTCCACAATATCGAAGCTTTCGGACCAGTGTCGACGATTATTCCTTACAATAATACCGCTGAAGCAATTGAGTTAGTTCGTATGGGGAAAGGATCATTGGTGTGTTCCATTGTTACTTCGGATAACGATATCGCAACCGAATTTGTGCTTAATGCAGGATCACTCCACGGTCGTATCGTTGTGCTGGATGCCGATTGTATCAAAGAATCTACAGGTCATGGTTCCCCGTTGCCATTGTTGGTTCATGGTGGTCCAGGACGTGCGGGCGGTGGTGAAGAGATGGGCGGAAAACGTGGCGTCCTTCATTACATGCAACGTACAGCCGTGCAAGGATCTCCTAACAAGTTGACGTCTATTACGCAACAATACCAATACGGCGCAGATTATATAGAAGATGACAAACATCCATTCGCAAAATATTTTGAAGAAATAAAAGTAGGCGATACGTTAATCACTGCAAAACATACCATTCAGCAGTCGGACATCAACGCATTTGCGGCCTTGTCGGGCGATAATTTCTATGCGCACGTCGATGCAACGTCTTTAGAAGGTACAATTTTCGAGCGTAATGTGGTGCACGGCTATTATTTGTTATCAAAAGCGGCAGGACTTTTTGTTCAAGCCAAAAAAGGTCCAGTTTTACTGAACTACGGATTGGACGAATGTCGTTTTGTAAAGCCCGTTTATCCAGGATCTACAATTGGCGTTCGCTTTACGTGCAAAGAAAAAATTACACAAGAGAAGAAGGATGCCGATGACGTAGCAAAAGGCATTGTGCGTTGGTTGGTAGATGTGTATGACGAGACTGGCGAGACGGTTGCCATTGCAACAATTTTAACCATGGTAAAAATGTTAAATCAAGACTAATTTTTTTGGGCAGCTATTTCCGTCCTCCGTTCCCAATCTTTTTTTGCCCTAGCTTTTGCCTTAGCAAAAAAAAGGATTTCCACTCAGGCCGGGCTGCAAAAGTTGTCAATCAATTAAAAATTTAAAATAATAATGGAAGCTTACGTAAAATCAAATATAGAAAACGGCATAGGGACAATTGAGTTTTTCCATCCACAAAGTAACTCGATGCCAGGAAGTCAATTAAAAAATTTGGCTAACGAAATCGACGAACTCGGAAAAAACAACGACGTAAAAGTTATCGTACTAAAAAGCGGCGGCGAAAAAGCTTTTTGTGCTGGCGCCTCTTTCGATGAGTTAATCTCGATTAAAGATTTCGAAACTGGGAAAGTGTTTTTCTCTGGTTTTGCAAATGTTATCAACGCCATGCGAAAATCACCAAAGTTGATTATTGCAAGAATTCATGGTAAAGCTGTTGGTGGCGGTGTTGGTATCGCTTGTGCAGCAGATTATACCTTTGCGACAGAAAATGCTGCTGTTAAACTCAGCGAGTTGGCGGTTGGTATTGGCCCTTTTGTTATCGGTCCAGTCGTAGAAAAGAAAATCGGAACATCGGCTTTCGCGCAGTTAGCGATCAACGCTACCGAATTTTATTCGGCGGAGTGGGCGCGCGAGAAAAATATGTTCCAAGATGTTTACGAGACAACGGAAGAAATGGACGCGGAAATTCAGATTCTTGCCGAGAAACTTGCAAAATCAAATCCTGAAGCGATGTTCCAACTAAAAGAAATACTCTGGAAAGGTACAGAAAGCTGGGATTCTCTTTTAACAGAACGTGCTGCCGTTAGTGGACAATTGGTGTTGTCGGAGTTTACGGTTAACGCTATTAATAAATTTAAAGCGAAATAGTTGTAGAAGAAAATCCACAGATGATGAAAGAATGCATTTGTAACAACGGATTAATCATATAACTTAATTTTCAATGCTTGCTGAACGGAGTCGAAATTTTATAATTTTGACAGGTTTAGCAAGCATTTCGTTTATTTACAAAGAGCGTCAACATCTCGATGCATCTGGGACGCAATTTTGTCACAATTTCTCATTTGGGCATTATCTTTGAGAAAAAGAATCAAGAACCGAGATCCAAGATAATCTATTTAAAACTTGGAATATTAAACTCAAAACTAAAAAAAAATACATTGTACTTTGTACATGATAGCTTAATACAACATTTATGAATATACTTACCCAAAACTTCGACACAGCTTATCATACGCCTCCTTTTGAAAACATCAAAAACGAGGATTATCTTCCCGCCTTCAAAGAATTAATTTCAGAATCTGAGAACGAAATTGATACCATTACCAATAATCCAGAAGAAGCGACTTTCGAGAATACAATTGAAGCTTTGGCTTATTCAGGAGAAAAATTGGATGTTGTTTCTAATATCTTCTTCAACCTAAATTCTGCGGAAACCAGCGACGAACTTCAGCAAATTGCACAAGAAGTTTCTCCACTTTTAACCGAATATTCGTCTAAAATTTCGCAAAACGAAGCCTTATTCAGTAGAATTAAAAAAGTATACGACGACAAATCAAAATACAATCTCAACGAAGAGCAACTTATGCTGTTAGATGAAACCTACAAAGGTTTTGTGAGAAGCGGTGCTTTGTTAAATGATTCAGATAAAGAAAAATTGAAGCAAATCAATATGGATTTGTCGGTGAAGTCATTGCAATTCGGACAAAATGCGCTTGCGGCAACCAATGCGTATTTCAAGCATATCATCAACAAAGAAGATCTGGCAGGAATACCTGATGCAATTTTGGAACAATACGCTGAAGAAGCCAAAGATCGCAATTTGGATGGTTATGTTGTGACATTGCAGTATCCCAGCTATGTTCCGCTGATGACTTATGCCGAAAATCGTGAATTAAGAAAAGAATTGGCTTTAGCAAATGGTAAAAAATCCTTTGATGGTGGTGAATTTGACAATCAAAATCTTATAAAAGAAATTATCGCTTTAAAACAAAAAAAAGCAGAACTTTTAGGTTATAAAAACTACGCAGATTATGTTTTGGAAGAGCGAATGGCAAAACATCCAACTAAAGTTTTAGATTTTTTAAATGAACTTTTAGTGAAAGCAAAACCTTATGCCGAAAAAGAAATTGAAGAATTAAAAGCTTTAGCAAAAGTTGATGGAATTGAAGATATGCAAGCTTACGATCATTCGTTCTACGCTGAAAAGCTGCGTAAAGCAAAATACGATTTAAACGATGAAGAATTGAAACCTTATTTCCCACTAAACCAAGTTCAAGACGCCGTTTTTGGATTGGCAAATCAACTTTTCGGTTTGGAATTTAAGGAAGTTAACACGATTCAAAAATACCATGCGGATGTCCAAACCTATGAAGTGTATGAGATTCAAAAACCAAGCGCCGAAAATCAAGTCTTAGACTCCGCGCAGACGGACAACCAAGAATCGACAGTCGGCAGCCGACAACTTAAAGCTATTCTATACACCGATTATTTCCCACGAAAAGGAAAACGTGCTGGCGCTTGGATGACGAGCTATAAAAATCAATTCATAAAAGATGGCGAGAATTCTCGTCCCCACATTTCCATCGTTTGTAATTTCAGCAAACCCACGAAAGACACGCCAAGTCTGTTGACTTTCCAAGAAGTGACCACGCTTTTCCATGAATTTGGACATGCGATTCATGGGATGTTAGCCAACACGCAATATCCAAATCTTTCTGGAACTTCGGTGAAATGGGACTTTGTTGAATTACCCTCTCAGTTTTTGGAAAACTTCTGCTATGAACCAGAATTTCTAAAAACCTTTGCAAAAAATTATAAAACTGGCGAAGTTCTTCCTAACGATAAAATTGAAAAAATCGAACAATCCAAAAACTTCATGGAGGGCTACCAAACCCTTCGTCAACTAGGTTTTGGATTGTTAGATATGGCTTATCATACGCATCCTGAGGATGTACATGACGTAAAATCCTTTGAAGATGCCCAAACTTCAAAAACATCTTTGTACCCTGTAAATCCAGAAACAGCGATGAGTCCGACTTTTTCGCATATTTTCCAAGGCGGATATTCAGCGGGATATTATTCTTACAAATGGGCTGAAGTTTTGGATGCCGATGCTTTCGCTTACTTCAAAGAATCTGGAATTTTCAACCCTGAAACAGCCGCAAAATACAAAGTTCTATTATCATCTGGCGGAACAAAAGACCCCATGGAGTTGTATAAGAACTTCCGTGGCAGCGAACCAAAAGTAGAAAGCCTTTTGAAAAGAGCCTTTGGGTAGACTTATAATCTCATGTTACTTCTAGAAGTATTTACATTAATAACTTCTCGATAGTTTTTTTTCAAATTCTACGTCTTTGGATTTGTAACAAGATATAGAGATAACTTTAAGATAAAGAGACAAGTGTCTAAACAAATTTAGATATTTATCTCGAATTGATATTAAATAACAAAACCGCCTTTCAGTGACTTCTGAAAGGCGGTTTTTATTAGGATTCTATTTTTTTTAAATTAAAAATTTATTTCAAAATCTTATGAGCTACTTTGTCTTTGCCATCAATTGGCGACGTGATTTTAAGGCCTAGAATTTTAGTTACAATTGGATAAACATTAACATTGTCAAAGTGCGAAATCTCAAAGTCGGATTTGAAAGCTGGTCCCCAAGCTCGGAAAACCGCACGCATTTCTGGGACTTTTTTAGGATCAAAACCATGTTTTCCGACGCTTGTTGTTTTAGCTTTTTCAAGAAAAACTTTCGGCGCATTCGGCACCAAAAGTAGATCTCCAATCCTACCAAATGTATCATCTTTTTTGCCATAATGTAAACGTCGTGGGAAACAAGATTCTTTGTAGACTTTGTAATCGGGCGTTTTGGATTTTTTCAATTCGCGATAAGCCATTTTAATATCTTCGGCGTTTTTAACTTTCACGCGCAACAACGTATTGCTATTAAAATAATCGAAACGCGATTTATCTTTCAAGATTTCGGGAATGTCGATGGCGTTTTCTCTATCTACTTTTATCATACCATGATCGGATACAAAAACAAAATTCACATTTTTAAGTCCTAGCTTATTGACTTTAGTACTCAAATCTCCGATTGCGGCATCCACAGATTTTACGGCCTCTTCCGTTTCTTTAGAATCTGGTCCATAATGATGCCCCTTCGCGTCAACTTCGGGAAAATACATCGTAATAAAATGGGGGCGTTGCGCTTCGGGAAGTTTTAGCCAATTGAGAACAATATTAACTTTTTGCTCGTTGTTAAATTTTTCGTGGTAGTTGTAATAATAAGTAGGTCGTGTTTTTCCGGCATCGGACTGAGAGCTTACCCAAAACAAAGATGCCGATAAAAGACCTTGCTCTTCTGCTAAACTCCAAAGTGGTTTTCCGCCGTACCAAGAACCATCACTAACGGTTTTTCCGTCATTCATTTTGTAAGCTTCCTTGCGTTTGTAATCGTAGAAAAAATTATCCACCAAACCATGATGCGACGGATACAAGCCTGTGATTAACGTATAATGATTCGGAAATGTTATCGAGGGAAAACTGGGATTCATATAATCGGTGGCGACACCTTGTTTTGATAATCTATCGATATTGGGTGTTGCATATTTTTTGGGATAATCGTACCTAAAACCATCCACCGAAATCATAATAACATAAGGTTTATCTCGGAAGTCGGCTAGCGTATTAACGCGATTAGGAACGACAATTTGTGTGGTATCCGTCTGTGCACTCGCAAAAGAAAAAAGGCATAGACTTAAGAAAAATAGGAATTTTTTCATTGTTAAATTTTCTCGCGCAAAGTTAAACCCGAATTATGATTTTTAAAATTAAATTTAATTAAAAGTTAAAAGCTTAACGCATCAGCTATGACATAATTATCTTACTTGTCTTAAAGGTTGAAAGAATACGTTAAGTTTCTATCAAAATAATTTTTACTAAAAGAAAAACTAACATCATCTTCATAAAAAAAAACGCAATCTGCGTGAGGGCGAAGCGCACTGTTGGAGCTCGTGATGCGAGGCGGCGGAGCGCAGCGGAGCCGTCCGAACATCACAGCGACTGCGCGCAGACCGACCCTGGCGGCGAGAGAGGTGCGAGCGCAGCGAGCATCCGAACGAGCCGTCATGGGGCACGCCCAAAATAAAACGACACACCGAAAACTGACTAAAAGTGAGACCTTATGTTAATAAAATTTTTCTTTTAAAGTATATTTGTGCTGATTTTTGAAAAGCAAATCATTAATTGTAGTGGAAAAAAAATCTTTAACTTTTGACGAAATTAAACTTAAAATGCTCAACTACTGCGTGTATCAAGACCGTTGTCATTATGAGGTTGAACAAAAAATGCGTGAATTTCTTTTGATTCCAGAAGCTAAAGAGGACATTTTATTATACTTGATTCAAGAAAAATATCTGGATGAAGAGCGTTTTGTTAGAAGTTATATTCGCGGAAAATTTTACATTAAACACTGGGGACGGAACAAAATAAAACTTAATCTTAAACAAAAACAAATAAGCGATAAGTTAATAGACCGCTGCTGGGACGAGATTGATGAAAGCGACTATCAAAAGCAAATCATTTTGTTTATTGAAAAGCAATCTGATAGTATCACAGAACCGAATTCTTTTAAAAAGAAAAACAAAATCGTGAAATTCTTACTATCGAAGGGTTTTGAGTACGACTGTATTCTAGACGCTTTTGGAGCAATGGACTACTGAAAACTTAATTCGATAATATGAAGCTTTACTTCAGCTTCTCTAAAAGATATAATCGCGCACCAGAAAAAGATAATTTTGGCATTAAGTTACCTTCTAGCACCATCGTTTTGTTGTTAACATCAATAACAGAAATGTAGTTGTTAGAGTTATATTCGATGTAGTTTTCTTTCTCTTTTGTGATAGGATTTTTTCCGAACTCGAAATCATACTTTATCCAATCTTCATCTTGTCCGCTGCAATGCACAGGTTTGAACTTGGATCTATTAGATTTAAAAATTATTTGGTCGTAAGCCTCTGCACATTCGCTTTCGAAAGAGATATCTCGGTTTTGATCTTGCTGAAACTGCTCATAAGAACCTTTGTACACGCCTACAACCTTCCAAGTACCATCTATGCGGTCTTCATCTATTTTGCCTGCCGCCTTGCTAACTGCCCAACTGGCTGCGTTTACAGTTCCTTTTACTGTTTTATAACCCAATTTAGCGACGCCAGTCACGGCTTTGGTTGCTGTTGAGACGATGCATGATTGCAGTAGTAAAGAGGCTGATAATACAAAGATTAGCTTTTTCATAGATTGTTGTTTTGAGTGACGAAGATAAGCTTTTCATATAATTGTGATGAATTAAGTTGTAAAAAATCCCAAATCGTTTTAATCTCCTTTTAAAAAAAATAATACCTTTAGACCGTTTTTATAAAGCATGTCAAAGCCAAAACTTATAAGGGTAACAACTGTACCTATTTCTTTAGAAAAGCTACTTGGTAAGCAACTTAGCTTCATGGACCAGCACTTCGACTTAAAAGCCGTGTCAGCGGATGCACCAGCATTATCTGAGGTCGGTAAGAAGCTTGGCGTTAAAACCTATCCCGTCGAAATGACTCGTCAGATTACACCTGTACAAGACCTTAAGGCTTTGTGGAAAATGTACCGATTCCTGAAATTGGAGCGCCCTGCTGTCATTCATTCTCATACGCCTAAGGCTGGACTGGTCAGCATGTTGGCAGCAAAGTTGGCAGGTGTTCCTCATCGATTGCATACTGTAGCGGGACTGCCGCTGATGGAAGCGCAAGGCCTAAAGCGTAAAATTTTGATGTTGGTTGAAGAATTGACTTACGCCGCAGCAACACATGTTTACCCCAACTCTAAGGGTCTATCCGATTTTATCTTAGAAAATAAATTAACAAAAGGCACAAAGTTGAAAGTTATTGCTAATGGATCATCTAATGGCATCGATACGACTTATTTTGATAAGGATAATCTTGATCAAAATGATTTATTTGTCTTAAAAAAGAGCCTTAATATTGAAGATGATGACAAAGTTTTTATTTTTGTAGGGCGATTAGTGGGGGATAAAGGGCTTAATGAACTTATTGATGCTTTTGATGAGATTGATAGAAATAATACCAAAACAAAACTAATATTAGTCGGCACATTTGAGGACGAGCTTGATCCTTTGCACACGTCAACTTTGGAAAAAATAAAATCAAATTCCAATATCATTAATGTCGGCTGGCAGACGGATGTTCGACCTTATTTGGCGATAGCAGATATTTTAACTTTCCCGAGTTATCGGGAAGGTTTCCCAAATGTTGTGATGCAGGCTGGCGCCATGGGCTTGGCTTCTATAGTTAGCAACATCAACGGCTGTAACGAAATTATAATAGAAAATAAAAATGGGTTGATTATCCCTGTTAAGAATAAAAAAGCCTTAGCAGAAGCTATGCAAAAATTGCTAAATGATCAAGTTTTATTAAACAGTTTGAAAACCAATGCTCGTCCGCTGATTGTTGATCGTTATCAACAGCAAGTCATTTGGGATGCTCTTTTAACAGAATATAAATTTTTGTTAAACGATAACCGTTAAAATGCATTTTTGACTTATGATGTGCGAATTACGACGGCTTGGCTTAAAACAAAAAACTATAAACTAAAACAAAAAAAATTGTACAAAAACTTCATAAAAAGAATATTAGACGTCGTCTTGGCTAGTCTTGGCTTCATACTATTGTTGCCAATATTTTTAGTGGTGACAATAGGGCTGTATTTTGCCAACCAGGGCAAGCCTTTCTTTTTTCAAAAACGTCCGGGCAAAAATGAGAAGATTTTTAAAATCATCAAATTCAAAACCATGAATGATAAAACCGACGCCAACGGACAACTTTTACCCGATAAAAAACGTTTGACAAAAATAGGAGCCATTGTTCGCAAAACCTCTTTGGATGAGATTCCACAACTTATTAATGTCATCAAAGCTGATATGAGTCTCATTGGTCCAAGACCTCTTCTCCCCGAATATTTGGAGATGTATAGTCTAGCACAAAAACGTCGCCACGAGATAAAGCCTGGTATAACGGGCTGGGCACAAGTCAATGGTCGTAATGCCATATCATGGACCAGAAAGCTGGAGCTTGACGTTGAATATGTCGAGAATATTAATTTTTTGTTAGACTGTAAGATTTTCTTTCTAACCATAAAGAAAGTTTTGATTCGGGAAGGTATCTCACAAGAAGGTCAAATAAGTATCGAACCTTTTAATGGAAAAAACTGATACCAAATGAGTTTATATTTGTACGGAGCTAGCGGTCATGGTAAAGTCGTTTTAGAAATAGCAGAAGCATTGAAGATTCCTGTTGAAGCCTTTATTGATGGTGATCAAACAAAACTTAATTTATTGAGCTACCCAATAGTTCATCATGTTCCTGAAAATGTCGAGATAACATTATCTCTTGGTAATAATGTAACAAGAAAAAACATTGCAAATCAACTATCGGACTATGTTTTTAAAACATTAATCCATCCAAATGCGCAGATTTCAAAAAGAGCAGAGCTTGGCGCTGGAAGCGTTGTGATGGCCGGGGTTAGTATTAACTCTTGTTCCAAGATTGGAGAACATTGTATTATTAATACGAATGCTGCCGTTGATCATGATTGTATATTAGAAGATTTTGTTCATATTTCTCCAAATGCTTCATTAGCAGGCAATGTTAAAATTGGAGAGCTAACACAAATTGGTATAGGCTCATGCGTCATACAAGGTGTCAAAATCGGAAAAAACTGTATGATAGGCGCGGGAAGTGTTGTGATAAGAGATATTCCTGATAATGCTATAGTGGTGGGAAATCCAGCTAGAATTATTAAATACCGTCAAGACTAAATTATCGGACAAGTAAAAACAATCAAGGCCTCCCATTGGGAAGCCTTGATTTATTCTGTATAAGAATTAAGAATTATTTCTTCTTTGCGCCAGCCACTGCAGTAGCTAAGTCAGCTCCAGCTTTGAACTTTGCAACTTTTTTAGCAGCAATTTTAATTGGTTTTTTAGTTGCAGGGTTGATACCTTGTCGAGCAGCTCTTTCAGATACTGAGAAAGTCCCGAATCCTACTAAAGAAACCTTACCTTCTTTCTTTTTTAAAGTAGTTGTAACGTTGCTGATGAAAGATTCTAAAGCTTTCTTAGCAGCTACTTTTGTGATTTCTGCGTCCTTTGCGATTGCATCGATTAATTCAGATTTGTTCATAATTGTATTTAATTAAAGTTATGTTGTTATAGCAAATATAGAACATTTTTCATTTCACACAAGTATTTTTGTGTTTTTTAGAGAAAAATATAGTATTTTTTTTATTATGATACAAAATTCATAATTTTATTATTTACCAAATTAAGGGCTTTTTTTGAATGTTGTAATATTGTTATTGCCATTGTATAAGGATATTAGCAATATTTGTCTTTTACAATTGTAAATTATTGATTCTTGAATTTTAATATTAAACTTTTGTTAAGTTACTTGTACTAATACGAATAATTTAAGCTTCGTTTTTATTGAAAAATACTTATTTGTAGTAAATTTGCAACATGTTAATAGAAGTATTCAAATCCAAAATACACAGAGTTAAAGTCACAGAGTCTGACCTTAACTACATCGGAAGCATTACCATAGACGAAGATCTTATCGACGCAGCTGGCCTTATCGTGGGCGAACGTGTCTATATTGTTAATGTTAACAATGGCGAACGTTTTGACACTTACGTTATTAAAGGAACTCGCGGTTCTGGCGAGATCTGTCTCAATGGCCCAGCAGCAAGAAAAGTGCACAAAGGAGATACCGTTATCATTATTGCCTATGCACAGATGTCGCCTGAGGAAGCTAAAACTTTCCAGCCAAAAATCGTTTTCCCGAACGAAGATACCAACCTTTTAACTTAATGAATGGCTGACGCTAAAAAAAATAATCCTATAAAAACGGCAATCACCATTGCTGTATCGCTTGCTTTTGCAGGCTTTTTTTTGTGGCTTGCTTTAAAGGGTTTGGACTTTGAGGTGATAAAAGCTTCTTTGTCGAAAGCCAATTATCTGTGGGTAGCTTTTGCAGCCTGTTTTGGCTTGGGTGCTTATTGGTTTCGAGCAGTGCGTTGGAATCTTTTGTTAGAGCCAATGGGACATTCGATATCGAATAGTAATTCGTTGTGGTCGATTTCGTTTGGATATTTGATGAATTTGACCATCCCAAGAAGTGGCGAAGTGGCGCGTGCAACAGCTTTGTATGGTGTCGAAAAAGTGCCTGTTGACCAATCTTTTGGGACGATTATCCTAGAGCGTGTTGTCGATTTGGTTTGTATGTTGGCCTTTTTGGGTTTGACTTTGATTTTTAAGTACGATGCTATTTTGTCATTTTACAAACAATCAGGCGTTAATATTAATCCCAACAAAATTGCTCTGACATTTGGAGCTTTGGCTGGGTGTGGTATAATCTTTTTTGCAATACGAAAAAAGCTGGTTAATGTACCTGTCCTTGGTAAAATAGTTGGTTTTATTGACGGAATCCTCGACGGATTAATGTCAATCTTCCGAATGAAACAAAAGGTTAAATTTATTCTTTATACAGTTTTAATCTGGGTTTGCTATTATTTTGCGGCTTATCTAGTTTGTTTTTCTCTTCCCGAAACTTCTGATTTTGGATTTGCTGATGGCTTTTTCATTTTGGTGGTGGGGACCTTGGGAATGATTATCCCAGCGTCTGGCGGAATTGGTGCGTTTAACTTGGCGATGAAGTTTGGTTTTATGGCGCTATTTATCTCCATGGGGAAAGACGGCAATGTTGGCGGTGAAGTCGGTTTGATCTATTCTTTCATTTCGTTGCCATTGCAGATTTGTATCATGTTGGTTATGGGATTAATTTCCATCCCAATGTTGGCGAAAGCGAGAAAGTTCTAGTTAAAAAGATTCAATAGCCAGGATTTAGACTAAAGAAATAACCACAAGATTTTAAGATAGTCAAATACGTCTGGTCGAGTCGCCTAGTGTATCAAGATTTGTACTAATAACTTTTCGTTCTTTTTTTAATTTTACTTAAAGTGACGATTTTAATAAAATTCAACCATGGAAAACGAAGCAATTAATTATATCAATTCGCACCACCTTATCTGGATAAATAGGATTCGGGAGAAAAATATTTTTACACAAAAGGAATTATAGAACAAAGCCATGTCGAAAAAACGATGGAGTTTATTTTAATTTTAAATAAGTATAATCCTTAATTTATAGCATCACTAATAATTAAAAAATGATTTGTCCTTGCTGCTCTGGCAAAACCTACGAGGCATGTTGCCAACCTTTCCACAAAGGGGATAAAGCTGCACCAACAGCCGAAGCTTTGATGCGATCACGTTTTTCTGCTTTTGCAATTCCGAATGCTGATTATCTTTGGGAAACGACACTTCCGTCCAAAAGGAAATTCCATGATAAAGGGGAGTTGCAAGAATGGGCTGAAATAAATACTTGGACAAGACTTGAAATCATAAGAACGCCGGCGCTTAATCAGGTCGAGTTCAAAGCCTATTACACCGACCAAGATGGCAAACTGCAAATCCATCACGAATTTTCATATTTCCAACCTGTGAAGGGTCGTTGGTATTATGTTTCGGGAGATTTTTTTGAAGATTAGAAAAACACGAAAACAATTTCCGTAAAACATAGTTTCACTTATTTTTACCAAAAAATCTCATTTATTTCAAACTAAATGAAGAAGATATTACTCGTATTCAGCTTATTGTTCATGTCGCTTTTTAAAGCACAAAACAATCCAGATCAACAAGGCTTAAAACCCATCATCGAACAAATTATTGATGGTTTTTCTAGCAAAAATGCACATAAAATCAATGCTTTCGTCAACAAAGATTTAGGAATTGGAGTTGTTTTTAAATCTGAAAATCAGATCATCTATCTCAATATATAAGAGATGGATTTTTCTTTAAACTTTCCTGGTCAAAAGACTTTTTGGAATATTACTACACCGTCAACCATTAAGTTTGAGAGAACGCCTGGTTATAATGCTGATAAAAAAACTTGGAGCAGCTACGGAACATTTTTTCAAATAGATTCACCCATTGTACTTTATTTTTCTGATGAATTTGCAGAACGAGGCAATGACCTTTCTGACCAAACTATTTTTAAAGTTAACGACAACACAGAAAATACCGCTTATGTTGTTTTGGCTGAGAAAAATGCAAAAGGACTTCAGTTTATTTTAACGAAAATCGATGCTAATTGGACTTTGACGTTTTTTGATCTTTTGAATATTTATAATTTTATTCCAAATTTTTCTTTTTCTGTCTCAAAACATACAAATACAAACTTTCCACTTTAGTGCGTGCCCAAGGTGTTTTGCGAAGAAATTTTAACGAAGACGAAACGCTAGGATTCTCACCAGTAAAGCATCTGATATTAATTTGCTTTCCCAATTCGCCATAGCCTTTGTAATATTCTAAAAGTTCTTCTAAAATGCTATCTAAGCGTTTTCCGTGAAGTGGGTCTTTAGAATTTTGGTCCATACTTTTTTTGTAAAAATACTAAAACGAAAAGCTTAGTTCACAATTTTGCATTTTAAATTCCTCTCAAACTTCACTATCTTAGCTTCATTAAACAGGCATAAAAATGAGCAGAAATACGGATGCCAACCGAAAAGCGCACAAGAAAAAAATCGACCAAAAAAAGAGGAAAGCTCACGAAGCCGACGAAAAACGAAAAGCTCGATTGAAAGAAATTAGAGCTAGCTTTACTGAAAAGGAGAATCAACAAGAAGATAGCAAATCATGAAAATTTTACATACTGCCGATTGGCATTTAGGGAAACGCCTTGACCGATTTTCACGATTGGAAGAACAAGTTTCGGTAATGAATAAAATCGTTGAAATCGCTGATGAACAAAAGGTTGATATCGTTATTGTTGCAGGCGATCTGTTCGATAATTTCAATCCTAGTGTTGATGCGGTGGAGCTTTTTTACAAAACCTTAAAGCGACTTTCCAATAACGGAAAACGTCCCATAATCGCCATCGCCGGAAATCACGATTCCCCCAATTTGATAGATGCGCCAGATCCGTTGGCTCGCGAATGTGGCATTATTCTCATTGGTCATCCGCAAGCGAAAGTTCAAGAATTTGAGTTAGAAAATTTTAAAATTCTAAATTCTCAGGAAGGATTTTTAGAACTAAAATTGAATCAATTTGAGTACCCAATTCGAGTAATTCATACCGCTTACGCTAATGAAGTTCGACTGAAACAGTACTTCGGTGAAGAAAAAGAAAAAGCCCTCAACGACACTTTAGCTGCGCATTGGAAGTCAATTGCCGAGGAATTTTGTGATGAAAACGGTGTTAATATTTTGACCACGCATTTATACATGAATAAGCGTGGCGCTTTACTTTTGGAAGAACCAGAAGGTGAAAAACCAATCAAAATCGGAAATGCAGACATGGTGTATTCTGATGCGATTCCCAATCAAATACAATATACGGCTTTGGGACATTTGCACGGATTCAGAAATATTGGAACGGAAGAAAAGCCCGTTGTTTACAGCTCATCACCGCTTTGTTATAGCTTTTCCGAAGCTGGACAAACCAAGTACGTTTCCGTTATTGATGCAAAACCCAAGGATAAGGTGTCTTTTGAAAAAATTGAATTAAAAGCTGGACGACAATTGGTTAGAAAAAGTTTCGATAATGTTGATGAGACGGTTGCTTGGCTTACACATAATCCAAATACGTTGGTAGAATTGAGCATTGAATCTGATTCCTATCTAAAAGCTGGCGATCGCAAACGAATTTTTCAAAGTCATGACGGAATTATTTATTTGATTCCGAAAGTGAAAAATTTCGAAAACCAGAAGACAGACATCGTTGAAATTGATATTACTAAAGATTTAGAACCGCTTTTCGTAGATTATTTTAAGTCGAAAAATGCAAATCAAGAACCGAACGAAGACTTAGTAGATTTGTTTAAAGAAATTCAAAAAGAATAGCGATTTCAATTAAGATTGAAAAAGATAATCAATTTTTTGATGCATACTTCTTTGTTCTAATACCATGTTCTTGTTGATGTAACTTCGGACAAACAAAGCTTAATAGTGCATCAGGAAGTTAAGGATTTTGTTTTTTATACCTAGTCAAGAAGACCCACAACTTTAGCTTGCAATTTTATAGACTTTGATTGATGGTAGATTTGAAGATGTACCAAAGCTTGCAAAAAAGAATTTTAAAAATTATGATTCCACAGAAACTCACTATAGAAGGACTTTACTCGTATCAGGAACGTCAAAATATCGATTTTTTCAATCTTACAGAAGCGGGATTGTTTGGGATTTTCGGGTCGGTTGGCTCTGGAAAATCCTCGATTTTAGAAGCGATTTCATTTGCGTTGTATGGCGAGACAGAGCGTTTGAATTCGCGTGACAAACGTGCTTACAATATGATGAACTTAAAATCCAATCGCTCGTACATTGAATTTGATTTCATCAATCATGAAAATAAATTATTCCGTGCAACGCGAGAATACAAACGGAATTCTAAAAATTTTGAAGACGTAAAGCCAGCTTCGGCGGTGTTTTATGAATTTAAAAATGAAACTTGGGAAGCTTTGGATCACGTGAATGCTCAAGAAATTATTGGTTTGAATTATTCTAATTTCAAACGAACGATTATTATTCCACAAGGACAGTTCAAAGAATTTTTGGAATTGGGAGCGAAAGAAAGAACCGATATGATGAAAGAAATTTTCAATCTGTATCGATTCGATTTGCAGGATAAAGTTTCAAGTTTAAATAAGAAAAATCAAACCCAACTTGATCAACTTGAAGGAAAGCTTTCGGGTTTTGAAACGATTTCGGAAGAGCATATTGTCGCTCAAAAAGATCATTTAATACAAGCGAAAAGGACTCAGGAAAACTTAAAGCTAGAATTTGAAAAAGTCAATTCGCATTATCAACAATTAAAAACTCTAAGGTCGGATTTTGAGCTGCTTTCTAAAAAGGAAACGGACTTTTCGGAATTAGAAAAAAATAAAGAAACAATTGATGCGAAAGAGAATCAATTAAAGCTGTATCAATACGTTTCGAAAACATTTAGCGATGATTTAAAAGAAAAAAATAGAAGTCAAAACCTTTTAAAATCTACGGAAGAGCAATTGAAATTGGTGGATGAAAAGTGGAAATCGTTGACTGACAGTTCTAATCGATTACAAAAATCAAAAGAAGAACTGCATCCAAAAGTTGAAGCTTTACCAAAACAAAAAATTCTAGAACAAGATTTACAGCTTTTATTTTATATAAAATCGGATGAATCTAGACTTGCAAAAAATGCGGAAAACACGATTGAAGGAGAAAGATTTGTCAAAGAATTTAAAAGTAGAGAAGATGAAACTTCGACAAAGATCCAAAATCAAGAACAAGAAATTTCGGTTTTAAAATCACAGTTAATATCGTCTGCAACATGGATTGAAGTTGGCGAATGGTTTTCGAAAAAGCAAAATTTGAAGGACAATTTAGTTAAGGAGACAACCAATTTTGAGGCTAACAAAACATTGATTGATTCGTTGGATGAACAACTAAAAAAGCTATATTCAGAAAGACTTTCCGCACAAATTTCAATTTTAAAAGAGGACAAGGAAAAGCTCCAAAATCAAAAAAATAAATTAGAAGTGTCGCGTCAACTTTCGCATTATTCTACCGACCTACACGACGGAAAAGCTTGTCCGTTATGCGGCTCGACGCATCATCCATCGATTGCCATTTTCGAAGATGTTAGTAAAGATTTGGAAGTTTTAGCCGAAAAACTTTTGGCTTTGACGGGACAATTGGAAAGTTTAGAAAAGAAATCGAAGGAAGCTGAAAGACTTCAACAAGAAAGAAACTTGCTTTCTCAACAAGGGAAATTGCTTCAAAATTCGATTGAAACGATAGAACGTCAAATCTCGGAATTAGAAAAAAACTTCAATTGGAAAGATTTTTCAAAGGACAATTTTGATGAATTTCAAAAACGAAAATCAGAAAATCAAAACAAAGAACTTCAGCTAAATACAAAAGATAAAGAACTTGAAACATCTCGAACGGAACTAGCTTCTATTCAGAAAAAATTAGAAAAAGCCAATCAACGTTTTCTAGAAATCTCGCATGAAAATTTAGAATTTAAAACGAAAATTGCGAGCAACAAAGCCCTCTTAAAAGACTTAAATCCAAATGATTATTCTGGAATAACAGAAGCTGAAGTTCAATGGCAACTTGAAAATTTAAAACAAGAAAATCAAAATACAGAAACAGTTTGGAATCAACTCATTGCAGAAATCCAGGAAGTCGAAATCAAATTATCTTCTGAAAGCACAAAGCGCGAACAGTTTCAAAAACAAGTTTCCGATTTTAATTTGCAGTTAGAGAAAATCCAAAATCAACTAAATGAAAGTTTGAAAAAATCTGGTTTCGCTAATCTTGACGCCGTTTTAGAAATTTTGAATCAAAATCTAGAAGAGCAAAATATTCAACAGGAAATTCAGAATTTTAGAATTCAATTCGAAACGCTAAAAAACAGTATTTCGGAATTGAAGGAAAAACTAAAAGACTTTTCGTTTGATGAGAATCTGTTTTTAGAATCTGAAAAGCTTTTTAAAACCAAAGAATCCGAACTTGCGGAAGCTAATAAATTGGCGATTCAAATCGCTGCGGAAATCCTTCGTTTGGAGCAAGAGTTTAAGAAAAAAGAAGATTTATTGATAGAACAAGCTAGGCTTTCAAAACGCGCTGAAAACCTTAAAACCATGTTCAATCTCTTTAAAGGAGCCGGTTTTGTGCAATATGTTTCTTCCATTTATTTGCGACAATTGTGTGATCATGCGAATGTGCGATTCCATAGAATGACGCGCAATCAACTGAGTTTACAAGTTAATGATAATAATGATTTCGAAATCATCGATTTCCTCAACGAAGGACGTAGCCGAAGTGTGAAAACGCTTTCGGGGGGTCAAGCTTTCCAAGTTTCGCTGAGTTTGGCGTTGGCTTTAGCAGAATCGGTGCAATCTAATGCAAAAGCAGAAAAGAATTTCTTTTTTATTGATGAAGGTTTTGGGACGCAAGATGTGGCGTCGGTCAACATCGTTTTCGAAACTTTGATGAATCTTCAAAAAGAAAACCGCATTGTCGGCATTATTTCCCACGTCGAAGAACTTAAAGAACGTATCCCAATGTCTTTAAGCATCGATAAAGACGAGGAACGTGGAAGTCTTATCCAAATTAATACATAAAAAAAGTCACTCCCAAAAGGAGTGACTTTCTATTTTCAATTCGATTGGATTAGTGAGCCTCGTTTCCGTCAACACCGTGAGCGTGACCATGAGAAAGTTCTTCTTCAGTTGCAGGTCTTGTGTTAAAAATCTCTACATCGAAGTTCAAAGTTTTCCCAGCCATTGGATGGTTAAGGTCAGCAACAACCGTCTCCGGAGTCACCTCAACAACGATAGCGTTAAAGTTGTTACCTTGGTTGTCAGATAATGGCAACATCGCACCAACTGGCGGTACTCCGCTCTCTTGGAACATATCGATTGGCAATTGCGCCACAGCATCATCTTGTCTCTCTCCATAAGCCTCAGCAGGAGAAATCGTGAACGATTTTTTGTCACCAACACTAAGTCCTTTAATTTCATCCTCGAATTTCGGAATCATCATCCCAACACCGTATAAGAATGTTAATGGATTTTCAGACGTTGTATTTTCTACAAAAAGTTTTTCTCCGTTAGCTTCGATCGTGTTCAGCGTGTAGCCTAAGGATACTACGTGATTGTTGTCTATTGTCATTTGTTTAGATATTTAAGGATTTCTCCTCGTTGTAATTATTTCAAATTTATATTTACAAAGATAACCTTTTGAAATTATTTTCTTCAATAAACTTTCACTTTGGCAATCCCCTCGCCGAGGCATCTCCCAAAGCTCGGGTCGGGCTATCCGCTTGTAGTCCTCAGCCGGCGCTCGCTTCGCTCGCGCCTCCTTGCGGGCTATCGCTTCTATCCCTATTGCGATGGAATAATCAGAGATTTTTCGTGCCCTTTATTTCGTGCAAATCACTTTAAATTCCGTTCTTCTATTGTGTTGATGTTGCTCTTCGGAGCAGTTAACATCGTTTTTACATTCGTTTAATAATTTAGTTTCGCCATAACCTTTTGCTATGACGCGGCTTCGGCTAAGTCCTTTTGATACCAAATAATTAACCGCCGAATCGGCACGACCTTGTGATAATCTTAGGTTGTAATCATCAGAACCTCGAGCGTCTGTATGTGACGATAATTCCAGTTTTATTGTGGGGTTTTCTGCTAAGAATTGATAAAGCTTGTCAAGCTCTGGCTTTGCATCGTCACGAATGTTAGTTTTATCAAAATCGTAATTAATGTTTTGTAAGTTAATCGCTTTGTCACAAGTCGCTTCCACCATACAAACCTGAAGATTGATAAACATTTTTTTAGTTCGATCATTCTTTTTGCCGTCAAGATTTTCGGTTGGTGAGAAGTAGTTTCCTTTTTGACCATAGATGCTATACAGCTCATCTTTTGACGCCATAAAACTAAATGTTCCGTTGGCTGAAGTCTTTAGTTTTTTAACTTCCGAAGTTTGTTCATTTTTAAGGCTAACACTGGCGTAAGGCAGAGCTTTTTGGTTGTTGCAATCGGTTACTTTTCCTTCGATAAAGAATCTTTCGTCCTCATTCTCTAATTCGAAATACAATGGCGTTAGTGTTAAAATCGTTGTCTTTTCAATTTTTTTTGAGACTAAGTTAATGTCGCGATATTTACCTTTAAGCTCGTAGTCATCAGGCTTTACATTGTTGAAGGTCACCTTGCCGTCCTTGTTAGAAGTGCCGTAGTAAGCGCGCTGACCTTGACTGTTGAATAGTATGACCTCCGAATTTGGAAGTACTTCACCAGAATATTTGTCTTTCACCAAAACTTCCATTTTGTAAGTGTTTGTCACAACTTTGGACTTTTTATTTTTGTAAGTGTTCCCGAAACGGTACACCAAACCTGCAAAAGCCCCAACAGAATGCGCCTCGTGCTCCAGGCTGCTACGACCTTGGAAGCCGTCTTGTGTGTTAAGGTTATTTTGTCCATTAACTTCTGAATATGGATAATAGCCTGCAATTGTAGCTGTCCCGTTTTCTTTAATTTGAAAATGCTGCAAGTAATAAGCTCCAAATTTTAACCCAAGATTTTCGGTAAAGAAATAGTTAAATTCTAGCTGTGCTTTTGCACTCGCAACACTTGACACATCGTAACGATGATGTTGGTTGAGTGCAATGTTTTGATTGTTGGCAATGCCTGTTAATTGGATGTCGCCATTTTTTAAATTGCTAATACCACCACGAATTTTGAAAATCAAAGATAGCTCATCCGAAAAATCATGCTTAAAATTTGGACCAATGCCCACAAACATTCGGTTAAAAGAGTTTTCTGAAAGCTGAACGTTGTTTAATTTAACATTGTTTAAAAATAAATTATCTGTAGGATAGGTACTTTTGGCTGAGTTACTTATATAATTAAAATCTGCTCCCAATCCGAACCATGTCCAGAAATAGTCAACATTTAAGCCAATATTAAAACCAGGTTTATAATTGATAAAAGGCGTTTTGTTGTCCAAAGAAGGCACGTCGATTCCGCCATTAATTCCGATTCGGAAGTTATTGTCAAAGTCACCGTAATATTGCGCTTTTGTAGCAATAAGAGAACAGCTTAACAATAAGAAAGCATAGATCTTTTTCACAGAAATAATTTTTGTAAAAATACAGATTTTTCTAGCACCTATAATGTCGATGTTCTCCAAAGCAGTTTAGATTGCAGAACTTTTTGTTTCTGCTTTTGTCCATAGCATTTGTAACGAATCGATTTTTGCTCTTATCTCGCGATGGCTTTTGTAGATGGCTTTTTTACCAAGTTTTTCGTTAGCTATGTTGGATAGAATAACAACAGAAGTTTTGGTCTCAGGATAAAACATCACCAAAGACGGTGCACCTTTAACATAGCCTGTATGCAGATAAGTTTTAGGATTTTCCTCATGAATCATAATACCGCAACCATATTTTACCTTTCCTAAAATATAGTGGTCAAAAGTTTTGGCTGGTTTTACAAAAGTTTGAAATGCCGAGTCGCTCAATACTTTTCCGCTATATAATGATTGGTTCCATAGATGAAGGTCATCAGCTGTTGACAAAATTCCACCAGCTGCAATCGAAATATTATTTTTATCTAAACGTTTTGGCATGTTTGGGACTTCTTCATTTTGTTTTAAACTTCCAAGATGTGCGCTTGCAAAATTGTTTCCCTTATACAGATTACCTGTTGAAGAGTGCGACATTCCTAACTTTTGAAACAACGCCATAAGTTTGTCATCATAAGATTGTCCCGTAAGCTTTTCGACAATATCGCCTAGACTTTTGTAGCCATCATTAGAATAATGCATCGCGGTTCCTGATTTGAAAAGTAGTCGCTCTCCAATAAAATTAATGCCGGAAGTATGATGTAATAATTGCGAAATGGTGATATCTTGATATGTTTTTGTTTTATAATCTTGTAGATATTGAGACACTTTGTCCTCGATGTTAAGTTTGTGTTGCTCCTGAAGTTGTAAGATTAAAACACCAGCAAATTGTTTACTATTTGATGCAATCGGAAAAAGAGTTTGATTATTGATTTTTGTTTCAGTTGTAAAATTTGAAAAACCATTGGCTCGTTCATAAATTTTTTTGCCGTCCCAATTGACAGAAACGATGGCATTAAACTTATTTTTTAAAATAATTGAATCTAAAAGCGGTATTATTGCTGCCGATTTTTTGGCGAGCGAAATACTGTCTTCAATTGTTTTTTGATCAATTCTTTTTTGAGTTTTGACTTCTTCGGCTTTTTTGCAAGACTGAAATCCAATTAGAAAAACGAACAAGAAATAAAAGGGAACATGATTTTTCAAAATGTGTTTTTGTTTTAAAAATAAGGAAAATATAGAATTCTGAAAAGCAATTTGATCTTTATCAGATATTGGTTTTCATTAAAACTGAATTAAAAGCCGCGCTTTCCTTAGTTTCAATTTATCAATCAAAGCGATTTTTGCAATTAACCAAAGACAAAGTAGAATCGGTTAGAATCTACAATGCAACGGGACAACTAATTTATTCTCATATAATTAATGACTTAGGCGAAACATTAATCAATAGGAAAACCTCGCAATCGCGAGGTTTTTTGTTTTTTTAATATTAATTATTTAGAAGAATTAATTCTTCTTTCCAACATATTGCTGATCAGAAAAGCTTCCTTTACACGACTGTTACTGCATTTTTTGATTTGTCTGTTTGGGTTTTTTCCTTAATTATAGATAAAAAAACCTCATCGGTTTCGATGAGGTTTTTATTATTGTTTCGAAATAATTATTAAAACATTTAGTTATAATAATTGCCATAAGACACAGTGTTCTACATATTTCTTCTATATTTTCCACCCACTTCGAAAAGCGCGTTGGTAATTTGTCCTAAGGAGCAATATTTCACAGCATCCATCATTACTTCGAATAAGTTTTGTTGGTTGATCGCTGCGTGCTGCAGCGTTTTAAGTGCTTCTGCCGATTTGTCGTCGTTGGCATTTTGGAAGTTGTGTAAATTCTCGATTTGAGTTTGCTTTTCCTCCTCTGTAGAACGGATAACTTCACCAGGACGAACCGTTGGCGAGCCATCTTTCCCAAGGAAGGTATTCACACCGATGATTGGATATTCGCCTGTGTGTTTTAACCATTCGTAATGCATAGATTCTTCCTGAATTTTTGAACGTTGATACATCGTTTCCATCGCACCAAGAACGCCACCTCTTTCGGTAATTCTGTCAAATTCTGCATAAACGGCTTCTTCCACCAAATCCGTTAATTCTTCGATAATGAAAGAACCTTGCAATGGATTTTCATTTTTCGCCAACCCTAATTCTTTATTGATAATCAACTGGATTGCCATCGCACGTCTTACAGATTCTTCAGTTGGTGTGGTAATCGCCTCGTCATAAGCATTAGTGTGTAGTGAGTTACAGTTGTCGTAAATTGCATACAAAGCCTGAAGTGTCGTTCTGATATCGTTAAAATCAATTTCTTGTGCGTGAAGCGAACGACCAGACGTTTGAATGTGGTATTTCAACATTTGAGAACGCTCGTCAGCACCGTATTTAAACTTCATAGCTTTAGCCCAAAGCCTTCTTGCTACACGCCCAATTACCGAATATTCTGGGTCGATACCGTTTGAGAAGAAGAACGAAAGATTCGGTGCAAAATCGTTGATGTCCATTCCGCGTGACAAATAATACTCTACATAGGTGAAACCATTTGCCAAAGTAAACGCCAACTGCGAAATAGGATTTGCCCCAGCTTCCGCAATGTGATAACCAGAAATTGAAACCGAATAGAAGTTTCTTACTTTATGCTGAATGAAATATTCCTGAACGTCGCCCATTAATCTCAAAGCAAATTCTGTAGAAAAAATACACGTGTTTTGAGCTTGGTCTTCCTTCAAAATATCCGCTTGAACTGTTCCACGAACGGTCGCAATAGTTTCGGCTTTTATTTTAGCGTAAATATCCGCAGGAACCACTTCGTCACCAGTCAAACCTAATAATTTCAGTCCAAGACCGTTGTTGGAAGGTGGCAATTCGCCATTGTATTCTGGACGTTTTAAACCTTTTGCATCGAACTTAGTTTTTAAAGCCGCTTCAATATTACCTTCAAGACCATTTTCTTCCAAATATTTTTCAACATTTTGGTCGATAGCAGCATTCATAAAGAAAGCCAAAATCATTGGAGCAGGACCATTAATCGTCATAGAAACCGAAGTCAAAGCATTAATTAAATCAAATCCTGAATATAATTTTTTGGCATCATCCAAAGTTGCAATTGAAACTCCAGCGTTCCCAATTTTACCGTAAATATCTGGTGGTAAAGCAGGATCTTGACCATAAAGCGTCACCGAGTCGAAGGCTGTTGACAAACGTTTTGCAGGCATTTCCGCAGAAACATAATGGAATCGACGGTTGGTTCTTTCAGGACCACCTTCACCCGCAAACATTCTTGTAGGATCTTCACCTGTTCTTTTGAAAGGATAAATTCCTGCTGTGTAAGGGAAACTTCCCGGAAGGTTTTCTTGACCTTTCCAAGCAATTAAATCGCCCCAATCATGGTATTTCGGAAGCGCAATTTTTGGAATTCGCAAATGAGATAAAGATTCTGTTGAAGTTTCAACTTTAATTTCCTTACCTCTTACGAAATACGAATAAAACTCTTCTTGGAATGCCTTTTTGGTATCATCCCAAGTTTTTAAGAAGTCGATATTTTCTTGTTGAAGTTCCTTTTCTGCTTTTTGATATTCAGCATCTAAAGTTTCGTGGGAAATAATGGATTTCACACCATCAATATGATACATTTTACGAGCCAATGCTGCTTGTTTCAAAACAGATTCGTCGTATTGTTTGTTGTTTTCTACAATTTCAGAAAGGTAACGAACTCTTTTCCCAGGAATAATCGTGGTATCGCTCGTAATTTCTTGTTCTAAAAACTCTTGAAGATTAGTTGAACTAAATTTTTCGTTTACTTTTTTAACCAACCTATTGAACAATTCTGTGGTTCCGTGATCGTTGAACTGCGAAGCTTTTGTTGCATAAACTGGCATTTCATCCAATTGACTTTCCCAAAGCAAATGGTTTCTTTGGAATTGTTTTCTCACCGCTTGCAAGGCATCTAAAGCACCACGCTTGTCGGATTTGTTCAAAGCGATTAAATCGGCGTAATCAAGCATGTCGATTTTTTCCAACTGCGTTGAAGCTCCATATTCAGGCGTCATCACATACATCGAAACATCGGCAATATCCGATACCTCCGAGCCAGATTGACCAATTCCTGAAGTTTCCAAAATAATAATATCTGGATGAGCTAGTTTTAAAACGTTCAAAGCCGTGTGAACGAAAGGCGAAACCGAAACGTTGTTCTCACGCGTCGCCATCGAACGCATAAATACGCGTGGATCGTTGATGGAATTCATGCGAATTCTGTCGCCCAAAAGTGCTCCACCTGTTTTCTTTTTAGAAGGGTCGATGGAAATAATGGCGATTTTTTTAGCTGGATTCGAACGTAAAAAACGGCGCACCAATTCGTCTGTTAATGAAGATTTACCTGCACCACCTGTCCCTGTGATTCCGACAATAGGAATATTTAGATCTTTGGCTTTATCGTTGATTGCTGCAACCAATTCTGGTTTTTCATCAGAGAAATTTTCAACTGCAGAGATAATTTGCGCCAACTTCGCTGAATCTTCAAACTTTAAATCTTCAACATCAGCAGCTGTGATTTTTTCACCTGTTGCGAAGTCTGATCTTTTCACCAAATCATCAATCATACCTTGTAAACCAAGTTCGCGACCGTCATCTGGCGAGTAGATTCTGTCCACTCCATAATCCATTAAGTCCTTAATTTCTTCAGGCAAAATAACGCCGCCACCGCCACCAAAAATTTTTATTTGCGGTGCGTTTTTCTCTCTCAAAAGATCATAAATGTATTTGAAATATTCGTTGTGGCCGCCTTGATACGACGTTAAAGCGATTGCGTTGGCATCTTCTTGGATTGCCGTGTTTACCACTTCCTCCGCAGATTTGTCGTGTCCTAGGTGGATCACTTCACATCCCGAACCTTGGATCACACGACGCATAATATTAATGGCTGCATCGTGCCCATCGAAAAGCGCCGCCGCAGTTACAATTCTAACCTTATGGTTAGGAGTATATTTTTGGTTTTCCATATTCAATTTAGTAACCTTCAAATATAATGAATTCGACTCATTTATTCAAAGCATAAAAATGCGAGAAGATACTGTTAAAGTTGTAAGCTTTCTTTTAAGAATCGATGTTTATTCACTATTTTTATGGCGTAAAAAAATAAATTATGAAAAAAATATTACTCTCGGCTTTTTTTGCCGTTAGTTTCAGTATTTCTGTATTTGGGCAAGAGATTACATACTTCGATCAAGATTGGCAGCCCACTAAGAAGGAAAATATGAGCTACTATCGTGAAGCTTATAAACAAGGTCAAGAAACTTTAATTAAAGATTTTTACAAAAACGGAACCTTACAAATGGAAGGTACGGCTATTGATGCAACGCCTGGATCTGAGGTTTATAACGGGAAAGTGACTTGGTATTATCCAGATGGAAAGCCGCAAAGTATCGCTGAATTTAAAAATGGAGATTTTTCGGGTATATCTAAAGATTATGATACCAAAGGTCGTGTGACGCAAGATATTGTCTTTAGTGGAGAAGGTAAAATGACAGGTAAGGTTTATAGTTATAGTGATAAAGAATTGGAGACCGAATATAATACTGTGACCGAATATAAAAATGGTGATGTTGTGTATTATCGTGTTTTCTTGAGTGAAGACAATCCAATGGGTTATGAGTCTTTTTATAAAGATGGTATGGAGACTGAAACAAAATTTTATGGTCCGAAAGCTAAGTTAATTGGTACTCGAAAAATGGATGGCGATTATAAAATAAAAGGTATTGATGTATCGTTTGCCTACAGTCCTTTCAGAATTAGCCGTGTTGATCACTATGATAAAAATGGTGAGATAAAATCTTACGAAACCTATTATGTAACTGGCGAAAAAGCACAAGAATATTCTAAAAAGAATAAAGAAGCCAGTAAGATTACTTTTAATAAAGAAGGAAAACAGATTGCAAAAATTAATTATAAAACTAATCCTGACTTAAGCTATTTGATGGAGTATTCGGGAGAAGATTATACGTTTGGTTATGATAATGATGCGGTTGAGTCAATTAGCGTTTATGACAATTTTAAAACCAAAAGTGTCAAAAATTTTGATGAAGCAGGGAAATTAAAAGATGAAACGGTCTTTGATGCGGACATGATTAAAGAGGTTGTTTATTATAATCCTGACCAAAGTGTTAAGTCAAAATTAATCTACGTTGATGGAAGTCCTAGCGATGGCGAAATGTATGATAACAATGTGACATCAAAATATGAAAAAGGGATTATGGTGTATTCTAAAGCAACTTTTCCAGAGACGGGAAATACAGCTTACGAGTCTAAATACGATCCTGTTTTGAAAACATTTAATACTAATGTTTATGATGAAAACAAAAATTTAATCTATAGTTATAAGCGTTTTGAAGGTTCTTATAATTTTAGTGGAGAAGTGATGCAATACAAAAAGGGCAAACAGATTTCTAAAGCTACTGTTAACGAAGGAGTGCTAGTGCATGGCAAATTGAGATATAAAGATTATAATGGTGAAACCGAACAAGAGGTAAAGGATAAGTGGTTGTATACTAGAAAATATACCGACAAAGGCTTGATGTTTTCGGAGTCAAAAGAGCTTTTGAAAATCGAAGATGACGAGTATTACCAACCAACTTCTTATATTTACGAAGAATTTTTGTTAGGTCATAATTAGATGAAGCGAGCACTTATATATTTGGTAGTAGGAACGTTGTTGAGTTTCTTATTTCAGTTTTTTTTATCGGGGACAGGCTTGCCAAAAGTCGATTTGTATTATGCATTTGCTTTTGGATTGGGTTGGGGGATGGCTTACTATGTTGACCGCCCAGACTGGGAGCTTCCTAAAAAAATGGGATTTTCGATAATCGGCGTTGTATTATTGGTCGCGATTGGTTTTGCGTTTTTCAATTTTGAAATTGCGATTCCTTCTATTATTAGATTCTCGACCGTCTTTGTTGCTTATTACTTAATTGCAAGTTTCCGAGAAAGCAAGTCATTACGACAATAGGATTTAATTTTAATCATATTTAAAAAAAGAAAGCGCCTCAAATTATTTTTGAAGCGCTTTTCTATTTATTAAAAATTGAATTAATGCATCATAATAAAACTAACAAGACCAACTGCCATTACTAAAAATGAAAAAGCACAAGCATTTAGTAAAAATATAAACCAGCCAATCAATATGCTAATAATGCCATGCGTATTTAAAATTGTTAAGAGTAAGAACGAAAAATAATGCAGGGAAAAAATACCGTTATCCAAATACCATCATTTTTTTTTGTTGTGGATCAATAGTTGGGAAAAACGCAAATACGAAAAATGTGAGAAAACTGACAAAGATATACAGCTTAACAGGTGGGACGTACATTTGACGTTTGCCTTCCAGATAAGTGTTGGTAAGCTTTCCTGGCTCGCAAAGAAGATTTTTGATCGTCCCCCAGAATTGTCCGTCATAGTGTGTTAGATCCTCTATAAAGTGGGTGAATAAAAAGGAATGGCTGTCTTGTTTCTGTATTTTCTTAACTGCAATGTGGACAAAATCTTTCTTCGACCTAATGTCCACAATTAAGACAATCTTTCTCATGCCTAATTTGTGCGTGACGCATAATGTGGTGATGTTTTCAAAGGCATATATGATTTTTCTGTTCAAAGAATGTTTAGAAAAATTGATGAACGTTATATGAAGTAGCCTGTTTTCGAGAATTTTTATTTCTGTTAAAACCTATTTTGTTCTATTATTATTAGTAATGTTAAATTTTAAACTTCAAAAAATGGTGATATTTCATTATTTAAGGCGTTGAATAAGAGAATAATTTTGAGAAATATTGAAAAGGATTTTTTATTCCAAAAATATTACTTACCTTTGCACACCTTTTATAGGGAAAAATTATGTTTAATCGTAAACGATAAATTGTGAATACATTAAGTTACAAAACCGTATCGGCAAACAAAGCTACTGCAAATAAAGAATGGGTTGTAGTAGACGCTGCTGGGCAACCATTAGGACGTATGGCTTCTAAAGTTGCAAAGATTTTGAGAGGTAAGCACAAAACGAATTACACGCCACATGCAGATTGTGGTGATAACGTAATCGTTTTGAATGCAGAGAAAGTAGAACTTTCTGGAAACAAGTGGGATGATAAGACTTATATCTGGCATACAGGATATCCAGGTGGACAAAAGTCGATGACTGCTGCAGAACTTATGAAAAAAGACAACCTTAAAGTTGTTCAAAAAGCAGTTAAAGGTATGCTTCCAAAAAACAGATTGGGTAGCGCTATCCTTAAAAATCTTCATGTATATGAAGGGACTGAGCATAAGCACGAAGCTCAACAGCCAAAAGTAATCAACCTTAACGAATTTAAATAATAAGTATGTCTACAGTACACAAAATCGGAAGAAGAAAAACTTCTGTAGCTAGAGTATACGTAAAACCAGGTGCTGGTAACATCACTATTAATGGTAAAGACGTTAAAGAATACTTCGGTACAGATGTTTTAGTATATAAAACAAACCAACCATTTTTATTAACAGAAACTGTAGGTCAGTATGACGTAACAGTTAATGTTTTCGGTGGTGGTATTACAGGTCAAGCTGAAGCTATCAGATTAGGCGTTTCAAGAGCTCTTTGCGAAATCAACGAAGAATTCAGAGGGATGTTAAAACCTCATGGTGTTCTTACTAGAGATTCTAGAATGGTTGAAAGAAAGAAACCAGGTCAGAAAAAAGCGAGAAAGAGATTCCAATTCTCAAAACGTTAATTTTCAAGATTCAAGATTACAGACACAAGATTCAAGATTTATTGTCTTCATCTTGGTTCTCGGTTCTTGGTTCTATTATCTAAAACAAAAAATTGCCCGTTACGTTTAGCATCCAAACGCTTCTCCCATCTATAGAAGTTGTTGATTGTTTAAGAAACGGAAAGTAAACTAACAAAAAAAGAAAACATGGCAAAAGCAAATGTAAAAGACCTTCTAGAGGCTGGCGTACACTTCGGTCACATGACTAGAAAGTGGAACCCAAATATGGCTCCATACATTTTTATGGAGAAAAATGGTATTCACATCGTAGATTTACATAAAACAGCAGTTAAATTGGATGAAGCTTGTAACGCTTTAGAAAAAATAACTTCTGCAGGTAAAAAAGTTCTTTTCGTAGCGACTAAAAAGCAAGCGAAAGAAGTTGTTGCTAAACATGCAGCAGAACTTAACATGCCTTACATTACAGAAAGATGGCCAGGTGGTATGTTGACCAACTTCGTAACTATCAGAAAAGCGGTTAAGAAAATGAACGCTATCGATAAAATGAAGAAAGATGGTACTTTCGAAACTTTATCTAAAAAAGAAAGATTACAAGTTGATCGTCAAAGAGCTAACCTAGAAAAGAACTTAGGTTCTATCTCCGAGATGGTGCGTCTTCCGTCTGCTATCTTCGTAGTAGATATCATGAGAGAACACATCGCGGTTACAGAAGCTAAAAAATTAGGTATTCCAGTTTTCGGTATCGTTGATACTAACTCTGATCCTAGAAAAGTTGACTTCGTTATCCCAGGAAACGATGATGCTTCTAAAGCTATCGATATGGTACTTTCTGTAGTATCAGAATCTATCAAAGAAGGACAATCTCAAAGAAAAGCTGAGAAAGAAAAATCTAAGGAAGAAGGGGAGAAGGCTACAGCAGAAAAAGATGCTGACTTCGAAGCTTAATCAACAGATTAATTCAAATAAAAAAAGGTTCAGAATTTATTCTGAACCTTTTTTGTTTTTTTTATTAAAATTAGCTTTTGTTGGTGCTTTTATTTAATGTAATAATAATGCCTTTAGAAATACTTTTTGAAGATTCGTATGGTGCATCGCAGACATTAGATTTCAATCTGTAATCACCTTTTTCAACAACAATGCTTTTGTCAGAATTGGCTGGTATAGCAAGGTTATAAGCTTTAGGGCCGTCAAGGGTTAATATCATGTCGCAAATGCTTTTATTCTGAATTAAAACAACTGATGTGCTCTCGTTGGTATTGGGATCTTTAAAGAGCTCATTTAGCACTTGTACAGTATTTTGCTTTTCATTCGCTTTTGCTTCTTCCATTAGTTTATTAAAAAGTGCACGATCTAGTGTCTTGCTTTTAGGATTAGATGGAAGATTTGTTACTATTGGTCTCGCCGCCATCGGTACACCTTGTCCACTTTTCATCCACGCAGCATTTTTTAATGCGACCAATTTTCTTTTCAAAAATAGTCGGTATTGATCGTCTTTATGAGCTGTGCGTAAGTAATTCTCAATTTCTTTGATGTCTGTACTTTGCGTGATGTGGTGCTTCTTGCCAGAGGATGAGTTGGTGGCAGAACTACATGATGCTAATAAGGCAATGCCTATAGCACAGAAGATTTTTTTCATAGGTTATTTAATTCGAAATCTTATATAGGTTATCGTTTTTCCTTTTGCTGAGAATAATTGCTCGTAATAGGTCTGTATTTCTCTTAGAAGTGGTGTTCCTGGTTCGTATTCTGGCGCACCATAGATATCATGATGTGCTGTGATAATGTCGTGTCCAGCACCTTGCAGATAGCCCAAAGTATAGCCATGGAGAAACTCAGAGTCCGTCTTTAAATGTACCGTACCATCTTTTCGCATAATTTTTTTATATCTTGCTAAAAAATCAGGATGGGTAAGACGATGTTTTGTACGTCTGTATTTTATTTGTGGATCAGGGAAGGTAATCCAAATTTCGTCGACTTCATTTTCTGCAAAGAAGTGTTCAATCAATTCGATTTGGGTTCTTAAAAAAGCAACATTATGCATTCCTGATGTGTGAGCTTCTTTTGCTCCAAACCAAAAACGAGCGCCTTTAATGTCAATGCCGATAAAGTTTTTTTCAGGAAAAGCTTTTGCTAATCCAACACTGTATTCACCTTTTCCGCAGCCGAGTTCTAGGACAATAGGATTATCATTTTTAAAAACATCTTTTCTCCAATTCCCTTTTAACGGATAATTGTTAAGTGCTTCCTCACGAGTTGGTTGGAAGACGTTTGGTAATACTTTGTTCTCTTCGAATCTTGCGATTTTATTCTTGCCCATTCTTAATATTAGTGTGCAAAAATAATGATTTAATTATTAATTATTGGTTAAAAATTAGGTGAAATTAAGGATTTGCATCCGCCATATTAGAATTTCGTAGACGTCTTTGATAAACTGGGAGATAACGTTCGATATAAGGCTTAACCGCTTCGTAATTACCGGCTTCTGTCAAATATGAAATGTTGTCCGAACTATAGATAAATTGCAAGAAATTCGGGATGAACTCTTTAGGGATTTTTAAACGTATAAAGTAGTCGTCGCCAAAATACTTCTGTATACCATTGACGCTTTTTTCCATCTTTTCGTATTCATAAAGACGCTTTTTCTTTTTCGCTTCTCCAGATAGCATATCGTAAAGACTGCTTATGCTAAGGCTGTATCCACCATCTCGGAAGCCTAGCAACGACTCTTGAGGCGAGGTGCCATCACCTTTGGGAGCAGGCAGTCCAATAACTTTGCGAAGTTCATAAGACTTGTCTGTACTTTTGAGACTGGTCACATCTTTTCTCAAATTACCGCTGGCTTTAAAGGCTGATACGACCACTTCTTGTATTTCGTAGTAGGCGATGCTCAACTCAACGAAGTTTTTACTTAATGCCAATAATTCGTTGGTTAAAGCGATGTCTTTACGATCGGTAATAATTGAGGTGAATCTAATAACGTCTCCACTTTTTGCAGGAATACTGAAATTTCCGTTATAATCTGCCAAAACTGTTTTTTGCGTATTAAGATTGGTTACGTAAAATTGATTAAGGAAAAGATTGGAGTGATCTCTCAGATAGATTTCTCCATTGTAAGTTTGAGCTTTTAAAGAAAAGCCAATTATCGTGATAAAAAGTAGTAAAAGTTGTTTCATTTCGAGAAGCAAAAGTATTGAGAATTTTCCCTATTTTCTGCGTTTATGATAAATAAAAAGGGTTAAAGTTATATTAAACTTTAACCCCGAATTGTTAATTTGTTATAATTAAATTTTTAGTGATAGATTTTTTAATTGTTTTTAAGCAAAATCCAAGATTTTTGCTGAGTTGGCGACGGTGCGCCAAGATCTGTCCATTCCAAAATGTACCAATAGGTGTCATTTGGTAGCGGTTTGCCATTAAGTTTTCCGTCCCAGATGTAATCTTTTTTCTCTGCAGAATCGTATACTTTTTTGCCGTATCTATCGATAATTATAAACTTAGCATCCGTTTTTGATTTTAATTCAGAATAGTCAACATAATCATTTTTTCCGTCGCCATTTGGCGTAATGGTATTCTGTATTTTAAGAATGCTAAAAGTTGCCGTTGTTGGGGCGCAATTACTAGAAGTTTTTACCGATACCGTATAGACACCAGGTTTACTAACATCGGCGAAAACAAATTTAGAACTAAATCCTTGGTAATACGATGGACCTTCGAGGGCATATTCGTAAGGAGGAATCCCGCCTTCCGCTTTTACAGTAACCGCTGTGCCATCAATAATTATGGCTGTAATTTTTGCTGATTCCGCTTGACTTACTTTAACAGGTTGAGTGTATTTGCAGCCGTTTTGCGCCTCTAGGACGACAACATAATTTCCTATTGAAGCAGTATAAGTTTCCTGATCCCCAATTGGTGTATTAAGATCTTCCGCTTTGTACCAAACATGACTTCTGAAACCAGATCCAACTTTTAGATCGATGCTTGTACCGCTACAGATCGATTCGTCTTTTAATTCTGTTGAAGCTTCTGGACGATTGATATTTATGGTTAATTTTGCTAAAACAGGACATAAGCCAGTTGATGACGAAATACGCAGATAATAAGTTTTTGTATTTGTAAATGTCAAATCTGCCGTGCTAACAACATCATTACCTTTTTGTGCTCCCGATTTTGAATTGTGATACGTAATGTGTAGACTTGAATCATTTGTGAAATTAGTTCTGTAATCATCAAGATTGGTGACCGTGTATTTTCCGCTTAAATCACCACATTCTGTAATTGTTTCTTTATCTTTTTCTAAATCTATCTTAGCGCCGACTTTCAAGATGATTTTTGCTGAAACTTCTGCACAATACTTTGGTTTTACTTTCACCCAAACCTCCGTATCTGTTGCGAAAGACCACTTGTCAGTTGTGATTTCAGACGAAGCAGTCATGGCTGAATTTGTATAATATTTAATATCATCAAAAAGCGAACTGTTGATAAGAATGGTTGGTGTCACCTCTGTTGAGAATGTTACCTCTGCTTTGCCATCAAGATCGTTATCGCAGAAAGTTTTTGTTAATCTGGCTGGGTTCAAGTCAGGTTTTGGTTCGCCGATAATTTCCACGACTTCAGATTTTATTGGACATGGCGCACTTGCTGATTTAACAATGACAAAATATTTACCAGGTTTAACATAGATTGTTCGACTGTTACTTATCATTGTGCTAGGATCATTGTCATTATACCATTCCCATGACGTGTAGCCTGCTCCAGCATCTAGAGTGTAAGTGGACGTATGGTCATCGCAAATCTTATAAGGTGCACCTGGAAAGGTCGGCTTTGGAGGACTTAGACGTGTTAACTCTAGTTTGAAAATTGTCGCGCAATATGTTGGTGTTTTCCAAATTCTAAAATAGAAGGTGTTAAGCCCATCTGCGATACCAAGCATTGTTGGGTTAGTAATCGGTTTGCCATCTACATCGTTTTGAGCATCAGCAAAAGATTTGTAATAGGTTGCGCTTACTCCAGTTTCGTTAGTGAATTTGTTTAAATAATCGTAAGCGTTAACATCGTTACAAACATTTTCTTTAAAGGTTGCATTAGCGCCAGTTGCATCGGGAATCAAATTTCCAATCTTTAATTCAATTTCTTTGATGACAAGATCGCAGTCAGATTCTACACGAACCCAAATTTTATTATTGCTAGGCGTGAAGATATAAGGCGTGTTTTGTGGTAATGCATTAGTAGGTGCTTCAGCATCAGGTTTTGATTTAAAAAAACTAATTGTAAAACCTGCAGAGTTTGTCATAATACCAGCAATAACATCATTAAGGATCGCTTGATAATTGCCATCTAGTTTGCCATCTTCCTCGTCGCAATGTAGCTTTGTGTGGTTTTCGGGTTTAACATCTGGTGCAGACATGATTTTTAAAGTCACTTCTTTGACAGCATGACAACCTAACGTGTTTTCAATTCTTGCGTAGACAATGTTGCCATCTACAGCAGGATATGGACTTGAAATCTTGTCAATTTGATTTTCTGCTCCTACCTTAGAATTATAATAGTCAACACTTTGGAAATTTGGTTCTGATGTGTAATTGGTTTTTGTTAAATTGAAATTAGCAGAATTTGTAGACGAACATTCTCCAATGGTAGTGTTTGCTGCAATAATTTGGTTAATCTTTAAGCTAAGTTTAACATGTTCTGTTACGGTGTTGGAGGCATTGGAAATGCTATACGTTACTTCATCAGATTCATCTGTAATATTTGGATTTGGCGTATAAGTGAAGCTGGCGCCGTTAACAACGACAGTCCCTTTGGTGGGTTGTTTTGTAACAGTAACACTTTCAACAGTTTCGCCTGTATTGTATTTAAAACTTGGGTTGAAGGTTTGCGCAGCGCAGATGCTTTCCGTAATCTCAGTTGTACAATTTTCGAATTTTTTGGGTTGCGTTAATTCTGGACTGCAAGAACCTTGAAATATTCGACATTGGTAAGTTCCAGGTTTTGTTGGTTTGAAGATATGAGGATTTGCAGGATCTGTCAAGATCGTCGTAGGATCATCAACATTGAACCATTCATACTTTGCGTAACCATCTGGTAACTCTAACGAAGCAAGCGGAATACAATCACCAGTAGACCTCTCAATTAGCGGGATTTTAGTAAAACCAGCAAAATAACCTCCGTAACCAATTGCTTTGTTACCAGCGGAGATACCAGCTGTTAAAGGCATTTTGTTGGTTGACTCAATAGAGATATTGCCCGTAATATTTTCAATAGAGTAGGTTCCCCAATCAGTGTTTCCAGATACGGGGTGCAAATCTGTTGCATTGATAGTTTGTAATACAGTCCCATTTCGTTTAACAAGTATATTAGCATTAACACTGGTAATGATGTTTAATTTAGTAGGCACACTTACTCCAGACGCGCCTAGATATAAGCTGTATTCATTTTCATCTATTCTACCGATTTCATCAATTTGGGAAGGAAGATAGCAGCTAAGTGGAGGAATAAAATTAATCCCACCAGTTGCTTCCCCATTCTTATTATTTGCATCACTACTATCTCCGTCTGTTCCTGCAAGTAATTGATATACATAAATGTTTTTTGGAGTCCCCGTACTACCTGCTAGTTGTGTAGAGATGTACATGTTGTAATGATTGGAACCTTGATTATTATAACTACCAGGAGGCGTCATATAAGATTGGCCAGCATCAAGAGTTGCCACTGGTGTGGGGTTGCCATTGAGATATATCGGTGTCCCATTTTCGATGGCTACAATCACAGCGCGTTCCATACTTTTTGTACCAGAGTCATAGCTATTGGCACCACCTCCTTTCACTAGTATAAATGCATTACCTAGCTTATCTTCAGGTACGCTTTGATCCATCAGTATGTCCGAAGAGTCTCTATAATCACCCGCATATTGTCCATTGAAGTTTCCATTGGCAATAACAATTGGTTTTGTTGATGTAATTTTCGCTCCTATAAAGGCGCTATTTCTATTCTGTACCTGATTTCCTAGACCTTCTATGATATAGGATTGCCCTTTGTTAAGTGTGATGTTAAATTGTGATCTTGGGATACCATCTGAGAATTTTATATTGCTATCAAAGTCGGATACGTTAACCGTAGTTTCGTCCTGCGTCGCAATAATACTTGTCATGAAATTTAATTTATCATTATGAGCTGTAATTGGCGCTAATACGACTCTGAATTGATTTCCCAATGCAGCAATTCCTTTAGAGGTCTGCATTTCGGCATGATTCAGAACCGAAAATCGAAGATTGGCGTAAAATGCTTTGGGAGCCTTTAGATAAAGACCTTTTGATGTTGGCTTAAATAGGTCAGTCTCGTCTGTTGCTATAATTTTATCTCGTAGTAAGTCATATTTTGCAGGATTTCCTTTTGATATTGGGACTTGAGCAATTAACTGGTTGTTATTGTAAATTTCCACTTCAAACGAATTAATTTCATTAGTGGATAGATAGAGACTCTGATGGTTTGTGCTAATTCGGGTTCTGTCAAACATTGGCGCAAACCAATGTTCTTTATCAAATTGTGCGGAAAACTGTGTGAAAAAAAATAGAAGTATAAACGCCGATCAAAATCTTTTCATTAAAATAATACTTGTGCTAACAAATGTAACGATAAAATGGCAAAAGTATTATGGATAAAAGGCTTTTTAACTAAAACTTATACTTGTTTCGTTAATAATTTTTCAAAAGAATCCAGCTTTTTAATTGTTGCGTTTTTCCGGAGGTTGGCTCTGTCCAATCTGCAACATACCAATAGGTGCCCGTCGGAAGAACGCGGCCGTTTTGTTTACCATCCCAAATAAATTGGTTGGCAGAATTACCTTCAAACACTAAAACA
Organism: Chryseobacterium sp. TY3; assembly: GCA_046269235.1. Lineage (GTDB taxonomy): Bacteria > Bacteroidota > Bacteroidia > Flavobacteriales > Weeksellaceae > Soonwooa. The sequence goes on from JBJZOS010000004.1 coordinate 162,757, forward strand.
CCATTACGATTATAAATTTTAAAACGGGCTTCGGTTTTATTTAATAATTCAGAAAGGTTGATAACATCGTTTTTGCCATCGGCATTTGGACTGATGACATTGGCAATATTAATTACCGAAAAATCTCTTGATACAAGCCCGCAATTATCACTTGATTTAAGATAGATCGTGTGGTTGCCTAAAGAAACATTGGTGAATGTTGGCGAATCTTGGAAGCTACCAGGGAAGGTATTGTCGTCTAATGAATATTTGTAAGGCGCTGTGCCTCCAATTGCTTTAACTGTAACAGTTGATCCATTAATCTCGATAGCATCGATAATAGCAGTTGGCGCCTCTTTGACCTCGACCGTTTGTGTATAGAAGCAAGAATTATAACCGAGTTTTACGGTGTACACACCAACGGGTACATTTTCAATTTTTTGAGTGGTAGCATTGGTTTGCGTTACGGGATCTATAAAACTCCATTCGTAGGATGTAAAGTAAGTGCCTGGACTCGGACCTTGGCCAGCATCTAAAGTTGTCGTTGTATTTTTACAAATTGTAACTTCTTTAGGCATATCAGATTTCGCAGGTTGTTTTAGAATAAATTTTATTTCTTCAACATCAGGACAACGATCTTCTTGCTTATAGCGAATGTAATATTTGTTTTGCGCGATCGATGTTATAATGACTTTAGTATTATTAAGTACATTATTTTGCTTTTTGGCGTCGTCTTCGGTTTTATAAAATTGAGGCGTTCCTTCTATGTTATCGGCGATGTTTTCATAATAATCCAAAAGGTCAATTTCTTTAGAGCCTTCCAGTTTATCATCACAAATCGTAATATCCGAATGAGGCTTCGGTGTGCTGTTTGAATTTTTAGAGAATGTTATCTCTTTCGTAACTGGATCACAATTTCCAGGTTTCACCCAAATCCAGACACTTTTGAAATCTGTAGTAAAGCTTATTTTATTAATTGGAATTTCGGTCGGATTGTTCGTGTTTATTGGCTTATTTTCATAATACCTAATTTGAAAATTAGGATGGCTGTCAAGAATTTGTTTCGTGTTATCATCATCCAAATTCACATTATAGATGTTGTCAAAATCTTCATCACAAACTTTAAAAGTTGTATTCTTGAAATTAGGCATCGTTTGCCCTTCAATGTTAATTTGCCCTTTAATACTACATGTGCCATTAAGTTCAATTTCTACCTCGTAATGTCCAGCATCTTCATATTTAACATTGTAGGTAGGGTAATATCCCGACAAAATCTGAACTCCATCTTTGTACCATGTATATTTGGTTGCTCCAACTTCCGTTGCGTCAATTGTTCTACTGGTGCCTTCGCAAAGTGCATTGCCATTATTTTCTGTCCAGTCAGGCCCTAAATCTTTATTTCCAAAACTTCTACCTTTTAAAAAAACCGCTGAATCGTATTTGCCCGTTGTATCACCATGATCAGCAATAACAAGTTTTATGCTGTATTTTACACCAACTTCAACATTTGCAATTGCTTTTAAGGTTTTTGTTTCTCCATTGAAATTATGCGTAGGATAGTAGGGTTTGTCGTAGGCATTAAAAGAACCAAAATATTGAACATTGCTTGGACATGTTTCAGCACCGTTTATTGTTTTAGAAGTAACAGGGATATTTGTTCCTGGTACGACAGCTATATTTTTGTAATGCTCAGAGTTGTCCGCTTTTTTTATTAAAAAAGCAAAAGCATCAGAATAATCACAATTATCTGGTCGATATTCTTCTGACAAGAACATATAATCAAAAGCAATACTGTTTTTATTATAAGATGTAAAATCAAATTCTAGAACAGTTGCATTTAATAGATGATCAGTAGGTAAACCTGCATTGGTCAACATTTCGAAAAGATCGGGATCTGATAACCAACTTGAGTCTCCTTCACTTTGTATGTAGGAGTTGGGACCTGCCGCAGCTCTAGCTCTTCCCGTTGATAAGATAATACCATCTTTAATAGGAAAGTCAGAAGTAGCTTTGTTAAAATATCCCCAACTTTTATCTCCATTGCTAAATTCTTTTCCAGATACGCGAATATTGTCAACAGCAATACAGCTTTGATTGTTCCCGACAAAAATATCTTTAACGAGTTGGTCTGGCGTATATGAAGTTGTATTAATACTAATACTTTGGGCATTTGATGAAAAATATCCAAATATTATTAGATTAAAAAATAAAAGTTTATGGAGTAGATTTTTACACATTTTTTGCTTTCCGATTTTCTTGTTGAGAATTCGGGGCAACAAAATTACAATATTTAATATTGTTAAATTCTTTAATGCTATTAAAATAATTTTAAAACAAAATAAAAATCCCAAGCTCGTAAAGACTTGGGATTCTAAATAAAAATATGAAAATGATTTAGCGTATAATTTGTGTCGAAACTAGGCAAGCGCGCATTTTTTCGTAAGTCCGTTTGATGTCGTTGTCCAGTCCAATAGAAAAGCGAATAAGTCCGTCCGACAGTCCCATGCTTTTTCTTTCCTCTTCCGGTATTTCTGATGAGGTTGAACTTCCAGATGCAGAAAATAATGTTTTGTAAAATCCAAGACTTACAGCAAGATAACCAAGGTTTTCGTATTGCATCATTTCCATGACTTCGTTGGCTTTTTGGGTTGTGCCAACATCGAGCGTCAACAGTCCGCCATAGCCATATTCTTCACGCATCATCGATTTGTAAAGCTGATGATCTTTGTGAGATTGTAGACCTGGATATTTAACAACCAAGCCATCTTTTTCGAACATCTCAGCAAGATAAAGCGCATTGTGGCTATGTTGTTTCATTCGGATGTGAAGTGTTCTTAGATTTTTAAGAATATTAGCTGCGCGAAGACTGTCCATGGTTGGACCAAGAAGCATACAAGCACCAGTGTTTACATTTTTAAGATCGTTGATGAAATCTTGCGTTCCACAAATAACACCGCCAACTGTATCGCTACTTCCGTTAATGAATTTTGTTAAACTATGGATAACCACATCAGCCCCCAATTCTTTTGGAGAAATACATAAAGGTGAAAAGGTATTGTCAACAACTAGTTTTAGATTGTATTTCTTTGCGATTCGCGATAAAGCTGCAATATCAGCAACTTCCAAAAGTGGATTGCTAACAGATTCGCAATATAATACTTTTGTATTTTGAGTAATAGCTGCCTCTACCAAATCCAATTTTGTAATATCTACAAAACTCGTGTTAATGTTATAATCTGGAAGGAAGTTCTTCATGAATGCATAAGTCCCGCCGTAGATTGTTCTACTAGATACAATATGATCGTTTGATTTGCAAAGTTGCATTAATACCGATGTTATAGCGCCCATTCCCGACGCAGTTACATTGGCAGCTTCTGTTGCTTCCATTTGTGCAAGAGCTTCACCTAGATACAAATTGCTAGGAGAGGAGTGGCGAGAATATAGATAGCAGCCATCTGTATTGCCTTCGAAAGTGTCAAACATCGTTTTGGCTGATAAAAATGTATAAGTTGAACTATCAGAAATGGAAGGATTAACACCTCCAAATTCCCCAAAGTATTGTAAATCTTGAATGTTGTTAGCTGGATCGAATGTGTTCACGTTGATTATTTTATACAAATATTGCAGAAAGTATTAATTATTACAAGCTGTTGATTAATATTTGGATAATATTACAATGTTTATATTGTTTGTTAGATTTTATTGCGTAAATTTGATTTGAAACTATCTACTTAATAGAAAATTTTATGAATCTCGACGATACTGACAAAAAACTTTTGATGCTTCTGCAGGAAGATTCAAAAATGACAACTAAAGAAATTGCTAATCAGCTTAATCTTTCTGCAACAGCAGTGTACGAAAGAATTAGGAAGCTTGAGAAAAACAAAGTTATCAAAAAATACGTTGCATTAATCGATAAAGAATTGGTTAATCGAGATTTTGTCGTTTTGTGTCACATCAAATTGACGCAACACAAAAAAGAATACTTGCAAGAGTTTGAAAAAGAAATTTTGGAACTACAAGAAGTCATGGATTGTTTCCATGTGAGTGGTGATTTTGATTATATCTTAAAAATTGGTGTTGCTAATATTAAAGAATATCGAAGTTTTATCGTTAACAAGTTGACGGTAGTTAAACACATCGGAAGTTCTCACAGTGCTTTTGTTATTGGAGAGGTCAAGTCCACGACGGCGGTGTCTATTTAAATAAAAAAAACCAGTCAATTAATTGACTGGTTTTTATGTTTTAAAGATTTAATCTAAGATTATAGGCCAACTCTTACGAATCCTACAACTTTAAGATCACCGTTAACTGACTTTACATAATCAGCTACTGACATACCACCATCTTTGATGAATGCTTGGTGTACCAAAGTGTTGTCTTTGTAGAATTTCTGCATTTTACCTTTAAGGATGTTATCGATAATGTTAGCAGGCTTACCTTCTTTAGTTAAGATATCTCTTTCGATTTCTAATTCTTTGTCGATCGTTTCTTGAGAAACTTGAGTCTCGTCAAGTGCGATAGGATTCATCGCAGCAACTTGCATAGCTACAGCTTTTGCAGCTTCTTCAGCACCATCTACCTTTGCAGAAAGTGCCGTGATAGCAGCGATTTTGTTACCAGCGTGGATATAAGCACCTACGAAAGGACCTTCGATTCTTTCGAAAGCTCCGATTTCGATTTTTTCTCCGATAACACCAGTTTGCTCGATTAACTTATCAGCAACAGTAATACCGTGGAAATCTGTAGCCAATAATTCTTCTTTAGAAGCAGCTGTGATAGCCATTTCAGCTAATTCGTAAGCTAGTTCTACGAAAGCTTCGTTTTTAGCAACGAAGTCAGTCTCACAGTTAAGAGAGATGATAGCACCTAAAGTGTTATCTTCGTTAACTCTAGCGATTACAGCACCTTCTGTTGACTCTCTGTCAGCTCTATTAGCGGCAACTTTTTGTCCCTTTTTTCTTAAGATTTCGATAGCTTTTTCGAAGTCACCTTCTGCTTCTACTAATGCTTTTTTGCAGTCCATCATACCTGCACCTGTTGTGTTTCTTAGCTTTGCTACGTCTGCTGCTACTGGTGTATACATATTTGTAATGATTTTTTAAATTTTAAAAAAAAGTGATATATTTAATCGATTTTTTTTTGCGTGGCAAATATACTAAAATATCCACAAACTAAAAAGACAGAATCGACGTTAAATAATTGTAAATGTAATTTTGTGATCCATGAAGAATATAGTTTTACTTGTTATGATTTCGGTTTCAGGAATGTATTATGCGCAGGTAAGTGTATTTACAGCGATGAAATCTAACGATCCTAATGTGGTACAATCTTTTATAACGGCGAATCCCAAGCATCCAAAAGTTCCGGAATTAAGAACGAAACTTCAAGGTATGCGTTATACCGTTGTAGGTAGTTCGGGCTCTGGTAATGACGCAGAAGCCAAGCCAAAAGTTTCGAAGTTGACAGTTAATAAACTGGAAAAGAATATTAACAAGTCGAAAACATCAGAAAATGCCGAGAAAACTGCGGCTATTTTGACGAATTTATTTAATGATAATAGATATTCTAAAGAGGCCGTTTTACAAATCGTAAACAGATCGTCTTGTGAGTTAGTGGTGAAAGTTGCAGGGAAAAAGAAATATTACAACTTGAATGTACCGTCTAAAAATCAAAATTATATCCTTATCGAAAAAGGCAATTATAACTTAACAACGTCTATTTGCGGTGCGTCGTATACTTCTAATAAAAGTATTACTGCAAGTACCATTATTACACTTGGTAATAAATAATTTTAATTAACTTCAAAACCAATAAAAAAACGCTTCAAATTTTTGAAACGTTTTTGTTTTTTTATCCTTTGAATTCTCCCATATCGATAAACTTCTCTTGACGATCTTTCATTAGTCGATCTCCTGATTGTTTTGATAAAGTTTTAATGTCTTTAAGAATGACTTCTTTAACATTTTCAAAAGTTTGTTTTGGATCATAATGCGCTCCTCCAAGTGGTTCTGGGATAATAGCATCAATCAATTTTTCTTTCAACATGTCAGGCGCTGTCAACTTCATTGTAGCAGCTGCAGTTTCTTTATACTCCCAACTTCTCCAAAGAATTGCTGAGCAGTTTTCTGGCGAAATAACAGAATACCAAGTGTTTTCTAACATATATACGCGGTTGCCAACACCAATTCCTAATGCACCTCCCGAGGCACCTTCTCCAATTATAATGGTGATAATTGGCGTTTTCATCTGGCACATTTCCAAAATGTTTCTTGCAATTGCTTCGCCTTGTCCACGCTCTTCAGCTTCTAGGCCAGGATAAGCGCCCGGTGTATCCACCAAGGTCACAATAGGAATGTTAAACTTCTCCGCCAACTTCATAAGGCGCAACGCTTTACGATAACCTTCAGGGTTTGACATTCCAAAACGACGATGTTGTCTTTCTTTGGTTGTTCTACCTTTTTGAGTCCCGATAATCATGACACTTTCACCATTTATTTTGATAAGTCCGCCAATCATTGCTGGATCATCACCAAAGTTGCGGTCGCCGTGTAACTCTACAAAGCTATCATCATCAGCAATCCCTTTAATATAGTCCAAAGTGTACGGTCTATCGGGGTGACGTGATAGTTGTACACGCTGCCAAGGTGTAAGGTTTCCGTATATTTTTTTCTTGGTATCAAGAATTTTATCTTCGATCTTTTTACAAGATTCTTTAACATCTACACCGCTTTCTTCGCCTACTAGAGCACATTTGTCATACTGCTCCATAAGTTCTTTTACCGGTTGTTCAAAATCTAAATATTCCATTGTTTGTATAAGAATTCAATCTTCAAAAATAGCGTTTTTTTATAACATCTAAATTTTTTAAAAATCGAAACGTATTATTTTATGTTAGAAATAGCATTTTTAAGTCTCAAAATACTTTCGTCTTTTCCCAGAATTGAAAGAATATCTGGCACATCTGGCCCTTTTAATTCTCCAACTAAAGATAACCGAAGCGGCATCATAACTTTGCCCATTCCGAGGCTTTTGGCTTCAGCAAAATCGTGGATAGCTTGCTTAAGCGCTTCTGGTTCAAAGTCTAAAGTCTGAAGTTGATCAGCGAATTCTTGCATCAGAGCTCCAGTTTCTTCGTTCCAAGCTTTTTTACTTGCTTTTTCGTCGTAAGAAGTTGGCGTTTCGAAGAAGAATTTGCTATCGTTATAGATGTCTTTAATAAAACTTGCTCTTTCCTTCATCAAAGAAACGATTCTTAACAAGGTTTCATCATTCAAATTCGAATTTTTAACTATATCTAATTCTTTAAACAAGTTTAAAACTTCTTCGTCTGATTTTTTAACTAAATATTCGTGGTTAAACCAAACGGCTTTTTCGGGATTAAATCTTGCGCCAGCTTTGTGGACTTTATGAAGATCAAATTCAGAAACCATTTCATCCATTGTCAAGATTTCTCTATCGTTGGCAGGGCTCCAACCCAGCAAAGCCACCATATTAATAAAAGCATCTGGGAAGTAGCCAGATTCTTTGTAACCTTTCCAAACATCACCACTTTCAGGATCTTTGAAATCCATAGGAAATACTGGGAAACCAAATTTAGCGCCATCTCTTTTGCTTAATTTTCCTTTTCCTTCAGGTTTTAAAATCAATGATAAATGTGCAAATTGTGGAGCTTCCCAACCCATTGCTTCATACAACAAGACGTGTAGTCCCATAGATGGTAGCCATTCTTCACCACGAATAACATGCGAAATTTTCATCTCGTGATCGTCGATAATGTTGGCAAAATGGTAAGTTGGCATCCCGTCGTTTTTCACCAAAACTTTATCATCCAATGTATCAGTATTTACACTGAAGTTACCACGGATGATGTCTTCCATATTCAGTTGACGACCCACAGGCATTTTGAATCTCACCACATAAGGAATACCATCTGCTTTCAGTTTTTCCACTTCTGCATTAGAAAGTGTTAAACTATTTTTCATGCGATTTCTCGTAAAATTGTTGTAAGCAAAAACATCACCTTTAGCTTCAAATTCAGAACGGATAGCATCCAACTCTTCTGGCGTGTCAAACGCGATGTAAGCGTAGTCTGTTTTTAAAATTTGCTCGGTATATTTATCGTAAATATCACGTCTTTCTGACTGGCGGTAAGGACCATATGGACCACCATGGATAGGGCTTTCGTCGGGGATAAGACCGCACCATTCGAGAGATTTCATAATATAATCTTCAGCACCTTCCACATATCTCGCAGTGTCGGTATCTTCAATTCTTAATACAAAATCGCCTCCATGATGTTTAGCGAAAAGATAATCATATAACGCAGTTCTCACACCACCCAAATGCAAAGCACCTGTAGGACTTGGCGCAAAACGGACTCTTACTCTTTCCATTGTTTGAAAAATTTAAAGTGCAAATTTACGAAAAATGAAGAGATTATGTTAATTTTAGCTAAGTTTGTATGATGACAAAAGTAGAAAAGCAAAATAAAATTTTATTCTATATAAAAGGCTACTCAAGGCAGTTTCTTCCAAAACAAAATCTCGAAAATAAAATTAATGCTCTTCGTATAACTTTGAGTAAAAGCGATTTGGATGTTGCCGAATATCGTGTGGACTACTATAATAAATTGTCTGAAAAACAAAAAGTTACACACTCGGGGACTCGAATTAAAGATCTAAAACATCCTAAAACGCCCAAGTCGTACTATTTTGATACCTACGAATATGCACGCTATTTTGATGAAAATCTTTTGATAGATTATGCCTTTGGTGATGTTAATACCATTTTGCCAATTCCAATGATTACGAAAAGTCGTCCGATTGCAGGATGTAATGAGAATAACATTCTTTTAAACCTCGATAAAGCTAGGCATTTTGTGTCGATTGAAGATTCTAAAAGTTTTGATTCTAAGACCAATAAATTGATTGGTCGAGCAGCGGTTCATCAACAACATCGCATTGATTTTTTTAATGAATATTTTGAAAATCCACTTTGTGATCTTGGACAAGTTAACAAAAGTGGAGGCGACCAAAAATGGTTGAAACCTAAAATATCGATTGACGAACATTTGAAGAATAAATTTGTTCTGAGTCTTGAAGGTAATGATGTCGCAACAAATCTTAAATGGATAATGTGCTCTAACTCCTTAGCTGTAACGCCAAAGTTAAAAATGGAAACTTGGTATATGGAAGGAACTTTGATCCCGAATGAGCATTACGTGCAAATTGCTGATAACTACTCGGACCTTGAGGAAAGGCTGCAATACTACATAGATCATCCTAATGAAGCTAAATTAATCATTGAAAATGCAAAAGAGTTTAGATCGAAATTTAGCAACAAAAACTTGGAAGATTTGATTGCGCTTTTGGTTTTGAAGAAGTATTTTGACCTAATTGGTTAATATTGATGTCAAAGCGTTTTTATTCTGCAAGGCGCTAAACACAGAAACATGAACCATACCGAAAAACCTGCTGTATTCATCGAAGTACAAACAGGAACTTATTTCGGCGAGGATGATATTTTAAAAGTGGACGAAGAGGCTGGTAGAAAGTAATTGCTTACGAGAATAATTGTTTGAAAAACAAAATCGGTTGTCTGTATTTCACTTTATTTTTTTCTCTTTTCCATTCTTTACTGAGGGATTTTTTCTCTGCTTCATCCAAAGTTTCGGATAGTTTTTTTTGAAAGTGGTGCTTTAGAAGATTGATCTTGTATTTTTTAGCAAGACTTGTATGTGCCAAAATATAATCGCGGTATTTGTCCGTAATTTTTTTATAGGAAGACTCCATTAAAGTCCAATTGGAAGAAAGACTGTTATTGAGAATTCTATAATAAAATAATTTTTGATCGATAAAGCCTATTTTGTAACCTAAAGAAGTCAATCTGAGATTCATGTCCCAATCTTCTGCATGTATTTGCTCATCAAAAGGATGGTCTTTAAGCAGTTTGGTTTTAATGAAAACACCAACATTAAAGGGCAAATTTTGAGTCACATTTTCATGAAAGAAATGAGGAATAGAACGGATAATTTTAGCTTTTTGTTTCTCAGAATAGGCATCCACAATTTTCTGTTCATTTTCCAAAAAACGATAACCGTCCGAAATAGCAAAATCAACCTCTGGATGAGTTAAAAAATATGAAATCTTTTCCTCAACGCTATTTTCTGAAAGCCAATCATCACCTGATAAAATACATACATATTCTCCCGAAACATTCTCCAAAAGGATATTTAAGTTTTTAGCAACTCCAAATCTTTCCTTATTTTCAATTAAAATATGAGCAATAGAGCTTTCTTCAAAGGTTTTCTTGGCGATTGAAAAAGTAGCGTCATCCGATTTATTATCCAAAAAAACAATCTCAATATTGGGATAGGTTTGAGAAATGGCTGAAAGGCAAGATTGTTCTATGAATTTTTCATGATTCATCGTAATGATAACAATACTCACCAAAGGTTTTGGAGTGTCCATTTAAAATTGATTTAAGGTTTCAATAACATGGTCTACTTCTTCTGGAGTCATGACTTGGCTGATTGGTAAACTTAAAACTTCCTGACTTAGTTGTTCAGTAATTGGAAAACTCAAATGATTTAACTCTTTATAACACTCTTGTTGATGCGGAGGAATTGGGTAATGGATAATCGAATGTACGCCATTGTCTGATAAAAATTTTTGAAGTTCAGTTCTTTTTGCTGTTCTTATAACAAACAAGTGATAAACATGTCTAAGGTCATTTTCAGGAAGCGATGGAAGAATAATTTTGTCATTCTTTATCTCCGTAATATAGCGTTTTGCAATTGTTCTTCGTTTCTCATTCTCTTTATCCAAATAAGAAAGTTTTACGTCTAGAATCGCAGCCTGCAATTCATCCAATCTTGAATTAAGCCCTTTATAAGCGTTTTCGTATTTTTTATTAGAACCATAATTTGCCAAAGCTCTTATTGTCGCTGCCAAAACATCATCATTAGTCGTTACGGCGCCGCCATCACCTAAAGCACCAAGATTTTTACCTGGATAAAAACTGAAACCAGCGGCATCACCTAGATTTCCCGTTTTAACACCGTTAAATTCTGCTCCAATGGCTTGTGCATTATCTTCAATAATTTTTAATCCATGCTTTAACGCGATTTCTTTCAGTTTTTCATGGTAAGCGGTTTGTCCATACAAATGGACTGTCATAACTGCTTTTGTTTTTTCTGAAATAGCAGCTTCAATTTTATCAATATCTAAATTAAAATCAGCTAAACTCGGTTCTACAAGTATAGGTGTCAGATTATTATCAGTAATGGCCAAGACAGAGGCAATGTAAGTGTTGGCAGGAACAATAATTTCGTCACCATCGCTAAAAACACCCAGTTCTTTATAGGCTTTAATAATCAATCTTAAAGCATCTAGTCCATTGGCAACACCGATTGAATGTTTTACGCCAATATATTTTGATAAATTTTCTTCAAATGTCTTAGTTCTTTCACCAAGAAGATACCATCCACTACGGAAAACGTCAGTCAAATGCTTTTCAATTTCGTTTTGGTGATCTAGGTTTATTTTTTGAAGATCGAGGAATTTAATTTCCATAATTTTTTTCTTTAGTGATAGTTATTTTTTTTTGGCAGGATTTCCAAACCAAGTTTCGCCAGCTGGAACATCTTTAGTAACCACGCTTCCTGCTCCAATAACGGCATTTTCTCCAATGGTAAGACCTGGGAGAATGGTAGCATTGGCTCCAATAGAAGCGCCCTTTCTTACCAAGGTTTTTTCTAAATTAAAATCTTTATTTTTTGACTTTGGGTTTTTATCATTGGTAAAAGTAACGTTGGGACCAATAAATACATTATCTTCAACTGTAATCCCATCCCAGATTTGTACCCCTGGTTTTATCGTCACGTTATTGCCAATTACCACATCATTTTCAATAAAAACATTAAAATTAATATTGCAATTTTCTCCAATTTTTGCATTTTTTAGAATCACACAAAACTGCCAAACCATAGTACCATCACCAATATGTTGTGACTGAACATCAGAAAGTGGGTGAATTTTTATCATAGTTTAATAAATTAATTAGTTGTTCTTCAAAAATTTGAGTATCAATTATATAATCTTCATGGAAAAAATCGGTATTGCTCTTATTTCGAATATAATAAAGATCAAAATTAACAATCTCTGCTAATGTTGAAAATACAGAAAAATCTCCCCAAACCGTTCCTAACCAAGTAAGGCCTTTAGATTTTGGTTTTGCAAACAGCAAATTAGTCCATGCTGCGCCACTTGCACCTACAATAAAATCTGCATTTTTCATGATAAAAATCTGCTCATAGATATTTAGATCTTCAAAATAAACTGCAACAAAACCGTATTTTTCTGCTATTTCCAAAAGCTCCTTCTCATTGTACTTTCTTAAATCAGATTTTCTCGCCATAAAGACTTTTGAAATTGCAAAAATATTGACTTGTTCTTGATTAAACATGTTATCAGCTTCTTTTTGCAAATACGAAATTGTCTCGGGGCATAATTTTGTGTATGAAGCCTCGTAATTGGTGGACTCTACTACATTAGGAACGGTTGAATTAGGGCTGGAGATATACCAAATTTTATTATACTGATGATAAAAATTATGATCGATGTATTCAACTTGATAATCTCTAAAAAAGTATTCTGCTAAAGCTCTAAGATTTGTATTATTTTGTATCGAACAATCTAAGATTATTTTTATATTCTTGTGGTTTGGAATATGATGAAGGTAGGCCGTTTTTGACAAAATCTCTATTACAAAATGGTAGTAATTAAAAGAAAAAGTACCACCGAAATAGATAATGTCATAGTGATGACGTACCACTTCAAAATTTCTAATTTTTGCTAAATTATCAGAATGAAAAGCAATGTTCTTATGATCGTACTTGTAAATTGTTTTATGATCGTCATGGTGTTTTTCGAAGAAGATTTTATCTTTTTCCTTTGTTAAAAAAAAGGAAGAATCCCCCGGAACTAACACGTTTTTTAGTAGATAAAGTTCCACTGCAGGGCTAAAATGCTGAATCGACATCTTATCTTTTCCAAGTGTTTTAGGCAAATAAGATATAATCTTCTTAGGGTACCTTAGTATTTTTCGTAGTTGACAATAACCATCCACTATGTCATCTAATGGGATAAAATCTACGACTAAATACTTTTGTCGAAAAAAAAACGATAAAATAGAATATTTCTTCCGTTTAGCTAGAAGTATTCTGTTAATTTTATTAATGTCATGTTCCACTATAACTTTGCTGCAAGAAAAATTTGATAATCTCTAATGTAGTCATTCTCATCATATTCGTTACTTGCAATACACATTTGTACTGCATTATGAGTGTACTTCATCGTACGCCAGCACATTTTTGGAATAAAAAGACCAACATTGGGTTTTTCTAAAATAAATGTTTCTTTCTGTCCGTCTAACAATTCTGTAGTAACTTCAATTTTACCTGAAACTGCAATTAATATTTGATGTAAATCGAAATGAGAATGCCCTCCTCTTTCTACATCTTCAGGCGTAAAATATGTCCAATATATTCTTTTAGGAACAAAAGGCAGGTTCGCTTTTTCAGCTACTGAAATAAATCCTAATTCTGGCTTACCTATTTTAGGAAATTCTATTAAGTGAGGTATATTATTATTATCCATTTTTTATTTTTTACAAAACTTCATTATATCCATTTTTGGATTGTATCACTTTATTTTCAACAACGACATCGTACACAGAAAAATTGCTTAATTCATCTTTCCTGTCAAAATAATCATGATGCAGGTGATAGCAAATAGCACGCATTTTTAGTCGTCTTTGCTTGATGCCAAAATTATTAAGACGTGCAGCCAATTCGATATCCTCATGTCCCCAACCCGACATATCGTTGTTGTAACCATTTACCGCAACGAAATCTTCACGCCAAAATGAAAAGTTACAACCTTTTACGTTATTAGACTTGAAATGATCTTTTCTAAAAAAATTAGCCATAAAAGGAAATCGAGTTGCATTAATTTTGTTTTTCACGTTTTTGGAAACCCAATCCATGCGAAGTTCCTTTTCTGCTAAAATCTTGTGGGTATTTTCTTCTGAAATTAAAGCGCGAGAACCATTTAGAAAAAAACCTTTCTCTTTCTCAGAGATATGATCCTTAATAAAGTTTTTATCCAAAATAATATCACCATCTATCTGTATAATATAATCGGCATCGGTTCCTGCAACGGCTTTGTTCATAATGATTGTTTTACGAAAACCATCATCTTCTTGCCAAAAATGTTTAATCGGAATTTTGCTTTTTTGCTTCCAATCTTCAATTAAAGTTTTGGTTTCTTCTTTTGATCCGTCATCCGCAATCAAAATTTCATTCGGCATCAATGTTTGATTTTGAACAGATTGTAACACCTTATCCAATGCAGAAGGCCAATTGTAAGTTGATATTAATAAAGCGAATTTCATAATTTAAAGATACTGATTGATTCCGTTTTCGCAGAACTTAACGCCGTTTTTCTTGGCATCTGCGAAAATTTGCTCATTCTTTTTCAAATTTTCCTTTGCATTAATAGGATGATGAATGTGAAAAACCAAACCTCCCATTTTTAGAAAACGTTTTTCTTTTCCAGCATTTAAAAGCCTTGCAACAAATTCTTTATCTTCTGGTCCCCAACCTTTAAAATCCTCGTTATAACCATTAACTTCAATCGCATCATCACGCCAAAAAGCCATATTACAACCATGGATTTCCCAACGCTCATCGCCAGTGTTTTTATAATTGGTTTCAAATTTTTTCCATAAAAGAGGAATTCGAAACGAACTGAAAAAATTAGTAATCCCTTTTGCAAAAGGATTTATTTTAATGTTTTGCGTCTTTAGTTTTTCAGAAGAAAGTTCTTCATTTATATAAATTCGACTAGCGCGAACGAAAGAATTTTTCTTCGCAAATGCCTTGTGATCTGCAATAAAATAAGGATGAAGGACGAGATCCCCATCAATCTGTACAATATAATCTCCCGATGCTTTTGCGATGGCTTTATTTCTGATTTTAGCTAATTCAAAACCATTGTCTTCATGCCAAATATGAACAATTGGTACCTTTGATATTCTTTGATATTTCTCAACAATATCTTTTGTGGTTGACTTCGATCCATCGTCTGCAATCAAGATCTCATCAGGAAGTATTTTCTGAGCCATCACGCTTTTCAGACAAACATCTAAAGCGTCTGGCCAGTTATAAGTAGATATTAAAAGGGACGTTTTCAATAATTATTTCTTAAATTCTAAAACAGTTTTTTCGATAATTTTTATGCAATCCAACAATTCATCTTTTGTAATAACCAAGGGTGGTGCAAGACGGATAATGTTACCGTGTGTTGGTTTTGCAAGAAGTCCATTTTCTTTTAAAGCAACACAAAGATTCCAAGCTGTTGAGCTTTCGGGTGTATCATTTATTAAAATTGCATTCAACAAACCTTTTCCTCGAACCGCTGTTATTAATTCAGTTTTCTCAATTAATTTTTCTATTTCGGAACGGAAAAGTTCACCTAATTCTTGCGAGCGCTCCGACAATTTTTCTTCTTCAACAACATCCAAAGCCGCTACTGCAACTGCACAAGCTAAAGGATTTCCACCAAATGTAGAACCGTGTTGTCCAGGTTTAATAACGTTCATAATATTATCATTGGCTAAAACCGCAGAAACTGGATACATGCCGCCAGAAAGTGCTTTTCCGAGAATTAAAATATCAGGCTGTACATCTTCATGATAACAAGCAATTAGCTTTCCTGTTCTTGCAATACCTGTTTGTACTTCGTCCGCAATAAATAGAACATTATATTTTTTACAAAGCTCAGAAGCTCCTTTAAGAAAGCCGTCATCTGGAACGTAAACGCCAGCTTCACCTTGAATTGGCTCCGCTAGAAATGCAGCGATATTCTGTGCATCAGCTTTTAAAGTTTCCTCTAAAGCATTTAAATCGTTGTACGGAATTTTAACAAAACCAGGCGTGAAAGGTCCGTAGTTTTGGTTCGCATCGGGATCATTAGAAAAAGAAACAATGGTTGTGGTCCTTCCGTGGAAGTTGTTTTCGCAAACGATGATTTTTGCAGCATTTTCTGCGATAGCTTTTACTTCATAACTCCATTTACGAGCTAGTTTTACAGCGGTTTCCACAGCTTCTGCTCCAGAATTCATTGGTAAAACTTTATCAAAACCGAAAAGCGTTGTAATTTTCTTTTCGTATTCTCCCAATTTATTATTGTAGAAAGCTCTTGAAGTTAAAGCTAAGGTTTGTGCTTGCTCTGTTAATGCTTTTACAATTTTTGGATGAGAATGTCCTTGGTTAACCGCCGAATAAGCAGACAGAAAATCATAATATTTTTTGCCTTCAACATCCCAAACATAGACGCCTTCACCTTTCTCTAAAACCACGGGAAGTGGATGATAATTGTGGGCGCCGTGTTTTTCCTCAAGTTCTATATAGTAGTTTGAATCTTTGTTGTTTTCCATATGTATTTATATTTTGCGCTTGCAAGTGAAAAAAAAGCCCAACCTAAGCTGGGCAATCGTTATGTATTTTTGAATCTTAAATGCTGTATTCGTATTGACGATCCATCACAAAAGATTCCATAAATTTAGTTGTGTAATTTCCAGATAAGAAGTCTTCGTTGTCTAACAACTGTCTGTGGAAGGGGATTGTGGTTTTTACACCTTCAATATAGAATTCTTCCAAAGCACGTTTCATTTTAGCAATTGCTTCTTCTCTTGTTTGTGCTGTTGTAATCAACTTCGCAATCATCGAGTCGTAGTTAGGCGGTATGGCATAACCCGAATATACATGTGTGTCAACTCTTACACCATGACCTCCAGGGATATTTAACCCCGTGATTTTTCCTGGTGAAGGACGGAAATCCGCATAAGGGTCTTCCGCGTTGATACGACATTCGATTGCATGTAATTTTGGATAATAATTGATACCCGAAATTGGCGTTCCGGCAGCTAATAAGATTTGCTCACGGATAAGGTCGTAGTCGATAACTTGTTCTGTAATTGGGTGTTCTACTTGGATACGAGTATTCATCTCCATAAAGTAGAAATTACGGTGTTTGTCTACCAAAAACTCGATCGTTCCAACCCCTTCATAACCAATGTATTCGGCAGCTTTAACAGCGGCTTCACCCATTTTTTCACGAAGTTCATCCGTCATAAAAGGAGAAGGCGTTTCTTCAATAAGTTTTTGATTTCTTCTTTGGATAGAGCAATCTCTTTCTGACAAGTGACAAGCTTTTCCGTATTGGTCACCAGCAATTTGGATTTCGATATGACGTGGTTCTTCAATAAGTTTTTCCATGTACATTCCACCGTTTCCAAAAGCGGCGACAGCTTCTTGAATAGCAGATTCCCAATGTTCTTTTAGGTCTTCTTCTTTCCAAACAGCACGCATACCTTTACCACCACCACCAGCAGTAGCTTTGATCATTACGGGATAACCAGTTTCTTTAGCGATACGCACGGCATCTTCATAAGAATCGATTAAGCCATCAGAACCAGGTACACAAGGTATTCCAGCTTCTTTCATGGTTGCTTTAGCCGTAGCTTTATCTCCCATTTTTTCGATCTGCTCTGGCGTTGCTCCAATAAATTTGATATTGTTGTTAGCACAAATTCTTGAGAAGTTGGCATTCTCAGATAAGAACCCGTAACCAGGATGGATAGCGTCTGCATTGGTAATTTCTGCAGCTGCGATAATGTTAGGAATCTTTAGATAAGAGTCTTTACTCATCGCAGGGCCGATGCATACTGCTTCGTCCGCAAATCTTACATGTAAACTATCTTTGTCTGCTGTACTATATACTGCAACCGTTTTGATACCCATTTCTTTTGCGGTACGCAGAATGCGCATTGCGATTTCGCCACGGTTTGCAATTAATATTTTTTTGAACATCTTTATTAAAATTATAAATTATGAATTATGAATTATGAATTAACAATGTTGAGAGAAATTACTCATCACTCATCACTCATTAGTCATAATTTACGAGGGATCTACCAAGAATAATGGTTGGTCGTACTCAACTGGAGTCGCGTCATCAACTAAAATCTTAACGATTTTTCCGCTAACTTCAGCTTCGATTTGGTTGAACAACTTCATTGCTTCGATAACACAAACAACTTTGTCAGAAGTAATACTATCACCAACGTTAACAAAAACGTCTTTGTCTGGTGATGGTTTTCTGTAGAAAGTACCAATCATTGGTGACTTAATGGTGATTAATTTGCTGTCGTCAGCGGATGCAGCTTCGGGAGCAGAACTCGCCGTTGGAGCTGAAGCCACAGCCTGAGGTGCCGCTACTGGTGCTTGGTAAGCAACTGGTTGAGATACATAACTAACAGGTTCTCCACCTAGTGGTGTTTTGATTAAAATTTCGAAGTCCTTGTTTTTATATTTTACTTCAGAAACACCTGCTTTAGCAACAAATCTAATAAGATTTTGAATGTCTTTAATATCCATATTGTAGGTAAATTATTTTAGAAAGTCAAAGATAATAAAAAACCACTCGATTTAGAGTAAATTGAGTGGTTTTTTATGTCGTGAATAAGATATTTTATACTAAATATCTTAGTTTTCTTCAGTAGTTTCTACTGTTTTTTCTAATACTACTTTTCCTCTGTAGTATAGTTTTCCTTCATGCCAATGCGCTCTGTGGAAAAGGTGTAATTCTCCAGTTGTAGCGTCTTTAGCTAATTGAGGAGCAACAGCTTTGTAATGTGTTCTTCTTTTATCTCTTCTTGTAGACGATTGTCTTCTCTTAGGATGTGCCATTACTAGTGATTTTTTTTAAAATTCTATTATGAATTATTGTTATACTTAATTATTATCTTTCAATTTTTTGAGAGCTGCCCAGCGAGGATCAATCTCGTCTTCTTGCTCTTCCTCCTTTATTTTGGGGCTATATTTTTCTAAAAGTTGATGATAATCATCTTCATCTTTTAGATTAGGAGAAAGTTTCTTCATGGGGACGCTTAACATAACACCTTCGTATACTAGTTGTGCAATATTAAAATCGCTGTCGCTATGTGGTATTGTGATAACTTCCTCGTTACTATCATCATATTCTTCTCCTTGTTTTACAAGAATCTTCATGTCATGTTTAATTGGATGATCGAATTCTTCGTTGCTAATGTCGCAAACCAATTCAATTTTTCCAGTTATGTCAAACCAAAACTCTAGAAAAGTAGAGTGTTTGTCAAGCAAAACATCCACTTGTATTCTTGGTTTTGTAAATTCTTGTTCTATCCCGAACAAATCAAAGAACGTCTGATTGATTTCAAATCTAAACTCATGCTTACCAGTCTTAAGACCTGTAAATGCAATGTTATAATTTTTGAATTTGTCCATAAAATTCGGTTTGCAAAAATAACTTTATTTTTTGAAATAACAAAATAATTTTAAATCAAAGTTTTAAGAATCTATTTTGTTCTTAATTAACTTCTTCTGGTAGATCTTCGTCAATGTTGTCTTTAGCGTTAAGAACACGTGGTCGCAACTTGCCTTTTTGAAGTTCTATATATTCCATTCTGTTACGATAAATGGCTATAGCTGCAAAAATAGCTTCACTAAAACTTTGTTCGTCAGCAAGATTTTTCCCCGCAATATCATAAGCTACGCCATGATCTGGTGAAGTTCTGATTATTGGTAAGCCAGCAGTATAATTGACACCTTCTTCGTAAGCAATGGTTTTGAAAGGTGCTAAGCCTTGGTCGTGATACATCGCTAAAACAGCATCAAACTTTCTATATTTTTCTGGTTGAAAGAAGCTGTCTGCTGGATAAGGTCCAAAAGCTAAAGTGCCTCTGTTGAAAAGTTCTTCAATCGCAGGTTGGATAATCTCGATTTCTTCTTTGCCGATAACGCCACCGTCGCCAGCATGAGGATTTAATCCTAAAACTGCAATTTTTGGTTTCTCGATGCAGAAATCTTCTATTAAAGTTTTATTAAGTTGTTGTACTTGTTTAACAATTTTTTCTTTTGAAATGTTTTCGGCAACATCTTTTAAAGGAATGTGATGCGTTGATACGGCAACTTTTAGATCGTTTGTAATTAAAAACATAACGCCTTTGCGACCTGATTTTTCTTCGAAATAACCGGTGTGGCCAGCATGTTGGAAGCCGTATTTCAGCATTTCGTCTTTGTTGATTGGTGCCGTGACCAAAACGTCAATCTCTCTATTTAACAATGCTTCTGTTGCAGCTTCTAAAGACGAAATTGCAAAACGTGTCGACTCTTCCGTTGGAACACCGAATTCTACATTCGAGTTGTCTTTAGAAAGATTTAACATGTTAATTTTACCATGCTGTGCTTCTCTTACATTTTGTATGTAATTGAAATTGAGATGCTGAAGCTTGAAAAAATTCTTCTGGTAACTAAATAATTTGCCAGAACCAAAAATAATTGGTGTGAAGAAATCGGTAATCGCTTTATCTTTTAAAGACTTCATAATGATTTCTGGACCAATGCCATTGAAATCACCTATCGAAATGCCTACTCTTACTTTATGATGCTTAGCACTCATTTTATTATCTTTGAATATTATTTTGAACAGCAAATTTACATTTTTTAGAATTAAGCGCTGTTGTTATCGAATAAAGAATTAGTTTAAGTTTAATTTAGATTGAAAAAATAAAATGTTTACAGGAATTGTAGAGGCAACTGGAAAGGTGCAGAAAGCGGAGAGAAATGGAACAAATGTTGATTTCACGTTAGAATGTCATTTTGCAAATGAGTTGAAAATTGACCAAAGTCTTGCGCATAACGGCTGTTGTTTGACGGTTGTCGAGATTAATGCACCACAATATAAAGTAACTGCAATTGATGAGACTTTAGAAAAGACAAATCTGGGAAATTGGACTGTAGGTACAGAAGTTAACCTTGAGCGTTGTCTGAAATTTGAAGGTCGTCTAGATGGACATCTGGTGCAAGGTCATGTCGATAAAACTGGAAAAGTTGCAAAAATAGAAGACATGGATGGTAGTTTTTATGTGACAATTTCTTACGATGAGGAGATTAATTACACAACGGTACCACAAGGTTCTATAACTGTTAACGGTATTAGCTTAACGGTGGCAGATAGTCAACCGAATCAGTTTTCGGTGGCAATAATCCCTTACACTTGGGAGTTTACAAATATGAAACATATTAATGTCGGTGATGTTGTTAATTTAGAATTTGATATCATTGGGAAATATATTTCGAAACTGATGCAAAAACAGAATGTCATTAAGTAATTATAAAGGTTATAGTCTACGTAACAGGATTTTTGTCGGATTTTTAATTGTCTGCCTTTTGAGTACAATTGGCTCTGCGGTGTTGTCTTATATCGTGCTTCGCGATAATGCGATGACGCAAAGTAAGGTGGATAAGCAGAGCAAGTCCGAAGCCTTGATGTCATCTTTAGATTATGCGCTGAGTCACACCGAGGTTTTCGAAAGTGATTTACCAGAAATTTTAGGGAATAAAATTTACGAAATTGCCGATATCAACAAGCATGATATTATTGTTTATAATCTGAAGGGTGATTATCTTCTGTCTAATAAAGATCCAAAGCTCGTAACTCAAAAGCATATGCCGACTGACATTTTAGAAAAACTAAGAAAAGACGGCTTGCAATATGATAAAACAGAATATGACCCAAAATTAAAAGCAGATGTCACCTCGTCTTACATGGTTCTTAAAAACAATATGTTGGAAGATATTGGCTACGTTTATTTTCCATTGTATCATAACGAAGACATTTATTTACAAGTTTTTAACCGTTATTTGGGTCTAATTATTCTTATTAATATTCTTATTCTTTTAGTTGGTGTGTGGATTAGTTGGGTGACTTCCAATAATTTAACAAAAAAAATTACACATTTTTCAAGTATTATTAATGCAGTTAATTTGTTTGATGATAATATTCAGCCAATTCGATACTATCAAAATGATGAGCTTAACGGTCTGGTCAAAGCTTACAATAAGTTGATCTCGGAAATCCAGGACCAACGAGAAAAACTGCGATATAAAGCCTCCGAAGAAGCTTGGCGAGAAATGGCGAAACAAGTTGCACACGAGGTTAAAAATCCGTTAACGCCGATGAAATTGACGATTCAGAATTTCGAAAGACGTTTTGATCCAGAAGATCCAGAGGTGAGGAATAAGGTTAAAAAAATGTCTAAAGTTATCATCGAACAAATTGATCTTATATCTGAAGTGTCATCTGCTTTCTCCGAATTTGCAAAATTACCCCAGCGTAATGATGTTGTTTTTGATGTTGTTGAAGAGACAAAAAGTGTTGCGAATGTATTTGGGACCAATAACATTTATATTCACTCTAACAAGGATGTTATTAACATCAACATGGATAGGATCTACTTGACAAGAATTTTAACTAATTTAATTTCTAATTCTATTCAAGCGCAAGACGCTAACCGGCCAATGTTGATAAATGTTGATATCGAGAATATTCATAAAAAACTAAGAATCAGTGTTGAAGATAATGGTTTGGGGATTCCGGATGAGAAATTAATGAAGATTTTCGAACCAAATTTCACAACCAAAAGCTCGGGAATGGGGCTTGGATTAACAATGGTCAGAAAGATGATTGAAGATTACGGTGGCGAGATTTCTGTAAAGTCCGAACTCGGAAAAGGCACGGTTTTTACTATTATGTTGCCAACAAATATGTAATGTACGATGAAGGTTTTTAGATTCCAGCAATTTGATATCATTCAAGATGAATCCATTTTTAGAGTTGGTACAGATGCTGTGTTGTTGGGTGTTTTAGCGAATCCAAAAAATGCTAAAACAGCCTTGGAAGTTGGGACTGGGACTGGCGTTATCTCTTTGATGTTGGCACAACGTTTTCCAGAACTTCATATTTTAGCTGTAGATATTAACGAAAAAGCGGTAGAAATCGCACAAACCAATTTTAGCGCTTCACCTTTTTCAAGTCGATTAAAGTCTCGGCAAGCGGATTTCAAAAGTTTTGATTTTACTGAGAAAGTTGACTTTGTATTCTCTAATCCACCGTATTTTGAAGCTAATGATTCTTCCAAAGATGTCTTAGCTCGACAAAAAGTTGAGTTGGATTTTGAGGATTTAATTAAAACATCAACTACTATTTTATCAGAATCTGGCGTTTTGGCGGTCATTATTCCTGTTCAAGATAAAAATAACTTCATTGCCCTCTGCGAGAAGGAAAAATTACATCTTAAACGAAAAGTTTCTATAAGAGGAATTGAGGGTGGGGAAGTGCGACGTGTGATTTTATCTTTTTCTAAATCGGAGGTGGATCGTTGTATCGCTGAAGAATTTGTTGTTGAAAAATCACCTCGTCAATATTCTGATCAATATCTAGAGTATACCAAAGATTTCCATCTTTTCAAAGTATAAAAAAAGCACCAAACGGTGCTTTTTTAGTTTTATAATAGTTGATTTTACTCAAATAATTCTGCGGTGTCCAGTACACTAACTTGTCCATTTTCGCAACGGATTGCTTCTCCCGGAAAATTCTGAATCATGTGATAATCATGCGTTGCCATTACTACCGCGCAATTATTTTCTGTGGCCACGTTTTTAAGCAAAGTCATAATGTCGTTCGAAGTTTCAGGGTCTAGATTACCTGTTGGCTCATCCGCAAGGATTAATTCTGGATGATTTAGCAAAGCTCTTGCAATCGCCACACGTTGTTGCTCGCCACCAGAAAGTTGGTGTGGCATTTTGTGTTTTTTTGTTTTCATACCAACGCTCGCAAGGACTTCGTTGATGCGATCTTCCATTTTTATCTTGTCTGACCATCCTGTCGCTTGTAGTACAAACATGAGGTTTTTTTCAATATTTCTATCGGTCAAAAGTTGAAAATCTTGAAATACAATTCCTAGTTTTCTTCTAAGGTTAGGGATGTCGGACTGGCGAAGTTTTGCTAAGTCAAATCCTGCAACTTCTCCTGTTCCGCCTTGTAGTGGGAGATGGCCGTAAAGTACTTTTAGTAAAGAGCTTTTTCCGGCACCAGTTTTTCCGATAAGATAACAGAATTTTCCTTTTTGGATGTGAAGATTAACATTGTTAAGAACCGTAAAGTTCTTTTGTACAATTTTAGCATTGTCAAGATTGATAATGTTTTCTCCGCTTTCGTGTCTATGTGGCATAGTTAAAAATCTTGTGGATTAAGTTTTCGACAGCAGTCGAATATTATCTCAAAAATAAGGAAAACTTTTAGGATAGACTTAATTTTTATCATTTTTTAACAACAAAAAATGCTTGAAAGACATTACTCTCAAGCATGATTTGTATGTAATAATTCAAGAATTATCTCTTAGCGCGTGCAGCACTTACAGTTAAACTCTTTCTGCCTTTTGCTCTTCTAGCTGCTAATACTCTTCTACCGTTAGGTGTAGACATTCTTTCTCTGAAACCGTGTTTGTTTCTTCTCTTTCTCTCCGATGGTTGGAATGTTCTTTTACTCATCACTAATATATTTAGTTCGTAATTATCTTTTGATTTTCAGATTGCAAATATAAGACTTTTATTTGTTGTCGCAAATCATTTTTGAAAATTATTTTAAAAATTTATTGTTGTAATTTCTTTAACTAAGTTCTAGGCGCTTTTTCTAAATTGTCTATTTTTGAAAACTGTAAGTATTATTATAAACATGGCAGTTCTGTATTCCATATTCATAGAAGTTTTTATCATCGTTTTTAAGTTGTTTGCAATTTTTAATGCAAAAGCGAGAAAAGGTTTACTAGGTCGAAATACCGCAATTGACGCTGTGCAAAGTCAGTTAAAGGGCGAGTCTGTCATTTGGATGCACGCTGCAAGTTTGGGCGAGTATGAGCAAGGTTTGCCGGTTTTAGAACAGTTAAAAAAAGAGTTTCCGGATTCTAAAATTCTTATCAGCTTTTTCTCACCTTCAGGTTATGAAAATGTAATTAAAAAAGAGAATATTGCAGATCTAATTATTTATCTTCCTTTTGATAGAAAATCCACGATGCAAAAGTTGGTTGATGCGATGGATGTTAAGATTTTTTTCACGGTTAAATATGATTATTGGTATCATCTACTGCGGGTTTTAAAATCAAAAAAAGCTAAAGTATTCGTGGTTTCGGCCTTGTTTTATGAAGGACAAGTTTTTTTCAAAATGTATGGTGGTTGGTTTTCAAAACAGCTGAAGACTTGCCTAGATTGGGCTTTTCATCAGACTGTGGGAAGTTCTGCTTTGGCAAAAAGTGTCGGTATCAACCAGTCTTCTGTGACTGGCGATACACGGTTTGATCGTGTCAAGCAACTTAAAAAGCGAGATAATCACGTGCCTTTTATTTCCGAATATGTTTTTAATAGAAGAAGTATTGTGTTTGGAAGTTCTTGGGAAGCCGAAGAAAAGACAGCGCAAGTTTTACATAAAAAACTTCCTAAGACAAAACTCATCATTGCATCGCATGATTTGAAGCGTGTACCGCATCTGAAGTTACTGTTTCCTGAAGCTTTATTGTATAGCGAAATTAACGAAAAAACCAATCTAGAAAGCAATGTTTTGATTATAGATAGTATTGGTCTATTGTCAAAATTGTATTCTTATGCGACTTTGGCGGTTGTTGGTGGTGGTTATCATAGTGCGGGACTGCATAACATTTTGGAGGCTGCAGCCTTTGGGATTCCTGTGTTTTTTGGAGATCGTTACAAGAAAAATCCAGAAGCTGATGCTTTAATAAAATTGAATGGTGGTAAAAGTTTTTCTGACGAATTCGCAATGGCGGGTTATATCGAAGAATTGATTAAAAGCGCGAATCGTACACCGATTGATGAAGTATCTACTTTAAAAGAAATGTCCGAAAATGCAAAATTCTTTGTAGAATCCCAGCCAGATGCGACGAAGAAAATCCTTGCAAAGATTTTAAGTTTCTTTCCCGAAAAGACAGCTGTTTAGTTTTAATTAAATAATTTCGAGTATTTCATAAAGCCATTTAATGCCCAGTTGGCGGTATAATACAAAGATTTGATCGTAGAATAATTCATGTGATCTTTGTATACTAAATATTGGTCTTTGATGATGTTTTTCTTGTTTCGAGAAACACTACTTTGGTGCATTCTGTATTTTGCCATGGTTTTCGGAAGTGGCTTTCCTTCGGGGATTTTCTTTAAAAGATTCAACCACATAACATGGTCTTCACGCTTGCTGCCTTCTGGGAAATATTCTTTACCAACACGGCCAGAATCGTACATCGAAGACAAAAGTGACAATCGACAGGTTTTCAAAAGATTGTTAAATGTCACGACTTTATCCGCCTTAAAATCCTCAATCTGAGGAGTTAAATCTTCATTGCAACGTGCGTAATTAGAATAAGCGATTTCGGCATTTTCTTTTTTCATGAAGTTGACCATTTCTTCAAGGAAATTTGGTTCCCAAAAATCATCAGCATCAAGAAATGTGATAAAGCGTCCAGAAGCTTTTTTAAGGGATAAATTACGGGCATGACCAGCACCAGCATTTTTCTTAGCTTTTATTAAAATAATGCGTGGATCGTTGTGTTTTTCGATAATTTTGATGGTTTTGTCCGACGATTTGTCATCGGTAATTATCCATTCCCAATCTGTGAAAGTCTGCGATAAAACCGAATTAATTGTTTCCTGGATATATTTTTCGGTGTTGTAGCTCGGTGTTATAATCGAAACTTCTGGCATTTTGTGCTTTTTGCAAATTTAATAATACTAAAACAAAAAGAGCCTTTCGGCTCTTAAATTTATTTTTGCATTGTAGCTTTCCAACTTATTCCGCTGATGTCGGTTAATATAATTTCTTGAATGTTTTGGTCGATTTCGAAACTTAAATTTGCTTTCGCGCCCAAAGGTAGAAGTAAGCTGTGTTTGTGAGGTTTGATTTTCGCAACATAATAATTTTTAATTTGTTGTTTATCAAGCTTTCTTAAGTCCTCCATATCTAGACTTTTGACGTTATTTCCATGTTGATCAAAAAAGTCAATTCTTATTAAAAAAGATCCGTATACATCGGCGCCTTCAATTCTCATGACATCAAAACTGATTTGGTTTTTATCTTGTTTAAGATTCGTGATTTCTAATTTTGGTTTCACCGATTTGTTGTGAAGCTCGCCATAGACGCCACCGTGAAAAGCTTGATTGGTATAAAGTGTTAACCCAAATATTAAAAAACTGATGACTAAAAATGCTGTGTAGAATTTTAAATTTAGTTTGTCATTAAATTTAGTTTCGTTTAAAACAAAATTCTTTGAAAGTCCGTCAATCGAAATTTTGCCACCACCTAATTGGAAAAGCGTGAATCCTCCTGCAATTCCCAATATGCCAATTTGCCATTCGTCGAGGCAAGTGGTGCCAATCCAGCCAGAACCAAGCAGAATTCCTAAAGCTAATGACATGATGATAAGACTGTTGATTCTGGTTTTGAAACCGACCATTAAAAATAAACCGACCAATCCCTCAACAATTGTGAAAATCCACATTTTTGTTAGTAGGATTTCGGGATTGCTTACAAGATATTCTATCAAAGGTTTTATAAAAAGTGCATTTGGAAGAAAATGATTGAACTTTTCACCGATGTAGCCCGGGACTTCCGGATCGAGTTTGTTTTCTAAAATTAATCGCCTCCAAAAAGCGGAAAAATACGTCCAGCCAATCACAAGACGTAGCGCTAATCCTGCATTAGGAAAAGCATTGATAATTGTTTTGTTCATTATTGCAATGTTTGATTTTAAATAAATTTTTGTTGTAAAAGTTTATTCAGAAATAATTGCAATTTTTAGTTGAGAATAGAGTAGGAAAAGGCGCTCTTGGACGCGTTGGTTAATGGTAAAAGCTGTCTTTTCTTTGGTTTTAAATATGAAATCTTCAGTGGTTTTAAAACTGAAAACATCATTAGGTAAAGCTTGGTTAAGAACAGATTTTACTTTTGCTTTGGTTTTGAAATTTTGGGTGTCACAAGTTGACTTATCCGAGTAATTACTTTTGTTGGGAGATGTTTTGTCAAAACTAAATTCCTTTTGCGACGTCATTTGGAACAGGCTTGCCTTCATGCTACATGGCGAAAACAAAGTTACGATCACAAAAATTATTTGTAAAAACACCCTCATGGCAGCAAAAGTAGCCTTTTAAAAAACCAAAACAAAGTTTTTAAGTTTTCTTAATACGTTCTTTGCAGTTAAATATGTGTTAAAATGCTTATCTTTGGAAGTCTTTTTGGAGGCCAAAACGAAAGTGTTTTCCAAAATCTTATCTGCAATTTTTGATTTTACCAGAAAAATTATTTTTAAAACCGCTATTGTTTGAAATTTTATATCTTTGCAATATCGTTTTTAAAGGTGTTAGTATTTGGTTTTTTCAAGATTGATAGAATTATTAACTACAAAATAATATTTTAACAGTGTTTTACGATCACCAACAGATTGAAAAGAAGTGGCAGAAGTATTGGGAACAAAACCAAACTTACAAAACATCGGACGCTACTTCTAAGCCGAAATTTTATGTATTAGATATGTTCCCTTATCCATCGGGAGCAGGACTCCACGTAGGGCATCCGCTCGGATATATTGCGTCGGATATCTATGCAAGATACAAAAGACATCAAGGCTACAATGTTCTACATCCTGTTGGTTACGATAGCTTTGGATTACCTGCTGAGCAGTATGCTATACAGACAGGTCAACATCCAGCAATTACAACAGAGGAGAATATTAATAGATATGAGCAACAGCTTAAGAAGATCGGTTTTTCTTTTGATTGGAGCAGAGAGATTCGTACATCAGATTTGTCTTATTACAAATGGACGCAATGGATTTTTATTCAGTTGTTCCATTCGTGGTACAATAAAACTATAGATAAAGCAGAATCTATTGATACCTTAATTAAACATTTTGAAACAAAAGGAACAGAAGGTCTTAATGCGAATCAGAATGATGAGTTAAGCTTCACAGCTGGTGAATGGAATGCAGCTTCGGAAGAAGACAAACAAGATATTTTACTTAATTATCGTCTGGCTTTCCGTGCTGAGACTACTGTTAACTGGTGTCCAGCTTTAGGGACGGTTTTAGCAAATGATGAAGTTATCGGAGGTAAGTCAGAGCGTGGAGGTTTCCCAGTGTATCAAAAGAAGATGATGCAATGGAGTATGCGTATTTCGGCCTATTCAGAAAGATTATTGCAAGGTCTTGCTACTTTGGATTGGCCGCAACCTCTTAAAGATTCTCAAGAATATTGGATCGGGAAATCCCAAGGTGCGAAAGTTAAGTTTTTGATTGATGGTAATAATGATACATCTGACAATCAACAACCAGCAACCGATAAGGTTATTGAAGTTTTCACAACACGTCCTGATACTGTTTTTGGATCGACATTTATGGTGTTAGCGCCAGAAAACCCTTTGGTAGAATCTATTACAACAGAATCTCAGAAAGCAGAGGTTAAAAATTATATTACAGAAACTTCTAAGAAAACGGAGCGCGATCGTATGGCTGATGTTAAGTCGGTTTCGGGTGCTTTCACCGGAAGTTATGCCATCAATCCGTTTACAGGAAAGGAAATGCCGATTTATATTTCGGATTATGTATTGATGGGTTATGGGACTGGAGCGGTTATGGCGGTTCCAGCACATGATGAACGCGATCATAGATTTGCAAAGAAGTTCGGTTTAGAGATAATAGAAGTTGTTGCTGGTGGCGAGAATGTTCAGGAAGAAGCTTTTGCATCAAAAGATGGAAAATGTATTAATTCCGATTTCTTAAATGGTTTAAATTATGAAGAAGCGAAATCTAAAATCATTGAAGAAATTGTAAAAAGAAATATCGGCGAAGGCACGATTAATTATAGACAACGTGATGCGATTTTTTCGCGTCAGCGTTATTGGGGCGAGCCAGTTCCTGTTTATTTTAAAAATGATCTGCCTTATACATTACCAGTTTCGGCTTTGCCATTGGCTTTGCCAGAAGTTGAAAAATATTTGCCAACAGAAGATGGTGATCCACCTTTAGGGAATGCTAAAGATTTTGCTTGGGACGAAGCGAATCAGAAAGTTGTAGCGACGGATCTAATTGATAATGTAACAGTATTTCCTTTAGAATTGTCAACGATGCCAGGTTGGGCAGGTAGCTCTTGGTATTTTTTGAGATATATGGATCCGCATGATGATGAGGTTTTTTGTAAAAAAGAATTGTCAGATTATTGGGGACAAGTTGATTTGTATATCGGAGGAAGTGAGCATGCAACAGGACATTTGTTGTATTCTCGTTTTTGGAATATGTTCTTAAAAGACAGAGGTTATATTGACCAAGACGAACCTTTCCAGAAACTGATCAATCAAGGGATGATTTTAGGGCTGAGTGCTTTTGTATTTAGAATTGATGGGAGTAATCAATTTGTTTCTAAAGCTTTGGCAGGTGATTATAAAACGCAGAAAATCCACGTTGATGTTTCTTTGTTAAAAGGCGGAAGTGACGAGCTCGACACCGAAGCATTCAAAATGTGGAGACCAGAATTTGCGGATGCAGAATTTATCCTAGATAACGGAAAATATATCACAGAACGTGAGGTTGAGAAAATGTCAAAGTCGAAGTTTAACGTGGTGAATCCTGATGATATTAGTGAAGAATTTGGGGCAGATTGTCTTCGTCTTTACGAAATGTTTTTAGGACCGTTGGAGCAATCAAAACCTTGGAATACACAGGGGCTTATTGGTGTTTATGGCTTTTTGAAAAAATTCTGGAACTTGTATTTTGATGGTGATACTTTCGTGGTAAGCGATGATGAGCCAACAAAATCGGAATATAAAGTCTTGCATACCTTAATAAAGAAGGTGGTCTACGATGTTGAGAATTTCTCATTTAATACGTCGGTGTCTTCATTTATGATTGCAGTTAACGAATTGCAAAAATTAAAATGTAACAAAAGAGCGATTCTGGAACCTCTAGCTGTCATTATTTCACCTTATGCACCGCATATTTGTGAAGAATTATGGAGTCTGTTAGGTCATGATGAAAGTGTGGAATATGTTAAATTTCCAGAATTAGATGAAAACTATTTGGTTGAGGATGAAATTGAATATCCAGTTAGTTTTAATGGAAAAATGAAATTCAAATTAGCACTTTCAGCCACTTTGACAGCTAACGAAATTGAAAAAATAATATTAAAAGATGAGCGTGTAATCAACTTTTTGGGAAGTCAAGCTCCAAAAAAATTGATCATTGTGCCTAAGAAAATCATAAATATCGTACTTTAGTGCCGTTTTTAAATATAAATTAAGCGAGTGTTTAAAACGAAATACTATTTAAAATTTCAAAAAAATACAGGCTTATTTTAGACTTTAATAAAACGAATAAAAGTATAGAAGTAAAAATGACGCAATATTTTTTGAAATAAATATCAATATAATAATTATTTATCTAAAGCGCTAATATAAATTAGAAGTTAAATGTATACTAAGTATTGCATTTTTAATTTATTTGCCTTTATTTTACAACCTAGAAAATTTAACAATTATAATTTAGTTTAATATGGAAATGAATGTTTCGAACACAGACGAGCAAGTAGTTGCTAGAAAAAAGGGAGGCCTTAATCCGGCTATAATTTTGCCAATTCTTTACTTAGTTGCATTAGCAATCTATCTATTTGTACTAGGTAATCCGTCTAACTTTGCTGCTAATCCAAAAGTAACGGGTGCATCAGTAGCTTTAGCAGATGTAGAATCTAAAGAATTACACCCAGAAGGATTTATGGGTATTATCTACATGGGAGGTCCAGTAGTACACATCCTTATCCTTTTCATGCTGACAGTAGTTGTGTTCTCGATTGAGCGTTTCTTAGTATTAGGGAAAGCTGCAGGTAACGGTAACTTAGATAACTTTGTAATGAAAGTTAGAAGCTTACTTAACCAAAACAAGATTGACGAAGCAATGGAAGAGTGTGACAGACAAAAAGGATCTGTGGGTAACGTAGTTAAAGAAGGTCTTACGACTTACAAAGCTTTAGCTAAAGACAACACACTTAACAAAGAGCAAAAAATGATCGCTCTTAACAAGTCAATCGAAGAAGCTACAACTCTTGAGATGCCAATGTTGGAGAAAAATATGAACATTCTTTCTACATTAGGTACAGTTGCAACTCTTATTGCACTTTTAGGTACTGTAATCGGGATGATTAAAGCCTTCCACGCTTTAGGATCTGGAGGTGGTACTCCTGATGCTGCTGCATTATCAATCGGTATTTCTGAAGCACTTATTAACACGGCTTTAGGTATTGGTACTTCAGCTATCGCGATTATTTTCTACAACTTCTTTACTTCTAAAATTGATGGTTTAACTTATAAGATTGACGAAATCTCTATGAGTATCCAACAATCTTTCGCTGAGTATAACTAAGAAAAACTCAGTTAAATAAAATTGCTAGCACGCAATTTGTAGTTCAAGAAGTTAGTTAAAGAAATAATAATAAAATGGCGAAAATTAAACCAAAAAGACATGGAGTAGTAACCGACATGACAGCAATGTGTGATGTTGCCTTCTTACTGCTTACATTCTTTATCTTGACCACTCAGTTCAAAAAACCTGATGTGGAGCAAATCAAACCGCCATCATCAATATCAGAGAAATTGTTACCTGATGCAAGTCTTATGACCATCAACGTAACACCAGAAGGTAAATTCTATTTTACACCAGTAGATAACGGCTCAGAAAGAGTACAGTTATTAGAAAAAATGGGTGCTAAATACGGAATGACTTTCGACGATAAAGAAAAGGTGGCATTTGCGAAAGTGCAAACAATCGGTGTTCCGATGAATCAGCTGAAAGGTTATTTGAAACTGAGTGATGATCAAATGAAATCTTTTAAAGCAGATAAAGGAGTGCCTTTGGATAGCGTTAATAAGCAAGTTATCGATTGGGTAGAACAAAGTTTGGCTGTTAATCCTAGTTACAAGTTAGCTATCAAAGGAGACGTGACAACAAAATATCCAAAAGTTAAAGACTTATTTGAAGGCTTGAGAGATATAGATTTTCTTAAGTTTTGGTTAATAACATCTCAAGAAGGGAAATAATAAATAGAAATGGCAGAAGTACAAGTACAAGAAAAAGGCGGAAAAGGCGGTAAGGTACGCTCCAAAAAGCAGAATACCAGAGTCGATATGACGCCAATGGTAGACTTAGGGTTTCTATTGATTACCTTCTTCATGTTTACCACAACTTTCAGTAAACCTAACGTGATGGATCTTGGTCTTCCGGCAAAACCGAAAGATGAGACTCAAAAACCGCCAGATACTGAAATTAAATTGAGCAACTCTATCTCAATTATTATTGGGAAAGATAATAGAGTTTTCTATCACCAACAAGATCAAGCAGGTCTTACTGACCAAACCTTGATAGAGACAAAGTATGATAGAGAAGGGATTACAAAAGTAATCGAGCAAGCAAAAGCGAGAGCGGCAGATCAGAACATGTTTACTGTGATTATTAAGCCGACTGATGATGCAGTGTACAAAAACTTTGTAGATATTCTTGACGAAATGGCTATTACTAAGAATGAAAGATATGGGGTTACCGATATCAAACCTTGGGAATTGACTGTTTATAAAAAGAAAGTTGGAGAATAATCTCCGTGCTACAATTAATTCTTAAATATTAAGAAAATGTCAGAGAATTCAAATTACAATCCAGAAAATCTATCATTAGATGAGATTGTATTTCAGAATAGAAATAAAGAGTATGGTGCATACGATCTGAGAACTGAGTATCCGAAGATGTTGACGAAGTCATTTATTTTTGGAACAATTTTCTTCTTAGTTGCAGTTATATCTCCATTTGTATATCTGAAGATTAAGCAAATGAACGCTGCTGATAAAACGGAAGTAGACGCAAATCTTATTGAGATTTTGCCAGAGCAGCCAGTTTTAGAGCAGCCTAAAGAAGAGGAACCACCGCCACCGCCACCACCAAAAGTGGAGCCGGAGAAAATTGAAGTCATTCAAAATGTTGTTCCTGAACCTAAAAGAGAGCCAAAGGTAGAAACACCTCCACCACCGATTACAAAGCAGTTAGAGACAACTACTGGTCTTGTTAGTCAAGAAGGTGTTAGGAAACCAGACTTTACGCCACCGCCACCGCCACCTGGTCCAGGTAAAGTGACGACAGCTGAAGTTAAAGCTCCTGTTAATACTAACGAGGTATATGCTGAAGTAGATCAGTCTGCTGAATATCCTGGTGGTCTTGGAAGTTTCCGTAAGTATGTTGGTGAGAATATTGATTCTTCTAACATGGAGGGTGAAGGACAATTAACAGTTAAGTTACGATTCATCGTGGAAAGAGATGGTTCGGTTTCTGATGTTAAGGTTGTACAGAAATCAGGAAATTCTGATTTTGACTCTGAAGCAGTTAGTGTTGTTAAGAGACAAAAGAAATGGAAGCCTGCTAAACTTAACGGTGAAAGCGTGAGATCATATTTCTCAATTCCAATTACAATGCAATTTCAATAATTAGCATTTATTAACATAAGAAAGAGAAGCTTTGGCTTCTCTTTTTTTGTATCTTTGTTACTATGATGTTTAATTGGTTGTCAGTAATCACAGGTTTTTTTTATGCCGTTCTGGGTGTCGTGGTTATTATTTATAAATTTTTTGTAATTCAGCTTGAGCCGAATATTGCTTATCCATTAGGAGTTATTTTAATTGGTTACGGAATTTTCCGTGTTTTCCGTGCTATTAAAAAAATAAGAGATAGTCGTTATGAAGAATAGTATTTTAGTTGTATTCGCTTTTTTCTTTTTATTTTCATGTAATAAATCTAAAAAAGAAGCTTTGGATACGCCTAGCCAAGGCACAATTACATTGGAAGCGGATGAATCTTTTAGAAGTGTTACAGAAGCTTTAACAGAGCGCTATATGGCACTAAATCCCAATACGAAAATCAATGTCATATATACCAAAGAAGATCTTGGCTTACTAGATCTTTTAGATAGAAAAACGCGAGTCATTGTCATGTCTCGTAACTTGACAAAGTCGGAGAAAGATGCTTACGATAAAAAAATAAATTTGCCATGGCAACCTGCAAAATTTGCTGCGGATGCATTAGTCTTTGTTGTTTCTAAAGAAAATTCTACCGTTAAAGAATTAAGTGTTGATGAGATTAAGAAAAGAATTTCTTCTGACGAAAAAAGTTTAATCTTTGATGGCGCTAACTCTAGTAATATTAATTTTATTGCGCAGCAGTTTAATGTAAAGCCTTCTGCTCTAAAATATTCAATTATTAAAGGTAATGATAATATTATCAAAGAATTAGAGAAACATCCTAACAAAATTGGTGTGATTAGCCTTAATACAATTTCGCGTCCTTATGGTGACGAAGCGACCATGCTAAGAGATAAAATCAATGTCTTGCCAATTGTTGATAAAGGCAAATCTTATACACCAACAGTTGATAATCTACAGGACATGCAATATCCATTTACAAGAGTTCTATATTTCTTAACCAATGAGGCTTATTATGGTCTTGGGAATGGTTTTATACGATTTGCATGTACACAACTTGGGCAGATCGTTGTTGAGAAAGAAGGGCTTCAGCCTTACAATCTATATCGCCGGGAAGTTCAGATGCGATAAAATGTTAACAAAATTTACGATTTTAAAATAAAATTTGGAATGAATCTTGTGTTTCAGTCCATATTCAATATTTAAGTAAACTAAAATAAAATAAAATTATAATGAATTATTCCAAGAAAATTGTTTTGACTGCGGCTGTTGGATTCTTTTCTCAGTTTGCATTTGCTCAATCTGTGCAAGAAGGTATCATCTATGTTGACAGCCATAAATATGCAAAAGCAAGACAAAATTTTAATGATTTAATTACAAAAGATCCTTCGGCTAATAACTATTTTTATCTGGGGAATACATATTTAACTCAGTTTGAACCGAATTTTGACAAGGCTAAAGAATATTTTGATCAAGGTTTAGCAAAAGATGCTAAAAGTGCTCTTAACAAAGTTGGTTTAGCTTCTATCAAAATTGGGAAAGGTGATAAATCTGGAGAAAACGATCTTCGTCAAATTGTTAAAGATACTAAAGAGAAAGACGCCGAGGTACTTTATCGCGCTGCGGAGGCTTTAACGATTTATGAAAAAACAACAAATCCTGATTTAGCAATTGAGTTTCTAAACAAAGCTATTGAAAGATCTCAAAAAGCGGGTGTTCCTGCAAATTATTATTATGCGTTAGGAGATGCTTATAGACTTAAGTCTACTAATGATCCTAAACTAGCTGGTAATGCACTTTCTGCTTATGAAAATGCACTTCCTCTCGCCAAAAGTAAGGCCTCTGTGTATACGAGAATTGCTACATTATGGATGGCAGCTCAACAGTGGCAAAAAGCAAAAGATAATCTAGATAAAGCGATTGCAGTTGATCCTTCTTATGCGCCCGCATACAAAGCTTTAGCTGGTTTTAATATGAAATATCAACGTAACGCTGAAGCGACGCAAGATTTGGTTAAATATTCGCAATATGCTGATGAAGATCCGTCAACCCAGTTAGAGATTGCTAAATTGTATTTCATTAATGATGATTATGCGAATGCTAAAACCACTTTAGATAAAATTTTTGATAAAGTGGAAGATCCGATTAAGTATAAGCTTCGTGCTTATGTACAATATGGTTCTGGAGATTATACAGGTGCAAAAGACAATTTAGATAAATTTGTTAGCGCTGTAGATAAAGCTAGAGTTCAGGCTGCGGATCAAGGTCTTGCTGGTTTAATTGCGGCTGGTTTAGCTAAAGATGAAAAAGATCCTGCTAAAAAAGCAGAATTAGAAGCTCAAGTTCAGTCTAAGATTGCAATTGCTAAAGCTGCAAAAGATGAAACGATGAAATGGGACGAAGAGTTAGCTAAAATAAAAGGCGGATTTAGCGCGGCGTCTGCTGATCAAGGACCAACTAACCCACAGATTGAAGGACTTAAGAAAAAAGTGGCTGCTAACCCAGAAGATACCACATCGATGGCATATTTAGCACAAGCTTACCAAGAGGCTAAAAACTGGAATGGTGCTGTGTTAACTTGGCAAAAATTGACAAGTTTGCTTCCTGATTGGGCACCAGCTTACAACTCTTTGGCTTATGCGTATCAACAAAGTGGTAACACAGATTTAGCAAATGGATCTTATCAAAAATATATCGATTTGATTACGAAAAATCCTGCTGAAGTTGAAGCTAATAAAGAATCTCTGTCTTACGCCTATTTTGCGATAGCTTATGCTAACAAGGATGGAGACAAGGCAAAAGCTAAAGAATATGCTGATAAGGCGGTTGCGCTTAACCCAACCTATCAAGATGCTGTTAATCTTGTTAAATATTTAAGTAAATAAGATACTAATCCTACAAAAATCCCGTGGTGAAAACTGCGGGATTTTTTTGTTTTCATAAATTTGTAAAAAAATAAGATAATGAAAGTTGACATCTTAGCAATCGGAGCGCATCCTGACGATGTTGAGTTAGGTTGTGGAGGAACAATAGCAAAACTGATTTCGGAAGGAAAAAAAGTAGCTATAATCGATTTGACACAGGGTGAATTAGGTACTCGCGGAACTAATGAAACGCGCGCCGTGGAAGCTGCTGAAGCGGCAAGAATATTGAAAGTATCTGCCAGAGAAAATTTGAAGATGAAAGATGGCTTTTTAGAGAATTCTAAAGACTATCAAATGCGAATAGTCAAAATGATTAGAAAATACCAACCAGATATCGTTTTGGCTAATGCGATTGATGATCGTCATCCTGATCATGCAAAAGGCGCAAAGTTAGCTTCTGACGCTTGTTTTCTTTCCGGACTCCGAAAAATAGAAACCGAATTGGACAATCAACAACAAGAGGTTTGGCGACCTAAATTGATTTTGCATTATATCCAATGGAAGCATATTCAACCAGAATTTGTCATTGATATTTCTGAATTTTTAGATATTAAGATAGCGTCTTGTATGGCTTATAAAACGCAATTTTATGATCCAACCTCTAACGAACCTATGACGCCAATTGCTACAAAAGACTTTTTGGAGAGTTTAACCTATCGCGCGCAAGATCTTGGACGTCTATCGGGAGTTGCTTACGCTGAGGGTTTTACGTCTGAAAAATTAATTGCTTTGAAAAATTTTGATAATTTTATTTGATAGTTAGAATTTTTGTGTTATATTTGCACACGCAAAAACGGTGATTGTAGCTCAGTTGGTTAGAGCGTCGGATTGTGGTTCCGAAGGTCGTGGGTTCGAGACCCATCATTCACCCAAATTTTAAAAAGCATTCTATTTTTAGAATGCTTTTTTAGTTTTGTTTATGATGAGTTTTTTTGAATATCTATTTTTATCATGTCAAAACTTTCTACACTTTTAAAAAATTTAGGTTTTAATTACGTCAATTTCTATATTTTGTTTGTGTTCTTTTGCAATAATTAGACGTTAAATGAGATTTTATTTTCGATTTTTTTTTTTTTTTTTTTTGATTTTATTCTAAAGTGTAATATCATAAAACATGATCATGTTAATTTTATTTAATTTTAGCATATTGATATGTTTAGTATTTAAATTTAGGAAATTGTAATTAAGTGTGCTCGTTTGTTGATTTTAAATGCCTATTTAGTTTTTTCTTTTATTTCCTTAAATCAATATCGTAGATTTTAAAATAATCTCAATGTTTTATTGTTTTAATTTTTGCAGTAATCTACATTGTATTTAAAATATCGTCTTGATAATGTTTTATGATTAATTATTTGATAATTTGTAAAAATAATTGTTTAAAGTTTTGGTTAATTAATTATTAAGTTATACCTTTACCAGGCCTTAAAAAAGCCTTAGTGCTAAACAAAGGCAATAAATTTTTTTTCATCATTTGTGTTTTTAGAATCGTATCTCTGATACGGTTCTTTTTTTATGTCTCATAGTAGAGTAGAAGGTAGATGAAGTAACTATACGTCACGCTTCCCTCTTGTCGATTTGTCTTTAAAAATAGATCATTAGTCCAGCCGAAAACATCACCTAACAGACTTTCATTCTTTTTCCTAAAAGCGATTTCGTTGGCTCTGTCTCTTTTCATTTTTTGAGAATATTTTTTAAGAATAAATGCCACCCATTGTGGATCATAAGCCTGAATGTTTGATAGAATATTTTTCAAAGCATAAAGGTTTGCGGAATATTCTAATTCGGGTTTTTCAGAATAAATACAATTTAAAAAACCAATAAAGCTAGCTTCCTGTTCTCTCGCATAACCCAGTTGATGCGCTGCTTCGTGTGATAGTGTAAAAACTTTATTGCTGTCGGGCAAATTGGCGTCATATTGTGCTTCTGCCGTAAAAGGATTATAATAGCCTACAATGCCTGTTAAGCTCATTATTTCGCCAAATAAACTGGGTTTTATAGAGATAATATTAGTTGGCGTTTTAGTATTGTATTTTGTTGGTATTTTGGCTTGGGTTAAAATGAGTTCGGACTTAATCTTGTCAAGGCTTTCGATTTTATAAATACCATTTTTGTCTTCATTAAGATGTTCCCTGTTTTTAATACAAAGCTCCAGATATTTTAGCGATAAGCTTTTTAGTCTTTCGATTGGGATGTTGTCTTTAGGCGTAACTTTAGCAATCGGTTTTTGAAAATACATCATTCCCCAAAATATTTGATAAAGAAAGTAGATTGTATTTAAAAATATTAAAAGGTTTATTAGTTGGTATTTTATTCCTTTTTTAAAAATGAAATATATAAGCATCGCAATCAACAATCCAAGAACCACATACAAAATATCACCAACAGAAAAACTTAGACTACTAACTATTTTTTGATGTCCTTCTCTTTGCCAATCATAAAATTTTGAAAAAAAATCGAGTGCTAATGTCGATTTTGATAGTAGGTAAAAAACAAAAATTTGGGCAAACCAAAGGCCTGCCCAAATTGATATTTTCTTTTTTTGGGACATGTTAGTGTCCGCTGCTTTCATTTGATTCTGTAAGTTCAACGCCTTGTTTTTTTAGGATTTTAGGTGTAATATAACCAAAAATTGCTAGATATAAAAAGCAAAGCGCAGGGATAATGTAAGAGAAGTGTGTGTAAGTCATTCCCATGATACCGCCTTGCCCAGAAGGACTAGTGTCAATATCGCAAATTGCACCTTGTACTAAAGGGATAATGCCGCCACCCAAAATCATCATAATAAGAAAAGATGATGCTTTACCAGTATTTTTGCGAAGTCCTGCAATGGCTAAATCGAAAATTGCTGGCCACATAATTGAGCAGAAAAGTCCACCAGAGATCAAGAAATATTTTGCGATATTTTTGTCAGGATAGAAAAGTCCGCAAATCATCATAATGATACCTGCAACACCAAAAATCATAAGTGTTTTTCCTGCATTTTTTCCACCAATAAAACTGATGAAAATAAATATTGCAATCCAAATAGGATAGATGTAGAAAGAAGATACATCTTTACCACTCATATCATTCGCGAAAATAATAATGCCAAACGCTACGAAGGGAACAATAATCTTTAAAAGTAAATTGACAGCTTTTGAGGTGTTAAAAACGTTGATTCCACCATTCCAACGTCCAATCATAAGACTTCCCCAATATAGAGAAACAAAGGGCGCAATATTGTTTTCTAAAACGCTTCCGAATTCGCGAGTATGTAGTAGAGCAGGTAGATTACTAATGATACTAACTTCCACACCAACGTACAAGAAAATAGCAATCATACCCAAAATAAGTTGAGGATATTTTGTAATTCTAAATTTCTCCGAACCATCATCAATTAACTTTTCTTCATTTTTTGCAGGATCTTCAATTTTTGAAAATAACATGAAAATAGCGACCAGAATAAATGCGAGTCCTAAAATCACAAATGGTATTTTAACAGTGCTTAGTTTTACCTTTACGTATTCTTTCGGATAAAGCGTGCTAGCTGCTTGTTTTTTGGTGTCATCCAGTTGTTTAGAGTACTGATTAACAATTTCGTCTGATAAATTTTTGTTAGCTTCTAATGTTGCAAGTCCAGCATTTAATTTACTAATTTGATTATTGACTTTGGCTTTAGTGGCTATTTTTTCGGCGCTGTCAACATGAGAGTCTTTTTCGAGATCACGTATGTTGGTCTGTAAGTCAGTTTTTAGAGTTTTATATTCGTGAACTAAAGTTTCGGTTTTGCTAAGATTGGCAGGAAGAGGTTCGCTTTTATTACCAGTACCGAACAGTGCAATACCAACGATAATTGGTCCTATTGTCGTTCCGAGAGAGTTAATTCCGCCAGCTAAAGTCAAACGGTGTGCACCAGTACTTGCGCTTCCCATTTTGATAGCTAAAGGATTGGCAACAATCTGTTGTACCGAAAATCCTAATCCAACAACAAATAATGCCATTAAGAAAAACCAGAAATTGGCTGTGGCTGCAGCAGGGAAAAACAAAAATGCTCCAATTGCGGAAATGCTCAGTCCAACGGCAAGTGTTTTTTTGTAACCAAATTTTTGTAAAATATCACTTCTAAGCGAAATGATAAAGAATATTACAGATCCAACAAAGTAAGCGGCGTAGAAGGCCCAAGCGACAAGTTGCGACTGTAATTGTGATAATACAAACCATTTTTTGAAAACGGGAATTAAGATGTCATTACTCGCTGCTACAAATCCCCAGAAGAAGAATACAATAACCAAGGACAAAAACTGTGACCACTTGGTTTGTTCGTTATGTTGGCTCATTTAATAAAAATATGTTAAACAAATATAATTATTTATTAATTAGATAATACTTGTTTAAAACATTTTTAATTTCCTTGTACACAACAGATTTTAAATCCGTCATTGATAAATTGGGTTCGTAGATGCCATTAAAATAGGCTTTCGCACATCCGGGATATCCTTTTTTATTGTCAAAAGGAAACATTTCTTTAAGACCAACAAATGTGAAAGCAGCGATAGAAAACTTATGTTTTGTAGCTAAAATAAAAGCGCCATCTTTAAAATTATCCAAAATAATAGAAGTGTCATCTGGTACACCACCTTCGGGGAAGATGACGATACTGCAACCTTCTTCCATTTTTTCTGCACAACGACGATAGACGTCAGCACGACTTCTGGCACTGCTTCGGTCAACCATCACGCAGATTCTTTTATAAATAGTTCCGAAAATAGGAATTTTTACCAATTCTTTTTTTCCAACGAAACAAAGCGGATGATGGGGTAACAGAATCACCATCAACATGATATCCATGATCGAGGTGTGATTGGATACAAAAACATATTGTTGGTTTTTCTTGAGATTTTTTTTGGAAATACTTATGCGTTTATAACTCATACCCATGCCATAATACATGCAGTAGGCCCACATACGGATAAAGAAATAGCAATATCTGTAATAACTTTTTCTAAATGAAAGGATATAGACCGGGATTCCCCAAAGTATGGTGAATACAATCCCGATGATAAGCATCCAAGCGCGCCAAAGTATATTAAGAATTGCTGTCATGTTAATTATCCATTAAAGATCACTTTCTTTTTGATGCTGTAGTTAAGTACAGAAACGGTTACAATTGCAGCAATTTTACTAATCATTTCTGGAGAGAAAGTGAAGATTTTGATGCTAAAATAACTCGTAAAGACGTAATGGAAAAATATCTGGAACAAGGTTAAACTTAATATAGTCGATATAAAAGAAACTATCATAAAATACATAAACTCTCGACGTTTCGAGTGTTTTCCTCTTTCAAAAACAAACCAAATGCTTAAAAAATAATTAGTAACAATGCCACAACCCGTTGATAAGATATTGCTTAAAGGATATTTTATACCGTAAAAATTATATTCCCAAGTTGCGATTTTGGGGATGTTAACGCTAAATAGTTTGAAGCTGCCGATCTCTATAATGGCGCTTAAACCTCCAGCGATGATAAAAAATAAAACCTGTTTTTGTTTTAAAAGTAAATCTTTCATGTGGTGCAAATTTAAACTTTTAATGTTAAAATATTAAAACAGTTTTTTTAAGATGATAAGAACGAAAAATGATGTATTGATGAGCTTTTTATGAAATCTTATAAGCTTCAACCTAATAGAATTGCGGTAAAGTAAGCAAAAAAGACGATGAAATCTAGAAGTATTGAGAAATTTATTATTTATAAAAATATTAAAATGCTTAAAATAATCTTAAAATATGTTATTTTATTTTGATATTAATATTAAAAATGTATCTTTATTCTGTGAATAATGTATTTGGGGTGTCTATAATGTTTTCCGCTTATTGGTATGTTGTTCTGGAATATTTTTAACAAAGTATAATACAAATATATTATGAAAAAGCGTCTAAGTTATCGAAAATTTCAGCCTCAGTTGAGTAAAATTGAGGAGCTTGAAAAGAATAATTCAACTTTTAAAAGAATCTTTTCAGAGTACGAACTAATGTCCGACGAACTGTGGGAAATAGAAAATGACCAGAATAATTCGGTGCCGGACGATTTTATTAATGCTATACAATTGCAAACCGAATATCTCGAAGAAGAGATTAATAATTGGCTGACGAATATCACGCCAAGAGATAATGATGCCTAATATATTATTTACAGAATAATTTCCTACTTTTACAGGCCTAATTTATTTATAAAAAGTATGATTGCAATTGTAGATGGAGGTTCTACTAAATGCGACTGGGTTATCCTAGAACATGATGGAAAAGAGGTCTTTAAGACAGAGACTGTCGGTTTTAATCCCAATATTATCTCACCAGAACTTATTGCGCCCGAAGTCGAAAATAACAAATCTTTGATGTCTGTTGCGAATGATATCAAACATGTGTTTTTTTATGGCTCTGGTTGTGGCGTGCAAAAAAATAGAGAAATTGTCCAGAGAGAACTTAACAGAGTTTTCATAAATGCCTATGTAACAGCAAAGGAAGATCTTTTAGCAGCAGCTTATGCCGCTTATAGAGGTCATCCAGAAATTGTATGTATTCTTGGGACGGGTTCTAATTCCTGTTATTTTGATGGAGAAAAACTAAGGACAGAACTGCCTTCTTTAGGTTTCTTAATAGGAGATGAAGGTAGTGGAAGTTCCCTTGGGAAGCAACTTGTGCGTCATTTCTTTATGAAAAAATTACCACCAGATTTACACAATCAGTTTGCCGAAATCTATCAGCTTAATATCGAAGATTTGTTACAGAATATGTATCACAATCCTCGTGTTAATGCCTATTTTGCAGATTTTACAAAATTTATTGTTGATCGCAAAACACATCCATATTTTCAACAATTTGTATATAAAGAACTTAGAAGCTTTTTAGAATTTCAGGTTCTTCCTTATAAAGAATGTCGCAGCAGCGAACTTAATTTCATCGGGTCGATCGCTTATTTTTTCGAAGATATTTTGAGAGCTGCCGCAGCAGAATTTCATTTCACGGTGGGTGATATTGTACAACGACCAATAGAGAGTCTTGTTAACTACCACCGCGACTATATTTTACCAAAACTTTTACCCTAAGTTTTGCGTTTATCAATTATTGTAGAAGGGAATTTTTTAATTAATTAAAAAAATTAGTATGCCGAAACAAAATCAAAAAGATTTAAATGCTTTTAACAAAGCTGCTTTAGATTATCATAAAGCCG
The DNA here is from genome assembly GCA_046269235.1 of Chryseobacterium sp. TY3. Classification (GTDB taxonomy): domain Bacteria; phylum Bacteroidota; class Bacteroidia; order Flavobacteriales; family Weeksellaceae; genus Soonwooa. The sequence goes on from JBJZOS010000004.1 coordinate 207,369, forward strand.
AGCCAAAAGGAAAAATTGAAGTTGTACCATCTAAACCCCACTCATCTCAGAGAGATTTGAGTTTGGCATATTCGCCGGGTGTTGCTGTACCTTGTATGGAAATCCATAACAATCCGCAAGCTGTATACGACTACACAGCGAAAGGGAACTTGGTGGCAGTTATTTCTAACGGAACTGCAGTTCTTGGACTTGGCGACATTGGTGCGGAAGCTTCAAAACCAGTGATGGAAGGTAAAGGTCTTCTTTTCAAAATATTTGCAGACATCAATGTTTTCGATATCGAGATTGACGAAAAAGATCCAGATAAATTCATTGATACTGTAAAAGGAATTGCGCCAACTTTTGGTGGAATTAACCTAGAAGATATAAAGGCGCCAGAAGCTTTCTATATCGAACAAAGATTGAAGGAAGAATTAAATATCCCTTTAATGCACGATGACCAACATGGTACCGCAATTATTTCTGCGGCAGCATTAATCAATGCTTTAGAAATTGCAGATAAAAAAATTGATGAAGTTAAGGTTGTTGTTAACGGCGCTGGTGCCGCGGCAATCGCCTGTACTAAATTATATATCGCATTGGGACTTGCCAAAGAAAATGTCTTGATGTGTGACTCAAAAGGTGTTATCAATCATAAAAGAACAAACCTAACACCAGAAAAAATAGACTTCATTGCAGAAACTGATATTGAAACCTTAGAAGACGCACTGAAAGGTGCTGACGTTTTTGTTGGTCTATCAAAAGGAAATGTCATGTCGCCAGAGATGCTGATGAGCATGGCCAGCAACCCAATTGTTTTTGCATTGGCAAATCCAGATCCAGAAATCGATTACAACTTAGCGGTTGAGACTAGAAAAGACGTTATTCTGGCTACGGGACGAAGTGATTTTCCTAATCAGGTGAATAATGTTTTGGGCTTCCCTTATATTTTTCGTGGTGCGTTGGATGTACAAGCAACGGGTATTAACGAAGCTATGAAGTTGGCTGCAGTTCGTGCATTAGCTGCTTTAGCGAAGGAGCAGGTGCCGGAAGTTGTGAAGTTGGCTTATAATATTAAACAATTGCACTTTGGAAGAGATTATTTTATTCCGAAACCTTTTGATAGCCGTCTTTTAACAAGAGTTTCGATGGCAGTTGCAAAAGCCGCGATGGAAAGCGGTATTGCGAAAAGTCCAATTACAGATTTTGAAGAATACGAAAACAATTTGCTAGATCGTATGGGGCGTGACGAGCGCCTAATCCGTATGATGCAAAGTCGCGCGAAGTCTAATCCTATGCGTGTTACCTTGGGGAACGCTGAAGAATATAATGTTCTGAAAGCAGCTCAAATTCTTTTGGAAGAAGGCATTGCAAAACCAATTTTGTTGGGTGAGAAGAAATTCATCAAACAACAAATGGAAAAATATAACATTAATATCGATGTGCCGATTGTTGACCCAATGGACGATGATCAGGAAGAAAATCGTGTTAAATATCGCGAAACACTTTGGAAACTTCGTCAACGTAAAGGGATGAATGAGTATAAAGCGAAACTTTTTGTACGTCAAAGAGATTATTTCGGACCTTTGATGTTGAAACATGGTGACACGGATGCGTTGATTGTTGGTTTTTCTAAAAATTATTCTTCAGTTTTAAAACCAATTTTAGAAGTTGTCGAAAAAGAAAAAGGCGTTGACAAAGTTGCTGCAATGATGATGATTTTAACAGACAAGAAACCAATTTTCTTTGCTGATACATCAATTAACCAAAATCCCACTGCTGAAGATTTGGTGAATATTGCTAAAATGTCAGAAATGACAGTTAAGACTTTTGCTATAGAACCTAGAATTGCAATGTTGTCCTTTGAGAACTTCGCCGCAATTTCTGAAACCTCCAAAAAAGTAGCAAAAGCAGTTTCTATTCTTCATGAGAAATTCCCAAAAATGATTGTTGATGGTGAGATACAACCAGATTTCGCTATGAATAGTGATCATTTAAGCGATTATCCATTCTCTAAATTAGGAACAGAACCAGCTAATGTTTTTGTATTTCCGAATTTAGAAAGTGCCAACTTATCGTACAAAATTATTCGTGGGATGAAGATGGCGCAAGTTGTTGGTCCAATTTTAATGGGACTAAAACAACCAGTGCATGTATTACAAATGCGCTCTAGCGTTGACGAAATTGTAAATTTGGCGACCATAGCCGTTTTGGATGCACAAAGAAGACAGGTAACATAAGAATTAATTATTTTCAAAAAATAGATCAAGCGGAACTGCGGTTTCGCTTTTTTTATTAAGAATTTTTATCAATTTTAACAAGATTTTTTAATTCTCGTTTCGAATTAATATATTAGCAAATTGTTAATTAGATTATGATTTATTCATTAAAAGGAGTGGTGGAGGAGTTAACGCCAACTTATGCCGTAATAGACGTCAATGGCGTTGGTTATTATGTTGGTATTAGCTTACAAACTTCGCAAATGTTGAAGCTTGGTACACACCACAAACTTTATATACAACAGATTATTCGAGAAGATGCCCATTTGCTGTTTGGTTTTAACACACTTTTGGAAAAAGAAATGTTTAATTTCTTAATTAGTGTTAATGGTGTAGGCGCAATTTCGGCACTTATTCTTTTGTCATCGTTGACCTTAGAAGAGACGGCTTCTGCAATCCAAAACGGACAAAGCCATGTTTTACAAAAAGTGAAGGGCATCGGTACCAAAACCGCCGAACGTATTATCGTCGATCTTAAAGATAAGGTAGCCAAATTTGGGCTTTCTTCAGAAAATATTTCTCAATTCGTAGATAATAAAGTGAAAGATGAGGCGTTAACTGCATTAGAGGTTTTAGGTATTTCTAAAAAGATGTCGGAGAAGATTGCGGATCGTATTCAGAAGAAAAATCCAGAAGTTTCTGTGGAAGATTTGGTAAAAGAAATTTTAAAAAACATTTAACATTTTTTGTGTTTTATATAATACAGATGTAAAAAGAGAAGATAGTGAGGAGAGAGTTTTACTTTAAAAAGATTTTTGCATTGTTGTTGGTTTTAGTTGGATGCATACAAGCAATTGCACAAGAAAAACCGAATGATAGTGTCAATATCAAAAATCATTTCAATTTAGCAAGTCCTATTCGATACGAGGCATTTTACGATGTCAAAGAAGGGATTTATTATTTGTATCCAAAGATTGGGAATACTACGGTTGGTAATCCGTTGGTGATGACTTTTGATCAATATCGTAACTATATGTTGCAGAATCAATTGAAGTCTTATTTTCAAGAAAAATCGGATAACAACAATTTAGCAAATCGAAAAGATCAAGCTGATGCTAAGAAGAAAGGTCTTTTGCCAAGCATCACAATCCGAAATAAAATTTTTGAAAACATTTTTGGAAGTAATAAAATTGAATTAATTCCTCAAGGTTATGCGTCTTTTGATTTGGGTGTTCTTTTGCAAAAGATTGATAATCCGCTGATCTTACCACAAAACCGAAACAATTTCACGATTAACATTCAACAAAGAATGCAGTTGGGATTGACGGGGAAAGTTGGTGAGAATTTGCAGTTAAAAGCCAATTACGATACCCAAAGTGGTTTTGCTTTCGAGAACAGAATGAACTTGATGTGGCAAGCAAAAGGATCGTGGAAGGATTTACAATCTAAAGGACTCGATGACAAAACGACGGGTGGCGAAGATAAAGTCATCAAAAAAGTAGAGTTTGGTAATGTTAGTATGCCGCTTTCTACCAGTTTGATTCGTGGGGCGCAATCGCTTTTCGGTCTTAAGACGGATTTCCAGTTGGGTAAGACCACGGGGACTTTTGTGTTTTCGCAACAACAAGGTGAAGCTCGTAATATCGTTGTACAAGGTGGTGGCGCGATTAGCACATTTAAAGTTAATGCTTATGATTATGAAGATAATCAACACTACTTTTTAGGACATTACTTCTATGATAACTATGATAAAACTTTACAAAGCTACCCGACACTTAGTACAAGAATTAACGTAACAAGACTCGAAGTTTGGGTTTTAGATCAAGGTTCTGCTAATCTTCAGGATCAAAAAAGTATTATTGGTATCCGAGATTTGGGCGATGGTGCAGATGCCTATCCGAGTAATACGCAAAATGGTTTATACAATGCTGTTACAGGTTTAGGCGCAGGTTTGCGAGATGTTGGTACCGCATATAATACTATCAATGGACAAAACTTACCTAATGCGCAAGGTGGTACAGAACCTTATATTGATGGCGAGCAATTTATTTTTAATAGAAAAGCAAAGCGACTTAATCCCGGTGAGTATAAATTCAATCCACAATTAGGTTATATTTCCCTTAACCAAAGATTAAATGATAATCAGTTCTTAGCGGTGTCATACTCGTATACAATTGCAGGATCCGATAAAGTATATAAAGTCGGAGAATTTTCCGAAGAAAGCTCTGTTCTTGTGACTAAAATGTTGAAGTCAAACACTATGGTGAAAACAACATCACCAATGTGGGATTTGATGATGAAAAACATTTATCCGATGAATGCAAATCAAATTCAGCAAGATAATTTCTTACTGAATGTCTACTATCGCGATAATGCTTCTGGAGGTAAGGTTAACTATTTGCCAGGTATCACAACGCCAGATAACAACTTGTTGAAAACATTAAATTGGGATCGATTGAATCTTAATAATGACGTCCAAGCAGAAAATGGTGTTTTTGGTGATGGTATTTTTGACTTTGTACAAGGTCTCACGATTGATCCTGAGCAAGGGAAGTTGATTTTTACTAAAGTTCAGCCTTTTGGTAAAACAATGTCTGATCTTATACAAAATCTTCCTAATAGTAATAGTATTGATTCTAAACAATATGTTTATGACGATCTATATACTAAATTAAAAGAAACTGCAAAGCAAAGTAATCTTGCCCAACGATATACAATTGAAGGTCGTTACAAAGGCGCACAAGGTCAAGGTATCTCGATGGGTGCTATTAACGTACCGCAAGGATCGGTACGTGTTACAGCTAACGGCGTACAATTGACGGAAGGTGTAGACTATACTGTAGATTATATGTTGGGTACTGTAACGATTATTAACGAACAAGTTAAACAATCTGGACAAGCCATCAACATTTCTATGGAAAACCAAATGACGTTTAACACACAAAGAAAACGTTTCTTGGGATTAAATCTAGAACGTCGTTTTAATGATCATTTGACCGTTGGTGCAACCGTGGTTAACTATGCCGAAAGACCTTTAACTCAAAAAGTGAACTTTGGCCAAGAAGCGGTTAATAATACGATGGCAGGTTTCAATATCTTGTATAATAACGAGCTTCCATTCCTAACAAGATTGACGGATAAAATTCCATTTATCAATACAGAAGCACCTTCTAATTTGAACTTTAAAGCAGAAGCTGCTTATTTAATTCCTGGTCAAAATAAAGGAACTAACGACCAATCTTATATTGATGATTTTGAACAAACAACTTCAAAAATTTCATTAAAAGAGCCAAGTTTATGGAGTATCGCTTCTAAGCCTGAACTCAATAAAACAGATCCAATCTTTGCAAATGCAGGATTGAATGATGATACAAAAAATGGTTATGGTAGAGGTTTGACATCTTGGTATAACATTGACCCGAGATTCTATGGGGTTGGCGGTAAAGCACCAAACGGTATTAATGCGCAAGTATTATCAAACCACCGTTCGCGTCGTGTTATGATGTCCGAATTGTACAACGAAAGAGATTTTGTAGCAGGAGAGCAAACCATGTTGACAACTTTTGACGTGAGTTTTTACCCAACGCAAAGAGGTCCTTACAATGTTAATCCATTAGATGAAGCAGCTAACCAACGTTGGGGAGGGCTAATGAGATCGATTGGAGTATCTAACTTTGTTAATTCGAATATAGAATATGTTGAGTTTTGGATGATGGATCCTTATGCTGATGGTAATAATCTAGGAAATAATCCAAAACTATTATTACACTTGGGTAACGTATCAGAAGATGTCCTTAAAGATGGTAAACTTCTTTACGAAAACGGAATGCCAACGACTTCTAACCCAACGCAGACAACAAGCTCAGAATGGGGTAATCAACCAACGCAATTCCCGATTCTATATGCTTTCTCGACAGAAGGTGATGAGAGAGCGCAACAAGATCTAGGTTACGATGGTCTTAATGACGAAGCTGAATCTTCGAAATTTGGCGTGTCATTTAATAACCCAGTGACCAATGAGTTGGATCCCGCATCGGATAACTTTGTATTCTATATGTCGGATAAATTCCAAGGGGCATTGGCTTCTTCTCTTATTGATCGTTATCGTTATTTCCGTAATCCACAAGGCAACTCACAAGCTAATACTTTAGAAGTTGCGACACAGTTACCAGATGCGGAAGATATTAATAGAGATTATAACTTAGACCAAAGTGAAGATTATAACCAATACACAATTGACTTAGCAAAAGATAAATTAGTTCTTGATGGTAATAACAAAATTGTTGATATCAAAGAAGTCAATGTTAAGTTTGAAAATGGTCAAAATTCAAAAGTTAAATGGTATTTGTTCAGAATTCCAGTTTCTCAGTACGATGATAGATCATTAGGAGGTAATAGTGATGCTGCTATTCTTAACAACGTGAGATTTGCCAGAATGATTCTTAAAGGTTTTGAAGAAACATCAACCTTAAGATTTGGTACGTTTGACTTAGTAAGATCAGATTGGAGAAAATATACCAATCGATTGGCATATAACGATAAAAATGATGATCTTAATGAAGGACAGGCGGTTACTAATATTAGTAAATTCGAGGTAGGAAGTGTTAACTTAGAGGAAAATGCTTTAGGAAAACCACCTTATGTATTGCCTCCAGGTATCGATAGACAAGTGTTAAGTGGTAATGCTGGTGCGCAAAGACAAAACGAATCTTCGCTTTACATGAAGCTTAGTAATTTGGGTAGAGAGGCGAGAGGTGTTTTCAAAAATACAAATCTTGACATGCGTCGTTACAAAAAACTAGAATTATTCGTACACGCTGAAGATCTTAAAAATGTGATGAATACAAGTGTTGATCCTGATGCTAAATTTTTCATTCGTTTTGGATCAGATGCTACGGATAACTATTACGAGTACGAAGCTTCACTAAAATATACAGCGCAAAATGCAACGTCGCCATTGGACATTTGGCCAACAGAAAACCAAGTTAATCTAGCGATTGAAGAATTTGTAAATGCGAAAATGAAGCGTGACGAATTGGTGAAAGATAATGCGCCAGGAGTTAAACTTGACACGCGTTACGAATATCCCGACTACAAGCCAGACGGCGAAAACAAAAAAATCTTCATCAAAGGTCGTCCGAGTTTAGGAAATGTAACTAACATTTTGATTGGTGTTAGAAATAACAACGGAAATATTGGAAGTCGAGGAATGTTAGCTGGAGAACAAAAAGATTTGGTACTTTGGGTTAATGAGATTCGCCTTTCCGAAATCGAAAATAAAGGTGGTTATGCAGGGAATGCGTCCCTTAACTTTAACTTAGGAGACTTTGCTTTAGTTAATGCTAATGCAGCTTATTCATCAGTTGGATTTGGCGCAATTGACCAAAAACCTTCAGAAAGAGCGCAGTCATCTAACTCGACATTTAGTATTAATACAACGGTTAATATGGATAAATTCCTTCCAGAGAAGCTTGGTATGAAGATTCCGCTTAACTACTCGTATACGCAAACCATCGAAGATCCTAAATATAATCCGCTTGATAATGATGTGGAGTTGACGAAATCGCCTAACGAAGAAGATCTTAAAAAAGTGGTTAGAACATACAGTCAGCAACGTAGCATCGGTGTGGTTAACATGCGTAAAGAACGTATGAATCCTAACAAAAAACCAAAATTCTATGATGTAGAAAACTTGTCTTTAACAACGATTTATAACGATGATTACTTCCGTGACATCTATACAAAACGTAATTACAGACAATACTTAAAAGGATCGATTGAGTATAATTATAACTTCAAACCGTTTGTCTTACGTCCATTTAACAAAATGATTAGCGATACGGCGAAGTCTTACAAATATTTGAGATGGATAAAAGAAGTTAACTTCAATCCTGTACCGACGAGATTGTCTTTCAGAACAATGTTGGACAGAAATTATAACGAATTAGAATTTAGAAATATTGATGCATTAATAAATGGAAATATTGATAATGCTAATACGATTCGTAACCGCACATTCTACTTCGGATGGCAGTATAGTTTAGGATTTAATTTCACAAAATCTTTAAAAATGGAAATTAACTCTGAAACCAGAACGCTTAATGATAATCTCTCAGTGTATGATATGAATACAAGCAGTATTTTCGGAAATCCTTTCAGAGCGGGACGTCCGGTACAGTATAATCATAGAGTACAACTTAATTATCGTTTGCCGTTTGAGTATTTACCGTACTTGGATTTCATTAATGCAGAATTAGGTTACAGCTTCCAGTATAATTGGAATGCAAGATCATCGGCACTTCGTAATTTCCAAAATCCTGAAACAGGTGCTATCGAAAGTCTTGGTAATGTTGGTCAAAACACGAATACGATTTTGGCGACATCGACTGTTGATGTACCGAAGTTTTTAGGTAAGTTTAAATACTTCCAAAAGATATCGGAAACGATGTCTAAGAGAAAGCAAGAGATTGACTCACTTAACAATGTGTATTCTCAAAACTTCTTGAAGAAAGGTAAAAAGAAAGAATTCAAAGCTTATAAGTTTAAGAATAAGTTGTCACCTTTCCAAGCGGTTGCTTATGCGTTAACATCGATCAAGCAGTTGGATGTTAATTATAATGAGAACAATGGTATTGTCTTACCAGGTCTATTGTCAGCACCTAACTTCTATGGTGTTGGACAAACACTTGGTGGACCAACTATTGGATTCTTGTTAGGATCTCAGGCGGATATACGTCGTCTTGCCATCGAAAGATCTTGGATTTCGAGATCAGACTATATGACCGATGCTTATACGGAGATGACGACGCGTAACCTGACTGCTAACCTACAGGTGATGCCAGTTAATGATTTCAGAATCGATTTCAATGTGTTGCAAAACTACTCGCGTAACTTTATGCAGACCGGTTTCAATGTCAATCCAGATCCTGCTTTCTCATTTGGTTCAGAGATGATAACACACTCAAGTACGGCTTGGACATTTGGTACAGCCTTTACAGATGGCGCAGCACTTTATGATAAGATTAAAGAAAATGCGAGACTCATTTCTCAAGAATTAGGAGGCGCCGCAACGGCTACAGGTTATGCAGATGGTTATGACATTTCTAATGCCTATGTATTAATTCCGGCTTTCAAAGCCGCAGTAGAAGGTAAGTCACCGAAACAATTAGGTAGCGTAAGAAAATCTGGCTTCCCACTTCCTAACTGGAAATTAACTTACAGCGGACTTAAGAACCTTCCGATTGTTAATAGTCAATTCTCGAAGTTTGATGTGTTACACAGTTATTCATCAACTTATACGATGGCAGGTGTACAGTCAAATATCGATTACTTTAACAGAAAATCAGCTGGCGAAAGAGATGTTAATGGCAATTATATTAATCCATATACTTTCTCACAAGTAGGATATGTTGAGTCTTTCTCTCCGCTTATCGGTATTGATGTCACGATGCGTAACAATATGCAGTTCCGTGCATCGTATAACAGAGACAGAGCTTATATGTTAGGATTGATCAATCATACCTTGACCGAAGATATGGGAACGGAGTACGTTGTTGGTTACGGTTATATTCTTAAAGATCTAAAACTAAAAATCAACTTCAAAGGAAGACCTAGAGATATTAAGAGTGATCTTAACATAAGAGCAGATTTAGCTTTAAGAGATAATAAAACGAGAATCACAAATATTTTAATTGATGATTCTCAAGTAACAGGAGGACAAAAGCTACTGACATTAAAATTGTCAGCAGATTATAATATGTCACAAAACTTCAACTTGAAATTCTTCTACGACCAAATGGTTACGAAGTATAAGATATCAACAGCCTTCCCGCTGTCAACAGTTAGAGCAGGTCTTACCGCAACATTCACATTCGGCGGTGGAGGCTTCTAAAAAGTTATTAAATCAAAAAAACGCATTAGTATTACTAGTGCGTTTTTTTATGAATATTAAAGATGAGCTGACTATTATTTAGATTACTTATATTTTTAAAATTAAGTTGTGGCATATCGAAAATCTAATTAAATTTGTATCAAACAATAAATCGTAATGAATACACCAGCAGAACTAAAGTACACCAAAGACCACGAGTGGGTAAGATTTGAAGATAACGTAGCAACAATCGGGATTACAGATTTTGCACAAAGCGAATTAGGAGACATCGTATTTGTAGATGTTGACACAGTAGATGATGACTTAGCTGCAGGTGACGTATTCGGAAGCGTAGAAGCTGTAAAAACTGTTTCTGACCTTTTCTTACCAGTTGAAGGTACCGTTATCGAGTTCAACGAAAAACTAGAAGACGAGCCAGAATTGCTTAACTCTGATCCGTACGGAGATGGTTGGATCATCAAGTTACAACTAAAAGAAGGGGCAGATCTTTCTTCATTATTATCAGCAGAAGATTATCAAGCGATTGTTGGATAAATATCGCAACATATTTAGAAAATATATAATGCCCATTTATTGGGCATTTCTTACGTATATGCTACTTCGACCAGGCATCGAAAACAAAGAGTATTCATTCATGTTTCCTGGTATCGATAAAGTTTTACATTTTAGCATTTTTGGATTTTTGGGATTTTGCATTTTAGCGTCCTTTCCCAATATCAAAAAGTCCACTTACCTACTAATAGGTTTAAGCTACGCATTGATCACCGAAATTTTACAAGATGTAATGGGCTTCGGCCGATCGCTAGAGATCTTAGACCTATTGGCAGATATGACAGGTTTTAGCTTAGCCATTTTCGTTTACAACCAAATTTCAAAACGACTTCCTTAATATTTATTTTTTCTATTTCGGGCAATCCTCGCGCCTTGCTTAGTCCTTGTTATCTCGGTCGGGCTGTCCGCTGTATCTTGGAAGCTTCGCTCGGTCGTCTATGTTACGTTGCTCCTTCGTCGCGCCGTAACACCGTCGCCTCGCTCCGCTCCAAGGATGCCGCTTCCATCCCTATTGCGGATGGCGGATAATAATAAGATTTCCGATTACCAAATTTCAAATTTAAAACATCGTAGAAAGCAAAATTGGTTGAACTTAATCAAGTTTAACAAGATGACTAGTGACAGCCGGAAAAGACGCCATGAAAATTATCAGTTCCCTAAATTGTAACATAAAAGAATGCTAAATTTGAGTAAAATATCAAGAATGTCGCATCATTTACTTTTAATATTTCATTTGTTAGGCGCTTGCATTTGGGTTGGTGGACATTTGATTTTGTCCTTCGGAATTTTGCCCGAAGTTTTGAAGAAAAAAGATCCCGAAATTCTCCTCAATTTTGAACGAAAATATGAGAAAATAGGAATTCCTGCTTTGCTTGTTATGGTGATTACGGGCGTTTGGATGTCGTATCAATTCGGGATTAAATGGGATAATTGGTTTCATTTTGCAAATCCTTTGGAAACAGCGATTTCCATAAAATTGGGTTTTCTTCTCGTAACCATTTTGTTTGCGTTGAGTGCTAACTTCCTTGTTTTACCAAAACTTTCTGCGAAAACACTTCCATTGATGGCTTTTCATGTGATTTCAGTGACATTATTGGGCGTTGGCTTTTTGTTGGTGGGGAGTTTTATTCGGTATGGTGGAATTTCCTTTTAATAAATAAAATGTCACTAATTTTTGAAGTGTATTTTTTAAAATATGATTATTTGAAAAATATTATATTTATCTAAATATTAAGTTGATGCAGAAGATTGGATATGAAAAAAGTGAACTAAGACGTTTTGTGATGCAAGTTTTGTCAGACAAAATTAAAAAATTAGAAAACTTCATAGATTTTACCATAGAAGCAAGTCGCGATATCAAGAAAACACCAAAGTATGATAGCATTCGCGAGGAAGCTCAAGAAGAAATTTATCAATTGCAAAAACAGTTAGCAGGTTTTTACGATATGCAAAAATCTATGGCGAAAGTTGTCAATTCTGAGTCTCAAAAAGTGAGACTTGGTACTTTGGTGATTACCAATAAAGCACGTTTTTATATCTCGATATCCTTGGGAGAGTTTTTCTATGATGGTGACCGATTTTATGCCATTTCGGAGGAGAGTCCTTTGGCGCAAAAAATGTTAGGTTTAACCGTTGGTAGCGAGTTTACACTTAATAAGATCCATCAAAAAATTGTGGAGATTATTTGATTGTATGAAAACTATTTTAGAAACTTCTCGTTTTTTCTTCGTGAATTAAATGCCCATGACGCCGAATCTTTTTTTGCTCTAAGTGCTAACCCAAATGTCCTGAAATATACGGGCGATAGAGCTTTTGATAATGTTGATGAAGCACGCAATTTTCTTCAAAACTATAAAGAATACGAAAGATACGGTTTTGGAAAATGGGCAATTATATCTAAAAATTATAAACAATTTGTAGGTTGGTGCGGACTAAAATTTCATCCCGAAACTCATGAAGTCGAACTTGGATTGAGGATTTTTGAAGAATTTTGGAATCAAGGTATCGCCACCGAAACAGCTAAATCTAAAACTTAATTCTTGAAACCATAAATCTATTCGTATTTTTACAACATGGAAAATGCAAAGATTTTAAAACATATTATCGAAGAAAGACGCAGTGTTTTTCCGAAAGATTACACCGATACGCCAATCCCAGAGCATATTTTGGAAGAAGTTCTTAATGCTGCAGTTTTGGCGCCTAATCATAAAAAGACAAAACCTTGGCGCTTCAAAGTCTTTAGAAGTGAGGACAAAAAGAACTTAGGCGAAGAGTTGCAATCGATCTACAAAACGATAACACCACCGCAAACATTCCTTGAAAAGAAATATCAAGATATTGGTTTCAAAATAAGCAAAGCCAATATTGTAATCTCCATCGTTTGCGAGTTCAGTGGACTTGTTCCCGATTGGGAAGAGATTGCTGCAACCGCTATGGCTGTTCAGAATATGTATTTGACTTGTACAGCTAATAGAGTTGGTTGCTATTGGAGTTCGCCAGCTTTGGTTAATCATCTACAAGAGTCTTTAAAAATTGAGGAAAATCAAAAATGTTTGGGGCTTTTCTATATGGGAAGTTTGGCGTAATTTTTTTTAAAATAGTTTTGATATTTAATTTTCAAATAAAAAGAAATTACTATCTTTGCACACTATTAAAATCTAACCGGGACGTGATCCCAAAAATTAAAACAATATGTCAGTAAAAATTAGATTACAAAGACACGGTAAAAAAGGGAAACCTTTCTTCCACATCGTGGTTGCAGATTCAAGAGCGAAAAGAGATGGTAAATTCATCGAAAAAATCGGAATCTATAACCCAGTTACTAACCCTGCAACTATTGAGTTAAATGTTGACTCTGCTGTTAAGTGGTTAAACAACGGTGCTCAGCCTACTGACACTGCAAGAGCGATCCTTTCTTACAAAGGTGCTATGTACAAAAAACACTTACAAGGTGGTGTTGCTAAGGGAGCTTTTGACGAAGCTGAAGCTGAGAAGAGATTCGCTGCTTGGGTTGATGCAAAGGAAGCTAAAGTAAAAGGTAAAGTTGATGGTTTAGCTACTGCTAAAGCTGACGCTAAAAAAGCTGCTTTGGAAGCTGAGGTTAAAGTAAACGAAGCTAGAGTAGCTGCTGCTGCACAAGCTGAGGCTGATGCTAAGGCTGCTGAAGAAGCTGCTAATGCACCTGCTGAAGAAACTACAGAAGCGCCTGCTGAAGGAGAAGCTGCTGCTGAAGAAAACACTGAAGCTTAAAAATCCTATATTATGCGTAAAGAAGACTGTTATCTATTAGGAAGAATTACGCGTAAGCACGGATTGGCTGGTCACGTGATCCTAAAATTGGACACCGATCAACCGGAACTTTATAATAAATTGGAATCAATATTCGTTGAAATCAACGGATTATTGGTTCCTTTTTTTATTGAAAAAACATCTTGGAGCAAGTCCGACGCGCTTAATATTTTACTTAAAAATATTAGCGAAACGCTTGCCGATCAAGTTCTTGGGAAAGATGTCTATCTTCCACTTTCTACTTTGCCGCCACTTTCTGGCAAACAATTCTATTATCACGAGGTTGTCGGTTTCGAAATCCATGAGGAGGATGGGAAAACTTGTGGTATCATTCAGTCTATTAATGACCAAACAGCTCAACATTATTTTATGCTAAGATTAGCGGACAAAGATGTGGTTATCCCAATTATTAAAGATTGGATTTTGGAAGTTAATCGCGACGAAAAGTTCATCAAAATGCAATTGCCAGAAGGCTTGATGGATGTTTTCTTAGGAGATCACAAAAAAGACGAATAATTCTTGTGCGCTTCCTTATTTTGGAAGATAATATATTACATATTTTTTCTTTTTCTTACTCACATTTTTAACAATGATGACGTACATGCCTACTTTGTTGTCAGCAATATTAATGATTTCTGTTGTCGAAAAATCAATTTTAGTTGCTGCTTTTATCCCATTGATATCGAGCATATAATACTTTAGATAAGTAGGCAAATTGTAAGCTTCCCCGAAAACAGTACGGTTTAAAAGTATAAAATTATGAACTTTAAATCGTAACTAATACAATGAAAAAGAGCACATTCAGTCCTGCCAAGATTGTAGGTGTTTTAAAGGAGTTTGCCGGCGACCGCAGTGCCGAGGAATTGGCAAGGTAAAATGGTTTCAGCACGGCTACTTTATACAAGTCGCGTCAAAAGTACAACGGGATGGAAGCTAGTGAACATAAGCGGGTGAAGGAACTTGAAGAGGAAAATGCGCGCTTGAAGCGTATGTACACCAATCTGGCAATGGAACTTGACGTAGCAAAATACATTATCGAAAAAAAGCTCTAAATCCTTGTCGGAAACGGGAGATTGTCATGGAGATTCATAAGCTCCGTCCGAAGGATTCTGGCAAGACTTTACGCGTACTTAAATCAAGCAGAAGCAGTTTTTATTACCGCTCGCTGAAAGATGATTCAACGGTGATGATGAAGCTTGGACAGCTTACACAGAGCCATCCCAGGGAAGGTTTCTGGAAATATTATTATCGCCTGCGCAACCGGGGTGAAAAAATCGATCGTAAGCACAGGCTAATGCCAGCACTTTTCCTGCCCGCTTTTCCACATCCGACAACAACAGCAGTTAAATATCAAGAAAAAATCCTACTTGTGAAGCCTACTGAAAATGGGCGGTCTACTTTTTAATGTTCAGGAAAGTAACTTAAATTCGATACAAATTTCTAAGAAAATTACTCAAGTGGATCACACTTTTCTTATACACCCTATGCTTTTTGGTACAGAAATAAAAATCGTAATCAATTTAGTAAGTTGAGTGTTGATTTAATCTTTTCATTTAAACTATAATTTTTAAAACTAAAACAATGAAAAATCCAGCTGATTTATCGATTACGTTTCGATTTCCGTGAGCACCGATTATATTAGTTTTAGCTTTTTACCTAAAAATAGAACCGCGAAGTCCGGTTTTGATTTTGCCGGTTGGGTTTTCACAGCAGACATTGTTTTAGATCTAATCTCGCGTTTGGATATGATTTTAATAATATTAATTTTACCAAAATCTCAGCATGATGTCCCAAGTTGCTAGCAGGCATGGCAAATTCGTCAAGGAAAATCCATTAAAAAGAATATTTACTTCAATAGTTAATAGGCTAAAATTGTTTAAATTTCATAACTTTGCAGACATTAATTTTTGATAATGAAAAAGCAAACAATTAAAGATCTTTTAACAGATTACAAGAAAGTTTTACATCACGACATTACAGTTTACGGTTGGGTTAGAGCATTCCGTTCTAATCGTTTTATAGCACTTAACGACGGATCGACGATCAATAATTTGCAAGTGGTTGTAGACTTCGAAAATTTTGATGAAAACATTATCAAAAATATCAGCACAGCTGCCTCTCTTAAAGTAACTGGCGAAGTTGTAGAAAGTCAAGGTGCTGGTCAAACAGTAGAATTAATCGCAAAAAAAATTACAATTCTTGGTGACAACTTCACTGAAGAATTGCAGTCGACGATTCTTCAACCTAAAAAACATAGCTTAGAAAAATTGCGTGAGCAGGCACATCTTAGATTTAGAACCAATCTTTTTGGCGCGGTTTTCAGAGTGAGAAGTGCGGTGAGTTTTGCAATTCACCAATATTTTAATCAAAATCAATTCTTCTACATCAACACGCCAATTGTAACAGGAGCAGATGCTGAGGGAGCTGGAGAAATGTTTGGTGTTACTAATTTTGATCTAAATAACATTCCGCGTAACGAAGAAGGAGAAATCGATTACACACAAGACTTCTTCGGTAGAAAAACCAACTTAACGGTGTCTGGCCAGTTGGAAGGCGAAACTGCAGCAATGGGATTGGGGCGTATTTATACATTTGGACCGACCTTCCGTGCAGAAAATTCTAACACCACGCGTCACTTGGCTGAGTTCTGGATGATCGAGCCAGAAGTTGCTTTCAACAATTTGGAGGACAATATCGACTTGGCTGAGGATTTTCTAAAATATGTAATCAACTATTGTTTAGAAAATTGCAAAGACGATTTAGAATTTTTGGATAAGCGTTTTGCAGAAGAGCAAAAAACAAAACCAGAAAAAGAAAGAGCAAAAGAAGGTCTTATCGAAAAGCTTCAAAACGTTGTTGCTAAACGTTTCAAGAGAGTATCTTATACAGAAGCAATCGATATTTTATTAAATTCTAAAGAGAATAAAAAAGGAAAATTCGCATATCCAATCGAAGCTTGGGGCGCAGATCTACAATCGGAGCACGAGCGTTTCTTAGTAGAAAAGCATTTCGAAAGTCCAGTTGTGTTGTTCGATTATCCGAAAGATATCAAGGCTTTCTATATGAAGCTGAATGAAGATAACAAAACCGTTGCTGCGATGGACGTATTGTTCCCAGGGATTGGCGAAATTATCGGTGGATCTGAGAGAGAAGCGCGTCTAGATGTTCTTAAACAAAAGATGGAAGAAATGCATGTTGATGAGCACGAGCTTTGGTGGTATTTAGATACGCGTAAGTTCGGGTCTGTGCCACATGCAGGATTTGGTTTAGGACTAGAAAGATTGGTGCTTTTCGTGACAGGTATGACCAATATCCGTGACGTAATTCCTTTCCCAAGAACACCCAAAAGTGCTGAATTTTAATTCAGTTTTTAAAATACAAAAACCCGCCTTTCAAAACTTTTTTTGAAAGGCGGGTTTATTTTTTAGGAGCAATTTCCCGCTCTCGGCTATATCTTTAGGCTTGTCGCTCGGACGGCTCCGCTTGCGCTTCGCCGCCTCGCTCCAACCCCAAAGGATGCCGCCTCCATCTGGGCTAGAGATTTGGGATAATAATTTAACCCTAGTTGGAGCTAAGAAGATTACCAATTTTTAAAAAGCTTAGACGTTTTTATTTTTGAAACAAAAAAAAGCTTTGCTCATCCAGAGAGAAGCAAAGCACATTTATAAATCTTTATTTTAAAAAAAATTCTAATTTAATTTTTCCGTCAACTTCGCAAATTGCTTTTCAGCATTTTTCTCTTCATATAGAATGGCGAAAATCGTGTTGATAATCGGAAGTCTTAATTTTTTCTCCTTACATATGCTATAGATGCCATTAGTGGCATAATAACCCTCCGCGACCATGTTCATCGATTGGATTGCAGACTTAACCGTATAACCTTTCCCAATTAAGTTTCCGAGATTTCTGTTACGCGAGAATAATGAGTAAGCTGTTACCAAAAGGTCACCAAGATAAGCGCTTTCGTTAACATCGCGAGGTTCTGGATACACAGCTTCGAGGAAGGTTTCCATCTCACGAATCGCATTAGAAACGTAAACCGCAATAAAGTTATCGCCATAGCCCAATCCGCTAGCAATACCAGCACCGATGGCGTAGATATTTTTTAGGATTGCGCTGTATTCATTACCAAGGATATCTTGACTTTCGTTCACTTTAATGTAGAAAGAAGAGAATATTTTGGAAAGAATTTCGGAGTCTTTTTGGTCTGCTGCTGCAATTGTTAAGTAAGAAAGACGCTCCATAGCAACTTCTTCCGCATGACAAGGTCCCGCAATAACGGCTTGATTTTTATAACCAATTTGGAATTTGTCACGAAGGTAATTTGCAACAATATCATTGTATTCTGGTACAATACCTTTAATTGCTGAACAAAATAATTTTTCTTGATAATTACAACTTAGATTTTCTAAAGTAGCCGCAAGATAAATGGATGGCGTTGCTAAGACAACAATGTCGCAAGCTTCAACCAGTTCGTTAATATCAGTAGTAAGTTTTAGTTGCTTCATGTTAAAGCTAACCATTGGAAGATAAGTTGGATTGTGCCCACGCAATTGGATTGCGCCTTTTACAAACTCGTTACGGACATGCCAATGCACGGTTTTACAGTTTTCTGTCAGCATTTTTACAATTGCTGTTGCGAAACTTCCACTTCCTACAACACCTATTTTGGGTAGTTGAGGAGATTTTGTTTTTGCCATTTTGTTCACTTATTTTAACCTTATGCAAAGCTACAATTATATAATTAAAATGAAAATTTATCATTGCAAAATCAATACATACCTGTTATTAGGGATGTCATAGAATTAACAAATAATTAAAATTTGTTAAATATTTGGCTGTAAATGACCGTTTTATAAAAAATAATTATTTTTGCAGTCTTAATTTTTTAGTGTATAATCAATCAGATATATATGAAGAGATTTTTGAGAAGTAATAAAAAGACTAATATTGTTTTGGGCTGTTTATTAGTAGTTGTTTTTGCTCAGGCCATGCTAATCGGAAAGCTTTATTCTGAGAAAGACGATAAAAATTATCAGGTTAATCTAGTGAAAATTAACATGGTAAAAGACAGTATTGATCACCGCGAACTAAAAGAAAACCTTTTGAGTGTCGATCAAGTGGTTCGTAATCTTAATTCATTTTTAGTTTCCAAAAACGTATCGGATGTAAGAATTGAAAACCTTGCAAAAGATAGCTTGGCAAACGAAGTTTATCTATCAAAACAAAGTAATCGTTATAGCCAGTATCTAGTAGATCTTGAAAAAAAATTACAGAAAGTACCGTTAGGTGTTCCGACTTCGGGCTATATTTCTTCTAACTTCGGAATAAGAAAAAATCCTATTCCGCATAAAACTGTTTTTGCTTCTGTTAAACCATTGAAGCCTGCTGCAACTGATAGTACTGGCGCGGTTACAACATTAAAGGAAGATCCAAAAGCAGGTCAAAATGCTCCAGCTGAAAAAGATCAAATGCAGTTCCATAAAGGGATTGATGTTGCTGTAGCTTTTGGTTCTGATGTTGTTGCGGCGGCTGCTGGTAAAGTTTTATTTGCTGGACAGAAAGGTGGCTATGGTAATTGTGTCATCATTTCGCATGGTAACGGTCTGGCAACACTCTACGGACATTTATCTCGTATTTCGGTGGCTAACAACCAGGATGTAAAAGTGGGAGAGGTGATTGCGAAATCTGGAAATTCTGGACGTTCTACTGGTCCACATCTTCATTATGAAGTTCATAAAAATAATACACCGGTTAATCCGAAGTTGTTCATGAATTTATAAAGTATTATAAGCATCTTTTTAAGATGCTTTTTTCTTTTTTTAATTTCTGTAAATATCAATTGTTCACGGATTTTGCGTGAGCGATGGCAGCGAAAATCCTTTGGGTTGACGCGAGGCGGCGGAGCGTAGCGGAGCCGTCCGAGCGGCAAGCTAAAGATTGTAGCGAACGTAGCGACCCGAGGTGATGCTTTGGCTTTTGCTTTGGAGAAACGAGGGACACGCCCAAAATAAAAAAATCCCGAAACTTAGTAAGTATCGGGATTTTTGTGAAGTATAACTTTAATTATTTCTTAAGCTCTTCAAGAAACTCGTCGTGAGAGATTACTGTTTCTTTTTTGCTTGCTTTTTCTAGGATAGCGTCTTTTAGTTTTGCCATACCAACTTCTGAAGAGATTTGACGTACTTGGTTTTCGTCTTTCAACATTTCAACCGCGTATTTTTGTACTTCTTCGTCAGATAAGTGGTGGATACCGTAGATTGCTAACTGATTTCTTACCAACTGCTCAGCTTGTGCCAATACGTCATTGTAGTCTAAAGAAATTTCGTTTTGCGTCATCAACTTACCTTCTAAGATTTGGTATTTGATTTGGTTTTTCTCGTTTTCAAGAATTTCTTTTGCTTGCTCTTCAGATTGGATGTTTTGGTTAGAGAACAACAACCATTTTGTTAAGAAAGCTTCAGGAAGTTTAACTTCTTCTTTTTCAGAAACTTGTTCTAAAATTTTGTTAACGAAGTGTACATCAGCATTTTGTTGGAAGTACTCGTCTAACTCTTTTTTAACACGCTCTCTAAGTTCTTCCTCAGATTTAATTTCGTCTTTACCGTATACTTTATCGAACAACTCCTGGTTAAGCTCTGCAAGGTCTAGACCGTAGATATCTTTAACAGTTACCTCAACTTCGTTGTGGTGCATGTTTTCAAGTTCGTCTTTGTTGATGCCTAATTCTTTAGCAAGATCTTCTTTAGCTACTAAATCTTCTTTAGAAACTTTTACAGATCCATCTTTTTTAAGAGACTTAACTAGATCGTATGCTGCTTTAGTTTCTTTGTTAGCTGTAACGTGCTTTGGTGCATGGTTATGCTCACCTTCTGCACCTTCTTCTACAACTTGCTTAACTTCTAGAGCGATGTAAGAATCTTTTCCGATTTTGTCTTGCTCTACACGTTCAGCAAAACGCTTTTGCATGTTTTCTACGCTTGTAGTGATTTCTTTATCAGACGCTTCAACTTTGTAGTGTGGCGCTTCGTATTTTGAAAGATCGATTGTCAATTCTGGCTCGTAACCAACTTCGAAAGCTACAGATACCTGGTCAGCATTGTAGTCTAACTCGTTAACTGGAAGTGGAACTGGTTGACCTACCAATCTCAATTTGTTATCATTAACATAAGCGTTAAGCGCCTCAGAGATTTGCTTGTTGATTTCTTCAAAAGCGATACCAGCTTCATATTGTTTTTTAACCATGCTTAATGGCACTTTTCCTTTTCTGAATCCAGGTACTTGCGCATTTTTTGCGTAGTTAATTAAAGTTTTGTCTACCTTTTCTTTGTAATCTGATTTATCCAAAGTTACAGTAAGTAATGCACTTACTTCGTCATGGTTTTTTGCTGTAACGTTCATTATTAATTAATTGAAATTTTAGTTGGCAAAAATAGGCAAAAAAGAGCGATTTGCAAAATTAATCCCTAGACTAATCGTAGCAAATCGTTCATAAAATATGTTAATTTTAATTTTACTGAAGATTTTGATTATTTTTCTTCAACAAAATTGATTCTTAAGATCTTAGTTCGTGATGCCAAAAGTAGCTTCTGCGTCTGTCTCGCCACCAGTTACGCCACCCCAAGCTGTTCCGTTAAGGTTTTCGTTAGCCGAAGCTGGCTCGTGGATTAATGTCATTATTAATTTTGGAGAAGAATCTTTCACAGCCTTTACAATAGTCCATTTTGTTTTAAGACCGACACGTAAGCCGTTTTTGTTTGGCGTGTCAATACGCTCCAACTGGATGTCTGATTTTGGAAAATTGAAAATCAAAAAATGCTCATCTTTCGCCATTTCAATCTCGCTGGTGACATCTTCGCTGCCATTCATGAATTGTGCTGTAACCTCATAGCTTTTGCCGTCTTCCAATTTTATTGCAGGTGCAACACCAGATCCAACGCTGTAATTATAATCTTGAACATTATTGGTTGTCAAATTCTTAACATGTAGTACGATATTGGTTAGTTCTTCTTGAGGAAGATCATCCGCTTCGAAGTCGTTGTCTCGGCTACAAGATAAGGTGCTAAGGCTAATAAATGCTAATAAAAATAATGTGCTTAATGTTTTGATTGATAGTATGTTTTTCATTTTTATTTGTTTTAAGTCGTTTTTCATTTTGAAGTAAAATTCGTCAGTTCGAGTGGTTTTTCAAAATCATCTTTTAAAAAAAAGTATCGAGAACAGAATTTTATTTTTTAATAATAGTTTCAAAATGCGCGACGGATTTGTTAATAAAGTTTAATTAAATTTTGATACTAAAAATTGTATCTGAAATTGATAATAATATTGCGACCTATATCTTCCGAGAAATATCTAAGACGGTTGAGATAATCGCGATAAGCTTTGTTAAATAAATTCTGCACCGTTACACCAGCCGAAAGATTTTTTGTTAAATTAAATCCTGCTTGTACATTCCAAAGGCTGTAAGCTGGCGGTGGCGTACTAAAATCAACCGTTTTTGTGACCTCGATACCGTTTTCATAAAATGTAATTTCAGAATTGTGAATCGGAAAACGATTTTGTTTTAAAACGCTTCTGTTTTCTAAATTAACGTAGAAGTTGTTCCAATTTTTACGTCGATATTCCAAACTGTTGCTAAAGTTGGTTGGCATCATCAATATCAAAGGCTCATCGGTGGTTGTGTCTTGTCCATAAAGATAAGCGCCACGTCCGCGATAGATGAGGTTGTCTGTCAATTGAAAATTAACATCCAAATCAACGCCCAACATTTTTGCATTGATTTGACGATATTCCCAAACTGGGAAAGGTCCAACTTGCGTCGCTTGCTGAATGCCCGTCGGAATCTGATTGATGAAATTGTGGGTGATGAAATAATACGGATTGATACTAAAATCTAAACCTTTCAACACATCCGCTTTTCCGTCAATCAACAAATTGAATTGATGCCCAGATTCGTTTTGCAAACGCATATTTCCTTTTTCGATAATCGCCGCAGAGTGGTGTAGACCTTCAGCAAAGAGTTCCGCAACATTGGGTGTTCTTTCAACTTTTGCGTAATTAAATTTCACACCAAAATTTGGATTGGCTTTCCAATCAATTCCAACATTGTAAGAAAAGTTTTTAAAATTAAGAATCGGATTAGTCAATACACGATTTTGATACGTTCGCACATAAAACTGCGAAAAATTTTGCGCATAATTATTCGTCCAATCTTTGTAGTCATACCACTTGACAACATTGTATTTGGTAGCATCATAACGTGCGCCTGCTTCAACATTTAGCTTTGCTAAAAGTTTATATTTAAAAATAGAATACAAACCTCCCGAATATTTATCATAATTCGGAACCAAACGTCTGGCTTGGGTTTTCGGATTCGAGTAGTTGTTTTGATACATCAAATCAATGCCTGTTTCCAAAGACCATTTTTCGCGCTCCAATAGATCGTTAATGTTGAATTGATTGGTGATTAGTTCCAAATCCAAACTTGGGATACTATTGAGATCACCACGACGAAGATCATATTCTTTTCGATGATTATATTGGAAACTATAACTCGCCGAGATTTTTCCTAATTTTTCGAAACGTTTAAAACCCGAAACTTTTGCAATATGATGTTCGATTTCTTGTCTTGGATTATCAATCGAATAACTGAAATCTCGCATATACAAAGGCTCTGGCGCGGTCATCGCCAGATAAAAATCTTTATCATTACCAACATGCGAACCTCGGAAAATCCCTAAGTTTTGATTCGTGACATAATAATCAAATGAAATCCCTTGTCGAAATTCATTTTTTTGAACCGTAAAATTAAAGGACGAAAACTCGCTTCCTGTGTTCATTAAATTGTAATTGGGTGCGGATAAATCTCCCAGCTTTTTGTAGCTTCCATTGGTTTTGATCGCCCAAGCATTTTCCCAAGTTTTTAAAACTTTTATGTCAAAGCCAAATCCGCGACCATTCGACATCCCCGAAAGATTCGCCGCTCCACTGATGCTGTCTTTCTTTTTATGAATCTCAGGCTCCAAAACGACAACGCCACCAACAGCATCTGTGCCGTATTTGAGCGCCGAAGCGCCTTTTATCACATCGATGTGTTCAAAATTGTTGATGTCAACATTGGGTGCATGCTCGACGCCCCATTCTTGTTCTGCCATCTTAACACCGTTGTTTATAATCGAGATACGACTGCCGTACATACCATGGATTACAGGTTTTGCAATGCTATTACCAGTTCGCAAAGTGCTAACACCAGAGATTTTGGTCAAAAGGTTTCCTAGATTTTCTGTAGAATTACGATTGATCTCCTCTTTGTCAAGCGTTTTGATGATAATAGCGCCTTTGGATTTGTGAGGAGCATGTATCGTAATCGTCGCAATTTCTTCGGTGTGGTGCTCCAACAGAATTTCCAAATGTAGATTTTTGTTAAGGTCTAATTTGGATTCATAAGCGTCACATTTTGGGTGTGTCACGATGATGTTGTAAGTGCCAGCTTTGATGTTCGAAAGAGTGAAATTACCCTTTGCATCCGTTTTTGTAGAAAGACTTCCCACGACAACTGTTGCATTACGCAATGCAGATTTGTCATGGAAATCCTTCACAACGCCTTCTACTTTGTACGTAGATTGCGCCATGGCCAATGTTGTCCCCAAAAGGAGAAGCATTAGTTTGAATAGTGTTTTCATTAAGTTGAATTTCAGTATAACATATCCAAAAGGGAAAGCCCAAATGGAGTGAATTTAATTGCTATTATAACTGAAAAACAGGAGGACCTCGCAAGCGGAGGTTGGTAATATTATTGTTGAAAAAGCTTGACTGCATCACTGCAAACTCTTGCTTTTTCGAAAAGATTTTTAGTGATGAAAATTCAAAGTCGATTGGCTCGATGCTGTGGTTAGTCGTCAAAAAATGACAAGCCAAACAGTCATTAGCGCTCGATATTTTTTCTGCTGATTTCTTCTTAAATTTTACTTCCTTCGAAGTAGAGAAGTTAACTTGAAATTCGGAATGATGCTGGTGTAAGTAAGGCGAAAAAACAAGCAACAACAAATAAAATCCAGCTAGAAAACTGGAAATTATCGATTTATATTGTTGGTTTTTTCTAAACATTTTTACAAAGTTAGTGTTTTATGTTTTGATTTATTTAACTCATAAAGAATTATGTTATATGTCGTTAAAAACAAAAATTTGTTACGACTATTTTTCGGAATCGAAGTAAAGGCGGTAATATTTGCCTTTTTCATCTTGTCCAGTTTCTAATTTGTCGCGATCGCCATGAACGTAGATATGGAAATTTTTATCAAGCTTGATAACTGATTTGAAGTGGCGCTGCTGCTTCTTAACTGCCGATTGATTAATCGGAAAATCTTCCGAAATGCTGACTTGCATGTCGTTTTCGTAATCGGTTTTGAAGTTTGAGAAACTTTCGATAACGTGCTCGTCTACCAAAATTTCCTTAACGAAATCATCATATTTGAATTCTTCTTTTTCTTTGAAGAAATTAATTGACTTGTTAAGGAAGTCCGCTTGGTCTGCTCTTGAGACTTCAAATTCTTGAGGAAGCTGCGTGGTGATATAATCTTTGTAAACCGCCAAAGTCTCTTGCGTGTGGAAGAAATCGTTATCGCGTTGTTTTACTTTTAAAAAATCCTCGAACCAGTAATACATGTCACCGTTTTTGTTGTTGTCGACAACGGATAAGATGTAGCCAGATTCTTTATCGTTATTGTAGATAAGCGCCGCTTTGTCAATCTTTGAAAGTCCAATCCCGAAATCTCTTTCAATTTCGAAAGATTCGTTTTGCGGAGATATTTTGAGGAAAGCTTCTTTTTTTTCGGTTTTGAAAATTCCGATTTTGTCAATTTTTCCGCCTTCTGGATCTTCTTCGGAATCAAAGAATACGATGAATACTTCGCCATTTTGAACACGTGGATTTTCGGCAGCTTCGTAAAGGTGTTTTGCAATGTTTTCGGACTCCCAAAGGAATTTGTTTTTGTCTTCAAAAATCTCAGCAACCGAACTGTACACCGGATTGTTAACCAAATAGGTGTCGCTGTAAAACTGAAATTGCTCTTCGGACTTGAAAGCGTTAAGGAAATAATTTCCTAATAACTCCTTCATATCTTCGTGCAGCTCTAGCTCTTCCTGAGAAAGGATTAACGGATCACCATTGATTTTATTACCAACTTTGTGTACAACGATTTTAGAAAACATGTTATAATCTTTTTAGGATTGCAAAGATAGGAATCCGAAATTAAGATTCTGATTAAAATTGTACTGAAATGTTTGTAAAAGTAGTCAAATGTCCCTTGATGAAATGTAAACGGGTTGTAAGATTTGACCTCTATTTTCTAAAGTTTTTCTTTTTTGAGAAATCTGTCAACGGATGCGTGAGGGCGAAGCGCATTGTTGGAGCTCGTGAGTGGTGGTGGCGGCTAAGCGTAGCGGAGCAGCCGCCGCCACTAACAGCGACTGCGCATAGACCGACGCGATGTTTGGTCTAAGCAAAGGCAAGCGTCACGCCCCAATAGAATTGTGCTTCTTAAAAATTATAAACTATATTAAAGTTTTTAATAAAATGGTTAATATGTCAGAAAAATATTAAAGTTTTCTAAATATAATCTTTGTCACGGAATTATTATTGTTGGTTAACTTTTTGTAAAAACGAATATTAATTAAAATTAGAATTAAGATGAATAAGCTTATAATTAAAAATGCGGTTTTAGGAATTTTATTATTCGGGTCAGCAAGTTACGCAACGGCTCAAACTTCAGTTACAAAGTCGCTAGATATGCAAATGACACAACCACAGGTAAATCCAGCTATTGAAGCTTTGAAAAAACAAGTGGAGGCTAACCCAAAAGATAATAATGCGTTGGTGAATCTTGCGGTTGCTTATCAGGAAGGCAAGGATTGGACGAATGCGTTAGAAACTTGGAAAAAAGTAACAACTGCGCTTCCAGATTGGGCTCCAGCATATTATAGCGAAGGTTATGTGTATCAGTCTTTGAAAGACACGCCGAATGCGACGTCTTCGTATCAAAAATATATTAGTCTAGTTAAGCCTGAAGAATTGGAGGCTAGCAAAGCTAATTTGGCTTACGCTCATTTCTTTGTAGCTTACACTCAGTTTGAAACTAATAAAGAGGAGGCGAAAAAGAATATCGCAAAATCTCTTGAGTATGACGCAACTAATGCTGATGCCATTAAACTGAAAGAGGCTTTGGATAAATAATTAAATATATACGAAAAAAGGCTGTCTCAAAAGTGAGGCAGCCTTTTTTTATGTCTCAAAAGTATAGTTGTCGATTAATCAACCATTGCTTCTCCAGATTTTCTGTAAATGAAATTCCCGTAAATGTGTCTTCTTGCAAAACGACTCGGCGAATCGGCATTCACCATTTTGATGAATGTATTTCTTGGAACACCAATGTATTCGTACATTTTACCATTAAGATGTTGAATTTTCAGGATTGATTTTTCATAATCGAAATCTTCAATATTACTTTTAGAAATGGTTTCGTTGTATTCTTCTTTGTATTTTTCCTGCGTTTCTTTGTTGATGCTCACCAAAAAATGATACGCTTCAATAATCGTTTTACTTTTTTCTTCAGCTTCTAATTTCCCAACTTCATCATTGACGAATTTATCCGGATGCGAATCCTTCATCGTGTTTCTGTAGATGGTTTTCAGCTCTTTAAGAGTAACATCTTTATCTACTCCAAGAAGTTTTCTGTGCTCGCCAATTCTTTTCATTTTTCTAAATTTTAAATAAATTCGGGTTTTAGTACATCCTGAATTTCGGAGTGCAAAAGTACGATTTTATTTTTAAACTATATCCTAAAAAACTGATAGAGTGTTAATTGTAAAAATAAATAGTGGATTTCTAACCTATTTACCTCAATATATTTTAAACATAATTATTTGAATTATTAACATGTTGCAAAAAAAATCCCCCACTGATGCGAAGGGATTTTATATTGCGAAGGTTGTTCAAGCTTATTTCACTTTTAAAAAATAAAAATATTGGTAAATCAATAAGTTATAATTTATGATACAAATATGGTAGCGATAAAAAGACACTGCACATTGTCTTCGGTGATAAATTTTTTCAGTGAAGATCTTAAATTTTGGATATTGTTAGAGTTGGAAAAGAAATTTAAAAAATATAATCTATAAGGCAACATTTTTATCAAAATTCAACTTCTAACTTTCTTGCATGATCTATTAGCCATACCCGCATTTCTCTGTTGTCGTCATTTTGCAGCAACTTCTGAATATTAACAAATTTTCGATTGCTTCAACGAATTTTTCTTTATTAGTAAAATTGTCTAGCCAATCGGAGAAATCTTTTAAGTCAGGATTATCAGTGCGGTAGGTAAAATCTTTCAAATATTCGGGAAGACCGAGATTGGAGCTTTCGTATTTTTCAATCGGAACAATTGGTCGCCCAAAATATTTGTCAATGATATAAATATTGGAATTAAGGGCTTCGAAAATCATCTTTCCCGCCTCTTTTATTTTTCCCGATTTGAACAATATAATCGCAAGTTCGAGAAGCAGATCCGGGAACCCGCTGTCGTCCGGAAAGTTTTTATAAAATCAGTTTAAATACCGCAAACCGCCTTTCCAGTCGGCAAGTTTTATGTAATATTGAGGCGGCATATAGCGCATTCCCCGACTGTCGTCTTAGAAACCGCCCTAGCGTTTCTTATCCGCAGCCAAAGCAGTTTTAATTTTTTTGATTTTTAACTGTAATTGTTTTGCTGTTTATCGGTCATTGGACACCCTTTTTGCAAAGATAAAATTACAAATTACAACTATAAAAAATTCAAAATTACATTATCAGTAAGCCTCAGAATTTAGAATTTAAAATGATCCTATTTTTCCGATAACGGCATTGTAAATATGAAATATATATCAGTAACCGAGTTTGGTGAGAAATGGAACATCTCCGGAACAGCGGTGCGTATTTACTGTGAAAACGGCAAAATAAAAGGCGCTTTCGCCACTGCTAGAACTTGGGATATTCCGGAAGATTTCACTTGAAATAAAAAAGAAAACTCTAAAAAAGTCACTAAAAACATTCTTGTAAACCACCTGAGGGAATAAAATGATATGAGGCTGAAATCTGGCATCTGTCATCGGACGCAGATCGATCTCACCTATAAATCCACTCGCATCGAGGGCAGCAAACTCACCGAAGGCAAACTAGCTTCATTTTTGAAACCAATACGATTGGTGTCACCGTAAGCATAAATGTTGACGATATTATTGAGACCGCTAACCACTTCTACTGTATCGATTTAATCATTAATAAAGCCAACTGGAAGCTTACGGAATACCCCATTAAGTAACTCCATTTTTTACTGAAATCCGGCACTTATGACAGTCGTAGAGATTGGTTCAACACCGGAGTATACGAGAACTTCCACACGAAGAAGGAATACTTGCAGGATACCTGCCTTATTGCGCAGGATTATTATAAAAATGTTTTGGATTATTTTAGGATTTGGTATTGAATCATTTATATTCCTTCGTTACTAATTAAAATTTTTGTTTAAAAAATGAAACATAGCTCCATTATTTTATAAGATTTATATTGGACCTGTACTGAACTTGTATGGATATTAACTTCACAAAGACTTAGGAAAAAAGTTATTTTTCTGCATAGTTTTAGTTAGGTCTCAAAACCCCTCTAAAATTTTGTGTTGTAAAAGGATTGTATTTTTCCAAAAAATCCAGCCCATTGCCCATTAGCCTGAACGCCACATCCCGCCTTTCGCTCAAAAGATTATACACCAAATCCTGCGAAAACACAACTTTGCTGATATCTTTTAATTCTTCGGAATCAACATTGTCATAATCGTCGCGCCATTATCCCTCGAAATAATAACGCAGTAATTACTGAAAATCCGGCTGGGATTGCTGTCATTCTTCAAAGAAATTCTCTGCTTTTTACTGAAGATCGGTCTGGCGGTTTTGGATCGCCTCTAATTTTTCCAGTCGTTCTACTTTTTACATAAATTTTATTTTCCGTTATAAGTCGTCATTTTATTACCAATTCAAAAAAACGAACGACGGCGCTGCGACAGTTTTGACCTCATATATAATCCATTTTTAGTGTTCTTGCACTTCTTTACAGGCTTGGGGATAATTTATTTGAAATAGAAAAGTGCAATAAACCGTATATCTGTATTATGAAATCGACAGATATATTGCACAGCAAAAGACCAACTTTTATGGTTGCCTTTTTTTGTTTCAATTTGATACAAATTGTATCAAAAATTTGGTTTCAAAATCACTTTTTTATGTAAATTGCAGTATGAATTTTGAGAGGGTTCAAGAGAAACTGGAAATACTGGCGGATGCGGCGAAATACGATGTGTCCTGCTCCTCTAGTGGCGGAAAACGCAAAAATAATAACGGCGGTCTGGGCAACAGCCACGCCTCAGGCATTTGCCACAGTTATACCGAGGATGGCCGCTGTATCTCGCTCCTGAAAGTCCTACTCACCAACCACTGCATTTTCGACTGCGCATACTGTGTCTCCCGGAAGTCAAACGATATAAAGCGCGCGGCCTTCACCGTGGAGGAGGTGGTAGACCTTACCATTAATTTTTACCGCAGAAATTATATAGAGGGGCTTTTCTTGAGTTCTGGAATCTTCAAAGATGCCGACACCACGATGGAAAGGCTGGTGCGCGTCGCCAAGAAACTGCGGCAGCAGCATAAATTCAACGGATATATCCACCTAAAATCAATTCCCGGCGCAAGCGACGAACTGATGCGCGAGGCGGGGCTTTATGCCGACCGGCTTTCGGTAAATCTGGAAATTCCTACCGAATCCGGGCTGAAACTTCTCGCCCCAGAAAAATCTCACAAGGAACTAATAAAGCCTATGGGTTTGATAAAAAACGAACTCCAACTTTATAAGGAGGAGAAGAAAATTTTCCGCAAAGTTCCGCGTTTCGCGCCTGCTGGACAAAGCACGCAGATGATTGTGGGCGCCACGAGCGAGACCGATCTAAAAATTATAAATGTCGCCGATTATTTCTACAAAAAATTCGGCATGCGCCGGGTGTATTACTCCGGGTATGTGCCTGTCCTGGAGGATTCGCGACTGCCCTCCATTCTATCGGAAGTTCCTGTGCGAAGGGAAAATCGCCTCTACCAAGCAGATTGGCTGATGCGTTTTTATGGTTTCAAAGCTGATGAAATCCTGGATCCCAACGCGCCGTTCCTCGATTTAGAAGTAGATCCGAAACTCGCCTGGGCGCTTCGGAACAGGCACTTCTTTCCGGTGAACATCAATACAGCGCCAAAAGAGATGCTTTTGCGGATTCCCGGCGTGGGCGTAAAGTCTGTAGCGAAAATTTTAAAGGCAAGAAATTTCCAAAAACTTTCTGCGGAACACCTCCAAAAAATGGGTGTGGCGATGAACCGCGCAAAATTTTTCATAGAATTTGGCTCCACCAACCAAAACACCAAGTTTATCGACGATAAAAATTTCCGGCAAATAAT
The DNA here is from genome assembly GCA_046269235.1 of Chryseobacterium sp. TY3. Taxonomy (GTDB): domain Bacteria; phylum Bacteroidota; class Bacteroidia; order Flavobacteriales; family Weeksellaceae; genus Soonwooa. The sequence continues at coordinate 238,818 of JBJZOS010000004.1, forward strand.
CCTTACCGGGATGACTTCCAAATGGAAAAGTCCGTTCTCGCAACAACTGTCACTTTTTTAAGATTCTACGTGAAAAATGGTGAACTTAATTTACGATGGTAGTTTCGATGGGCTTCTAACAGCGATTTTCGAGATTTATGAATATAAATTTTCTGACGCGGAAATAGTGGCGGAGCAAAAGGAGTTTCAGCAGAATATTTTTGAGCGACGCCACACCGTGTATACCGAAAGTGAGAAGGCGCAAAGGGTTTTGAAAAAACTAGAAGTCGCTATAGGTAAAAACGGTATCCGGCAACTTCTGATGGTTTTCCTCTCTGAAAAGCCTGACCGGGAAAGGTTGATTTTCAGCGCGGTGCGGCAAAGTATTCTGTATCCTAAAAAAGATATCCTGAACAACCTCGCCGATCCGGACATAATCTCAATCGCCAAAACCGTAAAAAGCGTCGGCAGAGAGTCTCACCGGGTGACGGCCTTCGTGCGGTTTGAAAAACTTCAGGATGAATCATTTTTTGCCAAAATAGAGCCAGATTTCAATGTTTTGCCGTTAGTGGCCAACCATTTTAAGCGACGTTACCAGGATCAGAAATGGATGATTTTTGATTTAAAAAGAAATTACGGTGTTTATTGGGATTTCTCAGAAGTGCATTATTTTATGCCCGAAGAAGCACAGTTGCCAGCCTTCCGGAACTCCGAAAACCTGCACCACGACGAAGAAAAAGCCTACCAAAAAATGTGGCAGCGTTATTTCGTAAAAACAGGAATAGAAGCTCGTAAAAATATGAAACTCCATATCCAATGGGTGCCGAAGCGCTACTGGAAATATCTGACGGAGAAAGCTTAAAGTTCATTTTTATTGAAAACAGATTAAAATTTATAATTTCCTTATTTGCAGTTCATTACATATTTTTTTTTCGTCCTGAAATCCTAAAAAAAAGCGGCTAAAAAAGCCGCTTAATAGCTTAAACTATTCTTTTTGATTTTTATAGATAAAATCATTCCACCTTCACCCCAAACATATATCCCACCACAGCAGAAAGTAACATCGCGATTGTTCCCCATATGGTGATCCTCGCGATGGATTTTGGGATGCTCGAGCCGCCTGTTTTTGCGGAAATAGCGCCAAGAATTATTAAGAAGATTAGCGTGAAACCATAAAGCCAATATTCCATATTTTTGACGGGCGTGAGAAGCGTCACCAAAAACGGCAAAATACCGCCCATTAGAAATGATGCGCCCGAAGCCAAAGCCGCCTGTAAAGGATTTGCCTGACTGATTTCGGTGATGCCCAATTCGTCGCGGATGTGTGCACCCAAAGCGTCGTGTTCCATCAGTTCTCGCGCCACGATTTGCGCCGTCTCTTTTTTCAGACCGCGCTGTTCGTAGATTTGCGCCAAAACCTGTAATTCTTCCTCGGGAAATTCCTCGAGTTCCTGCTTTTCGCGCTCTATGTCAGCTTTTTCGATGTCGGTTTGCGAACTCACGGACACATATTCTCCCGCCGCCATTGCGCAGCCTCCCGCAACCAATCCCGCCAGAGTTGCCAATAAAATGGGTTCGCGCGTGGAACTTGCTGCCGCCACGCCTATCGCGATACTCGAGACAGACAAAATGCCGTCATTTGCGCCCAAAACCGCCGCCCGCAGCCAATTGCTTCGGTGAATGTAATGGCTATCTAAATAATTTTCTATTGTTATTGTTTTTTCAGTTTTCATAATTTCACAAATTTATTCCTCCACATTTTTCAGAGCCATTAGTAACTGATGTGCGCCTTTTGTTACGAATTTTTTTGAGATAAATTTATTTTCAAAATTCAGCAACTGCGTATAGCCATTTTCGGAATTTCCGATATTTACAGGGAACATTTTATAGACATTTGGGGCGGTTTCCTCAAAGATATACTGCTTGTTTTTCCAAGTAATCACGCCCTGGTCGGGAATGACGTAGGCTTCCTGCGAGTCGGTTTCGACCTCGGCATTCATAAAGGTGCCGGGTATAAGGGCGGGATCAAAACCTACGAAATGCGCGTGAATGAGAACGCTTCTATCCGCGCCGAAATCTTTGCCGATCAGGATAATCGTTGCGGGAAATTTTTTCCCGGGATTATTGTTGGTATAAGCATAAATGCGCTGCCCCACGGAAATTTTGTCCAAATCTTTCTCGAAGACTTTCAGCGCCAAATGCAAATCGCCAGTGTTTACCACCTCGAAAAGGATTTCGGCAGGCGCCACAAACTGACCTACATTGGTATTCACTTTGGAAATATAGCCCGAAATGGGCGAAGTAACGACAATGGTTCTCCGGATATTCCCCGCGGAAACGGAATTTGGATTTACCCCTATCGCCGAGAGCCTTGCACCCAAAGCGCGCACCGCAATGTTTTGGTTATGTGCCTCGGTCTGCGCCATTTGCGCCTGTTTTGTGGAGACTGCTTGATATTTATTCAGATAACTTTGGCGTTCGGAATTTCTTTGCGCGAAGCCAAGATTCTCCTTTGCCTGCAAGTAATCCTGCTGAATCTGCACCATTTCGGGGTTTTCGATAATTGCCAAAGTCTGTCCGCGCGCGACATAATTTCCGGGCATAAAGCGCGCCGACTTCACGACGCCGCCGAGTTGCGAGGAGATGCTCGCCATACTTTGCGGTGGCACATCTATCGTGCCGTTCAGTAAAATTTTGTTGGCAATATTCTTTTTATTCAGCATGGATACCTCTATGCCCGCGTTTTTCTTTTGCAATGCGGTGAGCGTGATTTGTGTGCCGTTTGCGGAAATGGCGGATCTTTCTTCCGTGGTGTCCTCCTTTTTTGAACAGGAGAGAAATAAGGTAATGGTGAGGAAGGGTATGATTAAATGTTTCATAAAATTTTATCTATTCGTTATGCTTGGATTTTTAACACAAAGGGAAAAAAAATATACATTTCCAACCGCCTTTAAGGTACAAATTGGAGAAGCCAACAATTTTAAGTTTGGGAAATTGCCGCCTGCTTTCAGACTTGGGCCTTTATTTTGCAGGTTAATTTTAATAAAAATTTGCCCCTTTGCGTTAAATTTATTGTCCTATTATTTATTGGTTAAAGAATGGAGTTCGATAATTTTTTCGTTGAGGATTTTCTGGGCATCGATATATTTGTTCTGAATTTCCAAAGACTGGTTTACTAAAATGGAGTACTCCAAATAATTCGTCTCGCCCTCCTTCAATAGTAGGTTCGCCGTGAACATTATTGTGCGCGCATTTTCGAGGCCTTTTGTTTTGTAATATTCTACCTCGCGCTGCATTTTCTGCATTTCGCCGAGGTTTTGGACGTATTGGTTCTTCAATTTTTTCTGTGCAATATCATAATTGCTTTCCGCCAGCTGCTGGTTTATTTTTTGCCCTTCTATCACGGATTTTTGTGCGGAATTGAATACCGGCAAAGCCACACCCACCATGGCACTGTGGAAGCGTTTGGAATAGTCATAATCCTTTCCGTCGGCGCCCGATCCCTTCATCGTCATCGAATTGACCCCAAAATTGAAACTCGGCAGCAGTTTGGCTTTTTCGGCTTCCAATCTTGCGTTTTCGATATTTTTCTGCTGTTCCAACTGCTTTAAAAGAAATAAATTGGTACCGAAATCATTATTGGAAGGACTGAAATTCAGATTGAAAAAAGCATTGCTCTCATTGGTAAAATTTTCACCCGAATTGATCAGATTATTAAACTGATAATGATAAATCTCGCGGTCTTTCCGAATGCTCTGCAACTGTATTTCTGCTTGGCTTCGGTAGTTTTCGGCGGTGGTTTTCTCCAAAATATTGCTTTCGCCCGCTTTTAGGCGCAACTCTGCACGGCGGTAGTAGTTGGAATAAATGCTGTCGGCTTTTTTCAGCAGTTTTTCCTTTTCATCGAGATAACTCAAGTTGTTGTAAATCAGCGCAATTTCTTTCTTCAACTGCCATTTTCTAATATCCAAACCAATCGCGGCATTCTTCCACTCTTCTTCCAACACTATTTTCTGCACATTGTAGAATTTTGGGAGCTTAACCATTTGAGATACAGATAATTTATTATCCGCATACACAGAGTTCATCTGTCCAAACTCGACCGAAATATTCAGCGGATCTATGGCGCGGTAGGAATTTTTCATTTTATCCTGATAGTCAATTTTCAGTTGGCCGTTTTTCACATCTAAATTGTTCTGCATTGCCTTATCTATAGCATTTTGAAGGGAAATGGGCGTTTGGGCAAAAAGTCCACCTTCACTTAAAATGGGGAAAATCTGCAAAACGATTGTGGCAATAAGTAGGGTTTTTATTTTTATTGAATTTTTCATTTAAAAAATTTTAAAGTTATTGAGGCTTTAAATTAAATTATCCTCACGGATTTCACAGTTTTACACGGATTTTAAAAATAAATGACAATTGTATTATTTAATCCCTTTATGCATTTGTAGTTTTGTTTTTCGAAAATAATCGTTAATGCGTTTGTTTGCCTTCAACAGAAGAAAAATTTGTTTAATCCTTTGTCTGATATTGCGTTTACTTCATTATCCCATAGTGAAAAAAAAGTGATTTATAATGCATTATCTTCATTTTAAAACATACAGAAAGGCACTTTGTTTATATAAGAAATACAAATTTCTTAAAAGTCGAAAATTATTTTATGTTTCTAAATGCACAACTGGTTATTTAATTTAAATTATTGAACCTCAAAAAAAATTATCTACAAAATTTAATCGGTTTTCTCCGCTTTGGGGAAAGAGAGCTTCCAATGCTTTTCAAACCAAATGTACATTACCGGAAGCAGGAACAGCGTGAGGAAGGTCGCGAGCAAAAGTCCGCCGATTACCACCGTTGCAAGCGGACGCTGGACTTCGGCACCTTCTCCACTTGAAATTGCCATCGGCAAGAAACCGAGCGATGCCACGAAAGCCGTCATCAAAACAGGTCTCAATCTTGAAATACTGCCTAATTTTACAGCACTTTTTAGGTCGGTATTGTTCTGTTTCTGCCTGTTAAATTCTGCCACAAGGACGATTCCATTTAAAACCGCTACACCAAAAAGTGCGATAAAACCAACGCCCGCCGAAATACTGAAATTCATCCCGCGAATCCACAGAGAAAGGATTCCGCCGATCGCTGAAAGTGGAATCGCCGAGAAAATCAGTAGTCCGTATTTCGCGGAATTGAAGGCGAAATAGAGCATCAGCAAAATCAGCAATAAACTCACCGGAACGGCAATAGAGAGGCGGGATTTTGCCTGTTGCAGATTCTCGAAAGTTCCGCCGTAAGTCACGGAATATCCTGTTGGAAGTTTGAGTTCGGCATCCACTTTTTTCTGCAAATCTTGCACGGTAGACTGTATGTCTCGATCGCGTACATTGAAGCCGACGACGATTCTGCGCTGTGCATTTTCGCGCTGAATCTGGTTCACGCTTTCCTTCAGTTCCACATTTGCCACGGCGCTCAACGGAATTTCCGTTCCGGAGGATGTGGAAATCAGCAAGTTATTCACATCTGATATATTCTGCCGCTGGTCGCCATTCAGACGCACCACCAAATCAAATTTCTTCTCGCCTTCATACACGGAACCTGTGGACTGGCCTGCGAAGGCGGTATTCACAATGGTATTGACATCGCCCAAATTCAAGCCATACTGCGAAAGCGCGGCCCGGTTATAGGTGATCACAATCTGTGGCATGCCGGAAATAGGTTCCACATATATATTCTGCGCACCATTAATTTTTTTGGAAATAGCGCCCAATTTTTCGGCATAAACCTTCAAAGTATCGAGGTCTTCGCCATAAATTTTGCAAACCACATCCTGCCTCGCGCCCGTCATCAATTCATTAAAACGCATTGCGACGGGATATTGAAAGGACCAAGTGACGCCAATGATATTTTTCTTGAGTTCGGCGGTCATTTTTTCGGCGAGTTCGTCGTAGGTTTTGGCAGATTTCCATTCGTTGCGCTGCTTTAGGATAATCATCATATCACTCGCGTCAATCGGCATCGGGTCTGTTGGGATTTCGGAACTTCCGGTTTTGCCTACAATTTTTTCGATTTCCGGGAATTTTTTTAGTAAAACCTGTTGCGATTTTAAAATTGCATCGGTCGAAGTTTTGAGGTTGCTTCCCGGCAAAACCCTTGTATCTACAGCGAAATCGCCTTCCGGAAGCGTAGGGATAAATTCGCCACCCAACTTCGTCATCACAAAAACGGCAATGAAAAACAGTCCTACAATGCTGAAAAATATGATATTGGGAATGTTTAGGGTTTTTGAAAGCCATTTATCGTAACCAGCCTCTAATTTAGCCATCATTTTGTCCGAAAAAGTCTTTTTGTCCGTAATTTTTTTAGATAAAAACAGCGAACTCATCATCGGAACATAGGTTAACGAGAGGATAAATGCACCTAAAAGTGCGAAAATAACTGTCTGCGCCATTGGTTTGAACATTTTTCCTTCAATGCCTTCCAATGTGAGAATTGGCAAGTAAACAATAAGGATAATGATTTGCCCGAAAACTGCGGAATTCATCATTTTTGAAGCCGAAGTATAAACTTCGCCGTCCATCATCTGTTGGCTGATTTTCTGATTGTTAAAGGTTTTCATAGGCTGAAGCCGGTGCAGAATCGCTTCTACGATAATTACGGCACCATCCACAATCAGCCCAAAATCAAGTGCGCCGAGGCTCATCAAATTCCCCGATACGCCGAAAATATTCATCATAATAATCGCGAAAAGCATCGCCAAAGGAATAATGGACGCCACCAAAAATCCCGCGCGAAAATTCCCCAAAAAAAGCACCAATACGAAGACCACGATCAGCGCGCCCTCCATCAAATTGTGCTTCACGGTGCCGATTGCATTGTTCACCATCTTGGTGCGGTCAAGAAACACATCAATTTTGACGCCTTCGGGAAGGGTTTTCTGGATTTCTTCAATGCGGGATTTCACTTTCGCAATCACTTCGTTGGAATTTGCACCCTTCATCATCATCACCACAGCACCAGCAACTTCACTTTCACCGTTGTAAGTCATTGCACCATAGCGAATTGCCTTTCCGTATTGCACTTTCCCGATATTTTTAATATAAATCGGTGTGCCGTCCTGCAGATTTTTAATGACTGTATTTTCAATATCATCAATCTTTTCGACTAATCCCTCTGTTCTGATAAACAATGCATTAGCATCTTTTTCTATATAGGCTCCACCTGTATTTTGATTATTTTTGGCTAGCGCATCGAAAACTTCCGCCATCGTGACACCCATAGATTTCAGAGCGGCAGGATTTACAGCGACTTCATATTGCTTTAAATCGCCACCGAAACTCGCAACATCGGCAACGCCTTCAGTACTAAGTAATTGCCTACGAACTGCCCAATCCTGAATCGTCCGCAATTGCATCGCATTATAGCGGTGTTCGTAGCCTTTTTTGGGGCGCACAGAATATTGGTAAATTTCGCCAAGACCGGTAGTAATAGGAGCCATAGTTGGGTTACCGAGCGATTGTGGTATATCTTTGGAAACTTGTTGCAGGCGTTCCGCTACTTGCTGTCGCGCCAAATGCAAATCCACATCGTCGTTAAAAACTATTGTTACAACCGACAAACCGAAACGCGAAAAACTGCGCATCTGCTTGATCCCCGAAATGTTGTTATTGGCCTGCTCGAGCGGAAAAGTAATGAAGCGTTCCACATCGGGAGCGCCCAAACTCGGCGAAACGGTAATGATCTGCACCTGATTGTCGGTAATGTCCGGAACAGCATCAATCGGAAGTTTTTTGACTTCGAAAATTCCATAAATAATCAGTGCCAAAGTCATCAGAATAATAATGAATTTGTTTTTTATGGAAAATTCTATGATGTTATTAAGCATAAAATTTTTGTAAAAAGTTGAATTTGAATTAAATAATAAGCGTTAATCGTCTTGGTCTTTGCCTGCCTCGCCACCATTTTCAGTATTTTGATTAATGATTTGGTAGGCGGTGTTATTACGGATTTCTGTGTGACGAATTTCTCCGCCTACTGTCCCGACTTTTTGGGCGAAAAACATCGTGGCAAGACTCAACAACAATACCGCAAAAGGCAGAAATTTTGCGAAAGAATATTTGCGAGAATCTGCGAACCAGGACAAGGCAGAAACTGAACCCAAAACATATGAAAGCCCTGCGAATAGTTCGGCGGATTCCTCGTGAATTTTAATGAGTTGTCGGGAAATTCCGGGAAGGTTTTCTACCGCTTTTTCGGCGCCTTCGCCTGTAGCCATCGCAACCATAGAGGCAGCTGCACCGAGAATAAAAACTAGGTAAGAATTTCTTTTTGAGGTATCGGATTTTATAAAAATTCCGATCAAAAGTAGAATGATCCCTACAGTTGGGAATATGATTGGCAAATGGTTGACTACCAAATGCAAATGAGCATTATTCATTTGAAAGATTTTAAGTTAAAAAACAGAATATGGCACCCAAATTTTTACATAAATTGGGCGTAAAATCTATAATTTAACCTAAAACGGGAGGACGGAAAACAGGAGAAAGTGCGGAATCCGTGAAAGGTTCCGTATAGAAGAAGTTGGTTTTTTGCAAAGACTTCGCTATAGAAATAATGGCAGGAATTTCAGGAATTTTTTGAGAATTTACCATAAAAACTGGTCCTGAAACATAGGTGATAGTTTTAAACGGTAATTTCATATCCTGCTTATAGTCGGCATCTTTCACAGGGGCATCGAGATAATGCATCTTAATGAAAGAATAAAGTGTAGTGCTATGGTCTTTCAGTTTGTGCGCAACAAAATGCTCGACAAAATCCGGTAACTTCAGCACCTGCTTTGCCTCTGTAAAAGCAATGAGGTAAAGTGATACAAAAAATATGGCTATAAACTTACGCATTACCATGCAAATGTATAAAAATAAGCGTGATATAATACAAGAATGATTCTAAATTGAAGACTCCATCACGCTTATCGTCTTATTATCAATAAAAAATAACTAAAGAAATTAAGTTTTTGTGAAACAAAATTTTAATAATAATAGTTTATAAAAAAGTTATATTATGATCTTGTATTAAAAATCCACACTTCCAAATCACGGAACACACTCACCCCGCAATTATCTTTAAAAGCAAAATAAAAAATCTCCGGTTGCCGTGTTTTCCCTTACAGAAAATCAAACATTATTACCTGCTTTCAGTAAATTTACCGGTCTCGATACTGAAAACATACCGAAAAATGCAGAATGTTTTATGTTTATAAAGAAGGAAATTTTTAAGTGTTAAATTTTTTTCTCGCCTCAAAAGATGCTTTATAAGCCTTCAGCCTTGTTTGTTGGATTTTCCCGACGGGCAACATGCCTTCGGGATTTTCAAATGGCGAGAAATTCATTTTTTCCAACCCCCGGTCTTTGGAATCAATTACTTCCTGAATAGGGAAATACAGCAGCGCGAAATCCTCAAACTTTTCAGCGGGCCATTCTTCCATAAGGTCGTTGATTGGCTGTTCGTCGGTATTTTCTGACAGCTGAATTTGGAGTATAAATTCCACGGTGTTTTCCGTCATTACCGCTTTAAGCATTTCCTGTTGCTCCGCCTCGCCAAATTTTTCGATTGAATAACTGACTTTTGGAACCATGCGAAATTTACATACGAAATCTCCAAAACGGTAACATCCAATGGAGTGATAAATAGGATTCAGCACGAAATCTTTCTTTATTGAAATTGCTTTTTTAATGACATTCAGCATTGGAAGAAAGCCGGCGTGAATGGTTAGTTTTGAAAATTTCGCCATTACATCGAGCGTTCCCATTAACTTGCCGCGGTCTTTTTCCTCGTCTATGTTTACACGGTTTACGGCAATTACCACCTTTAGCAGATCCGTAACGGAATTGGTAGGAAATATCGGAAAATTCACAAGCGGGAAATTGCTTTCAAAGCCTTTTTCCGAGGTTATTTTTAATGACATTCCAAATGCGGGAAGACTTAATTTATCGCTTAAAATCTTGGATTCTGCATTGGAAAACCGCACTAAAACAGAAAGGTCTTCGGAGGGAAACGGATTGATTTTTTTTAGTGTTTCATTTTCGGTAATAACAGTAAAATTTCCCACAATTCCTGCGTGCGTCTTGGCGTGAAAATTCCTCGTCTTGCGCCCGTTTAGTTCTTCGGAATGCGCAACGGCCTCCTTTATAGAAAACACAGCCTCGTCCAAAAGTTGCTGCTCTTCAGCATTCAATTCGTCAAATTCTGGGGTATATTTTATATAGTTCTGCATTGTGTTATTTATAAATTCATCATTCAAATAACAAGCCGTTTCAGAATTTAGAATCATTTAAAATGTTAAATAAATCATAAGTTTCGCGATTAAGCAATCAGTCGTATAATTTTTGATGTTTCTTGTGAAATAAAATCAAATAACTAGTAAAAATTATGGGACAGGCACAATCTCCGCAACAAGACTTACAGGGTACTGCGGCAATCGAAAAGATTAAAAATTTGGCAGAAGCGGCTAGAATCTGCTTTTTTACCACAAAATCACCTGATGGCGAAACACATTCCCGCCCGATGGCGCTGCAAGAGGTGGACGAAGACGGCGTTCTCTGGTTTTTGAGCGCGATAGACAGCCAAAAAGAACGGGAGATACAGTCGGATGATTATGTGGAACTTTATTTCCTTAATAATTCGGCTTACGAATATATTTTTGTGAAAGGTCATGCCCAAGTTTCTCAGGATAAAGAGCTCATTGAAAAATATTGGGACTCCTTTGCCAATGCGTGGTTTGAGGGCAAGGACGATCCGAGGATTTCCGTAATTGGCGTGAAGGCTTCGGACGGTTATTATTATGAAACCAAGGAAAATAAAGTGGTGGCGATGGCTAAAATGATTTTTGCTGCGGTGACTGGTTCTAAAAATAACGATGGCGGTATAGAGGGCGAACTGAAAATTTAAATTGAAAACAATGAAGAAAGCATTAGACCAATTTTCCCTGAAGGGAAAAACCGTAGTAATTACTGGCGGATCGAGTGGCGTAGGAAGGGCAACTGCGGAAGCATTTGCGTTGGAAGGCTGCAACATAGTGGTGGCGGCGCGCGGAAAGGAGGGGCTGGATGAAGTGGTGAAACTTTGCCACGATCTGGAAGTGTCCGCCGTGGGTATTCAGACGGACGTCTCCGATGCGCGGCAGGTGGAAAATCTTGCGCAACAGGCCAAGCAATTTAACGGCAGGATAGATATTTGGGTGAACAACGCCGGCGTTATGGCAAGCGGAAAATTTGAGGAAATCCCAATGGAAATCCACGAGCAAACCGTAAAGACCAATCTTTTGGGCTATATCCACTGTACCTACAGTGTTCTGCCGATTTTTAAAACTCAAAAAGATGGCGTATTAATCAATAATGTCTCCATTGGCGGTTTTATGCCAGCGCCCTATAGTGCAGTTTATTCGGCTACAAAGGCGGGGATCAAGACGATGATGGACGGTCTTCAGGGCGAAATTTCCAATGAGCCTCATATCCACATCTGCAATATTTATCCCCAAATTCAAAGATCTACGGGAAATATGCATTCAGCAAAATATTCAGGTTTAGATTTTAAAATACCGCCTTTCGCTGCAGATCCCCGCGATACCGCAAGGGAAATCATAAAATTGGCAAAAAATCCGCAAAAAGATAAGTTTCCGGATTTTATGTCCTACTTCATTAAGACGGCGTTCGGACTTTTCCCTAAAACCATTGTAAACACCGCGTCCGCAGGAATGCGCCTGATGATGAAGGTCAAAAATGCAGAGCCGGACAACGGCAATATTCTTTATCCGTCCAAAGAACCGCACCGAATTTATGGAGAAACAATGCTCCCGGTGCCGTCCAAAAAGACAAAGACGGTGGGCGCGATTATTCTTGGTCTGGGAATTGGGTATATGCTTATGAAAAGAGGGAAAGGGGAAGTTAGGTAAAGCAAATTTAATTATATTCTTAAATTCCTCCCATATAAAACAGAAATTTGGAGCCCCTATGAAAATTGGGGCTTCGATTAATTTCGCCACCGTAAATCTATGCGCACCGAGGATTCTGTCAATGGCAAATGTGAAACGCGTTTAGCCAGAGGTTCTGATCTTCTTTTTTACTGACCGGTAAGTTTTGTTTTGGAAGACTTCCGTCCAGCTGCATGAACAAGCACTACGCCCTCGGCTTTTTATCTAATTAATGCTTCTTTCGTTTTTTGGGAGATTAAAATCCTGTCAATTTCTGCCGACAAACCAAAGGCAAAAGACAACACTTTGGAATTAATGTCACGGCTCAGCCTGTAGTTGATTATTATTGTACAAACCTGTACGCCGAGTTTCATACACTTATTTAGAATGCCTATTAGCATCAGGAGATCTCTGCCTAATCTTGAAAGTTCCGAAAAAATAAGTATATCGCCTTGCTTCATTTTTTTGATGAATTTGCCCAGTTTTAGCTCGTCCACATTTTTAGATCCGGAGATGGTTTCTTCTATCCATTTGTTCACGCGCATTTCACTTCATTCGCAGAACTTGTTGATTTCATGCTTCTGGTTTTCAATGATTTGCTTGGCGGTACTTATTATGATTTATCCGTAAATCATAATATAAATTTGTTTAAAAATTAGACTGTATTTAATGAAAAAAATGTTCGAAAGTTTCAGTTTTAAATACACTTTAACTATTTTAATTTAATCTAAACGTTTTTTTTAGACAGAATATCGGGGAATATTTTAGACAATTTGATAATGTCCCAATTAATTCTAATGGATTCAGAACTGTATTTGTGACACTTTTTAGTTAAACCTTCGAAATATTTAACAAAATTTACCTGTGATTTTTCTTTTTGTTCTGCCTGAATTTGGTCGAGCTCATTATAAAGCTCAATATTGTCGTATTCTCTTTGTCTTAATTTCCTTACTGAATCTGCATAAAACATTGTTTCTCTTTCGGCTTCACTTTTATAAATAATTATACCGTTGTCGTCGCGTTTAGGTATAAAAGATATAGATTCCGCATTTGTTCTTGCTGGTCTCTTTTTATCAAATAGACTTGTTGTAACTCTCTTGTTCAAATATTCGCTAATTCTTTGCGGTCTTCCGCTTTCCGTAGACGCAAGGTGACTTTGGTTTTTAATAACTCTCTCATAGTGCGTCAAAAATTTTAACAATGAGATCTTTAGGCGCATACAAGAAAACCCCAACCTTCTTGGTCGGAATCTTGTGTCTTTTTTTCTACAGAAGGTGTTTATATACCAACAAATAATGCTTCCAAATCTGATTTCTTTACACGAGTTAATCTTACTCCAAGATTTTCACCGGAAGTAAGTCCTCTTTTTAGCTTTCTGTGAATAGTGTCCTATGATATTCCGAACATAACAGTTGCTTCTAAAACAGTGATAAATTCGCGTGGTTGAGTCTGTGCAATGCTATTGGAATATTTTAAAAGCAAATCTTCAGTTTCTTTCTGAACTTTCTCTTGTTTTTTGCGTTCTTTTCCTTCCTTATTTGCGCAAGAAAAAGAAGAAAAGAGATTTGTGACTGTCTCTGCTTCGAAGGGTTTTGAACAATGTTCACATATTCTAGGTATTTTTAATTTACTAAAACCCATTAATACTCAAACTTGGTTTATTACACATCCTATAAGATAAAATAAGACCGATTAAGACCTGATACGACGCACATCATATCCAAATAACGCAAGGTACAAATGTGATAAAAAAATATACTAACAAATGTTTAAAAACACTTACAATCAGAAATCCCTTAAAATTAAAAAACGCTGTAAACATTACGTTTACAGCGTTTTTATGATTATTATTAATCGGTTTTAATCGATAATTATTTTACTTCTTCAAAAATAATAATATCTGATAATCAATATTTTATATTTATATGGTACAAATATGAGACAAAAAAATACTTAAAAATATTGCACAAAACGTTTTAAATCAAATACTTGAGATTATAAAAACATTAGTAATAACTGCAAAGATTCAAGAAAAAACTAAAAAACCACAAAGAAGTTATCGAATCAAATATATATTTATTTTCCATAGAAAACCAACATCAATTTTGTGATTCATATCAATCAAGTAAATTATAAAGAACTTATAGATAAGATTTTGGGAACTTTATTATAGATGATATATTTGTAGAAAAGTTGTAGATTCCCATTTCCAGTACAATTCAAAAATACTAATTTAGAGATCATTTTGATGTGCAATAGCCACTATCACCTACCACAACCTGCAGGGGTTTTAAAAGAAACTTTTACTCTTTTTCATAATCAAACGGCTTTTTGCCATCCATATCATCCTTTCAAATCAAAGGTAAATGTACTTCCCGCTCCATACTCACTTTTTACCGTAATTTCTCCGCCTTGAGCTTCAATAAATTCTTTGCTGATGCTTAATCCCAAACCTGTTCCTTCTTTTTTACTTCCGGGAACTCGGAAATAGCGGTCAAAGATTTTGGATAAATATTGAGGCGCAATTCCCTGTCCGGTATCTGTAACAGAGAATTGAATTTTATCTTCAACTTTTCTGACAGTAATCTTAATATTAGAATTTTCATAAGAATAACGAATGGCATTTGACAGCAAATTATTGAGAACCCAAGCTGTTTTTTCATTGTCTGCCAAGACTGTTAACAAACCTTTTTCTACATCGATTTTGAAATGAATATGTTTTTGTTCCGCAGAAGATTTATTGGCTTCGACGGCGTATTCAATAATTTTATTAATGCTTGATTCTTTCATATTAAGTTGGATAGAGCCACTCTCAACTTGTGTAATATTCAGCAATTCTCCTGTTATTTTTAATAAGCGACTTGAATCTTCTCTAATCCCGTTAACAAGGTTTTTCTGCTCATTATTCAGACTTCCAATCTGTTCGTTTTCTAAAAGCTGCAATCCCATTTGTATAGAAGAAATCGGGGTTTTGAATTCGTGGGAAACCGTTCCCAAAAAGTTAGTTTTAGCCAAATCCAGTTCTTTGAAAGGCGTAATGTTTCTAAGCATAATAACCTGACCAATAAAACGACTTTGTTGTTCTCCTGTCGGAATAATATTGATGTCAACAATTTCTTTTTCAAAATAACTTTCCTTTCCGTCAGCATAGATTTTCATCGTTTCTTTTTCCGAATTTGTTTTATCTGATACAATCATTTCTTTGATGATATCTCTTACCAAATCATTATTTACAGCAACATCCTGAATCAATTTTCCTACAAAATTTTCTTTCTTAAGTCCTGTAATCTTCAAAGCTTCATCATTTACGAAAAGAACTTTTTTATCCTCATCAATACCTATAACTGGGTCGTGCATATTATCAATCAAGGTTTCGATACGTTTTTTTCCTCTGATGATTTTATCCAGCTTACTTTCAGAATATTCCTGAAGTTTTTCCGCCATTGTATTGAATGAATTGGCTAAATCTCCAAACTCACTTCGGCTTTCGAAATGTACCCGTTCTTTATAGTTTTGATTCGCAATCTGTTTGATACTTTCAGTAAGGCTTTTAATCGGATCTGCAATGTTTGAAGGAAGATTAACCATTAAAATAAAAGCAATAATAAAGCACACCATTCCTGCAGTCGAAATCACAATAATCGCATTTTTTGCCGTCGAATCTGCAACTGTACTTTTGTGCTCAATGGCGCTCATATTGATTTGCATCAATTCAGCAAGGTCTTTCCTTATAGAGGTTTGAAGTCCAAGATTGGCAGAATCTTTTTTCAAAGCTTTAAAATGAATAGCAACATTATCTGTTGATTCTTTTTCACCAGGCTCGGTCACATTTTCCTGTTGTTGTTTGAGATGTTTTTCAAAAACCCTGAATGCTAATGGGTCAGAATTAATTTCCTCTAAAGCCAACAGCATATTTCTGGAATATTGAAGCGTATTATAGTTTGCTTTCAGAATGTTATTGGTATCTTTTTTAAGCTGATTGATATACCAACCACTTAAGATTGATAACAATAATATCATCATAAAAAGCAGACCGACACCTATATTGAGTTTGGTTTTTATTTTCATTAGGACAAAATTACTAGATCTATATTTTCCTGTGACAATTTATTAAGCAAAG
The DNA here is from genome assembly GCA_046269235.1 of Chryseobacterium sp. TY3. Taxonomy (GTDB): domain Bacteria; phylum Bacteroidota; class Bacteroidia; order Flavobacteriales; family Weeksellaceae; genus Soonwooa. Next base: position 254,876 of record JBJZOS010000004.1, read on the forward strand.
TATTGAAAGTATCGGTAGCAATGATAATCTTAAAAAGATTGAGGTGTGGTTTGCCAATACATACGGTTGTGATTTTCCGCTCTTCACATTGTTCCATTATAGCTCTTGTTACATTGGTGTTTTCAACTTTAATAATTTCAGCACCCAATTCTGTAGCCATTTTGAAATTATTGATGAGATGTCTTTGTTTATCCAAAGGAATTTTGTCTGAGCTTTCACGTGGGATTTGCACATAAAGCAGATACCATTGGCTGTTGTAATAATTGGCAAGTCTAGATGCTTTTCTAATCACATTTTTAGCCGTTTTTTCATTGGAACTGATGCAAGCCAGAAACTTTTCTTTCTTGACGGACTTATGAATCGTAACTTCAGTTTCCACTTTTCTCGTCACCTGCGACGTTACTTCTCTCAAAGCTAATTCACGGAGCTGAAGAATATTTTCAGATTTAAAAAAATTATTGAGCGCAGAATTGATTTTTGAATTTTCATAGATTTTTCCTGCTTTTAGACGGTCAATCAATTCTTCAGAGGTAAGGTCAATATTTACAACTTCATCTGCCTGGGCCAAAACATTGTCAGGAATACGCTCCTGAACTTCGATATTGGTAATCTGTTTAACATCTTCATTAAGACTTTCGATATGCTGAATATTAACTGCACTGATTACATTAATTCCGGAATCCAGAATATCCATCACATCCTGCCAACGTTTCTCGTTTTTACTTCCTTCGATATTGGTATGAGCTAATTCATCCACAATCACAACTTCCGGACGAAGATTAATCACAGCCTGAACATCGAGTTCTTCTAATTCTTTGCCTTTGTAGAATAATTTTCTTCTCGGGATAATGGGAAGCCCGTCCAAAAGGGAGTGAGTTTCTTTACGTTGATGTGTTTCTATATATCCGATTTTCACATCAATACCACTTGCTAAAAGAGAGTGGGCTTCTTGTAACATACGATAGGTTTTTCCAACACCGGCGCTCATCCCGATGTAGATTTTGAATTTTCCTCGTCTTGATTTTTTTATAAGATTAAGAAAGTCCTGTGCAGAATTTTCATCTTGCTGCATATAGTAATTTTTAATTTTTTTAAGTCTAATTTTTGTTGACATTTCGTTCCAACCTTTCTATCCGTTTTTCCAATGCGCTGATTTTTTCAGAATCTGTCATTTGTCGTGGGCTGTCTTCTTCTATTTTCCATTTCTGATAACCAATCCAAATACCAGGAACTAACATTACGATTAATAACAAATCCCATAATATGACACTTTTCACTGTTCTTTTTTCTTTGGTTATCCGTGAAAACTTAAAATACCTCGACAATAAAAAAGTTGCCCAACCGATGAAAAGACAATTAATAGAATAAAAATAAAATCCTCCGATAAAATATTTAAAATCAAGATGTGCAATACCGTATGCTGCTGTACAAAGTGGCGGCATACAAGCTGTAGCAATCGCTACACCGGCAATAATCTTTATGCCTTCTTTTTTTACAATTCCAATGAAGCCCGCCATTCCACCAAAAAACGCAAGGAAAATATCAAAGATTGATGCTTTTTGAAAAGATTCTAATAATTGCGTCGAATGGTCGAAAGGATTAACAAAGAAAAATAAAGTTGCAGAAGCAAGACTTACTAAAGTCATTTTTATCCAGTTTCTAATTCCTTCGATTCTCAGGTTTCTGTCATTGATTGCCAATCCAAATGCAAAACCTATAACCGGACCCATCAACGGTGAAATCAACATTGCTCCAATTACTGCACTTACCGAATTGGTGGTTAAGCCAATACAGGCAATAATCATCGCAAACCCAAGAATCCATAGATTGAATCCTTTGAAGATAACGCCTTCTTTTATCTCCCCGTATGTTTCCCACTCATTTTCTTCTTTGGCTGTATAAATCTGCTGCCCTAAGTATCTTTTAAAAATATCAAATCGTTTCATCGAAAATTTTTAATGAAAGTTAGGCAAATTCCTTTCACATTTTATCTTTTACCAGAAAAACCCCGACCGGTTTCCCGGCAAGGATTTTTTTAGTAAATATGGAGATTTTTAAAAACTTACAGCTAGCGATGTCACTACCATAAAGTTGTTTGTTTTAAGTTCGTTATCTCTATTAATAAAAATGTCATCTTTACTGCTAAGATTTTTAAGTTCTGTCCTCCAAACCAGATTTGGAAGAATCCAATAATCTGCGTTTACAGAATAGCCAAACGTTTTGAATCCGTTTGCTGTTCCAGTTGCAATCATTACTCCTTTTTCATCGCTGTAATATTCGCCTCTCGCAGCAATGCTTAATTTTTCTGTTGGAGAATATTTGGCAATTACAACCGGAGAATACCAAATGTTGTACTGGTCACTTCCTTTAGTTTTTTGCTCTGCACCGATATCGAAACCTGTAATCAAAGCAAACTTTTTGCTGATTTGGAAACTTCCGTACAAGTTGTGGAAATACCTCATTTGCTTAATATTGTCCGGTTTATCGTTTCCAATGAAAGAACTGCTGTTTAAAGTAATTTTTTCTGTTGGTCTGTATGTTAATTGGTGCCCAAAGGCTACTGTCGAATTTCCGTTTACACGTTGGATTCTTTGCCAACCATTAAGAACCAAACCACTTACAAACCATTTTCCGTTGTCGCTTGAATAAGAAATTTTTGCGCCACTTTCGAAATATGGAGAGTTGTCCGCCAGAATACTTCTCGTTAAAGTAAAACAATCTTTACTGATGGCACTTTCAAAACCGATGTGAGAAGGCATAATCCCGGCATCAATCCAAAGATTTTTGTTTTTTGAAATTTTCACCCCAACGTTAGCTTCATAAATATTTTTCAAAACACCCGGTTCAGCCGCATAGTTAGAATTCATATATGTTCCAACTCCCAAAGCTACATTAGCTCTTAGTTTTTCAGTTTCGTAGTTTGCTTTTACAAATCCTAAATTAAGATTGACCTCATTGTTTCTGTTGTGGCTGTACACAAATCCCGGTTTTGTGTTGTTCTCAGGATTATTAAAATCGTACTGATAATACACTTCTGCATAACCAGAGATTTTTAAAGGGTTTTTAGTTTCTTCCTGAGCGTGCAGTGTAGAAACTGCTCCAAGCATTAAAAATGCCAGTAATGATAGTTTTTTCATTTCTAAATATATAATTTACTTCAAACCGTCTAATGCGATATTGAGTTTTAAAACGTTAATTTTTTCAGTTCCGAACATTCCCAGGAAAGGAGATTCGATACTTTTTCCAATAAGTGAATTGACTTTACTGATGTCGACCTTTCTGATATCAGCAATTCTTTGAGCCTGAACTTTAGCTGCCTGAACAGAGATGTTCGGGTCTAGACCTGCTCCACTCGCAGTTACGATGTCAGAAGGAATATCAGATTTTTGAACTGTTGGATTGTGTTTCATAAAGTTTTCGATTCTTCCTTCAACATCTTTCAGATAATCCGGGTTTGAAGGTCCTTTGTTACTTCCTCCAGCTCCTGCAGCATTATAATCTACAGCCGAAGGACGTGACCAGAAATATTCGTCCTTGTCAAATTTTTGTCCCACATTGGCGTAAAATTTCTTGCCGTTGTGTTCGATGATTTCTCCTTTTCCATTATTGGGAGCAGCTTGTGCAATTCCGAAAATGAAAAGTGTATAGAATCCTGAAAAAAATACCGCACAGAAAAGCGTTAATCTGATGGCTGGTAATATATTTTGTTTCATTTTTTTAATTTTTTAAGGGCAAAGAAGAAGCTGATGAGGAAAATTGGATACGGTCCAAAGCTTTTGAGATTACTTTTACACCAACTTCTTTACTCTTTCCCTTGTTTAACAATTTAGATAAATACTGATACGATTAGGTCTATTATTTTGATACCGATGAATGGAATAATTACTCCTCCCAAACCGTAAATCAAAAGGTTTCTTCTCAACAATGCACTTGCACCAATTGGTTTGTAAGCCACACCTTTTAATGCTAATGGAATCAACATTGGGATTACGATCGCATTGAAAATAACTGCTGAAAGAATCGCAGATTCAGGAGAATGAAGTCCCATAATATTAAGACCTTGCAATGCTGGAATTGATGCAATAAATAATGCAGGAACAATCGCAAAATACTTCGCTACATCATTCGCAATACTGAAGGTTGTCAATGTTCCACGAGTCATTAATAACTGCTTTCCGATTTCCACCACTTCAATCAATTTGGTTGGGTCATTATCCAAATCCACCATATTTCCTGCTTCTTTTGCAGCCTGCGTTCCGCTGTTCATTGCAACACCCACATCTGCCTGAGCAAGAGCCGGTGCATCATTGGTACCATCACCCATCATCGCAACCAATCTACCTTCGGTTTGTTCTTTTTTGATGTAATTCATTTTATCTTCAGGTTTTGCTTCTGCAATAAAATCGTCTACACCAGCTTTTTCGGCAATGAATTTTGCAGTCAATGGGTTATCCCCCGTTACCATCACGGTTTTGATCTCTATCGTACCAAAATAGGTTGACTAAAAATTAAACACTTTTAGTATCCTATGGAAACAGAAAACAACGACACCTGT
>JBJZOS010000005.1:0-184605 GCA_046269235.1 Chryseobacterium sp. TY3
AAACAGCTTTTCAACAGGATTTTCAAAATAAATTAAAAATTTTAACCTGAAAAATTTGCAGATTAACATAGAACATCGGGGCTAGGAGGAATTATGGTGGCATTGCTTGACTAATTTAGCCCACTCAACTTTTCTGAATATTCTTTTGAGAAAACGGCTTTGTCGTCTTGTAATTTTTTGAAATCCGTTGGCAAAACATAATTAAACAAGAATTCGTTGTTTTCGTCAACGAAAATAAGTTCCTTTTCTTCACCATCGATTAAGGATGCAAAAATATCCCACATCGACTGGTCTTTCAATTTTAATAATTCGAAAAAATCTTTAGCTTTTATTGTTATTTTCTTCATAATATCTTTTTTAAGGCGTCTTACAAAATCACTTACTCGTCAATCATCATTTGAGACTATAACATAAAAATTCTTCTTATACGTCTTTTATAAAATCTTCATATTCATAAAAAAACATTTCGAAAGCAGTCATTTTCTCGACAAAGAATTCAAAAGTATCTGCCCAACTTTGCTTATTAAAAATGCTGACGCCAGTTTTGGTTAGCCAAATGCGACTGATAACTTTTCCGTTTTCCAAAACAAAATGTTCATCCATCTGGAAATCGCCAATCTCATCGCGCAACAAGTCTTCCAAAGATTGCATCTTCTCAAAATAAGCATTTCGGAAGAGCTCATCTTTCATTTCGATGTCGAGGGAGACTTCAGCTTTTTTATTATCCGCACTGAATTTAAAAGAAAAATCTTTAATCTTGGTATCGTACAACAACCATTTTCTCGGAAAAGCTTTCCCGAAAGCGGTCCAAAATTCTTTTTTTAATTGTGCTGCTTCTTGTTTTGAAAACACGTTTTAATAATTATTATTGATGAATTATAATGTAATACCTCGACTTCGCGCATTGTCCTCTACTTTGGACCATTGGCGCTCTGTTACAAAGTCAAATCCAATTGTGCAGCATTGAACTCTGCAATCAGTTTTTCAAAAACTTTTTCAACTGGAAGAATCTCATCTATCAAAGCCGAAGATTGTCCAATCTCTAGCTCGCCTTCCTCCAAATCGCCTTCGAACATACCACGTTTTGCACGCGCTCTTCCCAAGGTTTCTTTAAGCGCTTCAACATTTCTGCCTTGTTGATAAAGCGCTTCCAGATCGTTAAAAAATTTATTTTTAACCAATCTCACGGGCGCTAATTCTTTTAAAGTTAAGTGTGTATCACCTTCGCCAAGTTCAACAATTTTATTTTTGAAATTATCGTGAGAACTCGCCTCCAAAGTTGCTGCAAAACGAGATCCGATCTGTACGCCGTCTGCACCAAGAATCATTGCTGCTTTCATTTGTGCACCCGTTGCAATACCTCCAGCCGCAATTAACGGCGTAGAAATATGACGTTTAACGTTTGGAATAAGCGACAAAGTTGTCGTCTCATCGCGACCATTATGTCCACCAGCTTCAAAACCTTCTGCAACAATAGCATCAACACCAGCTTCTTGACATTTAACCGCAAATTTGGTTGACGATACAACATGCGTTACTTTGATACCTTCTTTTTTCAAAATATCGGTGTAAGCTTTTGGACTTCCAGCTGACGTGAAAACAATCTTAACACCTTCCTCCAAAATAATATTAATGATCTCTTCAAGATTTGGATACAATAAAGCGACATTAACGCCAAAAGGCTTATCCGTTGCGGCTTTACATTTTTGGATATTTTCTCTAAGAATATCGGGATACATACTTGCAGAACCGATAAGTCCTAATCCGCCATTGTTAGAAACTGCCGAAGCCAATCTCCAGCCACTATGCCAGATCATTCCGCCTTGGATGATCGGATATTTTATATTAAAAAGCTCTGTTATTTTATTCATATTTTGTTGATGGTCGTAAGATTTTTTCGCAATACCGAAGTCGATGAAACTTGACATTATATTGAATATTTTCCCAAAAATAAGGATTCCTATTCAAAAACAAAAAGCCCCTGTATTAAAATACGATGACTTCCACCATTCGAAACAAAAAAAATGATGATTAAAGCCTATATAATCATAACTGCAACCTTCTATTTTATTAAATCTTATCCTTAGTGAACAAGAACTGCTTTGGTCAAAAGAAGCTTCAGAATATGGCGCTGGAGAAGTTGACTGGGCATTGCTTGTTAAAGCATAAAAGCAACACACTAATTCATATTTTGTTTCTAGTAAAATGAGCAGTGAAATAGGCTAGCGATAAAAAAATGTTATGAAACCCCAGATTTTGGTTATCAAATTAAACTTTATTAAAAACCAAGCTCAACAGCGTGGTTGCGCCCCGACCTGAACGGAGCTCTTTTTGCGCTTCGACTTGGCGGAATGCCCAAGTCTAGGAAAGTCGAAAAGCAAAAAAGCGGGAGTGGAGGGCGGAAAAGGCGCCCAAATAAAAAATATTGTTTTATTTTTACATCTTAAATTACAAGATGGATTTATCATTACGGACGGTCACCGTCTTACGCTATATCTTGCCTTTGCGCGAGGGCGGCTCGTTGCCAGCTTTGGCGGAGGCGGATGACGACTTCAAATATGTGTTGAAATTTCGTGGTGCTGGCCACGGCGTGAAAGCTTTGATCTCGGAGTTAGTTGGTGGCAAAGTGGCTCAGATTTTGGGATTACGAACGCCAGAATTGGTTTTTGCAAACCTGCACGAAGATTTTGGAAGAACTGAAGCCGATGAGGAAATCCAGGATTTGTTGAAAGCAAGTGTTGGATTAAATTTGGCATTGCATTATTTGTCTGGCGGCATCAATTATGATCCTGCCGCTGTAAAAATTGATGGTAAACTAGCGTCGGAAGTTGTATGGCTAGATGCTTTCCTTACTAATATTGACCGTACTTTCCGAAATACAAACATGTTATATTGGCATAAAGAATTGTGGCTGATTGACCACGGCGCTTCTTTGTATTTTCATCATTCTTGGGACAATTGGGAAAAGAATGCAGTGAGCCCGTTTGTGATGATAAAAGATCATGTTTTGTTACCACAAGCTGATCAATTGGACGAAGTCAACGCAAGATTCCGAGCGATTTTAACGGATGATGTATTGCGTGATATCGTGGAATTAATTCCCGAAGATTGGTTACAGTGGCGCGATACGGAGCTTTCGCCAAAAGAGATAAAAGAGGTATATTTTCAGTTTTTGACAAGACGGGTTGCCCATTCTGATAACTTTGTAAACGAAGCGAAACATGCAAGAGCTTAAATTATACGAGTACGCAGTGATCCGTCTGGTGCCGAAACCTGAACGCGAAGAGTTTATTAATGTTGGTTTGGTACTTTTTAGTAAGCGCGAAAAATACATCAAAGTGAAAACACAGCTTTGCTCTGACCGCATGAAATGTTTTATTTGTGAAACCGAATTTGACATCATCGAAAAACATTTGACATCTTTTGAAAATGTAGCGAAAGGTGGGAAAGATTTTGGACCAATTGCGCAGCTCGAAATCCCAGAACGATTCCGTTGGCTAACGGCTGTACGGAGTTCTATCATCCAAACATCGCGTCCACATCCTGGACAAGCCAAAGATTTGGATCTGGTTTTTGATCGACTGTTTGAAGATTTGGTGATGTAAAAAATGAAAACTTCCCTACTCGATTTATAGTTAATTAACGAGAATTAGTCTTTTGAACTTTTGCTTTTGGCTGATGAAACACGCGAGGCCATCGACCAGTATTTGTGGTATTCTGAAGTCTATCCTTTAAAACGGAACAACCACCATGTTGGCCTATTCTGCTTGTATCATCAAGATGCTGAAACTGTCGAATTAAAAAACATTGCTATTACTGAAAATGATCAAGGACAAGGAATTGGCGAGCAAACATTAACGCATATCAAAAAAGTCTGCTGTCCAAAATACAAATATATTATCGTTGGGACGGCAGATTGTGAGATTAATCAGATTCGATTTTATGAAAGAAATGAATTTCACAAATATGCCGTTAGAAAGAATTTTTTCCTCGACAATTATCCTGAACCAATTTTTGAAAATGGCCTTAAGTTAAAAGATATGCAACTGCTAAAATTTGAATTTTAAAAGCTACTCTTCTCGATTAACCAAATCCATCGAAAATGCGGGAAGACAAATTGCAACATATTCGCAATCTTCCGAAAACGGATTGGAATATCTAACACGCGCTCCCTTCTCTATCAAAATGCTTTGACCTTTTTCTAAATTGATGATTTCTCCATCGATTTCGAATTGTTTTTTACCAGAAATAATCAAAGTAAACTCATCAAACTCTGGCGTCTGATGTGGCTCGCTCCAATTGGGTGGCGCGATCATGTGCGCAATTGAAATATTTTTATTCCCTGTAGAATTTCCCCAGTGTTCTTGTATCAACTTTCCATCAGTTGTTGGCACAACGAAAGGATTTGCTTGTATTTTGTATTTTTTCATTTTTGAGTTTAAGCTTTAAACCAAATTAATTCTTAATTTTATTTCTAATTTCTAAAAAATCTTCTACTGTTTAGAAATTGTAATAAGACGTGATTAGAGCTCTTTTTATTTTATTTCACAAAAAAAAAGCAGGAGCACTCTCACTTTTCATAGTAAAGGTTTAGACATAAAAGTTGTCCAAACAATTCTATTGATTAAACCATTGGAAATAAATCAACAACGCAATACCTACAAAAATCCTGTACCAACCCCAAGGTTTGAAACCGTATTTGTTAAGCAAGCCGATGAAAGATTTGATCGCGATAAGTGCCACGACAAAAGCAACGATATTACCAACTACGAAAGCGATAATGTGATTTTGAGATTCCATAATCATCTCATAACCCTTCATAGGTGTTGCCGTTTCTTTTCCCCAAGTTTTTACAAAAACTGAATAAACCGTCACAGCCAACATCGTAGGAACCGCCAAGAAAAATGAAAACTCAGCCGCCGCTTTACGTGTTAAACCTTGCGTCATACCACCTATAATAGATGCCGCACTTCTACTGGTACCAGGCATCATAGCAAGACATTGCCAAAAACCTATGGTAACAGCTTTCTTAATAGAAATGCCTTTTTCGTCATCGATCTTGGGATTTTTGAACCAAGTATCTGCAAACAATAAAATTACACCACCTAAAACTAAAACTGACGAAATTGCGATTTGGTTACCTAGAACGGCTTCAATTTTATCATCAAATAAATAACCTAAAACTAAGGCAGGGATAACCGCAAAACCTAATTTAAGATAGAATTTAAGATTGTTAAAATCAAAAAATTTTTTCCAATAGGCGACAACCACAGACAAAATTGCCCCAAATTGAATCGACACTTGGAACATTTTTAGAAATTCGGTTTCTTCCATCCCCATAAGGTTGGCCGCGAATCCCATATGTGCTGTTGAAGATATTGGCAGATATTCGGTCAGACCTTCAACAATAGCGATGATTATTGCTTTTATTAAATCCATAATTTTTATCGTTAAATTAAAAAAAACTTTGAAAAAGAATAGCACTTTTCCAAAGTTTAATATGAGTTTATTTTATAAAATTCTAGTTATTTTTTATCACGTTTCAGGATCGCATAAATCTGAACCACAAATCCAGAAATCACAAAAAAAGGTGCAATTCGGATTCTGACTACAGAAAAAATCCCTTCATTCCAATAATTAGGATCAAACTTTCCTTCTGGTGTTGTGTTAGCGTCAGGTCCCATCATTAGGACAAATCCTAGGATAATACAAGCCAAACCGATTAACATCCATTTGAAGTTAGTCTTCCCAAAATAAAAATTATTTTCTTTTGGCGCTGGGTCAGAAGCTGGGCTTCCGAATTGATCCGCTGAAAATTTATTCTTTTTAGCCATAATTATGAATAATACAAGTCGTCAACATGAGATCTTAAGAATCTCCAAGTTGCAAAGATAGTACTTAGAACTGTAATTAAAACACCCACTGCAAAAACAGCAATCACTAACAATAAATATTGATTAGGATCATTAACGAAAGGTGTTCCGATCTCGTTTGTAAAGAAATACCAAAGTCCACCTAAAGCTGCCAAACCGATTAAAGCGCCTAAGAGACCTAATACAATAGCTTCGATAACGAAAGGTTTCAATATGAAACGTCGCTTCGCACCAACCAACTGCATTGTCTTAATAATAAAACGCTTAGAGTATATTTTAAGTCGAATCGAGTTATTAATCAACACAATCGCCAATATTAAAAACAAAATCGAAAATCCGAAAATCCATTTCAAAATTCTGTTAAGATTATTGTACACATATTTGGTCAGCGTGTCGTCATTTTTAACTTCCTTCACACCTTGCACTTTAGAAAGTTCTTTAACAACTTGCTCAATTTTAGCAGGATCAACGTACTCTGGCTTCAAAGATACTTCTACAGAAGGCGGAAAAATATGCGAGTCGAATAAAGCTTCAGAATCAATCCCCATGCTTTTTCTAGCTTCTACAGAAGCCTGTTCTCTTGAGATAAAAGTTGCCTTTTTCACAAACGGAAGCGTCTTGATAAGTTCATAACTCACCTGATTAGCTTTGTCGATTTTTGCAGAATCTTTTACATCAAGATTCTCATCAAAATAAGCTTGTACCACCAATTGCTCCTTAATATAATCCGAGTATTTTTGAGCATTAATCAGGATTAACCCAAATAAGCCCACAAGAAAAAGAACTAAAGCAATACTTATAACTACGGTAATGTTACTGGATCGTAATCTACTTTTGTTAATATCCTCTACAGTCTTTGGCATTAAATAAAATTTTTTTGCTAAAATAGAAAATAATATTCACTTAAGCCTCGAAAATAGGGCAAAGTATTGTTAATAAAATCATAAAAAGCGAGCATCCTACATCAATTATAAAGGATTTTTTGGGGGCAATCCCGCAAAAGCCAAAGCTTTAGCCCAGACTATTTTGCGGTCAGGCTGTCCGCTATATCTTTGTAGTCGCGCTCGGACGACTCCGCTACGCTCCCTCGCCTCGCGCCACCACAAAGGATGCCGCTGCCATCCTTATTGCAAGATTCTGCTGATGAAAGTAAAAAAAATGGTCGGAAGCAAAGTTTCCGACCATTTAACCATTATCGATTAAAGACCTATTTCTTAATCATTTTTTCTGTAAAAATACCGTCGTTTGTTGTTATATTTAACATGTAAAGTCCTTTCGGAAGGCTATTAACATCCACTTGCGCAGATTTTGCTGTTTTAATCAATTTGCCTGCTGTATCAAAAATCTCAACCATAGAAATTTTGCTTTCCGTAACAATGTTTAAAACGTCTTGTACAGGATTAGGATATATTTTCACAGCGGCTAACGGCGTAGCTGCAGTTGTAGCAACAGCAAGATTTCCTCCAATAGCTTCTGCTTTATAATTATCAAATGCATTATTGTGTACTACAGTATTTGTAGAAGTAGAAGAGCTAACAAAATCCATTTCTTTAGGGATTGAGTTAGGTATTACATTGTACGTTGGGTTATTACTGTTATTAATGACATACGTATTTCCTGCATACGTCCAAGTTACCTCACCATTAACTGAGTTGTAAGAATAGCTAACGTTAACCCAAGTATTAGGTTCGAAAGTTTCTGGACCCAAATTGAATAAAGCATTTACCGTTGAGTTATCTGCTTTCTTAGTTACTCTCGCAGAGCCTTTGATCGTTTTGGTTGCAAGATCGTAACTGATACCTGCAAGTGAAGAAAATTCTTTATTGAAAGTTACTGATCTAGCCAATCCACCTCCAGTTCCGGCTTCAGATCCTGTAAAAAGATCAAAAGACACTTTGTAGATGTTGTTACCTACTGTTCTTGCTGCCCATCCAGATTCTAAACCCAACTGTAGGAAGGCGTAATATGCGGTTTGTGAATTGTTTTTTGTTGGACCTACTATGACAAGAGATTTACCAAAGTTACTGTCAACATTAGCAATTTGATAGTTAGCACTTTCACCTTGCAAAGTATCGTAACCATTTTGTGTACCAAGATTACCTAATACAAAATTGTCATAATTTTGTTGCTCAAGAACCTGAGCATTACTTACTAACCCCGTTAAAGCAAGGGCAACTAGTAGAATTTTTTTCATTTACTTTATTGATTTTAAACGGCATCAAAAATAAAAGAAAAACTTTATCATTATCTATAAAATAGAGAAATTTGAAAAAAATTGTAATTTTATCTATAATATAGCTAAATTTGCAAAAAATAATCACTTGAACGTAAGAGCTAAAAAACACCTCGGTCAACATTTCTTAACCGATCAAAATATTGCAAGAAACATTGTCGAAGGACTTTCTTACCAAGGTTATGACCAAGTTTTGGAAGTTGGCCCCGGTATGGGCGTACTAACCAAATCTTTGTTGGACAAAACAACAGAAACCTTTGTTGCAGAAATTGATACCGAATCTATTGATTATCTTAAAATTCATTATCCGAAGTTACAAGAACAACATTTCGTTGGAGACTTTCTGAAAATTGACATTCCTACAGTTTTTAAAGGGCAGCTGGCTGTTATCGGGAATTTTCCGTACAATATATCGTCACAGATCTTATTTAAAATAGTTGACAATTACGAAGTTGTGCCAGAGATGGTCGGGATGTTCCAAAAAGAAGTTGCAGAACGTACCGCCGCAAAACCGCGCACCAAAGATTATGGAATTTTATCTGTAATGATCCAAGCTTATTACGACGTTGACTATCTTTTCACGGTTCACGAAAATGTTTTCAATCCTCCGCCTAAAGTAAAATCTGGTGTTATCCGCATGCTCCGGAATCCAAAAGAAGGTTTGGCAGGCAACGAAGATCTTTTTAAGAAAATTGTAAAAGCTGGTTTTAACCAAAGACGTAAAAAACTTAGCAATGCTCTAAAAGTGCTCAACATCCCAGAAAGTATGAAAACACATGCTTTCCTTGACATAAGAGCTGAAGAATTGTCGGTGGCAGATTTCATCAATTTTGCTAATGAATGGAAAGATGCGCACTAAAAAGCATTAATCAAAATATTTAATTCTCCCAGAAAATTAATTTTCTGGGAGAATTTGTTTTACAAAAAATTGTATTTTAGAAACATAAAATACAATTATGAAAAAACTTCTTTTACTAAGCCTGATTTTTCCTTTCGCATTTTCGTGTCAGAAAAAAGAAGAACCCGACATCGAGCGCACCAAAGAGCTAATAGAATACCGCAAAAAATTAATAACTCTAGAACCTGAACAAAGATTAAAAGATTTTTCGGCGACGACTATTTCTGGTAAGACTTTTAATACTAAAGATTATCTCGGAAAAACATTAGTCATTATTGTATATCCCAAAAGTTATCTTCAAAAATCGGATACCTACAATATGCCTGCAGAAATGAATCGCGTCTATGAGGCGACGAAAGATAAAGCCAACTTCATTGGAATTCTTGAAGATCACGATGATGACCAAAATGCACTTCATCAAAAGATGAAAAACTCAGGAATCCTATTTGATCAAATTGATAACACACAAAGCACCGAAAAGCAAAGACAAATTTTACTTGGTTCATTTTGCTATCCTTTAAAAACAGTTATTGATAAAGATGGTAAAATTGTATACAGTAAATGTGGCGGTCACGGTGAAGAAAACCTAATCGAAGCCATCAATAGTTTGGGCTAAAAACACTAACTATTGACGACGATTTTCAAAAAAGAGAATGTCTTTTGTTAAAAATTAACATTATAGAAAAACTGATTGAACCAAAGCGACTAACCGACTTACAATCAGAGTCAATAACTGGATTCACCACTTCAAAATTTAACGTTTATTATGAATTAACAATTCTTTTTTGGCACGTTATTTCCTTGTACTCTTATAACAAATAGTTAATAATTAAAACAAATAAATTATGGGATCTAAAAGAAACGGCCTTTTGGCATTATTAGGATTAGGCGCTTTAGCATATTGGAAATACAAAAAGTCAACGCCGGAAGAGCAACAAGCTGTAAAAGATAAAGTCAATACTGCAAAAGACAACTTAACAAAATTCGGTAACGATCTAAAATCCAAAGCGAACGAAGTAGTTGAACAAGCAAAAAATAAAGCTGGTGAATTAAAACAAGATGTTAAAAATTCGGCTCAATAACATTAATTATAAAAGACTGTCTAGAAAGGCAGTCTTTTAATTTTATTACAATACTTTTTAATTCTATTAAAAATATCACGAAGAGCCGGATGTATTGTCTTAATTTTAAAATTTACACAATCCATCCGCACGATTGCCGTCGAAGTATTCATAAATATGGTTTTAAAAAGCTCTGCATAAAACCCTGATATTGAGTCTTGTATAGCCAATGGATTTTACACTATGCTAAATTAAAAACTACGCAGAGTTACGACTTGCATTAATATTACCAAACAAAGATCGAATCACTAACTTCTCATAAACGGCTTTATTATGAGTATTTTTCTGTATTTGCATTAACGCATATTGCTGAATACTAAGAAGCGGAAGGACGATTTTTTCTCTTATTAAAACCGATTTTCTGTTGAGCGGTTCTTCTTGCATCAACACTTTAAAACCTGTTAATTCTAACATCAATTCTTTTGAAAGCTTGAATTCATCAAAAAGAACATTCCAAAACTCACCAAATTTTTTATTTTCTTTCATATAGTAGGTTAATGGAAAATAAGTTTTGTTCATCGACATCATCGAGTTAAGAACCAAAGTTTTGAAAAAATCTGAATGTTGGTACAAGAATTTAACCTCATCAAATCGACCTTCATCTTTCAAAATTTTAAGCGCGGTCCCGAATCCATAAAAGCCAGGAACATTCTGCTTAAGTTGCGACCAAGAGCCCACAAAAGGTATCGCTCGCAGATCTTCAAACTTCAATTCGCCATCCGCGCCACGTTTGCTCGGACGACTTCCAATGTTAGTTTTTCCGTAATATTCGAGCGTGCTCATCTCTTGCAAATATGGCACAAACATCGGATCCGCTTTTAACTCAGAATATTTTTTGAAACTAAGTTCCGCTAAATTATCAATTAAAAGACGCTCTTTTTCTGTCAAATCTTTTTTAGAATTTTCAAAAACGTCATTTTCAATTCCTGCTGTCAACAATTGTTCAAAATTATATTTCGCTTGGTCTTTATTTCCGAAGACACTTGTAATCGTTTGGCCTTGTATCGTCAATTCCAACTCGTTATTAGCGATTGTTTTTCCTTGTGAAGCATAAAAATCATGCGTCTTGCCACCACCTCTTGCTGGCGGACCACCACGACCATCGAAGAAGACAACTTTAATCCCAAATTCTTTTGCAACCCTTGTCAAACGCTCTTTTGCTCGATAGATTTCCCAATTGGCTTTTAAATAACCGCCATCTTTTGTTCCATCCGAAAAACCTAACATTATATACTGCTGATTGTTGCGTCTATTGAGATGAGCCTGATAAAACGGAAGTTGATACAAATCTCGCATTACAGCTTCGGCGTTATCGAGACCTTCCATGGTTTCAAAAAGAGGAACAATATCCATTTTGATAAGCTCATTTTGATAACCACTAACTTTAAACAAGGCCAAAACATTCATCACATCTTTCACCTCATCCGAATTAGAAATGATGTAACGGTGCATGCCGCGTTCACCATTTTGTTGTTGAATTTTAGTAATATTCAAAATATTTTGCAAAGTATCTTTTACAATTTCATCTTCAAAATCATTAGGTTTAACATGATTATGACACACCAAAAGGCTTTCATATTTTTGCTGATTAGAAAGACTTAAGTTTTCTTCGTTTTTAAATAAATGATTGCAAATAGTATCTACAATTTTCTGATGAACACGGCTATCTTGACGAATATCTAAAGTCGCAAAATGGGTTCCAAAAATCTTCACGCGATCACGATAATC
The DNA here is from genome assembly GCA_046269235.1 of Chryseobacterium sp. TY3. GTDB lineage: Bacteria > Bacteroidota > Bacteroidia > Flavobacteriales > Weeksellaceae > Soonwooa. Next base: position 11,854 of record JBJZOS010000005.1, read on the forward strand.
GTCCAATAATTCTCGGAAAAGCGACTGATGTTCTGTAAGTAATATATGCTCGGCTTGATCTATTTTAGCAATAATTTCTGTTTCATAAATTTCAAAATCTTTTTGGAAAATCGCTTGATATAATTGCTGACTCAAATCTTCCAAAACTTCGGAAACACCTCTAAAACTAAGTCTTCTTCTCAAATTTTTTAGATGTCCATAATAACATTTAAGAATCGAACTTCGCAGCTCTTTTGCGACTTCCAAAGTGACATCAGCCGTCACAAACGGATTTCCGTCGCGATCACCGCCTGGCCAAAAACCAAGTTTTATAATATCTGGATGTAAGTGAAAATCATCGGTTCCGAAGGTGTCTTTAAGTTTTTTGAATAGATCACCAATGCTTTGATAATAGACGTATCGCAAATAATAGATAATACTCATAGCCTCATCCAAAGGCGTCGGACGTTCTTTATTAACAAATGGCGTCTTGCCTAACTGTTGCAAAAGCACGTCAATATTTGTCACAGAATCATTCTGGATAGCATCTCGCAAATCATGAATAATTCGCTGAACTGCGTTGGGATAAAACTGAGTTGGATGCGCCGTAAAAACGATTTTAACAGAAAAATCTTTTAACTTTTTTCGAACATCAGTTAAACGATGATCCTGCAAAGCGCGTTCGTAAAGATTAAGAACGGTGCCCGAATCGGCATCGGAATGCAACTTTTGAAAAGCTGCATCTTCGATACTGTCAAATAAAACCACCTGTCGCTCGATATACTGAACGATCTTGAAAAGCAATTCTATCTTTTGTTCTTCAGATTGCAGATCGGTATGATTTTTAAAAAATGAATTGATAATCGTTTCTGGAGACAAAGCTTTCTCATAACCATCTTTACTTTCTTCATATAAAAACGGCAGCAACATACCGATATTCGTCATTTTGTCATAAGGCAAACTCATGAACAACGAATTGTATATTTGGAATTTGTTCTCAACAAGTTGACGGAAAACTTCGGATTTTTTATCATTCATCATACAACAAATTTAATAATATAATAATTCTGTTCTTAATAAAATAATTTTAAATTGCTAGTTTTAATTAAACACTTAAACAAGCTATCTAAGTTTTATAAAAATGTTATTACTCCTTATTTTAATAAATAGTGTGCTACTATTTTCGCTTTTACTTTTTAGCGCATTAACCTACCAGAATTTACCCAAACGAATTCCTATTCATTTTGGATTGAATGGTGATGCTGATGGATTTAGTAGCAAAATATTTTACTGGTTGTTACCCATTTTAGGACTTTTGTTTTTCTCGCTATTCAGTTTGCAGGCTAATGATTTAAAATCACTAAAAATTTCGGATTCTTTATTAAAATTAAATTGGTTTTCGGACAAAGAAAACATCGCGATACTTTCTATTAACACCTTTGTTTTGATTTTATTTTTAGAAATCCAATCCAGCATTTATAAAGTTGCTAAAGGAAAACAAACAAAACTATCCAAATCGGTTTGGATCTGGACAGTCGTTATTATTATTGTTAGTCTATTATTGGCTATTTTGACAAATAGTTAAAAACTTTTCCGACGCTTTCAATAACATCGGAAGCTAAAAGACTTTCTTTCGCTTGATTTTTGAGCGCTAAATCGGCGGCTTTCCCATGAATCCACACGCCAAAAATTGCAGCCTCCTTTGGTGAATATTTTTGAGCCAAAAGCGAGGTGATAATACCTGTCAACACGTCACCACTTCCGCCTTTTGCAAGTCCAGAATTACCGCTGATGTTGTAATAAACTTCTCCAGTATGTAAAATAATCTGTGTATGATGATCTTTAAGAACGATGTTCAGTTGGTATTTTTTAGCAATTTCTTTTGCCAGTTCTAAGCGTTCAAAAGAGCTCGCGGATAGCCCAAAAATCCTTTCAAATTCTTTAGGATGTGGCGTAAGAATAGAATCTTTTGGCACCCAAGATAAAAGATTAAGATGCGTTGAAAAAATCGCTAAAGCATCTGCATCTAAAACAACGGGACGACTATGACTTCGTAAAAAATTTTCTAATGCAGAACGGGCAATTTCATTTTTCCCAAATCCTGGGCCAATGCCGTATTCTCCGTCTTCTATGTAATTAATATGTTCAACTTCTTTGATTCCTGAAAATTCGAACATTGCTTCTGGAACTTGCATAAGGCAAGAAGAATACGCACATTCGGGCGCATTAATAAAGGTTAAACCAGCACCAGTCCTTGCAGCAACACGTCCTGCCAAAAGTATCGCACCTGTTTTCCCATACGTTCCTCCCACCAAAACGGCTTTTCCAAAATGTCCTTTATGGCTAAATTCTGAACGTGTTTTATAAATCCGTTTAATCTCTGCATCATTTACAACAAAAGAGCTGACAACGACTTCATTAATATATTTTGCACTAAGGTCAACATCTAACACATGAATCCTGCCACAATTGACACCCGTCTCCGAATGAAAAAACGTCTTCTTGTAAAATTGGAAGCTAAGCGTATCATTAGCTCTCACGTAAATACTACTATCTTTATCTCCGTCCGGACTAAGCCCAGATGGTACGTCTAGAGAAACAACGCGATTAGAAAGCTTATTAATGTCGGTGATAACATTCTCCCAAGGTTGACCAATACTCTTATTAAGACCGATACCAAAAATAGCATCTACAATAACAGTGGAGTTAATAATAGTACCAGGTGTAAAATCACTGGCATCAATAATAGGTACTGTCTCTTGTATGCGTTGCAAATTGGTTGCCGCATCTTTTGAAAATTTTTTACCGTAATTAACTACGACTTTAACTTTTCTGTTATGTTGAGCTAGCAATCGTGCTAATGCCAAACCATCTCCGCCATTATTCCCATTTCCACAAATAATAATAAAGTCATCACTAGGATTAACATTTTTTAAAAGCCAATGACAACTTTCAGAAGCCGCTTTCTCCATGAGATTTACGGAAAAAATAGGTTTATTTTTTATTGTAAATTGATCACATTCGCGCAATTGGTTAACATTGAGTATTTTCATCATGTAGTTTTTGCTAATTTAATAAAATCAACTAAACAAATATCATCTATTTCTATATTTTGTGATATGTTTCGAAAATAAAATATAAAGTTCACAAAATTGTAATATATTTTCATACTTTTACAGGCATATTAAACAAAACACTATGGGATTTATTAAAGAATTCAAAGAATTTGCTGTTAAAGGCAATGTGATTGACTTGGCTGTCGGTGTAGTTATCGGCGGTGCATTTGGTAAAATTGTTACGTCTTTGGTAGAAGACATTATTACACCAGCCATCCTAAATCCAGCTTTGAAAGCGATTAATGCAGAAAATCTTTCTCAATTGGTTGTTCCTGGTACAGCGATTAAGTATGGAAATTTTTTATCGTCTGCAATCTCTTTCTTGGTTGTAGCTTTTGCATTATTTTTAATGATTAAAGGTATTAACAAACTGAAAAAGCCGGTTCCAGTTGCAGAAGAAGCTCCAGCAGGGCCAACTCAGGAAGAACTTTTAACGCAAATCAGAGATCTTTTAAAAGAAAAAAAATAATCTTTTTTGCTAAAAAACAAAAAAAACCATCGAAATTTTTCGATGGTTTTTTATTATTAAAATCTATGTCTATTTAGTTTTTAAACATTTTTCTAAAAACTGATCTTGCTCCCAAAGTAGGTGAAGGATATTTTCTTTCGCAACATAACCATGGGACTCTTTAGGCAACAACACCATTCTAACTGGCGCACCAAGGTTTTTCAATGCTTGGAAATAGCGCTCTGTTTGCAGCGTGAAAGTTCCGGGATTGTTATCCGCCTCACCATGTACGAGTAACATTGGTGTTTTCATTTTGTTAGCATTCATGAAGGGTGACATCTCATTGTAGATATTCGGGACATCCCAATAGTTACGTTGTTCGCTCTGAAAGCCGAAAGGCGTCAATGTCCTGTTATAAGCACCACTTCTCGCAATACCACAAGCGAACAAATCCGAGTGCGTCAATAGATTTGCGGTCATAAAAGCCCCATAAGAGTGTCCGCCAACTGCCACTTTTTTTCGATCAATATAACCTAATTTATCCACCGCATCAATTGCTGCTTTTCCATCAGCAACTAATTGCGTGATAAACGTGTCGTTAGGTTCTGTCTTACCTTCACCAATAATCGGAAACGAAGCATCATCCAAAACCGCATAACCTTTGGTCGCCCAATATATAAATGATCCATAACTTGGGAATGTAAATTCGTTCGGGTTTTTAGAGCTTTGTCCCGCCGTTGCCTTATCTTTAAACTCTTCAGGATAAGCCCAAATCAATAATGGTAATTTGTGTTTTTTGTTATAACCAGCTGGTAAATAAAGCGTCCCGGTTAAGTCAACACCGTCATTTCTTTTATAATGAATCACTTCTTTAGTAACATCTTTAATACTTGCAAAAGGATTCGCAAATTGTGTAACTGGCGTTAATTTTCCTGATTTAAAATTTTTGATATAATAATTGGGATACTCATTTTTAGATTCTTCACGGACCAGAATTTCGTTCTTTTTAATATTAAGAATATCGATTAAATCTTCTTTTTTTCCTTTAACATTCGATGTATAAAGTCTTGTAGTTTTCAAAGATTTCCAATCAAAAGAATCGATGAACGGGAATTGTCCTTCTTTTGTAAAACCTTCTCCTAAAAGATAAGATTTGTTAGCTTCAACATCGATAACGTCACGACCGAACTCATTTCTTTTGGTCTGAAAACTTCCTGGGTCGCTGTAAATATCTTGGAAATTACGTTTAGAAATCAATTTTGTCTCGCCAGTTGAAGGATTCAAAAATTGAGTTGTAACATTTCGCGTATCATACCAAGAATCATTAATTATAGCATGTTGGTCATCTCCCCATTGGACACCTGCGAAACGGTCTTTTACTTTTACTAAAGATTTTGGTTCTGTATCAAAAGGCGCTTCCCATGTGAAAACCTCATCTCGGAAATCGACATTTTTCGCTGGATCGCCACCATCCAAAGCTTGAACGAAATATAAAACCGCAGGTTTGTCAGAGCGCCACGTCATATTACGTTTACCTTCACGTGTTGCTGAAAAGCCTTTTGGCATAATCTCAGTTAACGGAACTGTATTTACCTTTTTTATTTCGTTGCCAGATTCGTCGTACACAATGCTTGTCATCGGGAATCTAGACAAAGGAACGATGTACGAAAAGGGCTTTTGTAAAGTTGTAATATTTACATATTTCCCATTAGGCGAAAAGCTTTGCCCAGCATACATATCTGCTTTTTTAAACAAGGTAGAAGTCCCATCGACACTTACTTTATATAATTCTGAAGTTACTAAAGTTTCAAAGTTCTTTTCGTCTTGTGGATTTTTGAGAAGGTCTTGATAAGTTCTGTTTTGAGACACTTTACCGTCACTCTTCGATACCGTTGGACCCGTCGGAAGATTATTTTTATCATCCAAGAGCGCGGGACGATTTGCTACCAATTGATTAACCAGTAAAGCTTTAGAATCTCTAAACCACGAATATGGCGATCCCATATTAGCATTAAGATTATCAGAAGTTATCTTTTTTGCGCTTGCCGACGCTAGATCAACAATCCACAGCTCTACCCCTTTTGCCGTTGTATTGGTGAACGCCAAAGATTTTTCGTCAGGCGACAATTGGAAATAAGCCAAACGTGCCTTCTGAGGAAGTCCTGTAACTTGCGTTTCAGATTTAGCGTTAACTTTTTTAATCTTTAAATTATTAGAATACGTCATCGTACTCGATATATTAGTCACAGGATTTATTCTAAGTCCTCCTAACTTCATCTCATCCTGACTAAGATCTTCCAAGGTTTTGTAAGTAGAACGGTAAGTCAAGATCACTGTTTCGCGTTTGCTATCCATCATAATCGATGGTGGACGATCGTAATCTGCTAACTTCAAAATCTCTGCGGAAGGTTTTTGGTAGCTGACATTTTCTTGCGCAAAACCTAGTGCAGCAACCGCCAAAAACAATAAGGATAATCTATTCTTCATAAAACTATTATTTCTTCGAAAATACGAATAATTGATTTTAAAAAAAATATAAAGACAAAGCTTTTGTAGTTGTTCAAAAATTTAATTCAATTATTTATAACTAAGTTAATAAAGTTCATTAATTTTATTAAAAATTCCAAATTATGAATATAAAAAACCTAATAACTACTCTTATTGTAGTAAGTATACTATTGTCATGTGCTAGCCAACTTAGCAACTCCTCCGAAACAGGAAACATTGTAAGAGATTGTACCGGAACCTACATCAGAATTGCAGGAAAAGGTGATTTTTTAGTTTGTAATGATACATTAATTAAAGACAAAAAAGACGGTGAAAAGTTAAATGTCAACTACGAAATGACCAAAGATTGCAATGAGCGCGACGGGATTGTCACTTGTATGATGTACCACGAACATAAAGGATTGATCAGGATAACATCTTTTAAATAAGTTTTAAAACCGCTTCAAAATCCTTTCTATAAGGGCTTTTTTTTGGTATAATACTTGAAACTTTTTTTGTAAAACTTAAAATTTAGAATTATGAGAAAGTTAGTTACAATGCTGATGTTGGTCTTTGGACTAGGATTAGCCTCATCGCAATCGATATACTATGATGCTTATAGAAGCAGTATTAATGATGTTAACTGGCAGACTGTGATCGCCGATCTATTGTTATCGAATACGCAAAAAGATCAATTGTTCGCACTTAACAACCGCTATAGCGACTATGATTCTTGGAATCGTTATTACGGGACCAACCCAGATAGATGGCGAACCGATCGTTATTCGGAAATCGAACGCATCTTAGGCGCTGACAATTATATCAAGTTTAAAAACAAATATTATAAAGGTCAAAATCCTGTAGCTTTCTATAACAGAAATAAAAACAACGAAAAAGTTTATAAAACTTACAAAAAGTATTATAAAAAGCAAGCTAAAAAAGGAAAACATAAAGGCCATTCTCACGGGAAGAAAAAACACTAAAAACACAAACAGCCATTCGGTATCGAATGGTTATTTTACTTTTATCTAAATCTAATTCTAATACCAGCATTCGTAAAGGCACGATCTGGGGCCGTTATTAACATCTCTTCTTAAAGAGGCTGCCTGCGACTAGTTTCCGAAAATACGCCAAGTTTTGGAAGACTTTCGCAATATAGCATTAGAGACTAACCCAGATAAAAATCCTACTTCGCCTTTGTCCATGTGATCGGCCACACTATATTGTGTGTACAAATATTGGAAATTTCTCGGATTATCAGCAATTGATTGTAATAAGCCGTATCGATGAAAATAATGCGCCGTTGAGTTAGAATTGTCATCTTTTGTCCACAACTACAACTTCTTTTCGTAGAGATTCCTGTAGACTAGGATTGTTCGGTGCAAATAATACAAAAGAATCAGAATCTAAATTCTGTCTACTTTTTTCCGTTTAAAATATTATCTTTAAAACATCTTAATGATCATCTATGACCAGACACCAGCAACGCGTCAATGAAGTTTTTCGCTTCTTTGACAATCGAGATACCGAACTTGGCTTTAGAAAATTACTAGATTGCGCCATGGATACCCAGAATATGTCGATCTATCAAAAAGCAATTGAGTTAACGGATTGGCGAGAAAAAAATCCTACAGACATTGATAGTCTTATCGACAAAGCAAAATATCTTCTAGATGAAATTGCTAGCATCCAAGTGGAAGAATTGTCTTCGGACAACCCAGTTTTAGAAGCTAAAAATATCAAAAAGTCTTATGGCTCCAACCGTTTTTCTTTAGGTCCTGTATCGTTGCAGATTCGTAAAGGTCAAGTCTACGGTTTAGTTGGCGAGAATGGCAATGGTAAAACCACTTTACTACGGATTTTAGCTAAAGAATTATCTTATAACGAAGGAAGTCTTAGTTTTAATTTTAAAGATAAAACGACTAATGATTTTGACCTCAGAACCAAACTAATCTACATCCCACAACGTACAGAAAAATGGTACGGAAGTCTAAAAGATAACCTGAAATTCGTGCTTTCTAATTACGGAATCAATCCTGAGGAAAATGAAACGCGAACATTGATGATGATTGCGCGACTTGGTCTTTGGAATTATAAACATCTTAAGTGGAGTGAGCTGTCGTCAGGTTACAAAATGCGATTCGAATTGGCAAGAACCTTACTTCGCCAACCCGAGATATTGTTGTTGGACGAGCCTTTAGCTAACCTCGATGTCTTGGCACAACAAGTTATTTTGGAAGATTTGAAAGCGATTTGCAATTCAGTTAATAATCCTATTGCATTGATCCTCAGCTCACAACAATTGTACGAAGTTGAAAAAATTTCGGACAAAGTCATCTTCCTTAAAAATGGACAATACAAAGATAATCATCAGAGCTCGACGGAAGAGTTTGGTGATCAGCTAATTATTGAAATCGACTCTTCTGCGAGTCGCGAAGAATTGTTGAGCTTGCTAGGTGCTTTAGATTTGCACCAACTTAGATACAATGGCGGTATTTATATTGCAAATTTTGGTATCGAAACCAAATTTTCGCAAGTGCTATCAGTTCTTGGTAATGCCGATGTAGAAATTGTGTATGTCCGCAATATTTCAAAATCGACAAGACGTTTTTTTGTTAATTAATGTAGTTTAAGATTTATCAAAATGAACAAAATTTCTCGCATCAATCAATATTTACTAGAGCGTTATCCTACAATTTGGAATACCAAGATCGTCTGGATGTTGGCTCTGGCACTCTTATTTCACCTGATATTTTTTGGCATTGGATTTTTCGCGCACAGCGATCCCCAAACCTTACAAAAGAGTCGTGCAGTAAACGATTATTTTAGTAACGGTACTATTTTTATTCATCTAATAGTTTCGGTTTTACTGTTGGTAGGCTGGCTGATTAATATGTTTAAGAATAATGCTTTCAAGAATTTTTATCCTGTTTCAAGCACCAAATTATTCTTCCAATTTGTCCAATATTTTGTAATTATTTTAAGCTGTACAAGTTTTTACATGTCGTATATGTTTGCGGACAAACTCAATATTAATCGGCTTTATCCAGATACGGAAATGTCTAAAAACATTGAGCTAATTAATACCACTTATCCTTTTCTGGCGCAGAATTATGAAGACTTCACTTTAGGAAATCGACTTTATCCAAAACCTTTTTTTGACTTGTACTGCGAAACAGATATTCAAAAAATTGAAAGAGACAAAAAATATTTTGTCAACTATGACAGAGTATATCAATATTTTGAGGTTTATCCTAAAATTAGTACAAAAAAAAATAGTGATAACGAATATCTAATCCCTGAACCAGAAGCAAGCAACGGGACAAAAATTGCTTATACCAAAACAGAAAGAGATAAAAAAATCTTCTATTTCAAAAAGAAAGTTGTGGACTTGTCATCGTATATTCTCACCACTAAGCCAAGTTTTTATAACTATTCAACAATTTTTTATGATCAAGGTGGAAAGAACTTTGCACCTTATTATGAGGACCATATGGTTGACGATACCGAATCTCAACTATCAGAAACGCATCAACAAAAACGTGCAAAAGTTAACAAAGCGGTTGCTGATTTATTAAATTCTAAAAGCAGACAAAATTTTGAAAAACAGTTCAATTCGTTTTTTGAGCTTGCCAAAAAATATAAAATCCGAACTAATCTTGGCGCAAAAACTTTAACAGATTTAGTGTTTTATCCAGATAATTTTGAGGTTTCTAATTTTACTAAAAAATACAAACCAGAGCGAGACGAAACCTACGATCCATACAAATATACTGGTAGTGACTATGCGACAACGGCAGTTGAGGCAGCACCGGATATTGATGTCGCAGCAGCAGCAGCAGTTGTGCAAGATGGCAAGGTTGTAGATGCCGCAATAAGTGTCAAAGATTTTAATCCTGAAGTTAATAGACAATTGTCTCCAGAAGAGTTCTTTCAAAGAAAACTAACCAATCACTATTTTTATTCAGATAACCTCAAACAGATTTTAGAAAATGTCGATACGATAAAAAATAAAGACTTCTTTATGGAGTACATTCATGTGTTTCTATGGATCTCGTTTTGCTTAGCAACCTTTATTCTAGGTTTCCGTGTAACGGGATTACGGGCTTTATTATTTTCGATTATTACAACTGGCGTTTTATCATTATTTATCGCACTTTTAAGTTTTATTGTGAATTTTGCAGTAGGAGGTAGTTTTGTCGAATATTTTGTATTGTATGCGTTTCTTGTAACCGGATTACTTATTTTGTTGATGAGCATTACTCAGACTTTTTCAAAATTTATAACTTCGATTGCCGTTAATATCAGTCTTAACACTTTTGTCGCTTTAGTCTTACTTTTATTAGCAATTATTACCAAACATCAAATTGATGCTTGTCGTGCGCTACCGATAAACAGGCTTGAAGTTTACAACTGTGATGGTATTTTAGATGTATTAGGAATGGATATAACAAGTTTTTCATTATTAATTTTTGGCTTTATTTTTATTTTCTTGTTTACAAAAGTTCTTAGAAAATGGAAAGCTAAAACCGAATAAAAAATACTTGTTCAGTTTTCGGTTGTAACTAAAATAGGCTTTGTTCTAATTTTGAAATAAAATAATGAAACTTTCCAACGACATAATGTACCGAGCCTCTTGTGACAAAAACCCTGATTTTGAAGGCGTTTTTTGGATGGCGGTTAAAACGACAGGGATTTTTTGTCGTCCAACTTGTACAGCAAGAAAACCAAAAATTGAGAATGTTGAATTTTTTGATAATACCAAAGATCCGATCTTAAAAGGTTATCGACCTTGTAAAGTTTGCAAACCTTTAGAAAATCCAGATCAGACGCCTATAGGAATTAAAAAACTCTTGGACGAATTGTCTAACGACCCCAGTCTTAAAGTTAAAGATTATGACTTAGTCAAGCGAGGTTTGGAGCCAGCCCATGTGCGACGTTGGTTTCTAAAACATCACGGAATGACCTTTCATGCTTTTCAAAGAATGTTTAAAATAAATTCGGCTTTCAAAAAATTACAACAGGGCGAAAACCTTATCGAAACCGCTATGGATTCTGGTTATGAAAGTTTGAGTGGCTTCAATGAAAGATTCAAAGACGTGTTTGGTGTATCGCCAACACAATCCAAAATGGAGAAAGTAATTGACTTAAAACGCATCGAAACCCCACTTGGGACAATGATTGCTTGTGCAGATAGCAACGGAATTTGCCTATTAGAATTCTCAGATCGTAAAGCTTTACCAACAGAATTAAAACAAATTTCTAAACATTTTGACGCAAATATCATTCAAGGTCAAAATACACATTTTATAACTTTGGAAAAAGAACTTAAAGAATATTTCGAAGGAAAAAGAACAGATTTTTCGGTGCCTTTATCGCCAGTTGGGACAGCTTTTCAGAAGCAAGTTTGGGAAGTTCTTCGGACGATTTCTTATGGTATGACCAGAAGCTATCAAGAACAAGCCAATATTTTGGGAAATCCAAAAGGCGTTCGCGCAGTTGCAAATGCTAACGGCCTTAATAAAATTTCGATTATTATACCTTGTCATCGCGTTATCGGAAGCGACGGAAAATTAACAGGTTACGGCGGCGGTATTTGGAGAAAACAAAAACTGTTAGAATTAGAAAAAGCGATTCTTTTTTAAACATAAACAAGCAGCCGTCTTCAATTGACAAAACTAAATTTATTGCCATCGACGCGATAATAAATGTTGAAAATTAAGAATACGGAATAGTCAGTTTTTTATTTCTAGAACGAGTCTTGTTGATAAAAAAGCATATGAAACAGAATTTCTTTTGCAATCGGATTATTCTGGCGAAATTTTGTTCAGTACTGATTTTGCAGACGCGCATCATCTCGACCAACATTCAATAACCACCAGCGACAAAACGCTAAAAAATCCATAAGGACAAAGTATTACCACCAAACAGGCAATTTTATCTTCGCTAAAAATCTGAAAATATCAACTGAAAAATGTTGCCGCAGGATATTTTACCGGCAAACTCAAAATGCAGCATAAGAGTTATTTTGCCGCCGATGTCATGAAGCGTTTTAACTGGATTTTCGATGCGAAAAGGGAAAAAGTCTATGTAAAACCAAGTAAATATTTTAATGATCCTTATCTACAATTATAAAAAAACCTTCCAAGTTTGGAAGGTTTTTCTGCTAGTTTTAGCGGCGGCGGCTTCGCCGCCGAAACCCTCTAAAAAAAGCCTTATAGATTTTCTATAAGGCTTCTTTTATTTTGTAACTTAAGTTAAATTACATCGCCAACATTTTAAAACTCATACTTTCGATTACCTTTAAAATTGCTTCAACAGTATCCATGGAGGTTAAACATGGAACGCCGTTTTCAACGCTCATTCTACGGATTTGGAAACCATCTCTTTCTGCTTGTTTTCCTTTAGTAGTCGTGTTTACAACATATTGAACTTTTCCTTTTTGAATCAAGTCGATTAAGTTAACGTCTTCTTCACCAATTTTGTAACCAATTTTCGTTGGTACGCCGTGCTCTTCAAAGAATTTTGCAGTGCCTTCGGTCGCCCAAATTCTGAAACCTACATCGTTAAATCTTCTTGCCAATTCAACAGCTTCTTTTTTGTCGTTATCAGCCACCGTAAACAAGATAGAACCGTGCGTCGGAACTTTTCTTCCTGCTGCGATTAGACCTTTGTACAAAGCTTTTTCGAGCGTAGAATCTTTACCCATAACTTCACCTGTCGACTTCATTTCTGGGCCTAAAGAGATGTCTACTTTCGTTAGTTTTGAGAAAGAGAAAACAGGAACTTTTACGAAAACGCCTTCTTTGTTCGGTACTAAACCATTTTTAAATCCTAAGTCGGTTAACTTTGCTCCTAAAACAGCTTTAGTAGCTAATTTCGCCATCGGGACATCTGTAATTTTAGACAAGAAAGGAACGGTTCTCGACGAACGTGGATTCACTTCGATGACATAAACTTCGCCGTCAGAAATTACATATTGAATATTCATCAAGCCTACGATTTTCAAACCTTTGGCTAATCTTTGCGTATAATCAACTAAAGTATCGATTTGCTTTTGATTCAAATTTTGTGGAGGATACACCGCAATCGAGTCTCCAGAGTGAACACCAGCTCTTTCGATGTGTTCCATAATTCCAGGAATAATCACTGTTTCGCCATCACAAATGGCATCGACTTCAACTTCTTTTCCTGTTAAATATCGATCGACCAAAACTGGATGTTCTGGGCTCGCTTCTACCGCGTTTTCCATGTAATGTGCTAACTCAGTTTCGTTGTACACAATTTCCATCGCACGACCACCCAAAACGTAGCTTGGACGCACCAAAACTGGATATCCAATTTCGTTTGCAATGACAAGGGCTTCTTCTTTGGAAGTCGAAGTTTTGCCTAAAGGTTGCGGAATTTGTAAGTCTTGAAGCGCTTTTTCAAATTTATCTCTATTCTCAGCTCTGTCGATATCTTCAAGAGTTGTTCCTAAAATTTGTACACCGTGAGCCGCCAATTTATCCGCTAAATTAATCGCTGTTTGACCACCAAATTGTACCACAACTCCTGTTGGTTTTTCAAGCTCGATAATGTTCATCACCTCTTCCTCTGTCAAAGGCTCGAAATAAAGCTTATCCGAAATCGAGAAATCTGTAGAAACGGTTTCTGGATTATTGTTGATGATAATCGCCTCGTAACCCATTTCTTTAATCGCCCAAACAGAATGCACGGTTGCATAATCGAATTCTACACCTTGCCCAATACGGATTGGTCCAGAACCCAAAACGATAATTTTCTTTTTGTCTGAAACCACACTTTCGTTTTCGTCCTCGTAAGTTCCGTAGAAATAAGGCGTTTCCGACTCAAATTCTGCTGCGCAAGTGTCCACCATTTTGTAAACTGGCATAATTCCGTTTTCTTTTCTGAAATCAAAAATTTCACGTTGCGTAACTCCCCAAAGATGAGCAATATTTAAATCTGCAAAACCTAATTGTTTGGCTTCAAGTAAAACTTCCTTATTGAATTTATTTTCTTTAATGGTCGTTTCAAAGTCGATTAGTTTTTTAATTTTCCAAATAAAGAATTTATCAATTTTGCTCCATTCTACAATTGTTTCCCAATCGTAACCTCTTCTAAGGGCATCACCAATGATGAATAATCTTTCGTCATCACAAACTCGGATTCTTCTTTCGATCTCCTCTGCTGTTAATGCTTCTGCTTGCTTGGTTTTAAGACCGATATGGCGAATTCCTGTTTCTAAAGAACGAATCGCTTTTTGCAACGATTCCTCAAAATTTCTTCCGATTGCCATGACTTCACCCGTTGCTTTCATCTGTGTTGAAAGTCTTCTATCCGCTGTTTCGAATTTATCAAACGGGAATCTTGGAAACTTGGTCACTACATAATCCAAAGCAGGTTCGAAACAAGCATAAGATGTTCCAGTAACGGGATTCATGATTTCGTCAAGTGTTAAACCCACTGCGATTTTTGCGGCGATTTTCGCAATCGGATAACCTGTTGCTTTCGACGCTAACGCCGATGATCGAGAAACTCGCGGATTAACCTCGATGATATAATAATTGAATGAATGTGGGTCTAAAGCCAACTGAACGTTGCAACCTCCCTCAATTCCTAAAGCTCTGATGATTTTTAATGAAGCATTACGCAACAACTGATATTCTCTATCCGAAAGTGTCTGAGATGGCGCCACCACAATAGAATCTCCCGTATGAACGCCCACTGGGTCGATGTTTTCCATATTACAAACCACAATGGCATTGTCGTTCGCATCACGCATTACTTCGTATTCGATCTCTTTATAACCAGCGATTGATTTTTCAATCAAACATTGTGTTACCGGAGAATATTTAAGTCCTAATTCAGAAATTTCTCTTAATTCTGTTTCGTTAGATGCGATTCCGCCTCCCGTTCCGCCCATTGTAAAGGCAGGACGAACAATAACGGGATAACCAATTCTGTTCGCAAAAGCTACCGATTCTTCAACGGTATGTACAATATCCGAATCAGGAACTGGCTCATTTAACTCACGCATTAATTCACGGAACAAATCTCTGTCTTCCGCTCTGTTAATCGCAGAGAGCTTGGTTCCAAGAACTTCAACTTTACACTCTTCAAGGATTCCAGATTTTTCTAATTCAACCGCCATATTGAGTCCTGTTTGTCCTCCCAAAGTCGGAAGAAGTGCATCTGGACGCTCTTTTCTGATGATATGACTTACAAATTGTAGCGAAATCGGCTCGATATATACTTTATCTGCAATTTCCACATCGGTCATTATCGTTGCTGGATTGGAGTTAATTAATATAACTTTGTAGCCTTCCTCCTTCAAGGAAAGACAAGCTTGTGTTCCCGAATAATCGAATTCTGCCGCCTGACCAATGATGATAGGTCCCGAACCGATTACTAAAATTGTTTTTATATCTGTACGTTTTGCCATGTTCTTTTTATTAGAATCAAGAGCCAAGAACCAAGAATCAAGACTTAAAAAAGTATCTCAAAACCCGAATTGGTCATGATTTTATTTTAAATTATTTTTAAACGAATAAATCATTTTCTGAATTTCAGAAATATCACTTAATAAATTGCTCACTTTTTCTTCAGATAAAAGTTGAAGTTCCCTTCCAAGAATAAGCTGTGTTTGAAGTTCAAAAGCTGAACCCAAAGCAATTGCTAAAAAGTGATTAAATTCTTTACTACTGTTTCTACCCGAACCCTCAGCAATATTAGATGGTATAGAAATAGCTGCTCTTTTCATTTGAGAAATTAATCCAAATTTTTCATCATTGGAAATGTCTTGACAGATGATGTAAACATTTTTTGCTAACATCATTGATTTTTGCCAGAAAATTAATTTTTCAAAATTGTGCATCTGTTTTGCGTTATTTTCTAATTCACGAATTGAGAATCTTGATTCTTGACTCTTGATTCTTGGTTCTTAAAGCTCTCCATCAGCTCAATAAACTCATCAAACAAATAGTTGGCGTCTTCTGGACCTGGACTTGCTTCTGGGTGATATTGTACCGAGAATACTGGGTGAATTTTGTGTTTTACGCCTTCGTTAGTTCTGTCGTTAAGAGCAATATGTGTTTCGATTAAATCTGTGTTTTTCAAAGAATCTTGGTCAACCGCGTAACCATGATTTTGAGAAGTTATAGCGACCTTATTTTTTTCTAGATCTAACACGGGATGATTTCCGCCTCTGTGACCGAATTTAAGTTTAAAAGTTTTAGCGCCACAAGCCAAAGCAATTAATTGATGTCCTAAACAGATTCCGAAAATTGGAACTTTCCCCAAAATTCCACGAATCATTTCTAAAGCATGAGGCACATCTTCTGGATCGCCAGGACCGTTAGAAAGCATTACGCCATCTGGATCCATCAAAAGAATTTCGTCCGCAGTCGTGTCTTGAGAAACCACCGTAATGTCGCAATCTCTTTGAGAAAGCTCTCGGATAATTCCTAATTTGGAGCCGAAATCTACCAGAACAACTTTCAAACCTCTTCCTGGCGCAGCGTAAGGTGTTTTTGTAGAAACCATTTCTACTTGGTTGGTTGGGAAATTCGCTCCTTTCAAATCTGAAATTACTGCAGCTTCATCAGCATCAGCATTAACAATTTTTCCTTTTACAACACCTTTGTTACGAAGGATTCTTGTTAATTTTCTGGTGTCGATTCCAGCGATTCCACTTAAGTTTTTCTTGTGAAAAAACTCGTCCAAATCCATTTGTGTTCTGAAATTCGACGGCACATCGCAAATTTCTTTTACAATTAAAGCTTTAATCGCAGGTTCGATACTTTCGTAATCGTCGCGGTTGATGCCGTAATTTCCGATTAATGGATAGGTCATACAAACGATTTGCCCGCAATAGGATGGGTCAGAAATTAGCTCCTGATAACCTGTCATTCCTGTGTTGAAAACCACTTCGCCATCGGTGTCCAAATTGGCTCCGAAACCTTTTCCGTGGAATACTTCACCCGATTCTAATATTAATTTCTTTTTCATTTTCTTTATTACTAGAGTCAAAAACCGAGATTCAAGAATCAAGATTATTTTTATGTCTTGATTGTTGTATCTTTATTCTTGTATCTTTATTCAAACTCAAATCCTTTTTGTTCCAAGGCGTCTTTTAGAATTGCCATTCTTGCGTAGACGCCATTTTCCATTTGTTTAAAAATCCTTGAACGCTCACATTCTACCAAATCTGTATCAATTTCAACACCTCTGTTAATTGGCGCTGGATGCATGATGATGGCGTTTGGTTTCATTAATTTTTCACGTTCTTTGGTTAAACCATATTTTTTGTGATACTCTTCTGCCGAAAATCCATGTTTACTTTCATGTCTTTCGTGTTGAATTCTCAATAACATTAATACATCTACTTCTTTTACTAATTCATTAAAAGCTAAAAAAGTTCCGTTAATAATAGCGCCTTCATCAAACCATTTTGATGGTCCTGAGAAGTAAACTTTTGCTCCTAATTTTCGTAAAGCTTCAGCATTGGAGTTGGCTACTCTACTGTGTTTAACATCGCCAACAATCCCAACTTTAAGCCCTTCAAACTTTCCAAACTCTTGGAAAATTGTCACCAAATCCAGCATACATTGCGATGGATGATTTCCTGTGCCGTCGCCTGCGTTGATAATCGGAATATTGATATTTTTTAAATCTTCGTAAAAGCGATCTTGCTTGTGACGAATCACCACCAAGTTAACGCCCAAACTTTCGATGGTCTTGACAGTGTCGTAAAGACTTTCGCCTTTGTTGACCGAACTGTGCAACGCATCAAAAGGAACCACTGTAAGTCCCAACTTTCGCTCCGCGATGTCAAAACTAGTTTTGGTTCTTGTACTATCTTCAAAAAACAAATTCGATACAAAAATATCTTGCTTGGCTTTGAAGCTTTTCCCACCTGCGATTTCCAAAGCATCTTGGATAATCTTGTTAATCTTTTCTTGGCTAAGTTGTGTAATATTAAACATCTTTATTTTGAGTTTTGAGCACAAAAAAAGCGAGGACAACAATCCTCGCTTTTAATTAAAAATATCGTAAAGAGCGCTTACGCCCGGTAAATCTAATGATATCAATAATACTTTTTTCATTAGCTGCAAAGATAGACTTTTCTATTTATTCTCAAAAATATTTTTTTGACTTTTTAACATTTTTTATCATCTCGTTGTTTTTCTTAACAATTTTTATATTTTTGTTAAAAATCATAAATCATGGATGCTAAAGACAGAATGATTCTAAGTATTCTTCAACAAGATTCTACATTATCGGTGAAAGAAATCTCGGAGAGGATAGGACTTACCTTCACGCCAACGTACGAGCGTATCAAGCAACTCGAAAAACAAAAAGTTATCGAAAAATATGTTGCTTTGCTCAACCGCGAAAAGCTTGGTCTCAACATCATAGTCTACTGCAACATTCGACTAAAAGAACAATCCAAAAAAGCTTTGGAAGCTTTTGAAGAACACATCGAAAAATTCGATGAAGTACAAGAAATCACGAGTCTCTCTGGTGAGTACGACTATATGTTAAAAATTATCGCAAAAGACATTAACTCTTACAACGACTTCGCTGTTAATGTCATATCAAATTCGCCGAATATCGGCTTGTATCACAGTTCTATTGTACTGCATGAAGTAAAGAAAACTACTACTTTCAAACTTGACTAAGCCTGAAGTTTCGTGACAATCTTATGGAAGTGGTGCGCGACTTCATCTAAACAAAGATTTCCGATACTGCCTTGGTGACTGTGTTGGAGATCTTTGATATCGTAATCGAATTCTTGATTTTCGATTGCATTACCAACACTAACATAAGCATCACGGAAAGACGCACCAGCTTTTACTTCTTTGTTAATCTTCTCAACACTGAAAAGATATTTATATTTTTCATCTTCTAAAATCCGGTCTTTAACTTGGATATTTGGCAGTGTATAATTTAGAATTTCTAAACATTCCTTTAAAGAATCAATTGCTGGAAACAACATTTCTTTTGTCAACTGCATATCGCGATGATAACCAGATGGCAAATTATTAATCAGCAAAATCAACTCATTAGGAAGCGATTGTATACGATTACAGCGCGCTCTTACCAACTCGAAAATGTCTGGATTTTTCTTGTGTGGCATAATGCTGCTACCTGTCGTAAACTCTTTTGGAAAGCTGATAAAATCAAAATTTTGGCTTAAATACAAACAAACATCATAACTGAATTTGCTTAAAGTTCCTGCTAAAACGGACAACGCAGAGGCTAACAATTTCTCCGATTTTCCGCGTGTCATTTGCGCATAAACCGAATTATGATTCATGGAAATAAAACCTAATTTGGAAGTTGTACTCGCTCTATCAATTGGAAATGAAGAACCATAGCCTGCTGCCGACCCCAAGGGATTTTTGTTAATGATATTCTTCACGGACAACAACAATTCTACATCATCTAAAAGTGACTCTGCATAAGCGCCAAACCACAAGCCAAACGATGATGGCATCGCAATCTGAAAATGCGTATAACCAGGCAACAATACGTGCTGATATTGTTCTGCCAACGAAATCAAAGTTTGGAATAAGGTGTTGACTAAAGTCGAAATCTCACGAATTTCTTGTTGTAAATACAATTTGATATCCAACAAAACTTGATCGTTACGCGATCTTGCAGTGTGGATTTTTTTCCCTGTGTCGCCTAATTTTTCTATTAAAATCGCTTCAACTTGAGAATGTATATCTTCTGCTGACTTATCGATTTCGAAATTGTCAGCATTTATGTCTTTTAAAATAGAATCTAACAACCTTAGTATCGCTGTTGATTCTTCGTCCGAAATCAATCCGACTTCTGCTAACATTTTGCAGTGTGCCATCGAGCCGATAACGTCGTATTTTGCTAAACGCTCATCAAAATCCAGATCCTTACCAACAGTAAATTTGTTGACAAAATCGTCTGTTTTGGATTGGTCTTTCTGCCAAATTTTTTTCATTTTGTTTCTTAAATTAATAGGTTTTTAGTTGATGGTCTTGGGTTGTCTGTTATTTGCGAACAAAGATTTCTTCTTCCTCGACATTCGAAATTCAAAAATTAACATTCCAAAAAACCAGTTAGTAGCTGCAGCCCAGCCTGAGCGGAGCTCTTTTTGTTTTTGTAATGCCGAGGAACGAGGCTTGCAAAACAAAAAAGCGAGAGCGGAGGATGGAAATAGCTGCCCAAATAAAAAAACTATAAAACCTGTTCTAAAATATTGATGTAAATTTCGATCCCTTCCTTGATTTCAGCGATGTAGATAAACTCATCCGCCGTGTGCGAGCGCAAGCTGTCGCCTGGCCCAATCTTAACCGAAGTGCACGGAATAATCGCCTGATCGGAGGATGTCGGCGAGCCGTAAGTCGTCCTGCCAAGCGCCAAACCAGCCTGCACAAATGGATGCGCGATGTCGATTTTTGAAGAGTTAAGTCGAAACGAACGTGGTGTAAGGGTGGATTTCATTTGGGATTGAATAATATCAAAAACGTCTTTGTTGCTGTACGCATCGGTCACACGAACATCCAAGGTGAAATTGCATTTTTCGGGTACAACATTATGCTGTGTCCCAGCGTTAATAACGCTTAGCGTGACTTTGACGTCGCCAAGATATTGGGAAGTTTTCTCGAATTTGTAGTTCAAGATATGTTGCAAATCTGCCATACATTTAACAATCGCGTTGTCATCGTTGGGATGTGCGGCATGAAACGCCGTACCTTGCATTTCGCCATCAATCACCAAAAGTCCTTTTTCGGCAATGGCTAAATTCATTTTTGTAGGTTCGCCAACAATCGCCAACGCAACGTTTGGAAGTTGCGGAAAAAGAGCTTCGATGCCGTCAACGCCCGAAATTTCTTCCTCTGCTGTTAACGCAATAATTAAGTTATGAGACAAGTTTTCTCTTTCATAAAAATGAAGGAAAACTTGCGACATCGCCACCAAAGATGCACCAGCATCGTTACTTCCCAATCCAAAGATTTTTGCGTCTTTTTCGACTGGGATAAAAGGATCCATTGTGTAAGCTTTGTTTGGCTTAACTGTGTCATGGTGGGTGTTCAACAAAATTGATGGTTTGGATTCGTCAAAATTTTTGTTGGTTGCCCAGATATTATTTTTGTAGCGGTTAATCGCCACAGCTTTTTCTTTAAAAAAACCTTCTATCACCAACGATACGTCGTACTCTTCCTTGCTAAGCGAAGGCGTCGCAATCATCTTCTTGAGAAGTTTGGTCGCGTTGTCGAGTAGCTCATCGATGTGGTTAACAGATTTGAGTGCCTTGGTTATCATAAATTATATGTTCTTGCAATTTGGTTTCGTTAATTAAAAAAATCTTTTGTACGCCGTTTTTCTTGGCAAGTAAAGCATTTTCGATTTTGGGGAGAATGCCTTTATGTATTTTTTTCTTTTCTTTAAGTTCTAAAACATCGTCTTCGGAAAGCGCTTCTATCAAAGTTGAATTGTCATTAACATCTTCTAAAACGCCATCTTTATCAAAACAAAATAGTAATTCGACATCGAATTTTTTTGATAAAGCTTGTGCTAAAACTGAAGCGATAGAATCGGCATTCGTATTAAGTAGATCACCATGATGATCGTGCGTAATTGCTGAGAAAACAGGAATTAAATCTAGTTTTAAAAATTTACGAATCAGTCTTGCGTTGACACTTTTACGATTAACGTCGCCAACAAATCCAAAATCTATCTCTTCAACACTACGTTTTTCAGCTTGAATTAAATTAGCATCAGCTCCTGTAAATCCCATCGCATCGCAATCCAAATTCTGAAGTTTTGCAACTATACTTTTGTTGATTTTGCCTGCATACACCATGGTTGCGATATCTAAAGTCTGCGCATCGGTTACGCGTCGGCCGTCGACCATCTGTTGTGGCACATGAAGTCTTTCTGCTAAAGTGCTGGTCAACTTTCCGCCGCCATGCACCAAGATCCGTTTCCCAGAAATGTTAGAAAATTTTTTTAAGAATTGATCCAGCGCTTCCCCGTCATCGATTAAGGCACCGCCAATTTTTATGATATATAATTTTTCTTTCATTTCGGATTTCTGTTTTATGATAGAGATTCCCTTCTTTCTACTCGCCTCTCCTAGTCTATCGTTTTTATGTTTTAAAATTTATTTTAATGCATTTAAGATTTCACTGAAAACGCTTTGTGCTGAGAAAATTCGGTTCTTTGCTTGTTGATAAATAATCGAATGTTCGCTATCCATCACTTCGTCACTCAACTCCAAATTACGTCGCACAGGCAAACAATGCATCACTTTGGCATCGTTGGTTGTTTTCAATTTTTCTAAACTTAATAACCAATCTTCTTTAACCTCGGGCATTGTCGCATACTCATCGAAAGATGACCAGTTTTTAACATAGATAAAATCGGCATCTTTCAAGGCTTCGTCTTGGTTATGAACAACTGGTGTATCTTTTACAAAATTTGGATCCAAGTCGTAGCCTTTAGGATTTGCAATCACCAAATCAACATCCAATGCTTGCATCCATTCTGTAAAAGAATTGGCAACCGCATGTGCAATTGGCTTAACATGTGGCGCCCAAGTTAAAACGACTTTTGGCTTCTTTTCTTGTTTCCAATTTTCTGTTATCGTGATGCAATCCGCAAAACTCTGCAAAGGATGACGCGTCGCGGACTCTAACGAAACGACTGGCACTTTTGCGTGCTTTTCGAACTGGCTCAAAATGCTTTCTGTGGTGTCTTCTTCTTTGGATTTCATCCCCGCAAAGCAACGCACCGCAATGATATCGCAATATTGATTAAGCACTTCAATCGCATCTTTGATGTGCTCGACTGTCCCGCCATCCATCATCGCGCCATCATTGTATTCTAGATTCCAAGCTTCTTGCGCTGCATTCAACACCAAAACATTAAAGCCCAAATTTTGAGCAGCGATTTGACTACTCAATCTCGTTCTGAGACTTGAATTAAGAAATACCAAACCAATTGTTTTTCCGTTTCCTTTGTTGGGTTCTGCCAAAGGATTTGCTTTAATTTCTAAAGCTTTTTTTATCATAGATTGAAGATCATTAATATCTTCTACACTTGTGAAATTTTTCATTTTTGAAATTTTCGATAATTTTAAACAACAGCCTCCTCCTACGTCATATATAATCTATATTTCATAATGAAGGCTGTTTAATTTTAATTTAAATTTTGAAGAATATCTCCCAAAGCAGCGATAAAAAGATCCGCTTCTTTTTCGGTGATGTTAAGAGGTGGCAAAATCCTCAGTACATTTTTGTCATTGGCATTTCCTGTGAATACAAAATGCTTTTTTAACAAAGAAGAACGAACTTCGGCACAAGGCTGATCCAACTCGATCCCGATCATCAATCCACGTCGCCTAATGGATTTTATATGTATAAAATTTTTGATTTTATCTTCTATATAAGCGCCAACTTTCTCGGCGTTTTGGATAAGATTTTCATTTTTAATAACGTCAAGAACCGCAATACCAGCGGCGCAAGCTAAATGATTTCCGCCGAAAGTTGTTCCTAAAAGTCCATGGCTCGCTTTGAATTTTGGACTAATTAAAACCCCAGCAATCGGGAAACCATTCCCCATACCTTTTGCTGTGGTGATAAGATCAGGCTTCACATTAAATTCTTGATGCGCAAAGAAATAACCAGCACGTCCATATCCAGACTGCACTTCATCCAAAATCATAACCGCATCATTGCTATCGCACAAACTTCTGATACTATGAATGAAGTGTTCATCGGGCAAGTTAATGCCTCCAACACCTTGAATACCCTCAACAATTACGGCACTAATCTCGTTGGTCTTAAATATAGTCTCTAGCGTTTTGACATCGTTCCACGTGCATTTTACAAAATTATCGGAAGCGTTAACTGGCGCAACAATTTTTGGATTGTCCGTCACCGCAACTGCTGCCGAAGTACGACCATGAAACGAATCTGAAAAATATACAACTTTCTTCTTTCCATTGTGGAAAGATGCTAGTTTTAAAGCATTTTCATTAGCTTCAGCACCAGAGTTACAAAGGAATAAACTGTAATCTTCGTAACCTGACAACGAACCTAACTTACTTGCCAATTCCACCTGCAAATCATTCTGGACCGAGTTGGAATAAAATGAAATTTTCTCTAATTGATCTTTCAGTTTTGCTTGATAATATGGATGATTGTGCCCAATCGAGATCACCGCATGACCTCCATAAAAATCTAAATATTGTTGTCCTTGGTCATCCCAAACAAAAGCACCTTTTGCCTTAACTGGATTAATATCAAACAATGGATATACTTCGAATAAATTCATTTTTAATTAAAATTTTAAAATGCAATTGCTTTAAGATTAAGACCTAAAGTCTCTTCCCAACCCATTGCTAAATTCATGTTTTGAACCGCTTGTCCTGACGCGCCTTTCAGTACATTGTCTATCGCCGAATGCACTACAATAAAGCCTTTATTTTGTTCAATTTCGATAACACACTTGTTGGTGTTAACGACTTGCTTCATATCTAAATGTCCATCGGTAACCTGAACAAATTTTGCGTCTTTATAAAAATCTTGAAACAATGTTTTTATTTCTTCTAAACTTTTATCACATTTAATCGTTGAACTTGTGAAAATTCCTCGTGCAAAATCGCCACGCCAAGGCACAAAATTTAAGCTGACGTGATTGGAAGATTTAGAATTTAAATTCATTAAAATCTCTTCTACATGTTGATGTATCAAAGTTTTGTAAGCCGAGATATTATCATTTCGCCATGTGAAATGTGTTGTCGATTGTAGCTTTTGACCTGCGCCAGTAGAACCTGTAATCCCAGTTGTGTAAACATCTATCAAAAGTCCCGCTTCCGCCAAAGGCAAGAGCGCCAACTGAATGGCCGTTGCAAAACATCCAGGATTGGCTATACTTTTCGTTGATTGGATTTGGGTTTTGTTGATTTCTGGAAGTCCATAGATAAATTTTCTATCATTAAAATATGCTTCTAAACGAAAATCGTTTCCTAAGTCAATAATTAAAGTCTCAGCGTCAATCGCATTTTGAGTCAGCCAATTTTGGCTTTCTTTATGTGGAAGACACAAAAATAAAATATCAACTTTTTGAAAGTCATTCGTTAAAACAACATCGCAAATCCCCGCTAAATCTGGATACAACTCAGATATTTTAACACCTGAATTTGAACGACTGAAAAGACAAGTCATTTCAACTTCTGGGTGAAAGGCCAAAAGACGAATCAACTCACTTCCCGCGTATCCGTTAGCTCCGATGATGCCGACAGATTTCATTAGCTTTTATTAATTTGGTGATAAATCGTTAGAGCATTGCTCAATACCTTAGTAAATCCTTTAACATCATCTCCCGTCCAAGTTCGATTTGCTTCGCCATAACTTCCGAATTTATCGGACATTAGATCATTTTCTGACTCAATTCCGTTTAACACAAATCGGTAAGGATAAAGCGTTATAAATACTTTTCCGTTAACCGTCTTTTGAGAATCATTAAGGAAAGCTTCGATATTTCTCATCACAGGATCTAGGAAAAGAGCCTCGTGAAGCCAGTTTCCGTACCAATCTGACAGTTGAGATTTGATGGTTTGTTGGTATTTAGAAAGCGTATGTTTTTCTAAAAGATGATGCGCCTTAATCGTCAACAATGCCGCCGCAGCTTCGAAACCAACACGACCTTTAATCCCAACAATTGTATCGCCAACATGGATGTCGCGACCAATGCCATAAGGACTTGCCAGAGATTCGATCTTCTGGATTGCAAATACCGAATGTGCAAAAGTTTCGTCATTAACAGCAACAACTTCACCGTTTTTGAATTCAATTTTTAGTTCCGTAGAGTCTTGTTTTTCAACTTGTGACGGAAACGCATCTTCGGGAAGACTATGACGAGATTTTAAAGTTTCTTTACCACCAACAGAAGTACCCCAAAGTCCTTTATTAATAGAATATTGCGCCTTTTCGAAATCGATATCAAAATCGTGATTTTTCAAAAACCGAATTTCCTCTTCTCTCGACAATGACATATCTCGAATCGGTGTGATAATCTCCATCTCTGGACACATCACTTGGAAAATCAAATCAAATCGAACTTGATCATTTCCCGCTCCTGTGCTGCCATGCGCAATCGCTGAGGCTCCAATTTCCTTAGCATATTTCGCAATATTTTGTGCCTGAATCGTTCTTTCCGCACTTACAGAAAGCGGATATGTATTATTTTTAAGAACATTACCGAAAATCAAATATTTAACACAGTCGTTATAATATTCTTTTTCAGCATTTATCAATATGTAAGTTGCAACGCCTAACTTCTCAGCACGAGATTTTAACTCAACCTCATCAGCTTCATTGAAACCACCTGTATTAACCGTCACCGCATGAACTTCGTAACCCAAAGTCTCGCTTAAATATTTTGCACAGTAAGAAGTGTCAAGTCCTCCACTAAACGCCAACACTACACGTTTCTTCATCTTTTGTATTTTTTGTATAATTAGAATTAAAAAGTTTTTTCTCCTTGCTTGGCGTGTACAACATCGCTGTACATAAGCAATTTTCTCTATTTTTACTCCTTAACACATCATAATTAACACAACTTTTGCAACCTTCCCAAAAATTTTCGTCTTTTGTAATTTCGGAATAGGTCACCGGCTGATAACCCAGATCGTAGTTAATCTTCATCACCGCAAGTCCTGTTGTTAAACTAAAAATTTTAGCTTCTGGAAATTTGCTGCGTGATAATTCGAAAACTTTAGCCTTCATCATTTTCGCCACACCTCTTTTCCTAAAATCAGGAGATACAATCATCCCAGAATTCGCTACAAATTCGCCATCACTCCATGCCGACACATAGCAAAATCCTGCCCAGCGACCATCTTCTTCGATCGCTAAAATCGCACTTCCTTCCAGCATTTTTTGACGCAAAAACTCAACAGTTCTTTGCGCAATGCCCGTTCCTCTTACCTTGGCCGAGTTCGCCATCTCATGCTTGATTTCCTCTGCGTAATGCAAATGTTTTTGTGAGGAAATTTCTATTTTCATTAACTTATATCTTATTAAAGCTGCAAATATAAATTATAATTTCTTTCAAAAACAAATTATTTAGATATTTTTTATGTATTAATTTTTTATTAAAGATATTTTATCTTTTTTTTGAAATATTCAACTTAAAGCTTAGAAGTAGAAAAAATAAAATCAAAGAATGCTACGTTATAACTTATCCCTGGATAAGAGTAGAATACAATTTTGACCGTCGACAGTCTGCCTATTCTCGAGAATACAATCTCAAGCTTTATCCTCTGTATGAAAAACTTGATGCCAACGAGAGACAAATCAATAGTGCTGTGGCTAGCAATTTCTCATCCTAAACTACTAAGAAGACCAAATGCTTGGCGCGCAAAAACAAGTGGAAAGATTGAAGCTGACGTTTTTAGAAATACAAAAATTAACAAATATTCGACAAGAAGTGGAAGCATCGGACTTCTAAAATTGCGAGTCCACGAAGGCTAATACTAGAGGGCTTTTACAAATTGTGCAACAATTAATGAGGTGATGCCAACTTTCCACGGAGAACTTACACAATGCTATCTAGAAGGGCTCTGATAGTCTACTATTGTAGCGTCTGTCCGTTTAGTAATTAGTCTTATCTATTAAAAAAAATAAAAACAATATCAAAGATTAGGTTTAAAATCACAAATCAAACACAAAAATTCTTAACTTTAAAACAATCATTAATATGGATGGATTAAAAAAAATATTAGGCACGGTTTGGATACTTTTAGCTTTATTTGTCGGGTATTTTAACATGACAGAAATGGGGATTTCAAAATTATCATCGGGCTAACAAGAAGATTTGGAATTCAAAAAACCGCAAAAACTTTCTTACATTTAATAAATAATATGGACCTGCATTTGAGTTTGGTGAATCTTTTATCTGTCGAAAACTTCCATGACGACGAGGCAAGAATGATACAGGTTTTTCAAAGTACTTATGACAATGCTATTTAATACATAGAAGGACAAGGGATAATCCTGACTAAGTTTTTAATACAAATCGATGAGCAAATTGACAACAACCAGTAATTACTAACATGATAAAATGAATGCAGAGAATTTGATCCAACAGAGTAGAAACAATAAAGAAGAATTTTGGAAAGAACAATCACAATCAATTAGCTGGTATACTTTTCCGAAAACGATAACATCACCAGACGAAAATAATTACAACCAATGGTTTGTAGATGGCGAACTCAACATGTGTTACCTGTGTATTGACAAGCATATTGAGGACGGTTTCGGTGACCAGGTTGCCATTATCTACGACTCGCCGGTAACCAACCAAAAGAAAACTTATACCTTCTTGGAAGCTAAAGAAGAGATTTCGAAACTTGCAGGGGGACTTCAATCTCTTGGTTTAAAACAAGGTGATACCGCTATTATTTATATGCCGATGATTCCACAGACGATGTTTGCAATGCTAGCTTGCGCAAGAATTGGCGTTATTCACAATGTTGTTTTTGGAGGATTTGCACCGCAAGAATTGGTTGTTAGAATTGATGATTGCAAACCAAAAGTTTTAATAACAGCTACCGCAGGCGTGGAAATCGCCAAGCGAATCCCCTATCTTCCACTGGTTGAAAAAGCCATCGAACTTGCGCAAGATAAGGTTAACAACATCATCGTCTACAACAGAAATCTTGTCGAAAATGAAAACGAATATTTTGAAGGCACAATCGATTATCAAGATTTAATTTCAAAATCACAAGCTGCTGACTGTGTTTCGGTAAAATCTACACATCCTTTGTATTTACTTTACACCTCAGGCACAACAGGAAAACCCAAAGGTATCGTTCGTGATACAGGCGGCTATGCGACGGCTCTCAAATTTTCTATGAAGTACATTTATGGTATCGACGCAGACGAAGCGTTTTGGGCAGCTTCGGATTTTGGTTGGGCAGTTGGCCATAGCTATAGCGTGTATGGTCCATTAATTAATAGAAATGCTACAGTAATCTTTGAAGGAAAACCTGTCATGACGCCAGATGCAGGAACATTTTGGCGTGTGATTCAAGATTACAAAGTTTCGATAATGTTCACAGCGCCGACCGCAATTAGAGCCATTAAAAAAGAAGACCCTAATGGCGAGTTGGTTAAAAAATATGATATATCAAGTTTAAAAAAACAATTCCTCGCTGGCGAACGTTGCGACGTTGCAACATTGGATTGGTTTGACAAGCATATCGGCGTACCTGCCATCGACCATTGGTGGCAAACAGAATCTGGATCCCCAATGTTAGGATTGATGACAGGCTTTGACGACTATAAAATTAAAAGAGCTTCAGCGGGAAAACCGATTCCGGGTTATGACATCAGAATTTTTGATGAAAATGGCTACGAGCTTGACGCACATCACGAAGGTTATTTAGCGATAAAACTTCCGCTTCCTCCAGGAGCTTTGCTTGGCGTTTGGAAAGACTTTGACAGATTCCAAGATAGCTATTTGTCGCAGTTTGATGGTTATTACTTTTCGGGTGATGGCGCCATTGTGGACGAAGATGGTTATGTTTTTATCACCGGACGTGTAGACGATGTCATCAATGTTGCAGGACACAGATTGTCAACGTCCGAAATGGAAGAAGTTGTATCCTCACATCCTGATGTTGCAGAATGCGCCGTTGTGGGTATTGATGACGATCTTAAAGGTCAAATTCCTTTTGCTTCGGTTGTTATTAAAAATGGTTCCGAAATATCTGACGAGCAAGTTGAAAAAGAAGTTATCCAAAAAGTCCGTGAAAAAATTGGCGCTGTTGCAAGTCTTAGAAACGTGATGGTTGTTAAAAGATTACCTAAAACACGTTCTGGAAAAACCCTTAGAAAATTAATTCGCACCATTTTGGATGGCAAAGAATTCCAGATTCCATCAACGATTGACGACGAAAGCATTATTGATGAACTTATCGAAAAAATTAAAATTTATAAAAAATAAAATCTTCATTGCATATGAATAATTATCAAATAAAAAATCTTCCCGAATATTTTAAACAATACAAAAAGTCCATCAAGAATCCGAAAAAATTTTGGGACAAAATCGCTGACGAAAATTTCGTTTGGTACCAGCGTTGGAGCAAAGTTGTCGAATTTGATATGGAAGAAGCCAACATTAAATGGTTTAAAAATGCAAAACTCAACATCACCAAAAATTGTCTCGATCGTCACCTAGAATCTCGTGGCGAAAAAACGGCCATCATTTGGGAACCTAACGATCCTAAAGAACAAGCCCAACACATCACCTATCGCGACCTACACGAACGTGTTTGCAAAATGGCAAATGTTCTTGAAGAAATGGGTGTACAACGTGGCGATCGCGTTTGCATCTATCTTCCAATGATTCCAGAAATGGCGGTTGCTATGTTGGCTTGTGCTAAAATGGGCGCTGTCCATTCTGTGATTTTTGCAGGATTTTCTGCATCTGCCATTGCGTCACGCGCCAACGACTGCGGTGCAAAAGTCATTATTTGTTCTGATGGAAGTTATCGTGGTAACAAAGCTTTAGACCTAAAATCAATTGTTGACGAGGCACTAAACTCCTGCGAAACTGTAGAAAAAGTGATCGTCGTAAAACGTACCAACGGCGCAGTTACAATGAAAGAGGGTCGCGACTTTTGGATGGACGACTATTTAGCAAAAGCCTCTTCAGATTACGTTACTAAAATCATGGATGCGGAAGATCCTTTATTTATCCTTTATACATCAGGTTCTACAGGAAAACCAAAAGGTATGCTGCATACTTGTGCGGGTTACATGGTTTATTCGGGTTACACTTTTAAAAATGTCTTTGATTATCAAGAGAACGACATCTATTGGTGTACGGCGGACATCGGCTGGATTACTGGACACTCCTACATTTTGTATGGTCCATTAATTAACGGCGCGACTACGCTTATTTTTGAAGGTGTACCAACTTATCCAGAGCCTGATCGGTTTTGGAAAGTTATTGACAAACATAAAGTAACACAATTCTATACGGCGCCGACCGCGATTCGTTCTTTAGCAAAAGAAAGTGTAGAATGGGTAGACAAGCATGATTTATCGAGTTTAAAAGTAATTGGTTCGGTTGGAGAACCTATTAATGATGAAGCTTGGCATTGGTTTAACGATCATGTTGGACAGAAAAAATGTCCCATTGTTGATACTTGGTGGCAAACAGAAACTGGCGGAATTTTAATTTCACCGCTTCCTTTTGTGACACCGACAAAACCAACTTATGCAACGCTTCCACTTCCTGGCGTACAGCCAGTTTTAATGGATGATAAACGCAATGAAATTACAGGAAATCAAGTTACAGGCAATCTCTGTATTCGCTTCCCGTGGCCTGGTATTGCAAGAAGCATTTGGGGTGATCATCAACGTTACAAGGAAACTTATTTTACGGCTTTCCCAGGAAAATATTTCACAGGCGATGGCGCGTTGCGCGACGAAGTTGGTTATTACAGAATTACAGGCCGTGTGGACGATGTTATTATCGTGTCGGGACACAATCTTGGGACTGCGCCGATTGAAGATAGCATCAACCAGCATCCCGCGGTTGCAGAATCTGCAATTGTTGGTTATCCGCATGACATCAAAGGAAACGCGCTTTATGGTTATGTGATTTTGAAAGAATCTGGAGAAAGTCGCGACCGCGAAAATCTTAAAAAAGAAATCAACCAGTTAATTTCAGATCAAATTGGACCAATCGCAAAATTGGACAAAATACAATTTGTATCCGCACTTCCAAAAACACGATCTGGCAAAATTATGCGTCGTATTTTGAGAAAAATAGCAGAAGGCGATTTCAGTAATTTTGGGGATACATCGACTTTGTTAAATCCAGAAATCTTGGAAGAAATTAAAAACGAAAAAATTTAACAGTCTTTAAGTTTGTAGTTGTTCGGTTTTTGATAATCTAGACATATAACACCAATAAAAATTCATATTATGGCAAGTATTATCACAGGATTATTTAATAATTATAGCAACTACAAAACGCTAGAAATCGATTTAGAAAATGCTGGTATCGACGGCTCTCAATACATTGTCTATCTTAACAACAATAGAGATGAGCATTTTTGGGCGAGTGTACAAGTTACAGATGACGCTCATGCGAATACGGTTTCAGAAATTTTTAATAAAAATTCTGTTAGTAAAACCTATCTATTTAACGATATGACGCTTCAGGAAGCTAGCAATTATGAGAATCTCAAAAAAAGAATTGAAGTTCTTGCTGCAGCAGAAATTCCGAATACGCCAGATATTAACATCAAAGAAACTGACAGCGGCATCGATTCGCAAGTCCAATTTTAAAACTAATAAAAAAGTCCAAAGCGAATAACTTTGGACTTTTATTTTTATTAAACTAAAAAAATTAACCTCTTAGTTCTGCATTATATTCCTTTTGGAACGATTTGATCAAGGTATTCATCACCTCGTTAATATCCTTATCTTCTAAAGTTTTCTCTTCATTTAACAAAGCAAAGCTCATCGCATAAGATTTTTTTCCTTCTGGAAGATTCTTCCCTTCATAGACATCAAACAGGTTGATTTCTTTAAGGAAAGGCGATTTGTTTTTCTTCGCAAGTTGATACAAGTCTGCATAAGTAATGGACTTATCCACCAACATCGCCAGGTCACGTCTAATTTTGTTAAATTTAGGAATATCAACAAATTTGAAATTATCGGTACTTCTCAAAGACTGACAATTTTCTAACTCGATTTCTGCATAGAAAGCGTCTTGATCCATGTCAGCATCTTTAAGTAAAGCTGGCGCAACTTTTCCTAATCTTACTAAAGTTTGGTTACCAGAAAAAATTTCTAAAGCATCTGAAAAACGTGCATCTTCCAAAGCTCTCTCTGTTGTTTCGATATTTAATTTGTCAAGAAGAATTTTAACATAAGCCTTCAACATAAAGAAATCTGTAGCGCTCTTTGGTTGCAACCAATTTTCTGAAACATTTCTTCCCGATGTTAAAATCGCTAATTGTTTCCGCTCCTCATATTTTTCGAATTTGTGATAGATTTTCCCTAATTCAAAAAACTTAATATCTGGATTCTTACGATTAATATTGTAAGCTGCATTTTGCAAAAGTCCTTCTAACAAAGATTTTCTCATTGTAGAAAGCTCATTACTTAACG
This sequence comes from Chryseobacterium sp. TY3, assembly GCA_046269235.1. GTDB lineage: Bacteria > Bacteroidota > Bacteroidia > Flavobacteriales > Weeksellaceae > Soonwooa. The sequence continues at coordinate 45,072 of JBJZOS010000005.1, forward strand.
GATTGAGAAGTTTAACAGCATTGGTTTGGTCTTTAACAGAAGTCAAAGAATTGTTCATCACTTCGTTAAAACCTTGACTTTGCAAAGTTCTTGCCCAAGCGTTTTCTAGAGCATCTTGATCATCCAAATGCAAGCTAACCGTTGTGAAAGATGTCTTCTTTGGTGCCTCGATTTTGTTATAACCGTAGATGCGCAAGATCTCTTCGATAACATCGATTTCTCTCGTCACGTCCGCACGATACGCAGGCACAGACAATTCTAAGCCATTCGCTATTTCGTTGAGAACGGTAATTTCTAAAGATTTTAAAATCTCTTTTATTTTTTCACGGTGAATTTTAACCCCTAAAATTTGATCAACTTTAGAGTAACGAAGTACCACATAGAAAGGTTCAATCTTCGTTGGATAAGATTCCAAAATCTCGCCAACCAATCTACCACCAGCAATTTTCTCTAACATTTCAACAGCTTTTGTCAAAACTGTTTTTGTATTATTAGGATCAACACCTCTCTCAAATCTGAAAGATGAGTCTGTATTAAGTCCATGCGCTTTAGAAGCTTTTCTCACTGCAACTGGATTGAAGTAAGCACTTTCTAAAAATATTTTTGTCGTCGACTCAGAAACACCACTTTCTTCACCACCAAAAACGCCAGCAATACACATTGGATTTTGGTTTCCGTCTTTAATCATGATTTCAGTTCCTTTCAACTTTCGTTCTACACCGTCCAAAGTTTTGAAAACCGTTCCTTCTGGTGAGGTCCCAACAATCACTTTGTGACCAGCAATTTTATCAGCATCAAAAGCGTGCAAAGGCTGACCATAACTGTGCAAAATATAATTGGTAACATCCACAACATTATTAATTGGTGCAAGACCAATGGCTTTCAAGCGATCTTTAAGCCAAGATGGCGACTCTTCAACTTTAAGTCCTTCAACAACAGCACCTAGATAACGCGGCGTTAATTCAGAATTTTCAATCTCGATTTGGAAATCGTGAGAGCCTTCTGACGTTAAAGCCACAGTCGACAATTTTTCTAACTCTGACGGAAAAGTATTGGATGACAAATAAGCGTGTAAATCTCTTGCAACACCATAGTGCGACATTCCATCGGTACGGTTTGGTGTTAAACCTACTTCATAAACTTCATCATTAATCAACTCAAAATATGTAGCGAATTTCTCTCCAACTTTATATTTCGTGTCGTCCAAAACCATGATGCCGCCGTGATCGTCTGACAAACCAAGCTCATCTTCTGCACAAATCATCCCTTCCGAAACTTCGCCACGGATTTTTGCTTTTTTAATTTCGAAAAAATCTCCGGTTTTGTCATAGATTTTAGTGCCAACAGTCGCAACAGGAACTGTTTGTCCAGCAGCAATATTGGGTGCACCACATACGATGTCAAGGATTTTTCCGTTTCCTACATCTACCGTTGTTTTACTTAATTTATCAGCATTAGGATGTTTTTCGCAAGTCAAAACTTTCCCGACAACGATGCCTTCGAGACTTCCTTTAACGCTTTCGTATTTTTCGATAACTTCTACCTCCAGACCAATATCCGTCAAATAAGTACCGATTTTTTCCGTAGTCAAATTGGTTTTAATATAATCTTTAAGCCAATTATTTGAAATTTTCATTATTCTGAATTTGAATTTTTAGAAGGCTGACATTTTAAGATTTAATTAAATAAAAACTTGTCAAAACTTCTTTCGTAAAATCTTATTTTAAACAAAATTTGAGACCTGAATTTTTCAAATCTCAAATTGTTATTTTCTTTTTATAAACTTTATAATCCGATGACCGGCATTGATAACATCAAGATGTTTTCGTTGTCTTCAAGTCCATCAATCGGCTCGATGATGCCTGGACGGTTGGGTTGAGACATTTTGAAAGTGATATCGTCCGCACCCAAAACAGATAACATTTCTGTTAAAAATTTGGAGCTAAATCCGATATTGATATCTTCGCCATTATAATCGCAAGGGATTTGCATATCTGCTTTGTTTGCAAATTCTGTATCCTCCGCATGTAAGTGAAGAACGTTACCCGAAAGCTTGAATCTCACTTGGTTTGTAGATTTGTTCGACATAATCGACGCTCTACGGATGGAACTTAGCAACAAGTTTCTGTTAATCGTCAACACATTTGGATTTTCTTTCGGAATAACCGCGTTGTAGTTAGGATACTTCCCGTCAATTAAACGGCAGATCCAAACATTATTACCAAACGTAAACTTCGCCATATTTTCGTTAAACTCGATAACAACCTCATCTACAGAATTGTTCAGGATGTTTTTGAAAATCGCCAAAGGTTTTTTCGGCATGATAAATTCCATCGGCTCTGCATTCGAAAGGTCTGTTCTTTTGTAAACCACCAATCTATGAGAATCCGTTGACACAAAGTTGGTTTCGTTTTCAGCAAATTGGAACAAAACCCCTGTCATAACTGGACGAAGAGAGTCGTTACTTGTCGCAAACAAAGTATTGCTCAACGCATCTGCCAAGACGCCACCTGGCATAACCACTTTTTGAGAAGCGTCAAACTCTGGCAATTCTGGATAATCTTCTGCATTGTCAAGTGCAACTGAGAAGTTATCTTTCTCGTCCAAAATTTCTAAAACGCTACCGTTACCTTCTGGTGCATCCTTAACGACTAACGTCAATGGTTGTTCGCCATAAGTTTTTAGAAAATCTTGGAAGATTTTGGCAGGAACCGCCATTTTTCCAGCATCGTCGGACATCACCTCGATAGAAGTTATCAAAGTTGTTTCTCCGTCGGAAGCTGTAATTCTTAAATTATTTTGATCTAATTCAAAAAGGTAATTTTCCAAAATTGGTCTGGATTGCGAACCAGAAATCACACCACTAACTGTCTGTAAGGCTTTTTGCAATTCGCCACTGGCAACAATAAATCTCATAAAAGCTAATTATTTCGATTCACAAAGATAAAAAATTATGGCAAATTTGGGGTCTGATTTGTAATTAATTACCAAGAGTGAGTTTAAAATTTTATTGAAACATAAAATCCATAACAAATTGCTCATACCAATTTTAGTAACAAATTAAAACAAACGCTACAATTTTAGGATTTATCTATATTTGTGAAGAATTTTAAAATTTAATAAAAAATAAAATTTTCTCATGAAAAAACCACCGCTACATAAGAGCTTCTATTACACTTTTAAAGGTCTTTTTTGGTTGTTAAAAAACGAGAGAAATTTCCAAATCCATTGTCTGGGACTTCTTGTTAATCTTATTCTTATTTTTTATTTCAAATTACAAACGTGGGAAATAATTGCCGTCCTTAGTGTCACTTTTGGCGTTATGGTTGTGGAAGCGCTTAATACTTGTATCGAAAAAATTTGTGACTTTATAGAACCCAATTTTAACAAACATATCGGCATTATAAAAGATGTTGCTGGCGCAGCTGTTTTAATCGCATCCATACTCGCAGTCGTTGTTGGCGCCATAATCTATTGGCAATACATCTTCTCCTAAAATAGAAAAACCAATCCGAAGACTGGTTTTAATTATTAAATTTTAATAACCGTGAAGATCGATATCTTCGGTACGGATAAGCTCAACTCGCTTACCCATTTTCTTCTGAATCATCCTAAAATGCTGCAAATCGTCGTGCGTCAAAATCGTAATTGCTGTTCCTTTTTCGTTAGCACGTCCAGTTCTACCAATTCGATGGACATAATCTAGCGGAGATCGAGGCAGCTCGTAATTGATAACGCACGCCAAATCGTCAATATGAATTCCTCTTCCGATAAGATCCGTCGCCACCAAAATTTTAACCTCACCTTCTTTAAAACCTTTAAGATTGCCACTACGAGCACCTTGAGATTTTTTACCATGAATAGCCGTTGCAGGGATTTTATTTTTCTTTAGTTTTTCAACCAAATTATCGACATTTCTTGTAGAAGACGCAAAAACCAAAGCTTGCTGAATATTTTGTTCTTTAATCAAATATCTTAAAAAAGGGCCTTTTTGCTCAGGCTCTACCAGATAAGCTAACTGCCTAATATTGTCGATATTAACCTCTTCTGCTTTTACCTCAACCAAAGTTGGGTTAATTGTTAAGCGTTTTTTTATATCCTCAACTTTTTCGTTGAGCGTCGCAGAAAATAACAAAGTTTGTTTAGCAACAGGCATCATTTTGAAAAGTTTATTCATCTCTTCATCAAATCCCAACTGGAACATTTTATCCGCTTCATCCACCACCAACTGAGAAATTTTCGAAATACTTAACGCATTATGATCGATCAAATCTAACAATCGTCCCGGCGTGGCAACAAGCACTTCTACGCCAAACATAGCTTTCATCTGAGGATTTATCGAAACACCACCATGCACAGCCATTGTTTTGATATCACGCTTTAAGGTCGGGGTAAAAGCACTGAAAACCTCTTCTATCTGGACCGCCAATTCTCGTGTTGGCACCAAGACCAAAACCTGAATATTTCGGTCTTTTTTGACGTCTTCATTTTGTAATTTTTCCAAAATCGGCATCACAAAACTTGCTGTTTTACCAGATCCCGTTTGTGCAATCCCCATAAGATCTTTTCCGGACAAAATTACAGGAACAGCTTGCTCCTGAATGGGGAAAGGTTTTAGGAACCCCAACTTATTGACAGATTTTATGATATTGTGCGATAATCCCAATGACTCAAACGACATATTTTCTAATTTCTGCAAAGGTAGACTAATAATTATTAGGCATCACTTCGACCATTTTTATTTTTTACAAGCTCAAGCTTTTTTTGATTTTGGGCGTTCCCTACGGTCGGGCTTTCCACTACAATCTTTGCTTTCAGCAAAGGATTTCCGTTGCAATCCCTAACGCAATTTTCTGCGCCGTAGATTTATTCTGGCCTTCAAGGGGCGTTTTCCCTAGATTTCAAAATGTTTTCAACATCGTTAATTTGAAAACCTTTTGCTTTTAAAAGAATTAAAAAATGATACATCAAATCTGCAGCTTCATTCAAAAACAAATCATCGTTGTTGTCTTTAGCCTCTATCACCAACTCTACAGCTTCTTCACCAACTTTTTGCGCAACTTTGTTGATTCCTTTTTTAAACAATTGATTGGTGTACGATTCTTGATGGTCAGCATCGATTCGATCATGGATGGCTTGTTCCAATTCATAAATAAAACCATGATTCGACACTTCATCCAAACAAGGCGTAGATCCCATGTGGCAAGTTGACCCTTGTGGTTTTGCCTTTATTAAAATTGTATAGTTATCACAATCCACCGCCATCGTTTTTACTTCTAAAAAATTGCCCGACACCTCACCTTTTGTCCATAATCTATTTTTGGAACGCGAAAAAAAAGTCACTTTTCCAAGTTCTTTGGTTTTATTAAAAGCTTCCTCGTCCATATAACCCAACATCAAAACCTGATTATTAAGATAATTTTGAATAACCACCGGAACTAAGCCTTCATTAGATTTATTAAAATCAATGATCATCTTATTGTTATATTTTGTTGTTTCAAATAAGTTTTAAGTTCAGGAATCGAAATTTCACCAAATTGAAAAATACTGGCAGCCAAGCCGCCACTCGCTTTTGTGTTGTTAAAAACTTCCACGAAATCTTCCATTTTTCCTGCGCCTCCAGAAGCGATGACAGGTATATTAACACACTCGGAAACTTGCTTTGTAATATCAATTCTGAAACCCGCTTTTGTACCGTCTCCGTCCATTGATGGTAACAGAATTTCGCCCGCGCCACGTTTTTCTACTTCCTTTACCCAATCCATGGTTTCCCAATCGGTTTCTATTTTTCCAGCATTTACAAAGACTTTTTGTATCCCATTGACATCGCGTGTGTCCACCGCAACAACCACACATTGCGATCCAAACTGGGCTGCCAAATCTGCAATCAATGGCGGATTGTTCTCGACAGAAGAGTTCACCGAAACTTTGTCCGCACCAGCATTAATAACCACCGAAGCATCTTCCACAGAATTAATTCCACCACCAACAGTAAACGAAATATTAATGGTTGCCGCAATTTTTTCCACCATCTCGGCAAGGGTTTTTCGTTTTTCTAAAGTTGCCGTAATATCTAAAAACACCAACTCATCAGCACCTTCATCAACATATTTTTTTGCCAATTCGACAGGATCACCAACATCCAGCAAGCCAACGAAGTTGACACCTTTTATCGTTCTTCCATCTTTGATATCAAGACACGGAATTATTCTTTTCTTTAACATCATTAAAACACCTGCTTTAAATGCTTTAAAGAAATTTTTCCTTCATAAATGGCTTTCCCAAGGATTGCGCCTTCACAACCGAATTCTTTCAATTCGATTAAATCATCCATTGAAGACACACCGCCTGACGCAATTAATCTGACATCACAGTTTTCTAAAATCTCTGTGTACAAAGCATTCGAAGTGCATTGTAGCATACCGTTTTTTGCAATGTCCGTACAAATCACATATTCGATTTCTTTTTGATTATAGTTTTTAATAAACGCTACAACGTCGAGGTCCCACGTTTCTAACCAACCTAGCGTTGCAACTTTTCGATCTTTGGCATCAGCGCCTAAAATAATTTTTTTAGTCCCATATTTTGAAATCCATTCTTCAAATAGAGTCGGATTTTGCACAGCGATACTTCCTCCAGTAATTTGATTTGCACCACATTCAAATGCAATTCGCACATCATCATCCGACTTTATACCGCCTCCAAAATCCACTTTGAGATTGGTTTTAGTAGTAATTTGTTCCAGAATTTTGTAATTGATAATTTGTTTGGACTTCGCAACGTCTAAGTCCACTAAGTGCAAATATTCGATTCCGTAATCCTCAAATTCTTTCGCAACATCAAGAGGATTTTCGTTGTATATTTTTTTTGTATCGTAATCGCCTTGCGACAGTCTAACACACTTGCCGTCGATGACGTCTATTGCAGGAATAATTTTCATATTTTAATTTTTGTTTTAGGTTTTCAGAATTTAGATTTTCGATGTTAGAATTAGAATCTACAACTTAATCACACATCGTCAATCCTAAACAACAAATCGTTAAATTTCTAAAAAGTTTTTCAAGATTTGTTCTCCGCTACCCGCTGATTTTTCGGGGTGAAATTGCGTCGCATAAAAATTATCTTTATTAAGTGCCGCGGAAAATTCTATAATATAGGTGGTCGTAGCTATCGTGAAATTCGACAATTCGCAATAATAGCTATGGACGTAATAAACATCAGAATTCTCATTAATGTTATTAAATAATTTTGCAGGACGATTATAGATCATATTTTGAAAATCATAAATCGTATTCCAACCCATGTGCGGGACAATATCTCTTGCAGGAAACTTCTTGCCCTTAATCGGAAAAATGCCTAAACAGTCGACATTTCCTTCTTCCGAAAAATTGCACATCAAGACTTCTCCTAAAGCAATCGCCGTGTCTTCAATCGTGTGATGTTCATCAACTTGCAGGTCGCCATCTACTTTTATTTTCAAATCCATTTGACCATGACGCGCTATTTGATCAAGCATGTGATCAAAAAAATGAAGTCCCGTTGAAATTTCAGATCTACCAGTTCCATCGAGGTTTAACTCAATTTTTATTTTTGTTTCGTGGGTCTTTATTTCGATGGATGCAGTGCGATTTTTAAGTTTCAAAAATTCATAAATCGCTTTCCACGACGTTGTTTTTAATGCAATAACATCATCAAGATTTTCATTTTGCTCAATGTCTTTAGCGCCTAGACTTTCATCATTTGCAATAAAAATCGCTTTTGAACCGAGATTCTGCGCCAATTTGACATCAGTAATTCGATCGCCAATCACAAAAGAATTTGTTAAATCGAAATCAGCATTTTTAATATAGTTGGTCAACAAACCCGTTAATGGCTTGCGTGTTGGCGCATTCTCGTGCGCAAAAGTCTTATCAATATATATGGCTTCAAATTTTACGTTCTCATTCTCAAAAGCTTTAACAACGAAATTCTGAACTGGCCAGAAGTTTTCCTCGGGATGGGCTTCGGTGCCCAGTCCATCTTGGTTGGTTACCATTACCAATTCGAAATCCAGTTCGTTGGCAATTTTTCCTAAATAAGTAAAAACTTTTGGATAAAATTCTAACTTTTCGAAGCTGTCAACTTGGTAATCTTCAGGTTCCAAAATCAAAGTTCCGTCGCGATCTATAAAAAGCACTTTTCTCATATTTTCTGTTTTTAGAATTTTTGATTTACAAATCATCGAAATCAACCATCTTAATTCTAAATTTTTTATTTAAAAATTGTATCAGTTTTTGATTCTCTTCAGCATTACCAACATTAATCCTTAACGCATTTGGAATCGCAGGAAAGCGTTTGCTACACAATATATTCGCATGAATCAAATCCTCGTAAAAGGCTTCGCAGTTTTCAATTTCCACCAAGAAAAAATTAGCATCAGAATCATAAACTTTTTTAATAAGTGAAGACTTTTCAAAAGCTTCTTTTAAAATATCTTTCTGAACCCAAATATCTTGTAAACGCGTTTCGTATTCATCAACATTTTCAAGCGCATGTAGCGCCGTTTTCATATTGACTTCGCTGATATTGTAAGGCGCTTTTGTTTTATTAATTATAGAAACAATATACGCCGAAGATAAGGCCATGCCAATCCGCAAACCTGCCAAAGCACGAGCTTTAGAAAGGGTTTGTAAAACAATTAGGTTTTCAAATTCATTTAACTTTTCTAAAATCGATTGTTGATCCGAAAACTCTATGTAAGCTTCATCAACTACGACAATTCCCTCAAAATTTTTAATATAAAACTCTAAATCTTCAATCGAATTTCCGGTTGGATTGTTGGGCGAACACAAGAACAAAATTTTCGCATTAGAATCTTTAGTTTTATTTAAAAATTCTTCTTTTTGCAATTGAAAATTAGAATCTAAATCAAGTTTAATAATGCCATTTTCATTAATCGCGGCGTAAAAACTGTACATCGCAAAAGACGGATTCATCACAACGATGGCATCTTTTTTGGCTCACAAAATATTTTAATAATAAGGTCAATTAACTCATCACTTCCATTTCCCCAAGCAGTTTGCGAGCTTGCAATATTTTTGATTTCAGAGAGTTTTTGCTTTAGTTTTTTCTGAGTAGAATCTGGATAACGATTATAAGTCCCAAATGGATTTTCGTTAGCATCTAAAAGCGTGTAATTGCCGTCTGGTAAAGTATCTCTAAAACTAATATAAGCTTGAAGCGCAAGGATATTTGGTCTAACAAATTTTTGTATCGGATTTTCCATTTTATAAGATTTAATTGTATTTATTAATTTGATTTAATCGAATTGTCACCGCATTTTTGTGTGCAAAAAGACCTTCTGCTTCCGCCATTATTTCGATGCTTTTTCCAAGGTTTTGGATGCCTTGTTTTGCACAAGATTTTTCCAATCGCTTTTTTGCGGGAATTTAGTAATCTTCATCATCCAAATTTTAAATCACCATCTTATCAATCGGAATAATCAAAATATCTTGTGCGCCAGCTTGTTTCAGCTCGTCAATAACCTCCCAGAAACGATTCTCATCAATAACAGAATGTATACTGCTCCAACCTTCTTCAGCCAACGGAATAACGGTCGGACTTTTGAGGACGGGCAAAATTTCAGAAACCGAATCTATCTTAGCGTTCGGAACATTTAACAAAATATATTTTGAGTTTTTTGCTTTCTTAACCGCTTGAATTCGGAATAATAATTTCTCTAAAATTGCTTCTTTGTCTTCCGAAAGATTTTGATTTTTTGCTAAAACAGCTTCGGACTTTAAAATCACTTTTGTCTCGCGAAGTCCGTTTTTAAATAAAGTTGAGCCCGAACTTACGATATCACAAATCCCGTCCGCAAGACCAATGTTTGGTGCAATCTCCACAGAACCAGAAATGACATGAATATCGGCTTTAATATTATTCTCCTCAAGAAAGCGACGAAGCGTGTTCGGATAAGAGGTTGCTATTTTCTTAGAGTTAAAATAAGACAAGTCGTCTGTATCAATATCTTTGGAAACCGCCATCGATAAACGACATTTCGAAAATCCAAGATGTTCGACAACATCAATATTTTTGGAAGTTTCGATTAGAAGATTTTCACCAACTATCGCAACATCTACCACGCCATCTTCGAGATATTGCGGAATATCGGAGTTGCGCAAATAAAAAATCTCAAGTGGAAAATTATCTACAGAAACCTTTAGTTGGTCTTTTCCGTCATTACAAGAAATGCCACACTCGCGCAAAAGCTTGATAGATTCTTCTTAAAGTCGTCCGCTTTTTCGGATAGCAATTTTAAGTTTACTCATTTTATCTTTGAATTTAAGTCTTAGTAAATCGCGGATTCTTCCGAATTAAAATAAAAAATCCCGTTCGATTTACTCAAACGGGATTTTGATATTTTTTGGTCAACTACATATCATTATCAGCTCGCCTGATTGCAAGTATAATGATAATAATGATGTAATTGATTGTTATACATTTCTGTCATTTTGACTAAGCAAATTTAGAAATAATTTGAACCTACAAAATATTTTTCTAAAGACTTATAATTATAAAAAATAATATTTCTGAAATAAAAAGATTAGAAGTAAATTTTATTGTTTAATAAATTTAGTTGTGGCTTCTGTATTTTTATTTTTAATTTTAATTAAATACAAACCGGATTTCCAAGTTTTAACATCAATTGGCGTTGCAGAATTTGATTGATAAAATAAATTTCCGCTTCCATCGAAAATCGAAATTTGTTCGACATCTTTTCCCACTTCAATATTGATAAAATCAGAACTTGGATTTGGATAAACCTTAATCTTATTTTTCTCAAATTCCGAAGTTGCGAGATTGTCAAGATTTTGGATTTTCACATTATCTATTTTGAAACCCGATTTATAATTATCGAACTCAAAATCAAACTCTTTAATCGAGTTAATTTGAGAATTAAAACTCGACGTTGTAATTTTAACATTATCAATAAAATAGTCAATTTTTTTTGGTCGTAAAATCCATATCTACCTTTAAGTTATACCATTTTTTAGCTTGCCAAGTTTTAGTAACGATGGTGGTATCATCACCAACTTCTAAACTTGCATCATAGCTATAATAGAAACCGCACAGACGTTCGTATTCTTCAACATCCATACTGTACAAGGTCAACATATCATAATCTGAAGAATTAAGATTATCGAGATAAACATCCGCCGAAATTGACATTTTTCTATAAGCAGGTGCATTGTAGAAAATGCCGCCCCAATTCTCTTCTTGCGCCTCATCATCGATAACAGCAACCGAGTTTGTGCCGTCTGTTGCAATGGTATTGACAACTTGCGAATGTGCCGCATCGACATAGCCCCAATTACTCCAACCTTTCTGTCCATTGAAGCCTCCGACGTTAAAGCCTTCAGATGTTTCAAAGGAAAATTTGGTATCTTGTGCCGAAATATTATTGCCCAACAACAATATCGAAAGTGTAGAAATAAATAGTTTTTTATTCATATTAATAATTTGAGGCTTGCAAAAATAAATATAGTTTTTAAACAGACTCAAAAATTTTAATATTCTTACATAAGTCATATTTCTAATTATTAATAATAAATTAAAATGCGTAATTTTGTGCTTTCTTAAAAAAATTATGGAAAGTATAAAAGTTCACGACAAATCCTTTGTCCCTTATCTAAAGCACGAAGAAATCCTTACGATCGTCGATAGAATGGCGAAAGAAGTCTATGAAGAATACAAAGATGAACGTCCAGTTTTCATCGGGGTATTAAGCGGTGTCATTCAGTTTTTCTCTGATTTTATCAAAGCTTATCCTGGCGAGTGCGAACTAGGTTTTATCAAAATGAGTTCTTACGTTGGGACAGAATCTTCGGGCATTGTCTTCAAAGAAATGGAACTAACTAAAGACATCAAAGATCGTCACATCATTTTGATGGAAGACATTGTGGATACTGGTAATACGATCGAAAATCTTTTCACTTATTTTAAAGAAACGCAGCGTCCGAAGTCTATCAAAGTGGCATCTTTATTACTAAAGCCAGATGTTTACAATAAAGAATTTAAGATCGATTATGTTGGGAAAGAAATCCCTAACAAATTTGTTTTAGGCTACGGATTGGATTATGATGAGTTGGGAAGAAACCTAAAGGATCTTTATCAACTAGAAGACGGAAGTATCAACCATTAAATTTCTATACGGTCTCGCATCGTATTCCCAATAAATCTAAATAAGAAATGATTAACTTAGTATTGTTCGGCCCTCCAGGAAGCGGAAAAGGAACGCAAGCGCAACATTTGATTGAAAAATTTAATCTAAAACAAGTTTCGACTGGCGACCTTTTCAGATTCAATATCAAAAATGAAACAGAACTAGGAAAACTTGCGAAGTCTTATATCGACAAAGGCGAGCTAGTACCAGATCAAGTGACCATTGATATGTTGGTGGACGAACTAAGAAAACCGTCTGACACTGCGGGCTACATCTTTGATGGTTTCCCAAGAACAGCAAAGCAAACGGAAGCTTTAGAACAAATTGTAAAAGATGAATTAAATGCTGACATTACAATTTGTCTTGCCCTAGTTGTAGAAGACGAAACACTTGTACAACGTCTTTTGAAAAGAGGCGAAACAAGTGGAAGAACCGACGATAGCAACGTAGAAATCATCCGTAACCGCATCAAAGAATATTATGCGAAAACCGCTGAAGTTGCAGAACTATACAAACAGCAAGGCAAATATGTAGAGGTTAATGGTATTGGCGAAATATCAGAAATCGCAGAAAAGCTTTTTGCTGAAGTTGAAAAAATTACAAAGTAATTTTTAAATTATGAGTTATAAATAAGGTTGTATTTTTCACTTATTTCTACATTTATAACTCATAATTTAGCATATATAATTAAAAAAAGAAAACAAATGTCCAATTTTGTAGATTACGTTAAAATTCATTGTACATCAGGTCACGGCGGCGCGGGATCAGCACATCTTCGTCGCGAAAAATATATCCCGAAAGGTGGCCCTGACGGTGGCGATGGTGGTCGTGGTGGCGACATCATTATGAGAGGTAACGGTCACGAATGGACGCTTCTTCCGCTTCGTTATACACGTCACGTGAAAGCTGGTCGTGGCGAAAACGGTGGTAAAAATCAGTTGACTGGGGCAGCTGGCGAAGACATCTACATCAATGTACCAATCGGTACGATTGCAAAAAATGAGGACGGTGAAATACTTGGCGAAATCCTTGAAGATGGTCAAGAAATCATCATCATGAAAGGTGGTAAAGGCGGACTTGGTAACGAGCACTTCAAATCGTCTACTAACCAAACGCCTAGATACGCGCAACCTGGACTTCCAGGCGAAGAAGGCTTTGTTGTTTTCGAACTAAAGATCCTTGCCGATGTTGGTCTTGTCGGTTTTCCAAATGCTGGTAAGTCGACGCTTTTAGCTTCAGTTTCTGCGGCTAAACCAAAAATCGCAAACTACGCTTTTACAACGCTTACACCTAACTTAGGAATTGTCGATTACAGAAATTACAAATCTTTTGTAATGGCAGATATCCCCGGTATTATCGAAGGTGCGGCGGAAGGAAAAGGTCTTGGTCACCGTTTTCTACGTCATATCGAGCGTAACTCTATCCTACTCTTTTTAATTCCTGCAGATTCTGAAAACCATTATAAGGAATTTGAAATTTTAGAAAATGAATTAAAAGAATATAATCCAGAACTTTTACATAAAGATTATATTATTTCTGTTTCTAAAGCGGATTTGCTAGATAACGAATTAAAAGCTGAAATCTCAGCAGAGTTCCCAGAAGGGAAAAAACCACTTTTCTTCTCAGGTGTTACTGGAGAAGGATTGATGGAGCTGAAAGACGCTATCTGGAAAAAACTACACGGATAACAATCACATCGCAATTAATTATGAAAAAACTACTATCAATTCTTGCATTAGGATTTTTAGCGACCTCTCATGCACAAACGACTTTTGGCGTAAAAGCTGGTTACAACTTATCAACCATAAAACTTCTTGACGAAAACATAGACAGCAAATCTTACTTCTATGTTGGTGGTACTGCAGAGCACAACATTAACGACAAATTTTCTGTACAAGGGGAACTTTTATACACAGAACTTGGCGGCAAATTTAGTTACGAGATCACAAGCTTAGTTGGAAACGAAATTGTAACTATGGGCACTCAAACAGCCAATGTACATTTACCACAATTACAAATTCCGATTTCTGCAAAATATTATATAACTGAGCCTTTTTCGGTTTCGGCTGGACTTAATTTTGGCATTAATCTTAATCCGAATGTTAAATATTCTTTCCAAGGAGAATCTTTTTACGACGGAAAAATTGACAACATTAGTACATTAAACGTTTTTCCTTTTTTAGGAACAGCATATCAATTCCCCAATAATTTATTTTTGGACGCGCGCTATAACTTCAACTTTTTCAGTATGAATAAAGAAGGCGGATCAACGAAGGCTAGCTTTTTCCAAGTTGGTTTAGGGTATCGATTTAAATAGTTTTTTGGAACGAAAATTGAAACTCCTTTTCAAAATGAAAGTTATGAAATATCTACTAAGCCTTTTCGCAGTCGTGGTTTTAATGTCTTGTCAGACCCAAAAAAGCGCATCAAATTATTCTAAAATAGAATACGAAACGACGCCTTGCTTTGGTTTTTGTTCTGTTTTTAAAATGACAATTAATCCTGACAGAACTGCCGTTCTTGAAGCTGAACGTTTTAATTTTGAAGAAGGACATTCTAAAGATGCTTTTTCAAAACCAAGAGAAGGCACTTTCAAAACAACTATTAAGGCTGAAGATTACGCAAAATTAGTGACAATGCTTGATCGTCTTAATGCAAAAAGCCTTAATGATAAGTATGGAAATCACAATATTACGGATTTGCCCACAAGTTTTCTTCGACTTAATTATAAAGATGGCTCATCAAAAAACATCGAAGATTATGGCAAAGATGGGACGAAAGAACTTGCCGAAGTTTATAAATTTATAGCAGATCTTCGAAAAAATCAAAATTGGAAAAAAGTAGAATGAGTCTTTATTTTATTTAACTTAACTTTGCACAATCAAATTCCTTCACCGTGAAGGAATTTCTTTTTTTTAAAATTAAATATTTTCATTTGAATTTCACAGACCTCAACCTTATAGAACCCATCATTAAAGCGGTTCAAAAAATAGGATACGAAACGCCGACACCCATCCAGGAAAAAGCGATCCCAAGTATCTTGAAAGGACAAGACTTTTTGGGTTGCGCCCAAACGGGAACAGGAAAAACCGCAGCTTTTGCGATTCCGATTTTACAAAATTTAATGTCTAGGTATTCGCCTAACAACAAAAAAATAAAAGCTTTAATCCTTACACCAACGCGAGAATTAGCAATCCAAATTGAAGAAAACTTTAAAGATTATGGTAGCGCTTTACCATTAAAATCTTTAGTAATTTTCGGTGGTGTTAAGCAAGGCGCTCAAGAAGCTAGCCTCAGAAAAGGTGTCGATGTCCTTATCGCAACGCCCGGCCGATTGCTAGATTTCATCAACCAAAGAATTATCAGTCTAAAAGATTTAGAGATTTTTGTTTTGGATGAAGCGGACAGAATGTTGGACATGGGATTTGTACACGATGTTAAAAAAGTTATCAAACTGATCCCTCAAAAAAGACAAACGCTGTTCTTCTCAGCAACGATGCCTAAAGAGATTAGTGCACTTGCCAACAGCATTCTGCACAATCCTGTAAAGGTTGAAGTAACGCCCGTTTCGTCAACAGCGGACACGATCCAGCAAAGTGTATTTTTGGTTGAGAAAAACGATAAATTAGATCTTTTAATTCATATTTTAAAGGATCAAAAAATCGATCAACTTTTGGTATTTGCGAGAACTAAACATGGCGCGGACAAAATCGCAAGAAGTCTTCACAAAGCAAAAATCTCTGCAGAAGCCATCCACGGCAACAAGTCTCAGAACCAAAGACAAAATGCGCTTAGCAACTTTAAATCGAAAAAAACGCGAGTTCTTGTAGCGACAGACATCGCCGCGCGTGGTATTGACATCGACGAACTGAAATACGTCTTAAACTTCGAATTGTCCGACGTTTCTGAAACTTATGTGCACAGAATTGGTCGTACAGGACGTGCGGGTAACGAAGGGACTTCTTTCTCTTTTGTTGACGGATTGGATCTTGTTAACCTGCGAAATACAGAAAAATTAATCGGTAAAAAAATTCCTGTGGAAAAAGATCATCCTTACCACACGGATAATTTGGTGGAGCAAAAGCGCGACAGTAATAACAAACCAGTTGCAGCGAGATCGCCACGCCCGTCTAAGACGCAAGAAAAACAAAAAGCCGCAAAAAAGAACTATTACAAAAAAAGTTCTAGACAAGGCAACAGATAACAAAAAAACGTCATAAGCAATTAACTTATGACGTTTTATTTTTTGATTTGAACTTGAGTTTTAAAACTCGAAGCCGAGTTTTATTTTGTTGATCACGGGATTGGCATAATGGCTCAAAAAATGTGTTTTAATCGCCACATCTTTAGCATCAATACTCCAAGACATTCTTCTGTTAAACAAGTCTTTTTCTTCCTGATTATAATATTTTGCGAAATCATTACTTTCTTTCAAAAGATCCAAAGCAATAAAATTATTCGGGAATAAATGATAATTACCGATAATCTCTTTATCAATCGACTCTGCAAGCAACTGGATCTTCTGGTTATTGTTTTCGGCGCTCGATTTAATAACCTCTAACGTATCATTAAGAACGTCTCCAAAATGAATATGGATTCGTTTTTTTTGTCCTAAAACACCCGCCATTACATTTTCGAAATCCTCGTTTTTAGACTTAACAACAACTTCTGATTTTTGCGCTTGAATCGCCTTGTAAGTTTTTAATTTATCCGTTGGATCATATTCATACGAAATGCTTACGGGCACGATGTTTAAGCTTTTAAAATACTCGCAAACTTCGTCTTTTCCGTTGGTCATCGCAATCATCTTAAGAACGCCCGGATGCGTCATATCGTTACCATCTTTGGTACGACCTTCGCGTTGTGCAATCCAGACCGACTGATGTTGCTTTAGGATTAAATCTTTGATGTAATCGGACATTAGTTGACTACTCTTCAAGAGTTCGCGTGGCGATACATCACGCTTCACCAAAAAGTTACGGTTCAACTTTGCTAAGACCATAAAGATATCGCGCTGTACCAAATTATCACCAATAGCAGAAGCCGTTAACTGAAAGCCATTCTCGAGTAAAGCCAAATTGATTAAACTCGTATCCAGAACGATATCGCGGTGATTTGAGATAAAAAGATATGTTTTATTTTTATCTAAATTTTCTAAGCCAGAAACGGTTAATCCTTCCGAAGATCGCTTCAAAATAGTGCGAATACAATGGCTAATCACTTTATCTTGAAAATCTTCGATACTATCAATTGACAGTAACATTTCTGCAATGTCGTCCTCCGATTTATTAGGAAATGTGAACTGCAACAAAGCCAACATCATCGGATGTTTCGCCATCGATTGCAATGCGGGTTGTACCTCTTCTTTATTATAAAATCGAATTGAATCTAAACAAGAATCCATAATTAGTTAATTCCAAATAGTTTTAATGCGTTCTCGGTCGTCTTTTTGTTAATCTCTTCAAATGGAAGTCCATAGATGTCTACCAATTTCCCAGCAACCAATTCTACATAAGAACTTTCGTTGCGCTTCCCACGATGCGGAACGGGCGCAAGATAAGGCGAATCTGTCTCTAAAACTATTTTATCCAATGGAATTTCGTTAAGAAACTGATCAATTTTTCCGTTTTTAAATGTCACAACGCCGCCAATCCCTAGTATAAAGCCTAAATCTAAAGCGCGTTTAGCATGATCTAAATCTCCTGAGAAACAATGGAAAATGCCACGCAGTTTTGGATGTTTTTTGCGATCCAGAACGTCGAAAGTTTCGTCAAAGCTTTCACGGGTGTGGATGACAATTGGCCAATCTTTTTCTATCGCCCAATCGATTTGTTGTTCGAAAGCTTTAACTTGAATATCCAAAGTTGATTTGTCCCAATAAAGATCGATCCCAATTTCTCCGATGGCAACATAATCTCTTTGGTCGATATAGTTTTTTACAATGTCGAGTTCTTTATCCCAAGATTCTGGTTGTACCGAACAAGGATGAAGCCCCATCATCGCAAACATTTGGTTGGGATAATCGGCTTCTAAGC
Source organism: Chryseobacterium sp. TY3 (assembly GCA_046269235.1). Classification (GTDB taxonomy): domain Bacteria; phylum Bacteroidota; class Bacteroidia; order Flavobacteriales; family Weeksellaceae; genus Soonwooa. The sequence goes on from JBJZOS010000005.1 coordinate 63,312, forward strand.
TGAGCATTTTTTCATGCGATTCGGAATCGATGGCAGGTAACATAAACTTTTCCACGCCTTTTTCTAAAGCACGCTGAATCATCGCTGCTCTATCGTCATCGAATTGTTCTGAATATAAATGCGTGTGTGTATCAATCATTTTTTGTTTAGTTGTTGGTTATTGATTGTCAGGTCTTGGGTATTTTATTTTTGTGTATTTAAAAATCTTACTTCTTAAATATTAACTCTTTAATCCCAACTTTCTGATTATCCGACAGCCGCAGCCCGACTTGAACGGAGCTCTTTTTGCAAAGCGTAGCGGCGCAAAAAAGCGGGAGTGGAAGGCGGAAATAGCTGCCCTAAAAATCTAAATTTGAGAAAATCGGATGTTTAACTTTTTGACGTTGCTCTTGGATTTTCTGCTTTAGATTTTCTAAAAACTTTTGATGTTTGGGACCTTCTTCATCGGAAGATTTATGTTGTAGCGCAGATTGGATTTTGTTATTGTCGTTAATGAAGATTTTGGTTTGGTCATCGAAAAATGCGTTTCCAAATTTTTCCCAAACATACTGAATCGCCTGAGAATTGGGGTGTAACAAATCATCTTTGTAAAAGCGATAATCGCGCAAATCGTCCATTAAAATCTCGTAAATCGGAAGATAATGACAATTGCTATAATTCGGGATTACATCGTGGATTGCCGTTAATAATTTCGCTTTGCTAAGGCTATTTTCGGTCATGCCATCTTTGGTGTGACGGACTGGTGATAGGCTGAACAAAATCTGCACATCGCTAGGGCAAATATCTTTGATACACTCGATGCTTTCTGCCATGTTTTGACGGAGTACGTCATGGGAAAGCAATCTTTTATTAAAGAATTTTTGTGGAATCTTGTGACAATTGGCAGCGATTTTATTCTTCGGTAAAAATTCATAAATAAATGCGCTTCCATAAGTGATAATCACCCACTTTGAAGTTTGCAAAAAGTCGTTAGCAGATTGAAGTTTTGTGTTGATTTGCTCCAAAGTTTTGTGCGCATAACGCGAATCAAACGACGAATGATGATCGAGACTCATGAACAAATCATTGGCTAAAATAAGATCGGCTTCGGTGTAATCTTTCCCTGCATAAATCTTTTGAAATGCTTTATTAATAGCAAACGGATTAAACAAAGTGCCAAACGGATTGTGAAAGGTCTTGAGCTGTCCATCCGATAATTTGGAAGAAATTTCGGAGGCGAAACATGAACCCATCGAAAATATAGAATCTTCGATTTGGATTTTTTCTTCAACGGCATTAATGTCAACTTCTGTTCTGAAAATCATGATTTACTTTTCTCTTTTTAATAGATATTCTGCAAGTTCCAAAAGCGGTTTTTTACGTTCCGCCGGGACATCAATTTTGTTTAAATATTCTAATGCAATTTCGCTGTGTTGATGTACCAAGCGAAGTACTTTCTCCTCAACCTTTGTCATACGGAAAATCTTTTCGACACCGTAGATTTTGTCAACGTTATCGGTTTTTTTGGTGTACCAATAATTTAATTCTTTACGTTCTTCCTCATTTGCATTTTCTAAAGCAGTTAGATAAAGAATTGTTTTTTTATTTTCGTAGATGTCGCCAGCATGTTTTTTACCAACTGCAGCTTGGTTACCATACACATCTAGATAATCGTCCATAATCTGGAAAGCGATGCCCAAATGTTTTCCGAAGTTGTAAATAGCCTCTGCATCGTCGTCATTGGCACCAGCAACAAGCGCACCAATCTGCAAGGATGCAGCACTAAGGGAGCCTGTCTTGTAAGTAATCATTTGGATATAATCGTCGTGACTAACATCGTTCATATTTTCAAAATTAACATCATACTGTTGTCCTTCGCAAACAACTATCCCAGTATCTGTAAATATTTTTAAACATTTTTTAAAAAGAACAGGTTCTAAATCTAAAAAATATTGATAAGCTTTAAACAGCAAATTATCGCCTGACAAAATTCCGACATTAAGACCGTAAAGCGTATGTATTGTCGCCTTATTACGACGAAGTGGTGCCTCGTCCATAATGTCGTCATGTATCAACGTGAAGTTATGAAAATACTCAATCGCTAAAGCTGGCTTAATCGCATCGTCTAGCTTACCACCAAAAAGATCACACGCCATAAGAACCATAATGGGTCTCATACGTTTGCCACCATGTGACATAATGTAATTCATTGGGGCATAAAGTTCTTGCGGTTTATCCAAAAACACATGCTTTTCAACGGCCTCAGAAACGATATTTTGGTATTTATCTAAAAAACTCATAGTCGTATTTAATTTGACACAAAAATACAATTTTAAAACGGTTTAAGTCAATCAAAACCATTATGAAAACACTTAAAAACAAAAAACTTTGCCCTCAAAAGAAGACAAAGTTTGTATTTTAATTTAAAGTTAAAAAAAACTAAAATGCGATAACAATAAGATAGGTAATCCCTGCAACAAGTGCACTAATCGGGATTGTAAGAATCCAAGCCCAAAGTAAGCTAACCGTAACACCCCATCTAACTGCTGAGATACGTTTTGTTAAACCTACACCAATGATAGATCCTGTAACTGTATGTGTTGTTGATACCGGAATACCAAAGTGATCTGTGATAAATAAAGTAATCGCACCAGCAGTCTCAGCAGATACACCTTCTAAAGGTGTCACCTTTGTAATACGTGTACCCATTGTTTTGATAATCTTCCAACCACCACTCATTGTTCCCAATGCGATTGCTAAGAAAGAAACCAACGGCACCCAAATATAATGCTCTGTAAAGTTGTTAAATCTAACACTTGGTTCCATCAATGCATAATGATCTTGCAATATGTTAACGTGGTAATAGATAACCGCTGCACCAATGATACCCATAACTTTTTGAGCGTCGTTAAGACCATGTCCAAGACTAAATAATGCCGATGATGCCAACTGCATTTTCTTAAACTGTCTTTCAGCTTTATGAGGATTTGATCTTTTATAAAGTTGAATAATGATCAACGTGATAATAATCGAAATAAGCATCCCGATTAACGGTGCCATGAATATGAACAAGAAAATAGGAATAACGACTTTGAACTTAACAACATCTTGCGTAAAGAGTTGCTTGCAAGCCTGTCCCAAATTTTGGAAAAAACCAAGATCTGGATGCGCTACACTTATCGCTTGATAATCCAAATACAAAGCATGCATCAACGCAGCTCCTATAAATCCACCAATCAAAGTATGTGATGATGATGATGGAATACCAAACCACCATGTTAAAAGATTCCACGCAATTGCAGCGATAAGGCCAGCAAATATTACTTCGAGATTAATATAGTTTTCGTTAACCGTTTTCGCAATTGTATTACCAATCTTGAATTCGCCAATGATGTAAGCAGCAATAAAGAAGGCTGCAAAATTCCAAACGGCAGCCCATAAAACTGCTTGAAACGGTGTTAAAACTTTGGTTGAAACGATGGTTGCAATCGAGTTGGCTGCATCGTGAAAACCGTTGATATAGTCAAATATTAATGCTAACGCAATAATAACAATTAGTAAAATTGGAAAATCCATTCTTTTTTATTTTGATAGTTGAACAGACTTAAGCGTATTTAATAACAATACTCTCCATGATGTTAGCAACATCTTCTGCCTTGTCAGTTACTACTTCCAGATAATCAAGAATCGATTTTTGTTTGATGATAAGGATGGCATCGTTAGTTTCGAATAACTTAACTATTGCTTGACTTAGTACATCATCAGCGATATTCTCGTAAGAGTTAATCTTGATGCAAGATTCTTTAACCTCGTTAGGATTTTTGAAATCTTTAAGATTTTCGATTGCTTTTTTAAGCTCTACACAAGATTTATAAATTAACAATGAAAACTCAGAATATACTTTATTCTCTGGTGTTTTGTAAAGGTAGATGTATTTTGCAGAGGCGTAAATGTAATCTGCAATATCATCAAGACCAGCCGCTAATTGGCTGATATCTTCTCTGTCAAATGGTGTGATAAAATTTTCTCCTAACTGTACAAAAACCTCATGTGTCAAGTCATCCATTTTGTGCTCATAGTCGCTCATCTGGTTAAGCATAGACTCATCATTAACATCAAACTCTAGCAATCCTTCATGAAAAGTTTTCGACATATCAATTAATGTGTCAGCAATTCTTTCGAAAAGGTCGAAAAAAATCTTGTCTTTTGGCTGGAATGCTCTGAAAATATTACCAATTCCCATTTTATATTTATTTACAATTTTTGAATCCACAAATATCGAAAACTTGCATAACCTCAATAATAAGCCAATGTTAACAAATCATTAACAATAAAAAAACCTACATCGATTGATGTAGGTTAATTCTAAGCTATAATTTCAGGATTAATTAGCGACTTCCGCACGCATATCTTTTCCTTTAAATTTCTGAGTTTCAAGACCTCTAAGCACTTCATCTTTGAAAGATTTCTCAATCTCGAAGAACGAGAACTTCTCCAGAATCTCGATATCGCCAATATCAGCACGTTTTTTAGATTTCGAAGTTGCTTTGTTAAGGATTTCTAACATATCCATTTTTTTCAATTGATCTCTTTTACCTAGATTAAAGAAAAATCTCACCATGTTTTCAGAATTACGTCTAGATTTACGATCTCTACCACCGTCACGTCCGCCTTCTCTTCTCTCACGAGGTTCGCCTCTTCTTTCGCGCTCTCTACCTCTTTCACGACGACTTCCTCTGTCATCACCTCCATTGAATTTCGCTTCCACCAAGTCATTTCTGTCTTTGTAATACATTGCTAACTCTTTCAATTGGAATTGAAGTAACTTATGCACCAACTCTTCTTTTGAGAATTGAGACAAATCCGGGATCAAAGCATCATCAAATGTAAATACATCTTCCGCAGCTTCTGCATTTAACAATTTTTCGAAAACACCGTTAACTTGCGCCTTGATAATATCGTCACCAGTTGGGATTTTACCTTCTTTGATTTCGATTTTTGTAGATGCTTTTATTTGCTTAAGTTTTCTACTTTCTTCAGGTTTAATTAAAGCTAAAGAAATGCCGTCTTTACCAGCACGTCCTGTACGACCACTTCTGTGTACGAAAACTTCTGGATCATCTGGTAACGAGAAATGGATAACGTGCGTTAATGAGTCAACATCCAAACCTCTCGCTGCAACATCAGTCGCTACAAGAATATCGATATTTTTCAAACGGAATTTCTTCATCACTGTATCACGTTGCGCTTGTGACAAGTCGCCATGAAGAGCATCTGCTGCGTAACCATTTTGCATCAAGAAGTCTGCAACCTCTTGAGTCTCCATTCTTGTACGACAGAAAATAATCGAATATTGGTTAGGGTTAGCATCAATCATACGCTTTAGCGCTTCTTTCTTTTGACGATAACCAACTACGAAATATTCGTGTTGGATGTTCTTTTTAACCTCGTTAATTGATCCTACCGAAATACGATGCGGATTAGTTAAATAATTTTTAGAGATTCTTTCAACCTCTTTGTTCATCGTAGCAGAGAACAAGAACGTCTGCTTTGTCTCGGGCGTTTCGCTGATAATTGTTTCCAAATCATCTTTGAAACCCATAGACAACATCTCGTCAGCCTCATCCAACACCAACCAATGGATGCTAGAGAAGTCTAAAGCTTTTCTGTTAATAAGGTCAATAACACGTCCTGGAGTACCAACGATAATTTGTGGTTTATCTCTTAAAGAACGGATTTGTTCCATAATACTACTACCACCGTATACCGCCGTCGTTTTGATGTTTGGTAAATACTTGGTGTAGTTTTTTATGTCTTTCGTAATCTGAAGACATAATTCTCGCGTCGGACAAAGCACCAATAATTGGATTTTGCGACTCGTTTCGTCAATCATATCCAAAATCGGAAGCGAAAACGCTGCTGTTTTGCCTGTCCCTGTCTGCGCAAGTGCGATTAGATCGCGTATATCTGATAAGATAAAAGGGATAGTCTGTTTTTGGATTTCTGTAGGGCTTTCATAACCCATCTCGCCAATTGCCTTCAAGATATCAGGACTTAAACTGGACTCGGAAAATAACTTCATTAAGTTGTATAAAATTTTTGCAAAGATACGATTTTATTTTTGACAATTTTTATAAACTTTTGTTAACAAAAATATATTGTGCCTCAAGCTTTTAAAATCAGTTTTTAAAAATTAATTAAAGAAAAAACTAAAAATATCTAACCAATATATGCTATAAATGTATCATCTTTGATCCTTTCAAAATGTTTTTAACATCCATGAGTGCATACAGCAACCTCGCAGAATATCTGCAATATTTGTCTCCGAGTTTCTATAAATCACGTTATTTTAAAAAACTCAAAAACCTCAATCCAACCAATATTATCGAAAGAAAAGTAGAACCAGAATTTCTTTGGATTAAAAATTATCTTACCAAAGATGCTGTATTTATTGATATTGGCGCTAATGTTGGCGCTTATCTTTATGTTTTAGAAACGCTCCTTAGACCTAAAAATATTTTTGCATTCGAGCCAAATCCCGCACTTAACGGTCGGCTTAAAAGACTTTTCCCAAAAATGCATGTTTTTTCCTCGGCATTGTCTGACGAAAATACAACTGCAGAATTTAAAATCCCTGTTATAAAAGGTCAAAAAGTACATAGCCGTGGCACGTTGCAAACACAACTTAAAGAAAAAGATGAGGAAAAGACGATCCTTCAAAAAGTGCAAGTCGTAAAAATGGATGATCTTAATCTTAAGACCTCAAATATTGATTTCATTAAAATCGATGTTGAAGGTAATGAGATGAAAACTTTACGAGGCGCTAAACAAACTATCCTAAAACACCGACCAACATTAATGGTTGAGATGGAACAACGCCATCATGACGAATCGCTTTGGTCGTTAATTTCAGAAATTGAAAATTGGGGTTTCAGCGCAAATTACCTTGACCGCGAAACTTTGACTTTAAAAAGACTAACTGAAGAATTCATACTTTTGCAAAACGCTGATAATGTCAAAAATTATCAATTTTACATCAATAATATTATTTTCATACCGAATTAATAAATAAAACATGAGTGTTGTCGCACGACAAGGAATAAAGTATTCCATTATTGGCTATTTAGGAACCTTACTTGGGATTATCTCTGCTATTTTTATTTTCCCTCACAATATGGAGTTTTACGGAAAGTTACGCTTCATCCTACCAACGGCTGAAATGTTTATTCCGATTGTTGTGTTCGGTTTATCTTTTTCGAATGTTAAATTCTTTATACAAACTCATGAAGATGGTAAACATCATAACTTTTTGAGTCTTTCGCTTCTCGCTGTTGTTTTTAATTTTGTGATTTTCACGGCGATTTATTTTCTCGTCGCCAACTTATTCCCAAGTTTAAAAGAAACCGAAACTTGGAATATGAAAAAGCTCATTTTTCCGATGATTTTGGTTTTGGCCTTATCCTCGGTGCTCAATAAGTTTATCACAAACTATAAAAGGATTGTTGTTTCTAACATTTTTGAAAACATTGTTCCGAAAATCGCCAACCTCGGTGCTTTTCTTATATTTTCGTCTTTGGTTCTTAGCCATACTGAACTTTATTCCGAAAAAGTCGCTTACGCTTTTTTCTTCGGAATGTTTGTTTTGACTTTTATAGGCTACTTTTTTTATACCAACAAATTAGAAAAAATACAACCTGACTTCAGTCTAGACTACATCAGACAAAATGGATTTTGGGTACAGGTTTTCAGCTATAGTTTGTTCGGTTTTCTAGGAAATATCGGCAACTTCTTAGCGGTAAGGATCGACAATTATATGATTGGAGAGTTTATCGATTTCGAAGCAAATGGTGTCTACAGTACGATTTTATCAATCATTACGATTATTAATATTCCGCAGATGGGGTTGTTTAACATTTCCGCACCGATAATTAACAAAACCATTGCAGAACATAATTATACAGAGCTTAATCGCTTTCATAAAAAAACATCTTTAAGCTTATTTTTTCTTGGGCTGACGCTCTACTCATGTATTTTGGTTGGCTTTCCGTATTTGACAGATTTGATCAAAAATGGCGCTTTATTAAAAGAAGCAGAACCAGTGGTTTGGATTTTAGGCTCCGCATTTATTTTTGACTTAGCAACAGGATTTAACGGACACATCATTTCTTTATCAAAATATTATCGTTTTAATATTGTAGTCATGTTGATTCTTGCAGGACTAACCATCGGACTTAATTTTACCTTCCTGAAATATACAGACCTTGGCATCATCGGCATTGCCATGGCGACAGCAATTTCGTTAACGATTTTCAACCTTATCAAAATCATTTTTAATTATCAAAAATTCAAGGTTTTCCCTCTAACTATGGAGATGCTCTATGCTTTGCTCTTAAGTTTTGTTGCAATTATAGTAGCGATTGTCACACCTAATTTTTCAAACAGTCTTTTGAATTTATTTTTAAAACCGAGTATCGTGGTTGCCATTTTAATGATTGGTAATCACTTTTTGAAAATCTATCCATTGGATAAATACCTTAACAAAGATTTCTTTAGAAGTTTAATGAAGTTTAAATAAACTTAGTACAAAGTCTTTATTTAACGCAAATCAGTGCAGTTTGAGTAATTAAATGATATAAATTCTCAATAATTTTTTTTACAAAAATTCACTAAAACGGACGTTCGTCATCTCAAAAAAAAAGGAAAAGTTTGGCAGGGTCAACTTTCGAAGGACTTAATTGCTTAGAGAAAGCTAATATCGTCCTAAAAAGACAGAAAGAGAATTAACCAAAAATTTCCTTGATTCTTACATCGAAATTAGAACTAATTTTTGTAATTATCTCATTTTATGTTTATTAAATTATCAACATTTTATCCACAGAAATCTAGCGATATGTTGCCTTCTATTTTTTCTAAAGTATAAACAATCAATACTTTATCATCCAGCCTAACTTTGTTCCAAAAGAAGGAACCTGCAAAGCGACTTTCTTGCACTACCGCTTCCAGACCTTTGTCAGAGAGCTTTATCTGTTGCGGAAAATAGAAATTTTTATCTAAATTTAACCTCATTTTCTCTGAATCTTCAAAGACATTAACTTCACCCAAAAGTTTAGCAACATATTCATTCGTAGGCTGTTGATAAATCAATTCAGGCGTGTCGTATTGCAAAATTTCTGCATTTTTAAGAATCGCTACTTTATCAACCCAAGGTATAATTTCTTCTAAATTGTGTGTCGAAATAACAACTGAAAGTCCCAAATTTTTAACCAAAGAAAAAAACTTATCGCGTAGTTCGAATTTACGTGATGTATCGAGATTGCTAAAAGGTTCATCCAGTAGAAGCAACTTCGGAGTTACCGATAAAGCACGAGCAATTGCAACACGTTGTTGCTGTCCGCCACTCAGGTTTTTTGGAAGAACTTTTGCGAAATCTTCCATCCCAACTGCTTCCAGAAGTTCTGTAACTTTTTCGTTTTTCGTTTTTAAATTAATATTTGAGATAAATTTTCCAACGTTATCAAAAACCGTGGCGTATGGCATCAAGTCATATTGCTGCGCTACCAACTTCATATCGGCTTCGCCAGGTACAAGATTTCCTTTCGGACCTTTTAATTTTGTCCCATTGAAGATAATTTCACCATTTCTCCAATCGTGAAGTCCATATATCAAACTTAATAATGTTGATTTTCCGCATCCACTTTCGCCAGCCAAAGCAATAACCTGCCCTTCTTCCATAGAAAAATTAAAGTCTTGAAATAACTTTTGATTGGGTAAATAACTGAATTCTAAATTGTTGATCTCTAAAAGCATTGTACAAAATTACAGATTTTAAAATACTGATTAAATTTATTATATTAGCAAAATAATGTCTTAATTGTAATTTAAAATGAAAAAGAATTTGTTTTTTAGCGGCCTAGCTGCGTTGGCGATTACTTTAACAGTTATCTCTTGTGGAAAAGATAAGCCTGTAACAAGCGAAAACAATGAAGTCCTAACAACAAAAAAAGGACAAGTCTATGTTGTTGATACGATGAATAGTAAGATCGAATGGAAAGGTTTTAAAGTTTTCAAAACGGATAATACCAGCCATTTTGGTTCTATTAAATTTGAAAATGGAGAAGTTACAATTAACGACAACAAATTAGAAAGCGGGAAATTTGTGGTAGCGCTTAACACGCTTACTAACAGCGACATTAAAGATGCTGAAGAATCCGCAAAACTAAATGGTCACTTAAAAAGTGCTGACTTCTTCGACGTAGAAAAATTCCCGACGGCATCATACGAAATTACGAAAGTAAGCGAAGCGCCAGCTGGAGGAGATTACAACACAGTTCTAGAGGGGAATCTGACGATAAAAGGGATTACAAAGCCCATGAGTTTTAATGCCAATGTTAAAATTGGCGAAGGTGAATTGCAAATTGCGACAGAACCCAAAGATATCAGTCGTAATGAGTTTGGTATCAAATTCCAAATTCCGGCAGCTAATGGTTTAATAAAAGATGAAATCAACATCCAAATGTTGATGAAAGCCATCGAAAAGAAATAAATTTTATTTAAAAAATATATAAAATCTGCCTATAGTTGGCAGATTTTTTTGTTTTAAATAAGGATAAAATTTGTAATTTTGCAACTTATATTTATACCTAAAAGATGATAGAAAGAATTGATGAATTATTGGTTGAAGTAGAACAATTCAGTTCTTCGGCAAAAGAAGAAATCGAACAATTCCGCATCAAATTCAACGGCAAAAAAGGCGTATTGAATGACATTTTTGAAAAATTTAAAGAAGTCCCTAATGATCAGAAAAAAGATTTTGGTCAAAAAATCAACAGCCTAAAACAAGCCGTTGCTGCGAAGTTGGAAGATCTTAAAAATACTTCTGAAGGCCAATCTGACATCATAAAAGACGACCTTACAAAACCTGCATTTCCTTTAGAATTAGGAACACGACATCCGATTAACCTTGTTAAGAACAGAATTATCGAAATCTTCCGCTCTATCGGTTTTGCCATTGCTGATGGTCCAGAAATTGAGGACGACTGGCATAACTTTACTGCGCTTAACTTGCCAGAGTATCATCCAGCGAGAGATATGCAGGACACTTTCTTTATCGACACCAATCCTGACACTTTGCTTCGTACGCATACATCGTCTGTACAGGTACGTTATATGGAGGAAAACCAACCACCGATTCGTATTTTGTCTCCGGGTAGAGTTTTCAGAAATGAAGCAATCTCGTCACGTTCGCACTGTATTTTCCACCAAATTGAAGGTTTATACATCGACGAAAATGTAAGCTTTGCAGATCTTAAACAAACCATCCAATACTTCACAACAGAGTTATTTGGAAAATCAAAAATAAGAATGCGCCCTTCATACTTCCCCTTCACGGAGCCCAGTGCAGAGGTTGACGTATATTGGGGACTTAACTCCGAAACCGACTACAGAATTACTAAAGGTACAGGCTGGTTAGAGATTATGGGTTGCGGAATGGTAGATCCTGCCGTTCTTAAAAACGTTAACATCGATGCTGATAAATACAGCGGCTTTGCCTTCGGGATGGGAATCGAAAGAATTGTTATGTTACTTTATCAAATGAGTGACATCCGAATGTTCTTCGAAAACGATGTAAGAATGTTGAATCAATTTAAATCTTTATAAAATTAAAATCCACCAAGTTGGTGGATTTTTTATTCCGTTTTTATTCTAAATCTTTAAAACCAAGTTTTAACACGATAATCATCTAAATAGTAAATCAAATTTAATGAAAAGTTATGAACAGCGGCCACTACAAATAACTGATTGTACTTATTCTTTATAAACAAGCGTGATTCGTTAATATAATTCTGAATGGCAGTTCTAAACCAAAAAAGTCAACTGATTACCTAGCGCAAACCACTAACTGTAACGTAAATCGATGTTCCAAACATTGTACATTACTGCTAGAACTCGGTATAAATTTGCCAAAACACATTGAATTTGTCAGAGAAGCGATAACGAATAATCTAACTTGTCGACACTAGATTGCGAGCTTTCTCATTGTAAACGTAATAATCCACGTTAATATTAAACTGAAATTTTTACGACTATCAATTTCAAAACAAATCCAAGAATTAAAATATGACGGAACATTCAAAAAGCGACCTTTTGCACAAGGTTCGTAGTTATCTTTTTGTCCAAAAGGCGTTACTTCAACTCTAAAACTATAATTTTCAAACTTTTTATACTGAAACTGATTATTATGATTTAGCACAAAATTATTATGCAAAATACGAGATACTGGTTGAAAATATTGTACATTTTATTTCAAAAATATTCTATTAAATTACTTTGACGGCTGTAACTACCACGCATTATAATTTACAAAATTAGCCATCGTCGAAAATCCCCAATTATTAATATCCCAACCATTTGTCATAATCCCTGCAATAAGGTCAAAACGATATTTAGCATCAATTTTTCCGAATCCGAATTGATTTTTAGTCCCGAATTTCGTTTCGTTGGTCATCACCCAACTTCCATGCAGATTTCTGTAAAAATTATACGTGCTTTTCTTGTTGTTAATTAACCACAACAATTCTGTAACACTCGCATATCGGAAACTTCCAATACGTATAGTACTCGTATTGAACAAACTTACAAAAGAATTTCCATCAGATTTTTGGTCTAAAACTAATACATTATAATTAGACCATGGTTCCTTAATTTCTTTACCAATTTCATCAGTTGTTTCGTTTTCGATTGTTGCAAACATCTTTTGCGTCACCGCATTAAAAACGCCAATTCTTTAACCTTTGTTAGTACGACCAGAAATCTTAAAGTCAGTGACGAGCTTAACTTTCGCAGGGCGTTCTGTAATTTCTCCATCATTATTTAATCCTGCTTCGACCCACGGACCAATACCGATTCTTTTTGAATAAAACAAATTTCCTTTACTAAACAATTCTGCTTCTTCGGTAAAAAAAGGTTGTTGCTCAAAGGGTATTAAATTGAGAATTGAATTGTCAAAATTAGCTTTTCCAAAATCTGGAATTAAATTCATGTCAAACGTAAAGGCATCGTTGATCACGTATTTAACATCCACTCCACCATTAAATTTGGTCGCCGTTTCGCCATCAAAACGGTTAACATACGTCGAAAAATAAGGCATAAAACTCAGTCTTGTTGGTGGTTTTATGTTTTAGATTCCTGTAAAAAAACCATCGAACAATGTGTAAGAATTCTTTTTGTTATCGATAAAAGTCCAGTCATAAAAAACCTTTGTATGTTATACTTTTCGAAAAAATTACATCATTTTAAAAATAAAACTATAACATATTGATTTACAAATAATAAAAAGTCGAATTACTTCGACTTTCAATTTTTAAAATATTTAGATTATATTTTTATTTCTGAAAATTAACAGGATATTTTGTCCCCGCGATTTTATCAATGCTCGCCTTAATCGCACCAACAGTTAATTCTGCTTTAATAAGAATAGGAACTCTATTTTTGTCATTAGATACCCAAAGTGTTACACCTTCTTTTTCTTTAAAAACACGTCCACTCATTACAGACGGAATGATTTTAAGACAATTAATTTTTCCAAATTTTGTGGAAACATTTTCTGTACCTGCAATCCTCAGCTGAAAAGGAAACATCTCATCGTCAATCCAAACATTCATTTTGATAACATTACCCACCTTTAATTGATCATCATCCAAATTTCTTAAATAGTAGAAACTCGATAACATATCTTGAACACCTTTCGCTGTGTTAATCGTCTTTGCAGGTCGATCGGTATTTTTTTTATCAACCAAATGAACGGTATGATTAACATGATTAAAAGTACTTTGCAAATGTTGACGATAACTACCTTCGGCTACATTTCTAACATAAAAATAGGGCTGACCATAGAGATTAATATAACTCTCGTAGACGTCGTTTACTTTAAAAAAAGCTTTAACCGCGCCACTTGTCTGCCCAACACCTTTTACATAAAAATAAGGCTTGTTGTTAAGTGTAGCATTAGAAGTCGTCAAAGTTGCTGATCCAGCCGTCAAAAAACCGTAATGTATACGATATGTAAGACTTTCCCCAGCATTAATATTATCGTATTGAGCTGAGGATAGCGCAAAAACTGCCATAGAAAATAATAGCAATAACTTTTTCATCCTTTTATATTTGCTTAGTTACTAGACAAAAACATTGCCAAATATAAGACAAATAATAAAGCCTTTAAATTTGACAATATAAAGGCTTTATAAAAAGATACAAAATCTATCAGCTAGATTTAACGTTGGTATTGCATTAGACCACATTACCAACTACAAGTCAAACAGTTACGATTTAATTTAGGAAAGATTGATTTTGAAAAAAGGCATCTTGTCCAGCAAATTTTCATAGTATGAAGTCCCTTTGAATAAATTACCTGTAAAGTTTTCTAATTTTTAAATTAGGAATTTGGTAAAATCTTCCGAAAAACCAAAGATTTCCTATCTTAAATACTCCACATACAATTTAAGTTTGCAAACAAAAACATTCGCACGCTCGGTATCCGACAAAGAATTATCGTAAGCATAAATATGCTTGATCATCTGAGATAAAGATATTTCTTTATCAAAATAACTAAAATTAGGAATAAAACATCCCACAACATCGTGCTTCTCGCCTTTTATTTCGATGTTTTGTTGTTAGTAAGCAGAAGTTATAAGAACCAGATACAGACAAGATTTATCTGTAATTGGCTTTATTTTTTTTCTGATATTGCTGCTCAGAAAGACGCTCTTTTTGCGCTTCTTAATCCGCTAATTATATGTCTTGATGTTTTTTAGATTCACAAATTTATTTTTTGTCTCATATTTACATACAATGAATACACCTGTTATTTTGCAATAAAATCTAATTTAAACTCTTAAAAAATAAATTAAAAATGATGTATAATAGATAATTTAAGAAATTTGTGTTCCGCTTTTGAGGACAGCATTTTTTTTAATGACGACGATTCCATCTTTTACCGAATACGTTTCATAATCGCCGTCAGGAAGGTTTTTACTTCCAATAATACGGACATTATCACCTATTTGGCAGTTTTTATCTAAGATTGCGCGCTCAATATAACAGAATTTTCCGATCCCAATATTGGGTGATTGTTGCTGTTCATTTTCAAGAATTTCGTTGGTTGTTTGATAATAATCGGCACCCATAATGTAGGAACTAACAACGGTCGTACCTTTATCAATACGGGTTCTGTTACCGATAATCGAATTCTCAATCTTTGCAGCTAAAATAATGCAACCATCTCCAAAAACCGCTTTGCTGACGTATGAACCATTAATTTTTGAGGGCGGTAACATCCTTGCTCTTGTATAAATCGGTGTAGAACTAAACAAATTAAACTGCGGTAAATCTTGAGCTAAATCTAAATTGGCTTCATAAAAAGACTCTATTGTTCCGATGTCTGTCCAATATCCATCGTATTGAAAGCTCAAAGTTTTATACTGACCAATTGCTTGCGGTATAAAATCTTTTCCAAAATCGTCACCTTCACCTTCAGCAAAAAGTTTTCTTAACACATTTTTTGAAAACACATAAATCCCCATCGATGCGAGATAATCTTTTCCGTGACGTTTGTTAGTTTCGCTAACTTCAGACTTCCATTTTGGTAAAATATCGGCGCTAGGTTTTTCTGTAAAGTCGGTGATATTACCGTCTTCATCAGATTTTAAAATTCCAAAACCTGTAGCCTCTTTAGCATTAACTGGGATCGTCGCAATTGTAATGTCGCCATTATTTTTTTCGTGAAAATCAATCATCTCACGGAAGTTCATTTGATATAATTGATCGCCTGACAAAATCAAAATATAGTCGTACTCATATTTCGTCAAATGCTTCATAGATTGGCGCACCGCGTCAGCTGTCCCTTGGTACCATCGGTCATTTTCAACATTTTGTTCAGCTGCCAAAATATCGACAAAACCTTTACTAAAGGTATCAAAATGATACGTATTCTTGATGTGCGAGTTAAGCGACGCCGAGTTGAACTGCGTTAAAACCAAAATTCTGTTGTAGCCAGAATTAAGACAATTAGAAATCGGAATATCAACAAGGCGGTATTTTCCCGCAATTGGCACAGCTGGCTTGGATCTAGAATAGGTCAAAGGAAACAATCTAGATCCTCGTCCTCCGCCCAAAACTATGGAGATTACATTTGCTTTCATATTATAAGTCGCGTTTTTGATCTCAAGAAAAATGATTTATTAATTTGGATTTCATATCTGATTTTTAAATCAGTAGTTGTATAAACGTAAGTAATTTTCAGCGGATTTCTCCCATGAAAAATTAAAATTCATATTATTTTCTATTAACATTTTCATCATTTTTTTATTTTCAAAAATTATCAAAGCTCTTTGCATCGCATGGACCACACTTTGGGCATTAGCATCGGCAAAATTAAAACCACTTCCACCACTCGATAGATCTTCTACCGTATCCTTCAAACCGCCTGTGTATCGCACAATCGGAATAGTTCCGTAGCGCATGGCATACATTTGGTTAAGTCCACAAGGTTCCACGCGTGATGGCATCAACAGAAAATCCGCCGAAGCATAAATCTGATGTGACAAATATTCTTTATAGCCCAAATCTAGCGCAAAATTGAACTGATAAGTTATCTTGAGCTCTCGTAGCGAAGCCTCTAAATATGGATTTCCAGAACCTAGAACAATAATATTAAGCTGGCCATTATTTTCTTTAATAGCTTGAGAAATTATCTCCGGAAGAAGATCTGCACCTTTTTCACAAGCAAATCTTCCAATAAACCCGAACAACGGCAAATGAGGATTAAGACCATAAGCTTCACAAATCTGCACTTTATTTTTCCATTTTCCTATTTCAGCACTTTTAATATTGAAATGCGTTTCAATCATCGGATCGGTTTTCGGATTCCAAACATCGGTATCAATACCATTAATAATTCCAAAAGCTTTCTGCGCTTCTTGGTACATGAGACTCTCTAAACCTTGAAAACTTGAAAACAATTCTTCCAAATAACCTTTAGAAACGGTATTAAAAGCGTGGCAAGATTTTATCATCGCCGCCATCGGATTAATCCTCGAATCCCAATCTAGAAGTCCAAATTTACTAGCATCAAAAAAGGGCAAGTACTTAGACATTTCCCAACTCATACTGCCTTGGTATTCGCCATTATGAATGGTGCCAATTGTTTTAACACCTTTCAAGAATTTAAAACTTGGACAATTCTCAATCATAAAAGGCACCAAGCCCGTATGGTAATCGTGACAATGCAAAATATCTGGACGAATGGCCATCGCCGACAACCAGTGTAAGACACCATGCTGAAAAGCGATAAACTGCTCGGATTCATCATCATAACCATAAACTTTTTCGCGATCTAAAAGTCCCGGAATCTTAACCAAGTACAAATCAAAACCGAGTTTGCTATTTTTTTCTTTATGGATAATAACTTGATACATCCGCTCAGCCTGATGAATAAAACCATCAAAAACTACTTCTAACTCATTATCGTACACAAAAGCATTATTATACCAAGGCATCACAACACTGGCGTGCAAGCCCATTTGGTTTTGATATTTCGGTAAGGCGCCTACCACATCCGCCAATCCGCCAACTTTTGCAACAGGATAACACTCCATTGAAAGATGAAAAATTTTCATAAAGTTTTGATATGTTTAATGTTGATTTTTAAGGATTAAACCAGACAATGGCGGCAATCGCAAATCCATTGTATACGCTCTTCCCATCAAGTTTTTAGAAAATATTTTATTAATATTTGGAGTAATCCCACTTCCTCCGAATCTTTTATCATCCGAATTAAGTAAAATTTTCCACTTTTTATCGTCAACACCAACTTGATAATCCATACTGTTGGGTGTTAAATTAAGAATAACCATTAGTTTTTCTGATTTAGATTTTCCTTTTCTTAAATAGATAAAAACCGAATGATCGCGGTCGTCTCCATTAATCCATTCAAAACCACGTTTGTCAAAATTTAATTCAAACAAAGCCTTTTCGTGGGAGTAAATTTGATTTAATTCTTTAACAAATAATTGCAACTGTGCATGAACTGGATATTTTAGTAAATCCCAATCTAGCTGCGTTTCAAAATTCCATTCTTTAGTTTGCGCAAATTCGCTTCCCATAAAGAGAAGTTTGGCACCTGGACTTGTGAACATATAAAGATACAAAGCGCGCAGATTGGCATATTTCTGCCATTCGTCGCCATACATTTTATAAATTAAACTGCTTTTACCATGCACAACTTCGTCATGCGAAAGCGGCATCATATAGTTTTCATTAAACATATAAAGGCTCGTAAAAGTCATCAAGTCTTGATGAAATTTACGATAAACGGGATCTTTTTTGAAATAATCCAAAGTGTCGTGCATCCAGCCCATCATCCATTTCATGTCAAAGCCAATTCCGTCTTCGCTAACTGGCTTTGTCAACTTTGGAAATTCCGAACTTTCTTCAGCAATCGTCAGCGCATCAGGAAAATTTTCATGAACAGCTAGATTAAAGTCTTGAAGAAAAGCTTTGGCTTCGAGATTCACATTGCCGCCGTGTATATTTGGTTCCCACTCGCCATCCTTTCTGGAAAAATCAAGATGCAATATTGAGGTAACCGCATCAACACGAAGTCCGTCTACATGATATCGATCCAACCAAAACATCGCATTACTTATCAAAAAAGATTTGACCTCTGGTCGTCCATAATCGAAAATATACGACTTCCAATCGGGATGAAAACCCCTGCGTGGATCTTCGTGTTCATAGAGAAAACTACCATCAAATCTATGCAATCCGTTAGCATCACCAGGGAAATGCGAAGGCACCCAATCGAGAATAACGCCAATGTCATTTTGATGAAGTTGATCGATTAAAAACATTAAATCTGTCGGTGCGCCAAATCGCGACGAAGCGGCATAAAATCCAGTTATCTGATAACCCCAACTCGGGTCATAAGGATACTCCATCACTGGCATAAACTCGACATGCGAAAATCCCATTTCTTTAAGATAAGGAATTAATTCGGCAGCAATCTCACGATAAGTCAAAAACTTGTCGGGATTATTTTTACTTTTTCGCCAAGATCCGAGGTGCATTTCGTATACGGAAATCGCGGTTTTCATCGCAGAAATTTGTTGACGTTTTTGTAGCCATTTTTCATCATGCCAAGCATACCAAGTCGATGCAATCACCGATCCTGCCAGTGTAGCTTGCTCCATCTTAACTGCAAAAGGATCGCTCTTTTCTAGAAATTCATTTTTTTGAGTTTTGATGCTGTATTTATAAACTTCCGAAATCTTAAGTTTTGGAATGAAAGTTTCCCAAATCCCGGAATGATCCCTACGTCCCGTCAAAAAACTCTTGCCGTGTTTCCAATTGTTAAAATTACCAATAACCGAAACTTCTTTTGCATTGGGCGCCCATACAGAAAAATAAATTCCAGCTTCGCCATCAACAACAACTTCGTGTGCACCAAATTTTTCATAAAGCTTAAAATGTTTACCCGCGCGAAACAGATAAACATCGAATTCTGTCCACAAAGAAAATACAGCGTGATTTGACATAAAGAAGCTATTAGAAGTCGTTAACAACTATAGCAAGTTAATCATTAATTAGAAACTGACAAGTTAAATTTTAACACAAATCAATATTTATATTTTTTAAAGATTTAACCATATTCAGTTAATATTAAATGGCAAAACAAGTATTTTACAATTAATTATTACACAAATATTAAAGATATTAAAATATTTTATAAATTACAAGTCATTAACACAAACGCAAAGATGAAGTTTAACCTGATAGCGCTGGATCAAGATGATCGCGATGTCTACATAACTAGAAATTTTAACGCTTGGAATCCCAAAGATCCGAATTTGAAAATGACAAAAAAATTGACAATGCACATTATTTCATAGATATCGCGCACGACAATTTGCTGGTTATCGTAGAGTATAAATTTACAAAAGGAGGTTGGGAGAATGTTGAAATCGACAAATATCACAATACTACAGCCAACAAAAAAGTAAAAAAAACAGATAAAGAATCAAATAATAAAGCCGAAAAATGGCGCATCAATTGGGAATCTTTTAAAAAAGAATTTTTTCCAAATGTAGAATTAATAGATGACGCGGCAAATAATACAGCTTTACACAACCGACGATTGGTCAAACTCTAAGGCTAATTTTCCCAAAAATATTCATCTGTTTTTTTTAGCGGCAAAAAAAGAGTTTTTCATTAATACTGAGGAAAATTCCGTGCAATCTCTTATTGGTTTTGGAAAGAAAATATCAACCGCTAAGCTTTTAGACATCGGAAAAAGCTTTTCCTACAAATACCGAAAATCACTTCTTTCGCAAAAGCTTGTTATTAAAAATTAATTAACAAACGAAGAGTTAGAAAGTTTTATCATTGGACTTTTCCAAGGGACTTATCAATATCCTTTTAAAAATGAACATCCTTTTTGAAATTCCGATTTTGAAATTGAAACGTCAAAACAAGGCAAAAAACGATTACTGCTATTATAGAAGATGCAAAAGCCCATTTTTTACAAAAGCTCTTTAAAAAATTAACCAACAGGTTTTAGAAAAATTTGAAATTAAAAATGGTGCTACTCACAGGGAATTTATCTACAGTGATGATGGACAATTTTATTTCCTACAAACCTGGTCAAGTGTTGGTGGGGCGCACATTCCGGATATGATAGAAGCGGCAACTGGTGTTAACATTTGGAGAGAATGGGCAAGATTAGAATGATGATTAAAAGAGGAAGGATTGACAATGCTAAGAAAATCTGGTGGGATCTGCGCGTCCACCCATTTTATCCAAGCATCGAATTTAGGATTTGCGACATGGCATTAACTATTGAAGAAATCGTTGGTATGGCTGCCATTTTGCAATGTTTAGTCGTAAAAATCTGCAAAATGCATCAACAAAACATCAATTTCCGATTTTATAGAAGATTGATGATTTCTGAAAATAAATGGCGAGCTTCTAAAGATGTAATCCACGCTAACTTAATCGATTTTCGGAAAGAAACCAGCCTTGCGTATTCAGATTTATTGGAAGAACTTTTACTGTTTATCGATGACGTAGTGATCGAGCTAGACTGTCGTCAAGAAGTTGAATATTCGCGAGAAATTCTGAAAATGGGAACGGGCGCAGATCAACAGCTACAAGTCTTTAACTAAAGTGGCGGTGACCTAAAAACAGTTGTTGATTACATGATTTTCGAAACCGAAAAAAGTGTCATTTAACCTCCCATTAAAGATGTGTCAAAAGTCATTTGTTAATATTTGCTTAAGTTTGGATAAATATTTTGCAGTATGAATCAAGCAGTTAGAATCCCAATTTTAGATATGAATAGCAATTTTCCCAACCAAGGATTGGCCAATATTATTCAGATTTCTGAAAATTTAAAAAATACAAACACAGAGCAAATCAGCCTAGAAGTTTTCGACGTTCGCTATAAAAATGAAATGCCAAATATTGAAGATTTTGATATTTTTATTGCGTCAGGTGGTCCTGGTAATCCGCACAAAGAAGGTTTTGCATGGGAAATGCCTTTTGCTAATTTCTTAAATGGAATTTAGGATTATAATAAAAATAACGACAATAAAAAATAATTGTTTTTGATTTCTCACTCATTCCAATTAGCGGTTATCAATTGGAAGTTGGCGAATTTTTGAAAAAGAAAATCGTACCCGTTCGGCGTGATACCAATTCATAAAACAGAGGAAGGCAAGGAAGAGATTTTATTTAAAAATCTGCCAAAACCTTTCTACGCCGTGGATTCGCGATCATAACAATGCATTGAACCAAACGTTGATAAGTTAAACGAAATGGGAATGAAGGTTGTCGCAATCGAAAAAATGCGTCCAAATATTCAATTAGAAAGAGCATTGATGGCGATTTGTTTTTCGGATGAGATTTTAAGGACACAATTCCATCCAGAAGCTAATCCTGCTGGTATGTTAGAAAATCTAAAAGACGAATCTAACAAACAAGCGATGGTTAACAACTTCGGTATGGAAAAATATTTGGAAACTGTGGGCAGAATTGATAGTGAAGACAAAATTACTTTGACCCAAGAAGAAATTTTGCCGAGTTTCTTAAAAATGGCTCAAGACAAACTTATGCAAGTGCTAACTCATAATTTGGATTAATTAACTTATAAAAACAAAACACATATACTCCCTAAATACAGAGATCAATTCAATCAAGAATTCACCAACGAAAAATAAAAATTAAATATTTTCGATTATAATAAAAAAACGCCACATTACTACTGCGGCGTTTTTCTATTTAACATATGTTTTAATCCCATTATTTTTACAAATGTCCTCTCAACATCCAAGCCATTTTTTCATGTTTTTCTAGAAGTCCTACTAAGAAATCTTCTGTACCGAAATCTTTAGAATCCTCCATTTTTTCAACAGCTTCACGAATGTAAGTGATTATAGCCTCTTGATCTTCTAACAAAGCTTTGATAAACGACTGACTGTCATTTTTAGTAAGTTTTTTCTCAGACAGGTTGGTTAACTGTATAAATTCTTTTAAGCTTCCTGGCGCCATTTGTCCTAACTGACGGATACGTTCTGCAACCTCATCAATAATCTCTTCGAGTTCGTCATATTGACTTTCAAAAAAGAGATGCATCGCGTGAAAATCTGGTCCTTCAACATTCCAATGTGCATTTCGAGTTTTCGTGTAAAGAATATGCTCATCTGCTAAAAGCACAGAAAGCACTTTTACATTATCTTTAATTTGTTTTGCATCTAATCCGATTGAAATTTCCATATTATTTTATTTTTAAATTAATTTAACGTTATATGACAATAGTGAAGCAAATAGCCTACCAATAATACCTTTATTAATTCACAAAAGGAAAATAACAAAATAAAAAAATCTATCAACAAATAATTTTTTGATAGATAAATAGAATTTCTACAATTTTTCTTTTAAAAATTCTATGGTTTTTTCAGTAACAAATTTTAAATCTTTCGGCATTTGTTTTTCAGACCAAGGTTCAAAACTTCCAAATCCGTGATCGCCATTTTCGATAATCAGTAATTCCGAGTTTTTTGCCCATTGATGAAGCAATTCTGCCTCCTTAAGATCAACCGTTTCGTCGGCCGATCCATGAATAATTAAATAAGGAATCGATAATTTTTTAACTGCATTCTCGATTGTGAAACGTTCTTCATTGGCTTTAAAATCTTCAAAAAACTGAAAATAATGTGGCATCTGCTGTTTGGTTCTTTTATTCTCGATATAAAGAACGCCAGCCTTTTTAATTTCATCCAACATCTCCTTTGGAGGAAAACGCGATGCATAATCCGAAATTCCTGCAAAATCTACCAAAGCTTTAATAAGATTGTCTTCTGAGGCTTGTATAACAACATTTCCGTTGCCGCGACTATGACCGATTAAAGCGATTCTGGACGCATCAACTTCTGGAAGTTTAGAAAAATAATCGATTACAAAGGTCAAATCGCTCATTTCTTTAGAATAATTATTATGACCAAAAGCCTCCAAATCAGCAAAATTAGAAGTATTATCCAAAGTCGTCCCGTTGTGAGAAAAATTAAATTTCACAAAATAAAAGCCAGCCTCAGCAAATGCTTCAGCAAGATAATGCCACGCCCCCCAATCTTTAAAACCTTTATAACCGTGAACTAAAATAATCAGTGGTAATTTATTATCATTTTTTTTATAATAAGCGTCGGCTAAAAATGATTTGGTTTCTGGATTGGCAAGGACTATATTTCTATTAATTTCTAAGGACATATTTTATTTTTAAAGTTATAAAAAAGATGACAAACTCAATTGTTAAAAAAAACAGCTGGCTTAATTTTTGAAACTTAAAACAAACAAAATTTAAAATAGAACATGAGACCTAGATTTATAATCACAGCAACAATAGCAACATTGACAGTCGCGGGCGTATCCCACTCTTGCGTCGCTTTAGCAACCTCTAGTATTGGACTTTCAATTATTAAAAAAATACTAATTGGTGGTATTACAAGTGGCGTTTCGACTTTTCAAAACAAAGAAGCCTTTATGTCAAATAGCTTAATTGACCAAGCAATGCCATCACAATTACGAAGCATCAATTCAACTTTAACAAGTCTTGGACTTTCGAATTTAGTTAACAAAGAAAAAGAATATATCGCCGAAGCAGCGGCTTTTACATCAAAATTAGCAGAACCCATTTTAATAAATGGTGTTAACAGTTTAACAACTGACGATGCCGCTAGAATTGCACAGGGTAGCCCTGGTATTGCAACGCAAATTCTTCGCGAAAAGACAGAATCTCAATTGGTTGCTGCCTTAGCGCCAGAAGTTGACAAAAAATTAAATGAATTTGGAATCGTAAAAACCATTAACACAGCACTAAAAGGCAACAATATTTTGGGAAGTCTGTTAGGTCAGAATAGCAATAGTGTTAGCGCAAGTATGTTAAGCAGTCTGGCCTCGCAGCAACTTGTAAATGGTATGTTTGCACTTATTACAAATTATGAAAAACAAAATACAGAGGTATTAACCAATGCATTGAAAAAATAAATATTAACAAAACACAGTTATTATAAATACCAGCAGATTATTAAAAAATGCAAGAAACTCTTATCAAACAGATAGATAGTTTTGTCATTTGGCGTTTGAGCTGATATAGAAGCTTATGCGATTGCTTAGTAAAAGAACAAATAAAAGAAAAATTTGCATCTGGAATTTTCGACAAATTGAAAATCGATGATGGAGATAAAGTAATGGACGAGTCACTTTTGAGCTTGGATAAAAACCTTGGCAAAACCCCAAGATCACGAACTGCGTCCGCAAAAAGCAAGGGCTGATCATCCATAGTGGAATAAAAATAAAATATCATTACCTTTGAGTTTCCGAACTGTTTCGGAAATTTTTTTAAACCTAAAATTATGGCAGAAATAATTAATAGTGATCATAAAAATCCAGATGAATTTTATAAGTCTCTTCATGAAAAATTAACTGAACATCACAATTTTCCTGAAGAATATTTGTATAAATTTATTGTACCAAGCGACTCTGGAAAGATTACAGAAATCATGAAAGTATTCGATGGACTTCAACACACTTTCAGCAGTAGAGATAGTAAAAATGGCAAATATACAGCGTGCACAATACAATGTTTCGTGTTAGATGCAGACCAAGTTATCGACATTTATAAAAGAGTTGCAGAAATTGAAGGCGTTGTTATGCTTTAATAAACTTAGAAAAAACTAATCTCTCTTTTAAAGTACTGCTAGGCTCTCCTAAAGCTGCGTCATATAATCTTATATTGGAATCTAAAAATTGAGGAGCATTTATATCTGCGCCTGTGCCTAGCAGGACTTACAATTATTTTTGCAGGATTTGGTTTAATCCTAACTTCTTGAAAAAATACAAAAAAACAAAATCCCCAAAAACATACATAAAACAAAAAACCACCTCAAATGAGGTGGTTCTGTGGTTTCTCCAGGAATATGTATATCTTTCCAAACACCGATTGATAGGCAATTTTTTGGAAAGGGAGATTTTCAAGGTAACCGATTATTCCACCATGTGAAATACAACAATTTTTGCTTAAATCTTAGATTGTAAATTTATGAATATATTTTGAATTAAATGTACTTAAAATTAATGTCTTTATCTCATTTTATGTTCCAATTTTCTATGGTGGGTAGTTCCGTTTTTTAAAACCAATTTTTCAAAAAAACAATTTTTCAAAATCACCTTTCAAAATAGAAAAACGAGTTCCGAGTTTTTTCAAATCCTTTCCGACAGGAAGGCAAGAATTCTTTGAAACCCAATTTGAAAAATTGTGGGCACAAAGACACATCTTGCAGCAAAACTTTTGTAGTAAAGTCCGAATTTTTTAGAGGTCTGAAAACGCAATGTGGATGGGCGTTCTAGAGGTTTTATACATTGTTAGGACGGATTTGCTTTTTAAAGAAAAAAACAGGAAAAGATATAGGTTTAGATTGTATCTTTTTTACCCAGGTTATAGGATTGGGTGTATCTAATTTACTCTGGTTAATGAGAAACCTGTGGTTAAATTACGCAGGTAAATTCGTACCAATATATTATTTTCGCAGGTTGTAAGAATTTTGATTTTTTAGGATTTTATAAGTTAACTTCAAGACTTTCTTAACAATTTTCAATCCTTCAAATAAACTTTCACTAACTCACTCTGCAACATCAAATCGTATCTACTTTTTATTAAGTTGTAATTCGCTTGAAGCCAAGAGTTTCGCACCATAAAAAAAGTGTAGGCATCCATCATTCCTTCTTTATATTTTTCTTCGGATTTTTGAAAGGACAGTTTTTGATTTTCAAAGTTTTTTTCGAGAGCGTTATACTTTTCTTGTGCGTTTCGGTATTGAATCTCAATGGTTTTAAGATTTTTTGTGAGTTCTAAGACGATTTTGTCTTTTTCCAAAGAAGTATTTTCCTCAGAAAGTTTTGCGAGTTCTACCCTATTTTTGGTTTGAAAGCGATTGAAAATAGGAACATCCAAACCGAAAGAAACGTAATTATTTTTGTTCTGCTTAAACTGCTCTGAAAATTGAAACGCAGGTTCTTTTCCCAGTTCTTTACTGAAAAATGTCGACCATTGGTACATTCCTGAAAGTCTTGGATAATAATCCGATTTTGCAAGTTCTATACTTTTCTTTGCGATTTCATTCAGTTTGATTGCATTTTGATAAAGCGGATTTTTATCCAATAATTTTTGTACGAAATCTTCATTATTGAACAGGATGATTTCAGGATTTTCTTCACTCAAAATAAAGTCAATTTTGTCGTCCAACAAACTAATGGCGTTTTGAAGGTTGTTTTTTGAAAGTTCTTTTTGGTTTTGCGCAGAAATCCATTGTTCCTTTATCGTTCCGAGATTGGCTTTAATGTCGTAAATGTCGCTTTTCGGACGGTTTCCAATTTCCACTTCTTTTTCGGTACGCTTGATTTGTTCCTCAATTCCTGAAATTTGAGTTTGTAGAACTTCCAACCACGCTTTATCGTATTGGTATTGGAAAAACTGTTGAATCACATTTAAAGAAATATCATTTTGCGCAGATTTTAATCGGTATTCGGAACTTTCTTTGTTGAGTTTACTCAAACTGATTTCAGTATAATTTTTCCAATTGAATAGTTCAACCGGAGCTATAATCCTGAATTGGTCGTATTGTGTGTTCAAGGTTTTTCTTGAATTTGTGGATGGATCAATCGTAGAACCAAAACTGTAATTGTGATTGACTCCTGCGTTAACAGAAGGCAAAAGATTTCCTTTTGCAATAGCAATATTGCGATCGGATTTCTGAACTTCAAGAATGCTTTGCTTGATTAACGGATGATTCTTTAATGCATAATCTAAGGATTGTTGCAAAGTCCAATTTTGGGAAAAAATTGATGAAGAGATGAATATTAAAATATACTTTAAACTTTTCATAGATTTCTTTTTTGACACATTAGTCACATAAGTTTTTTAGACAGTCATTCTTCTTGTTTTAGAAAAAATTAGTTCGAAAATTTTTGATTTTATCTTTTGTGAACTTTTTTGCGTCCTATCTTCTTTCTAATGTGACTAATGTGTTTGAAAATTATTCGTATTTAAGATATTTCACCAAGTTCACTTGCGTTGCACGATACGCCTTAATGCTCACAACAGCGAAAGTCAAAAGCAACAAAATCACAAAACTTAAAACGTAAGGAAACCAAGGCATTTCTATTCTGTATGCGAAATCTTTCAACCATTCATTCATAAAATAATAACTTATTGGAATGCTTATTAACACCGCTATTGCAGAAATGATCAAGAATTTTTTCGTTAAATCTAAAACGATTGATTTTTCTGATGCTCCCAATATTTTTTTGATGGCGACATCTTTCAACTTTTGCTCAATCAATAATGATGAAAGTGCGAATAAACCGAGTAATGCTACAATTAAAACCACAGAATTCAGAATTGTGAACAGTATTCTCTGTTTTTTAAACTGCTCAAAAGTTTTGGCAAAATGTTTATCTACAAAATGATAATCAAAAGGATATCCCGGTTCTGCTTTTTCTTTCCAAAACTTTTCAATTCTTTTCAAAGTTCCTTCAATATCATCTTTTGAAACTTTTATTTGAAGATTATGCATATTGTTTTTAGCCCAATTTCGCTCGTAATTAAAGAATGCAACCGGAACAACAGGAGCATGAACTCCTTGAAAATAGAAATCCTTTACCACACCAATAACCTTATATTTCTTTTTTCCGTCCCAACCCGGAATAAATTCCTTTTCCAGAGCATTTTCATTATTCCAACCCATTTGTTTTGCAAAAGTTTCATTAATTACTGCACCGGAAATCGTATCAGAACTCTTTCGCAAATCAAAATCACGACCTGAGGCAAACTTTATTTTGTAAAATTTAAAATAATTTAATTCTATCGCTCCTAAACCTGCACTATTAATCACTTTTGTTGTATCCTCCGCATTTTTTACAGAAGACATATTGGTATAACCGTTTCCAATCGTAAGAACAGAACCTGTGACATCGGTAACGCCACGAATATTTTTAACTTCGTTTCTCAGTCTCTCGTATTTATTCTTGTTGAAATCTTTTTGTCGCCAATCGGTTTTTTTGAAATCTATTTGAATGGTTTGGTCGCCTTTGAATCCCAAATCTTTATTCATCATATGATTCACTTGTGAATTGATAATCAATGAAGAAATAATGAAGAAAGAGGATATAATTAATTGTAACGTAAGAATTGAATTTCGTAAAAAAATACCGTGACTGCTTCTTGAAAAGTTTCCCTTCAAAGTATTAATAGGTTTAAAATTGGAAAGATAAATTGCCGGAATAATTCCTGAAAGCAACGAAAGGAATATCACGATTAATAAAGCATAACCATATAAATTAAGACTTTCAATTTGGATTTCCTTACCTAAAAATTTGCTGTAAAATGGAAGTAAAAATTCGACCAAAGCGAAAGCAAGAAAGCAGGAAAATACACAAATCATAAACGTTTCCAACAAAAATTGTAGAATCAATTGATTTTTGGTGCTTCCAATGGCTTTTCTGACGCCGACTTCTTTCGCACGTTGTGAACTTTGAGCAGTTTTTAAGTTTATTAAATTGATTGCAGATAAAACCAAAATCAACACCGAAAGTCCCATTAATATCAAAATATTTTTCTTGTCGCCTTTATCAATTCCTGCGCCTTGAGCATCCAATTTCATCGTGCTTAAAGGTGTCAGAAAAACTTCTGTCTTATTCTTTTCCTCATATTTTTCACCCCATTTCTCAGACATTATTTTTTCCTCTTTCTGCAATTGGTTTGATAACTTTTCTTGTAAAGCAACAACATCTGTATTGGGTTTCAGTTTAAAAAATCCTATATAACTAAAGTTCAACCATTGGTCTTTATTATCTTTAATGCCTTCAGGACGTGTAAGATACCCCGGTTTGAAAACCGTGTTTGAAGTAGGCAACTTATACACCGCAGAAATGAGATAGGACTTACCATTATTGTCCTGAACAACGGTCTTTCCTATGCAATTTTTATAATTTCTACCAAAAAGAAGTTTCGCAGTTTCTTCAGAGAGGACAATTTGATTATCATTTTGAAGTGCATCTTTGTAGTTACCTGCAATCTTTTCGTAAGGAAAAAACTCAAAATAGGAACTTGTAGCACTTCCCGCATCTACATAACAGGAAATATTTCCATAATTAAGGCGTTGCTTATTTCCATACCAAATGTTACCGATAGCGAAATCCTCAATTTCCTTAAATCTTTGCTTGGAAACTTCCAACATTGGATAACTTGAACTCGTCATAAATCCAAATGCAGAATTTTTGTATTCCAACATATAGATATTTTCTTTGTTTGGAACCCATTTTTCGTAGGATTTTTCATCCAACCAATTGATGAATATCAATAAAAAAATCGCTAATCCAAAACTTAAACCGAGAATGTTAATCAGTGTGGAAAGCCAATTTTTTCGGTAGTTTGCGAATGCTATTTTGAGCCAATTACTTAACATAGTTTTTTTGTTTCAGGTTCCAAGTTTCAAGTTTCAAGTTCTAGTGCATTTTTTTTGACACATTAGTCACATTAGTTTTTTTAATTTTCATACTTCTGATTTAGAACACTTTAGTTTAAAAATCTTCGATTTTTACCTTATGTGAACTTTTTTGTGCATTATATTCTTTATAATGTGACTAATGTGTTTAATTACTGTTCTTTTTCCGTAGGTTTCACCAACGGCTATTCACGTTGAACTCTTCGAGTTCTGCAAACGGCAAATACTTCTAACTTCCGACTTCCATCTTCCAACCTATTCGTATTTAAGATATTTAACCAAGTTCACTTGCGTTGCACGATACGCTTTTATACTCACCACAGCGAAAGTTAAAAGCAATAAAATCACAAAACTCAACACATACGGAAACCAAGGCATTTCTATTCTGTATGCGAAATCTTTCAACCATTCGTTCATAAAATAATAACTGATGGGAATGCTGATTAACACAGCAATTGCGGAAATGATCAAGAATTTTTTCGTTAAATCCAAAACGATTGATTTTTCCGATGCTCCCAATGTTTTTTTGATGGCGACATCTTTTAGTTTTTGTTCAATTAATAATGATGAAAGCGCGAATAAACCGAGTAATGCTACTGTAAGTACGATGATGTTTAAAATTGTGAAAAGCGTTTGCTGTTTTTGGTATTTTTCAAAGGTTTTTGCAAATTCTTTATTGATGAAAAAATAACTAAATGGATATCCAGGTTCTGCCTTTGTTTCCCAAAAGTTTTTCAAGCGTTCTAAAGTTGCAGGCATATCGTCTTTTTTTAATTTCACCTGCATATTGTAAATTTGATTTCTCTTCCATACCGTTTCCAAATAATGGAAAAACGCAACAGGATTTACTTCATTTTGCAAACTTGCCAAATTAAAATCTTTCACAATTCCTACAATTTGATAAGGTTTATTGTCAAAACCGGGTCTCAACTTCATCGTGAGTGCTTTTTCATTTGTCCAACCGAATTTTTTCACCAATGCTTCGTTCACAATCATTGTATTAATGGTATCAGAAGACAATTTTGGATCCAACCATCTTCCTGCTTTCAGTTTTACACCCATCATTTGCAGATAGTTGTAATCCATTGAACCGTGTTGTCCTTCAATAGATTTATCTAAGTAATCAATGTTTGATGAGCTTCTACTTCCACTTGCAGGCAAAGCTTCACCAAAAGAAACTTCTTCTACTCCCTGAATTTTAGATATTTCGGTTTTCAATCTTTGGTATTTCAGATAAGGCTTTGTATTGCTGTAATCTCTAAAATTGATATTGATAATTTGACTTCCATTAAAACCTAAATCTTTATTCGTCATATATTTTACCTGTTGATGAATAATTAAACCACCAATAATGAAAAATGAAGAAATAATGAGTTGAAGTGTCAAAATTCCGTTTCTGAGCCAAACACCGTTTTTGCTTCTTGCAAAATTTCCTTTTAAGGTATTAATCGATTTAAAATTTGAAAGATAAATGGCAGGAATTAATCCCGAAACGATGGCGACAAGAAGAACAAACAGAAATGAATACAGATAAATATGCCAATCATTCATCTTCATTTCTTTGTTGTAAAATTTATTGAAAGCGGGAAGCGACAATTCCGTTAAGACCAATGAAAGCAGATAAGCAAACACACAAATCAAAATGGTTTCTAGCAAAAATTGCTTAATGATGGAACTTCTACTGCTTCCGATTGCTTTTCTTACGCCCACTTCTTTTGCACGTTGAGAAGATTGTGCGGTTTTAAGGTTAATAAAATTAATCGCCGAAAGCAGAACAATTAAAACCGAAAGTGTAAAAAGCGTAAGAATATTTTTGTAATCTGCCATCGACATAAAACTTGCGTGCGCGTGCAGATTCACTTTATCAAAACGAGTGAAATCAATTCCGTTGGGACCGTATAAATCCAAGTATTTTTCTGTGGTAATTCCTCCTTGTTTTGCACCAATTTTACCACGCTCCAAAATTAATTTGTTATAGTAATCTTTTCTCAATTTTTCAATATCAGTTCCTTTTTTAATTTTAAAAAGTACTTGATAATTAAAATTTCCCCATTGATCTTCTTTTTTGTCGTACTTCAAATTTCCTGCTAAAACAATGTAATCGGGTTTAATTACAGAATTTCCTTCAGGTAATTCATAAACTGCCATAATCATCATCGGTTTTCCATCTACATCTACTTTTTGTCCTGCGGAATTGGTTGTTCCAAACAATGATTGACTTAATTTTGAAGAAATAGCTACAGAATTTTCGTCTAAAAGCGCATCTTTATAACTTCCCGACAATAGTTTGAAAGGAAAGAAATTGAAAAAATGTTCAGAAACGTTTGCTCCATTTTCTTGATAAACCGATTTTCCATTCGCCGAAAATTTATTGGAATATCCGTAACCGTTGAATAAAACGAAATCTTCAATTTCAGGAAAAATTTCGACGGCGTGTTTTGCGAAAGGATATGAAAGACTACTACCGTAAGTATTTTGAAGTTTGAAAAATGGTTGTGCGAAATAAATGTCTTCCTTCATCGGATTCCACTGTTCATAACTCGCTTCATCATTCCAATGAAGCAGAATCAGCATAAATCCCGTCAATCCCAACGTCAACCCGAAAAGATTGATGAACGTGGAAAGCCAATTCTTTTTATAGTTGATGAATGCTATTTTGAGCCAATTTTGTAACATAGTTTTTTGTTTCAGGTTTCAAGTTTTAGGTTTTTGATCTAAATCTTATTTTTGACACATTAGTCACATAAGTTAGAAAGCAAAGATTTTCATTTTATGTGGACTTATCTTGTACATTATATTTTCTTATATGACTAATGTGTTTGATTTTTTGAAACCTTCAAGTTTTTTTGAAATCTTGAAGGTTCGTTAATATGGAAATTGAATGTTTTTAAAGTGCCAAATCTTCCTGAGATTTTTCAAAATAGTCCTTGGTTCTATCGGAAATTTGCTCGTTGAAAATTTCGCCGTCCTTCATATTGATAATTCTTGAGGCAAAACCTGCATCGTACGAAGAGTGAGTCACCATCACAATTGTAGAACCTTCTCTGTGCAATTCTGCGAGTAGATTCATCACTTCGTTTCCGTTGTTGCTGTCCAAGTTTCCGGTTGGTTCGTCGGCAAGAATGAGTTTTGGTTTCGTTACCAATGCTCTTGCAACCGCAACTCTCTGTTGTTGACCGCCTGAAAGTTGCTGTGGATAGTGTTTTCCGCGGTGGTCAATTTGGATTTTCTGCATAATTTCGCTAACACGCTTTTTTCTTTCGGAAGAAGGAACTCCGTTGTAAAGCAGTGGTAATTCAATGTTTTCAAATACTGAAAGTTCATCAATCAAATTAAAATTTTGGAAGATAAATCCGATATTTTTCTTTCTTAAAACAGATTTTGTCTTTTCGGTTGTACCTACAATTTCGTTGTTTAAGAACTTGTAAGAACCGCTTGTTGCTTTATCCAAAAGTCCTAAAATATTGAGCAAAGTTGATTTTCCGCAACCTGAAGGCCCCATTATTGCGACAAATTCGCCTTCGTTGATTTTTAAACTTACTTTATTTAAAGCCGTAGTTTGCACTTCGTCGGTGCGGTATATTTTTGATAGGTTTTCTGTGGTAATCATATTTTTTTGTTTGAGTTTGTTTGATTTAACCTTGTCAAGGTTTGGAACCTTGAGAAGGTTGTTAGTTTCATTTTTTATCTAATAAATATATTGACTAAGTAGAGAATTGCTTCGAGAATCAGGGTTATCATATTTTATTTTTTAATATTAAGTTCCTCATAATTTTTAAAATCACCATAATCCGAAACAATCACTTTTTCACCCGCTTTCAATCCTGAAGTTACTTCGTAATACATTTGGTTTTCACGGTTGAGTTGAATATTTCGTTTCACTGCTTTGTTACCTTGAATCACGAAAATCCATTTTCCTGAAGTGTCTTTGTAGAAATTCCCTTTGGAAATCATTTTGCTTTGCGTGTCTTGCGAAAGTTTCAGTTTTACTCCGAAAGTCATCCCGATTTTTAGATTAATTGGTTTTTCATCTACAAATCCAAGTTCGGCGGAAAATTGTCCATCCTTAACTTCGGGAAGAATTTTGGTTACTATAATATCATAAGTTTTATCGTTGCTTTCCAAAGTTCCTTTAATTCCTACTTGAAGTTTATTGATGTAATATTCATCCACTTTTGCAACCAATTTATAGCCGTCCATTAAATCAATTTTCCCGATACTTTCACCGCTTGTCAAATTTTGACCTAATGAAATATTAAATGAAGACAATCGTCCAGAAACAGGTGCTAAAATCAAGAAATTGTTTTTATTATTTTTCAAAACATTCAAACTTTTCTGCATTTGATTGATGGAATTGCTGATGGCAGAAATTTGTTGATTTCGGGAGTTTCTTTCGTTCACTAAACCTTGTTCTGTGATATTTTTTCTTTTTTGCTGATAATTCAAGTTTTGGGAAGCCATATCGTAATCGGTTTTTTTTCCGATTTCGGCGTCATAAAGTCGCTTTTGAAGATTAAAGTTTTGCAACGCCACATTATAATCGTTTTGAGCTTGAAGCAACTCTTTATTTTGGTTGAATTCCTGATTTTTCAGTTCTAAAAGTGAATTTCTCATCTGCGAAATCTGTTGCATAATTCCCGTCTCTTGATTTAGATAATTAAATTCCGTATTCGGATTATAAACTCTTGCCAAAGGTTCTCCTTTATTGACCAATTGTCCGTCTTCTGCGTAGATTTCTTTTACTGCACCGCCTTCCAAAACATTTACTAAAGAAGAATTCAGCGATTGCGTTTGAGCCGTAATCAACATTACATCTTCAAATTTCCCAAAAGTCACCTCCGAAATTTGAATGTCTTCTGCTTTCACATTATAGGTTTTCTTCTGTTTCAAAAAGTAAAACGCTGAAATCCCTAAAAATGCCAAAGCCAAAACGCCGATTAAAAATATTTTGAATTTAGATTGTTTTTTCTCTATTTTCGTATCCATTATACGTTACTGATTTACAAATAATTACACTATTGTTGTACCATTAAAAAAATGAGTTTGTAAGTTATTGATTTATAAGATGTACAAAATTTGAATTAGAAAAAAAGTGTTCGTTTTCGGACAGTAAGTGTACAGAAACGGACAGTTAAAGTTTAAATGAGAAAGAAAGAAGCCACGATTTTAATTGTTGACGACGATGAAGACATCCTTTTTTCGGCGAGAGTTTGGTTGAAAAAATTCTTTGAGGAAGTGATTACCATCAATTCACCAAAGAAAATCATTCCTACACTCAATGAAAATAATGTGGATGTCATTCTCTTGGATATGAATTTCCGTCGCGGTTTTGAGGACGGAAAAGAAGGTTTGTATTGGCTAAAAGAAATTCAGGAAATCAACAAAAATATTCCTGTGATTTTAATGACGGCTTATGGAGAAGTAGAACTCGCCGTTGAAGCTTTGAAAAAGGGAGCAACCGATTTTATTCTAAAACCTTGGAACAATGAAAAACTCTACGCTTCCGTAAATCTCGCTGTAGATATTTCCCGAAAAAACAAGAAACTTCAACAATGGGAAAATCTGCAAACTTCCCTTACTGAATACAATTTGGAAACGAAATCCCCGAAAATGCAGGAAGTGATGAAGACTTTGAAAAAAGTTTCGCCGACCGATGCAAATATTCTTCTTTTGGGCGAAAACGGAACAGGAAAATTTGTTTTGGCGGAATATATTCACAAAAATTCTAAACGAAATAATGAACCTTTTGTTCATATTGATTTGGGTTCACTTTCTGAAAATTTGTTTGAAGCCGAACTTTTCGGATATGCAAAAGGTGCATTTACAGACGCAAAAAACGACAAAGCAGGAAAAATAGAAAATGCGAATGGAGGAACGGTTTTCCTTGATGAAATTGGAAATCTTTCACCTCAACTTCAACAAAAAATCCTGACTTTAATTCAAACCAAAAAACTGACGAGAATTGGCGAGAATAAGGAACGGTTTTTAGATATTCGCTTTATTTTTGCGACCAATGCAGATTTGAAAAAATTATTTAATGAAGGTAAATTCCGAGAAGATTTATATTACAGAATCAACACCGTGGAAATTGAAATTCCACCTTTGAGAGAGAGAAAAGAAGATTTGCAGAATTTGTCTGAATTTTTCATTCAAAAATATCAGAAAAAGTATGCGAAAGACAATTTGGAATTTGAAAATTTTGAAGAGTTGAACAATTATCATTTTCCTGGAAATATCCGCGAATTGGAACACAGTATTGAACGCGCGATTATCCTATCAGAAGACGGAAAAATTAACCTTTCATTGCAAAACACTCCTGTTTCTGCACCCGAAAATTTAACTTCATTAAATTTGGAAGAGATGGAAGAAAAAATGATTGTAAACGCTTTGAAAAAATACAAAGGAAATATCTCGCTTGCTTCGGAAGCATTGGGATTGACGAGAGCATCGCTTTACCGAAGAATGGAAAAATTTGGTTTATGATCCCGAAAAACTCCGAGAAATCTCAAATTATTATGCTACTAAAGTGAAAGAATTCCATTATTTTGACAATTTGAAAGTTTTTTTTTTATGCCACGAATACACGAATAAGAATATTTGTGCATTCGTGGCATTTTTTAGTTCTAAAAATATTCTGATTTATTTTATATGAAAATGGCGGTTTCTTTTCAGTGGATAATTTTGGTGCTTTTATGCATTGTTTTTCTGTTTTTCGGATATGATTTTTTCATTGTTAAAAAATATATTACCGCTTTACTTTTTTCGGGAATTGCATTTTTGTTTTTGGGATATTCTTGGATTTTAATCAATAAAAAAATTGCTGAAACCGAGAAAATAATTACTTCCATTCGTAGAAAAGATTTTTCACTTTTTCCAAAAGAAGATGATACCAATGAACTGAAAACCGAAGCCGTAAAACTTTATTACCAAGCCAAAAACGAGAATACCCAACTTACATCCTTCAAACTATTGTATGAAAATATTTTGGCGAAACAGGAAATTGGTTTCCTAATTCTAAATAAAACTTCAACAGAAAACGATTGGAAAGTTTTCTTTTGCAATCCTACATTTCTCAACATTTTGCAAGTTCCGAAATACAATGATTGGGATTTCTACAAAGAAAAATCTCCTAATTTTTATACTTTAATTGAAAGTACAAATTATCGAGATTCTCAAGAATTCATTGATATTTCCGTGAAGGAAAGTTCAAAACAATCCTTTTCAATCCGCACAACGAGAATTGAAAGTCCTGACCAAATTTTCTGCGTAGTTTCATTGGAATCGGTTCAGAAAATCATCGATAAAAAAGAAAAATTAGCTTGGAATAATTTAATGAAAGTGATTTCTCACGAACTTTTAAACACTTTGACACCCGTAAACAGTTTGATTCAAAATTTGGAATATCTCGCCGAACAAGATGAGTTGAATAAAGATGACCAAGATGAAATGAAAGGCAGTCTGCAAATCATCAACTCCAAATCACAGCAATTACTCCATTTCATCGACAGTTATAGACAAGTTGCAGAATTACCAAAACCAAAAAAATCACTCTTCAATCTGAAAATCACGATTGAAAATGTGCTGAAAATTTTTGATAGTGAGTTTAAAAGTAAAAATATCAAAACGCATCTCAACATCGCCGAACTCAATCTGAATGCAGACGAAAAAATGTTGGAAAGGGTTTTGGTAAATCTTTTAACCAATTCAATGAACGCTTTAATTCGTGCTGATAAAAAAGAAATCTCCATTGAAACTCAATATCTGAACAACCGAACCGTCATAAGAATTCAGGATTCAGGAGAAGGAATAAACGATAAAATTCAGGACAAAATTTTCCTGCCTTTTTTCACAACAAGACAGAATGGTTCCGGAATCGGTTTGACCTTGGCGAAATCCATTATGGAAGCGCATAACGGATATATTGTGTACAGAAATGTGGAAGGAGGAAGTGTGTTTGAGGCTTGGTTTGTTTAGAGAATTTCCTTGGGAAATTATAACTAATTACATGGTGTTGTGGTATCAGAAAAATGCGAAATATAAAAAGTTCTAAAAGGGCTTTTTGTGATTTCTCAAGACTATGCACCCATGTATTTCTGTGACGTTAAATGATTCAGAAATTATAACTAGCAAAGATAAGTGATTAATTTTGATTGTGGTTATCCAATACATACAACAAGATGGCAAACGCATCTAAAAATTTAGTAATTTTTTGAAATAATTGCTATCCCATCCGGCTTTCAGGCGTTTCCCTTGCTCACCACTTTTAATGTTTTCCCGTTTTTTAGCAGATTCAGGGCGATCTTGTTGAGCAGCGAAAAGCTTTGTGAGTCATTCGCTGTCCTTTTTGGTCGCGATCGTGACAATGCTCTTCTCGACAAACAACAAATCCAAGATTTCGGGTATGGCAACAATTTCATTACTTCTTTCCTCCGTCTTTACCTGACCTAGACTAATTTTGTTCAGACCCGCCCATGCGTTTACGGTGTGCAACATTCGAACCGGATACTTTATTTTCGCAAGTTGTAAGAATTTTGATTTTTTTAAGAATTTATGAACTAACTTCAAGAATCTGTCAAAAATTTTTCAAAAGAAAAAGAAAAAAAGAAAGTCCTCCACTCTCGTGGAAGGAAAATGTGCTGCAATATTTTTTCAGAAAAATTTTGGGGCTAAATTTTTAATGACACAAAACTTTTTCAGAAAAACCTTTATGGCTTGATATTGCATCACATTTTCCTGACTACAAAACTTTGCTTTCTTTTTTTTTATTTTTTTAGTGTTTGCCGATACTCAATTGAAAGAATGTTAATGTGGTGATTATCTTTGTGTTTTTAATTTCAGGTGTCAAGAAAATATTTATACTTACTAAAGCAATATTTCTTCTAATTGGCTTTTCCAATTAATAAATCCTTTTTTATCATCTGAATAATCATGGAGAATTCTCGAAAAATCTTTTGGATTCGTCTCCAAATACATTTGCCTTCCGTTTTGTCGAATGAAAGTAAGTTGATTATCAATTTTCATTACGGCATTGATGACTGAAATTTTGCTTTTACCAGTTTTCCAAATGTAGGTTGCTTCTTCAGTGTCTAAAGTTTCCAACACTATGTAATGATGATCTTTTCCTGCTAAAAGAAACACAAATGAAAACGGCTGTAATACAAATCGAATTTTCATTATCTGTCTTTTGTGCTTTTCAGCAAGAAACAAAACATGTGCTGAATGTTTATAGTTTCTGTTTACTAAAATTTGCTGTAATATTTGTTCAGCATCATTGAAGAGTTTTTCCTGATTCTGTAATTCTTCTGCTGTAAGTACGTTTTTCTCGTGAAATTTATTTCTTCCAATGAGTTCTTTATTCAGAAACTGAATTTTTGCACCTTCTACAATTTCTTCGTTTATTCGTTCAATATCACTTGATATGGCATTTTGTGCAATTAACTTACCTCTTTCGAATTCCGCAGAAATCTCCACATTAATTGTTCTGGATTTCAACACCTTTACAAAATAAGGCTTCAACACCTCAAGTTCTGGTCTAATCTCCATATTTTCGATATTAAATTCAAAAGTTGCGTTCATTTCCTGAATTGGATATTTAAAGGCAACACTTCTATAATGAAACTCTAAATCTTCAATCGCTACCTTAATTTTATTTTCAAAAATTTTTGTCGAATCGATTGGTGTTAACTCCTCTTTTATATCATCAAAAAGCGTTGCTTTTCTGGTAATTTTACGATAATAAGTGTTTCGCTTAAGAAATAATTTGTTTAAACAATCAATTTTATGGTCACAATAATCATAAATTATAGGGTTGATTTCCGAACGTTGAACTCTCCCAATGTATTGAATCATTTTTCCTTCAAATGAAAACGGATACACTAAAAACAGACTGTTAATACTTGATAAATCCGTTCCTTCACCAAAATATTGTCCTGTTGTTATCACCACTTGAAAATTACCTTGATGCAAATTCTGCCATTTAGATTTTCGTGAATTTTCAGAATCGTCACCGCTCAAAGTTACCACTTCGTAAAACTGCTTTAAAAATAAGTTTAAAGAATCGATGTGCTCTTTTCTTTCAGTAATGACAACCGCCTTTTTGCCTTTATCCAACTCACGTTCCACATCGTTCAGAATTAATCTATTTCGATTGGTGTCGTGAATCAAAATTTTTGATAAAGTTTCAAAACTGTCTGTTTTTGAATTGAAA
Source organism: Chryseobacterium sp. TY3 (assembly GCA_046269235.1). Lineage (GTDB taxonomy): Bacteria > Bacteroidota > Bacteroidia > Flavobacteriales > Weeksellaceae > Soonwooa. The sequence continues at coordinate 103,605 of JBJZOS010000005.1, forward strand.
GGAACATCCAACAATGTTTTTCGAATCACAATTTCCGTAGGTTTGAAATTTTCTACGTCTTCTGGTTTTATTTGGGTAATAATTTCACCAATGTGTGTGAAAATTATTTTCCCGTCATTATATTTTCGAAACGGAGTCGCCGTTAATCCATACAAATAGAAAGTTTTAAGTTTCTCAATGGTATTTCGGAATGATTCTGCTGGAATATGGTGGCATTCATCAATAATTATAGTTCCAAACCTTTCAACAATATCTTCCAAATATTTCGGCAGACTTTGAATGGTTGCAACTGTGATTTGCTTACCAATTTTCATTTTACCCGAACCAATGATTCCAATTTCTCTTTTAGGAATGCCTAGAAATGATTCTATTCTTTCACACCATTGCTCCAACAATTGTCTTCGATGAACGATTATGAGTGCTGGTTGCTTCTTTTCTGAAATTATTTTGAGACCTACCAAAGTTTTCCCTGAATTTGGTGGCGCAACTATGACTCCGAAATCTTTCTTTTCAACCGCTTCAATTGCTTTTTGTTGATGATTTCTCAAAGTTGCGTTAAATTCATAATTGACCGATAATTTTTTCAATCTCATGTCTGAAAATTCGTGGTTAATGCTATTCTCTTTACAAAATCGAATAAGTTTACCAATAAATCCTCTTGGGATAAGAACCTCGTTTTCGGTTTCTGCTACCAATTTAAAATAACGATTGGTTCCAAAAGTATTTCTACCCGATTGCTTTTTTACAAAAAATTCGGTGTTTGCAAAATTTAATTCCTCTTTTAAGAAATTGATGAGTATCTGTGGTAAACCAAATCTGCTTATTTTTACAATATTGTCCAAAGAGATTTGTAAATTTTTGCTTTTGATTATCACCTTTGTCTCAGAATTTGAAATTTCTTTCTGATACAAACCTTCTAGGTGCTCAATGGAAACTCGCTTAATATTTTGCAGAAAACTCAATTGATTTTCAAATTGTTCGAAAGTTTTCGGATTAATAAAGCAACTATTTCCCTTTTCAATAGATGGCTTAAAAAAAGGTAATGCAATTAGATTTCCCAAACCTTTTCCTGAAAGAAAGTCCTGATTTGGAAATAATCTGTCAAAACTCGAACTCTTATCAAACAAAGAAAAAATCCCTAATTTCTCTAGAATTGAAATGAAGATTTTTCTACTTTTGATTGCAGGAAAAGGTTTTTCGAAAAATATCCAAACATGACCTCCATTTCCCGAACGAGACCGTTCCAAATATGCAGGAATATTTAATTTTTCACATGAATTCAAAAAAGAAACCGCTTCTTTTTGCCAATTTTCTTTATCAAAATCAGCCACCAAAAACCATGAGGCATTGTCTTTTTGCAAAGGATAAATCCCGATTTGCTGTTGACCTTCCAAATGCTTTTGGAGTTCATTATCAGTTAATGGCAAATAGGTTTTATGTGAATAATTTTGAAACGTTCCGCCATTCTGTTTATGGATTCGAAAATGAAAAGGATCATAAGTGTAAGAAGGCATATAGCCACTTTTCCCGTTTTTCTCCCACCGAATCGCAAAAACATCTTCTCTTCCTTTAAAAAGAGACCGAAGAAATGAAATGTACTCTTGATTTGGATCATTCATGAATCACAACTAATACACTAATTGAATATTAATCCATGTAAAAGTATTCAAAAATATTTTCAAGAATTAGATTTATTAAAGTGAAAGTATTGTTTGGGAGAGTTATTTAATTTGCTGGAGAGTTTATTTTCAAATAGAACTGAACCCAAATATGACCCAAATAAGCTTAGCTAAAATTTATATAATAGTTGATTAACAACATGATACAAGTATTCTCGAAAGAAATTAATAGTTTTTATCAGAATCTTTGACCCAAATGTGAACCAAATCACGTAAGCTTTTCTATTGGAAAAAGATTATTGTCACATCTTCGAATCGGATGATATATCTAAATTAAAATTATTAAAAATAATGTCACCATTCCTGACACCATTCGAACACAGTTGTAACGCTTAATATTCACATAATGAAAATTTTAAATAAAATGAAAATTGTCTTTGTCCTTTAAAATCTGACACCATTCTTGACACCATTCAAATGTCTAAATAAAGTCTATCACACTCACAATCAAACCAATATAAGGTAATTCTAGAGGTCATTATACATTAAGATTTGACACCATTCTGAACCAATTAACATTTTTGGAAGGACGAATTAAACTGCGAATCATCTCCTCTTATCCCATGAAGTTTCATCATACCCAAAAAGATTAAACATCTCCCTCATTCTGGAGCGAAGACGATTCCCATAGATCGTTTCTATTTCTCCGGCGGTAAGATTGGTGGTGAGATGCGTTATGATTCCTTTTTCCTTGAAAATATCGTAGCGAGTTAGGAGAATTTCTGCCATTACATTGCAGTCGTTTCCGAAATATTTGGAGGCAGATTCGCTACCGAGGTCATCAAAGCAGTAGTTTTTTGGAGTGCGATTATCATTGTATAGACTCCCACGAGAATATTTTTCTAAAATTTCATAGCCAGACTGCATAAATTCTGAAACAATTTGGCGTGTAGAAGTCATCATGAAATTTTTTCTCTTGGAAGGTATTTTTCCCATCAGCTTGAAAAGTGTAGTTTTTCCGCATCCAATTGGTCCGCTTAACATTATTCCTTTAGTGAGATCGATATTCATTTCTTTGGTTACTAATTCGTCCTGAAGAAACCAAGCGAGCATTCCGAAAATAATTCCTTTTTCGTTTTCGGGAATAATAAAGTTTTTGCCGAGATGCTTTCTACCGCATTTTCGTAGCCACATTACAACTTCTCTGTAGTCATAACTCATCTCGATAGGATTTGTTGGTAGTTGCATTGAGGTGATTTGGTTTTAACTCCACTCCATTCGCGGAACTAGTGGAATTTGAGGTATTATTGAATTTTTTCGAATTTATAAGCCAATTTCTTGCTGCGGCTTCCCAATTTTTCATTTTCGATTTTCCGCCGATGAGCCAACCATTGCTTTCGTAATGATTGAAAAACCTTTCGGCTTCAAGTTTTGTGGAATCCCTTTCCAGAAAATATATTTCAACTTCTGAAATGTTGGGTGGAATTTCAATCGACCTATTTTTTTTCTTCAAAAGCAAATTTCCTTCATCAAAAATTCTTGAGTGCTCATTATCTTTTAATTGTTTATTGTTTAATGAGTTTGTACTGTTTATAGAAGGTATCAGTGCTTGTTCAGAACCTGTATCGATTTTGATATGCATCCTGTTCGCTACCTGTTCAGAGGTTGTTTGTTTTTTGATACGCTTCATATTCAAATTTTGAATTGCCTCAGAATTATCAAAACTAAATAGGTTCACCAAACTCCCTTTGTATGGATTGAATGATGGGATGTATTCAATATATCCAAATTCTTGCAACTCTTTAATGCATTTATGGTAAGTTCCAAAAGCAGAAATTTTGCTCAGTTTCATCATTTCGTTTCGCGAAATACTGATTGGATTTCGAAAACGATTGAGATTCCAAAACTGAAACAAAGCAAGGTAAAGACTGATGTGAGTAGGATTCAGTCGATTGTCTTCCTGTATTTTGTCGTAAAAACCAGTGAGATGAAAAATGTAATTCATACTAAAATTATTTCTGATTTAACATTTTTTCGATGTCCTGATAATTGTAATAAATTGTTCCGCCAACTTTGGAATACTGTAAAGTTCCATTGATACGAAGCGTTTGTAATGTCCCTGAGGAAATTTTCAAAATTTTTCTAACCTCGTTAGATTTTAACCATTTTTTCTCTATCGTTTTGCTGGAATTCAGAATTTTCTGTAAATCTTGCAAAAGTTCAATTTTAAATTCTTTTAGGTCTTCTTTCGTAATTATATCTACTGCCATAATATTTTTTATGCAAATTTCATTCGATTTGTATTCTAAAACAATAGTGTTCATGCGGTGTGGGCTAAATAAGAACAATTTAGACGAGTTTGGAATCTCGGAAGATTAAAAAAGAATAATTTAGATGAATTTAGATTCTTGAACTCAATTTCTGAAAGAAAAAACAAGTTCCGCAGTTTTTCCCCTTTTACAAAAAGGCAAGATCGTTTTTGTATCAGCAACTTGAAAAGTTGTATATACAAAGACACATCTTGCAATAAAAGTTTTATAGCAATATGAAAATTTTTCAGAGGTCTGAAAACGCTTTATGGACGCTTGTTTTAGGCTTTATCTCTTTGATTTTAAAATAGATTGGATTTTGAAGAAAAAAAAATGGAGAGAGATTGGCTTTAGGTTGTATCTTTTTTACGCAGGTTTGCAAGTTGGGTGTAGCTGATTTACCCACGTTGAGTAGAACCCAGTGTTCAAATTACGCAGGTTTTTGAAATGATTAGTATTAATTGGTTATGGTTTTTGAGGATAGTTGATTTTTTTTAGAATATTTATTATCTTTACAAAACATTGAGACACTGGTAATCTGGCTATGGATATCGAATGAGGACTTAGGTTCTCATTCTTTTTTTACTAAGACATGAGGAAGTGAAAGTAATTAATATTTTGTCCAGTTTATTTACTAAAAAACTGGACATTTTGTTTTATCTTTGCAAAGAGATAAGCAATGAAAACATCTGATTACATAGTAAATACGATTAATCGATTCCCTAAAGGATTTGTTTTCACCTATGAAGAATTTAGCAAACAGGTGGAAAGCAAGGAAGCTATAATAAAAGCATTGAATAGAATGGCGGTTTCGGGGAAGATTGAAAAACTGGCAAAAGGAAAGTTCTACAAGCCAGAAGAAACTGTATTTGGAAAATTGGAACCGCCAAAACAACAGATTGTAAAGGATTTACTTGAAGAAAATGGAAAAGTCGTAGGTTACCTTACTGGTTTGAGTATTTACAATGAGCAGGGACTTACAACACAAGTCAGCAATACCATTCAGATTGGAAAGAATGAAATTCGTCCTACTTTCAAAAGAGGACGATTTACTATTTCTTTTATCAAGCAGAAAAATACGATCACGAAAGAAAATATTCCATTTCTTCAGATATTGGACGCTATTAACCAAATTAAAAAGATTCCAGATACTTCGCTTGATGAATCCGTTTTGAGAATTATCGAAATCATAAAAACAATCAATGAAGCGGAAATCTCCACAATGCAACGATTGGCTTTAAAATATCCGCCATCTACGAGAGCGTTATTGGGAGCAGTTTTGGAATTTCTGAAAATTGGAGAACCTGAAATACTGAAGAAGTCGCTCAATGCTATTTCAACATATAGTTTTCCAAATATTGAAACTATTTTACCAACATCAAAAAACTGGAATATCAAATGAATCTTCACGAAAACAAAACCTTATTTCAGCTGGCAATAAGATTTACCGCACAGGAAATGAAAATTCCCGATTTGTATATTGAGCAAGAGAATTGAGAAAAAGAAGTATTTGCAATTTATTATTTGTTTTGTTTGTAAAATTTTATGAAAAACTATAGATTAGAGAAGACGGAGAAAAAGATAAAAGAATGCATTGAACATTTAGAGTTTTTTAGAAAATACTTTGAAATAGATGATGACTTTGAAATATACTTTAAAGAAAAAAACATTTTAAGACCTTACCATAGAAGTCAAGAAACACTTGAATTTCATTTACTTTTCGTGATAGCTGAACTTGAAATAAATTTATGTATTAAAAATTTTTATAATAGTAAAACTGATATTGAAAAAAAATACTGCTTGAAATCAGGTTTTTTGACTGTTTATGAATTTTTCAAGTCTTTAGATAATAAAAAAAATATCATTCGAAAACTGTGCGAAGATGATTTTGAATTAAGTGAGAGCTACACAGACATTACAACCAGACTTAGAAATTTTAAAAAGGAAATAAATTTAGACTCAAAAATTAAAGAAATTAGAAATAAAACGTCCGGACATTTCCATAATAATTTGAAAGAATTTCTAGGTATTATTGATTCTATTAATCCAATTGAAGATGTTATTATTCTGTACGAACTAGTGATACTTTTGACTAGGTTTAATGATTTTTTACTAAAATTAACGCTTCGAAAATAGCTTGAAATTTTATTAAATTTTCGACCTAATTTTGGTAAGCACTTCGGTAGATTTTAATAGAGCTAAAAACAATTTCAGGAATTTTTCTAAGCAGAAGTTAATTAATTTTGTATTTTTCCTCCTATTTGTTAAAAAGTATCTTGGATGAACTGCCCTAATTGCAATGCCGAATTAAAGAAAAAGAAAATTGATAAATTTCTGCTTCAATATTGTGACAAATGTTGGAATCATATTTCATATGATGTTGAATGCAAAGATCATAACCCCATATTTGTTAAATTCAAATTTTCAAATGATTCTTTGCACATAAGAAAACAATGTCAAAACTGCAGAAAGATAGATTCGAAATTTTATTCCAAAGATGTAGTTCCAAATTGGAAAAGTATTCCTGATGCAAACATTGAATTACAAAAGAAATTTTCCTATGAAGGTGTTCATGAGATTTATAGCAGATATCTTAAGAAAAAGGAAACAGTCTCAAAAGAGTCAAATTTTGAAAAGTTTATTGTTGAACATAATGACTATCTGAAAACTATTGAATGGCAGAAGAAAAGACTATTAGTGCTTAAGCGTGATAATTTTTTGTGTCAAGCTTGTCTTATGGAAAAAGCAAAGGAAGTTCATCATAAATCATATAGATATTGGAAAAATGAGCCTTTATTTGATCTTGTTGCTGTTTGTGTAAAATGCCACGCTGAGATTACATCAATGAATAGATCGGTGTTAAATTACGATTTCATTATTAGTAATTCCCGTGAAAAATAAATTTTTCTGTAAAAAAAGAATTTTGTTTTACATAATCTGAACATCCAAATTTATTTTTCTTGAATTAGAAAATATTTTCTAAAACTAATTGGGAAAGAGTTGTAAAAGTAATATCTTTATAAACTTCTACAAATTTTACTGGTAAAACACTTGAGGAGACAATAATAGATTTCACTTTAAATCCGCTTACATCCTTATTAATTCTTTGAGAAACAACTGATAGATTATTTGATAACCATTTCTCCCTGTTAATATGTTTTGGAAGTTGTTTTTCAGTAAAGTTTTTAATGTCTTTCCAAAAATCATAGATAATTTTAGCTTGTTTTGTATTCTTACACTCTATTGAATATAGAATTTTTCGTTTCTCATCCAAAGCCAATACATCAACATCTCCATAGTTTTTATCTGCAATTTTTGTGGTAATATCAAATTCGTAGTCCAGTACAAATAAATTTGTATTGTCTCTAATCCAATCCCTCACTTCTACTGTGAATTCATCGCCTTTTTCGGTAGAGTTTCTTTTTACAAACTCCCTAATTTGCTTACAATCATCATCTACTTTTAATGTTCCATCAAAAAATATTGCCAAAAGGTTTTGTCCAGCAATATAAAGATGTCTTGCGCTAAAACAGATTATAAAGTTATTGTTGACTTTGTCGTTTATTCTTAATATTGGCTTTAATAAATATGAAAGTCTTCTATTGTATCTCCAAGGTATTATTTCAGCATATTCATAACCATCTACTTTTTCATCAAATTTCCCTCTACTATTTAAAACTAATAATGTATAAATGCTTTTAACCTCTTCCTCTGAAATATTAATTTCATTTTTTAAAAGTGATATGAAGTCATCTTCTTTCATAAACATACAAGAGCGTTTACTCTCTAGACAATAATGCGCTATTAAGTTTAAAACTCCAACAATATTTGGCAAAGTCATTCCCCAGTCGTTTAAAAAGGCTGAATCTAATAATTGATAATAATCTTCATTATCATTTTCAATGGTATTACTCCTTTCTCTCTGTTTTGTAGTTATATAATTTGTTTTAAATGACTTTACATAATGACCTAATTCGTCTTTACGTGTTTCTAAATTGAATTTAGACATTGTATCATCAAAAAATTCTTTACTTACACCAATTCTTCCAGATGCCAACAATCCAACTTTTGGATTGTCTAAATCAAAAAAAATTAAATCTCTAATAGTACCAAAATAGGTTAACTCATCCATTAATGCTAACAAAAAATCTAAATCATCCTCATTTATCGGCTTTTCTCCAAAATAAGGTTCAGCAGTAACAAATTCAATTAAACATCTTGAAGAAAGAGAAAGCCTAACTGCTTGCACATCAGAATTATGATATTCCTCTAATATATCTCTATATTCTCCAAAACATTTTAGTTGGGTTACAACTTTGATACTTCTAAAGGCTCTAAAATTTAGAGTCGATTCGTATCTCAGCATCAAATATTCTAAAACCGCAAAGCAATTATAATTTTGTAACTCTTCTCTGATTTTTTTTATTAGACTTGATATTATTACATCACATAGCTTAACTTTATCACTTTTATTATCAATATTTTCAGGAATTTTATTTGGAACCCAATTTTTTAATTCCTCCAAAACAATTGAACCATCAGCTTTTGGAATATATCTTACCTTTGGAATGTGCCTTTCATCCAAGTCAATTTTTAGTTCTGAAGTAGCACTAAGTAACATCTTAGTATTGTCATTAGGAATATTCTCTAATATTGCGTGAATATTTTCAGCAGAAATATTTACTTCTGTTTTTTTCTCAAATAATTTTCCTAAAGACTCTAACAATATTCGAATCAAATAGATTTCACTTGAATTATCATCTCTATTTGTCAAATTAAAAAAAGTATTTGGGATCCTTAAATTTATCCTGTTTGTATCACTATCAATTTGATAATCAATCAAAACAGTATTTTTTTCTAATTTCCTAAATTCTTCTATTGAAAGATTAATAAAATTATCTTCAAAGCTCAAAATTACTTCAATAGGTTCGTGAAAATTTTTAGTAAGAGGATTTAGCAAATAATGAATTCGATTAAACCAATAGGCAATTGCCTCAGCGTATGAACTGCCAATTTTTCTATATTTATTTTCAAAGGTTATCCATAATGGGAAATTATATTTTTCTAAAACCAATCTATATTTTCCGAAAAATATTTCTTCAGACAAATAAATTGGAGCATAAATTTCAGACTTAATTACTGGAAGAAAACCTTTTGTTTTATCTTCATTAATGTAATTTACTAAATGAATGTCCTTTTTTTGAATGGATTTTATTGCCGCATTTCCTTGAACATCAAAACTAAAATTAACAAAATCATACTTTTCATCAGGGTGTAAAAATGTTTCTCCTTGTTTGTTATACCATTCAAAATCAGTCATTATGTTATGAACAGGTGTCGCAAATAAATACAAACCTTTCTCTCTTGCTCTTTCTTTTGCCTTAAACAACTTCCAGAGAGAAAGTTTATCAATATTATAGTTTTGAATAATTCTTTCAAAATCAATTAGACTTAGTGCTGATTGATATTTCGCTGCCTTGACATCAAAAGTATTAATCGCTAACATCTCAATCATTGATATTTGACTGTAAACAAATAACATTAGAATTTCTGCGTGTGGTGGCAAGACATTTTTTATCTCTTGAACTTTATCATTAACTTTCTTTTGAAGTTTCAGCGAATTATTAAAATCATTTGTTCCCAAATACTGAATAAATGCATATTTGTTTTCATCAAATTTCCATAATGATTGTTCAACATCTAATGAAAACTCTTGATTTTGCTCCCATCCAATCCCAATAAATAACTTTTTAATTTCAAAAATTGAAAACTTATCAAAAAAACCGATTAGATTGTCAAGTTCACCAAATTGTTTAAATTTTTCTACAATGAAATTATTTATCGCAAAAAGTTCACTACTTGGAAGAACAAGAAAATATGTCTTGTTTACTTTAATAAATGGTTTATAGCATAAGAGAGGAATTTCGCTATTTTGATTTTCTTTAATCAAATTAACATCACATAGAAAGTCATTAATAACATCTTTATTAATTCCAAGTTTTTTTAACAATTCAAAAATCATTTTTTCGGGAAACTCAAAAAGTTGCGTGTACTTTAATAAGTCATCTGATGGAAATGTAATATTGTTTTCCAAACTACTTGAAAACCCCAAGTTTTTCGCTATTTCATTATGAATTAACAACATAAATAATAAACCATCACTAACATAATTTTTCAGGTCTTCATTGAGATTGTTTGGAGTATGAAAAATTACTCTAATAAGATTTTGAATTATTTCAGTTGCATTGTGATTTATTCCTGTGAAAACAACATTGTTACCATTGTGAAACATTATATTCTCAGTAAAACAATTTTCGGGAGGATCTTCTCTATAGTCATCAGGAAAGTTCTTATCAACTAATTTTTTCAAAATTGAAAGGTCAATGTTTGATTGTGCGTTATTGAGGTTTGAAGCTATAGTTGTCTGAATGTCCTCCAACCTAACAATTTTTCCGTGATTTTCAGGTAAAACTTGAAGTAATGAGAAAAACTTCAATAAAGATGTTGATTTATTATTTTTAACAAATTCTTCAAAGCTATTTTTCCTATTTGAATTTATATTTGAGTGTTGTATTGGCTTATCAATACAACATTTTTTGAATTTTTTCCCACTTCCACAAGGGCAAGGTTGGTTTCGTCCTATCTTTGACATAGCATCAAATATAAGAATTCTCGTGTCATTATTTGGAAAAAGTTATTGAATCAATTTTGCTACAAACTTAATGCTAATATCATTAAGATAATATTGTCCTCGATGTAAAAACTAGGGTCTAAGTTAGGGTTGTTTAATTATTATTAGATTACATCAATGAATCGTTCAGTGTTAAATTACGATTTCATTATTAGTAACTCCCGCGAAAAATAAATTACATTCTATTTTTAAGGATTTCTATCTTTTACAAATTAAATATTTCTCTTTGCTGTTCTCTTTGAATTTCAAAATTAAAGTAAGAATTTTTTTACTATATTTGGACAAATATTGTCCTAATAATATTTTCAAGAATAAATTTTTCAGAAAAATGAAAAAAACTTTTGGAGAAATAATAAGAGAAGGTCGTGAACATGAGGGACTTCCATTAAGAAAAGTTGCCGCTTTTATTGATATTGACCCATCGACATTAAGTAAAATTGAACGCGGAGAACGTTCGGCAAATAAAGAAATGATTCCTGCGCTTGCTGAAATTCTGAAAATATCCGAACACGACCTAACTTTAAGTCTGTTAAGTGATAGTGTTGCAGAATCACTTATTTATGAAAATAATTGTTCCGAGATTTTGAAGGTTGCCGAAGAAAAAATAAAATATTTCAAAAGCAAAAATTATCAACAAGGAAAACTAAGTTTTGAATAGTGGAATTAAGAGATTTAATACAAAGATTTGAAGCCGAAAAGTCAAGATTTACAACTGCTTCATATAACGAAACTCAGCTACGCACTGATTTTCTAGACCCGCTATTCACTATTTTAGGTTGGGATATTACAAATGCTCAAGGAAGACCAACAAACGAAAGAGAAGTTTTGGTTGAGGAAGCTTTACGTGCAGATGCAAACGAAAACACCAAAAAACCTGATTACACTTTCAGATTATTCGCAGATAGAAAATTTTTTGTTGAAGCCAAAAAGCCGTTCGTTAAAATAGAAACCGATCCCGAACCTGCTAAACAGGTTAGAAGATATGGTTTTACAGCGAAACTTAAAATTTCAGTTCTCACAAATTTTGAATATTTAGCAATCTACGATTGTTCAGAAGTTGTTCAACCAAATGATGCTGTTTCGAAACGAAGATTAAGATTGTATCATTTTACTGAATATGAAGAAAAATTAGAGGAAATAAAATCTCTAATAGGAAAAGATTCTGTTTATACAGGACAGTTTGATGAAGTTTGGGAAAATATTGAATTACAAATTCAAAAATATAATATTGACGATTTATTTTTAAATCAAATCAATGAATGGCGAATATTGCTAGGAAATGAGATTGTTGCAAAAAACCCAAACATTGATGAATTTCAGCTGAATGATATTGTCCAAAGTTATATCAACAGCATTGTGTTTTTGAGAGTTTGCGAAGATAGAAATTTGGAAATTTATAAAACCCTGTATAATCTCGCAGAAAATGAAAACTTCACGTTATTAATAGCAAAATTTAGGATTGCAGATTCAAAATATAATGCAGGTCTCTTTACTCAACCATTAAGTGAGGAAATCATTTCCAATGATAGCAAAGCATTTTGGCAAATTATTAAACAACTCTATTTCCCTGAAAGTTCTTATTCGTTTGCAGTTTTCTCATCGGATATTTTAGGACATATCTATGAGATTTTTCTAGGTCAACAATTAAAGCTAGAAAATGGCAGTGTACAACTCAAGAAGAAGCCTGAAATTGAAGATAGAGATGTTGTTACGACACCAACATTTATTGTAAGAGACATTCTTAATGAGACCATTAAGAAGTTTTGCGATGGGAAGTCAGACGAAGAGATTTTTAATTCAAAATTTGCTGATATAGCTTGTGGATCCGGTGCATTTTTGCTCGAAGCGTTTCAGTTATTGCAAGATATTTTGGTGGATTATTATATGGTAAATGATTCTTCGAAATTAATTCAAACAGGAATAAACAACTTTAAACTGAAATTTGAAGTTAAAAAGCATATTCTACTTCGTTGTATTTTCGGAGTTGACAAAGATTTCAATGCAGTTGAAGCATGTAAGTTTGGTTTGCTTCTCAAACTGTTGGAATACGAGGATAATAATAGTATTTCTATTCCTGCTTTGCCTAACCTCGATAACAATATTCAGTATGGAAATAGTTTAATTGAATCTAACCAAACTGATTCGGAAAATCGTGAAGAAATCAATCCGTTCGATTTTGGTAATATCAAATTTGATGTTATTGTAGGAAATCCGCCATATATGGCAACTGAGCATATTAAGCGATTCACCCCCGAAGAGTTACCTATCTATAAACGTGATTATACAACTGCTTTTATGCAGTTTGATAAATATTTTCTATTTATTCAAAGAGGATTTGAATTGCTAAAGCAAAGTGGAATGTTAGGTTACATTATTCCAAGCAAGTTTGCGAAAGTAGGAGCGGGAAAAAATCTACGAAAGTTACTTTCCGAGGAAAAAGCAGTTGAAAAGATTATTTCTTTTGGAGCAAATCAAGTTTTCAAAGACAAAACGACCTATACCTGTATTCTGCTTTTAAAAAAACAAGGAAAAGAATCTTTGCTTTATCATGAAGTAGAAAACATGAACAATTGGAAAGTGAAAAACTACTCTATTGAATTTGATGATGTTGAATATCAAAATCTAGATGAAAACACTTGGGTATTGACACCTAATCATTTAAAGCCAATTTTTAATTCTATTTCGGAGCAAAGCATCAAACTTGCTGATTTGATTGGAAACGAAAATATTTTCAACGGAATACAAACAAGTGATAACCGAATTTATGTTCATTATGCTACAAATGAAAATGATAACTATTTCTATTTCAATTTGGATGATGAAGAATGGAAGGTTGAAAAAGAATTAACAAGACCCTATTTTCAAACTTCAAGAGGAATTGATAATCTTAATACTTATCGTATCCTGAACCCTAATTCATTTGTGATTTATCCTTATAAAAATGAAAACGGACGTATCAACTTTGTAAATATTGAAACTTTACATAGTGAATATCCTGAAACATTTAGGTTTTTCGAAAACTACAGTGAGGAATTAAAAAAGCGAGATATAAAACCCGAACCTGAGACAAATGAAGAATGGTATCGATTCGGAAGGCATCAAAGCTTAGAAAAGTGCGATGTTCCTGCAAAAATTGTTGTTGGTGTGCTTTCACAAGGCGACAAATATGCTATTGATACAAGCCATACTTTTATTTCATCGGGTGGAACTGCGGGATACTGTATGGTTACGTTGCCTGAAAACTTTCCATATTCAATTTATTATATCCAAGCATTACTGAATTCTAAATATTGTGAATGGTTTGCATCACTTTATGGAGAAGTTTTCCGAGGCGGTTTTATTGCAAGAGGAACTAAAGTATTGAAAAAACTTCCGATTAGGAAAATAGATTTTGAAAATGAAGCAGAAAAAGAAATACATGATAATATTTCTAGAACTCAACGGGAGTTGATACAATTGCAAGGAAATATTGATGAAAATCAAAACAACAACCGTAGGTTGACTCCTTTGCAAAGACGGTTTTCCCAAAAGAAAACTGAGTTAGACAATTTATTAAAAGAGCTTTATAACCTTGGAGAAGATGACATTCTAATTCCAAAAATTAATGAAAGTTATGGTACTGATTAAGGATGCAAGTAAAGATAAACTTAGAGGAGGATTTTATACACCAAAAGAAATTGCTGACTTCATGCTGAAATGGGCAATCAATGGTAATAAGTCAATGGACATTTTGGAACCAAGTTGTGGTGATGGAATTTTTCTTCAAATTGCTAAAGAAAGGAAAATATCTTATCATTCATTTACGGCAGTTGAGTTTGACGAATATGAGTATGAAAAAGCTAAGTCAATTGGTTTAGAAAATTCCAACCTAATTAACGATGATTTTCATAATTATTGTCTAAATACAGATGATAGATTTGATTTAGTTATTGGTAATCCGCCATATATAAGATACCAATATTTTAGCAAGGAGCAACAACAACTTGCGGAAAGGATTTTTAAGAAATCTAAATTAAAATATTCAAAATTAACCAATGCGTGGGTTTCATTTGTAGTAGGTTCAAGTCAATTATTAAAAGAAAAAGGGAAAGTTGCTTTTGTGCTTCCTGCTGAAGTTTTACAAGTTTCATATGCGCAACAATTGAGAGAATTTTTAGCACACTTCTATAACAAAATTAATATTGTTTCTTTTGAAAAGCTTGTTTTTCCTGAAATTCAACAAGAGGTAGTTTTACTGCTTTGCGAGAAAGATGGAACCACCTCTCACAAAATCGAACATTTAGAGTTAAGAAATGCTGATGATTTGAAAGACTTAGATATTTCAAAACTGAAAAATCCTCAAAAGAAAATAGATTTCAAATCTAACAAATGGACTTTTTATTTTTTAGACCAAGATGAAATAGATTTCCTTGAAGGTTTGCAGGAAAACAAAACGGTTCCGAAACTAGGAAAATATGCCGATGTAGAAGTAGGTATTACTACAGGCTCAAATCCATTTTTTACTGTTCCTTTATCAACAGTACAATTTTACGGATTAGAAAAATATGCGAAACCGTTGGTTGGACGAAGTGTTCAGGTTCCAAGTTTGATTTTTACTGAGGAAGATTGGGAAAAAAATAGGGATAGTCAAGCAAGAACCCATTTGCTCTCTTTTCCAAAAATGAAAGAACTGAATGGTTCTGTAGGTGCAAGAGATTATTTGGAGTTTGGTGTCGAGCAAGGTATTAACAAAGGGTATAAATGTGGGATTCGGGAAGAGTGGCAGATAATACCGTCCCAAAAATTATCAGATGCTTTATTCATCAGAAGAAATCATTTGTATCCCAAGTTAATTATCAATGATGCAGATGCATACACAACAGATACAATGCATAGAGTGAATATCAAGAAAGATGTAAGCTTAGATGCACTTGTAGCTAGTTACTATAATTCGTTGTCGTTCGCATTTGCGGAAATTTCAGGCAGAAGTCATGGCGGTGGTGTTTTAGAGCTAATGCCAAGTGAAGTTGAAAATATTATGCTTCCATATCACGATTCGAATAAAAACCTTGTAGAAACTATTGACAAGATGATTCGTGCTAATGACAGCATTGATAAAATACTTGAAACCACAAATAAAAAAATCTTAATTGAAAATTACGGTTTTACTGAAAAGGAGGTTCAAATTGCGGATAGAATTTGGAAGAAGTTGTCGAATAGGAGGTTGAATAGGAATTAATTCTATGGAAAATTTAAATGATCTAAAATTTAGCACCATTGATATCTATTTTGATAATCCAATGGAATTTGAAGCTAAAAACATTAAGCCATTAAGTGGCATTACCGGACTATATTTTATTTTCAGTACCAGTATTGAGATTCAATATCCATTTGATAAATCGAAATTACTATATATTGGAATGAGTGAAAAGAAAACGAATAGCATAAGCTCTAGACTAAGTGGGCACTTTGATGGTAAGTCGAAAAATGTGGGATTATTAAATTATAGAAAAGTTGAACCACTATGGTTTACTTACATAAATATTGAGATGCTAAAAAATATTTGGAATTTCAGAGTTGAAGATTTAGAAAGTTATTTCATTCTAAATTTTGTGGAACATTTTGGCGTATATCCAATTTGTAACAATAAAACTGGATTTGAAATATTAAATAATACACTGACAACCAATTTTAAGATTGATTGGGGCTACTTTAAATAAAATACAATGACAGAAAATAATGTTAAATCAGGAAAAGAAATATTAGATGATTTTTTTGAAGAAATATCATCAATAGAAAATGTGGATAAGAAGATTGCCGAACTTTTGCAAGAACTATATGCAAATGGGAAATTAACAGATAAGAATGTTGCGAATGAACTACAAAAAATAAGAAATGAAGATGGCAACGAAAATTAAAAACATATCCATAACAGGACTCAGAGGAATAAAAGATTCTATTTCTTTACCACTCAATGAAAAATCTATATTGCTATATGGCGATAACGGAACAGGAAAAAGCAGCATTTCTGATGCTATTGAGTGGTTTTATACTGATAGAGTTTCTCATTTGTCGGGGAGTGAAATAGATTTGAAAGAAGCATTAAGGAATTCGCATCAAAAAGATAGTGACACCGCAACTATTACTATTACATACAACAGAAATATAATTGATGCGACAAGAAGTTTATTTAGCAAAAAAGGCAAACTGACATCTGAAATATCTAACTCTTCCAATGATTTTCAGAATTATTACAAAACTTCTGAAAGTGAGAACTTATTGCTTAGGTATCAATTTTTACGTGATTTCATTGACCAAACCAAAGGTGATAAACTAAAATATTTATCAGATATTATCGGCTTTTCGGAACTAACCAAAACCAAGGAAGTTTTAAGAAAAGCATTTAATTCTATCAAATCTGAAATAAAGACTCAAAATTTTGAAGCACAAATTAATAATGAAAAACAAACACTAATTGCAAAAATTGGCGCAGCGGTAAGTCAAGAAAATAATTTATTTGAAAAAATAAACGAAATTGTCGAACCTTTAAAGACAGAAATTATAGTAAACTCTATTGAGGATATTGATAAAGTTTTGAATCACATCAAGAGACCTACAAATACAAAACAAATAACAGAACTTCAATTTTTAGAAAATACTAACAACGCACTTTCAACACTTAAAAGTGAAATACATTTTATTGACAAAGAATATCACAAATATTTTTCGGAATTTAATAAGATCGCAGAAGATGTTCAAAGCATAATGCAAACTTTTTTGGCTGAACTTTTAAAGTCGGGCGAAACTGTAATCAATAAAAAATTTCACAAAGAAGATAGTTGTCCCTTGTGCTTACAAGAAAAAAATCTTGAAGATTTAAAAACTGACATTCAACGCAGATTGAAGGAAATTGAAGAATCGTCTAAAAAGAAAGTAACATTTGATTCCACTAAAAAATCTATTTCCGACATTATTGAAGAACGATTGAAACGTCTTGAACTTATTGCAAATAATGTTTTACTGAACGAACAAGGGAACGAAAAAATCAAAACTGCAATTATAACTTTAAACAAAAGGTTAACTGACTATCAAAAAGCAGCAAACGAAAAAGTTACTTCTGGGAATAAGCTTCCTGCAAATAACACTTTGATTTTAACTGATGATGATTTCAAAATCCAAGAACAAATTACCACAAGATTGGAAGCGATACAAACCGCAATAAAAAATGACAAATCAACTGAACTTTATGCAAGCATTTCATCTGCAAAAGATGCTTTTTTGAAAATCAAACGATTTGAAAAAGATAGGAGCAAATTAGAGTATCAAAAAAATTCTTTGGAGATTATCTATAACGAATTTGTAAAGCGACAAAAAGAGGGATTAGAAAGTTTCATCAATTCGTTTTCTTCATACATAAACGACTTCTACCAATATATGAATCCTGATGAACAATTTCACGAAATCAGAATTGTAACTATTGGAGAAGATGATGAACTAAATGGGATTACTATCGAATACAAATACAACGGTTCTTGGGTTTCGCCGCCACAAAAGTATTTTAGTGAATCACATTTAAATTGTTTTGGAATTTCATTTTTCTTGGCTTCGGTAATTGCATTTAATAAAGAAAATAAGTTTATCATATTAGATGACGTAATTTCAAGTTTTGATTCTACGCATAGAAAACGTTTTGCTGATTTATTGTTTGAGAAATTTGCAGATTATCAATTCATTCTTTTGACACACGAAGAACAATGGTTTAATTACGTTAGACAATTGGCAAAAAAGAAAGAATGGATTGTGGGGGAAATAAATTGGTCAGACGCAAAAGGGACACACCTTGGGGAAAAACCAAATGATCTTAAAGAATTTATTGAAAGAGAGCTAGCGAATAATTCGGTTGAAGCATTGGGAAACCCAATCAGGAAATATTTAGAATCCGTTTTGAAAGACATTGCTATTAATCTTGATGTCAAAGTTAGTTTCAGATTAAATGACCAGAATGAAAAAAGGATGCCTGACGAATTGTTGAGTGAATTGAAATCAAGAATCGGTAAAAGTGGCGGACAGGACATTAAAGCAAAAGTCCCTATAATTGATCGTGTTGGATATTCTACAATTCTAGGAAATCTGCTATCCCATGATAATCCGTTCAATCCTAAAATTGGAGACTTAAGAGCTTTTTGGGCAGATATTATTGAGCTGGAAAAGATTTTTTATTGTCAAGAGGTTGGCTGCAAAAGACCGAAAGTGACATTAAGAAACTATGACAATGTTGCAAAGAAAATAAGATGCGGATGCGACACTACTAAATATGAATGGAAACCCTAATGAAGATAGCGCAATCACTACCTAAACCACAAAATTGGCAAGATTTTGAAACGCTCTGTAAAAAATTATGAGGAGAAATTTGGGATTGTCCAGAAATAAAGAAAAATGGAAGACAAGGACAATCCAAAAATGGGGTTGATGTTTACGGGATGCCTAAAACCGATAATGGATATTACGGTATTCAATGCAAAGGAAAAGATGAATATGTACATAAATCCTTTACCGAGAAAGAGATTGAAAAAGAAATTGAGAAAGCAATAGATTTTGAACCGAAACTTAAAAAATTATACTTTACAACAACTGCTAATAAAGACGCTAAGATTGAGGCTTTTGTCCGTAAAGAAAATTTGAAAAGTATTGAAAAAGGTTTATTTGAGATTCATTTGTTTTGTTGGGAGGATATCGTAGATTTAATTTTTGAAAATCAACGAACGCATGATTATTATGTAAATAGCATCAGTTTTAAAAACAACCATTCTGCTGAAATCAGTATTATTGAAACTACATTCTTCCCTAAATTTAAAAAGGAGAAAATTACCAAGGTTGGTAAAATTCAAAAACCATATAACCCTCGTGGAAACAATGTCTTGGATCTCTTAGGTCCATCTTTCGGAGATAATAGAGTGAAGACTAATAACAGTCTTAATAAAATTCAAATTAAACTAAAAAACACAGGTATAAAAGATATTACAAACTTTAGAATAATCTTAAAGTTTGACGGCGATGTTGAAGATATCTCAAAAGACAATGTGAAAATTAGCGCCAAGAGAATTGTGTCTTCTTCACTAATTAATATTCAAAAAGAGGAAAATGCAGTGGAGATAATTCCTGCTAAAAATATTGTTGTGGGAGATGAAGAATTTTTTTTCGAGGAATTTTATTTCAAGACTCCTCCACACGAAACCTCCATTAAAATAAATTGGAAGTTTTTGTCTAGTAATTATAAGAATGAAGGTGAGTTTCTTATTAATGTATTTCCCGAAATAATCAAAAAAGAATCGACCTCTGAAACAATTTACTACTATGAAATTGGTAGGGTAATCGAAAAGGAGATTGAAGATTATTGGGAATGAAAAATAGCTGAATTTTAAATAATGTTTAGTTAATAAATTTGGAAATTTATCATTATTTCTTATCAAAAAAATGAAAAATGGCAGTTAAAAGACCAACATTGTCAGGTGAAATCTTAGAAGGCTTAAGCAAAGTGCTTGGTGACACAAGCAACGGATTAAGTAATAACGAAATAACAAAATATTTAAAAGAGGTTGATTTACCTAATGTTTTTCCCGAAGGAACAAAATGGAAGAGAATTTACAATGCATTTGTTACTTATCAGAATAATAAGAATATCTCGAATAATATATTAAGATTTATTAATAAAAGTTTACATCCAGCAAGATTTGTGGGTCGTAATCAACAATACGAAGACACTAGAATTGAGTTAAATAAAAGATTATGCTTTGCTGGATTAGAATTAAGTGAGTCTGGTAAGTTTAGAGAGATTGAATCAATTTTTACAATTACTGATGCAGAGTATAGAGCAAGCCGTTTTAGAAAAAAGTTGGAGCAAAGAGAGACTCATTATAGAATTTATGAATTTTGCAACGCAGAATTACTAAATGAAAATTATTTTCATAGTGTTTTTGAAGCAGTAAAAAGCGTTTTTGAAGTTATTAGGATGAAGTCAGGCTTATCTGTTGATGGGAATCAATTAATTGAACAGGCATTTTCTATTAACAATCCCTTAATTCAAATAAATTCTTTATCCAACGAAACCGAAATAAGCGAACATAGGGGCTTTGTTAACCTATTGAAAGGAGTAACAGGAATGTTTAGAAATACAACTGCACATGCACCTAAGATAACTTGGCAAATGTCAGAAATTGATGCACTCGATATTTTGACAACTTTATCACTCATACATCGGAAGCTTGATTAGAAAATATACGCGTAGGTTATATTCGCATTTTATTATCATCTAAATTTTATGTTTTGTCACAAATATTTACAAAATTTGTGACAAATTTGAACTTATAAAAGCTCAAAAACTAATTAATAATAGGCAATATGGAGGATTTTTAAATTACGCACCTAAAAATAATTTTCGCAAAAAGAAAAATAATCTTCCAGAAATATGTTCAATGAATTCCTCTGTTCATTATCATTGAACAATACTTTTTATTGAACAGAGCATTTAAAATAATCTGTTTATTTAGCCTTTGGTTTTGATTTTTTAAGATGATTAATATTAAATTCGTTTTTTCAAGAACCCAAACCCTTAACTTTATCACATAATCTCCATCAATGAAAATTCAAATTATCAGCGATTTACATCAAGAATTCGGTATTTCAGAATTGTGTTTTGATAATGCTGATTTGGTGATTTTTGCAGGAGATACCAACCTCGGCACAAAAGGAATTGAGTGGATTAAGACAAAAATCAAAAAATATTCCTGTGATTTATATTCTTGGAAATCATGAGTATTATAAAGGCTCATATCCGAAAACGCTCAATAAAATTAAGTCTGCCGCAGAAAATACCAATATTCATGTTTTAGAGGATTCCTTTTTAGACATTGAAGACATTAGATTTCATGGCTGTACTTTATGGACGGATTTTGCACTTTTTGGAAATTCAGTAGAAGCAGGAATGTACTGTCAACCGAAAATGAACGATTACAAAATGATCAAGAGAGATCCTTCCTATTCTAAAATGAGAACTGTGGATACGTTTAAGATTCATCAATTTTCAAAACATTGGCTGAATGAAAGTTTAGAAAATTCAACAAAAGAGAAAAATATTGTGGTGACGCATCATGCGCCAAGTTTGCTTTCAGTTCCCGATAATTTTAAGAATGATCTATTAACTTCAGCATATGCTTCCAATCTTGATGATTTCATAACAAAACATCAACCTGATTTTTGGATTCATGGGCACATTCATGCACCTAGTCGTTATTCAATTGGTAAAACAGAAGTAATATGCAATCCACATGGATATCTTGATGATCCCGACAATGGTTACGATAGAGAACTTATTATTGAAACATAATCTGTAAATTTTTCAATAGATAATCGGAGATCTTTCGATTACCTATTGAAATTATGACACCTTCGAAGTGAACATAACTTCAACTTCATTAAAGCTTCCTGAACCTGAAAAAAACTCGGCTATGAACCGAGTTTTTTCTCATTTTCCGTCTGAACTTCATTTTTCCTCTGCAAAACAACTTTCAAATTCCCCATATCTTCGCTCACTTTCTTATCCAAAATTTTCGCATAATGTTGCGTGGTTTTGATGCTTTTATGTCCAAGCATTTTACTTACACTTTCCATCGATACATTATTTCCTAAAGTTACAGTCGTGGCAAAAGTGTGTCTCGCACAGTGAAAAGTAAGTTTCTTATTGATACCACAATTTTCTGCAATAGTTTTCAGATATTCATTTACTTTTTGATTGGTATAAACTGGGAGCAGTTTTCCCGAATTGGAAGAAACAGGATGATTTTCGTATTTCTTGATGATTTCCTCAGCGACGGGAAGCAAAGGAATATTTGATGCGCTTCCTGTCTTCTGTCGGTTCGTAATAATCCACAGATTTCCATCAATTCCTTTGGAAAGTTGATCTTTTGTAAGATTTAAAATATCAATGTAAGCCAAACCTGTATAGCAACTGAAAACAAACATATCACGAACGAGTTCCAAACCTTTTCCCGAAAATTCCTTTTCGCGAATTGATGAAAGTTCTTCATCAGTGAGGAAATTCACGTTCACTTCATTAAATCTGCCTTTGTAGAAAATCACCAAATCTTTTTCTATCCAATTGTTTTGATAACAGATTTTTAAAATCTTACTCAAGTTTTTGGTGTGCTTCACCGCAGAATTATTGTTGATATTCGCTTTTGTTCGTAGAAAGAAATCAAAATCATTGAGAAAAGACGGTTCCAATTTCTGAATATTGATATCCGCTTTTTTGTGAAATGTCCACAAAAATTCTTTTAAATGCGACAAACAAGTTTTGAAATTTTTAAGGGTCGCAATCGCATACTCTTTGCCAACAAGTTTTTCCATTTTGGAATTGTGTTCCTCAAAAATTGGAATTAGGAACCTTTCTGTTGGTTTTGTTCCTGTGAGCAAACTCTTAATATCCGTAGCATCGAAAGGGTCGCCTAAGAAAACGAGTCTATTTTCGATTTCGAGGACTTTTGCTTGTAGAATATCAAAATGCTTGTTCATAACGCGCGCCTCCTCAGAATTGCCCTTTAAACGACTTTGAGCAGGATTCCATTTGCTACCTTCAACAAATTTTCCTGTTGAAAATTCTGTTCGTTGTCCATCTACTGTAATCCGCATGTAAATTGGGATTTTGGAACTAGATTTCGCTTTCGACTTTCTGGCATAAAATAATACCGAAACTTTTGCATTCATATTGATGACTTTAAGGGTTAAAATTACCTTTTGGCGACCTATCAGACAAGATGTT
Source organism: Chryseobacterium sp. TY3 (assembly GCA_046269235.1). Lineage (GTDB taxonomy): Bacteria > Bacteroidota > Bacteroidia > Flavobacteriales > Weeksellaceae > Soonwooa. Next base: position 127,017 of record JBJZOS010000005.1, read on the forward strand.
CAATTGCTCTACACCTCTATTGATAGGCTTTTATAAAGAATTCGGTTACCTATAAAGTTCAAAAAATAGCAGGTCACCTAAAGGGTCACCTAATTTTTGAGAATATTTGTATTATTTCGCAATTCTCAAAAAACAAAAAAGCCCTTAAATACTAGGATTTAAGGGCTTTTGTAAGAAATTGTTGTTGTTTCTCGTGGTTTCTCCAGGAATCGAACCAGGGACACATGGATTTTCAATCCATTGCTCTACCAACTGAGCTAAGAAACCTTTGATTTCTTTTTAAGTTAAAATATAACTTTGTGGTTTCTCCAGGAATCGAACCAGGGACACATGGATTTTCAATCCATTGCTCTACCAACTGAGCTAAGAAACCGCCTCTTTAACAATAATAACTTATTGTTTTTAGTGGTGCAAAAGTAGAAAGAATATTCTTACAAAACAAGACATTCTTGCTTTTTTTTAACAAACAATTAAATCCTATTGATTATCAGGTGATTTTTTTTCAGTTTCGCTTTTTAGAAAAGCACTCATTTCTTCCAAAACAGGTCGAATAGTATCTTCCGGAAGCTCACTAATTCTAATATACATCAAACCATCTATTGCATCATTAAAGTTAGGATCAACATTAAAAGCGATAACTTTTGCATTCTGCTTGATATATTTTTTGATTAAAACAGGCAAACGAAGCTCGGGCTCTAGGTCATCAATAATTTTGTCCAACTTGTTAAGGTCAGAATCCATATCTTCAAAAAACAAAGCCTTATCACGCTCTCTAAGGATAACTTTATAATCGTTTTTAGGATGAACATATTGCGCTACTGCGGAGTCGAAATAATGCGAACGCATAAACTCAATCATCAAAGATTTCGAAAACTCCGAAAACTTATTACTGATACTGACGCCACCCATCAAAAATTTATGCTCAGGATTTCTTAAACATACATGCACAATTCCTCTCCAAAGCAAAAATAACGGAAACGGCTTTTGTTGATATTCCGAAGAAATATATGCGCGTCCCATCTCGATAACTTTGCGGAAGAAAGGTTGCAACTCTTGGTCATACTCAAATAAAGAACTTGTGTAGAAGCCGTCTATACCGTACTTCTTCATCACCTCAACCCCCAAAGCCATACGATATGCTCCCACTAATTTTTTGTTGGCGTTATCCCACAAAAATAGATGATGATAATGTTTATCATACTCGTCCAAATCAAAAGGAAGATTAGTCCCCTCTCCTATTTTTCTGAACGTCAACTCGCGCTGACGCCCAATCTCGCGCATGATGTTGGGGATTTCCTCATATTTTGTAAAAAACATATCGTAATCACTATACGAAAACAAATGTTTTTTATCGTCTTTTTTTAATAATTCTATTTCAGCTAAGATATCTTCTGCTGGCGTTTCATCGATAATATTCTGAACAATATTTTGCTGCTTTGTCAACGGAAGTTTTATAGATAAATTAGGGATCTTCAAAGTCTCAGCAATGCTTTTTCTTTTATCATAATAAGACTTCAGCATGTAGACTTTCTTTTTCAAGAGATCACCCAATTCTTCGATGTTTTCTTCCTCGTCCATTTGTTTTACAGAAATAGGTTTTCCGATTCTTATTCTAATCGGATTATCCCTTTTTCTCATCATTTCTGACGGCAATAATATCGTTTGCAAATCAGGATGAAGCTTTGCCAAATTATAGAACATTCTGCTATTACGAGCATGGAAATACATCGGTACAACGGGGATTTTCGCTTTTTTAATCAATTTTAAAGCTGGCGTTTCCCAAGCTTTGTCCATCACCTCGTTGTACTCGTTATTTTTATTAGAAACTTCTCCCGCTGGGAAAATCCCAACACAACCACCTTCTTGCAAATGCTTGAGGGTTTCGCGCATACCAGAACTGCTGCTATAAGCTTCTTTGCGACCTTCAAAAGGATTAACGGCAATAACATAAGGCGCCATGGGTTTTATCTTTTCTAATAGAAAATTGCCCATCACTTTGAAGTCGGGGCGAACGCTTGACAAGATTTTGCACATCAGTACGCCATCTATCGCGCCAAGCGGATGATTAGAAACCAAAATAAATGGTCCTGTTTTCGGAATTTTTGCTAAATCTTCTTCGAAGACTACATACTTTAAGTCAAGCTCTTTCACAAATCCATTGAAAAAATCTTCGCCTTCTTTGTCTTTTAATTTATCGTAAAGGGCATTTACTTCATTAATTTTGGTTAAACGAAGTACCGAAGAAGCAATTGGATTCTTTAAAAATCCGAATTTGTTAAGACCTGCTGCCTTTATTAAATCTTCTTTAGAAATTAAACTCATGTTATTGAATTACCATTTGTAAAGTATTCTTGGATAGCTGTTCCAATAGTACTTTTTTATCTTTATAAAACTTATCTACTTCGTCAATTTTAGCATTTCTCACCGTAAACAAAGACACACCTTTTAATAAATTTGTACTAAATCCGCTTTGCAAATCTTGTACAAACTCATCAATATGACCGAATTTATCCTCTAAACATAACTCTAACGAAATCGCAGAATTTTGCATCAACGATACTTTTATATTATATTTTAAAAGTAGCGAAAAAATTTCTTTCATGTGGTTTTCTGCAATAAAAGAAAAATCTCGGGTATCTACTGTCAAATAACATTGCTCTTTTTTAAGAATATATGACTCCAGATATTGATTGTCACTCGCATTTCCAACTTTAGTTCCTGCTTTCGATGGATCAATAAATGATTTTACAAAAAACGAAATATTCTTCTGTTTAAGCGGTTGCAATGTTTTTGGGTGAATAACCGATGCACCGTAGTAAGCCATTTCAATGGCTTCTTCGTAAGAAATGCTATCCAACAATTCAACATCCTCAAAAATACGCGGATCTCCCGTCATAACACCCGGAACGTCCTTCCAAATGGTCATTTCGGAAGCATTAAATCCAAAAGCAAAAATCGCCGCCGTGTAATCGGAACCTTCACGACCCAAAGTCACCGTAAAATTATGCTCGTCCGAGGCAATGAAACCTTGCGTTACGTAGTTTTTTTCTTTGCTAAGTTTTTGGATATTTTCTTCAGTTTCTTTCCAGTTAACGACACCTTCGCGATAAGTATTATCCGTTTTGATATAGTCGCGAGCGTCAAGCCAATTATTTTCAAACTGAGATTCGTTTAAAAATTCGCTAACGATTTTGGAAGAAATCATCTCACCACAACTGACAACTTGGTCGTACACGAAGTTATAATTCGGAGATTTATTACGTCTCAAAAAAGAATCGATATCATCAAAAAACAAACTAATTTCTGCAAATACAGGATGCTTTTCTTGGAAAAGTCCTCTTGCAATATCGGTATGGAACTGTTTAATATTTTCAATTTCTTGTTGATAATCGACCTTCGAGAAGTAATTTGCTACCACTTTTTCTAAAGCGTTAGTTGTTTTACCCATCGCCGACACGACCATTAGACAGTTTTTAAAACCTTGATTCTCTAATACCAAGGCTACATTTTTCACACTTTGCGCATCTTTTACAGACGCACCACCGAATTTGAATACTTTCACTTTACCTAGTTTATCCTTTATTTTTCGTTACAATCTCCAAAATTATTAATAATGACTGATTTACGAAATAAACTTGTTAACAAATATTAAGATTAAGATAAAAATCAAGTTTAACAACTTCTTCTTTTAAAAATGAAGTCTAATCCCCAGTTATGGTTAAGAATGCATACACAAAAGACATTTAATAAAATCTATAATGCTAAAAAAAAATTAAATTTCCGAAATTATCTTCAATAAAATTAAATTTTAATTAAAATAAAAACAATAAAACATATATTTTTCCTTAACTTTCTAAGACTTTAGATTTATCAAAAAAAATCTATTAAATTTGGTAAATTTTCTAATAAAAATTAAAATGAGTAAAGAACCTCTACAAACCCTAGGCGAGTTTATCATCGAGAAACAGGACGATTTTAGATATTCTTCTGGAGAATTATCTCGATTATTAAGTTGTATTCGTATGGCTTCCAAATTGGTAAACCGCGAAGTTAACAAAGCTGGTATCGCCGATATTATCGGGATTGCGGGCAACGAAAACATACAAGGCGAACAACAACAAAAGTTGGACGTTCTCGCTAACGAAATCTTTATCACAGCACTTTCTCAAAGAGAAGTAGTCTGCGGAATTGCATCGGAGGAGAATGATGACTTCATCGAAATCTCTTGCAAAGGCAACGCGCACCTTAGTAAATATGTTGTATTAATCGATCCTTTGGATGGTTCTTCTAACATCGATGTTAACGTTTCTGTTGGTACAATTTTCTCTATTTATAGAAGAATTACAAATCCTGGAGATCCTGTAGAACTAAAAGACTTTTTACAAAAGGGTTCTAAACAAGTTGCGGCTGGTTACGTCGTTTACGGTTCTTCAACGATGATCGTTTATACCACGGGTAACGGTGTTAACGGTTTCACGCTGGATCCAGCGATCGGAACTTATTATCTTTCTCATAAAGATGTTAAAATCCCAACTAGCGGAAAAATCTACTCGATTAATGAAGGTAACTACGCGAAGTTTCCGCAAGGCGTTAAAGATTACATCAAATATTGTCAAGAAGAAGACGCTGACAGACCTTACACTTCGCGTTACATCGGTTCTTTGGTATCGGATTTCCACAGAAACATGTTGAAAGGTGGTATCTACATCTACCCTTCTACATCACAATCTCCAAAAGGAAAACTCCGTCTACTTTACGAATGTAACCCAATGGCGATGTTGGCAGAACAAGCTGGCGGAAAGGCAAGCGACGGTTTCAAAAGAATCTTGGACATCGAGCCTACAGAACTTCACCAACGTGTACCATTCTTTGCAGGTAGCGCAGCAATGGTGACTAAAGCTGAAGAATTTATGTCAAAAGCAGTTGATAAACACTAAAATTTATTTTGAAAACAGCACGTTTCGAAAAATATACATTAAACTTCAAACGCCCGAGTGGAACATCTCGTGGCGTTTTGAATGTTAAAGAGACTTACTTCATACATATTGAAGAAGATGGTAAAACAGGTATTGGCGAGGCTAACCTTTTTAAAGGTTTAAGCTTTGACGATGATGAGGAATATGAAGATGCATTAACTTGGGCTTGTCAAAATGTGAATCTCGGACTAGATCATCTTCGCGAAGAAATGGTCAATCATCCATCGATTATTTTTGGCTTAGAACAAGCATTTCTAAATCTTGAACATGGTGGAAACATTTATTTCCCAAGTGATTTTACACATGCAAAAGATTCAATCCAAATCAATGGACTTATTTGGATGGGCGATGTTAATTATATGAAAGCGCAAATTGACGAAAAGCTTGCTCAAAGTTTTCATTGTATTAAGCTAAAAATAGGTGTCGATTGGGATAATGAAAAACAAGTTATCACTGAACTTCGTAAAAAATTCCCGAAAGAGCTTTTAGAACTTCGTGTGGATGCGAATGGTGCTTTCTCTCCAGAAAAGGCAAAAATTATTTTGGAGGACTTGGCAACTCTTGACATCCATTCTATCGAGCAACCCATCGAAGCTGGCCATTGGAAAGCGATGGCAAAACTCTGCGCAGAAACACCAACGCCAATTGCGCTGGACGAAGAATTAATTGGGATTCTCAATTACGATTCTAAAGTTGACTTACTAAAAGAAATAAAACCGCAATTCATTATCTTAAAACCAACCTTAATTGGTGGCTTTTCTGGAAGCGATGAGTGGATAGAACTTGCAGAAAATCAAAACATTGATTGGTGGATTACCTCAGCTTTAGAAAGCAATATCGGGCTCAATGCGATTGCGCAATACACTTACCCAAAGCAAAATCCGATGCCACAAGGCTTGGGAACTGGTGGACTTTTCACCAACAATACGCCGTCACATCTAGATCTAAAGGGCGAACAACTTTGGTTTAAAAACTAAGATTTTTTTTAGTTAAAACAAACTTTAAAATTGTTGATACAAATAACGATTCGGGAAAGTGAGTTTTTCGCTTTTCCGATTTCCGTTAATGATGATGTGGATGATGTTGAGTTGATCTTCAAACAAGTTATACAACATACTTACCGAAGTTTCCACTTTTTGAGGTTGATTAACAACTTCGGATTCTAAATAAACATTAACACTTTCACTATCTTCTTCAAATCCTAAATAATTGATTTTTACGAACTGACTATTGACTTTCAGTTTCATATAGTCGTTGCAATAATTCTTGAAAGCTTCATTAATCGCATCGTGACTTTTCGCATCCTGGAATTTCAAAGATTTTGGATATTTTTTATTGAGCGCATTTTCCATATCATCTAAAAAGAATTTTCCAGAAATCTGAAAAGTTTTAGTCTTTTGATTATAATTAAACTCCACCGAGCCAACATGATAAGGATGCAGATTTTCTTTAAACGAAGAAAACGCTACACAAACAACAATTAATAATAAAAAAAATCTTTTCAAAAGCCTTTATTTAAAAGTGATTAAACCAATTTTTAGATTGTAAAAACTTTTCAAAGTTAATTAAAAATTGTATTATCGCATTTGTTAAAAAATAAAGAATGTCAGACTTTCTATTTTATCTCAATCTCGGCTGGGAGCACATTATTTCGCTAGATGCGCTCGACCATCAACTCTTCGTTTTGGCATTGGTTGCCGTCTATTCTTACAACGACTGGAAAAAAATTTTAGTCTTGGTAACGGCATTCACCATTGGACATTCGGTGACTTTGGCGCTAAGTGTTTTTAATCTTTTAAAAGTACCGTCTAATTGGGTTGAATTTTTAATTCCGTTGACCATCGCAATTACAGCTTTGGACAATATCTTGATGCGCAACAACCAAAAAAACCTCATGAAGATGAATTATTATCTGGCTTTATTTTTTGGATTAATTCATGGTATAGGATTTGCAAACACCGCGCGAATGATGTTAGCAAAAGAGCAAAGCATTTTTGTACCGCTTTTAGGCTTTAATATTGGTTTAGAGCTTGGTCAAATTGTCGTTGTTTTTGCAATTTTAATCATTCTTTTTATAATATTAAACATCTTTAAAGTCAATAAAAAAGACTGGATTATGTTTGTCTCTTCAGGTGTTTTTGCATTGGCGTTACAAATGACTTTGGAAAGAATTCCATTTTAAATTTAAAAAAATGTAACTTTTTCATAAATTCGTTACACCAATATCACAGACAATCTTCATTTAAAATGAAATTAAAAATATCAGCATTAGCACTAAGCTTATCAGTTACATTTTTTGCACAGAATATTCAAAATAATCCTGGTAGCAACCACGGAAATAAATTTGAACAACTTGGTACAATTCTTCCGACGCCCAATTATTACAGAGCAGCTTCTGGCGCTCCTGGGCAAGGTTATTGGCAAAATCAAGCAGATTATGACATTAGTGCTTATTTAGATGAAGACAACAGAAATCTTCGTGGTTCTCAAACAGTGACTTATACCAATAACTCACCTGACAACCTAGACTACATTTGGTTACAGTTGGATGAAAATCAACAATCTACAGTTAAAAATGCGAACTATCAATTTTCATCCACAATTCCTAAGACCACGACAACGGAAAAACTAAGCATTAGTAACCTTCCTGAAAAAGACAATCATTACGGTGTTAATCTGACCAAAGTAACCGATGCGGCTGGCAAAAACCTCAACTATGTGGTTAACAAAACCATGATGAGAATTGACCTTCCGAAGGTTTTAAAAAAAGGTGAAAAATTTACTTTTAAAATAGATTGGAATTATAACATTCCGGATCGAATCGCAATGGGCGGTCGTGGTGGTTATGAGTTTTTCCCTGAAGATGGCAACGACTTATACACCATCACGCAATGGTTTCCAAGACTTTGCGTATACAGCGATCATCAAGGTTGGCAGAATCATCAATTCACAGGACGAGGCGAATTTGCTTTGGTTTTCGGAAATTACAAAGTAAACATCAACGTTCCGGCAGATCATATTGTTGGCGCAACTGGCGAAGGAAAAAACTTTGATAAAGTCTTAACTTCCGCACAATATTCTAGATATCAACAAGCAAAAACAACTAAAGAGCCAATCGAAATTGTTACTCTTGAAGAAGCTAAAAAAGCCGAAAAAACAAAATCTAAAGAGCGTAAAACTTGGATTTTTGAAGCCAAAAATGTTCGTGATTTTGCATGGACTTCGTCGCGAAAATTTGTCTGGGATGGGATGAGTGTCAACATTCCAGAGAATAACAATAACGTCATGGCGATGAGTCTTTATGGTAAAGAAGCGTACGGACTTTACAGAAAATATTCGACAAAAGCGGTAGCGCACACCATCAAAACTTATTCGGAATTCACCATTCCTTATCCATATCCAGTGGCACAATCTGTAGAAGCAGCGAATGGTATGGAATATCCCATGATTTGTTTTAATTATGGAAGAACCGAAAAGGACGGCACCTATTCTGAAGCCACAAAAAATGGAATGATTGGCGTTATTATCCACGAAGTTGGACACAACTTTTTTCCGATGATTATCAACTCCGACGAGAGACAATGGAGCTGGATGGATGAAGGTCTTAATACTTTTGTTCAGTTCTTAACAGAAAGTAAGTGGGATAGCAAATTCCCTTCTAGACGTGGACCAGCAGACAAAATCGTTGATTATATGAAGTTGCCCAAAGACCAGTTGGAGCCTATAATGAGCAACTCAGAAAATATTGCGCAGTTTGGGCCAAATGCTTATGCTAAACCTGCAACTGGACTTAACATTTTGCGAGAGACCATTATGGGACGAGACTTGTTTGATCAAGCTTTTAAAACTTATGCCAAACGTTGGGCATTTCGTCATCCTGAGCCAGCGGATTTTTTCAGAACAATGGAAGACGCAAGTGGCGAAGATTTGGATTGGTTTTGGAGAGGTTGGTTTTTCGGGACAGATCCAGTTGACATTGCTTTAAACAAAGTAACTATCGCAAAACCTCAACTCGATGCACAACCAAAAAGTAAAGAAATTACTTATAAAATTGATCCGCCCGCGGAAGATGATTTTAATGATATATCGAAAACAAGAGAGCGTGAAGCTAAAACAAAATTTGCTGTAGATCAAGATAAGGATTTGCAAGATTTCTATTATCGTTACGCAAGAGGACAACAAAAACTTGATCAAAATAAAAATTACTTCACCAACGAAACCGACTTCGAGGCTCTTTCTAAAGAAGATAAAAATCGATTAAAAAATCTAACGGCTTATCAACTAGATTTCGAAAATAAAGGAGGATTGGTTATGCCTATTATCTTAGAATTTACTTTTGAAGATGGCAGCAAATTGACTGATAACATCCCAGCGCAAATCTGGAGACATAACGAACAAAAAGTTTCTAAAACCTATTATTTTGACAAAGTTTTAAGATCTGTACAAGTCGATCCTCATAAACAGACCGCAGATATTGACACCTCTAATAACTTTTGGTCTGCAAATGCGACAAGCATTAATCCAGAAAACAAATTTGAAGTTTTCAAACAAAAGCAAGCTGCGATAAGAGGTGCTTCCAATGGAAGACTTAACCCTATGCAGGCGGCAGGAAAGAAAAATTAAAACTTACTGAATGACAAGACCATCCTTTTCAGTTGATGTTCTATATTTCAAAATGTAAAGATAAACACTAAGATAACACACGATCAAGTCGAACTTTATTACAACAGTAGTTTGTATTTAGGATTTATTGTAGGTCTTGCTATATTTATCGGTTGAGCAATTTGCATTTGGAAAAAACTTATGAAAAGCTCACACAAAGACAAAGTCATTTCGCCAACGATTATTGGGATGAAACTTTATTTTTCACGTTTCCGTGTCTTATAGGTTGTGTCGTATGTCTTATTCCTCTATTCTATTTTGGTACTATTCTGAGGCAGGAAAAATATTGCAAACAAGTTAACTGAGTTAATGTTGCCATTACAAAAGACTACCCAATCTATAAAGAACGTGGCGGCTGTTCGGACATCAATTTTCTTTTTATTAAAACTGAGAAAAAATAACAAAATATCTCTTTTTCAGAAATTGGATCAATGATTTTAAACAATAAAAAATCAAACACCTTGAAAATTTTTAATAGAAATGGAAATCTCATCACCGGATTTTCGTTTCAAAATATTCCAAATGCACTTTTGGAAAAATGTAAGCGATCCCCCAGTTAATTCTGGCGATGTTACTTCAGAAGTTTTCATAGCAAAAAAGTCAATTTCGCAGGCTTATCGAATCTCATAAATTGTTGAACAACAGACGCTTTGGATAGAATCAAAAATGAAATTCTTAACCGATATGGAAAGTTTTCGGCGTGGCACAACCGATCAAATGACTGTTCAACTTTATGAAGATTCTGACGTTATGTACATCGCACAATAAGACTTGGTCGAACTCTATGCCAAACCCCACCAATGGTCACTCTTCGGAAATGCATGAATGGAAAGATATTTTATTTACTTTTTTATCAGTACCAACCTTATGTTTTATGATGATGCAATTGCCACTTATCAACTTATCGAAAATCATTACTCTCGTTTTCTTCGCGTGGTTCCGTTGAGACATATTGCTTCACGATTAAATATTGCACCAACAACAATTTCTAGAATTCAAAATTCTAAACAAATCAAAAAATAAAACTTTTGGCTTAACATCAGTTAATTTCAATTTTTAAAAGCAACTTATAATTATAAAAAACTAAGCTTTGAAATCAACTGATTTTAATTTTTAAGCCAAGATGAAGAAGATTTTTATCTAATTTATTATATTTCTATTACTATTATCAACACCACTTTTCGGACAGGCTATTCTCTATATTACTTCAAAGTCGGTTCCGAATGCGATTGGTTGAAGAATCACCATTAGAACTACGCCAATGAATGCTGATATTTTGAATAATCAAAATCTTGGAAATGTGACCACTCACTTTTGCGACAACTTTAAGCAAAAACACGCAATATTTTATTAAAATCGTGCCTTACAATACCGTGGGAAATACGATCGGTTGTGCTCAAACTAATTTTAGAACAGAAATCTTATCTCATCCTGAATTTAATTTTCCAAATGTATTTACACCAAACGGTGGCGGTTATAATGTTGACGCAGATTTTCATTTCTCGATAACCAAAGAAATTCTGTTTTGAAAATTGCCGACCGTTACGGAAAATTGTTTTCCAAGGAACTACAAACAAATGGATTGATTCTGCCAGTAATGCCAAACAACCTCAAGCTGGTGTCTTATTGAAAAACAGATAAAACGACAATCTTAATTTTTTTTCTGCCAAAATTTCATATTTATTTTTACTAATCTGCCAAAATGAATCTCGACTTTCAAATCTCAAATCAGAATTTCGAATGGCATAATGTTGGAGACAAAGCCAGTAGAATAATATAAAAAAATATAACAATATGTCAGTAAACTTCAAACCATTAGCAGACAGAGTGCTTATCGAGCCAATTGCTGCAGAAACTAAAACGGCTTCAGGTATTATTATTCCAGACACAGCAAAAGAAAAACCTCAAGAAGGAACTGTTGTAGCTGTAGGCGCTGGTAAAAAAGACGAACCAATGACTGTAAAAGTTGGTGACAAAGTTCTTTACGGAAAGTATTCAGGATCTGAATTAAAACTAGACGGAAAAGATTTCTTAATCGTAAGAGAAGCTGATTTATTAGGAATCTTAGGATAACATTTATAAAAAATACAAAGTATCAAGTGCAATGTATTTCCTTATTTAATAAAATTTTAAACTTTTAAAAAGTACATTTTATATTGTACATCATATACTAATACATTTAAAAATGGCAAAAGAAATAAAATTCGATATCGAAGCAAGAGATGCTTTAAAAAGAGGTGTTGATGCATTAGCAAATGCAGTAAAAGTTACTTTAGGACCAAAAGGTAGAAACGTAGTAATCGAAAAATCTTTCGGTGCGCCTCACGTTACTAAAGACGGGGTTTCTGTAGCTAAAGAAATCGAACTTGAAGACAAAGTAGAAAATATGGGTGCTCAGATGGTGAAGGAAGTTGCTTCTAAAACCAATGACATCGCGGGCGATGGTACAACTACCGCTACAGTTTTGGCTCAAGCTATCGTAAGAGAAGGTCTTAAAAACGTTGCAGCAGGTGCTAACCCAATGGATCTTAAAAGAGGTATCGACAAAGCAGTTACTGTTGTCGTTGCTAACCTAAAATCTCAATCTCAAGAGGTTGGAGATTCTTCAGAAAAAATCAAACAAGTTGCTTCTATTTCAGCTAATAACGATGACACAATCGGATCTTTAATCGCTGAAGCTTTCGGAAAAGTTGGTAAAGAAGGTGTTATCACCGTGGAAGAAGCAAAAGGTACAGATACAACTGTTGACGTTGTAGAAGGTATGCAATTCGACAGAGGCTACCAGTCACCTTACTTCGTGACAAATCCAGAAAAAATGCTAGCTGAGCTAGAAAATCCATACATCCTTTTAGTAGAGAAAAAAATCTCATCTATGAAGGAATTACTTCCAGTTCTTGAGCCAATCGCACAAGGTGGAAAATCTCTATTAATCATCTCTGAAGAGGTGGAAGGTGAAGCTTTAGCAACTTTGGTAGTTAACAAATTGAGAGGTTCTCTTAAAATTGCTGCTGTTAAAGCGCCAGGATTTGGTGACAGAAGAAAAGCAATGTTAGAAGACATCGCAATCCTAACTGGTGGTACAGTAATCTCTGAAGAGCAAGGTTTCACAATGGACAATGTCACTTTAGAAATGTTGGGTACAGCAGAAAAAGTACAAATCGATAAAGACAACACAACAATCGTTAACGGTGGTGGTGACGAAGCAAAAATCAAAGGTAGAGTTGCTCAAATTAAAGCTCAGATGGAAACAACAACTTCTGACTACGACAGAGAAAAACTTCAAGAGCGTCTTGCTAAATTAGCTGGTGGTGTTGCTGTTCTTTACGTAGGTGCTGCTTCGGAAGTAGAAATGAAAGAGAAAAAAGACAGAGTTGACGATGCATTACACGCAACAAGAGCTGCTGTAGAAGAAGGTATTGTTGCTGGTGGTGGTGTTGCTTTGGTAAGAGCCATTGCTTCTCTTAACGAACTTAACGGTGAAAATGCTGACGAAACGACAGGTATCAAAATCGTGAAAAGAGCAATCGAAGAACCTCTTAGACAAATCGTTGCTAACGCAGGCGGCGAAGGATCTGTTATCGTTGCAAAAGTTGCAGAAGGTAACGGCGACTTCGGATACAACGCAAAAACAGACGAGTATGTTAACATGCTAGAAGCTGGGATTATCGACCCGACTAAAGTAACGAGAGTAGCTTTAGAAAATGCTGCTTCAGTTTCAGGAATGCTTTTAACAACAGAATGTGTCATCACAGAAGTTAAAAAAGACGAACCTGCAATGCCAATGGGCGGCGGGATGCCAGGTATGATGTAACAGCACGTCGCTGAGACTATATAACAAACCTTCACTTTCGAGTGGAGGTTTTTTTATTTTCATTTGGGGCGCCATATCCAGCTGTCACTACTCGCTTCCAGAAACCCCACCCCATCCCCCAACATTTCTGGAGAGCTCAAACACGCCGTTCCATCTGGGGCGCAACTATCACATCTTAAAAAACACCGATATAATATCAATTATCCAAACTCAATATCAGATATCGTTTAGTAATTCATTACAACTTATAAAAAGTTAACAAATATTTCGTAAATCTAAAGAAGATTTTAAGTATATTTATAATCAAAATATACCCCAAATTAGGTATTGTAATTTATCTCTGTATTATTAATCTTTACATAAACTAATAACCATGAAAATCCAAGTTGCTATTGTCGAAGATGATAAGAACTACAATAATACGTTAAAAAAGGTTATTAATTATAATAATCAAATGTCTTGTGTCGGACAATACTTTTCTGGCAAAGCAGCTTCGGATAATCTGGTAGAACTCGCTCCCGACATCGTATTAATGGATTTACAACTATACGATTCTTGGGGTACTGACATTATTCGAGTTCTCAAAAGCCAGCTTCCAAAAACTCAATTCATCATTTGTACTAATCACGAAGACGACGACAAAGTATTCGATGCCCTAAGATCAGGTGCTGTCGGCTACTTGGTAAAAGGCGAAAGTCTGCAGAATATAACACAAGCAATTATTACTGCACAAAACGGCGGAAGTCCAATGAGCAATAATATTGCAAAAAAAGTTTTGAAACACTTCCAAAATCAAGAACAAGACTATCAACTAGTTGATGAATTAACGCCAGCGGAAAAGTATATCCTGAATGGACTATCCGAAGGATTACAGTATAAGGAAATAGCGGCTAACAAAGGCATCTCGCCCGAAACTGTAAAAAAACACGTTGGAAGTATCTACAGAAAGTTAAATGTAAATAACAAAGTAGAAGCGCTTAATAAACTTAACATTTCCAAACACTAATACAATCATTAAAACTAAAAACCATGGATCACAAAAAAAACCAATCAGGGCCCATCCCAAAGGACTTGGCTTTGGAAATGATGAAAAATTTTGAAAACGAATTTGGTGGAGATATATTAGTGGACAAAACTTATAAATTGAGCTACAATCTACTAAAAGGACTTATCGCCCAAAAGAAAGATTTGGTGCTGAGATTTGCACAAGTAGATAAAGAACTTAATCTTCTGTACATCGACGAAGTAGGGAAAACAAGATTGCTAATCGATCAAGATGTTGCAGTAGAAATAGATAGTCGTGGCGATGATGCCATGCGAAAAAACTTTGAAGATGCTACCAAAGGATTACGTCCCAAGTTTGACGCGCGTATTACAAAAATGTTTAATGATGGGACAAAGCATGAGAATACGAGACAAATAACGATACATTACAAAAATAATTTAGATGCATTTGATGCACAAATACACAAAGGAATTCTTCTACAGATGGGAATTGATAACAAAACTAGTGACATAACGAGATTGCACAAGTTAACATTCGTTATGCATTTTGAGTCTAGTCTAGCCATTGTGGGAGACTCGACATATTTTGACATGGCAACATTATGTCCTCCAGGTAACTGTAGATAATGCTCATCCTGTACATCTATTTATTAGTTGTTTTCTTATGTTTTGTATCTTCTATCATCAATAGAAAAACAAATCAGCATTTTCTATGGCTTTATTTTGCTACGGTTTTTACTTGTGAAAACCTCAACAAAATTGAGTTAATACCTTATAGCCTTTACGTTTTGACAATTCCGCTTTATAGTCTATTTTTCATTTATTACTTCAGTACAGAAGAAAAAAGTAAAAAACTTAGCTGGATTTTAGCAATCATCAATATTATACTAAGTGCTATATTTTTTGGGACAGAAGCCAATTATCAAATTATACTAAGCGTTATTTTGTGCCTTATCTACACCTTCTTAAGTTTACGATGGTTTTTCTTACAACTTAAAAATACAGACGTGACGCCAATTTATAAAAAACAAAAATTTTGGGTCGCGACTAGCTTATTATTCTTTAGTATCGTTTTTATTTTTAGAATTGTACCTACCAACCTACTTAACGTAATGGATATCGAATTTTTGCAATTAGTAACCAAAATTTTTATGATTGCACTGATAATTTCTTACCTTTTTCTATTGAAAGCTACGACTTGTAAAATATGATTCTGACTGTCGCATATGAAGTAAAATTAACGTTTGCATTTGCTGTTGTCCTTCTGCTACTTTTTTTGGGCTTCATCATTTTCGTGATTTTACTTTATAACAAAAACCAAATCAACCACATTAAGGAAAGCCAAATTAAAGATATTGAGCATAAAAATATTCTCCTACAAAAGGAAATAGAAAAACACAAATCATTACAATCCGAACGACAGAGGATTTCTAACGATATGCATGATGATATCGGCGCAGGACTTTCCGCCATAAAACTGCAATCGGAAATCCTGAAACACAACATCGATAATAATAGCATTAGCAAAGCCGAGATTGATGAGCTTATAAGAATTTCTGAAGAAATCAATCTATCGATGCGTGAGATTTTGTGGTCACTCAACGCCTCCAACGACAATGTTAGAAAAATGCTTGATTACTGTAAAAACTACATCGAAAGTTATCTATCTAAAACAAAAATCCAATTTACGCAGCACCAAGATATCGAGAATCCTGACACAATCGTTAGTGCAGAGCTACGCCGAAATGTTTTATTAATCGTCAAAGAAGCTTGTCACAACATTGTAAAACACAGCCAGGCAACACGCGTTATTTTTGATGTTGTTGAAGGTCAACATTTCATTCGTATTTCCATCCAAGACAATGGTATTGGGATACAACAAGCACGTGTTGATGGTTATGGACTTACCACCATGCAATCAAGAGCCGAAAGTGTTGGCGGCAATTTTAATATTTGCAAAGAAACAAAGGGAACAAAAATCAACATTTCGTTTAACCTTAGTAAAGATTAAAAAAGACTTTAAAAATATCTAAAGCCTTTTTTTTCTAAAAATTTTAAAATGTGGCTGGATTCGCAATATCATTATTAAGCTTTTTGTCAATTTGGCTCTTCTTACTTTTTGCAGAATCATAACTTAGCCCAAGGACAAACATCGACTTGTTATTCAATATTCCTGTTATAACAGTATAATTTACGAGTCCATCGGACAAGCTTTTGGTTAGATAACGAGACGGCATCCCTAACCAATAAAAACCAGACGAAAATGTCCAATTATGTTTGTAACTTGTAAAGAAGTGACTTGTATTTTCGTTGGTAGACAAAAAAGCACCTTTAAAGTATAGACTGGAAGATTGAAATGATATTGAAATTAAAAATTTTTATACTCCGATGAAATCACAAAATTATTAGAGATATAATCATTCTTAATTACTTTGTTGCGATTGCTTACAACCTTAACAGAAGTTGGCGAAATAACTGTTTTTAATACCAATAAAGCATTTCCGAAAGCTATATACCGACTTGTCAACAAATTGTTTTTTTTCGTTGTGCTTTTATTAAAACCTCTTGTGTTTTTGCAGATTGGTTTATCGTGTCTTGCGCGACTTGTTGTTCTTGCGCAAAGACAAAACGCGATAAAATAATAAATGAAAATGTAAAAGTTCTGTTCATGTTTCAGTTTTATAAAAAGAAGACCATTCAAAATTAAAAAGTATTACATCAAGCTAAAATTTAATACCAGTTAAACACGAAATCTATTTCAAAAACAATCAAATTTTAAAAACATTACATAAAATTCCATTTATTTTAACTAAAACTTTATCTTTACAAGACTATATTTAAAAATAATTTATGAAAAAACAACTACCTCTTTTAGCAGCGGTATTCCTTTACGGCGCTTTATTCGGTCAGGAGAGGCCAACCTTCCATGCGACAATGGATGGCAAAAGTGCCCAAGTTTTACAAGATCTTTTCCCGAAAGAAGTTTCGATTTTAAAAACGATTGACAATCAATCTGCCGTTCTTTTAACTGAAGAGGCAGCGCATCATTTACACAGAAATATCCTTACGCACGGTCCTGGATTCGTTTATCAAAACAGTGCTGAAACTGCCCTAGACGTTCTAAATAAAAAAGCTAGCAAATCTCCTCAGCTTCTCAATTTGACAATTACTGAAAACGATTGGGTTAACCACAGTATCGGGAAAGTAAATGCAGACAATATCAAAAATCACATCTCGACATTAGAAGCTTATGGCACTCGTCGACACGACAATGCAAAAGGCAAACAAGCTGCACTAGATCTTAAAGCAAAATGGGAAAGCATGATCGCAGCAGCTGGTCGTACAGACATTAGTGTTGAACTTTTTAATCATACTGGAACGCCGATGCCTTCAGTACTTTTAAAGATAAATGGTAACACAACTCCTAACGAATCGGTAATTATCGGTGGTCATCTAGACTCTATTTCTTTTTCGGGACAAGCACCTGGTGCTGACGACAATGCCTCAGGAATTGCGAGCATCACGGAAATGCTTCGTGTACTTTTGGACATCAAATTTAAGCCTCAAAAAACTATCGAAATGATGGCTTTTTCAGCGGAAGAAGTGGGATTAGTTGGCTCTAATGAAGTCGCAACCAACTATGCAAATAACAATAAAAACGTGGTCGCTTATGTTCAGTTTGACATGACAAATTATAAAGGATCGAACAAAGATGTATATCTAACCACAGATTCTTACAATAGCAACGACCTTAACCTGTTCTTAATAGAACTCATGGAACATTATAATAAAACGGGTTCTAATGCCTTCACTTACGGCAATACGATCTGTAATTACGGTTGCTCGGATCACTTTAGTTGGGCACAAAATGGTTATAACGCGGCCTTCCCTTTTGAAGCCAGTTTTAACAATTCTAATCCGTACATCCACAGCTCTAACGACAAATTATCCATTAGCGGAAATAATGCAAATCACGCCGCAAAATTTACAAAACTAGGTCTAGAATTCATCATCGAGGCAGCCAAATCTAGCCAAGCTTTTTTAGCCGTTCAGGACCAAAATATTAAGAAAAATGATTTGAAAATTGCTGTCGAACATAAAATTTTAAAACTTTTAAATATCGATTTCAAAAGCGTCAAAACTTTGAAAATTATGGATGCCTCTGGACGTATTGTGAAAGAAGTATTGAATCCAAATTCTAATTCAATCTCTTTAGAAAGTCTGAAAGACTCTTATTATTTGTGTATCATCGAAAATAACGACGGAACAATTAAGAGTACAAAATTTATCAATCAGTAAAAATAAAAAAGCCCTAGATTAACTTTCTGGGGCTAACTCTATAACTAGTCCTTCTAGATCATCCGTTGCAGGAATCTGGCAGCTTAGTCGACTATTCGGCTTTACATTATAGGCTTCATCCAACATAGCTTCTTCATCGACTTGCATCTCTGGCAACGCAACATTCTCGCTAATAACATAACATTGGCAAGAAGCGCACATCGCGAGACCACCACAAATACCAATGGTTCCTTCAGGCACCAATTCGTAAGCGCGAATCACCTCCATAAGACTCATTGCCATATCAGTTGGCGCCGCAACATCATGAGAGACACCATCCCTATCTATAATGGTAATATTTACATCTGACATTTTAAAATCTTTTCTACAAAGTTAATAAATATTAGGTTTAAAGGAAATTCAAATATGATGAAATATACCCAAAAATAGGTATTAGGTAGTTGATAATCTTAACCTAAATTTGAAAAATATAAACTAATAAAATCCATTTTAAGCATTCTAATTACGCAATATCTTTTTTACAAAAAAAAGAGTAATTGTTATATTATCATTTATTTCTCAAAAAAAAGCCTAAGTCTACTCAACTTAGGATTTTGATTTTGTTTTTAGAGCTTATTAATCAATCGACTTTACAACTGCTTTTTCAGCTTCTTTTCTCGTTCCGTCAAATCCATCAATACCAGAAACTGTTGTATATTTAAGAACGAATTTTTTCCCTGGATTAAGTCTATTATAAACACTTTGACACATCAAAGTAGCCTCATGGAAACCGCAAAGAATCAACTTCAACTTCCCTGGATAAGTATTAACATCACCTATGGCATAAATACCATCGATATTGGTTTGATAGTCTAAAGCATTATTAACTTTGATGGCATTTTTCTCAATATCTAATCCCCAGTCGCCCAATGGACCAAGCTTCGGTGTCAATCCGAATAAAGGAATAAAATAATCGGTTTCGATAATTTCTTTTTCTTCGCCTTTTGTAACTTCGATTGCAGTAAGCGTCTCTTCTCCTATCAAGCCAGTAACTTCGGCAGGCGTAATCAGATTGATTTTGCCAGCCTTCTTAAGGGTAGCCACTTTCTCAACAGAGTCTAACGCGCCACGGAATTCGTTTCTTCTATGGATTAATGTGACCTCCGACGCTACATCCGCCAAGAAAATCGACCAGTCCAAAGCGGAATCTCCACCACCAGCGATGACAATTTTTTTGTCACGGAACATTTCTGGATTTCTCACAAAATATTCGACACCGTTTTCTTCAAATTTTTCAAGATTTTCTAATTCGGGTTTACGAGGATCAAAACTTCCTAATCCACCAGCAATTGCAATCGCTTTTCCTTTAATTTTGGTACCGCGACTTGTAGTTACGATAAAATCTCCTTCTTCAGTTTTTTCATAGCTCATTGCTTTTTCTGAAAGTGAGAATTGAGGTTCGAATTGTTTGATTTGCTCCATCAAATTATCAACTAAAACGCCGGCGTCAACACTTGGAAAACCAGGAATATCGAAAATCGGTTTTTTGGGATACAACTCTGACAACTGTCCGCCAGGTTGTGGCAATGCATCGATAAGATGACATCTCAATTTTAATAATCCTGCTTCGAATACTGCAAATAATCCTGTTGGACCTGCGCCTATAATAATGATATCTGTTTCGAACATAATCTGATAATTTTAGTTGTACAAAGTTAAGCATAATGATTTATTTCTTAATCTTCTAAGATTATGATTTTACTTAGTGTTTTCAAATAAAAGGAATATAAAATCTTAATTAAAAAAATGCTATTTTTAATTATTTTGTAAAAAGAATTTCGAATATCCGGTTAAAGTCACATATTAAAAAATGGTGGTTTATAAAAAACAGATTATTGATTGCTGAAAGGAAATTGGCTTATCAAAAGTGGTACTGATTAGACTATTTTAAAATCCAAGTTTACTAAATTTTCTAAAAACAAAATGGGCGACTTTCTTTGGAAGTCGCCCTTTTTTATTCATAGTAATCAATCCAAAAAAAGATTAATTATCTCTCTTTATCAAAGCCATATAGAATCCGTCATAACCTTGGCTAGGCATAATTTTTTCTTCTTTCACCAAAGAATAATTAGGATTGTTAGTTAAGAATTTTTCGACTTGAAGGTTGTTTTCTGACGGCAAAATTGAACAAGTTGCA
Source organism: Chryseobacterium sp. TY3 (assembly GCA_046269235.1). GTDB lineage: Bacteria > Bacteroidota > Bacteroidia > Flavobacteriales > Weeksellaceae > Soonwooa. The sequence goes on from JBJZOS010000005.1 coordinate 147,946, forward strand.
TAGATCATTTGACCTCCTTTTTTAATAATTTTGGAGTAATCTTGAAGAATTTGCTCTTGCTCTTTTTTAATTCTATCAATAAAATCCTGATCGATTTTCCATTTAGAATCAGGATTACGTTTCAAGACACCAAGCCCAGAACAAGGAGCATCAATCAACAGTCGATCCGCTGTATTGTGAAGACGTTTAATAACTTTAGAATCCGAGATAAAACGCGCCTCGATATTATGAGCGCCAGCACGTTTTGCACGACGTTTTAATTCTGCTAATTTCCATTCAAAAATATCTAATGCGATAATTTGACCTTTGTTCTTCATCAAAGCGGCTAAGTGCAATGTCTTTCCACCTGCGCCAGCACAAGCATCAACAACGCGCATGCCTTCTTTCGGATCCAAGAGTTGTCCAATGGTTTGAGAAGACGCATCCTGAACTTCGAACAATCCATCTTTGAAAGCCGATGTCAAAAACACATTTTTCTTTTCCTCCAACTGCACAGCATCTGGATAACCATGTATTGTAAAAGCAGGCACACCTTCATCTTGAAGATCCGCAACCAATTCTTTCGGCGAGGTTTTCAAAGTATTGGTTCTAAGAACCGTGGGTGCTTGCTCGTTAAGCGCTAACATTTCTTTCTCCCATTTTGGACCTAACTCTTTTTCCATAGTCTCTGCTAACCAATCTGGGATCGAATATTCAATAGCTTTTGTTGGGATATAACCTTTTTTAAGTTTATTAAGAATATCGGCAGTTTTAACACCATCAAATTCTTCAAACTTTTTATAATGCGTTTTACTCCAAAGTAAATACGCCAAAATTAATTTGTAAACATTATTTGGTTTCACACCTTCGCCCATATAATATTCTAGGCGTTTTTTCCAACGGATAATATTGTAAAAAATCTCCGAAACAACTTGTCGGTCTTGACTTCCCCATTTTCTATTGGCTTTCAAAAGTCTTTCGATAACTTTATCAGCATATTTTTTATCTTGAAAAAAGGTCTCTTGCAAAGCGTCGTGGATGCCTATGAGAAGATTGCGATGTATTAATTCCATAAAGTAAAACTTCTTAAAATGAAGAAGACTACAAATTTACGAAAAATAAAAAAGTTTAGAAATTAATTCTGAACTTCGTTTAATACTTCTGGTAATTCTTTTTCTTCTTTGCTAAAAGTTAATTTGACATCGCCCCAGTTTTCCCCAGTTTTAATGCGATGTATTTGCATTGATGACACCCCGAATCGTCTTGCTAATCTAGCCATTGTTTCGCCTTTGTCTAACTTTCTTTTAATAAATACGACATCGCTGTATGTTAATTTAGCATGATCTCTTTTGGGTCTATCGCGACGTTCTAGCTTGAGATTGTGCTCGATCCACTTTGGACTTTTTCGACCGTGCTCGATCACCTCTTCTTTGGTTGCCCAAGCTAAATTCTCCACACGATTATCTTGCTTATCATAATTAAGATGAAGTACAAAGGGTTTTTCTTCGGGATTATCGTTCGGGATAAACAATTCAGCGACTGCCTTATGCACTAAGATTTGGTAATAGATAGATCGCTTTTTGTTAATCTTGGCACGTTCTCTATAGATCTTTTTTAAGATTTTCTCTAAAGATTCTTTTTTAGGAATCAGACTTCTTTCAATCTTTCTACTTTCATCGTAAGTTGTCGATTTCTTTTTTAGAAGTGCTTTTTTTTCTTTTATTTCCGACCTTAGAATGTCAATTTCTTTCTGTAAATTTTCTAAAATACTTGAAGACACCTCATCCATCTCGCCTAGAATCTTGAAACGGATAATGGGATAACCTCCTTGTAATCCTCCAGTTATCAATCTTCCATTTGGACTATTTAGGTTAAAAGATTTGACTTCGCCATAATTAGAAAATTCAAAGCGGATATCTTTATCTTCAGTACCATTAAAAAAATATTCTTTCCAAATTACATTATTTCTATCCACATTATTACATTTTTAACAAAGTTAATAATAATTTTTTTTTGTAAACTATTTATCACATAAAGTTAGGCTTATTAACATATTTTATATTTAAAAACGAAAATTAGCGTCATTACCAATCCCATTGAAATCGATTCATTTAAGTCTTAAAAACTAATTATCAGTCAGTAACAAAAATAACGCCTTAGGTATTGGTGCATAACAGCTAAAAGTAGCCAGTACTTAACTGTTAATTTTTCGTTAATTAATTGTTGACATTTTTGTTAAATATAAAAATTTAATAATTTTGTCAAACTTTTTTGTTAAACATAATTAAATGAGTCAAGAAATTAAAAAAGACGATACAGAAGCACTTATTCGTAAGACCGCAAAGAAACTGTTTTTCGGGGAAGGCAAATTCAATGCGACAACGCAGGAGATTGCTGATGCTGCAGGCGTTAACCGTACTTTGATTAATTACTATTTCAGATCAAGAGATAATCTTTTCAATTCAGTTTTTGAAGAAGCTTTACTAAAAGAAAAAGAAAAATCGGAAGCAATTATTAACTCTAACGCAAGTTTTCGTGATAAGTTGGGTCATTTTATTGATGATTCGATTTCAAAGGCAATGCAATATCCTTATTTAGAAATATACATCGTCACACAAATGAATCAAGGTTGCGTGTATCACAAGACCGAAAATTTTGACGAAAATATAGCTAAAATGGCAACCGAAATTGAAGAAGAAATCTCAAAAGGAAACATCAACCCTATTAGTACACAACAATTTATTTTGAATTTAGCTTCTCTAGTTTCTTTCCCAACTTGTATGCGTCCGTTGTTAAAAGAAACGATGAAAATTTCTGATAAAGAATTTGATCAACTTTTATCAGAAAGACGCGAAGTGATCCTGAGTACTATTTTTAAAAATTAAGATAACGTAGAATTTATATATTATGAAACAATACACTACTTCCAGAGCTAAGATTTTCTTATCTGGAGCATTGTTAGTGTTCGGCATGTTCTCAGCTTTGGCGCAAGAATCTGTTTCTTTACAAGAAGCAATTCAGAAGGCATTAGCTAACAAGGCCGAAGCCAAGAAAGCTGCTTTGCAAGTGCAAAAAGCAGAATACAAAATCGACGAAGCTAGAGCTGGTGCGTTACCGCAGGTAAAAGTTGGCGGCAACCTTACTTACAACCCAGTTATCCAGGAGTCTGTTTTACAAATGGGAGATCAGACTTTGGTGGTTAAAATGGGACAGCCATGGACCTCTAACATCGCAGCAACAGTTAACCAAGCTATTTTTGATCAAAAAGTTTTTATTGGCCTTAAAGCAGCCAAGTCAACTAGAGAATTTTATGTTCTTAACGCACAGTTGACTAACGAACAAATCATTGCCAATGTAGCAACTGCCTACTATAATGTTTTTGTACAGGAAGAAAATCTTAGAACAGTAGAAGCGAGTTATAGTAATACTGAGAAAGTTAGAAATATTATCAAAAGTCTTGTTGATAATGGTCTTGCAAAACAAATTGACCTAGACAGAACTAATGTACAACTAACCAACATCGCGTCTAATAAACAACGTATTATTAACGCTGTAGAATTAACTAAAAATGCTTTAAAATTCTACATGGGAATTCCGGTAGAGACCGAAATTACTTTACAAGAGAAAAGCATCGAGCCAAAGCCTGAACTTATCGAATCTTTATCGAATATAGATAATCGTTCGGAGGTTAAAGTATTAGAAAAACAAAAAGAACTTCTTCAGTTTAATAAGAAAGCTACTGAAGCGGCACTTTATCCAACAGTTGGTCTACAAGGACAGTATGGTTTTTACGGCATGGGGAACAAGTTTCCTTTAACCAATGGTTCTAGCAACGGTGTTAACTGGAGCGACTTTGCATCAATTGGATTAAATGTGAACATCCCAATCTTTACAGGTGGCGCTACAAAAGCAAGAATCCAACAAGCGGAGATTGACATTCTAGATGTAGAACAAGACATCGAAAATACAAAACAAAGCCTGAACTTAGATTACAAAAACTCTGTAACCAATATCGAAAATGCTTTAATTAATCTTAACAGCATGAAAGACAATGTTGAACTTGCAGAAAAAGTACAGAAAAATACACAGTCTAATTACCAATATGGTTTAGCAAACCTAACCGAGCTTTTGGACTCAGAAAATGCCTTAACACAAGCAAAACAAAACTATGCTAATGCATTGCTAGATTACAAACAAGCCGAAATCCAGTTAATAAAAGCTAAAGGAGAACTTAATACTTTAACACAACCATAATAAATAAACGATTCAGAAAATGAAAAAAACTTTAATATATATCATTGTTGCGGCAGTCCTTTTAGGATTATTTGTTTACAAAATAACCAGTAACAAAGAGCAACAAAAGACTACCGTTGCAGAAGTTGCAAAACAAGTTGACAAGATTAACGTAAATGTTGTTACCGCTTCGCGCTCAAACATCGATACAGATTATTCTGCTAACGGTACTTTCATTCCAAAAGCTGAAACCAATCTTTCTTCAGAAATTGCAGGTCGTGTTATTAACGTTCTTGTAAAAGAAGGTTCTCGCGTTGGTGCTGGACAAGTTGTTGCAACAATAAAAAAAGATGCTATTGAAGTAGATTTGACACAAGCTCAAAATAACCTTCAAAACGCAATTATCGATAACCAACGTTACGAAAACGCTTTCAAAACTGGAGGTGTTACCAAGCAACAAGTTGACAACTCTAGACTACAACTAAAAAATGCGCAAGCAGCAGTTCGTGCACAAGGTGTAAGAGTTAACAACGCAACTGTACGTGCAGGTATCAGCGGAACGATTAACAAAAGATTAATCGAGCCAGGCGCTGTTGTATCTCCAGGTACGCCAATGTTCGAAATTGTAAATATTAATACGGTTAAACTTTCGGTATTAGTAGACGAAAGCCAAGTTGGAAGAATCCAATTAGGTCAAGTTGTTAAAATCAATGTTAACGTACTTCCTGAAGACTCTTTTGCTGGTAAAATTACTTTTATCGCTCCTAAAGCTGACGCATCTCTTAACTTCCCAGTTGAGATCGAAGTTGCCAACAATGGTCAATTGAAAGCAGGTATGTACGCAACTGCTATCTTTAAAACGAATCATGGTGCCGAAACTCAAAATATGTTAACTGTACCTGCAGACGCTTTTGTTAATGGTGTTAGCTCTGGTCAATTATTTATCGTGGACAACGGAGCTGCGAAAATGATCAAAGTAACAACAGGAAAAGTTTATGGTGATAAAGTCCAAATTTTAGCTGGATTAAACGGTGGAGAACAAGTGATTACCAGCGGACAAATCAACCTTACCGATGGTTCAAAAGTCAATATTGTAAAGTAAGTTAAAACATGAAGTTAGCAGAAATATCGATTAAAAGACCAACCTTAGTCATTGTACTATTTACATTGCTAACGTTGGGCGGATTGCTGAGTTATTCCATGATGGGATACGAGCTAATCCCGAAATTTGAAACCAATATGGTAACCATTTCTACGATCTATCCAGGTGCTTCACCAAGTGAGGTGGAGACATCGGTTACTCGTAAAATAGAAGATGCCGTTGGTTCCTTAGAAAACGTAAAAAAAGTAGAAGCTTCATCTTATGAAAGTCTTTCGGTTATTATGGTCCAATTGAATCCAGGTGCCGATGTGGATTTTGCATTAAATGATGCTCAACGTAAAGTTAACGCCATCATATCCGACCTTCCTGATGATGCGAAAGCACCGTCTCTTAACAAGTTCTCTTTAGACGACTTACCAATTATGACGTTAAGTATCGGAAGTGATAAACTTAATAATAAAGAGCTCTTTGACTTACTGGATAAAAAAATTGAACCAACATTTTCTCGTGTAAATGGTGTGGCACAAATTGATCTTGTAGGGGGACAAGAAAGAGAAATTCAAGTTAATATTGATGAGAAAAAATTACAAGGTTATGGACTTTCTATTGGGCAAGTTCAACAAGCGATTTTATCATCAAACCTTGACTTCCCTACAGGTAGTGTTAAAACTAGAACTTCAAAATCCACGATTAGATTAGCTGGTAAATATAAGTCTATCGAAGATATGAGAAACCTGGTTGTATCTAACAACGGTGCACAGGTTAGATTATCTGACATTGCAACAGTATTTGACACGACACAAGATGTTGAAAAATTAGCACGCTACAACCAACTTCCTACTATCTTAATTCAGGTTAAAAAACAATCGGATGCTAACGCCGTTGCGGTTTCTGAAAGTATCCAAAAAACGATGAAGGAGGTTGAGAAAAACTACGCTAATCAAGGTATTAAATTGAATATTGTTAACGACTCTACAGAGTTTACATTAGCAGCTGCGGATCACGTAATTTTCGACTTATTCTTAGCAATTATTTTGGTTGCGGTGGTTATGTTATTATTCTTACACAGTATCCGTAATGCGGTTATCGTAATGGTGGCAATCCCAATGTCTTTGATTGCAGCTTTCATCGGTATGAATTTGATGGGCTACACCCTTAACTTGATGAGTTTACTAGGACTTTCATTGGTTGTTGGTATCTTGGTGGATGACGCGATTGTGGTTTTGGAAAACATCTACCGTCACATGGAGATGGGTAAATCTAAAATCCGTGCGGCATATGATGGTGCTTCCGAAATTGGATTTACTGTAACAGCGATTACATTAGTAATTGTGGTAGTATTCTTACCAATTGCGATGAGTACTGGTCTAGTTGCAAACATCCTAGCTCAGTTTTGTGTTACGGTAGTTATTGCAACTTTGTTATCATTGTTGGCGTCATTTACGATCATCCCTTGGTTATCATCAAGATTCGGAAAGTTAGAGCATTTAACAGGTAAAAACTTGTTCGAAAAATTCATCCTGTGGTTCGAAAAACAATTAGATAATTTCACACATTGGATTACTGATATTCTGGAATGGTGTCTTAAAACAACTTTACGAAGAATCACGACTGTCATTGTAACATTCTTAGTATTAATCGCATCATTCAGCTTAGTTGGACTTGGATTTATCGGTGGAGAATTCTTCCCAAAATTAGATAAAGGTGAATTCTTAGTTCAAATGGAGTTACCAAAAGATGCTTCTGTGGAAAAAACCAATCAAGTAACCCTTGAAGTTGAGAAATTCCTGAGACAATATCCAGAAGTTGTCAATATGATTACAACCGTTGGCCAACAGTCAGGTGGTATGGGTGCAGCTCAATCAACCGCTTACCAATCTGAGATTCAGGTTATTTTAACTGATAAATCAGAAAGAAGCGAAAGTACAAATATTCTATCTGCAAAAATTAAAAGACAATTAGAAGAAAAATTCACCGGTATCGAGTTTAAAACTGCTCCAATTGGTATGATGGGTGCAGAGAGAGCTCCTATCGAATTGGTAGTAACTGCGCCAGATGTACAGACTGCAACCAAAGAAGCAGAACGTATTTTAGCCTTATTAAAAAAAGTGCCTGGTGCTATCGGTTCAGAACTGTCCACCGATACTGGTAATCCAGAAATTCGTGTCAACATCGACCGTGATAAAATGGCATCTTTAGGATTAAATCTTTCTAACGTGGGTCAAGCGATGCAGACAGCTTTCAACGGTAATACAGATGGTAAATTCCGTGCTGGCGAATACGAATATGATATCAACATTAGATTTGCTGATAACAGTAGAAAATCTATTGACGATGTTAAAAACTTAATCTTCACCAACAATAATGGAGAGCAAATTAGACTAAGTCAGTTTGCAAATGTTGAGATGAGTTCTGGACCGAGCTTGTTACAACGTCGTGACAAATCACCAGCTGTTAAAGTTCAGTCCAAAGTAGTTGGTCGCCCTTCAGGAGACGTAGCCAACGAATGGGCAGCAATGTTCATGAACAATGAAAAAACAAAACCTGCAGGTGTAGATTACATTTGGGGAGGAGATATGGAAAACCAATCGGAAGGTTTCGGTACTTTAGGTATCGCGTTACTAGCAGCTATTATTTTGGTATACTTAGTAATGGTATCGCTTTATGACAGTTTTGTTTATCCATTTGTTGTATTATTCTCCATTCCGTTGGCCTTAATTGGGGTAATGGTAATTCTTGCATTAACAGGAAATTCATTAAACATCTTTACCATGTTAGGTATGATTATGTTGATTGGTCTAGTTGCGAAAAATGCGATTATGATTGTCGACTTTGCTAACATGAGAAAAGCAGCAGGCGCTAATACACACGATGCTTTGATACAAGCCAACCACGCACGTCTTCGTCCCATCTTGATGACGACAATTGCGATGATCTTCGGTATGATCCCAATTGCATTAGCAAAAGGAGCAGGTGCTGAGATGAACAACGGTCTTGCTTGGGTAATTATTGGTGGTTTGACATCATCATTATTCTTGACCTTGATTATCGTACCTGTTGTGTACTCGTTGTTTGACTCGATGTTGAGAAGATTCGGGAAAGAAGAAAAAATCGACTACGAAGCAGAAATGGTAGCAGATTACGACCATAGAGAACTAAGTGAAGACGGCTTTACCCCAAAACATACTGATTAGTTTTTATTAATCAATTATTTTAACCCGAGATCCCATTGTCTTTTGACAGTGGGATTTTTTTTAAAGAAACAGTTTTACTCATTATTAAAAATTGTAACAACAATTACTGAAAACAAAACTTTAATATTTTCTATATTAGAACCAATCTTGGAGATCAATACAACGACTATAAAGATGTTACAAAAGTATCGTATGCGCTTATATGCAAAAAAATTAGTAACTAGCGCAGATTGAAAAAGTAGATCCTGAAGAAATGAAATCAATAGTACTTATCCAATAAGCAGTATGTTTGTAATCGATAAAAGCGACTTTACACGTTGGGAAATTTCTCTTCCGGACATTGCTATCGCACTTAAAGATTTAAACTTTAAACAAAAAAAATCCGACTTCTTTCGAAGTCGGATTATAATATTAAAGCGATTAATTAGATTATTCTTTAATTATCTTATTAGTACTTGTTGAGCCATCATTCATTTTAACTTTAACAAGATAAACACCTTTTTGAAGTTTTCTAACGTCTACCTCATTGTTTTTCAGTTGTACATCAACAGATTTTCCTGAAAGATCATATAACTCAACTGCATCAATTTTAGCGCTTGTATCAAACTTAATAAAGTCTGAAGTTGGGTTAGGATACATGCTTACTTTAAGCTTGCTATTAGTAACATCATTAACTGCCAACAGATCAACCATATCTGTTGCTTTAAGTTTAATATTATCAAACAAAACATTAACAGCCACAGTATTACTTGTAACAGTACTATTAGGAACAGCTAACACTTGGATGTTCGCTAGATCTGGTGTGGCACCCATACCTTTACCTTGATAAATTTCATCTAATACTACTAGACCAGTCGATTCATCAATGATTTTGTACGAAATTTCTCCTGATACAGAGTCCCAAGCTAAACCAACTTTATACCAAGTATTTGCATTTAAAGCTTGGTTAAAAGTATAACCCCAGTTACCATCATCATTACCTGCTTGTCCATTAACATCAGCAGGATTAGAATATGCTACCAATGTATGTTGCTTACTTGTCATATTAAATGAAAAACCAATCAAACACTTATTAGCCACACTATCCCAAAGATAGATTCTACCAGTATTTTGAGACGATGTCGCAGCACCACTGAAAATATCAAACTCATATTGAAGAACATTATTGCCAGCTGTTCTTGACCCCCAAACAGACACCAATTTGCTGTTCTGATTAACTTGCTTTGTTCCTGTTGTTCCCGCAGAACCCAAAATAGATAAAACTTTGCCATGGGTTGCATTATTAGCAACAATCTGGAAATTACTAGCCGCTGAGTTAGCAGCCGTTGTTGCAGCTATTGTATACCATCCTCCTTGACCTGGAGTTGCTCCCGTGATATCAGTTCCCACGTTACCAATTGTTAAAGCGTCGAAATTATCTGCATAAACACTTTGTCCAAAGAATAGACCAGATGCTGATGCCATAAGGCAAGTAAATAGAATTTTTTTCATATTATTTAGTATTAGTCATTAATTCAACAAAACTATATATTTAATAAATATCATACAAGATTTATTTAAAAAATTTTACAATATCACATATTAAAACAGATTAAATCAATAAGACTCAATTACAATAAATACTTTCTAAAAAATTAAAAAAAACATTAAAAAATAATATTAAGTAAAACAAAAACTTTAATAACAACACATTGTATTAATTTTATTTATAAACAACACACAAGATCCTTAACATCTAAAACAAATCCTACAAAAGAATAAAATAATTACATTAAGCACATTCGGTTTATAAAGAAGTGGTAATTCATCAGATTTATTTACTTTTGTTAGTTAAACTAAACAAAGAAAAAAACACAATACTGTAATCAAATTATGACCTCGTCCGATAATAATTTTCGATTAAGAAAAAAAGTGCACTACTCACTAATTATCTGCATATTATTAATACAAGTAGCCCTAGCAACTTTTATATATAATGAATTTAGAAATCGTAAAAATCTAGATTTTATAGAAAACCAAATCAAGGAAATTGATGATCTAGAAAACTTAACCAACAAATCTCGAAAAGAACTTTTTGCCGCCAATAGGCATTTCCAAAATTATCTAAGCACCCACGACAAAAAGGACTTGGACAATTATTTTGTTGCAATCAACAATCTTAATATTACGCTTGACAAAGTCAATAATTTTAAATTTAAAAATTCTGAGCTTAACAAAAGTTTAGATTTTAAAACAAAACCTGCGCTTGATCTTAAAAAATTCAAAGTGCTTATTGACTCAACATCGCAGATCTCCAACGCGTTAAACCAAGATTTGACTCAAAACCAGTCAAAAAATGATTTACTACAAATCAAAAAATACAAATTCGATTACAATCCTGATAATTTTGAAGTTCACACCGAAGTCTTCAAAGATACGATCAAGAAAAAAGGACTTTTGGGTCGTCTTAAAGATGCGATATCTGGCAACGAAAACGTGAGAAAAGACAGCACGGTTATTACCATGAAGCAACGCCAAAGCGAAGCTGATCGATTAAAAAACGATATGGATAGCCTCATAAATTCAGCGACAAAGCATTACGTAACCGAAGTACGACGTGTCGAAAAAAAGATTGTTGAAACCCAAAACAACAAAGATAAAAGCACAAATAACAACCTCCAAAGCGTTAACCAAAACAACAAACTTTTCACTGAACTTTTGCTATACAGCAACGATGTCATGGGACTTTATGACAATTCTATAAAAAATGCAAAACATGATTTAGAAAAGGGAATCTCAAAACAAAATTCACAGAACAACAAAGTCAGAATGTATTTTGCGATAGCGGCAATGTCGCTCATGTTTATCGCCTCAATCCTTTTGATGTACATGACCAGAATTGCATTTGGTTACGAGAAAAAATTGAAAGCCGCCAATGTTTTAATTAATGAAAACCTGAATTTCAAAAACAGAATTCTCGGTATGTTAAGTCACGAAATGCGTTCTCCACTAAAGATTATCGGGATTTTCATCAACCGAATTAACAAAAAAACCAACGACGATAGTATTAAAGATTATCTTAAATCCATAAGTTTCACCAACAATAGTCTTTTGCTGCAAGCCAATCAAATTTTGGAATACACCAAAAATCAACACGTTGAAAACAAACTACAACCAGTTATTTTCAATCTTAAAAACGAAATCAGTAACATCGCAACGTCGATGGAAGCTTATATAGAAACACGAAATAATAAGTTTGATACACAAATTGACATCGACCCAAAGCTTGATGTTTTCTCGGATAATACAAAGATTAATCAAATCTACATGAACATTCTTGGGAACGCCAACAAGTTTACAGAAAACGGAAAAATTTCTTTAATTTCTAAAACTCAAATTGTTGACAACCATCGTATTTTATTAACAACAGAAATCAGCGATACTGGCGCAGGAATTTCGGAGTCGGATCTTAAAAACATTTTCGAACCTTATTATCAAGGCGTTTTGTCTAACGAAGTTGAAAATCTAGGTGCAGGATTAGGACTTAGCCTTTGTAAAGAATTGATTGAATTGTACGACGGAACGATTACCGTAGATAGCAAAATTGCAAAAGGAACAAAGGTTAAATTTTCTCTGTATTTAAATCTAAAATAATGGAAAAAATTAATTTTTTATTGGCCGATGATCATAGTTTGATAAGACAAGCTATTACATTTTTAATTGAGGATTTAGAACTAAATTCTGAAATCACATACGCCATCAATCTATCGCAGGTTATAGAGAAAACAGAAGCCTCTCCTATTGATATCGCTATAATTGATGCGCATTTTCCTGATGGTAATAGCCTGTCGATTATCTCCGAAATAAAAAAAACACAGCCCAATATCAAGATTTTAATCTTAACAGGAATCGATGAGAAAGCAAATGCTCTTAAATTCATCAATGCTGGTGCTAACGGTTTTCTGAGCAAAATGAGCGACGAAGAGGTTATCCAAAGTGCGATTTCTAAAATGATAAACGACGGCGAATATCTCTCACCAACGACACAATCTCTATTATTAGAATCTTTACGAAATCCTAGTTTTAATAATCCTTTGCAACAACTTACAGAACGCGAATTAGAAATTGTAAAACTCTACGCCAAAGGTCTCGGTAATCTGGAAATCGCCAACGAACTTGGCATCAAACAAAACACTGTCAGCACTCTTAAGAAAAGGATTTTTGACAAGCTAAACATTAACAATATTGTGGAACTTATCGACATTATTAAAAACAACTAAAGCCAAAACTTGTAGATAAATATCGACATCATTAGCGACTAATATCGACATCATTTATTATTAAACTTCTAAAAGCTAGCGTACATTTGTACCAACAAAAAAGAGGAACTCAAACGTGTTCAGCTTTTTGTTCAAAAGCACAAAATTCATGGTAAACTGGTTTTAAGTTAAACGCAAATGATGAAAAACCAAACCTGCGATAACCTCGCGGGTTTTTTATTTAACCTTACAAAAAAAGAGCGAAATTCTAGTATTTCGCTCTTTTTGCTTATAAATAATACCTTTAGATATTATTTTTTACGTGTTTGTTCTTGCTTTTTTTGTTGCTCTTGCGCTTGCTCCATCATCTCTCTCATACGTTTTTGGAAACGTCCTTCAGGCTTTGGTGCTTTTTGCTTGTTCTCTTGGATTTGAGCATGAATTTTTTTCTCATCCAAAATCAGATATTTAATTACCAAAATGATAATAATGTTAATCGCGTTTGACACAAAATAATACCAAGAAAGACCAGACGCAGATGTATTCAAGAAGAATAAGAATGTTACTGGGAAAATGTACATTAACACCTTCATATTCGGCATACCTTCTTGTTGTGGTTGTTGCATGTTACCTGCTGTCATCATTGTATAAATTAAGATAACGATGGTACACGCCAATGCGAAAATACTTAAATGATCTCCTAAGAAAGGAATACTAAATGGCAATTTAATTAGATCATCATAAGCTGTTAAATCTTCCGCAAACCAGAAACTTTTCCCACGAAGATCGATCATGTTCGGGAAGAAACGGAATAACGCATAGAACAACGGAACTTGCACCAATGCTGGAAGACATCCCGCCAATTGGTTAACGCCAGCTTTTCGGTAGACCGCCATGGTCTCTTGTTGCTTCTTCATTGGGTCAGCATCTTTGTACTTTTTATTAACCTCATCAATCTCTGGACGAATGACCTTCATCATGGCACTCAGCTTATGTTGCTTGTACATTACTGGTGAAAGTATTAATTTAACAATAATCGTCATGATAAAAATCGCCCAACCAGCTGCAATCCCCCAAGATGAAATAAAGTTATACATCGGCATGAAAACATGTCTGTTAAGTGATCCAATAAAGGACCACCCTAACGGCAAAATTTCATCAAAGTTTTTATTGTAAGATTTTAATAAAGGCAAATCTAATGGCATAAAATACCATGTAAAATCTTGGTTAAATTCTCCACCTGTAAAGGCAACCTGACCATCGTAAGTGAATTTTTTAAGATATTCTCCAGTTTCGATGTTGTCTTGATAGCCTTTAGATTGGGTAAAACCATGTTGCGCTTCGATAACTGCTGCGAAGAATTGTTGCTTAATACCAATCCAATTAAGCGTTTCTTTAGTTTCGTCCATTTCAGAACGTGCATCATAATCGTAAGCTTTATAATTGTCAAAAGCATAAGTAAACTCTGTATGCGTTTGTTCTTGTGCACGACCTTTCTCGGATTCTCTAACATTGTAATCCCATTTGAAAGTCGCATTTTTATCCGAAGTTAATTGGGATAAACCTTGCGTTCTTACTTTAAAATCTAAAGTATATTTTGGACTTAATGTATAGATAAACTGAATCGTTGCACCACTAAGTTGGCTTGTCAATGTTACAGTATTTCCTGCTACGCTTGGTGTAAATACTAGATCTTTTGTATTAACAATTTTGCCAGATTTATCTCTAAACTCAAAACCATATTCAGCATTTTTGTTACTAAAAAGGTAAAGAGGTTTGTTTTTATTTTTGCCGTCGTAAGCGTGGTACTGGTTAAGTCTAACAGAAGACACTTGTCCACCGAGGCTAGAAAACTCTAGGCTAAGCTCATCATTTTTAAGATTAACTTTTTGTATAGCGTTGGGCGTAACATTTGCGTTAAGCTCGGTTGCAGCATTAGCTTTAGCCGCCGTTGTTTGCTCAGTTTTTTTAGCTTGATTGGCGATGTTCTCCTGTTCTGTTGAGGCTTGTCTATTTTGGAAATAGAGCATAAAACCTATCAAAAGTAGAGAGAGTACACCGAAGCTAATTAACTGATTTTTGTCCAGTCCGTTGTTCTGTTGCATTAGTAATAATTTGAAAATTCTGAATTCGAAATCCGAAAATTTCTAGCTCTTTTTAATTAAATTTTAAGAGGACAAAAATAAGATTTATTTTTCAGATAACTACTTTTAGCTGACTAATCTTTATCATCCTGATAATAAGACGAATGACCTAAAGAAAACTTTAGGTCACTCGTTAATTTTATTTCTTTTTCTTGCTTGCTGCTGTTATCAGCGCTTTGAATAAAGGATGCGGTGTTGCGACCGTCGACTTATATTCTGGATGATATTGGACACCAACATAGAAAGGATGCTCTTTTAACTCGATGGTTTCGGCAAGTCCCGTTTCAGGATTTTGACCAGAGATGATCATATCTTTATCCTCGAATTCTTTTTTGTAATCAGAATTGAATTCATAACGATGTCTGTGTCTTTCAGAAATTGTTTTAGCACCGTAGATTTCAGCTAATTTAGAATTCGGTTTCAAGGCACACTTCCAAGCGCCAAGACGCATTGTTCCGCCTTTGTCAACAACATTTTTCTGTTCTTCCATAATCGAAATAACCGGATCAACTGTCGCTGTATCAAATTCTGTACTATTAGCTTTTGCATGTCCAAGAACGTTACGAGCAAATTCAATAGTCATAATCTGCATTCCCAAACAAATTCCTAAAGTCGGAATATTGTTAACACGTGCATATTCTGCTGCTAAAATCTTCCCTTCGATGCCGCGATCGCCAAAACCTGGAGCAATCAACACACCATCGATATCTTTAAAAGCTTCTTGTAAATTATCTTCCGTTAAGTCGCCACTGTAGACCCACTTAACATTAACATCGGTTTCCAAATCTGCACCAGCGTGGATAAAAGCTTCTGCGATTGATTTGTAAGAATCCTGAAGTGATACATACTTCCCAACCAAAGCAATATTAACGCTTCGTTTTGGATTTTTATATTTTTTAAGGAAAGTTTTCCAATCCTTAAGGTCTGCTTCTTTATTATAAGGAAGATTTAATTCTTTTAGAACAACCTCATCGAAGTTTTGTTTTTGTAAATCGACTGGCACTTCATAAATCGTGTCCATATCTTTACATTCGATAACATTTTCTAAAGCAACGTTACAGAATTGCGCCAACTTTGCACGCAAGTCTTTCGGGATTTTGTGCTCTGTACGACATACCAATACATCCGCCTGGATGCCGCTTTCCATCAATTGACGAACAGAATGCTGCGATGGTTTTGTTTTTAACTCACCACTGGCAGCCAAATAAGGCAACAATGTTAAATGAATCACCATCGAATTGTTTTTGCCCAACTCCCATTGCAATTGTCGCACACTTTCGATGTATGGCAAAGATTCGATATCTCCTACTGTTCCACCAATTTCGGTGATGATGATGTCGTAATTTTTCTTTGCTAAAATTTTAACACGACGTTTAATCTCGTTGGTGATGTGTGGAATAACTTGCACCGTTTTACCAAGAAACTCGCCACGACGTTCTTTTTCAATAACGGTTTGATAGATTTTACCAGTTGTCACCGAGTTGTTTTGACTTGTTTGGCTATCAAGAAAACGCTCGTAGTGACCAAGGTCAAGATCGGTTTCGGCACCGTCTTCCGTCACATAACATTCGCCATGCTCATACGGATTAAGTGTTCCGGGATCTATATTAATGTAAGGATCAAGTTTTTGGATAGTAACGCTAAAACCTCGTGATTTCAACAAAAGTCCCAAAGAAGCAGAGACAATTCCTTTACCCAGTGAAGAAGTAACACCGCCTGTTACAAAGATGTACTTCGTTTCTTTTTTACTCATTAGATTAGGTTTGTGCAAAGTTAAAGCATACGGACTAGAAAAGCAATTTTAGACTTCTTAAATATTTAATAATTCTTTCTAATGTCTTACTTTAGTGACAAATTTTAAAAGATGAATTTTGACATCCAATCGGACAAAATAATTTCCGAAAGCTTTCTTAATGCCGGAAAAACGACTTTTCTAGAAGCTGCACATTTTGTTCAAAATATGGATTATAAAAGAAATCTTGACAAAAATAATACATTGGTAGTTCTTAATGATAATTTTGGAACTTGTAGCACTAAACATGCTTTGTTAAAACGTTTAGCAGACGAAAATCAAAAATTCGACTTCCAATTAATTTTAGGAATTTTTAAAATGAATGCTGACAATGTGCCACAAATTAAAGAAATCCTAGCGCGATATCAACTCGATAACATTCCTGAAGCTCACAATTATCTAAAATGGAACCATGAAATTCTTGACTTTACGAGTCGTACTTGGCGCAAAGAAAACTTTGAATCTCAACTTTTAAAAGAGATTGAAATCCAACCTGAGCAAATCACAGGTTTTAAAGTTAAATACCATCAAAACTTCCTTGAAGATTGGCTGGATCAAAATTCTAAAATCCCCTACTCTTTAGAGGAAATTTGGAACATCAGAGAAGAATGTATTGTGGCTTTATCAAAATAAAGAAACCTGCCAACTAGCAGGTTTTATATTTTAATGAATATGTTTTTCAGCATGGTAAGAACTGCGCACCAGCGGCGAGCTTTCTACATGGCGGAAGCCTAATTCTTTTGCAAAAGCACCATACTCATCAAACTCTTCTGGCGTGATAAATCTTTTGACAGGCAAATGCTTTTTAGTAGGTTGCAGATATTGCCCTAAAGTAATTACATCAACATTAGCATTTCTGATGTCTTCAATGGTTTGGAAAACTTCATCTTTTGTTTCGCCAAGACCAAGCATTACACCCGTTTTGGTACGACGTTGTCCTGCTTCTTTTAGATAACGTAAAACATCCAAACTTCTCTCGTATTTCGCCTGGATACGCACTTCACGGGTTAGACGTTTCACCGTTTCCATATTGTGCGAAATCACTTCTGGTGCAACTTCCACCAATCTGTCCAAATGTTTTGTAATCCCTTGGAAATCCGGGATCAAAGTTTCCATAGTAGTTCCTGGAGAAATACGACGTACAGCATTTACCGTTTCGCCCCAGAGAATTGAACCCATATCTTTAAGATCATCGCGATCAACCGACGTCAAAACCGCATGTTTAATCTTCATTAATTTGATAGAACGCGCAACTTTCTCAGGTTCGTCCCAGTTAACATCCAAAGGTTTTCCCGTTTTGACACCGCAAAAACCGCAAGAACGCGTGCAGATATTTCCTAAAATCATAAAAGTCGCCGTCCCTTCGCCCCAACATTCACCCATATTTGGGCAGCTTCCACTTTGACAGATGGTATTCAATTTATATTTATCAACCAAGTTTCTTAGCTCGCGATAATTTTGACCAGTTGGCAATTTTACGCGAATCCA
This sequence comes from Chryseobacterium sp. TY3, assembly GCA_046269235.1. Lineage (GTDB taxonomy): Bacteria > Bacteroidota > Bacteroidia > Flavobacteriales > Weeksellaceae > Soonwooa. Next base: position 166,116 of record JBJZOS010000005.1, read on the forward strand.
TTTTGGTTTTTGTGTGGTGGTATCTGTCGTTAATACATCGTTATTCATTATACAACTCGTTACTTTTTAATAATTCTGCCAAGACTTTTTTAGCTCGCATGATGCGCACTTTTGTATTGGCAACTGATAAGTTAAGCTCTTCAGCTATTTCTTTAATACTTTTCTCCTCAAAAAAACGAAGCTTAATAATATCCTGATAATTAGCATCCATCGAGGCAACAATTTTTAGAATTTCGTCATTTTCTTCTTCGGAAATCAAAAGCTCTTCTGGTGATTTTGCAAAGTGATTTTTAACCTCATCCAAAGAATCGCTAGCATCGGTATTTTCGCGACTTTTCTTTCTCCAAAAATCGATAACTGTATTTTGAGCAATTGTCAAAATCCATGTCTTGAATTGAAAATTAGGATCGTACATATCCAATTTTGACAAGACTTTCGAAAACACATGAACGGTAATTTCGTCGGCATCATTTTCGTCCTGAACTTTCTTCATCAAGAAAGAGAAAACATCTACCCAAAAGAGATTAATCAAATGCGTTTGCGCTTTTTGATCTTTGTCTTTGGCTTTCTTTACTAATTCTATTAATGCTTCTTTTTTCATTTAGAGATAAGCAAAGATACAAATTAATACTTCTAAAAAAATGATATCGTATTGATAGATTGAGACTATAATTGGCTAAGTTATTTTAAACTTTTAAAACTGAAATTTAAAAATTTAAAGTAACCGAGCCTAAATTGAGAACTTCTCCTTTTAAAAGAATTGCGGTTCTGTTGCCCAAATCGGTTTTGGTTTTAACACCGAAAGCATCCAAAGCATCAACCATAACAATCGGCGAAAACTATAAAAAATCATCGAGGTGCGTGGTGAAGTATAATGAAATATTGATAAAAAATACTTTTGAGAATGAGTTTTAATACTATTTTAATATTGGACATTTTAAAACAATCAACTATTTAAATATCAATACCCTACAAAAAATAAAACCATACATAAAAATTTATTCTAAACCGAAAATTCCATAATTCCCAATAATAGTTTCGAATAGGACGTCTCTATGATTTAATTAGCATTTCTTTAACACCGAATCGACACGAATTTCATTAATTTTGTAAGCTTTTTTAAAATCACTAATAAACGACTTATGAAATTTTATAAATATCAAGGAACCGGCAACGATTTTGTCATGATAGATAACCGTAATCTGAGTTTCCCCAAAGAGAACACAAAACTGGTTGAACATCTGTGTGACAGACGTTTTGGGATCGGTGGCGACGGACTTATCCTGTTAGAAAATGACGAGCAATACGACTTCAAAATGGTGTATTACAATTCTGACGGTAACGAAAGTACGATGTGTGGTAACGGCGGAAGATGCATTGTGGCATTCGCGCATTTCTTGGATATTTTTGAAGATAAAACAAAATTTGACGCTATCGACGGCATGCACGAAGCCGAAATAAAAAACGGTGTTGTAAAACTAAAAATGATTGATGTCGAAAAAATCTTTGCCGACGCAGAAGATTTTGTGTTAAACACTGGATCTCCGCATTATATCAAATATGTTGACGATGTAGAAAACTATGATGTTTATCATAACGGTAACAAAATAAGAAATAATGAGACTTATTACAAAGAAGGCATCAATGTTAATTTCGTGACAGAACTCCCTGAAAACAAGCTATTTGTAAGAACCTACGAACGTGGTGTGGAAAACGAAACTTTCAGTTGTGGAACGGGTGTTACAGCAGCGGCTTTAACTTTTATGAAAAAGAAACATCTAAGCTCTGTGCCTGTTAAAGTACTTGGTGGCAATTTGAAAATCTACGCCGAAGAAGAAAACGGTGCTTTCAAAAATATTTGGTTAGAAGGCCCAGCAAAACAAGTTTTTACAGGAACAATAGAAATCTAAATTGTATATGAAAAAAATAGTAACAATCATTATCATTGCAATTCTTGCCATTGGTGCTTATTTTGGGTTTAGATTTTATTCCAAAAATTACGGTAACAACGTTGTTAAAGAAGGTTTTGTTTTAATCCCACACAATGCGCCGATGAAGCAAGTGATGGATTCTATTCGTCCATATTTATCAAACATTGAAAGTTTTGAAGCGGTTGCTAATGACAAGGCTTTAGCAGAACACATCAAAGCTGGCCGCTACGAAATAAAATCTGGCGCCAACAACTCTGACCTTGTCAACATGATTAAAGCTGGTAACCAGACACCAAATAATTTTAGAATTAAAGATTTTGATGACGTATATCAAATGATTGGTCGCGTGAGCCGAAAAACGGAGTTAGATTCTGCACGTTTTGTAAAAGACCTTAACGCAATCGCCGTTGAGAAGGGTTTCAACAATGCTGAAGATCTTAAGAAGTTCTTTTTTAATGACACTTACCAATTCTTTTGGACCGTAACGCCTAAAGAATTTTTTGACAAATTTAATACAGATTACAACCAATTTTGGAATGCCGAACGCGTTGCAAAAGAAAAGCAATCCGGCTTGTCCAGAGATCAAATTTACGCTTTAGCCTCTATCGTGTATAAAGAATCTGGTGGCAAGAAAGATGAGCAAAAAACAATTGCTGGACTTTATCTTAACCGATACAAAAAAGGTATGAAATTGCAAAGTGACCCAACCGTCATCTACGCGATTAACAAGGCGAGCAACTTTACAAAGCAAATAAAACGCGTCTATTACAAAGACCTAAAAACGCCATCGCCATATAACACCTATGCCAACGCAGGCATACCACCAGGACCTATCTGCGTTGTTGATAAAAACTCCATCGACGCGGTGCTAGACGCTGACCATAATAACTACATCTATATGTGTGCTGATCCAGCAAGATTGGGTTATCATAAATTCACTGATAATGATGTGGAACATGCCAAAAATGCCAAAGCTTATCAAGATTGGCTTAATGCAAAACAGATAAAATAATACTTTTCGAACCTTGATAAAAGCTTCGGTAAACAAAAAATTATGATAAAAACAGAAATCAGAAACATTATTCAGAGAAGGACATTCGGACTTGTATTTGTACTGGGAGCAGCCTCTATGGCTTTTGCGCAAGAGCGACCAGCTGCGACACAACAAAAAATGGCCGTAACAGGTCGTGTACAAGACGGTGCCAACAACGGCATTGGTTACGCGTCGATTACTTTTAAAAATAAAAACAATCCGCAGCTTAGTGATGCTGTTTTGGCGAATGTAGACGGTAATTTCAAAATCGAATTGGCAGCAGGCAATTACGATGTGACAATAGAAGCTATCGATTTTAAACCAAAAACACAAACGATTCAAGTTACAAAACCAGGGACAATTCCTGCATTTGTAATTCAAGGTAATGAAGTTGCAAATCTTGATAAAACAACGCAAATCCAAGGTGTTGTAATTACTGCTGCTGCTGCAAAACCTTATCGTGTAGAATTGGACAAAAAAACCTATGACCCTTCGCAAGATATCGTGAGTAAGGGTGGAAACTTGCAGGATGTGTTATCCAATGTGCCTTCGGTTTCTGTGGATACAGACGGTACGGTTTCTATGCGAGGAAGTTCTAATGTTAAGTTTTTGATTAATGGAAAACCTTCTTCCCTTCTAGGTATTGATGACGGTGCAAATGCTTTGCAATCTATCCCAGCCGACCAAATTGAGAAAATTGAAGTGATTACAAATCCGTCTTCAAAATTTGAAGCTTCGGGAACTGCTGGTATCTTAAATATCATTCTTAAAAAGGATAAAAAAATGGGCTTCAATGGTACTGTAACGGGTACATTGGGCTATTTGCCGAGAACCAATCTTAATGCTAACCTTAACTGGAGAAAGGGCAACTGGACTTGGTACGTTAATGGTGGCGGTGGTTATCAAAAAAATGAAAGTTCTAGTAAGAATTACATGACTAGAAAAGATAGTCCTTCAACATGGGATTATACCAAAAACACCTTCACACAAATCTCTAACCAAGATGGCGAAACTAAAAGAGAGGGCGACAACTACAATTTAACAGCTGGTGTTGTACATGATCTATCAGATAAAACGAGCATTAACCTTTCTGGGATGATTAGAAGTTTTAATAATGATAGTAATACGTTAAATAATTACGCTGAAAAAACTTACTCTTCCGCAGATAGCTTTGACAATTTCTTAAGAAATCGTAATAGCTTCGGAAATAACAAAAACTTTGCGACACAGTTAGATTTCGGAATTGATCAAAAACTTGATGACAACGGACAATTATTAACAGCTTCGGCAAGCTACCAAACCAACAAAAGTGACGGAACTAACCAAATTGTACAAAACAATTTTAAAAATCAAATTCTACAACCAATGGGTAACTCCATTAATAATGTAGATACAGATTCTAAATCTGACACCTTCATCGGTAAGTTGGATTACGAACTTCCAATTGGAGAACACTCTAAGTTAGAAGCAGGTGCGCGTTATGATTACAACAAAAACACTTACGATTATTTTGTAAATCAAAGTGATGATGGTGGTGCTTATTACACGAGATACGACTTCACAAGTAACACCATTTATTCTGAGAATATTTTAGGCGTATATGCACAGTTCAAGAGTAAAATTGGTGAAAAATTTGGTTACCAATTAGGTTTAAGAAGCGAAACCTCAAAAATCGACATTAACTTTTTAAGTTATGATTTAGTAACTGGTGCGCCAGTTCAAAACCCTGAGGTTAAAAAAGATTACACGAAGTTTTTCCCAAGTGTTTTCTTAAGTTATGATATCGCAAAAGGCAATCAGGTTTTATTAAATTATTCTAGAAGAATACAGAGACCAAGAGCCTTCACGATGATTCCGTTCATGTCGTTTGATGATGACAGAAACTACTTCCGTGGCAACCCAAATCTTAACCCAACTTACGAAAACTCGTTCGAGCTAGGTTATGCGATTACTAAAAAGAAATTCACGATTAACCCAACTTTGTATTATAAAAAATCTGAGGATGAAGTTAACCGTTTTCAATATCTTGATGACAAAGGTGCGATCAACACAATGCCTTTCAACGTTGGTACAGAAACGCAATATGGTCTAGACCTTAACGGGACTTATGATCCATTCTCTTGGTGGAAAATGATGTTATCGGCAGATCTATATGGTTACAATAACACGGGTAACATGACACTTAACGGAAAGTATATGGACTTTTCGGGTGATGGCTTCTCTTATAGATTAAGATTAAACACGACCTTCAGACCTACTAAAACGTTCAGTTTCCAAGTGCAATCGTTCTACCGAGGTGCCGAAAAAACAGCTATGAACAATCGTAAAGCGATGTATGGCGTTGACTTTGGTGCAACACAATCGCTTTGGAAAGGTAATGGTACTTTAGCCTTCAATATTAGAGATATTTTCAATACGAGAAGAATGAAGAACTATACCAATGCGGAGGACTTCGTAAGAGATATGGAAATGCAATGGCAACCAAGACAGTTTAGCTTGTCATTGACTTACCGTTTCAAACAAGGTGAAAAAATTGAACAACCTAAAAAGAAAAAAGACATCAACAGCAACTACGATGGTGGTGACGACCAAAGTCCAATGTAATATTTATGGACTTTATAGTAAATTAAAACTGCTTTCGGGCAGTTTTTTTTATGATTAAATGCAAAGCTTAAATAAAATTAATTCATAACTAAAGTTTAAAAACAATAAAAGCCACATCTTGCGACGTGGCTTTTATTGTTAGATAAAATCTTCGGATTATTTACCTCCGAAAGACTTATCTTTAATTCTAGCTTTTTTACCTCTAAGATTACGGAAGTAGTAGATTCTAGCTCTTCTAACTCTACCTTCTCTGTTAACTTCAATTTTTTGAAGTGCAGGCATGTTAATTGGGAAAACTCTTTCTACACCAACATCTCCACTCATTTTTCTGATTGTAAATGTTTTAGTAGCACCAGTTCCTCTCAATTGGATAACAACTCCTTTGAAGAACTGAGTTCTTGTTTTTTGACCTTCCTTAATTTCGTAATAAACAGTGATTGTATCACCAGCTTTAAAACTTGGGAAATCTTTTTTGTCAATGTACTTCTCTTGTACGTACTTAATTAAATCCATTATTTAATAAAATAAAATAATTCAAAGTCAAGCAACTTTCACGTCTATCGTCAGAGGTTGGTTAACAGATTGCAAAAATAGTAATTTTTATTATTTCCGCAATACTATTTTTAAAATTTTATTCAAGTTTAAACAACAAATTATCAAGCACTTATCAAAGCTCGCATCTATCCTTGTTTTTCAGAATTTGATTTAATACTAACTAAAAGTCGAACAATTAAGAATTTTTTATATTTTATGATGTATAGTATCTAAAATCTAATCACTATTTTTGCCAGATGTTAAAAAAGCTATTAGGACTTACTGTTTTGGCAACGCTCGCTTCTTGTGGAAAGGAGGTTATGCCCAAGCCAAGCGGCGATTTGAGGTTAGAATATCCCAAACCTCGCTACCAGACCTTTAGTAGTGCATGTCCATTTCAGTTTGATTATTCGGATTTTGCAGTGATACAAGATGCTAAAAAACCTTGTTGGTACAACATCAACTACAAAGGGATGAAGGCAAAAATCTTCATCACGTATCTTCCGATAACCAGCGACTTCCAAAGCCATCTAAAGGAAGCAGAAAGGATGGTGTACGAACATACGATAAAAGCTACGGCAATCGACACCAAAAGTTTCGCTTATCCAGAGAAGAAAGTGTATGGTAATTTTTACGAATTGCAAGGGCAGACAGCGTCTAACATTCAGTTTTATGTAACGGACAGCACGAAGCATTTTTTAACAGGAAATTTGTATTTCAATACCCGTCCAAAGCCAGATTCATTGGCGCCAGCAGTAGACTATATTAAAAAAGATATGCTCCATTTGATTGACACATTCGAGTGGAAAAAATAAAATTTAACTTAAAATAAAGACCTATAGATATGAAATTACTAGCAGTAGGAACAGTAGCATTTGATGCCATCGAAACACCATTCGGAAAAACAGACAAAATCCTAGGAGGAGCCGCAACTTACATTGGACTTGCAGCTTCAGCTTTGGAGGCAGAGGTTGGATTGGTTTCTGTAATTGGTGGCGACTTTCCGCAAGGCTATTTGGATATGTTAACATCAAAAAACATCAATATTGATGGTGTAGAAATCATTAAAGAAGGAAAAACCTTCTTCTGGAGCGGAAAATACCATAACGATCTTAACTCTCGTGACACCTTAGTGACAGAACTAAATGTTTTAGAAAATTTTGATCCAAAAATCCCTGCAAGTTTTGCTGATGCAGATGTTTTAATGTTAGGAAATCTTCATCCAGCGGTACAGTTAGCAGTTTTGGAAAGAATGAGCCAACGACCAAAAATGGTGATCCTAGACACAATGAATTTCTGGATGGACCTTACTTGGGATCTTTTGATGGAAGTTATTGCTAAAACGGATGTTATCACAATTAACGATGAAGAAGCTAGACAACTTTCGGGTGAATATTCTTTGGTAAAAGCAGCTCAAAAAATCCATGCTTTAGGTCCAAAATTCGTGATTATTAAAAAAGGTGAGCACGGCGCATTATTGTTCCACGAAGGGAAAATATTTGCAATTCCGGCTTTACCATTAGAAGAAGTTTTTGATCCAACAGGTGCTGGTGACACCTTCGCAGGTGGACTTGCAGCTTACATCACAAAAACTGGAGATTTCAGTTTTGCAAATCTTAAAAACGCCCTTATCGTAGGAAGTGCAATGGCATCGTTCACGGTAGAAAAATTCGGAACTGTACGTCTAGAAGATGTTACTAAAGAAGAGTTGAAAGGTCGTATCAACCAATTCCGTGAGTTAACAACTTTCGAATTGACAATGTAAAATGATTGTTTTCGAACATCAAAACAATATTTAATAATGAAGAAGAGCCTTTTTGTATTAGTAGCTTTGGCAACACAGCATGTATTTGGTCAAAGTCTTGTGGTTGGCGACCAAAGTATCACACTTAAAGATTTTAAAGAAAAATATAAATACGGATTAGAAAACACAGGCGTTGATGCGACCATCAACTCAACGGTAGAATTCATGCTTTTGCAACAATTGGCAAAAGAGAAAAAAGCGGATACGATTACATCTTTTCGTAATGCTGTGGGGATGCGCGTTCGTGATCTTAAAGAGACCAAATTAATCCCAAGTGCGATTCTAGACCCAATCGTTGCTAACTATGTTAAAGCCAACCAAAACGAATATCGAATTTTGGTTTTCAATGTTATTAAAGAAGAAGGCGACACCAACAATTACGATCAAATTTATAAAGACGTAAAAGCGGGTACAACCAAAATGGAAGACGCGATTTTGACGTATGTTAAAAATCCAGTCCCAGCATCTTTCGTAAAAGCTGGTACACTTGACAACGAGCTTTTCAGCGAAGTCGAAAAAACACCAATCGGTAGTTATACAAAGCTTTTCAGCGCAAATGGAAGTGTTGTTTTTGCTAAAGTTTTGGACAAAAGACCAAGTCTTGGCTACATTACTTTTGGGACTATTTCTTATCCAAATGATTTTAACACCGATGAGTCTAAGGCTAAAATATATTCAGCATTAAAATCGGGTAAAAAATTCGAAGATGTTGCTAAAGAATTAGGATCTACTGAACACGAAAGAAAAACGGGTGGACTTGTATTTGGCTCCCCTATTCTTCCGGACGAAGTTTATGCTCAGCTCAAAGGGAAAACAAAAGGTTACTACACGACAGAACCTGTAAAAATTGATAACAAATATTTTATTTTCAACATTTACCATATTGAACCTTATCAATTAACAGCTGACAATAAAGAATTCTTTATACGTGAAGTTAAAAACAGCACTTATGCTAATCAGGTTACTGACGATGTCCTAAAAAGCATCATGGTGGCACCCAACTATAAAGAATATGCAGATCTTGCGACGATTAAGAAAAGTTATGCAGATTTCAAAGCTTTTAAAAATCCGTCGGCGCCACTTTTCCAATACAAAACTAAAACAGAAAAATACGCTGACCTAAAGAATTATATTGACAAAAACTACAAAGATCTTGACAAAATAACACCTAAAGAATGGTCCGCCTTAATCGATTATCATATCGACAATTCTGTGTACAGTGCTTTTGCAGAAGAGTTTACAGAACGTCCTGAGATTAAAAGGGAGCTTGACGAACTTCGTCAAAACTTATATTCGCAATGGATTTTTGATGATTATCTAAAGGCTGAAATCAACAAAGATGTTGCAAAACAAAAAGCTTACTACGAAAGTCATAAAGACCAATACAAATGGGAAAAAAGTGCTAAAAGTCGTGTCGCAATTATTTCGGACCCTAAGCTAGTTTCCGAGGTTAAGAAAGAAATGTCCGATACTAAAAAGTGGGACGCTCTTAAAGCCAAATATGATAAAAAGCTTAGTGATAAGAACAAAATCTTAGTAAGCTTCGAAGAAGGAAAAGTGCCTGCAACAGCTGAAGTTTTCACAGAATATAAAGTGCCATACGAAAAAGGAATTCATCAAACCAAAGTTAAAGATCGTGACGTTATTGTCGCAGTGGACGAGCTTTTGCCAGAAGAAACGATGACTTTTGAAGAAGCACAAGATTCTGTTAGAGATGCGATGACAGAACAGTTTTTGAAAGAAACGATTGCCAATCAAAAAAAGAAAATAAAAGTTGATATTCAACCAGGTTTTGTTGAAGATTTAAAGAAGACTTTTAAGAAATAATTATAATAAAAGATTGACTACAATCCATTTATAATACTATTTTTGCAAACAAATTTTACACAAAAAATAATGTTAAATAATTTTAAAGCGGTTTTTATTTTGTTAGCCTTGGTTCTTTTCAGCACCAAAATTAATGCTCAAATAAAGCCTGGACAGTTCTTAGATGGTATTGCTGCTGTTATCGGTGACGAAATTGTGTTAGAATCTGACATCGAAGAACAAGCCAACTACGCACAACAACAAGGGACAAAAGTGGCCGATAAGTGTGAGTTTTTATCAAGCATCGTTAATAACAAAATCGTTATCTACGAGGCAAAAAGAGATACTGTTATCGAAAATCGTTCGGCCCAAATCAAAGATATGGCACTACAAAAGTATAACCAAATCTTGTCTCAGTTCCCAGATGAAAAGACGATGTTGGGCATGTACAAATTCCGTACAGGATATGAAATGCGTAACGCCATTGAAAAAATTGACTCTGACCAATATTACGGACAACAAAAATACGCGAGAATTACTGACAAAACAGACGTTACGCCTAACGAAGTGACGGATTTTTTCAACCAATTCAAATTTCAGTTACCGCAAGTTAAAGACGAAGTAGTATTGGGTAAAATCAGTATTTTCCCAAAATTAACAGAAGCGCACAAGCAAGAGTTAATCGATAAACTTAACAAAATCAAAAAAGATATCGAAGCTGGGGAGTCTTTCGAAACACAAGCAAGAATCTACTCCGAAGATGAAGGTTCAGCGTCTAACGGTGGACTTTACAAAGCCATTAACAAAGGGCAAATGGTGAAACCTTTCGAAGCGGCTGCCCTTAACCTACAAGACGGCGAACTGTCTGATCCTGTAGAATCGGAGTTTGGTTTCCACCTCATCCAATTGATTAAAAGAACTGGTAACAAATACGATGCGAGACATATTTTGTTAAAAGCAACGCCAACCAAAGAAGAAATTGCTGCCACTAAAAAGCAATTGGAGGATATTCGTCAGCAGATTTTGGATAAGAAAATCACTTTCAAAGATGCAGCCTACAAGTATTCTGACGACAAGTCAACTAAATTTAATGCGGGTGTTATGCAATCTCAAGATGGCGGCGACAAAATCGAAAAACTTCATCTAGACCCAACCATTTCTTATCAAATTGCAGGTCTTAACAAAGACGATATTACGGAGCCTTTCGAGGAAACTGTTAATAGAAAACAAGCGGTATCTATCGTAAGTGTTAATGATATTATCGACGCGCATACTCTAGACCTTAACACAGATTACGAAAGAGTTAAAGACTACGCACTTAACAAAAAGAAAGGCGAAATTGTTGACAAATGGGTTAAATCTAAAATCCCAAACATCTTTATTTCAATTGACGATAAATACAACGATTGCAAAATAAAAGATGCCCTTACTAAAAAGAAGTAACTTCTATTAAAAATATAAAACCTCGCTAGTTAAAGTGAGGTTTTTTTTATGACTAAAATCCAAGTCTGTCCAAAAATAAATACTTAACTTTAATGCTATTAATTTCAAAAAATGAAGAAAGTAACAATTGGTGTAATCGCATTTTGCGGATTGCTACTTAATAATCACGCAGTAGCGCAAACAAACGGCACGACAAAAAGTCCCGTCTCTAATAGTCCAAAGCAATATCAAGAAGCAGGTATCGATCTGTCGATGATGGACAAATCTGTAAGACCTCAAGATGATTTTTTCAGTTACGTTAATGGTAACTGGGTAAAAACTGCCAAAATCCCCGCAGACAAAGCAAGTTGGGGATCTTTCAACGAACTTCGTGAGAAAACGGACGAAGCTTCGTTAGATATTCTTAATCATATTTTAACAGACAAATTCACGGCTGGCACCGAAGGTAAAAAAATCCAAAATCTCTATGCATCTTATATGGATCTAAAGAAAAGAGATGCTGATGGTCTTAAGCCTATACAAGCAGATTTTAAGAAAATTGATGCCATCAAAAATCTTAAAGATTTGCAATCATATCTTGATCAAGCGACCAAATATGGCGATAATCCGTTATATGATTGGCGAGTTGGTCCAGACCTTAAGGATTCTAAAAACAACGCTATCTATCTTGGTGCTGCAGATCTAGGTTTAGGAAAAGATTATTATCAAAAAGAAAATGAAGCCAACGCAAAAACCTTAGCAGAATATCAGAAACATGTTACTGCTTTATTAAACGTTATAGGTAACAAAAACAGTTCTGAAGTTGCAAAAAACATCGTTGATTTCGAAAAATCTCTGGCTAAATCTTATTTAACTTTAGAACAAGGTCGAGATGCTAACAAGCGCTATAACCCAAAGACAACTGCCGAGCTATCAGCAATGGTTAAGAATATTAACTTGCCTCAATATTTAAAAAATGTTGGTGTTAACACAGATCGTGTCATCATTGGAGAATTGGCTTATTATGAAAAGTTGGATAGCTTTATAAATGAAAAAAATATTCCTTTACTAAAAGATTACATGAAGGTAAGATTGCTTTCTGGCAACGCTGGGGTCCTTAACCAAAACCTAGACAAACTGAATTTCGATTTCTATAGTAAATATCTGCAAGGTCAAGAAGAGCAACGTGCGCTTAACAAGCGTGGTCTGCAAATGATCAATGGAGTTTTGGGAGAAGCTTTCGGAAAGTTGTATGTTGAAAAATACTTCCCAGAAGAAGCTAAAACTCAAATGGAAGAATTGATTGGTTATCTTATAAAAAGCTACCAAAAGCATATTTCTGAATTAGAATGGATGTCCGCAACAACCAAACAAAAAGCTTTAGAAAAGCTATCAAAATTCACCGTTAAAGTCGCTTACCCAGACAAATGGGAAGATTATTCGAAATTAGAGATCGAAGGACCAAACAAGATTTCTCTTTATGAAAATTTAAAAAATGTTTCGGCTTGGCGTTATTCTAAAAATTTAGAAAAAGTTGGAAAAGCAGTTGATAAAACCAAATGGGGCATGACACCACAAACGGTTAACGCGTACTACAGCCCATCTAACAACGAAATCGTTTTCCCAGCAGGAATTCTTCAGCCGCCTTTCTTTAACTTTAAAGCAGATCCAGCGGTTAATTTTGGTGGAATTGGTGCAGTTATCGGTCACGAAATCGGACATGGTTTTGATGATAGCGGCTCCAAATTTGATGGTGACGGTAACCTTAATAATTGGTGGACAGATGAAGATCGTAAAAACTTCGAAGCCGCTACTAAAAAACTAGGCGAGCAATACTCTAGCTATGAACCGGTTGCTGGTACTAAAGTCAACGGAACTTTTACTATGGGAGAAAATATCGGTGATCTAGGAGGTGTTGCGGTAGCTTATGACGCATTGCAAATGTATCTTAAAGATAAAGGAAATCCAGGACTAATAAGCGGTTACACGCAGGATCAAAGATTCTTCTTGAGCTGGGCAACAGTTTGGAGAACCAAATCAACGGAAAAATATCTAATCAATCAGGTTAAAACAGATCCACATTCTCCAGGAATGTACCGTGCTGTTGGACCATTGGTTAATGTTGATGCATTCTTCAAATCTTTCGATATCAAAGAAGGTGACAAACATTATAAAAAACCGGAAAACCGAATTAAAATCTGGTAACTAATAAATAGTAATAAAGGCTATCCACAATCGGATAGCCTTTTATTTTTCAATTAATATGGTCAAAGATAGTCTTTACATCGACTTGATATAATCTATTATTTGATTGTTATTAATAATTTATTTTTTTAAAAATTAATAAAAAACAATCTATAAAATGAAAAAAAGTGAACAATTTAAGATGCTTTAATATCATCTTAGTGTTTTCGAAATTGTTGGTAACAGCTTGTAAGCAAAGACTGGATGAACGGCAATAACTCTTCCATCATTACGCAAAACTTGAAGATTATTAGCACAACAGAGGCTTTTACAACAACCTCGATTTGTATAATCTAAATACTGAAGCTATCATCTATAAAGACACTGCATTTAATATTGAAAATTTTAATGCAACTTTAATCTATAATTTTAAAATATATACTAAAGACGACCAAATAAAGGCCGATCTTGGTTACGAGCTACAGTTTCCTTATCAAGATGTTTTTACGCCTCAAAAGGATGGCAGCATACAAACTAAACTTTCTGTTTTTGTTCCAGAAACCTATTATAAATTTTCTTTAAGCGCAAAAGACATTTGAAAATCTATACTAGAAGATTCCGTCGAGATTATCCTTCTAAATATGATAAATGATGGCGCAACATTATCAGTCAAATAAAGCAGAGAAACAAAGTTATGATTACACTTATGATGTTTTTGAAAGAAAAGACACGTCTTCCGAAAAGGAAAAATATACTTTACCGAAAGAGCTTGCTGCGGCAACTATTTATTTCATCTTGGAAGTATAGAACGACCGCATTATAGTGCGCTTTGACAGGCAGCTACACGACACCACCAATTTCATTAGAATGATGAGTCCTGATGCTGGTGGAACCGACCAAGTCAGCCAAAACAGAGGTTATGTAGCCATCCCTGAAGTAGGCGACCAAGTCATGGTTGGTTTTGTACACAATCATCCCGACAGACCTTTTGTGATGGGTGGAATGTTTCATGGACAAGTGGGACTTGGTGGAGGAGCCGACAACAGAGTGAAATCTATACAAACTAGAAGTGGACATAGAGTTGTTTTCACAGAAGATGAAAGCATCATCATCACAGATAAATCAGGAAATGAAATTCATTTGGATACTACTGGTAGCAATATCACGATTACAGCACCTGAAACAATGACGTTTAACTGCAAGAACATGAACATTAATGTGACGGAGAATATGACGACGAGTGTTGGAATGAATCAAAGCGATACGATTGGAATGAATCGAAGTCAAAGTATTGGATTAAACGCCACCCAAAGTGTTGGTGCCATGAAAATGACTTCTGTTGTTGGTGATGCAAGTATGTTTATCACAGGAAAACTCATGGAAGTAATTGATGGTGATGTTCATAGTGAAACGAAGAAGGAAAGGAATGAAGTGAGTGAAGGAAAAATCATTACACAAAGCACTGGTACAAATGAGCACCATTCCGCTAAAATTGTGAAAAATAACAGCAATGATAAATGTAATAACTATTAGACATTACAGTTATGAGCCGTATAAGAATTGTAAAAGGAAATATAACCAAAATTATTGGTGGAGATTATAAAAGATATTCTAATGATGAAATTGAAAACATTGGAAGCAAGGTTATTCAAACAGGAAAAGAAGCAGGGGTTGTTTATGGAAATGCCGAAAAATATACTCCTGAGAAACCTATAGAAAGTGAATACAAACTTGAAAGCACCTATATTCATGATCATCTAAAAGTTGTTGCTTCAAATATTACCTCAAAGTTTGACTCAGATAATACAGGTTTTGTTTATACCTTTTACAAAGATATTCTTAACGGAAAAATTAAGAATCCCTCCATTACTGTAACGAAAAATCGTCCATCCTTAAAAGCTTTTTATGATGAAGAGAGTAAGAAGATTCTTATTTGGGAAACTCTTTTATTTAATATAGAAAAAGATAATGATAAAAAAATAAAATTAATAGGTACGCTAGCTGAAGCTTATGGACAATATATCAACTCAATTCTAAACGAAAACATAGTTTCTAAAAACGATATTGAAATTTATGATTACGATTTATTTCAATTTGATGCAGAAGGAGAATCTACAGTTACTATAGCTACAATGGAATCAAAATCCTACAAAGGAAAATTAGACATCAGCTTTCCTAAGTATGAATCAGAGAAAACTTCTCCACCAGAAATATTTCATTATAGAGAAACAGAGAAACAAAGAGGTGGTCCAAGTGCAGGAAATTTCGATGAGTACTATGTTGATGATAGCATTTCAGATAATTCAGAAGGAGGTCCTGGAGATCCTCCCTTTAATATTGGAATGAAGTTTAGTTTTAGTTTGGGAGGAGGCTTTTCTGCAAGTTTATATGCTGGAATTTCTAAAAAAATCAATGTTGGTGATTTTGGGATAATGCCGAGTTTTAATGCTGCTCTTACTTATTATGGTTATGGAACGCCTGGTACTTCTCCTATGAGTAGGAATTTAGTTACACTTAGTGGAACACCAGCAATTACTTTAGGATACAAGACCGGAAATGCTTTGAATATGAATATGTTTAACCAGTTTGCAGGTTCTGGTGTGTATAACCCTTTTGAATATGCTTTTACTTTAGGATCAACAGGAGTTTTAAGTTCGGGTAGAGTTACCAGCGAATATGATAAAGATGGAAAAAGAAGAAAGGATAAATATAATTCACAAGATAATTCTCACCGTCATCAGATTTTGGGAGGAGCTTCTGTGAAAGTGGGTAATTTCATGATATCTTCTTATAATGACATCTACAAATTACCTTTATTTTTGGGTATGGATTCTGACCAGTATTGGTCTGCAGGAGTTAATATACAGGCAAAGATTACAGATAAAATAAATATGGCTTACGCATTTGACTTGTATTATGGAAAATCTAATAATAAAAACCCCTATAATCTTGATAAAAATATAGATGGACAAAATTATGATACTCAAAATTTCTTTGATCTCTTATTAAACCGTGGGCAAGAAACTTTTTCTTTTACAGATGCAAATGGAAAACAAAAAAGAAATAAGCCCAATACAAGAGTAGCAAAATTACTTGCCAGTAATACCAATAAAATTTCTCATGATGGATGGGTAAAACTCATTGAGTTTTTTGCAGCAAAAGAATTTGGTTATACCAAAAATGACAAGATTAAAACACAAAATTATGCACCCCATCTTAAACTTTTCAGAGAAACGTATGGTACACTAACCAAAGATATATTAGGAATCTATCGTCCAGAAGAACATATTGATAACCCTAAGGATCTCACTGATGACAGAATTGGGCAAACGATGTTCTGTAGAGAAGTACCTGGAGGTGTACAGGAATGGGATTTCTATGCTGGTGAACATGCAGATAGTTTCAAAACCAATAAATACGGACAAAAAGCCTACATTTTCCGAGACGATGAAGATGTATCTACACCTCAAGCAGTAAAAGACAAAATTCCTAAAGATTTAAAGGAAGCTCGCTCTCTTCGTCCTTCTTCTGATATTTATATGAGTAACGAGCTTAGGTTAGCCGTACAAAAAGGAAAAAACAAAGATGGTTTTAGGCATTTTGGTGCAGCGCTTCACGTATTAGAAGACTATTTTTCTCACACCAATTTTGTAGAAATTAGCCTCAGAAAATTAGGATATGATGTATATCCTTGGGTAGAAGGTATGCAAAAAAATGACCCCACTACGGGAAAGCCGTTATATAAAAATATTCCTATTGTTACTGGAAAATTTTTATTAGATGACACTTGCGCTAGTGTTGTTCCTAAAATGGCAGATATGCTTTTCCCTATTGGTTTTACTGAATATGAACTGAGAAAACCTGGAGAACGTACTTTTGGTGAGCAAACTATTTATACCATACTTAAGGATTTATCTGATGGTCAGAAACAAGATCCTTCCCAATCCAAAGATATTTATTTAGGAATGGATGCTACAGAACTACTAACTTATTACGAAAAAGTTCTATTACTTTCAGATAAGCTTAAAGAACTACAAGCGCAACCTGGTGTAATGGGAACTATATGGAGGACTTGGGGGAAAATCACTAATTTTATGGGAGATTTAATGACCAATTATACCAACATTGTATTTAATATTTTGATAGAATCTGTGGATGATGACATTAAAGAAACCCAAACCCATGTAACCAACAAAAACTATGGTGAAAACCCTACCCATACCCAAATTGGTAAAGACTCTCATGAACATTTACTAAATGGACTTGCTGCAGAATTAGCAGTTGTGGCAGTAGAAGATGTGGGAAAACGTATAAAAGATACTTGGGAAGGTAGAATACACGACCCAACAGGAGATGAATTGGCAAAATATGTATTAACCAAATATTCCCGACATCCTAAAGATACGAACTGGATGGATAAAACTATTGATGATTGGGCAAAAGATGATGTTAATCGATCAAAGCTTAAAAAATTGAAAAGCCCCACCATTCCAGTACACTATCATAATACAGCAAAACGAAAAGTAAATCTGACTATTGACAAAATAAAAGAACTAATAGATTATTATAACAAAGCTAAATAATGAAATTATATACACTTATTCTAACACTGTTGTTTATGACAAATTGTAGTAACCCTAAAACAAAAAACATAAATGAATCCTCAGTAGATTTTGTACTCAACGATTGTGAAGCAACCTACAAAGGTAAACCATTGCCTATGGGAAAACCTGTTGAAGAATGGATTAAAATATTAGGAAAACCATCTAGGGTACCAATGAAAAATACATTTGTTTGGGACGAATTGGGGATTGCTGTGGAAGAAGATGGCCATGCAAATAAAGAGGATCCTAAAAAAGTGCGTTTCCTTTTCATTTTCTACTCAAATTTGGATTCTGAAGTTGGGCAAAATGGTAAGTTAAGATTTGCTAGAGATAGAAAATCAGCAAAAAAACTAATTGATGGTTATTTAAATAGTGAGTTTAAGAATGAATTAACTGAAGAACTAAAAAATGAATTTATTAATGATAGAAAATTAGGATCTAGATTTGGAATGGATAAATATATTTATCCCTACAAAACCTATGATAAGCCCGTATCCATCAATGGAGCTTATGTGGTAAAAGGCATGTCATTAAAAGAAATAAACCAAGAAAGAAGTGCTAAAGATTT
>JBJZOS010000006.1:0-158383 GCA_046269235.1 Chryseobacterium sp. TY3
ACTCCTGCTGTTTTTCTTTCTAGTTAATATTATCAACTAATTTACTTCCTTAATTATCCTAATGCAAACTTACCATGCAAGCGGCATCCTTTTGTAATGGTCGCTGAGCAGAGTCGAAGCGATTATTACAAAAGATATAGCGGAAAGCGGGTGAGGTTTTCTAAGAACAATTAATCGACCTGCTCCTGATTTTTGTTTTGATTTTTCCAAGTTTTGAGCCACTCGATGTAGCCAATTGTCGCCATAAATGTGAACACGAAATATTGTAGTGATGTGATACCAAGTCCTTTATAGAGCATCATTGGGATACAGATTAGATCTGCGATGATCCAAAAAATCCAGTTTTCGACGATTCGTTTTGCCATCAAAAACATGCCGACTAAAAATAAGGATGTTGTCACGATATCCATATAATTCGCCCAATCCAGATGATACAATCCTAATTTGACGTTATCCATCGTGAAGTTGTTGTCTATAAAAGGTTTGTAATAGTAGATTAATCCTACAAAAACTAAACTCCCAACAAACAAAATAATTGCATTTTTCCAATCTTTTGGAGAGGCTTTTTCTACACTGATGTGGATGTTGTCATTGGTGTTTTGTCGCCATAATATCCAACCATAGATGCTCATTACCGTATAATAAACGTTAATCAGCATGTCGCCTAACAACCCGAAAACAAACATGATATAGATAAATAACACCGTTGATATAATGCCTGTCGGGTATACCCAAATGTTCTTTTTGATGGAAAAAAAGACGCTAATAATACCAAAAAAAGTTGCAATAGCTTCTAGGACAATAAGATAAGTGTCATAGGATTGATATTGTGCACTAAGGTTGTTGAAAAAATCGATCATGTGTGTAAAGATACATATTTAATAAAAAATGTCTAATATTATTATTATATCATTAATGTTAAAAATGCGAGATTCTCTCAACTTATTTTAATATTTTGTTAGGATTTGATGTTGTAATTGCGTTTTTTTTATATTTTCGTAACCTGAAATTAAATAAAGAAATAAAGACTAATTTTTATGTCAAATATTTGGATCAAAAAACCGCTAAGTGCTTACGAAGCGGACATGAAAAAAAGCCAATTGAAGCGTGTTCTTGGTAAATGGAGTTTAACAGCAATTGGTGTCGGCGCTATTATTGGTGGTGGTATTTTTGTGTTGACAGGTACGGGAGCTTATTATCACGCAGGTCCAGCTTTGGCGATTTCTTTTATTGTTGCCGGTATTGCTTGTATTTTTGCGGCGCTTTGCTATGCAGAGTTCGCATCGATAATTCCGGTAGAAGGTTCTGCTTATGCCTATGCATATGGTACAGTAGGAGAGATTTTTGCTTGGGCAATGGGCTGGTGTCTTATCCTCGAATATGCGATGGCAAGTATGGCGGTCTCCGTGAGCTGGTCCGGTTATTTTAATAAATTTCTAAAAATATTTGGTGTTCATTTGCCCGCTTGGCTGACTTCGGATCCATCAAGTTATACCGGCGAAGGATTTTCTATGAATTTGCCAGCTTTTATCATCGTACTTTTAATTACAGCTTTGTTGGTTAAAGGGACAAAAGAAGCTGCTGGCGCTAACAACCTTATTGTAATTATGAAAACCTCGGCGGTTATTTTTGTAATCATCGCTGGCGCTTACATCGTATTTACAAATACAGATCTTTATACAACTGTTGACGGTGTTAAAAACTGGAAACCCTTTATCCCAGCCGAAACACTAGTCAAAAATCCTGAAGGAGAAATGGTCTCTGCCTACGGTATCAAAGGAATCATCTCTGGAGCCGCCGCAATCTTTTTTGCATATATTGGTTTCGATGCCGTGTCTACACAAGCAGGAGAAGCTATTAATCCTAAAAAAGATGTTCCGTTTGCGATTATTACTTCACTATTAATTTGTACAGCTTTGTATATCTCTGTGTCTTTGGTATTGACAGGGATGATGCATTATACAGACTTTAACCCAGAAGGCAAATTCACAGAAGCTATCAAGGCACCAGTTGCTTACGCTTTCGAAATTGCAGGTTATCACTGGGCGAGTAACATTGTGACAATTGCAGCAACAGTAGGACTTATCTCTGTAATCATGGTTATGATGATGGGACAGTCAAGAATCTTCATCGGGATGTCAAAAGACGGTCTTATCCCAAAATTCTTAGGAGAGCTTCATCCAAAAACTAAAACGCCAGCTAAAGGAATTATTCTTCTTGGTGTTTTAGTAGCCTTCGTAGCGGCGTTTACACCGATTTCGACTTTGGCAGATATGACAAGCTTCGGGACCTTATTCGCGTTTACGCTAGTGTGTATCGCGGTTTGGGTAATGCGTAAGAAAGAACCAAATTTAGAAAGAGCCTTCAAGGTACCGGCTTACAAAATTGTTGTAGCATTGGGCGTATTTATTAATATATATTTGATTCTTAACCTAAGTGCACACGCTTTAGAATTGTCTGCTGGCTGGCTTGTATTGGGCGTTTTGGTCTATATGTTTTATGGTCGCAAAAATAGCCATCTTAACAATCCTCACAAGAACACCGAAAACTAACTATATTTTTTTAGCCCGCTTTTTTTTTGAGCGGGTTTTTTATTTGGGCGTCTTTTCGGTCTACGGGCAGTCGCTGTTATGCTCGGTCGGCTCTGCTGCGCTGCGCCGCCTCGCATAACGAGCTCCGACAATGCCCTTCGCCCGGACGCAGGTTTTAAATAAAAATACTAATTTGTCCTTCGTAAATTTACAAAGCATGAAATCAATTTTTCTTTTTATCGCCATTGCTGTTTTTGGAATTTCAAAATCTCAAAACATTAAGATTGACACACTTTTCAGAGATAATATTAGTATAAGAGCCATCCAATTATATGATGGTAAAGTTTGGTACACAGGCTCACAATCCAAATTTGGCTATATCAACATAAAGAATCCAAAAGACAAAAGCCAAATAAAGCTGAACGCGAAAAATCAAGAATTTCGTGTTTTAGCAAAGTTTAAAGAAGACTTTTTCGAAACCGTTAATATAGGCTCTCCCGCGCAGTTTTATGGGATTAGTAGTACTAGTCTCAAAGTTTCGGAACTTGATAATTTTTCAGACAACAGTGTTTTTTATGATTGCTTCAAAGTCGATTCTAACAACAATAACGGCATCGCTCTCAGCGATCCCTATGCCGATGGCAGACCTCAATTTTTTATAAGCTCAAAAAGTAGAAAATTGGTTGATGATTCTTTGCGAGAACTTCCCAGATATGCCAAAGGCGAAGCACATTTTGCGGCCAGCAATTCTAATGTTGCTATGCAAGCTAACAAAGTCTGGATCGCTACAGGAGGCACCAAAGCGAGGATTTTCAAATTCGATTGGAAGTCGCCGTATGTTTGGGAAGTTTACGAAACGCCTTTTGTACAAGGCTCCTCATCACAAGGGATTTATTCCATCGACTTTGCAGACGAAAACTTCGGTATTGCCGTTGGTGGCGATTATACCAAACAATCCGAAAATATTAAAAACATTGCAACGACAACAGATGGCGGAAAAACGTGGCAGATACAAGCTTCTGGACATAATGCAGGCTATTCGACTTGTGTCAAAATAAAACCAAAATCCAAAGGCAAAGAGATCGTGGCCTTGGGCGACCAACATATCAGTTATTCTAACGATTATGGAAAAACTTGGACTAAAATCTCTGACGAAAAAGATTTTTATACGTTTGAATGGCTAGATTCTAAAAGCTTAATATTAGCTGGAAAAGGAAAAATATCCAAATTGACTTTTGTAAAAAATTAATCATTATAATTTTCTCTGTTTTTTTTAATGAAGTGAAAATCATATCCAATAATAAAAACTTCAGAATTCTATTTCGTAACTTTGTAGTCAATTTTAATGTCGAAGTACAAGATGATTTCATTAGTTGACAAATACAATATTCCTGGGCCGCGTTATACCTCATATCCAACCGTTCCTTATTGGGATGAAGCTTCATTTTCTCCAGAATTATGGAAGCAAAGTGTGATAAGAACTTTTAAAGAAACAAACGCCAAAGAAGGAATTTCAATTTATATTCATTTACCTTTTTGTGAAGCTTTATGTACATTTTGTGCTTGCCACAAGCGTATTACCAAACAACATTCGGTAGAGGTTCCGTATTTGGAATCTGTTATTAAAGAATGGAAACTCTATCTAGAATTATTTGACGAAAAGCCGATTCTTAAAGAATTGCATTTGGGAGGCGGTACACCGACTTTCTTTTCTCCAGAGAATTTGAGAAAGCTTTTGTCTTCAATTTTTGAAACGGTAGAAATTGCGGAGCATCAAGAATTCTCGTTCGAAGGGCATCCGAATAATACAACTAAAGAGCATCTGCAGACGCTGTATGACTTAGGATTTAGACGCGTTAGTTTTGGTGTTCAAGATTATGATCTTAAAGTTCAGAAAGCCATTAATCGTGTTCAACCTTTCGAAAATGTAGAAAAAGTGACACAGCTAGCACGCGAAATTGGCTATCAGAGTATTTCGCATGATTTGGTGTTTGGTCTACCACATTCTAATTGGGAAACCACTGAGCTTACCATTCGTAAAACTTTGGAGTTAAAACCAGATCGCTTGGCTTTCTATTCTTATGCGCATGTGCCTTGGATAAAAGGTGTTGGACAAAGAGGTTTTGATGATAAAGATTTACCATCTGGCGAAGAAAAACGCAAACAATACGAAAACGGGAAAAAACTTCTGGAAGATCTTGGTTACATCGAGGTTGGGATGGATCATTTTTCTTTAGAATCGGACGATCTTTATCAATCCTTGACTGGTAAAAAACTTCACCGAAACTTCATGGGATACACATCTAGTAAAACCCAGTTAATGGTTGGACTTGGGGCATCATCAATTTCGGATTCGTGGTATGCTTTTGCTCAAAATGAAAAGTCTGTAGAGGATTATCAAACCAAAGTTGAACATGGTGAAATTCCGGTTGTTAAAGGTCATATTCTTAATGATGAAGATTTAACCATTCGTCGTCATATTCTTAATTTGATGTGCCAACTAGAGACAACTTGGGATGTGCAAACAAGCTTCCCAGAGTTAGAAAATGCTTTAGAAATGTTGAAAGAAATGGAAGCAGACGGCTTGGTAGCATTTTCAGATCATCAACTAAAAATTACAGAAAAGGGTCGTGCTTTTACTAGAAATGTGGCGATGGTTTTTGACCTTCGAATGATGCGCAACAAACCGGAAACTAGAATCTTTTCGATGACGATATAATTTTGTAAATAGGATTTTAGGACAGAAAATTTTTAAAATAGTAATAAAGAGAGTTGAGAAATCAGCTCTTTTTTGTTTTGCTAAAATAGTTTACAAAGATTTAATATATTTCGATTTTATCAAACATTTTAGCTAAGATTAAAATTAACTTAAAAAAAAGTTAAGGTTTTTACGCTGATTTGTTAATAATTACATAAAATCAAATTCTTATTTATAGAGAAAATCATTATATTTGCCGACTAAATTAATTATATATAGTAAGAAAATGCAAGGAAAAGGACTCGTTACATTAGTTGCTATCGTACTAGGACTTATATGTCTTAATGAGCTTTTGCCGTCTTTCTATGCCAACAAAATAGAAAAAGAGGCACTAGCTGTTGCAGGCGATAACCAACAAAAATACCAAGAGGAGATTGCAAGACTATCTAAGGATACATTGAATTTAGGTTTTACAAAACTTAACTATGTAGACGCAAAAGCTAAAGAAATGAAGCTTGGTCTTGACCTTAAAGGTGGTATTAACGTGCTTTTGGAAATTAATCAAAGAGATTTGGTGAATGATTTAACCAATTATTCTACAAACCCAGTATTAATCGAAGCACTTAACAGAACAGAAAAAGTACAAAGAAACTCAACAAAGTTATTTATTGATGATTTTTTTACTCAGTTTGATGCTGTTAACAAAGAAAAAGGTACTAATCTAAAACTTGCAGATCCTGAGATCTTCGGTAACACAAATTTGACTGAAATCAAATTTAATACAACCGATGATCAGGTTAGAAATATTGTAAGAAAAAAAATCGATCAATCTGTAGGTACAGCTTACGAGGTTATCCGTACACGTATTGACAAGATGGGTGTCACGCAACCTAACGTACAACGTGTAGCTGGTACCGGACGTATCTTAGTAGAGATGCCAGGTATCAAAGATATCGACAGAATTAAAAAAATGTTGGCGACTTCTGCAAAGCTTCAGTTTTGGGAAGTTCAACAAGTTCCAGAAGTATATCCATACTTTGAGCAGTTAGGACAATTAGTTCGTGCTAAAAGCGATTCTATCGGCGTTAAAGCTAACACAGATTTAGTAAAAGCGCTTCAGATTAACACACTTCGTTCTAACGGTGTTGCTAATGTTAAATTGTCAGATACAGCAATTGTTAACAAAATCCTTAACAGTGAAATTGCTATCAAGGCTAGACCAACTAACATTAAGTATACCCAATTCATGTGGGGGTATAAGCCCGAAAATGAAGACCCTAACAACTTAGTGCTTTATGCAATCCGTGGGAACATTAGCCAAAAGGCGCCTGTTGATGGTGCTGTAGAAAGTTCTAACGTTAGTTATGACCAAATCGGACGTATTGTTGTAGACATGCAAATGGACTCAAAAGGTGCGAAAGAATGGAAAACCATGACGGGGAAAAACGTTAACAAGCCAGTTGCTGTAACTTTGGATAACAGAGTGTACACGGCTCCTAACGTACAAGGCGAAATCCCAGATGGTAGAACACAGATTTCTGGTAACTTCACACAACAAGAAGCTAAAGAATTAACAGACGTTTTAGGAGCGGGAAAATTACCTGCAGGTGCTAAAATTGTACAAGCAGACGTTGTTGGTCCTTCATTAGGAGCAGAATCTATCCAAGCAGGGGTGTTGTCATTCCTTATTGCATTTGCAGTTATTATTGTTTATATCATATTCTATTACGGTGGTGCAGGTATCTACGCAGTTATCGCGATGATCATCAACTTGTTCTACATTTTCGGAATTATGGACTCTATCGATGCGACATTAACGCTTCCTGGTATTGCAGGTATCGTGTTGTCGATGGCTATGGCGGTCGATGCTAACGTAATTATTTATGAAAGAACAAAAGAAGAATTATTCCGTGGTAAGTCAATTTTAGAAGCTTACAAAGACGGTTTCAAACACGCATTATCTGCGATTATCGATGGTCACCTTACGACTTTGATTACGGCAGTTATCCTTTACATCTTTGGTACTGGACCTATCCAAGGTTTCGCAGTAACCTTGATTATTGGTTTGATCATGACATTGTTCACATCAGTTCTTTTATCCAGATTGATGATCTTCAATAGATTAAGTAAAGGTAAATCTTTATCGGTTTGGACGCCAATGACGAAGAATGCGTTCCGTAACGTATGGATCGACTTCATCGGAAAACGTAAATATGCTTATATTTTCTCAGCAATTTTGATGATTATCAGTATTATATCTATTGCTGTTAACGGTTTCAAATTCGGTATTGACTTTACAGGAGGACGTAACTATGTTGTGCGTTTCGAAAAGCCTGTTAACTCAGAACAAGTTGAAGCAAGCATTGCAAAACTAATGCAGACAGCAGACGGTAAAAACTCTGCAGTAGAAGCTAAAACCTTCGGTAGCGGTAACCAATTGAAAATCTCAACAGATTACCTTATCGATGACGAATCTTTAAAAGCCGACCAAACGGTAGAACAAAAAATCTACGAAGGTGTCAAAGCTAATCTTCCAGCTAACATGACATTGGCGGATTTCAAAGCAGCAGATAAAGGCCATGCCGGTATTGTATCATCCACTAAAGTTGGTCCAACCGTAGCCGACGATATCAAAACAGGAGGTAGTTTAGCAGTATTAGCATCATTAGTAGGGATCTTTATCTATATTTTGGTAAGATTCGACAAGTGGCAGTTCTCGTTAGGAGCCATCGCAGGTCTATTCCACGATACAATTGTTATATTAGGTGTCTATTCAATATTCTATAAGATTGCACCATTTAACATGGAAATCAACCAAGATTTCATTGCTGCAATTTTGACCGTAATAGGTTATTCGATTAACGATACCGTAATTGTCTTTGACCGTATTCGTGAGTACCTTCGTGAGAAAAAAGCACTTACATTGGCTGGTCTATTCGATGACTCTATTTCGAGTACAATTGGTAGAACATTCAATACATCATTCACTACGATTTTGGTTATTCTTGCAATTTTCATTTTCGGTGGCGAAAACCTAAGAGGCTTTATGTTCTGTCTATTGGTAGGTATCGGCTTCGGTACATATTCATCAATTTTTATCTCGTCAGCAACAGCTTACGACTTCCTAAAAGGTAAGAAGAAAGAAGAAGTGCCACATGGTAAAACAAGCTTAGACAATGCAGAAATTGTAAAAAACTAAATTATTTTTTAATATTATAAAAAAGCCTTCAGTATCTCTGGAGGTTTTTTTTGGCGCCATTTCCGGCTGTCACTAGTCGCTGCGACGCACCAGACCAGTGGCCTACGCCTGCGGCGCGAGCTCCAACAGGCCGTTCCATCCGGGGCGCAACAACGACACCCAATTTTAGATTCGGATTTGTTGGGATTGTCGATTTTAGATTCACAATCTACGCCTCCTCACTTATGATGTGTAGTGGCGTTACGCCTATTCAAAGTCCAATAAGCTAAGGATTTCTCCTCTTT
This sequence comes from Chryseobacterium sp. TY3, assembly GCA_046269235.1. Taxonomy (GTDB): domain Bacteria; phylum Bacteroidota; class Bacteroidia; order Flavobacteriales; family Weeksellaceae; genus Soonwooa. The sequence goes on from JBJZOS010000006.1 coordinate 8,713, forward strand.
CAGAAATAGAAGATCTTGCAAAGAATTTAGAATTATCATTTACTTTAATTTAAAGACAACAACCAAAAACTAAAAACCAATCGTCAAACACAAAGAAAAAAAAACTAAATTCGTAGCCATATGAAAAGCAATAAAAAATCAGCCGCAATAGGCTTTATTTTTATAACATTACTAATCGATATTACCGGTTGGGGAATTATCATTCCGGTGGTTCCAAAATTGATTCAAGAACTTATCCACGCTGATGTTAGTGAAGCTGCGCGTTATGGCGGTTGGCTTAGTACATTATATGCTGTGATGCAGTTTTTATTTGCAGCAGTTTTAGGCGGATTAAGTGACAAATTTGGACGTCGTCCCATTATTTTGGCATCTTTGCTAGGTTTTGCAATTAACTTTTATATTCAAGCCATTGCTCCGACGATATTTTGGTTATTTATTGGACGTATTTTCTCAGGAATTACGGGTGCGAGTATCACAACAGCTAGCGCATACATTGCTGATGTATCAACCGATGAAGACCGCGCTAAGAACTTCGGATTGGTAGGCGCAGCTTTTGGTTTAGGATTTATTATTGGACCAGTTATTGGCGGTGTTTTAGGACAATACGGCGCGAGAGTACCATTTTATGCTGCATCAGGGTTATGTTTGATTAATTTCCTTTACGGCTTGTTTGTCCTTCCCGAAAGTTTACCCAAAGAAAACCGCCGCCCATTCGATTGGAAACGCGCGAATCCTATCGGATCGTTAATGGGTTTAAAACGTCATCCTGAACTTTTGGGACTTATCGGTGCTTTAGTTTTGGTTTATATTGCAGGACATGCGATGCAAACCAATTGGACATTTTTCACAATGTATAAATTCAACTGGAGCGAAAAGTTAGTCGGTATTTCTTTAGGTGTTTCTGGTGTTATGGCCGCTTTGGTACAAGGTGTTTTGATAAGATATTTGCAACCAAAACTCGGTAACGAGAGAAGCATATATTACGGATTGATATTATATTCGATCGGGATGTTGTTGTTCGCTTTTGCTACTGAAAGTTGGATGATGTTCGCCTTTTTGGTGCCTTATGGACTTGGCGGGATTTGTGGACCTGCTTTGCAATCTGTTATTTCGTCGCAAGTGCCCAACAGTGAGCAAGGCGAATTGCAAGGTGCTTTAGCGAGTTTAGTGAGTTTAACATCGATTATTGGACCTCCTTTGATGACGAATATTTTCTTTTATTTCACGCATGACAAAGCTCCTTTCAAATTTGCAGGAGCACCATTTTTCTTAGGCTTTATATTAATGGGTGTTAGCGCATTCGTCGCTTATTACACCTTCGCTCGCAACAAACGTTTGAGAGAAAAGAAAGCAGCGCAAGAGTAATTTTTTTTGATTTACGAATTACGAATTAGGAATTAGGAATTAGGAATTAACTTTGCCTTAAACCTTAAACCTTAAACCTTAAACCTTAAACCTTAAACCTTAAACTAATAACCAACAACCAATTTAAGAAATATTTAAGCAAAGGTTTTTGGTTGAATTTCAATACATTTTGTAAGTTTGCAGTATGGAATTAAGTTTTGGTGAAATGCTGATGATAGCCTTGGCTATCGTGGTCTTATTTGGTCCTGATAAATTGCCCGAGATTGCGCGTGGTTTGGGGCAAGGCGTACGCAAAATGCGTGGCGCTGTCGACGATATCAAAACCGAAATAATGAAAGAAGCGGACAATCCTGTTTCCGAAATTAAAAAAGAAATCGATAAGGTTAAACAATCGGTTCAAGATTATAACCCGATGAACGACATCAAAAAATCAGTATCTCTAGATTCCGAAAAACCTGAAACGCCCAAAGTTGATCCACTTAGTGATGAACACGAAGGGCCTGTAAGTCGATAATATGCTTGAGCTTATAGACAAAGACCGAGATTTACTCTTATATCTCAACAACCTTGGCGATGCTTCTTATGATCCGTTTTGGTTATTAGTAACTGGCAAATGGGTTTGGATTCCGCTTTACATAATCTTTTTGTATTTAATTTTTAAAACTTACAAACCAAAATCTGTAATTTTCATTCTGGTTTTCATTGCATTAGGAATTACGTTTACAGACCAAATTGCTGGTATTTTCAAATACGGAATTGCGCGTCTTCGTCCTTGTCACGATGAGGCTTTAATCCCAAAAATGAGAATGATAACTTGCGGAGGACAATACGGTTTTTTCTCGTCACATGCAGCGAATAGCTTTTTTATTGCTAGCTTTTTAAGCATTTTGATCTCGCACAAATACCGTTGGTTGCCAGTTTGTATTTTTGTGTGGGCAACAATAGTGTCGTACAGCCGAATTTATCTAGGTGTACATTTCCCAATGGACGTTATCTTCGGTGCTTTGGTAGGCACTTTGTCAGGTGGACTCTTCGCCGAAATCACAAAAATTGTCCTCAGAAAACAACAATCAATTTAAGTTTTAGTTTACACCAATCTTTTCGATTTGTTGAGAATTAAATTTTAAAACAAAAAATCTAATCGTTGTGATAAGGCTTTCCTTGGAGAATTGTTGATGCGCGATAGATTTGTTCTACAAAGAAAAGTCGAATCATTTGATGTGTAAATGTCATTTTCGACAATGAAATTTTCTCATTAGCCATTTGATAAATTTCGTCTGAAAAGCCATAAGCGCCACCAACCAAAAAGTGAATCTTTTTAACCGAACTTCCCATCCAGAAATCAATTTTTTGAGAAAACTCGCGGCTTGTGAATTGCTTTCCTTTTTCGTCGAGGAGAATAACCAATTCGCCAGCGTCAATATGATTTTTGAAAAGTTTGGCTTCTTCTTTTTTGAGAGCGTCAGGTGTCAGGTTTTTGACGTTTTTAACATCAGGAATTTCCACAAGGTTAAAGTTCCAATGCTTTGGAAGTCTTGGGATATAATAATTGATAAGATTGATAATTTCTTTATCGTCGGTCTTGCCGATGCAGAGCAAATTAATTCGCATTTAGTATCTTTGTTTTGCAATAAGAATTTATGGCTAAAAAATTACCCAAATTTATCACAAAAATTTCAGATTTTCTGGATGGTATTCATATTCCAGGTTTGGGGATTTCTCTTTTGCAAATGATGAAGGTCTATTTTGCAGGTGTTTTTAGCAAACCTTTGGGCAAACAAGCGGCAAGTATCTCATGGAGTTTTTTCCTAAGTCTCTTCCCGATGATCCTTTTTATGTTTTCGCTGTTGCCTTATATGCCGCATTACGACAAGCTTCAGTTCTATATTTTTGAAGTTTTGATGGAGAATGTTTTTCCGTCGCACATGCAACAAGATGTCAGCGATTATATCCAAAATAATATTGTCCCTAATATGAAAGGTGTCAGCAATTTGACCATTTTGCTGGTATTTGTTTTTGGGACCAATGGCGCTTTCAGTTTGATCAATGGTTTTAACCATAACACCGAATTGCAACGCGGTTTTATCAAAGAATATGCGTTAGCGATGTTGATTACGATGGCTTTTATTATATTGGTGTTGTTTTCGATTTTCGGAATTTATTACAGTGAAGTTGTTCTAAAACTGTTCACGCCAGAATATAACATCAGTTGGCTGGTCGACAACTTGTCCAAGATTATTGGATTTATCTCATTTCCGTTGTTTTATTTTATTCTTTTGGCGCTTTTTTATTGGGTTGGATGTCTTAAAATTACAAAATTCTCAGAGGCTATTCCGGGGGCAATTTTAACCACAATTTTATTTGTTGTCCTAACTTACTTTTTTGCTATTTATGTCGCAAATATTGCACGTTACAACGTTCTTTATGGCTCGATTGGGTCAATTATTTTGGTGATGGTTTGGACCAATCTTAATGTGATGTTGGTGTTACTTGGCAACGAACTAAATCTCGCTATTAAAAAAGTAAAACTCGAGAATATCATCAATCAAGAAATGATTGTTCATGATGATGCTACCGAGTCTTTTTCTGAAAATTTGGATTAAATTTTATTAATATTTAAGTTAAAGATTTTTAAATTATCTCAAAAAAAATAATGACTTTATTTTTCCCATTTTGAGTATTTTAAAACATGGTCTTTTAAGCCAATTTCTAAGTCAATTGCTATCATTTTTCCGTCAATTTTAGTTTTGATTTTTCGTGTATAATATTGCGGATATTTATAATTTAATTCTCGATTATCGTTGTAATCATTATCCAAGAAAACATAGTTTTCATTTTTTTTCTCTTGAAAGTTTTTAGAATTTATAATTTGATTAATTATTTTTTCTTGGTCTTTATTAGATATTTCAATACTGAAATGTTGCAAATTTCCACCCAAAATATAACTATCATAATTCTCAATAATGCTAAACTTATCATTTAGTCGAAGATTGAGAGTTTGTAAATCTTTTATAACATTATGTTTCCTTTCATAGCTTCTATAAAAATCATCCATAAAAGGAAACGCAAACAAAAGAATAAGTATTATCGATACAATTTTACCAACTGTATATTTTTTAATGATAGAAATTACCAGCCAAATTATACAACTTATAATTAAAAAGATTAAAAGTAAATATATAATTGCTGGGTTGCCAACGCCTATCATTTTTCTTTGTTAAAATTTAAAATTAACAATTATTGAGTTACAACTTTTGTTTTTCCAATTTTCTTCTTCTTTTTTGAAACTAAATTTAAAAGCGTATAACCGATAACACCTGCTAAAACTGAAGCTATCAAAATCGCGAACTTAGCTTCATCTTGTATTTCTGGATGACCTTTGAAGGATAACAACGCAATGAAAATCGACATTGTAAAACCGATGCCCGCAAGAAATCCAGCGCCAATCATGTGTAGCCAAGTCGAGTGGTGCGGAAGACTACTAATTTTTGATTTAATAGCGATAAACGAAAATAAACCAATACCAATAACTTTTCCTGCAACCAAGCCGAAGATAATTCCGAATCCGAAATTCGTAAACAATCCGTCAACCATCCCAGCTTTGAAAATAATGTTGGTGTTTGCTAAAGCAAAAATCGGCATAATTAGGAAGTTAACGGGTGTATGTAGTTGGTGTTCTAACTTTTCTAAAGGCGAAATTTCTGTTGTAGATTCGTTGGTAGGAATCGTAAATGCTAAAAGTACACCTGCAATGGTCGCGTGGATGCCCGAATGATGCATAAAATACCACAAGAATAATCCCGGAATAATATAGAAAACGTGTTTCTTAACTTTAAAATAATTAAGTGCAACAAGAAGTAAAATAATAGCACCAGAAAGTCCTAAATACAACCAATGAAGTTGATCTGTATAAAAAATTGCAATCACCATAATTGCGCCCAAATCGTCCACAATAGCCAATGCAGCAAGGAAAATTTTAACAGCAGGTGGAACTTTCTTCCCCAACATCGAGATAATGGCTAACGAGAAGGCGATATCCGTCGCCATCGGGATTCCCCAACCTTTTTCGTATTCTGTACCGTAATTGAATAAAAAATAAATAAGCGCAGGAACGACCATTCCACCAATAGCTGCAAAAATCGGTAACGACGCACTTTTAAAATTGGATAATTCTCCTTCTACAATTTCACGTTTTATTTCAAGCCCAACCAAAAGGAAGAAAATCGCCATCAATCCGTCATTAATCCAAATGCTAATTGGATATTTTAAATGGAAAAGATTGGTGCCAATTTCGGTATCTAACAAGTTTTGGAAACTTTGTCCGATTGACGAGTTGGCTAGTAATAGTGAAAAAACGACACAAACAATAAGGATAACCCCAGATGATTGTGAGCTGTGAAAGAACTTTTTAAAGTAGTCGGTTAACTGCATGCTATCTATTTTCTACAAACGCTTCACTTTAGAAACGCCATTAATATTTTTAAGTTTTTTGAAAGTATCTTCTAATTGTTTTTTGTTTTTAACTTCGAGGTTGATGGTTCCTGTAAAAATACCATCGTCAGAAGCAATCGACATCGATTTCATATCCATTCCCATCGAGTTACTAATCACGGCGGTGATGTCGTTAATCATCCCCATTCTGTCAAGACCTTCGATCTCTATTTGGATTCTGTTTTTGAAACTTTCAGAATTTACCCATTTTGCAATTAACACACGATAATCAAAATTAGCGCGTAAGTTAATCGCATTAGGACAATTGTCATTATGAACTTTAATACCTTCGGAAATGGTGATAAAGCCAAAGATTTTGTCACCCGGAATAACGGTACAACATTTTGCAAAACTGTAGTTTAATTTTTCTTCATCTTTTCCGAAGACAATTAAGTCTAGATCTTGCGTGGGTGTTTCATTAGCTGTGACAACCTTAGTGGTTGGAGATTTTCTGAAACGTTGTAATAAGTTTCCAATTAGTGTACGGCCTTCCAAATAACGTTTGAGGTCGCCAACGTCGTAAGTTCCGTCTTGGAAACCTAAGAACAAATCTTGTGAGGTTTTAAGGTTTAAAAACTTTTGAAGTTTATTAATTTCATCATCGTTAAAGTTAAGTTTTGCATGACGCATTTTACGTTGCAAGATTTCTTTACCTTCAGATGTACGATTATTTTTTTCTGAATTAAGAATGGTTTTAATCTTAGATTTTGCCTTAGATGTTACGACAAATTCCAGCCAATCCGATTTTGGTTTTTGATTCTGAGACGACAAAATGTCAACTTGATCGCCGTTTTGCAACACATAACTAATCGGCACCAATTTGCCATTAACTTTTGCACCAAGACATTTAGATCCCAAGTCCGAATGTACCGAAAACGCAAAGTCCAAAGCTGTCGCACCAGTTGGTAAAATCTTGATTTCACCTTTTGGTGTAAACACGAAAACTTCCTTAGAATAAAGATTTAATTTAATATTATCAAGAAGCTCGGAAGTCGATAGATCTTGTTGCTGCTCGAGAACCTCACGGATTTCGGTTACCCAACGGTCAAAATTTTGGTCGTCATTATTTTTGTAACCTTCTTTATAACGATAATGTGCTGCGACACCTTTTTCGGCGATTTCGTCCATACGCTCGCTACGTATTTGGACTTCAATCCACTTTTTGTCAGGTCCCATAACTGTCAAATGCAAACTCTCATAACCTGTCGACCGCGGTTGCGAAATCCAATCACGCATACGCGACGGATTGCTACGATAAAGATCTGTAACAATGGAGTAAATCTTCCACGCTAGGAATTTTTCGTTCTTAGCATCAGATTTATAAATAATTCTAATCGCGTAATTATCGAAGACTTCTTCGAAAGTCACATTCTGCTTCAACATTTTACGATAAATTGAACTAATCGCTTTTGCGCGCCCTTTTATTGTAAAGTTGAGGCCTTCTTCGTCAAGTTGTTCAGAAACTTCTTTTTTAAATTCTAGGATGTATTTATCGCGACTTTCTTTTGCCAGTTCTAACTTGCTCGTAATCTCGTTGTAGACTTCGGGATTGTTGTATTTTAATGATAAATCTTCGAGCTCAGATTTGATATTGTAAAGTCCCAAACGATGCGCCATTGGAGCATAAATGTACACGGTTTCTGACGCAATTTTTTGTTGCTTATCAGGACGCATACTTTCCAGTGTACGCATATTGTGAAGACGGTCGGCAATTTTAATCAAAATCACTCGAAAATCCTCTGATAATGTCAAAAGTAGCTTACGGTAATTCTCAGATTGTATGGAGATATTTTGATTGTTCATCACCGATATTTTCGTCAAACCATTGACAATATCTGCGATTTTTTTTCCGAAAATCTTTTTTAAATCTTCATAAGTGTATTCCGAATCTTCGATAACATCATGGAGTAGGGCACAGGCAATACTTGTCGCACCTAGCCCAATTTCGTTGGCCACAATTTTCGCCACTTCTATCGGATGATAGATGTAGGGCTCGCCAGTTTTTCGACGTTGATCTTTGTGCGCATCCAAAGCAATATCAAAAGCTTTACGAATCAATTTGTTTTGATCTTCGTCGAGCGTTCGGTAAGTGTTGGATATCAGATCTTTATAGCGGGCAAGAATTTCCTTGTTTTCTTTTTCTAAATCGTAAGCCATGATTTGTGTAATGATAATCACGAATTTACAAAAAAATCAGTTTTTAGTCAAGTTTTAGAAGTAGAAACTTTGGATTAAATCACGATTAATAGATTATAAATTTTCATTAATTATCGCGTACAAAATATGATTTTGATACATGTTTCCTTTTTTAGTATGAGCTTTCAGCTCGCCTTCTTTTTTCATTCTAGATTTTTCTAAAACTTTTCCTGAAGCAGGATTGAAATCAAAATGTGTCGCAAAAATTCTTTTCAGTTTTAAATGTTTAAAACCAAAATCTATAATTTTAATAACAGCTTCAGTTGCAAAACCTTGGTTCCAAAAATTTTTGTCCAGCCAATAACCAAGCTCAGCTTTATTAAATTTTTTGTCAATACCTAGATCGAGACAGCCAATTATTTTTTGATTGTCCTTTAACCGAATTGCGAAGATGTATTGATTTTCATTTTTAAAACCATTTTCTGAGAGATTAAGCCAAAACCTTGCGCTGTCAATGCTGTAAGGAAACGGAATGTTAATCGTATTTTTAGAGTAAATTTCGTTGTTCAAAATCTTCACTATGTTTTCTAAATCGGCTTCTTTTGGAGCATCAATAGTCAATCGTTCGGTTTCAAGTTTCGGAAAATCCATTTGTCGTTTTGGTTTTAATAAAGCTTAAAAATAATAAAAAAAACCTGCCGAATCCGACAGCTTTTATATTATGAAAATTGCTTTTTTCGGAGCCAGAAAAATAATGCACCTAGTATGCCCAAAATACCCAGTGGTAAAAGGAGATTGGTCCATTGCCATTTTTGACGTTCGGCATCGACACGTGCCTTGTCGAGAAGGCGCATTTCGATGTTTCGGTTACGAAGCGCCATCAAGTTAGAATCGTCCAGAAGATAATCGAGCGCGTTTCTTAGGAATTGCTCGTTGCCATAACGTTGCTGCGTTAGATAATCGTAGCCTAGCGGCATTGCTTGCCCTTTTACGGTTTGATTTCTTGCAATGTCACCATCCGCAATGACAATCATTTTGTTGTCAGAACTTTGATTTTTAAAATTCGGGAAGCCATTTTTTTCGCTTCTTGTGGCATAGGCCGACTGGAATTTTCCTTCCAAAGACACAGCAAAAATCTTAGGTGTAGAAGCTTGCTCCATTACGCCAATGCTGTCCATTTTTACCATCTCGGACAATGATACATAATTCGGAATACTCTTGGTAATCGTGTGGTCACTCGACTTAAATAGAACGTTGAATTTTGTATTTTTTCTTGAAAGTGTATCGATAGAAGTCGGGAATTCAAGCTTAACAGGATTGATATTTTTCGTTATAACGTTTTCATTTTGCGCAATACCAAGTGGAAAATAAGGCCACATCAAATTCGTAAATTGTGGATTTCCAGCCACTTCGCCAGTCACCAAACGAATTAAGGCGGATTGCTTCATATCTTTAACCAAACCAGGATTAACGCGAACGCCGTAGCTGAACATCATGTCCGTCAAATTCATGTCAACAGGATACGCCATAATCTTTTTGGATCGGAAAAGCGTATCCATTTCTGCATTAACGGCATCCAACATCCAAAGGCTTTTTCCACCATTCATGATATATTGGTCAAGGATAACTTTTTCGTTGGTAGTGAAAGCTTTACGAGGTTTTGCGATCACCAATGCGTCCATTTGTCGAAGTTTTGGGATGTCAGCAAGACTAAGCTCGGATTTATTTTCTGGGATAATTGGGCCAACATTGTAATTTTCTAAAGCCATTTCGACAAAGCTGGTGAATTCTTGTTTTCCCAATTCGTCTTGGTTAACCAAAAATCCAATATTTTTCTTTTGTTCTTCGGTCATCGCTTTGATGTTGGCAGCAAAATTATATTCAAGACTTTCGATGGATTTGTTAAGTTGCTCACTCGAGTCGATGCCTGTTTGTTGGATAATTAGCGGAATTGCAAATCCGTAGTCTTCATATTTGATGGCAGCATAAGGATACATCACGATGTTAGTGATTTTGCCGTCTTTGATGTCTGGTAACATTGACGGTTGCATGCCCATTGCTTGCAAGGTGTCCATTGGGATTTTTTCGGCAATTGGATCACGGAATTTGTAATCTATTTTTGGATTGATCTTTCGGAATTCGTCCAAAAGGAATTTCGTTTCGTTTTGTAATTGTTTAAAAGAAGCTGGGAAATCGCCATCCAAATAAACTTCGATCATTACAGGTTTTCTAATGGATTCCAGCGTCTTAATAGTGGCATCCGATAGTGTGTAACGCTTTTCTGAAGTTAAGTCAAATCGTTTGTAGAACACGCCAAAAATGCCTAACAATAGCAAAAGTCCTACTAGAGTATATATGATTTTGTTTTTGTTCATTTTTTTTAAAAAAATATAGGAAATTTTACTTCTTTTTTGATACCGAAAATTGAGAGATTTTAAGACAAATAAACATTACAAATACAAAATAAAATAAATCTCGAGTATCGATAAGTCCTCTTGTAAAAGACATAAAATGTTGATAAAATCCAAAATTCTGTAAAATAAAATCTGCGCCACCTAGCAACTTGTAACTTGCTAATTGTTCGATGCCAAAATACATGACAAAGCAAAGCAATACACCAAGTAGATACGCCATGATTTGATTTGACGAAAATGATGATGCTAAAATTCCTAATGCCGAAAAACCTCCAAGTAAAACGATTAAGCCAAAATAACTTCCAAAGGTCATTCCCATGTCGATGTTGCCTTCCGGAATTCCTAAATTATAAATGGTATAAAAATATATTAGAGACGGAATTAAACATAAAACGCCAATTGTCCAAACGGAAAAAAACTTTCCGTTAATGATAGCCGAGATTTTTAAAGGTTGAGAGAATAACCAAAGTAAAGTCCCAGATTGTTGCTCTTCTGCCAGACTTCGCATCGTTAATGCTGGAATGATAAACATCAAAAGCCAAGGCGCCAACACAAAAAAGCTTTGTAAAGATGCGCTCCCGATGTCTAATATGTTGAAACTGTTTTCGAAGAAGAATAAAAATAAAGCCGATACAAAACTAAAAGCGCCGATGATCACCCATGCGCTCCAGTTTCCGAAATAGCTCCAAAGTTCTTTTTTAAATATTGCAAACATGCTTCTTTGTAGTGTTTTGTATGTGTTGTTTAGTTGATATTTCGCTTTTAACTTAGACTTACTTTTTTCCTTTGTTAACCCATTTGACAGTTGCCATAATCAGCATGATAATAACGATGAAACCTACTAATAATTGCCACCAATACGCGATAATGTAATATTTTAAAATCACTGTAAAAACAACGCCAAATAGTAAGAACGTTGCAATTTCGTTGATTTGTCGTAGTTTGATATTGGAGGTTTTTAAAGTTTTACCATTTAAGATCTGTAGGCTTTTCGTTTTTTTCCAAGCCCAAATATGGTAGGCTAAAAGTCCGATCAAAAATGTTAATTTTAAATGAAACCAAGACATTTTCATAAGACCAGTATTTAATCCAATCATAATCAAACCGCAAGTAAGCATGATGATACCAGCAGGAGCGATGATGATGTTCCATAACCTTTTTGCCATGTAGGCATATTGCTCGCGCAGGATATTTTGTTTTGGATTTTCGAAATCGTCGGTATCTTTATAATACACGAAAATTCTTGGTAAATAAAACATTCCAGCAAAATAGCTGACCATAAAAATAATGTGAATCGCTTTGATAATCAAATAGAGCACGTGTCAAATTTTTGCAAATATACTTTTAATTGCTAAAACAAAATTGACAGACCTCAAATATCTTGTAAATTGCAAAATTGTTTTTTTTATCTTTTATTTGCAAAACATTAATAATAAAATAAAAATGAAAAGAATATTACATGTTATTTTCTTGTTTTGTGCATTTTCTTTATCTTTTGGTCAATCTGGACAAAAAGTAGCCAAGAGAATTTTAGATTACAAAACAACTAAACAAAGTTTTGAAAGCTACAATCTATTTAAGAAAAACGAGCACGCCAGTAAAAATGCTGTATACAAGCAATCTGCGACTGATGCTATTGTTCTAGATCTTGATAAGAGACAATTAGAAAATTTGGTTGCAAAACGACCAAAAGCTATCGAAATGACTTTTCCGTTTCGTGAAAAAATGATTACTGTCGAGTTGTTACAGAATGATATCTTTGGCGGTGAAAACAGTTTGACGGTACAAACGGACAAAGGAGAATTCAAAAATTATAAACCAGGTGTATATTACCAAGGCATCATTAAAGGTGATAAATCCTCGATTGTTGCCTTTAGCTTTTTTGAAGATGATGTTGTAGGATTGGCTTCTGATCTTAAGAGTGGAAATGTCGTATTAGGAAAGGCGGTCTCTTCCGAAGATTTTGTTGTCTATTCCGATGCTACTTTGACAGGGAAAAGTCAATTTGTCTGTAAGGCTGATGCTTTAATGGAAAATCAAAATCAGAAAATTTCTTTTGATCCTGAGACAATCTCTAAAACCGCTCAAACAACCGAAAATTGCGTAAGAATTTATTATGAAATCTGTAATAAGCCTTATGTTCAAAATGGGAGGGATGTTACTAAAACTACGAACTGGATAACAGCAATCCATAATAATATTGGAACCTTATACAATAATGATGGTGTTAAAATGTCATTGCATGAGATTTTTATCTGGACAACTGCAGATCCTTACACAGGCGATTATGGCGAAAATTTAGCACAATTCCGTGCAACGCGTACCACTTTTAATGGTGATTTAGCGCATTTGGTTAATTATCCATCAACTACAAGTGTGGCTTATCTTAACTCGCTTTGTTCAAATTCTAAATATGCCTACTCCGGAATTTCTATGAGTTATGCTTCTGTGCCAACTTATTCTTGGACTATAATGGCAATGACGCATGAGATGGGACATTCTCTAGGTTCGCCCCATACGCATGCATGCGTATGGAATGGTGATAATACGCCAATTGATGGTTGTGGTGCAGTCGGCGGTTATTCCGAAGGTTGTGACGGTCCAATTCCAGCAAAAGGAACGATAATGAGTTATTGTCATCTAGTAGGTGGTGTTGGTGTTAACTTGGCATTAGGTTTTGGTCCGCAGCCAGGTGCATTAATTCGTCAGATTGTAGACTCCAAAGCTTGTCTTAATACAGATTGTGTGACGGGTTGTAATCCAACGGTGTCTAATCTTCAGATTTCCAACCTGACGCCAAATTCTTTTACAGCGACAATTGTCGATAACAATGGCGGAACCGAATGGAAGTATAAAATTACTAAAACGGATGGTGCTGTTGTTAAGTCGGGTTTTGTAACAAATAAAGTAATTAATATTTCTAATTTGGAACCTAATACATATTATAATGTAAGTGTTGGTGTTAATTGTGGTGCCGAAAATTCTTATGCTGTGACTCAACTTATTATGACGGATGCACAATGGTGTGGGGCTAACTATAATTTTACAGATTCTGGAGGCGAAAATCGCGACTATGGCAATAATGAAGTTGTTATTAAAACTTTTACACCTAGCAATCCTAACGATAAGATTAAACTAACGTTCACTGAATTTGTAACAGAGGAAGGTGGTGATATGATGAGAATTTATGATGGACCTAATATTGCATCTACAGCTTTTTTACATAACGGTTCTATTAATATTTCGGGAACGCAAAATTTAGGTTCTTTCGAATCAACACATCCGACAGGAGCAATTACAGTGCGTTTTTCATCTAACGCTTCGGTTGTGGAGAAAGGATGGATTGCGAAAGTAGAATGTCAATCATTATCTACTATTGATGTTAAAACGATTGCCTTTTCATTAGCTGTTGCTGGATCAAAAAATACTTTAATAGTAAAATCGGATAAAATGATTGATAAGTTGGAGATCTTCGATATGACCGGTAAAATTGTTAAAACAGATCTTGTCGTTGATAGAAGTTCTGAAATTAACATTAGTAGACTTACAGCAGGCGTCTATGTCGCTTACGCAACAATTGAAGGACAAGTTATTTCTAAAAAGTTTGTTAAATAATTTATTAGGAGGTTAAGTAAAAAAAAAGCGTTTGTATCATGCAAACGCTTTTTTTAATTTAAACTTTATTCGAATTCGATATAGATTTTTTCGCCCATATTCATGCCGAATAAAGAGGCGGCACCATTGTGAAGACTGCCTTTGTACACTGTTAATTCGAGAAGATTATTATCATTAAATATTACGGCAGATTTACCGTGATATTCTTGCTCTTGTTCCCAATTCGGAATCAAATCCGTGTATTGATTAAAAATCTTTGTCAAAACGATATTCCTGAATCTAATCGTAAAAGATTTGAAATTGCTAGCATGTTTTTCAAAAAGACTTTTATGGATATTTGAGATCACATTTCCAAAATTGTCAACATACATTACTTCCCCTATAATCATTTTTTCGGACGCTTTGTAGCTCGCATTCACAAAAAAAGTTTCCTTTATATCTAGCGTTGGACGGCCAATAACTTCTGGCACACCACCATTAGAAAGGTGGATAGCTGCAGGGACAAAAATATCTGTTGCCGTAAAGTTAATCGTGTCATCAAATCTTTTATTAAGTGTGATTTCGTAAACGTAATCGGGTTTAATATCGAAAAAAATTAAGTTAAGAACGCCGTTGTCAGCTGCTAAAAAATAATGTCCATCAACTTTTGCAAGAATATTTTTTCTGTCTTTATGATAAAAGCTGTCAACGCAAATTATATGAATACTGCCAGATGGGAAGCTTTTGTAAGAACTTCTTATGATATACGCTGCCTGTTGAAGATTATAAGCTAAGATATCGTGGCTTATGTCAACCAATTTTATGTTTTCGTTCTGACTAAGAAGACTGCCTTTGATGCAGGCAACGCGATGGTCGACGGTTCCGTAATCCGAAGTTAAACTTATAATTGGCATCTCTGTTATTTTGTGCAAAATTAACTATAAATATATGCTCAGGTCAAGGCTTTCCTCAAATCAATTCTATATATTTGTTAGGAAAATACTCTGAGAATATATGTATGAACTAAATTATGAAATATCTGACATCGATACAAAAATCTTCTATGGTGTACAGAATCAATACTTTAATTTAATTAAATCCAGCTTTCCAACTCTTAAAATTACGGGTCGCGATAATTATATTTTTGCGATGGGTAATCAAGAAACTTTGGATGTTCTTAAATCTAGACTAGACGATATTGTTGCTTTTATCTCTAAACATAATAGCATCGACCTCAAAAATGTTGAATCTATTTTAAAAATAAAATCGGAGGAAGAAAAGCAATTGGTTTTTGATCAAGATATCATTGTTAAAGGTGTTAACGGTAAAGTGATCAAAGCTAAAACTTCCAATCTAAAAAAATTAGTAAAAACAACCGACAAGAAAGACATGGTCTTCGCAATTGGACCCGCTGGTACAGGAAAAACCTATACCAGTGTAGCATTAGCGGTGCGGGCACTTCGTGATAAAGAGGTTAAAAGGATTATCTTGACTAGACCAGCTGTGGAAGCGGGGGAGAGTTTGGGTTTTTTACCTGGCGATCTTAAAGAAAAATTAGACCCATATTTGCAACCATTATATGACGCCCTTCGTGATATGATTCCGCATGAGAAGTTAGAAGGCTTTATGGAAAAGAAAGTTATCGAAGTAGCACCTTTGGCTTTTATGCGTGGACGTACTTTGGATGACGCTTTTGTCATTTTGGATGAAGCGCAAAATACCACACATTCTCAAATGAAAATGTTCTTAACAAGAATGGGAATGAATGCTAAATTTATTATCACAGGCGATCCAAGCCAGGTTGATTTACCCAAAAATCAACAATCTGGACTCCGAGAATCGATGAGGATTTTGAAAGATGTTGAAGAAATTGGTTTTGTGCATTTAACAGAAGAAGATGTTGTGAGACATCCGGTGGTTAAGAAAATTATCTTGGCTTATAATAAGGAAGATCAACAAAATCAACCAAATAAATAATTTTTTCGCGGGAAATCTTATAGATATGTTGTTGGTAAATGATTTAACATTACAAGGTACACCTCAAAATATAGCAGTTACTTATGATTCGGATGCAATCGCTTTTGAAGTGATTCATCAATCAAAATTGGAGAAATGAGGAGATAACATTTCTAGAATATTATAAAGCTTTTTGGCGTTTATCATAACCAATCTAATCATTTTAATGTTAAATAAGATTAACATAATCGAAAATTTTAATGAGTGATAATCTTCTGAAACAAGCTTTAAAAGAAAGGTTTTTCTGATTTTATATTATAATTTTTATTTTAAATTTTAACATATTTTATAATTTGGTCTCGAATTTGCATCCAATAAAATATCAAACAAAAATTAATACAAACATTAGAATTATGAAAAAGTTATTTTTAGTAGGTGCTTTAGCACTTTTTGGAGCAATGAATGCTCAATCAGGATTTAAATTAGGTGCTAATGTAGGACTGCCTGTAGGAGATGCGTCTGATTATTCAAATTTTACAGCTGGGATTGACGTTTCTTATCTTTGGCCAGTTTCTACGGATTTCAATTTAGGTATTGCTTCTGGGGCTCAAATGTGGTTTGGTAAAGATCAAGACGTGCCAGGTTTTGGTACTATTAAAGTGGATAATTCAACTGTTATTCCTATCGCAGCTTCTGGGCAGTATCGATTTACTCCAGAATTTAGTTTAGGGGTTGATCTTGGGTATGGTATTGCAACACAAGAAGGTGCAGATGGAGGATTTTATTATGCGCCGAAAGCGGCTTATCACTTTGGACCTAGCGAAATTAATTTAAGTTACAGAGGTATTTCTCAAGATGGTGGAAGCGCAGGCTCTGTTAACTTAGGTTACGCTTATTCTTTTGGAAAATAATTAAATAGTTATATTATTTTATATAAAGCATCCAATGTTTGGATGCTTTTTTATTATGTCTTTTTTTAAAGAAAGATTGTATTGTAGCGGCTAGTTTACATTTATGAAGAAATTATTATTTTTAGCAATGGCTTTTGCTGCAATAATTTTTAAGGCTCAAGATAATTGTAATTTTAAATAGGGTTCATGTTGGTTTGCCTTTAAGAGATTCTAAAAAAAAGCTGGTAGTAGTAATGTGGGTTTAGATTTATCCTATGTATGGGAGGTTGCACCACATTTTGAACTCAGTGTTACGACGGGGTGCACCGCTTATTTTGTTAAAAAAATACCTATACTTTTTTGGGACGTTTATTAGTTTTCAAAGCAGATCCAATTGGTATGGTTCCATTGGGTGTAAGTTCTCAATATAATTTTGATGATAAATTCTCTCTTGGTTTAAATCTCGGTTATGCTGTTGTAATTAACGAAAATAAAAAAGGTGGTTTTCTTCATCAACCAATATTTGGGGTAAGAATTTAAAGGAAACACGATGTTATCGCCTTTTATACTGGTGTGGCTGTTAAAGGTGGAACGGTTCAAGCTGTCAACTTTGGGTATGCATATTCGTTTAAAAAATAGGTGTTTTAAAATGCTTAATTATTAGTGAAAACTCTTACTACTATGGTTTTCTTTATGTATTGATGACTAACGTTCTTTATTTTGTTTATATTTTTGTAAAATATTGTTAATGTTAAAATAACATAAGTTGATTTCTTCAAGCCAAATAGCTGATATATTTCATAATTTTTGTTAAAAAAAGTTAAAACAAATTATATAAATTTGTATTCTCAATTTTTAATTAATTATGAAAAAGTTATTTTTAGTAGGTGCTGTTGCACTTTTCGCATCAGTTAATGCGCAGTTAGCTCAAGGGACTACATTTATCACAGGTTCTGTAGGTTACCAAGGTCAAAAAAATAATAACAATGATGTAACTAATGATTCATTCTCAGTTATTCCAACTGTAGGGTATTTTGTAGCGCCTAACGTAGCTATTGGTGTAGGTGTTGGTTATACGTCGGAATCAGAGAAAGGTAAAGAATTCAACGGTCTTAATACAGTTGATTACAAGAATACTACTTCTGCATTCGTTGTTGAGCCATTAGTAAGAAAATATTGGAATGTATCTGATAACTTCTTATTATTCGGTCAATTATCAGTGCCAATGGCATTTGGTAACGAAAAGGCTGAAATTAATGGTCAAGAAATAGGTAAAGACAAATTCTCTGCATTTGGAGTTGTTGTTAAGCCAGGTATCGATTATATCCTTGCACCTAACTGGACTATCGAAGCTACGCTTGGTGAGTTCGGATACAGATCTGCAAAATTCAAAGATTCTAAAAGTGTAGACAACTACAACTTTGGTCTTAATTTAGGATCAGTTAGTTTTGGTGTTAAATATCTTTTCAAATAAGATTTTACAACAAATTATTTATTTTAAGAGCAATCGAAAGGTTGCTCTTTTTATTTGCTTTAATAGTGTAATATTTAAAATAATTTTATGTTAAATTTTGTTAAATTAATAAATAATTGTATTTTCGCACATCAATTATAAATAAACTATGAAAAAACTATTTTTAACAGGAGCTCTTGCGCTCTTTGCTACAATCAGTGCACAATAGACTAAATTTGGAGCTAATGCAGGATTATTAGCAGGTTTCGCAAAAGGAAAAACACCACAAGCTACGGAGACAAGTTCTTCAACAGGATTTTATGCTGGTTTTTTTGCGGAGTATTCGGCAGGAGAAAAAGTGAAAATTCAACCAGCAGTTAATTATGCGAATATTGATGACTCAAGTGCGTTTCAGATTCCAGTAATGGTGAAGTATTATGTGGATCCCAAGTTTAATCTTCAAGTTGGACCTCAATTTTTATTTGACCTAAGTGAGACGCCAGCTGGATTTGACAATTATTATAACAAAACTAATATAGCATTAGCCTTAGGAGCAGCTTATGACTTTACACCAAAGTTTTTTGCTGAAGCAAGATATTCTTTCCAGTTAAATAATCACCTTAAGAATGCGCCTTCGGGTTATTCTATTAGAGCTAATTATCTTAATGTTGGTATAGGTTACCGTTTTAACTAATTTTACTTTAGCGATATAAAGAATGCTCAACATGGTTGGGCATTTTTTTGTGACCTTATTCCACATCATTATATATAACCGATAATGTTTATTCATAATTTACTTTTGTATCGGCGTATTTTAGTTGTGAGTTTTGTCGTTGTATATTTTAAACAAAAAAGTTTCGCAGAAATCTCTACGAAACTTTTTATCTAAAAATTGAATTAATAAAAAAATTATTTTCCTCCGAACAATCCGCCGCCCATTCCTGGTATATTTGGCATTTTGCTCATCATCTGCATCATTTGTTTCCCTTGAGGGCCTTGCATCATTTTCATCATTTTACCCATCTGCTCGAATTGCTTCATCAGTTGATTAACTTCTTCAAGTTTTCTACCAGAACCTTTTGCAATACGTTGTTTGCGAGGCATGTTAATGGTTGATGGTTTTCTTCTTTCTTCTGGCGTCATGCTGTAGATAATCGCTTCGATATGTTTGAAAGAGTCGTCGCTAATATCAACATCTTTTATTGCTTTGCCAACGCCTGGTAACATCCCCATAAGATCCTTCATGTTACCCATTTTTTTGATTTGCTGAATTTGTTTTAAAAAGTCATCAAAACCGAATTCATTTTTCGCAATTTTCTTGTGAAGCTTTTTTGCTTCCTCTTCATCGAATTGCTCCTGCGCTCTTTCTACTAAGGACACAACGTCACCCATTCCTAAGATTCTGTCTGCCATCCTTTCTGGATAGAAAAGATCAAGCGCTTCCATTTTTTCGCCTGTAGAAATGAATTTGATTGGCTTCTCAACCACCGAACGAATCGTTAATGCCGCACCCCCACGTGTGTCACCATCCAATTTGGTAAGAACAACACCGTTATAGTTAAGAACATCGTTGAAGGCTTTTGCTGTGTTAACAGCATCTTGTCCTGTCATTGAGTCAACAACGAAAAGTGTTTCGGTAGGTTTTACAGCTTGATGAACGTTACGGATTTCGTTCATCATTTCTTGATCAATTGCTAAACGACCCGCGGTATCTATGATGATAACGTCGTGGTTGTTAGATTTAGCAAAATTAATCGCGTTTTCAGAAATCTGAACTGGGTTAAGATTTCCGTCTTCCGTATATACAGGAACTCCAATCTGACCACCCAATACTTTTAGCTGATCAATCGCAGCAGGACGATAGACGTCACAGGCTACCAATAGAGGTTTTTTACTTCTTTTTTGTTTTAAATAATTGGCAAGTTTACCAGAAAAAGTGGTCTTACCAGAACCCTGTAGACCTGCAATTAAGATAATGGTTGGCTTGTCAGAAAGATTGATGCCCTCTTGAGAACCGCCCATAAGATCAACCAATTCGTCATGTACGATTTTGGTCATCAACTGTCCTGGCGTTAACGATGTTAATACATTTTGACCAATCGCTTTGTCCTGAACTCTTTTGGTAAGATCTTTCGCAACTTTGTAGTTAACGTCGGCATCTACCAAAGCACGTCTTATTTCCTTAACGGTTTCCGCTACGTTGATTTCGGTGATTTTTCCGCGGCCTGATATATTGTGTAAGGCTTTATCGAGTTTGTCTTGTAAACTGTTGAACATCTTTTTGAGTAATTAGGTTTGCAAAAATAATGAATTTATAATAAATAAAGTAGTTCTAAATTATTTTTGGTAGTTTTGCTAAAATGAAAAATTTAAATGTCGTACCAACTTACGCGGTGCTTTTCCTTTTGTTTTCGGCGATAATGTTTTTGATTCAGTGGTTTTTGGGGAATCAAGATATTATGCATTTGAGTTACAGGATACATTTTTTGTTGTTTTTTATAACCTTAATTGGTGTCTTAACGATGCTAGCGGTTTTTGGGTTAAAAAAGAAAAATATTATTGGATTTATATTTTTAGGATTTGTAGTTTTCAAACTCTTCGCAATCGGTTATATTGCGTTGTTTGAAAAAGATTTTAAAAATAATCTTTTAGCATATTTTGCGATATATTGGTTGTATCTTGCTGTGGAAGTGGCGGTAGTGCTTGCTTTGGTTAGAAAACAAGACGAATATCATAAAAATATTTAAGTTAAAGGTTTCCCAAAATCGGATAATATTTTATATTTTTGCAAAAATTTTAGAAATCAATCTAGTCATGAGTTTTAAAAAACTGTTAGTTCTTCTTCATGTATTCGTAATAAGTTTTTCGTTTGCACAGTCACACGAAGGGCATGAGACGGCTAAAGAAGAGAAGTACAATCCTGTACCGTTCATTATGCATCACATTGCTGATGGTCATTACTGGCACATGTGGGGAGAGGGCGAGAGCTCTGTTGGTTTTCCACTTCCAGTTATTTTAGTAGATAATGGATTGAAGGTTTTCAGTTCTGCAAAATTCGGTCACGAAGGCGAGTTGGTTGCTAACGTTGATGGAGAGAATTATAAGCTATACCACGGTAAAATTTATAAAACTGACGCTGCTGGAACACTTAACATCGAAAAAGATGAAAAAGGTGTAGAACATCCAACTAATGCTAAGCCTTTAGATTTCTCTATTACTAAAGTGGTTGCCCAGATGATTTTGGCGGCTATCATTATTATTCTTTTAGCATTCGCTACGAAAGCTAGTTACAAAAAATCGGCTGTCCCAAGTGGTGTCGCGAAGTTTATGGAGCCAATTATCCTTTTTGTAAGAGATGATATCGCTTTACAAAACATCGGTTCTGTTAAATATAGAAAGTATGTTCCTTATTTAGTGACATTATTCTTATTTATTTGGGTTCTTAATATTTTAGGACTTGTGCCAGGAGCGGCTAACACAACTGGTAATATTGCCTTCACAATGGTTATGGCGGTGTTTACATTATTAGTGGTTAACCTGAGTGGTAAAAAAACATATTGGATGCACATGTTGGATCCATTAGGGAATAACATGCCTTTCGGTGGTAAAATCTTAGTATACATTATTTTGGTTCCTGTAGAGTTATTAGGAATTATTACTAAGCCTTTCGCATTGATGATTCGTCTTTTTGCTAACATGACTGCAGGGCATATCATTATTATGAGTTTGATCGCGTTGATCTTTATCATGAAAACTTATATGATTGCGCCAGTATCTTTAGGTTTAACATTATTCATCTATGTGTTAGAAGTCTTGGTGGCAGCATTGCAAGCTTATATCTTCACAATGTTAACAGCATTGTTTATCGGATCAGCGGTTGAGGAGCCTCACCACGATCACTAAAAATTAATTAATAGAAAGCAACTTTTTAAATTATAACATTATGACAGGTAGTATCGCAGCAATCGGAGCTGGTTTAGCAGTTCTAGGAGTAGGATTAGGAATTGGTAAAATTGGTGGTAGCGCTATGGAAGGTATCGCTAGACAACCAGAGCAATCAGGAAAAATCCAAACTGCAATGATTATCGCAGCAGCTCTTATCGAGGGTGCTGGTCTATTCGGTATCGTAGTAGCATTACTAGGTAACGGATAAAAACAATTAAGGATTCTACAGACGGTTGGTGTGTAGAATCCTTTTATTAAAACTAAAACAATTATAACTTAATATACATTTAGATAATGGACTTATTAACGCCTTCAATTGGTAACTTATTTTGGACAGCAGTTGTATTCCTTTTGCTTTTAGCTTTGTTAGCTAAGTTTGCTTGGTCTCCAATTTTAAGTGCTGTAAGAGAAAGAGAAAATAATATTCAAGATGCTCTTAATCAAGCTAAATTAGCTCGTCAAGAAATGTCTCAACTTAAAGAAGATAACGAAAGAATTCTTCGTGAAGCTAAGTTAGAGCGTGACGCGATCTTAAAAGAAGCGAGAGAGATGAAGGATAAAATCGTTAACGATGCTAAAGATGTTGCTAAAGTAGAAGGAGAGAAGATGATTGCTAACGCTAAAGCTTCTATCCAAACAGAGAAAAACGCAGCTATGGCAGATATCAAAAACCAAATCGGTACTTTATCTGTAAGCATCGCAGAAAATATTCTAAAACAAAAGTTAGATAACAACGAAGCTCAAACTGCTCTAGTTGAAAACTTAATCAACAAGTCTAACCTTAACTAAGAACAATGCTAACATCTAAAGTTGCAAAAAGATACGCACAGGGTCTCCTTGAGTTTACACAAGAAGCAGGTAGTACTGATGCAGTATTCACAGAGATGCAAGATGTGGTGAAAATCATGTCTCAATCAAAAGAGTTAAACCAATTTTTGGATACGCCTTTTATCGATGCTAAAAAGAAGATTGAAGTTGCTGGAGAAGTTTTCAGAGCTTTCTCACCTGTTGCACAAAATCTTATTAAATTGACCATTAAGAAGGGACGTGAGTCTCAACTTAAAAATATTGCTCAAGAATTTATCAACAAAGTTGAAGATATCAGAGGGACAAAACGTGTATCTCTAACATCAGCAACAGCTTTGTCAAGAGAGACAGTTACAGACATCCTTAAGGCTTCTCAATTGGTTCCTAACAATACAGATTTCGAAGTAGAAAGTATTATCAACCCAGAAATCTTGGGAGGTTATATCCTTAGAGTTGGAGATAAACAAATCGATGCTTCTGTGAAAACAAAACTTAATAACATTAAGAAAGAATTTCAACTTAATTAAGAAAAAACAACCATAAAATGGCAGAAATAAATCCAGCAGAAGTATCCGCGATACTGAAGCAACAATTAGCAAATTTCGATACGCAATCTAACGTAGAGGAAGTAGGTACTGTACTTTCTATCGGTGATGGTATTGCACGTGTTTACGGTTTAGAAAACGTACAATACGGAGAATTGGTAAAATTCGAAAGTGGTGTTGAAGGTATTGTATTAAACCTTGAAGAAGACAACGTAGGTGTGGCTCTACTTGGTGAATCAAAACTTGTAAAAGAAGGAGATACTGTTAAAAGAACTAACACTATTTCTTCTATCAAAGTAGGAGAAGGTATGTTAGGAAGAGTTGTTGACACATTGGGTAACCCAATCGACGGTAAAGGTCCTATCACAGGAGATCTTTACGACATGCCTCTTGAAAGAAAAGCACCAGGTGTTATCTATAGACAACCAGTAACTGAACCTTTGCAATCAGGTATCGTAGCAATTGACTCAATGATTCCTGTAGGTAGAGGGCAAAGAGAGCTTATCATTGGTGATCGTCAAACTGGTAAAACTACCGTTGCTATTGACACCATCATCAACCAAAAAGAATTCTATGATGCTGGGAAACCAGTATACTGTATCTATGTGGCAATCGGACAAAAGGCGTCTACAGTTGCGCAAATCGTACAAACATTAACCGATAAAGGCGCAATGGCTTATACAGTTGTTGTTGCTGCTAACGCTTCGGATCCAGTTCCGATGCAGGTATATTCTGCTATGGCAGGAGCTTCTATTGGTGAGTTCTTCAGAGATACTGGTCGTCCAGCATTAATCGTTTATGATGATTTATCAAAACAAGCTGTTGCTTACCGTGAGTTGTCTTTGCTATTAAGAAGACCACCAGGACGTGAGGCTTATCCAGGAGACGTATTCTACCTTCACTCAAGATTGTTAGAAAGAGCTGCTAAAGTTATTGCTGACGATACAATCGCATCTCAAATGAACGACCTTCCAGAATCTCTAAGACCATTAGTAAAAGGTGGAGGATCTTTAACAGCACTTCCAATTATCGAAACGCAAGCGGGTGACGTATCTGCATATATCCCAACTAACGTAATTTCCATTACAGATGGACAGATTTTCTTGGAGTCAGACTTGTTCAACTCTGGGGTTCGTCCAGCAATTAACGTAGGTATCTCTGTATCTCGTGTTGGGGGTAACGCACAGATCAAAGCAATGAAAAAAGTATCTGGTACTTTGAAGCTTGACCAAGCGCAATACAAAGAACTTGAAGCTTTTGCTAAATTCGGTTCAGATCTAGATGCTTCTACACTTGCAGTTATCGGAAAAGGTGAAAGAAATGTGGAGCTTCTTAAGCAACCAGTTAACTCACCACTTCCAGTAGAAAATCAAATTGCGATGATCTACGCTGGTACAGAAAACTTGTTAAAAAATATCCCAATTGATAAAGTTAAAGAATTCATCGTTGAGTACGTTGAGTTCCTTAAAAACAAACACCCAGAAGTTATGTCAGCGCTTAAAGCTGGTAAAATCGATAACGATATCACTGGTGTGTTAAAGCAAGTTGCTACAGATTTATCTGCAAAATATAATTAATAAAAATTAGTTGATGGTTTTTGGTTGATAGTTGATGGAAATTTCTAAGACTAACAACCAACAACCGACAACCAACAACTAAATACAATATGGCAAACTTAAAAGAAATTAGAGGCAGAATTACGTCCATCTCATCTACGATGCAGATTACTAGCGCGATGAAAATGGTTTCCGCAGCGAAACTAAAGAAAGCGCAAGATGCTATCGTAATGCTAAGACCTTATTCTGAAAAGCTTCAAGAAATTATAGAAAACGTTAGCTCTAGCTCTGACTCCGAAAATGTTTCAGAATACGCAGTAGCACGCGAAGTGAAGAATGTTCTTTACATCGTTGTTACTTCTAACAGAGGTCTTGCTGGTGCTTTCAACTCTTCGGTTATTAAAGAACTTAACCACCAACTTTCTAACCACCAAAATCACAATGTTGAGATTATCACGGTTGGTAAAAAAGTATACGATGCGGTTAGAAGAAACAAAACAGTTTTCGAAAACCACAGTTCTTTGTTCGATAACCTTTCTTTTGAGAATGTTGCTAAAATGACTCAAAAAATAATGGATGAGTATACGACTGGTAAATTTGACAAAGTTTATCTAGTGTATAACAAATTTATTAATGCAGCAACTCAAGAGGTTGTAACAGAGCAAGTCCTTCCTATCGCAATGCCTGCGAAAACATCAGAAATTAATGTTGATTATGTTTTCGAACCAGGAAGACAAGAGATTCTTGAAACTTTGATTCCTAAGTCTATTAAGACGCAAGTATACAAAGGTATTCTAGATTCTGTAGCTTCTGAGCATGGAGCACGTATGACTGCGATGCACAAAGCGACAGACAATGCGGAGGCTTTGAGAAATGAATTAAAAATATTCTATAATAAAGCTCGTCAAGCTGCCATTACAAACGAGATCCTTGAGATCGTTTCAGGAGCTGAAGCACTGAAGAATTCGTAAGAAATTTTAGAAATCTATATTAAAGCATCGAGGTTTTTCGGTGCTTTTTTTATTGTGGGATTTCCAATTGCACCGAAGTTCCTGTCGCATTTTTTTCTTCGTCGGTCAAATCAAGAATTTTTAAAGAATATTCTTTAGCATAAAAATTTTCAAGTCTTCGTTCAGAAATAATTAACCCTTGCGATTCTTTCCGGTTTGAATTTGCGGAGTTAATTTCCTGTGATTTTTTTCTGCCGATTCCGCTGTCAATAATTTCGATGAATAGTCGGTTGTTTTGGATTTTAGAAATTTTCACCATCAGTATTTTATCTCCCTTCTTTAATGCCAAACCGTGCCAAATTGCATTTTCCACAAAGACCTGCAGAAGAAATGCAGGAACTTTTACCGATTCGGAATCTACGGTTTCATCAACTTCTATCTTATAAAAAATTGAACCCCCAAATCTCATATTTTCAATAGAGAGATAATTTTCAATATTTTCCAGCTCTTGCTTTAAAGTCGTTTCTTTTTGTTGTATTCCAGTGAGGATATTTCGGAAAATTCTTGCAAATTTGTTGAGATAAAATACAGAATTTTGGGTGTCATTCTTAACGATGAACGATTTTATTGAATTCAGTGCATTAAAGATAAAATGTGGATTCATTTGCAGGCAGATCAAATCTTGCTCCATCAATAGCATTTTCCTTTCTTGCCTCAACTGTTTTTGCCTGCTTATGAAATAATAAAAAATCCTACCAATAATAAACAACAGCAGCAAGACCGAAAAAACAACTTTGTTGGAGTTCATTTTGATCATCATTTCTTCCTTAGCCGTTTTCAGCTCGTTGATTTCATTTTTTCTTTTTTCCAGGAGATATTTGTTTTTCAATTCGCTTATGCTTCGCAAAGTGCTCTGGTTGTTGAACTTTTCTTTTTCCGTAGCATAAATTTTATAGTATTTTAATGCCGAATCTGAATTCTTTTCCTGTTGGTAAAGTTGGGACAGCAGTTCATAAGCATCAATTTTTGAAGAAATGAAATCATTTTTTTCGGCAATATTCAATCCTTTTAAAATGGTACTTTTTGCTTTGGGATTACTTTGCAGCAAGTAAAGCCAACCGGTGTTGATGTAAGAAAGCGAAATATAGAAATTATCTTCAATTGCCTCTGCTTTTGGTATCGTAGGTAGAATGTACTTTTCGGCTTTTGCCAGATTGTTTTGTTTTAAATACACGCTCCCAATGCTGTTGTTACAAATGAGTCTGCCTATTTCGGAATTGATTTTTTGGTTGTAAAAAAGTGATTGCTGGTAATTTTTTAATGCGGTTTCCAGGTCATTTTTCTTTTCGAAAATTCCGCCGATGTTTTGGTAATTTATTGCTAAACCTAATTTATTGTTAATTTTTTTTTCAATTTTTAGCGACCTTTGAAAGTATTGCAGGGCGTCATCCAAATGGTTCATGGTGAGGTAAACATTTCCCAGGCTGTTGCACGAAATTGCCACGTTCCGTAAAATGGTTTCGTTTGGATTTTTGATGGATTCTGCTAGTTCCAGCGCTTTTTGATGATGTTCAATCGCCGGAATAATTTCATCCTTTCTTCGAAAAACAACGCCCAAAAAATTTTCGCTGATGATGATTTGCTCCAGATTATCATTGCTTTTCGCAATATTTAGCGCTTTTTGATGAAGATTAAAAGCGTCTGAATATTTAGATTTGTCGCGGTAAAACACCCCGAGTTTATTCAAGAAAAACGATTGGGCAGTCCCATTTCTATTTTTTTCACTTAAGGTCAGGAGTTTTCGCAAAGAAACCGTGTCGCCGGAAATTTTTCTGTAAGTGGTATCTAAAAGCGCGTTGTCGGTTTTTAAATTTCGGGTAATATCCTTGAAGGTCTCCTGCGATTGGAAAAACAACGAAAAAAATGATAGCAGAAAAGCAACTATGGTTTTCATCAGTATAAGTTCAGAAACGGTCCAAGAAACTCGATTTTTTCTGCCTTGAAACCGGAATTTTAATATTGTTGCTCAAAATCACATACGAGTCGTTTTTCAAATATTCCTGCACTTTGTTCATGTTGATGATATACGAATGGTGAATCCTGAAAAAATCGTCTGTAAGTTTTTCTTCAAGCTGTTTTAGGGGAGTTGATATCAGAATTTTTTTTTCGTTTTCAAGATAAATGGTGGAGTAGTTCCCGTCGCTTTCACAGTAGATGATTTCATCGGGCTGCAGAAACATCAGTTTTCCGTCGGTATTGATGATGATTTTTTTGTGGCCTTCTTTCTCTGCTTTCCGGTAGAGTTTTTCTTCAAAATAATTGCTGAAAAGGTGCTCGTTTTTAAAGTTCTTAATTTTATTGATGCACTCCTTTATTGCAGCGGAATCGGTTGGTTTTTGCAGGAAGTCAAGACATTGTTTTTTGATTGCAGGCAAAGCATAATCCTGATAAGCGGTTGTAATGATCACCGCAAAATTCCTTTTAGCAAACTTTTCCAGGAATTCAAAACCGCTCATTTCCGGCATTTCAACGTCAAGAAAAACGGCGTCTGTTTCATTTTTTTGTAGAAATTCAATGGCATTGTGGGCATTGTTAAAGGTTGCAGCAACTCGAATTTCGTCCTTGAAATTTTCCAATTCCCACTGTAAGCATTCTAATGCGTCGGGTTCGTCATCAATTAAAATTGCAGTAATCATTGGTTTAGTTTTATTCAAAGTTAAAAATTAAATGTGAATAATTTTTATTCCTCTTTTTACCAGTAAGTGCAAAACTGCTTTTTTGAGAATTGTTTTTTTCGAAATAAGAAGTTTCCGCAACCATTTATACAGAATTTCGTGCAAACCGTACAAAAAATATTGTAGTATAATTATTTTCTCGTGAATTTTGAGCATCAAAAAAACTAATAACCAATTTTTTAAAAAACACTAACCATGAAAACTTTATTTACGCTCTTGGCTTTTGCTGTTTTCTGTAATTGCCGAGCGCAAACTTCGGTGAACGCATCCGGAGGCGATGTAGGGATCGCTACGGGTAGCCTCAGTTATTCGGTAGGGCAGGTTTTTCAGGAAACTGTAATTGCCGGTAATAATTCTATTATTCAGGGAGTTCAGCAACCTTTTGAAATCACGACACTGGGTGTGGATAATTTTGCATCCATTACGGTGGAAATGAAAGTCTATCCCAATCCCACCTCATCCATTCTATTCTTGAATTTTGCAGATTTTGCCAAAAGAAGTTCCTCTTATGAACTTTTCGACACGTCTGGAAAAATGATTAGAAATGCTAAAATTCAAAGCAAAGAGTCACAAATTGATTTGCAGCAAAGTCCTTCGGGAATATATATCTTGAAAGTTTCAGCTGAAAATGTCGTGTTGAAAACATTTAAAATCATCAAAAAGTAATTTACCAAATCATTAAAAAATAACAACTAAAAACAACATAACCATGAAAAATTTTACTCTTAAAGTGCTTGCGATTTTTATTCTTTTGCTTTTCCAAGGAATTTATGCGCAATCACCGAATCTCATTAGTTATCAAGCGATCGTAAGAGGCGCAGGAAATGCACTTGCCGCTAATAAAAGTATCGGGGTGAAAGTAAGCATTTTGCAAACTTCCGCATCTGGAACTGTGGTTTACCAGGAATCATTCACCCCAAATCCAACGACAAATGCAAACGGTCTACTTACTTTGCAAATTGGTTCTGGAACTCCAATTACCGGCACTTTAGCTGGAATTAACTGGAACACAGGTCCCTATTTTGTAAAAACGGAAATTGATCCGAACGGCGGAACTGCTTATTCACTTATATCAACTTCTCAACTATTAAGTGTTCCTTATGCATTGAGCGCAAAAACTGCACAATCTGTTGCAGGAATTTCGGGAACCGTGAATAAAATTTCTAAATTTTCACCAACTGGAACACAGCTGGGAGATTCACAAATAAGTGATGATGGCAGCGCAGTTGGTATTGGTACGAATTTACCAAGCTATAAACTAGATGTTGTACATGGAGGTTTAACCGGAATTAGAAACAAATCCACCTCAAGTTACTCTTTAATAGATATTGATGCTTTTAATGGAGATGCAGCACTGCGTTTTGCAAAAAATGGTGTAAGACAATGGAATATTAGAAATAATCCCGCAAACGACAACCTGCAAGTTTTTGAATTAGAAGGTGGTGGTGAAAGATTAACTATTGAAAATACCACGGGAAATGTGGGAATTAACATGAGTACACCAACTGCTCGTCTTCATGTGGGAGGAAATTTCACAGCAACAGGAGTAAAAGCGTTTACAATTGATCACCCATTAGATCCTGAAAACAAAATTCTTCGCCATTTTTCAATAGAGAGCAACGAAGTTCTGAATATCTACAGTGGAAATGCAAAAACTGATGCAAACGGGAAAGCAACCGTAAAATTACCAGATTATTTTGGTACCATCAATAAGGATTTCAGATATCAGTTAACAGTGATCGGAACTTTTGCACAGGCAATTATTTCTAAAAAAATATCCGACAACCAATTCGAAATCAGTACCAATCAACCTAATGTCGAAGTAAGCTGGGAAGTGAAGGGGGTACGAAACGATCCTTACATGCAAAATGTTAATACCTTGAAAGCCGAAGAAGCAAAGCCTGCGAACATGATTGGGAAATACATCGAACCAAAAGCCTATAAATTTCCTGAAAACAGAGGAATCAACTTTAACAGTTCGAAGAGTGATGAAGGATCTTTGAGTTCAAAAACTAAAGTATCAGCAAATCAAAAAGCTGTACAAAATTCTGGAGGCAGCCTTGAACAACCTAAACCAAAATCTGTTCAGAACAAAGCAAAAACTACCGGCAAAGAAAGTATCAATTAGTATTTTGAGAAGTTTTTTACATAATAATGAAAGGGGATTCGTTGAGAAACGGATTCCTTTTTTTATTGTGCTCTGAATTTTTGTTAAGTTCTAAAAAAAACCATAATGAGTTGAAATTTAATTTCATCAACCATTTGGTTTCAAAACTTCTACAATCAATTTTTTAACTATCTTTGCCAAAATATTTTTAAAATTCTAAATGGACCCCGATAGTTTAGTCAAACTTCTTATTGCGCTCTTATTAGTGCTACTCAATGGCTTTTTCGTAGCCGCAGAATTTTCAATCGTTAAAGTGCGTTATTCACAGATTCAGCTAAAAGCGGCTGAGGGTAACAAAATGGCAAAACAAGCAGAGCATATTATCAAACATCTTGATGAGTATCTGTCAGCCACACAATTAGGTATTACCCTAGCATCTCTAGCTTTGGGTTGGGTTGGAGAGAGTGCTCTGCATCATATTATCGAAGATGCCTTTCACTATTTTAACTTAAGCAGTTCCCAGACAACCATTACCACAATTTCTGTGGTATGTAGTTTTTTACTAATTACAATTATGCATATTGTTTTTGGAGAATTGGTGCCAAAGTCGATTGCCATTCGTAAGTCTGAGCCTACCACATTTTTTATTGCAACACCACTTCGTTTGTTTTATAATGTTTTCAAACCATTTATTTGGTTGATGAATTCATTATCAAATGGTTTTTTAAGAATGATTAATATTAATCCTGCTACGGATCAAGATATACACTCTACCGAAGAACTGCAATTGTTGGTGAAACAAAGTGCAGACAGTGGCGAGATACAAGAAGAAAACTACGAAATTATTAAGAACGCTTTCGATTTTACAGATCACAATGCGAAGCAAATTATGATCCCAAGACAGAATATCGTTTCTGTTGATATAGAAGATGATCGAGAAGATATTATCAACCAGTTGATGGAGAGCGGATATTCTCGTATCCCAGTCTACGAAGGATCTATCGATAATATTATTGGTATTTTTTACACTAAAGAAATTATCCGCGAATATATCAAAAGCAAAGGCGAGCTGTCTCATGATGATCTTAAACGATTGATGCGTGAAGCTTACTTTGTGGTGGGCAGCAAAAAAATATCGGATTTGCTTAAAATTTTCCAACAGAAAAAACAACATCTTGCAGTTGTTATCGACGAGTTTGGTGGCACAGAAGGTATTATCACGTTAGAAGATATTTTGGAAGAACTGGTTGGAGAAATCCAAGATGAGGAAGACGAAGAAGAAAAAATCGTTGACGAAGTTGCTAAAAATGTCTACTGGGTACAAGCAACGCAACCTTTGGAAGAGATTAATGAGTTTTTGCCAAAAACTTTTCCTTTGTCAGACGAGTCGGAGTATAATACCTTGGCTGGATTTATTCTTAAAGAATTGGAAGATATACCCGAAGAAAATCAAGAGTTTGATTGCAACGATTACCACATCAAAATTCTTAAAATGCAAAACAAAAGTGTGGAAGTTGTCGAGTTGATCTATACCCCGCACGAACCCGATTTTGACGTGGAAGCTTAACCAAAAGTTTCATAATTTTTAATTCTTAAAATCAATGAAAATTTATAATCACGATTATTTTGACAAGCCACAACGACAACACGAAGAAGATGTCTCGGTTTTGGAAAAAGAAGACGAAGTCTACAAACTGGTTTTGTACAATGATGATGTCAACACGTTTGATTTTGTTATCGATTGTTTGATAGACATTTGTAAACATACATTAGAACAAGCCGAACAATGCACAATGTTGGTGCATTACAAAGGAAAATGTACCGTGAAGACAGGCCATTTGGATTTATTAAAACCAATGAATCAAATGCTGTCCGAACGTGGATTAACCTGCGAAATTTTATAAAAGATTTAACTTTAACACATAAAAAAGTCCCGAATAGCTCGGGACTTTTTGTTTTATAAATCAGGAAGTTTTATAGTGTTAGTTCGGTCTTCAATTTTATAATTGAGAGCTTTTGCGAGAACAAAAATCTCGTTAAGATTATCGATTAATTGTTTGTTTCCTTCCTGTTTTAGTTTGGTGTAATCAATGTTTTTCTCCATGTTTTTCTTAGCAGAATCCATAATACCGTTGATGTCGGCTTGGCTAAATCTGTTGATCGCATAATCGTCCATAAAGTGGATTTTAACATCAGGAAAAACTTTAATATCCGCTTGTGGAAGTGCATCAATCACCAATTTTTTATTAACGGTATCGACATCTATTTTCATCTTCTTTAAGTCATAAGAAACCTGCGCTGTTGCGGTGGTGTAAAGCACCATTTCTTTTGGCAAAACATCATAACCACCAATAGAAAAAGCCTTGCTCTTATGCGTTTGGAAGCTAGAGAAATCCTGTTCCATAACCACCATTTTGTTCATTTTGGTGATTTGGTTGGTCAGCAGATAATAATCTTTGTTGATGACGGCAGCTTCTTCTTTGTGGAAACCTTTCCACGCTAATAGACAAAAAATGGTTAGAAGAATTCCAACCACAAAAGATAATACTGTATTAATATTTTTCATTAACCTCAGGCTGTATTTTAGTTTGACCTTTCTTTTTTAAAATATTTAAGAGATCTTTTTCCAAGAATCCAGATTCAGGATATTCAATAATTCTGCCAACTTCGTTTCCGTATTTTTTAACGATAAAAGTTGGTACTCTTTGGATATTAAAAAGTCCTTCTTCGCCATTTGGAGATTCCTTTTTGCGATTAACGGCGATAATGTGGATTTTGTTAGCATTAACACCCGCGGCGTCCATAATTTTCATAAAACGAGGAAATTCTCGATGACTATCGCCACACCAAGTTCCTAAAAATATGATGTAGGAATAACCCGAAACTTTTTCTTTTTTAAGCGCTTTCAAGCTTTCTTCATCTATTTTGTAATCGTTGTATTCTTTGTCATACCAATCCGAAAATGGTTCTTTTTTAAACTGTTCCAAAGTTTGTTCTCCTAATAACATTTTGCCATCAGATTGCGTGTCAACTTCACGGTTAACGACAGCTTTTTGTGCGAAACAACTTTGCAAGCTTAACGCTAAAGCCCCAAACAACATTAGTTTTGAAATTGATTTTATCATCTCTTTGTCTTTAATAATTAAGATAGAAGGGACTTAAGGTCAGCAGGTGAGTAGTTGATACTTTTCAGAACTTTGTTGTCTTCTTTACGATAAACATTATATTTTTCACCCGATTTTTCGAAGAAAACATCAACACCTTTGTCTTGGTAATTTTTGACTGTTGCTTCTGCTTCTTCCTCTGTAGAACAAGCTTTGGACATGTTAGAACGTTGCACCTCGTTGAAAAGTTCTACAAACTTGTCACCCATCCCGAATTCTAAAACCGCACCAGACAATACATACTGAAGGTCGCAAAGTGCATCTGCAATTTCTACCAAATCATTATCTGCAATCGCTTGTTTTAGCTCGTTAAGTTCTTCTTGCAAAAGACTGACTCTTAGATCGCAACGTTCCTTAGATGGGATTTGTGGCGTATCCAGAATTGGTGCTTTAAAGGTTTTATGAAATTCTCCTACCTGATTCAAGCTATCTATTTTGTCCATTTTTTTATAAAAGTTTAAGCAAATATAATGATTAAGGTGCAAAGAAAAAGACCGAAACAATTTTCCGGTCTTTATTTTTATTTAAAATCTTTTGGTTCGTGTCTACAATTATTTAATCATAAATTAAAACGTGTCGATCATAAATGTATTTCTATTTTGTGATATCTCTTCCGATTACCAATCTTTGGATTTCTGAAGTTCCTTCACCAATGGTACAAAGTTTAGAATCTCTGTAGAATTTCTCAGCCGGGAAGTCCTTCGTATAACCGTAACCTCCAAAGATTTGTACAGCATTGTTTGAGATTCTTACACAGGCTTCCGATGCGTAAAGTTTTGCCATTGCACCTTCTTTAGTCATTGGTTGTTTAGCCATTTTTAAAGTTGAAGCTCTTTGGATTAAAAGTTCTGATGCATCGATTTCTGTTGCCATGTCAGCTAACATAAAATTAATCGCTTGGAATTCTGAAATTGATTTCCCGAATTGTTGTCTTTCTTTAGCATATTTAAGAGCTGCTTTGTAAGCGCCTCTCGCAGTTCCTAAAGATAAAGCAGCAATAGAGATCCTACCACCATCCAAGATTTTCATCGCTTGTTTGAAGCCTTCTCCAACCTCGCCCAATCTGTGAGAATCTGGTACACGTACATTGTCAAAAATAAGCTCTGCAGTTTCTGATGCGCGCATTCCCAACTTATTTTCTTTTTTACCAGAAGAGAAACCTGGCATTCCTTTTTCTAAAACGAAAGCTGTAGAATTATTCTTAGCGCCTTTTTCTCCTGTTCTTGTCATAACAACAGCAATATCACCAGAAATAGCGTGTGTGATGAAATTCTTAGCACCGTTGATAACCCACTCGTCACCATCTTTAACCGCAGTTGTTGACATACCCCCAGAGTCAGATCCTGTGTTGTGTTCTGTAAGTCCCCAAGCACCGATAACTTTACCAGATGCTAGTTGTGGAAGCCACTTCATACGTTGTTCTTCGTTCCCGAATTCGTAGATGTGGTTGGTACAAAGTGAATTGTGTGCAGCAACAGATAGTCCAATGGATGGATCAACTTGAGAAATTTCGTCCAAAATTGCTACATACTCGTGGTATCCAAGTCCAGAACCACCATATTGTTCAGGAATAACAATGCCCATAAAACCCATTTCTCCTAATTGGTGGAATAGTTCTATTGGAAAAGTTTGACTTTCGTCCCATTCCATAATGTTTGGGCGGATATTTTTTTCTGCAAATTCTCTAGCCGTTTCAGCGACCATTTTTAAGTTGTCCATAGTTGTGCTGTCCATATTAATTTATTGAGTTCCAAATATAACTCAATTTAGAATGGAGACAAAATTTTTCTTTTTAATGATTGGGTTTTAGTTTGTTAAATTATTAATAGTTAATTTATTAGCTTTTAATAATATATTAATAATCTATTTCAATTTTTCATAAGATAATTAATTATCTTTAACGCCTTTATAATTTTAGAGTATGAAAAAACTTTATTTTGGATTATTAATTCTACCAAGTTTGTTTTTTGGACAAACAGGTGGTTATTACAACGGTACCGAAAATCTTTCTGGTTACCAGTTGAAGTCTAAATTACACGACATTATTTCTGCCAAACCTATTAGCTGGAATTATGGTGATTTGCAAACTTTCTATGCAACAACCGACGTCGATCGTTATTATGAAAATGATGGAAGTTTATTGGATATGTATTCTGAAATCCCGACTGGTACAGATGCTTATGCATACAATTTTAGTCAAATGATTGGCTCTGCTAATGCTGAAGGTCTTGGCTGGAATCGTGAACATATTATGCCGCAAAGTACATTTAATAGCAATTACCCAATGTATTCGGATTTATTTTTTGTGATTCCGACGGATGCAAGAATTAATCAGTTGAGAAGTAATTATCCTTATGGAGTAGTGGGATCAACAACTTTTCATACTTTTACGAATATCTCAAAAATTGGTAATATCGCAATACCAAACGCTACTTATACAGGTCGAGTTTATGAACCAATTAACGAATTTAAAGGCGATATAGCTAGATCTTTACTGTATTTTGCGGTTCGTTATGAAGGCAAGTTGGGAAGTTTTAATTTTGATACAAATGCAGATCCTAAAAAAGATCAAAACCCTTTGAATGGAAGCGAGGAGCAAGCTTTTGAAAAATGGTATATTCAAATGTTGATTAATTGGCATAATCTAGATCCTGTTTCGCAAAAAGAAATTGATCGTAATAATTACGTTTATCAAATTCAGAAAAATAGAAATCCTTTTATCGATCATCCAGAATGGGTTAATGTAATTTGGAATCAAAATATTTCGACAACTGCGCCACAAGCGGTTTCGGATGTAGTCTCGACCAAAACTTCTGCCTATTTTGCTAGTTTGCAATGGACGCCAAGTCCAGATCCAACGGTTGTTGGGTACGAAATTTACCAAGACGGAATTTTAATCGGTAAAACTTCTTCTAATAAATATGTTGCCGATCGTCTGCTACCTTTAACCACTTATAATTTCAGCGTTATCGCATATAATAATGCTTATTTGAAGAGTCCGCAAGGTAACATACTGTCAACAACGACTTTGGAAAATGATGCGTATGCGAGCGATTTGATGATTGATAAATATATTGAAGGAAGCTCTAATAATCGTGCTTTAGAAATTAAAAACCTCACTGGGCACGATATTGATCTTAAAAATTATCGCTTATCTGCGCAATATAAAAGTGGTGTGAACTACTATTTTGAAAAACCTTTAGAACTAGAAGGGATTCTGCCGCATGGTGAAAGTTTTGTAGCGATAAATCCTAATGCAACTTTGACATGTTATTCAACTGAAAGTGCAAGATTCCAATCGGCGTCGCCAGCTTTGACATTTTCGGGGTACAATTATGTAGAGCTAAACTACAAAAATTTACCTGTTGATGCCATTGGTAATAAAGGAATCGATAATACGAACACGGATAAATCTTTGTACCGTTTGGCAAGTGTTAAAAATCCAACTAAAACTTATGATGTCGCAGAATGGCAATCTTATCCAATAGATTACTGTCAGAATTTAGGATCTTTAGCATCGCAAGACTTGAGTTTATTAACAAATACAAGCATCTATCCAAATCCAGTTTCAGATATTTTGAATGTTAAATCAGATCAAATTATTACTAATTTCCAGATTTTAGATTCTATGGGAAGATTGGTGAAGTCAGGAGCAATAAGTGCCAAAAATGCTTCACTAAATGTTGCTAATCTAGCTGCTGGTGTTTATTTCTTAAAATTGGATGACAAAGTTCAGCAGTTTATCAAGAGATAAGTTATTTCGCTAATATTTAAGAAATATAAGTTATTTCGCTAATATTTATTGATTATAATGTTTTTCGCTAATATTTTAATTTATAAGCTTTTTGTATTATATTTTAAAATATTAGCGATTTTTATTATATTTGTACAATGAAAGCGGTGATCACAGGCGATATTATTGACTCTCAAAAATTCGGGGCAGAAGTTTGGTACAAAGTTTTGCAAGAGATTTTTGAAGGAAAAACGCCGCAAGAGTGGGAAAACTACCGCGGTGACGAGTTTCAGTATCTTATTCCAAATGCTGAAGATGCTTTTCTAGAATTTTTAAAAATAAAAGCTGGCGTCAAAAAAATCCAAGATTTAGACGTTCGTATTTCGATTGGTTTAGGTGATCAAAATTTCGTCGCGGATAAAGTGTCACAAAGTAATGGCAGTGCTTTTGTCAATTCTGGACGCAATCTCGAACGTATAAAAGCAGAAAAAATTAATCTTCACATCGCTTCAGAAAAGCCAGAGTTAGATGCTCAACTTAACCTTATTTTTAAATGGGTGAGTTTAACCGTCGATAGTTGGAGTGTGATGTCAGCAGAAATTGTTGACTTGTTTTTAAATAAAAAAGACATTAACCAAGACGAAGCTGCAAAGCAACTTAACTTGACACAATCCTCCATTAGCCAACGTCTAAAACGCGCTAACTATGATCTTTTGATGGAGACCGAAGCTTATTATCGACAACTAATCTCTCAGCAAAAATGATTTTTTTACCACTCATATTGGCTCATTTACTAGGGGATTTCGTCTTCCAGCCAAATGCGTGGGTTAAAGATAAAGAGCAAAAAAAACTCGCAAGTCCGTATTTGTACATTCATGTGTTGTTGCACACAATTTTGAGTTTCGTATTTCTGTGGAACCTTAATTATTGGTGGATTGCCTTGCTTGTTGGCATAACACATTTTGTGATTGATGCTGCAAAACTTCAATTTCAAAAATCTAAAAATAAACGATTATGGTTTTTCATAGATCAATTTTTACATATTGCCGTAATTATTGCTTTGAGTTTAATCATTCAACAAAATATAGATTGGAGTATTATCTTTAACGAAACCACTCTCAAACTCTTTACAGCAGCTACTTTCCTAACGACGCCTTGTTCTATTATTATTAAATTATTGATAAGTTTCTGGACGCCCAATCCACAAGATAAAGATTCGGTACAAACAGATTCTTTAGCCAATGCAGGTAAATATATCGGAATTTTGGAACGATTGATGGTTTTCGTTTTTATAATTGTAAACCATTGGGAAGGTGTAGGTTTTATGATTGCTGCAAAGTCGGTTTTTAGGTTTAGTGATTTGGCGCAAGCTAAACAACGAAAATTGACAGAATACGTATTGATAGGAACATTATTAAGTTTTGGAATCGCAATTTTAACAGGGATTTTGGTTCAGATTTAAACCAATTATTTCCGTAAATTTGTATAGAAATAAATTAAAAGTAAAAAAGTAAGAAGAGTAAATGGAAAAGAAAGACATGCTTTATGAAGGTAAAGCAAAACAAGTTTTCGCAACAGGCAAAGCAGACGAAGTCGTTGTAAGATACAAAGATGATGCAACAGCTTTCAATGCACAAAAGCGTGGTTCTTTCGCGAGAAAAGGCGAATTAAATAATGCTATTTCAACTTTAATTTTCGAATACTTAGCAAAAAATGGAATCCCAACACACTTTATTGCAAAGCTAGGTGATATCGAGCAATTGGTGAAAAAAGTAGATATCATTCCGTTGGAAATGGTTGTGCGTAATTATGTTGCGGGAAGCATGGCGCAACGTCTTGGTGTAGAAGAAGGTCTAAAGGCGCCCGCGACTATTTTTGATCTTTGCTATAAAAAAGACGAGTTAGGAGATCCGCTAATCAACGATCATCACGCTGTATTTTTGGGTGCTGCATCTTATGATGAACTAAAAGAGATGTACGCTTTAACGGACAAAATCAACCAATTATTGATCGCATTATTTGACAAAATGAATATTATCCTTGTTGATTTTAAAATCGAATTAGGAAAAACTTCGGATGGGAAAATTGTTTTAGCAGACGAAATCTCACCAGATACTTGTCGTCTTTGGGATAAAGATACGATGAAGAAGTTGGATAAAGACCGTTTCAGAAGAGATCTTGGAGAAGTTACAGAAGCTTACGAAGAGATATACGATAGATTACAAAAAGCACTTAATTCATAAATTCTATAGAAATTTAAAAATGAATTTAGAATTTCAAAACTTCAGTTCGTTACCAAAATATGCCTTTCAGAATCGCTATAACGAATTCGAAGAATTAAAAAATCAAGAACTAGAAGCTGGCGCTTATCCATTTGACAAAATGGAAGAAGAATGCGGGATTTTTGGTTTGGTCTCCGACGAAAATACAGACACATTTTCGTTATCACAATTTGGACTTTTTGCATTGCAACATCGTGGGCAAGAAGCTTGCGGCATTACCGTTGGTAACGATGGAAAAATGTATTCTGTAAAAGATGAAGGTTTGGTTTTGGATGTTTTTAAAACCATCGAAAATCCAGAAACTTTTATGGGAAATTGTGTTATTGGTCACACGCGTTACACGACGGCGGGCGACAAAAAGAAATACAACTACCAACCGTTCTTTGCAAAGAATGAATATGACCAAATTATCCTATCCATCGCACATAACGGAAATCTGACCAACGCCAAACAACTCAAAAAAGAGTTGGAGGAGGAAGGTGTCGTGTTCCGTGCGACTTCGGATTCGGAGGTTATTTTAAGATTAATTCAGAAAAACCTAGATCTTGGACTTCGTGGTGCCATTAAAGCGACGATGGAAAAGATTGAAGGTGCTTATTCTGTAGTTGGTGTTACTCGTAATAAATTCTTTGCATTCCGCGATTTTAACGGTATTCGACCTTTGGTTTTAGGAGCGATTGACGAAAAAACGTTTGTCGTAGCGTCGGAATCTTGTGCGTTGGACGGTGTTGGTGCACAATATGTGCGTGATATTCTTCCAGGCGAAATCGTGTATACAAGCGATAACGAAGAAGGTCTTCAATCGTATTTGGTAAAAGAAAATTGCACAAACAGAATTTGCTCTTTCGAATATATTTATTTCGCACGTCCTGACTCGATGTTGGAAGGCATCAATGTGCACGAAGTTCGTGAGAAATCTGGTATGAAAATCTGGGAGCAAGCGCCAGTAGAAGCCGATGTTGTAATTGGTGTCCCAGATTCTGGTGTTCCCGCTGCAATTGGTTTTGCAAAAGCTTCGGGTATCCCTTTCCGTCCAGTGTTGATCAAGAATCGTTATATCGGTAGATCGTTTATCATTCCGTCGCAAGAGATGCGCGAGCATTATGTTAATCTTAAATTAAATCCAATTGTTTCCGAAATTAAAGGCAAACGTGTTGTGATTATCGACGACTCGATTGTTAGAGGAACGACGTCAAAACGTTTGGTTAAAATTCTTAAGAAAGCAGGTGTTAAGGAAATTCACTTTAGAAGTGTTTCGCCGCCCATTATTGCGCCATGTTTCTTAGGAATTGATACGCCGACTAAAGATGATTTAATCTCGGCAAATATGACCAAAGATGAGCTTAGAGATTATCTAGAAGTTGATAGTTTGGAGTTTTTGTCGGTTCCTAATTTACAGGAGATTTTAGGTTCTACGAATCATTGCTTCGGATGTTTTACAGAAAAATATCCTGTTGAAAAACCAGTAGAAGAAGATTTATTTCAATAATAATTTTAAGAAATATTACAAAAACAGCACTTCAATTTTGAGGTGCTGTTTTTTTAGGATTAAAAATTAACCTTGTTTTAAACATTAAACTCTAAACATTAAAATTTAAACCTATTTAGTGTACCAACGCATTCTCGTTTCATATTCTGGTTTTAGTTTTAAGAACTTCCAGATTTTCCTATCGTCGGGATAGGTTGTTCTGTAAAAGATAATTTTGTCCGCCGAATATTTGAAGTAAGGATGATTTTTAAGCCATTCTTCAGGCGCTTCGACCAGCGTGTATTTTTGGACCTCATCAGTTGATAATTTACACGTGTTTATCAACTTCTGCATGAGATCTTTGTCGATGTTGTAAGTGTCAAGCATCTGTTGTGTGTTGATAAATCCGCCCAGCTTTTTACGAAAACCAATAAAACTTCCTGCTGCTTTTTCATCAAAACCAAATTCTATCAGTTGTTTAAAACTGATTTTATTTAAGTCTAATTTGGAGAAGTCAGTTTCTTGTTTTACTATGATTTTTTCGGAATTTGTTGTTTTAAAATTGTTGGGATTGAGAATAATGTAAGCTTTTAAATCATTAAATTTTTCCTCCGAAATAACAAAACATGACTTAAAGTCTTCCAAACTGCGGAAACTCCCTTTGAGGTTTTTGTCACGATAATTAACAATGACTTGCGCTTGTTTATCACTGAAACCAAGTTTTTTCCAACCATCAATTTCTAAAAGATTGGGATCAAAATTTTTGTATTTAATGTCTTTTTTAATTTGAGCAAAAGCTTTGAAATTTTTAGGCGTTTTTTCAGGAAGTAGTAGATAAGGCTTCATTTGTGCATACTGTTCATCATTTATAATAAAACAATCTTTAAGTTTTTCTTTTGACACAAAACTTCCGCCGAGATAGTTTTTATATTTCAAAATTGCACCGGCCTGCTTTTCCGAAAAGCCCATGTTTTTCCAATCTTGTTGCGAAAGTTGATCAGGATCGAATTTCCCATGTATATTCAAATTTTTTGCAATTTTTGAGTGGCTAGACTTTTCTGCCATTTCTTTATTCTCCAATAAAATAAAAGCTTCGAGCGCTTCGAATTTTTCTTCCGAGATAGCATAACATTTTTTTATTTGCTCTTTCGAAACAAAATTTCCGCCAAGCAAATTTTTGTATTTCAGAATAGTTGAAGCTTGCTTTTCCGTGAACCCTAAATCTTGCCAATCTTCGATTTGTAAGTCATTTGGATTAAACGGTGTTATTGATTTTTGCGTCCTTTCAATTGGTGCAAACGTCAGATATTCAATATTTTCTGTGGGTTTAGAAAATTGATTTTTGTAAAAATGGAATGTAATTTGAAGGCTTAAAAGAAACGAACTACTTATAATTAAAGCAATTATTTGTTTTCTTCTCATTCGATAGGAAAATTGTGTTTTCATGATGTCTGTCTTTACTGTTAAAATTACAATATTTATATAGAATATTTTGTTTTTATTATAATTTTTAAATTATGATTAAATTTAATTATGAATTTTTTACTGAAAAGCTGTCAATAGTTTAGGATAAAATTTACAAACACCAAAAAATAAAAATTATGAAAAAGTTAGTATTTGTCATTGCTTCTCTCGCGCTTGTTGCGTGTAAAGACGCAAAGAAAGAAAAATCGGTAGAAAGTGCCCCAAGCTCCGAAATTACAAAGCATGAAGAGAAAGCTCCCGAGGAGATTGTGAAAACGCAAGTTGAAACACCTGTTGCGTTAAGCACAAAATCTTTAAATGGCGAGGTAATCTCTGTAACGAAGGCTAAAGTTGTTGGTAAAGTTTTATATGTCGAATTAAATGTTAAGGCAGTAAAAGAAAGTGATGAGCATACGCCTCTTCATGTAATCAATATTAACCAAATTAACTACGTGGATGATGCAGAAGCAAAAAAACATGATGTTCTAAAAGATGATGAAGGAAAGTATCAAGCATCGCCTCTACAATCTTCTGGTTCCGACAGAATACAATTCTCAACAAAATATAAAAAAAATGGCGTTTCAGTTAGTTTAAAATTTGCACCGCCGCCAGAAACAAGCAAAACGATTACGTTAAATATCCCAGATTTTGATTCATTTGATGCAATCCCAATAACACGATAGTCATGAGGTTTTCATATATATTAGCAGTGTCTACTTTAGGTTTTATGGCTTGTACTAAAACCGAAAAAACGACAGTTGTTATCAAATCCGACTCTGTCCAACAACATGTTTTGACGGACAACCAAAACGAAATGGTTGAAGAAACAAAACCTACGACTACAATGGAATCTTCTGATAATGGAGGAAGTAGTTTGACAGGAAATGTTAGCAACCTTAATATTAAAATCAATTTGTCCGCCGACCAACTATTTGATTTTGATAAAGCGGTTTTGAAACCAGAAGCTGATGCAGAGTTGCAAAAAGCATTTGACGACATCAATGGAAAAACGGAGGCCACTGTCTTGGTTGTAGGTCACACCGATGCAAAAGGCTCTGACAATTATAACAAAAGATTATCGGATCAACGAGCAAATGCCGTTAAAAAATGGTTAGAAAATAAAGGTCTTAAAAATCAAATTTTGACAGAAGGAAAAGGTGCAAAAGATCCAATAGTACCTAATACGAATCCCGATGGATCGGACAACCCTGAGGGACGAGCAAAAAATAGACGAGTAGAAATAAAAGTAAGTACACAACAATCTCTTTAATTTTTAAACAAAAATGCTAACCACAAGGCTAGCATTTTTTTTATTCAGGAAGTGTGTCCAATGATTTTTTTAGTTTTTTAAGTTCCGCTTTAACAAACTCTAGCCGGTCGAGGATACTTACAGTTTCAGAAATTTTTGTATTTGTAGTTAACGCAATGCGTGCGCCGTCCAACGTATATCCTTTTTCTTTCACCAAATGGTAAATCATCTTTAAATTTTTTATGTCTTCTGGCGTAAAATATCGGTTCCCTTTTTTATTCTTTTTAGGTTTAATAATCGGGAATTCTTGTTCCCAATATCTTATTAAAGAAGTATTGACGTCAAATGCTTTTGCAACTTCGCCAATAGAATAATAAAGTTTGTCAGGTAGATTAATTTTCATGAAAAATGTAAATAAATACAAAATTAATGAAATTACTGTAATGAGAAGACCTTGAAGAAGTAAATCTTATCTTTGAAGAAAATAAAAAAATTATGAAAGTAAAAAGTTTATTAGCTCTGGGAGTTTCTTTCGCTTCTGCAGGATTAATGGCGCAAACTGGTGGAATCAGCA
Organism: Chryseobacterium sp. TY3; assembly: GCA_046269235.1. Lineage (GTDB taxonomy): Bacteria > Bacteroidota > Bacteroidia > Flavobacteriales > Weeksellaceae > Soonwooa. The sequence continues at coordinate 53,591 of JBJZOS010000006.1, forward strand.
TCTCTTTACACGATCAATTCGATAACAAACCACTTTCCGGAAAAGTAAGAGATGTAAAGACCGACCGCGTGTACGAAGGTGTTGGAAGCATCTCTATCGATTCTTTACACGCTAAAAATTATACTTTCGAAATTATTGCAGACGATTATCAAAAGTCTTATTTGTATGATATAGACATTGTTCCGAACCAAAAATTAAGTTATTCTGTAGGTTTAACAAAGCTGCAAGCTACCGAAACTAATATTGCGGAAGTCGTGCTTAGCAAAAGAAAATACAAAACGACGCCCGAAAGTCCAGTTTCTCTGCGTTCTATTACCAGCGAAGAAATTCAGAAAAATGCAGGTTCTAATCGAGATGTTTCTAGAGCTCTTTTGTCGCTTCCAGGTGTTGCTACAACCACAAGTTTCAGAAATGATCTACTGATTCGTGGTGGTTCTTCCATGGAAAATAAATATTACATCGATGGCATTGAAGTGCCGACCATCAATCATTTTCAAACGCAAGGTGCTTCTGGTGGGCCACGCGGCATTATCACCGTTGATTTTTTGAAAGATGTTGATTTTTACAGTGGCGCTTTTCCGGCGAAAAGAAATGGCGTACTTTCTTCTTTGTTTGAATTTAATTTTCGAGAAGCAAGAAAGGATAAATTAGGCTACAAATTTGTTTTGGGAATAGATGATATGCAGCTGATGGCGGATGGCCCTTTGAGTAAAGATCAATCTTGGACAGGATTGTTTTCTGCGCGTCGCTCCAATCTTCAGATGATGTTTAAATCGATTGGCTTGCCTTTTTTACCTTCATATTATGACGGACAGTTTAAGGTATCAAAAAAATATAAATCTGGTGACGAATTATATTTTTTAGGAATTGGAGCTATTGATGATTTTAAACTTAACTTTAATGCAAAGAAAACACCTGAAAATGACGCTTTGCTGGATAGGCTTCCTAGTTCTCCGCAAAGAAATTATACGTTAGGCGTGGGTTACCGTCATCTTGTACAAAACGGAAATTGGCTTTTTACGCTCAGTCGAAATTGGCTTGATAATAAAGCTACAAAATATTTTAAAAACATTGAAGAACCTCAAAATTTAATCCTTGATTATCATTCTAAAGAGTTGGAACACAAAATAAGAATCGACAGAAATTGGACGATGGGAAGTTTTAAATGGAGCGCGGGTGCCAATCTTGGATTTTTAAATTATTACAACCATTCTGTCAACCGTTATATTTCTCAAAATAGCATTAATAACGACGCTTACGAAACCGACCTTAGTTTTATGCAATACGGCTTCTATGCGCAAACTGCCAATAAATTTTTCGATAATAAATTGAGTGTTTCGGCAGGAATTCGGCTAGATGCAGCTTCCTATTCAAAATTAACAAGCAATCCTTTGGATCAATTTTCACCAAGAATTGCTTTCAATTATAAAATTGATGAACATTGGGGAGTGAGCTTTAATACCGGGATTTACTATCAATTACCACCATTTACCGCTTTAGGATTTACAATTAATAATTCTTACGTCAATAAAGATAATTTAAAGTACATTAAAAACCATCAGTTTGTTGTTGGCACAGAATATAACGGCGATCAAAATTTACGAATTACGCTGGAGGGATATTACAAAAAATACAGTCAGTATCCTTTTTCATTAAGGAATCAAGTAAGTCTAGCCAATCTAGGAGCTTCGGGAAGTGCTGTTGGTCTCGAACCTTTGGATTCGCGCTCAAAAGGTGAAGCTTATGGACTTGAGTTGCTAGCTCAAAAACGTACAGATAACGATTTTTACGGAATTTTCGCTTATACATTTGGGTATTCTAGATTTAATGACAAAAATGGCAAAATGCTAGCTTCATCTTGGGATGCAAGACATATTGCATCTTTAACGGCTGGCAAATATTTTGGTAAAAATTGGAACCTAAGCGCCCGTTTCAGAATGCAAAGCGGTTTTCCAGAAACACCATATGATACTTCTAGATCCAGCATGGTAAATATTTGGAATGTTGCGAACGGACCAGTGTGTGATTACAATTTACTCAACACCGGAAGAGGCCGTTTGGTTCATCAATTAGATGTTCGTGCAGAGAAAAAATGGATTTTCAAGAAATGGCAAATTACTGGTTATGTAGATGTTGTAAATCTTTACGGATCTCAAAGTCCTAGTAATTTACCCGTCATCAATATCGAAAGAGATGGCAACGGTAACGGAATTGTGAGCAATCCTTCGGCGCCAATTCAGGATCAAACTTATCAATTAACTTACGAAAAGCAAGACAGACAGCACGTTTTGCCTTATATGGGAATTATTGTCGAGTTTTAACTTTAAAATAAGATTGAAATTTTTATCCAAAACAAACAGCCAATAGCAAAGAACTATTGGCTTTTTTTAATGAGAAATTAATAAGCAATTAATAAGCAATTTCCATTTTTACTTTTTTGCCTTTGAGTTTTTCATTGGCTAATTTTTTAATCACGTCCTTTATCTTCTTTCGAGAAATCGCGACGTAGGAAGTTGTATCTTTAACTTCGATTAGCCCAACGTCATCTTTTTCTAATTCACCTTTCTTCATCAAATATCCGACGATATCTACTTTGTTGATTTTATCCTTTTTTCCTGCGCTGATGTACAAGGTTTCAAAAGGTGTAGGTGCCGGAATTCTAGTTTCGTCATTCACATTAACAACAGGAATATCGTTTTCTAAAAAAGGAAAATTATCACCTTCTTTCATGATTAGATAAGCGAAGCCTTTCGCATTCATACGTGCTGTTCGGCCATTTCTGTGGATAAACGCGTCTTCTTTTGCAGGAAGTTGATAATGAACAATCGATTCCACTTCAGGAATATCTAAGCCACGAGCCGCCAAATCGGTTGTAATTAAAATTCTCGCCGAATCGTTTCTAAACTTTAATAAAGAGCGCTCGCGTTCGTCTTGTTCCATTCCGCCGTGGAAGGTTTCTCGTTCGATGCCTTTTTCTTTTAAAAGTTCCGAAATTCTATCGACAGCTTCACGGTGATTACAGAAAATCAAGGTTCTTTTGTTCCCAATTTTACAAATTAAATGGAAAAGCGTATCCAATTTCTCTTCGGCCGTTGTCATCACTTTTTTGAAGTGAATATCAGGTTTCACTTCACCCAATTTCAAAAAGTCGATGTATTTTTCGCCTTGTAAACCTGTAAATTCAGGAATTTCTTCCATGGCTGTTGCAGAAGTCAGAATTCTTTGTTTTAAATTTCCTAAAGATTCAATAATAAAGCTCATTTCCTCCTGAAAACCAAATTCTAATGACTTATCGAACTCATCCAAAACTAAAGTAGAAATTGTTGAAGGGTCAAAATTTTCCATTTTTAGATGATCTACAACACGTCCTGGCGTCCCTATTAATAGAGCAGGCGCTTCAATTAAATTGTTGGCTTCAATCTTTTTGTCGTGACCGCCGTAGCAAACTGTTACTTTAAAATCGGTTTTCATAGATTTGAAAACCTGCTCAATTTGCAAAGCCAATTCTCGTGCAGGAACCAACACCAAAGCTTGAACACCTTTTTTACCAGTTTTTAAATTTCGTAGAACAGGTAACAGAAAAGCCAAAGTTTTCCCTGAACCGGTAGGAGAGAGTAAGACAATGTCTTGGTTGTTTTCGGTAGCTTTATAAGTAGATTTTTGCATTTGATTCAGTTCCCGAATCTGCAAATTTTTAAGAATAATTTCTGTATTCATGTTGCAAAGGTAACAGAATTTTTCTTGGAATTGTTTTTCGATGAAACAAAGATGTTGTTTGAAAGTCTTTAATAAAATTCAAGTTTACAAAACCATCAAAATCTAGATCTGGAGACTATTTGGATGTCTTAGTCCGTCTGTATAATAGGTAACTTGTTCAATGTTATTTATAGAAAAAAAGTAGTAATTTATTAATATAAAAATGAAAAAATGTACCCATTATTTTTTATACTAATCCGTTGTATTAATTGGGTTTGCTCTTGTAGATGATTTGATTTTCTAGTGGTATTATTTCATTCTAAGGAGGTAGATCATAAAAATAGAAAGTCTAGATTTAAAAAATAAGTAATAAAGAATTAGTAAAATAATCCTAATTCAAATAAAATTTGTATTTTTGCACCACTTTTTATGGAATGATTTCAGCGGGGTAAATGATTATAAATTAACATCTTCCGAATTTCTTTAGTCCATTTTAGCTGAAACTAAAAAGAAATAGGAATACAAATTAAAATTAGAATTATGTCAAAAGAGACAAATTCAGCAGAGGTTTTATTAAACCAAAACGTAGCACCAGAACAATTTGATTGGGATTCATTCGAATCAGGTCTTAACGCAGAAGACAGATCTGAGAAGAAAGAATTAGAAGAAATCTACAATGGTTCTCTTAACGATCTTGCAGAAAACGACGTTATCGTTGGTAAAGTTGTAAGATTAACAGATAAAGAAGCTATCGTTGATATCAACTTCAAATCAGAAGGTGTTATTTCTCTTAACGAATTCCGTTACAACTCAGGCCTCAAAGTAGGTGACGAGGTTGAAGTAATGGTTGACAAAAGAGAAGACAAAACAGGACAATTACAATTATCTCACAGAAAAGCTAGAACGCTTAAAGCTTGGGATAAAGTTAATGAGCTTCACGAAACTGGAGAAATCGTTAATGGTTTTGTTAAGTCAAGAACTAAAGGTGGTATGATCGTTGACGTACACGGCATCGAAGCATTCTTACCAGGTTCTCAAATTGATGTTAAGCCAATCAAAGATTACGATCAATACGTTGGTAAAACAATGGAGTTCAAAGTTGTTAAAATCAACCCTGAGTTCAAAAACGTTGTTGTATCTCACAAAGCACTTATCGAAGCTGATATCGAAGGACAGAAAAAAGAAATCATCGCTCAACTTGAAAAAGGTCAAGTTCTTGAAGGTACTGTTAAGAACATTACTTCTTACGGTGTATTCGTTGATCTTGGAGGTGTTGATGGTCTTATCCACATCACTGACCTTTCTTGGTCTAGAGTTAACCACCCATCAGAAATCTTGGAAGATGGTCAAACTGTAAAAGTGGTTATCCTTGACTTCGACGATGAGAAAACAAGAATCCAGTTAGGTATGAAGCAATTAGAAGCACACCCTTGGGATGCTCTAGATGCTAACCTTAAAGTTGGTGATAAAGTTAAAGGTAAAGTAGTGGTTCTTGCTGATTACGGTGCTTTCGTAGAAATCGCTCCAGGTGTAGAAGGATTGATCCACGTTTCTGAAATGTCTTGGTCAACACACTTAAGATCTGCAGGTGACTTCGTGAAAGTTGGTGATGAGGTTGAAGCAGAAGTTTTAACTTTAGACAGAGAAGAAAGAAAAATCTCTTTAGGTATCAAACAATTATCTAAAGATCCTTGGGAAAATATCGAAACTAAATATCCAGTAGGTTCTAAGCATGTAGGTACTGTAAGAAACTTCACTAACTTTGGTGTATTCGTAGAGTTAGAAGAAGGTATCGACGGTCTTATCTACATTTCTGATCTTTCTTGGACTAAGAAAATCAAACATCCATCTGAGTTCTGCAACGTAGGAGATAAGTTAGATGTTGTGGTATTAGAATTAGACACTCAAGCGAGAAGACTTTCTTTAGGTCACAAGCAACTTCAAGAAAATCCTTGGGATAAATTCGAAACTAAATATGCTGAAGGTACTGTACACACTGGTACTGCAGTAGAAGTTCATGATAAAGGAGCTTCTGTACAATTCGAAGATGCTGAAGTTGAAGCATTCTGCCCATCAAGATTATTAGAGAAGGAAGACGGATCTAAAATCAAGAAAGGAGAAACTGCTGAGTTCAAAGTAATCGAATTCAACAAAGAATTCAAAAGAGTAGTTGTTTCTCACACAGGTATCTTCAGAGATGAGGAGAAAAAAGCTGTAAGAGAATCATCTAACAAAGCAGTTGCAGGATCTTCTAGCAACGAAGAAAAATCAACTCTTGGAGATATCGACGCTCTAGCAGAATTGAAAAAGAGAATGGAAGAAGGTAAATAATCCTTAATCCTCTTGTAAATACTAAGCCGCTTCATTTTTTTTGAAGCGGTTTTTTTATGGGATGTTTTTATGATTCAAAAAATAGGCGTAATTTTGTCCCCCTTTGTTTTTAAATATCAAAAAGACATTGGATTAAAAAGAAATTATGCAACAGAATAATGTTTTGAAAGGTGTGATCTTAGTAGGACTAGGAGCCAGCTTTTATGGGATGTTAGCCACTTTTGTTAAGTTGGCTTACAAAGAAGGATATACGACAGCCGAAGTAACAACCTCTCAATTTGTTTTAGGAATTTTAGGGATGTTATTATTAAATCTTTATCAAGATAAATTTTCTAAAAAAGCTTATCCAAACATCGCTACAATTGATAAAAAGAAGTTACTGCTTGCAGGGACTTCAATGGGCTGTACCAGTCTGTTTTATTATCTAGCAGTTCAATATATTAATGTTTCGGTGGCAATTGTGCTATTGATGCAATCGGTTTGGATCAGTGTTGTAATCGAAGCCTTTATTAAAAAAGAATTACCAAGTCTTAGAAAAATGATTTCTGTGGCCATTGTACTTGCGGGGACACTTTTGGCCACCAATATTATCAATCAGGATATTGCCATGGATTGGCGAGGGATTATGTGGGGACTGTTAGCTGCATCGTCGTTTGCTACAACAATGTTTGCCGCCAATACAATTGCAACTTACGCATCACCACTTCGTAAGACCTTGTTCATGCTTTGTGGTGGAGGGATTATTGTAAGTTTGTTTTTAGTCTTTGGACAGATTGGTCCTTATTATGTTGATGGATTAAAAGCTTTTTATTCTAATTTTTCGGATAATCCTGCTAATATCCGTTCATTTGACTTTAGTATTTTTATTAAATATGGTTTGATTTTATCTTTGTTTGGAACAATTTTACCACCTATTTTATTTAATTCTGGTTTTCCAAAAGCTGGTTTAGGATTGGGAAGTATTATAAGTTCTATGGAATTGCCAGTCTCAGTTGCCATGGCGTTCATCCTTTTAGGTGAAAAAGTAGAAGCCATCCAATGGTGCGGCATTGCAATGATACTATTTGCGATAGTCTTAATGAATATGCCTCAGAAAAAACTAAATTAATAAGATTTTACTTTAAATATTATTAAATCCGCTCGTTTTTACTTGCGGATTTTTTTATTTCTAAAATTTTGATTATCCTTGCAATCCAAAATTTAAAATAATTATATGAAAAAAGTTTTATGTTCTTTAGCGGTAGGGATTGCTGCTTTATCTTTTAGCCAAATTAATGACACACAAGGCTTTGAAGTTGATAATGGGAACTATGTTAACATTTCTTTTTTTAGAAGTAAAACCATGCCGGTTTGCGAAGGAACCTATGCGTTAATAAGAAATTTCTGGAGTGGTGGCAAAGCAGGATCAACTACTTTTTCTTCATTTTCATCTAATGGAGGTGCTATTGATATCAATTTCAAATATCGTGTCAATACATTAGGCTCAGGAAAGGTGGTAGAAGGTAGTATGAAGGTAGAATACTCTGCAGATGGTGGAACTAATTATACAGAAATCGGGAATGTCAATTTTAATCAAGTGTTAAGTTGTACTACGTTTTCTTATCAGATTCCGCAAGGCGAAGTTCCTCAAAATGCAAATTTCAAACTTCGCGTTTCAGGACAACAAGCTGGGGCAGGCGATTATTATTTGATTCTTGATGATTTTAGGATCTCCCAAGGTACACTGGCTACTTCTGATGTTGCTAAGCATGATTTTAAAATATATCCCAATCCAGTCAAGAATATGTTGATGATTAATTCTTCTTCCAAATTGACAGAGGCGAAAATTTCTGATGTCTCTGGCAGATTGATAAAAACTGAAAATTTGAAAGATAATAAAATAGATGTGTCTTCGCTGAAAGCAGGAAGTTACTTGATTACAGTAACCGACGAAAATTCTAAGCAAACGACTTCAAAGTTTGTGAAGAATTAGGATTATATAAAAAAGGCTGTCAATTGACAGCCTTTTTCTTTTTATAATATCAAAATTAGAATTTATAATTCAATCCAACTTGGAACGTATTATTTCTGTTCTTGTTATCATCGTTTTGCAATGATGTGTTACCATCTTTATTAATGTCTGTAAATCCAGCAACGTATCTAGCATTAACTCCGAAGTTTTCTGTAACGTTGAAACCAACACCTAAAGCTGCTCCCATGTTAAAGCTGTTATAGTTGTCTTTTGCATCGTAAGTATTAGAAGCTACAGTATTACCATTAACTTTAATATCTCCTTTTTGCTTTGCGTTAACTAGGAAACCAAATTCTGGTCCAGCTTCAATATAAAATTCTGGAGTCGCTTTGAATTGGAACATTACAGGTACTGTAATATAATCCAAATTTAACTTACCATCAATTGTTGTTGTATTCCCTAAAGCTGTGTAAGTTCTTTTAACCTCAGCACCTTGTTGGCTATATAAAACCTCTGGTTGGATGCTGAATTGTTCAGAAAGTGGTGCATTCATGAAAAGACCACCGTAAAATCCTACTTTTGATTTTGAGTCCTCAAACCCGTCTTTTGAAATTGATGAAATATTAGCTCCCGCCTTGATACCGAATTGTTGTGCGAATGACATTGATCCTACTACAACTGCTAATCCTACAAATAACTTTTTCATAATATTAAATTTTAAATTTCAATTTTTAATTTTTTGTTTTACGCCAAGAGTACTTTCAAATACTTTGCCAAAAATTTATTTATTTCGAAATTTAATTCAATAATTTTTCGTTGCTTGTTAAAATTTTGAGATTAAGATGTTGATATTTAATAGTTTATTATTAGTTTACAAAAATGTCAAAAACAGTCGCATTTTAGTTGAAAATAGTAGTAAATCTTGACTACTTCTTTAAGCTTTTATAGAAATCTAAGGCAGATATTAGCTTAGATTCGCTTACTTTTTGATCAAAAACACCAATTCCAATACCTTCAATTAATGAAAAATTGATGTTGGCATCAGTATTTTTCTTGTCATTATGCATCAAAGATAGTATTGCCTCATTACTAAAATCCACAATATCAACATACGGAAAGAATGTTTGAATTTTGTGAATAATTTCTAAACTGGTTTCTTCAGTAATTAGTTGATTGAGATAAGAAAGATGCGTCTCGATAATCATGCCCAATGCCACAGCCTCACCATGAGGAAGTAATTGGTTATTGGCTAGATAAAGGCTTTCGATGGCGTGACCAACGGTGTGTCCGAAGTTTAGATTTTTGCGTATGTTTTCTTCTTTAAAATCTTTTTCGACAACCTCGTGTTTTATTTCTGTACTTCGGAAAATGTGAGGACTTATACTTTCTATATTAAGTTCTGCAATTTGGCTTAGGTCTTCCCAATGCTTCGCATCAGCAATAATCCCGTGTTTCAGCATTTCAGCAAAACCACTTCTTAATTGTACAAAATCTAGGCTTTTCAAAAAAGGAGGATATATAAAGACCTTCTCAGACTTAGCGAAAGTCCCAATGATATTTTTTAAAAACTGATGGTCGATGCCTGTTTTTCCACCGATGGAAGCATCGCACATCGCTAATAAGCTTGTCGGAATATTGATAAATTTAATACCTCTTTTATAAGTAGAAGCAACAAAACCACCCAAGTCAGTGATAACGCCTCCTCCAAGATTGATGATAAGAGCTTTTCTGTCAGCTTCAAACTCCGAAAGGATTTCCCAAAGTTGAACCGCAGTTTCTATGTTTTTATGTTCTTCACCAGCTTCTATTTCGATAATCTCAAACGGAACATTGGTTTCCATATTAGCAAGCAAAATCGGAAGACAATATTCGTGGGTGTTTTCGTCAACCAAAATGAAAATTTTGCTCGTCGAATTGTCGTTTAAAAATTGATTTAATCCCGCGAATTCATCGTCTAATAAAGTAATCATAAAATGCTTTTTTGCAAAAATATGAGAATTTTTATCAAGAATAGGTTTTTAAAATGTATTATTTTTCGACTTAATTCAAGTTTTAATGCCTAGGAATGCTTATTTTTGAGAATTCAAATTTTATTCAAGATATGAGTATTTTTAATGATACTAAACTGGCCTTTGCAGATAAAACAGATGCGCAACTTAAGAAGGCTTTTTGGATGTTCAAAGCGATCGAAAATCCAAGTTTGACAAGTGTAGGTGTTTCAATGCTTAACTTTGTGGTGAGAAATAATTTTCCTTTTGTTGATGGTATTGTAAAGCAAACTTTGTTCGAGCAATTTTGCGGTGGCGAGACGCGTGAGGAAAGTATGAAAGTTGTAAAAACGTTATTCAAACACAGGATAGGAAGTATTTTCGATTACTCTATCGAAGGAAAAGTTGATGAAGAAGCTTTTGAGGCTTTTTGTAAAGAAATTAAAGATATTGTACGTTTTTCGGTTGGTAATCCGGCGATACCGTTTGTGGTTTTCAAGCCAACAGCTTTTGGTAGAATTGACTTATATGAAGAAGTTGGAAAAGGCGCAGAGTTGACAACAAGTCAAAAAGAAGAATGGCAACGCGTGGTTAAGCGTTTTGACGACGTTTGTAAATTGTGTTATGAAAGCGACAAAAAAGTGATGGTTGACGCAGAAGAAACGTGGATGCAAGATGCCGCTGACAAACTTTGCGAAGAGATGATGGAGAAGTACAATAAAGAGAAACCAATCGTTTGGAATACCATCCAAATGTACCGAACGGGTCGTCTAGAATACATGGCAGAACATCTTCAAAGAGCGAAGGAAAAAGGCTACTTCATCGGTTATAAAATCGTTCGCGGTGCTTATATGGAAAAAGAAAGAGCCCGAGCTATAGAAAAGTCTTACCCAGATCCAATCCAGCCTAATAAAGATGCAACAGATAATAATTACAATGCAGCAATCGATTTTATGATGGCTAATCTCGATTATATCTCCGCATTCTTCGGTACACATAACGAAAAATCGACCGAGCTAATTATGGACAAAATGAAGACGAAAGATCTAGCAAATGATAATCCACACATATACTTCGGTCAATTGTATGGGATGAGCGATAATATCACCTATTATCTAGCAGATAAAGCTTATAATGTTGCCAAATATTTACCCTATGGTCCCGTGAAAGATGTAGTGCCTTATCTTACAAGAAGAGCTCAAGAAAATACCTCTGTTGCAGGACAAACCGGTCGCGAGTTAGGACTTATCGAAAAAGAATTGAAACGTAGAAAGCAAGCATAAACTGTTTTCGTATTTTTTTAAATATTAATCTTGTCAGTGAAAATTGACAAGATTTTGATTATTTACATTCGGCATGTATTTCATCAGATTCCGAAAATATTGTTGTTGAAGAATTGAGAAAATTACTGCAACAACTTATATAATTTGCCATGAAGTTTTTTCATTCATCATTTTTTTTATAGGATTAAATTTTTTGTTGCCTCAATCCACCACGCGAAGTCTTTCTTCCGCAAACTGGGAATTCAAAGATGTGAAGGATGAAAAATCTAAAAGCCTCTGTTCCAGGGCGGTTCGTACCGATTTAATGGCGAACAAAATTATTCCAGATTCTTTTAGGGACGAAAACGAAAAAAAGTGCAATGGATAATAAAGAAAGATTGGGAGTATCGCAGTCACTTTACAATTAAAAATAAAGGGGGAATCTACGAAGATGATGAGTTTACAAGGTTTGCGACGAAAACGAAATTCTCCTTTGGCAAGATTTTGCATTTGCGGGAAGTTTTTATCCTTATGGCGAAAATTTACACAACCAAAGTAATGTTTTCGAGAAAAGCATATTTAAGTTTAGAAATTCAATTATTCAGACGCATCAAAAGCCTCCCCGCGGCTGTGAAATTATCAATAAATACATGGAAAGGCATTACAAAGTCCCAAGCGATTTTGTTCAGTACAATGATGTTTCGCAGTTGATGCAAGCTCGCGGAATGCAAATCGTCATCGAAGCCCACCGTCGAAATAAGCCATCCAATATGGGAACTTTAATTTGGCAATTCAACGATTGTTGGCCAGTGGATTCTTGGTCATCGATTGATTATTTGGGCAATTGGAAAGCTTTGCTTTATCAAACAAAGCGGAGTTTTTCAAGACAAAATCCAAAACGCAAGCATTTATATACTTCTAAAAGACGATTTGTCCAATTTAAAATTGAATGAAGTGGTCTTGACTATCTCTTTCAAAAATAATTTAGAAAATCTGAAAACCAATAATTTCTTTGCAAACCCTAAAGATTTACAAATTCCAAAACCTAACATGAAATCAAGAAAATTTCATCAACCGAAATCGAAGTTTCAACTGATGTTTTTACAAGGGATGTGTAGTTAATCGGCGATACGCAATTTTTTCATAATTTCTTTATTTTACTTCACGACGAAAAAGAAAGATTAAACTGTCAAAAGCTTTGGATAAAGTGGAGAAGAGGAGTTTTTTGGATACGATGCAATAGTTTTTTTTAGGAGCTTTATCACGCTGTCCGCTGTATCTTTGGGCTTGTCGCTCGGACGGCTCCGCTACGCTCCGCCGCCTCGCTCCAACCCAAAGGATGTCGCTTCCATCGTGGCTAGGGTTGGTGAACATATGATAAATAATCTACATTTTTTATTTCTTTATCGTCTTATTATAAACGATTTTCATCAGGTGTGACACAACATCACCACCATCACGAAATCCAAATCTCTTTAGTCTTTGTGATCTTCCATTTTTTCTTGCTTTTAACAAGATAGATGAAGTAGCCAATAGAGCAGGCTATCGACTAAGTTTTTAGAATGCAGCGCAATTTCTGCGCTGCTCCAGCTTTTAGAAAAATCCATGTGGCTACTAATCACACCAGAGGTTGTAACATTGGATTTTAGCACTTCATTATAAAGATGGCGTAATCGTCGTGGGTTCTGTCCTTTGGTTGACAAGAAAACAGCAAGCAACAAAGCATAAAGAGTTTAATAATCTTCATAGATAGTTTAAGAAAAACTTTTCTCTTGGTAAAATTGCTTCGTTTCTTCGATAAGATCTTGCACTTCTTGTAAAGTTACGGCTTGTAAGAATTTAGTTTTAAACTCTTTAAAATGCGGAATACCACGGAAGTAATTGCTGTAATGTTGTCGCATTTCCATAAGACCTGGACGCTCGCCTTTCCATTCTACAGACCAGTCGGCATGGTTTTTAACGGCCAAAAGTCGATCTGCAATAGTTGGTTCTGGTAAGATTTCGCCAGTTTCAAAATAATGTTTTATTTCATTAAAAATCCAAGGGTAGCCAATGGCACCACGACCAATCATAATGCCATCGCAATCGAATTTGTTTTTATATTCCAAAGCTTTTTGAGGCGAGTCGATGTCACCATTTCCAAAAATCGGAATTTCGATATTGGGGTTGTTTTTAATTCTCGAGATATGCGTCCAATCTGCTTCGCCTTTGTACATTTGTGCACGCGTTCTTGCATGGATCGTCAAGGCTTTGATGCCAGTTGCTTGTAATCTTTCAGCTACCTCATCGATGTTAATGCTGTCCGTATCCCAACCCAAACGTGTTTTAACTGTAACGGGAAGATGTGTTGAGTCAACAACAGCCTTAGTTAACCTAACCATCAAGTCGATATCCTTTAGGACGCCTGCACCTGCACCTTTGCAAACTACTTTTTTTACGGGACAACCAAAGTTAATGTCAACAATATCCGGATTTACAGTTTCAACAATTCTTGCTGACATCGCCATTGCTTCCTCATCTCCGCCAAAAATCTGGATACCAACAGGTCTTTCGTAATCGAAAATGTCAAGTTTTTTTCGGCTTTTAATAGCATCACGAATGAGACCTTCCGAAGAAATAAACTCTGAATACATCAAATCTGCACCATGCATTTTGCAAAGTCTTCTGAAAGGTGGATCCGAAACGTCTTCCATTGGCGCTAGCAAAAGCGGAAAGTCAGGAAGTTCTATATTGCCAATTTTTACCATGCTACAAAAATAAGCATTTTTAAAATTTTATTTTCACCTATTTCTAAGAGAGCGTTTTACCATTAAAATAGTTATTATCTACCCCGAAATAGGTATTTTTTAACTGAAACTCTTTTTGGACATTTGTATACACAAAACGCAATCACTCATAAAATTGGAATGCAAAATAATCACTGATTAAAATCGACGAAAGTTTTGCAAATCTCAAAAGAGAATGTCTATGACATTCTCTTTTTTTTTGTTAGAAATACTTTGATTAAATTTGTTGAAAAAGTAAGATTATGAAAAGAATCATTTTAGTAGCAGTTGGTTTGTTGGCTTTTTCTTGCTCAAAGAAAGCTGAAGCAACAGATTCTAAAGAGTCAACAACACTTATTGAAGAACCTAAACAAGAAGAAGCGAAATTAACGCCCTTGGAAGAAGGAAAATCCTTAGTTGAAGGTGCCGATTGTTTGGCTTGTCATAAAATTAATGAAAAAATGATTGGCCCAGCTTACGAAGAAGTGGCTGCAAAATATGAAAACACACCCGAAAATATCGACGCGCTTGCAGAAAAAATCATCCAAGGAAGTTCTGGTGTTTGGGGAAATGTCCCTATGGCTGCGCATCCTGGGCTCAGCAAAGAAAATGCAAAGCTGATGGCATCTTATGTTTTAAGTTTGAAGAAATAGTTTGATGTCCGACGAAAAATCTAACCTTCATCCTAGAAATCTGCATCGACAAGCCTACGATTTCGATGATTTAATAATCGAAGTTCCAGAGCTTAAACATTATGTTTTCGAGAACAAATTTGGTGCAAAAACGATCAATTTTAGTATTTCGAAAGCGGTGAAACTTCTGAACAAAGCTTTGCTTCAGAAGTTTTATCATATCAAAGATTGGGATATTCCCGATGCTAATCTTTGTCCACCGATTCCTGGTCGAGCAGATTATGTACACTATTTAGCAGATTTGTTAACGGAGAATTTTGGTGAAATCCCAAAAGATAAAAGCGTCAAACTAATAGATATCGGCGTTGGCGCTAATATGGTCTATCCAATTATCGCGAGTCAGTTTTATCGATGGCAAGTTTTAGGAACTGATATCAACGAGACTTCTCTAGAAAATGCGAAAAAAATATTAAAGGTGAATCCTGCACTTTCTAGTTTAGTTCAAGTAAAAAAACAAACGAATCCTAATTTTATTTTTAAAAATATAATTCAGGTAGATGAAAAGTTTACACTAACGATGTGTAATCCACCGTTTCATAAATCTGAAGAAGAAGCGATAAAAGCTAATTTTCGAAAAACCAAAAATCTTAATAAAACTAAAACGCCAAAAGTTAACTTCAACTTTGGAGGACAACAATCTGAGTTGTGGTGTGATGGTGGCGAATTGGCTTTTGTTACAACAATGATTACAGAAAGTAAAATTTTTTCGCAGCAAGTTTTATGGTTCACATGTTTGATTTCTAAAAAGGAACATCTTCCGAAACTTTTAGAAAATTTGAAGCAGATAAACGCCGTCAATGTTAAAGTTATCGACATGGCGCAAGGTCAAAAAGTGAGTCGAATTTTGGCTTGGACTTTTATTTCGAAAAGTGAAGGAAAATCTTGGTCTAATTAACCTAAAGACGGTTTAAATTTTGAAAAGCTTTTTGTGAAATTTGATTTAGATAAGTTTCAGTAAAATTATTAAATCGCCTCTTAATTCGCTTTAGAAAAAATCTATGCAAAGCAATTGACCATCAATTCTAAATTCACTAATTTTGCACGTTATTTAAAATAAGACAATGCAATTATCTGAACAGGAAATTATCCGCCGACAAAAGTTAGAAGAGCTCGGCAAAATGGGGATCAATGCATTCCCAGCGGAAGAATACACAATTACTGATACTACAGAATCTATTAAACAGGATTTTGCAGAAGGTAAACAGGTGAAGATTGCAGGTAGATTAATGTCCAGAAGAATACAAGGGAAGGCATCTTTTGCAGAACTGCAAGATTCTAAAGGCCGTATCCAAGTGTATTTTAACCGTGACGAAATCTGTCCCGGAGAAGATAAAGATTTATACAACGAAGTTTATAAAAAGCTTTTAGACATCGGTGATATCATCGGTATTGAAGGTGATTTGTTTAAAACGCAAGTAGGCGAAATGACGGTAAATGTTAAGAATTTTATCCTTTTAACAAAATCGCTTCGCCCATTGCCATTGCCAAAAGTAGATGCTGATGGTAATGTGCATGACGGTTTTACCGATCCAGAAATGCGTTACAGACAGCGTTACGCAGATTTAGTCGTGAATCCTCATGTAAAAGAAATTTTCGTGAAGAGAACAAAATTGTTCACAGCGATGCGTAATTTCTTCAATGATGCTGGATATTTCGAGGTGGAAACTCCAATTTTACAATCGATTCCAGGTGGCGCAGCTGCAAAACCGTTTATCACACATCACAATGCTTTAGATATTCCTTTGTATTTGAGAATCGCAAACGAATTGTATCTTAAAAGATTGATCGTAGGTGGATTTGATGGTGTTTATGAATTCTCCAAAAACTTCCGAAACGAAGGTATGGACAGAACGCATAATCCGGAATTTACAGCGATGGAAATCTATGTCGCGTACAAAGATTACAACTGGATGATGGATTTCACTGAGAAGTTGTTAGAATTCTGTGCTTCACAAGTTAACGGAACTACCGAATCTACTTTCGGTGAACATAAAATCAGCTGGAAAGCGCCTTATCCAAGAGTTTCGATGCAAGAAGCGATTGAAAAATATACAGGTTTTGACATCACTGGAAAATCTGAACAAGAACTTTTCGACTTTGCAAAATCTATCGGCATCGAAGTAAACGAAACGATGGGTAAAGGAAAATTGATTGATGAAATTTTTGGTGAAAAATGTGAAGGAAACTTCATTCAGCCAACTTTCATAACCGATTATCCTGTAGAAATGTCGCCTTTAACCAAGAAACATAGAAGCAAAGAAGGTCTTACAGAACGTTTTGAATTGATGGTTTGCGGAAAAGAAATTGCCAATGCCTATTCGGAGTTGAATGACCCAATCGACCAAAGAGAGCGTTTTGAATCGCAAATGGCGTTGTCAGAAAGAGGCGATGATGAAGCGATGTTTATCGACCAAGATTTCTTACGAGCTTTAGAATATGGTATGCCGCCAACTTCTGGGTTAGGAATCGGGATGGACCGATTAATTATGTTCTTAACAAATAATCCATCGATTCAAGAAGTATTATTCTTCCCTCAGATGAAGCCAGAGAAAGCAGCGCCGACAATAGAATTGGGAGACGATGAAAAGTTAATTCTTGAAATACTAAAATCTGGTGAGCAAATGCCTTTGAATGACGTAAAAGAACAAACTAAATTCTCAGGAAAAAAATGGGACAAAGCTTCTAAAACTTTAACCAAAAACAACTTGGTGAAAGTAGAAAAAGTAGATGATGTTTTGCTAATGAAGTTAGCTTAAGAATATCTTTATTATAGCATTAGAAACGAACTTCGGTTCGTTTTTTTGTTTCCGATAGTTAAGCATAACGTCATGCTTTTAATTTCACGAATTGCCTGTTTAATTTCGTTCAAAAAAAATCTATAAAAAGAAAGTTTAAAATTTTCCCTTTCTTCAAAAATATTTTAACTTTCCACATTAATTTGATCGTATGACAGACTATAGAATAGAAAGTGATTTATTAGGAGAATTACAAGTCCCAGCGCAGGCTTATTATGGTGTGCAGACCCAAAGAGCTATTAACAATTTCAAAATTTCTGGACAGACCTTGTCGCAATTTCCTGAGTTTATTAAAGCTTTAGGATATGTTAAAAAAGGTGCTGCTAGGACTAATTATGAGCTAGGTTTGCTTGATGAAGAACTTTATCAATATATTGTTAAAGCTTGTGATGAGGTTGTTGAAGGTAAATTTGATGATCAATTCCCAATCGATATGATCCAAGGTGGCGCAGGTACATCTGTTAACATGAATGCTAACGAAGTTATCGCTAACCGTGTTTTAGAAATGATGGGGAAAGAGCGTGGCGATTATCAATTCTGTTCGCCAAATGATCATATCAATTTGTCGCAATCTACTAACGACGCTTATCCTACCGCTATTAAGATCGCTTTGTATAATATGAATGCGATTTTAGTTGAAAAATTAATCAAAACCATTGATGCATTCCGTGCTAAAGGTGTAGCGTTTAACGATGTTATCAAAATGGGAAGAACGCAACTTCAAGATGCTGTTCCGATGACTTTGGGACAGGAGTTTGAAGCTTATGCAGCTAATCTTGAGGAAGATATTTCTAAACTAAATAATAATGCTCTTCTCTTTGTTGAGATTAATATGGGTGCAACAGCGATTGGTACAGGCCTTAATGCGCCACCAATGTATGCAAAACGTTGTGCTCTTAACTTAGTCGAGATTACAGGGATGCCGATGGTAACTGCGCCTAACTTGGTGGAAGCTACGCCTGATACTGGATCTTACGTTATTTATTCTTCGGCGATGAAGCGTCTAGCAGTTAAGATGTCAAAAATTTGTAACGATCTACGTTTGTTAGCTTCTGGACCACGAGCAGGATTTTTTGAGATTAATCTACCACCAATGCAACCCGGATCTTCAATTATGCCAGGGAAGGTTAACCCAGTTATTCCGGAGGTTGTTAACCAAGTATGTTATAAAGTTATTGGTAACGATTTAACAGTAACATTTGCCGCAGAAGCCGGACAGTTGCAACTTAACGTGATGGAGCCTGTGCTTTGCCATGCGATTATGGAAAGTAATAACTTTATGTGCAACGCTTTAGATACACTTCGTGAGAAATGTATTGTTGGTATTACTGCAAATAAAGAAGTTTGTCTTAATATGGTTAAAAACAGTATTGGTATTGTTACCGCTTTAAATCCGTATATTGGCTACAAAAATTCAACTAAAATTGCGCAGGAAGCTTTAGAAACTGGTAAAAGTGTCTACGATTTGGTGTTAGAATATCAGATTTTAACACAAGAAAAACTAGATGCTATTCTTGATCCTGCCAATATGTTGTCGCCTCATAATTTATTATAATGTCTAAACTAAAAAAGTTAGTAAAAGCTACCCAAAATATTATTAGTGAACCAAGTTTACTCAATCTTGTACTAGATGAAAACTCTGTTCGCGAACAAGAGCATTTTAAAAAATATACTAATCTAAAGACCTTACCACAATTATCTTTTGACGAGTTATTAGGCGCTCCTTTGGATGCGGATGTCGATTTGTTTGTGCTAGATGGAGGCTCTTTACCAACAGACATTGCACTTCTAAAGTCTTTGTCTCAAAATAAGAAAAACTATTTTGAGATCGGAACTTGGCGTGGCGAAAGTGTTTGGAATGTTGCCAAGAATATACACAATTGCTATACGCTAAACCTTTCTAAAAATGAAATGATGGATTTAGGTTGGAATCCCAAGTATGCAGAATTGCATGGCATTTTGTCGAAAAAGAACCCAAACATTAAGCATCTAGAATCAAATACCAAGACTTTTGATTTTAAATCTTTGGATCAAAAATTTGACCTTATTTTTATCGATGGCGATCATTCGTACGACATGGTAAAACACGATACAGAAAAGGTGTTTGAGAATCTAATGCACGAGAATACCGTTGTTGTTTGGCACGATTACGCTTACAATCCTGAGAAAGTTAGATATGAGGTTTTTAAAGCTATTTTGGACGCCTTACCCGCAGAGTATCATCAACATCTATATCATGTCGAAAATACAATGTGCGCAGTTTTTGTAAAAGGAAATTTTAAAACCAAAACTTTTGAAAGTCCAAAAACGCCAGAATCATTGTTTAAAATTTCGGTTAAACAGAATTCATTTTAATAAAATAAATTTTGAAATTTCTTATCATAATTCCCGCACACAACGAGGAAGCTTGTATCTTGCAGTGTTTGGAGTCTTTGGCTCAGCAAAGTTTTCAGGATTTTCGTTGTGTTGTGGTTAATGATGGTTCGGCAGATTCAACGCAAGAATTGGTTGAAAAGTTTTTACTAAAACATTCTAATTTTTGGATTAAAAATCTTCCCAAATCCGAGCATCAACCTGGCGCAAAAGTGGTTCAAACTTTTGAAAAAGGTCTTCAATATGAAGATTTGTCCGATGTTGATATTATTTGTAAGTACGATGCAGATATTATTTTTCCACAAGATTATCTGTCAAAAATAAGTCAAGGTTTCGAACAAAATCCCAAATTGGGAATGTTAAGCGGTTTGGTTTATATTCAAAACGAAAAAGGCGATTGGGTTTTTGAAAATTTGTCGTCAAAAGATCATGTTCGCGGCCCAATTAAAGCCTATCGAAAAGAATGTTTTGAAGCAATGAAGGGACTTCGCGCTATTTTGGGTTGGGATAATATTGATGTAATGTTGGCACAAAAGGCAGGTTGGGAGGTTGCAACAATCAAAGACTTATGGGTGAAGCATCTACGTCCAACTGCTTATAAATATAAAAAACAAAAAGCTGAAAAACTTGGCGAATATTTTTACAATATCGGTTTAGATATTCCTTTGGCGATGATTTCATCCGCAAAATCCGCGATGAAATCCAAGTCTTTTTCTGAATTTTTTATTACAATTAAATCTTATTTTAAACAAAATCAAGAGCGTGTTTTGACAAACGACGAAATCTTTTATATTCGTCAACTTCGCTGGCAATCGATGTTTAAAAAGTATCTAAAATCAAATTGAGATGAAAAAAATCGCTTATATTGAGCTTGATACGCACGCCGAAATTGCAAAGAATTTTTACCAACTTTTTAAAGATTCCGAAATCTTTGAAGTTGATTTTTATTTGTCGGAGAGAGTTTATAAAATGTTTGATGTTAAAGCGAATCATGTTAAACTTTCGGAACCGAGCATTATTTTGAATCAATTATCAAAACAAAATTATGATTTGGTGATTATTGGGACGGCGCACCGTTATTTTAATACATTTTTAGCGATTCGGTCGAAGTATAATTCAGCGATTATTTGTCACAATCTTAATTTTACTAAAGCTTCGAAAGCTCAATTGTTAAAATCTGTTTTTCTGAAGGATTCTCGTTATCGGTTAAAACTTCTCATCAAAGAAAGTCTGTTATCTGCGCCAGCTTTGTACCGGAAAGATCAAAGTCTTTTGGTTTTGGATAAAACATTTTCTAATGAGAGATTTCGATATTTAGGTTTATTTTTCAATCAATATTTTAATGATGAAAATAAAGATGAGGTTTTGAGAATTGTCGTTCCTGGAGCTGCTTCACAAAGTCGTCGCGATTATTTTCACATTTTAGAAAATTTAAAAAATATTAAAAATCCGACTTGTAAAATAGTAGTTGTTTTTCTCGGAAAAGCTAGTTTTGAGATTCAGCAAGCAATCCTTAATGTAAAGCCTGTTTTAGATTCGAAAGTTGAAATTATCAGTTTTAAAGAGAAAGTTTCGCAAACTGATTTTGATGTTTGGATGCAAAAAGCAGATGTACTATGGTGTCCTATTCAAAAAGAAACTGAATTTTTGGGCATTTCAGAGTTTTATGGAATTTCCAAAATGACGGGTAATATCGGCGACGCCATAAAATATGGAAAACAAGCTGTCTTCCCGTCTAATTATCAAACAGATTTAGATTTTATTTATAGCGAAAAAGATGATGTTTGGTCCCAATTTGAAGGTTTAAAACATCATAAAACGAATCATTTTTCTGAATTTTCAATAAATAAAGTTCGTGTAGAAGGAGAACGTGCTTTATCAAATTTGATAAAATAATTCTTTATTTTTCAAATTCTAAAATTTAAAAATCTTAATTCTAAACTATAGGTTTTTAAGTTTAAGAATTAGCCAGCCAGTCACTTACTAATCCCATAAAAATTCCTTAATTTTGTTATCCGAAATTTTGGATACGACATGGATTATTTGAAAGGTTTAAATGAGTCTCAATACGAAGCAGTTACAACATTAGAAGGGCCTCTTATGGTTTTGGCAGGCGCAGGTTCTGGCAAGACGCGTGTGCTTACAATGCGCATTGCGCACCTTATTACAAATGGTGTTGACCCTTTCAATATTTTAGCTTTGACTTTTACCAACAAAGCGGCTCGCGAGATGAAAGAACGTATCGCAAAAGTTGTTGGCGAAAGTGATGCAAGGTCACTCTGGATGGGGACTTTTCACTCAGTTTTTGCAAGATTGCTGCGTAGCGAAGCGCATTATCTGGGTTTTCCTTCCAATTTTACAATTTACGATACGCAAGATAGTCTTAACGTTCTGAAAAAGGTTTTAAAAGAAATGAATATCGACTCGGATGTTTATAAACCTAAAAAAGTTCTGGGACGAATTTCACAATACAAAAATAACCTCATTACGGTTAATGCATACTTCAATAACCCTGAAATAATTGAGGCTGACGAGCGTGCCAACATGAAATTGATGGGTGAAATCTATCGCAAATATGTCGAGACTTGTTTCCGATCCGGAGCGATGGATTTTGATGATTTGTTGTTGAGAACCAACGAGTTGTTAACGCGTTTTCCAGAAGTTTTAGCAAAATATCAAGATCGTTTTCGTTACATTTTGGTGGATGAGTACCAAGATACCAATCATTCTCAATATTTGATTGTCAAAGCATTAGCTTCAAAATTTGAAAATATCTGCGTGGTTGGTGATGATGCGCAATCGATTTACTCTTTCCGTGGTGCCAATATCTACAATATTTTAAACTTCAAAAAAGATTATCCTGACGCACATACCGTGTCTTTGGAACAAAATTACCGCTCGACGCAAAATATTGTTAACGCGGCCAATGTTGTTATTTCTAAAAATTTACAACAGTTTAAGAAAAATGTTTTTAGTGAAAATGAAGAAGGCGAAAAGATAAAAATCTATCGAAGCCTTTCCGATGCAGATGAAGCTAATTTTGTAGCATCAAATATCTGGGAAATCCGAAATCGCGAACAACGAAAGTTTGAAGAATTTGCAATTTTGTATCGTACCAATTCGCAGACACGTGCTTTCGAAGATGCTTTGCGCAAACGAAATATTCCGTATCGTGTGTACGGCGGATTGTCGTTCTATCAACGTAAAGAGGTTAAAGATCTAATTGGATATTTACGACTTTTGGTTAACGAAAATGACAGCGAAGCTTTGTTGCGCGTTATCAATTATCCTGCAAGAGGCATCGGCGAAACGACACAGAATAAATTGATTGTTTTTGCGGATCAAAATAATATTTCGATTGCGGAATTGCTGAGTAATTTAGGTTTTTACGCACCAAGATTAGGCCTTAATAATGGTGTTCTAAATAAATTGGGAGAGTTTTGGTCGATGATTAAAGCTTTCCAAGTGATGTTAAAACAAGATAATGTTTATAACGTGGCAATGGAAGTTTCGAAGAGAAGTGGATTGATCAAACTTCTAAAAGACGATCAAACGCCAGAAGGAATTTCTAGAGTTGAAAACGTCCAAGAATTGTTAAACTCGATGCAAGGGTTCTTGGAAGAGCAGCAACAATTGGAGGATGGTGATGCAAGTTTGTCCAATTTCCTAGAAAACATTGCGCTTTCTGCCGATACGCAACGTAATGATGACGAGGAAGATATGGTCTCCTTGATGACGATTCACCTTTCCAAAGGTTTAGAATTCCCAGTTGTGCATTTGGTTGGTTTAGAAGAAAATCTTTTCCCAAGCTTTATGAGTAGTTCTTCACGAGAAGAATTAGAAGAAGAAAGACGCTTGTTTTATGTGGCATTGACAAGAGCCGAAAAGCAAGCCTTCTTCACGTATGCAATTTCGCGTTTCCAATGGGGAAAAATTACGGATGCAGAGCCATCTCGTTTTTTAAGTGAAATCGATTCTGAGTTTTTAGAATTTATTAATCCAGCGATGGAGCGCCGAACAATTAACCGTTCGGGTTTAAGTTCTTCAATCTTTGATGAAGCACCTTCTGCCCAAACGCCGTTCTTTAAAAAGAAAGAAGCAAAACGTACGATTGGTTCTGCACCAAAAGAAGAGTTGGTTCCGAAAAATCTAAAACCTGTTGCAACTGCCAGAATCATTAATCCTTCAGGACAATCGTCGGAAGACATCGAAGTTGGAGATCATGTGAGACACGACAGATTTGGTGTTGGAGAAGTCATTTTCTTAGACGGGACAGATCCCAAAAATATAAAAGCTAAAGTTCATTTTGCGAACGAAGGTGAGAAAAATTTAATTTTAAAATTCGCAAAACTGACCAAGATTTAATTCCTATATTGCAATATGATTAAAGCTAAAAATATTCATAAATTTTATGGAAGTTTAGAGGTACTTCGCGGTGTTGATATCCATATCAAACATGGTGAAGTGGTGTCCATTGTTGGAGAATCTGGCGCTGGCAAATCGACTTTATTACAGATTTTGGGGACTTTGGATACACCGTCGACACCTAGCAAATTTGATACTTCGATTGATTTGCATGGGCAATCTTTTTTAAATATGAAAGATAAAGAACTGTCGAAATTTCGAAATCAAAATATTGGATTTGTATTTCAGTTTCACCAATTGCTTCCAGAGTTTACGGCTTTAGAAAATGTTTTGATTCCCGCCAGAATTGCAAACAAAAACTTGAAAGAAGCGACGGAGAAAGCGATTTCTATTTTTGAAGATCTTAATATCGAAAGTAGAATGCATCACAAACCTGGACAATTGTCGGGTGGAGAAGCGCAAAGAGTTGCGGTTGCTAGAGCATTGATTAATTCTCCTAAAATCATCTATGCGGATGAACCGACGGGTAATTTGGACTCGAAAAATGCAGACGATTTACATCAATTATTTTTTGATTTAAGAGATAAATACAATCAAACATTTGTGATTGTAACTCATAATACAATTTTGGCAGAAAGTACGGACAGAAAGTTGGTAATGAAGGATGGTTTAATTGTTTAAGATTAGACATGCCTTGCTATTTTACATGTTTTGCATTTCTGTTATTGCTTTCATGTTCGGGGTTAAGCCAAGCACAGACGACTACAGATGTAAAGTCAAGCAAAAATGTAATTGAATTAAAAACAATTTAACATCCTTAAATTAAAGCCAAGATTTAGGTTTGTTAATTTATTTCACTAAAGCTTCGGGACAATTTCGCTTTTTTTATTTATGATCTTAAAAATGATAAAATTCTTGAGAAAGGATTGGTAGCGGAAGGTTTTGGTTCAGAAAAAGGAAAAACAAAAAAGTCTCTTAGGTTAAGTAATATAGAAGGTTTTTATTGTCCGTCACTTGGTAAATATGCGGTTGGCGAAAGTTATGTTGGCGATTTTGGGAAGTCTTACAGATTGTATGGTTTGGACAATTCTAACAGCAATGGATTCAATCGAGCGACTTTTTATTATGAAGATTAAAAGGTGTGCCAGATAAAGAAGAAAGTAATCCGATTTGTTGTAGTTTAGGATGTCCGATCTTGTCTGATAATTTTTTTAAATTAGTAGAAAAGTATAATGACAATTCGTCGAAGAGAATTATTCTGTTAGCTTATAATTAATTCAAAAAATGAGTATCAAATTCTTAGCTGAAGATGATCGTCCGCGCGAAAAATTTTTACTGAAAGGTAAAAATGCCTTGTCGGACTCGGAGTTACTTGCCATCATTATGGGAAGTGGCAACCGCGATGAGTCTGCTGTAGAATTGGCGCGACGTATTTTAGAGACTGTCGATAACAATTGGCATCAATTGAGTCTTTTGTCTATTCAAGATTTGATGAAGTTTAAAGGTGTTGGCGAAGCAAAAGCCATCTCCATTGCAACAGTTTTAGAAATCGGAAACAGAAAAGCTTTACAAGAAGTTCCTGATAAAGTCCAAATTGGCTCTAGCAATGATGCCTACAAGGTTTTGAAAGTTTTCCTTTCAGAATTAAGACATGAGGAGTTTTGGGTTTTATTTTTAAATCAAAGTAATAAAATTATACACAAAGCTTGTTTGTCGCAAGGCGGTATCGCGCAAGCGGTTGTCGATATTCGACTGTTGTTTCGTTCAGCATTAGAGCACGTTGCGACCAGTATTATTGTAGCTCACAATCATCCATCGGGAAGTCTAAAACCTAGTGCCGAGGATATTAAAATAACCAAAGAAATAAAAGAAGCAGGTAATTTATTAAAAATACAACTGCTAGATCATTTGATTCTTTCGCAAAAATCTTATTTCAGTTTTGCGGACGAAAACATGCTGTAGATATGATTAGAAAAGTTAAATATCAAGATATTGATATCGAAAAGTATAAAAAATGTTTAGACACCTCAGTACAACGCAAGAGTTATGCCTATCCGCATTATCTTGATGTCGTAGCTGGTAAAAAAAACTGGGAAGTCCTTGTTAAAGGCGATTACGAGGCGGTTATGCCAGTGCCGCTGAAAAAAAAACTGGGAATAAAATTTAGCATCATGCCCATGCTGTGTCAACAACTTGGTGTGTTTTCAAGCGTTGATGATGCTGAAGTTAATCAAGAGTTTTATGAGGCTCTGCGTAAGCATTATGCGGTTTGGTATTATGCTTTTAATGATGTTAATGTTTTAAAAACCGATTTAGTTTTAAGGAAGAACTTCTTAATTCCTGTTGGTAATTATGAAGAAATTCGACAAAAATATTCACCAAAAAGAAAACGTAAACTAAGATTAGATCAAGAGGTTTTGGATAATTCTGAACGTATTTTGGTCACTGATTTTTCCGAAATCAAAAATTTTATTCAAAATAATAGTGCTGGTGTTGAAGGTCAAGATTTGGATAATTTTATTTTACGTTTTGAGGAATTTCATAAATTAAATTTCGTTAAGTTTTATGGTTTTAAATACCATAACAAATGGATTAATATGATCGCCATGTACGAAGATGCCTTTTCGGCGATACTTTTGGGGACGTTTAATGATAAAGAATTTGTCAAACTTAGTGGTGCCTGTGTTTTAATAGACGACGCCATAAGATTAAATGTGGAACATAGACTATTTGATTTTGAAGGGAGCGAACTTCCAAATGTTGAAGAGTTTTTCCGTGGATTTCGCCCACAACTAAAGCCTTACCATAGTTTTTCGAATCCTAAATCTAAAGTGATCCAAAAGGCTTTTTTCAAATTATTTTTCTAAAAATCTCCTATCTATATTAAGCTTTTGTAAAGCAAATAACTTTTATTAAATGTTTTAGTAAAAACAAGCATAATTATTATTAATTTTGCCACCTTATTTAAAATAAAATGTTCGACTCAGATTATTTTCCTTATGCCGTAACAATCTTGATTGCCATACCTTTTTTGGTGTTTGCAAAACAGTTTGTCTATGGCTTTCTTAACCTTAAGAAGAAGGAGTTACAACTAATCTCAGGGAAGTCTAATAACGATATTAAATTACAAGCTTACGAAAGAATGACGCTGTTTTTAGAACGTCTAAAACCTTCGAATCTTGTGATGAAATTTGATAAAAACCTAGCCGTTCATGAGTTTTTATTTTTAGTTGAAAAAAGTATTAACGAAGAGTTTGAGTACAACGCATCACAACAATTGTACGTTAGCCAAACTTCATGGGATAACATTGTAACGTCTAAAAATAATGTTATCCACCTACTTCATAAGACTTACGAAAATCTCAGCGAGGACTCAAAACTCCAGGATTTTAAAACGGTTTTCTTAATGAATTATGTCAATGATGAAGACTATATCAGCGAAAGCATTGACGGCTTAAGAAATGATGTTAATAAATTAATTTAAAGATAAATAGTTTAATAAAATTATGATTCCAAATTTTAAATCGCATCCTTGGCACGGAATTGCTGTTGGACCAGATGCGCCAAATGTAGTAACGGTTTTTGTAGAAATCGTACCTTCTGACACGATCAAATACGAAGTAGATAAAGAAACTGGTTTCCTTAAAGTGGACCGTCCTCAAAAATTTTCAAATATTATCCCAGCGGTCTACGGTTTTGTACCAAGAACTTATTGTGATGAAGAGGTTAAAAAACTGGCTATCGAAAGAGGTTCTACAGATGTTACAGAAGGTGATCACGATCCGCTAGATATTTTGGTGTTGAGTTCACACAACATTCATTCAGGTGGACTTTTAATGGATGCTATTCCAATCGGAGGTTTCAAGATGATTGACAAAGGAGAAGCTGATGACAAGATTATTTCTGTCTTAGTTGACGATCAAGTATATGGTCATATTCGTGACATTTCTGAACTTCCGAAAGCTGAAGTTTCCAGATTGCAACATTACTTTTTGACGTACAAAAACTTACCTTTCGAGCCTGCAAATTGTAGAATTGATGAGATTTATGGTGCAGATCATGCGAAAGAAGTTATTGTAGCTTCTCAAAAAGATTATGCTAAAAATTATGGTGGATAATTTTTAAAATAAAATTTCAATATTTATAAAAGAGTAGGCATTGTGCTTACTCTTTTTATTTTTAATGGATTTTGTTTACATTTTAAGACCAGATCATTTTTAGATTTCGGCAAGATTTTGATTAAACTTATAAATTATTGTTTTTGTTTTAGTATTTGATTTTTTTTATATATTTATCAAACCAATCACATTTTTAATATTAAAACAATAAACTATGGATTTATTTTATTTAGTTCCTCTATTTGGAGTAGTCGCCTTATTGTATACTTTTTTTCAGAGTAATTGGGTTAGCAGGCAACCTGCAGGCAGTGACCGAATGAAAGAAATTAGTGGTTACATCGCCGACGGTGCGATGGCTTTTTTAACCGCAGAATACAAAGTTCTCACTTATTTTGTCATTATTGTTGCCTTATTATTAGGCTTTATGGGTTTTTCTAATCCTAGTTCGCATTGGTCAATTGGTTTATCTTTCGTTATTGGCGCGATTTTCAGCGCATTAGCTGGTTTTATTGGTATGAAAATCGCAACCAAAGCCAATGTCAGAACAGCGGAAGCTGCTAAAACCAGTCTTTCGAAAGCGCTAAAAGTTTCTTTTACTGGCGGTTCTGTCATGGGGATGGGGGTCGCTGGTTTAGCCGTTTTAGGTCTTGGTTCACTATATCTTATTATTAAACATTTGATTGCACCAGACGCGTTAGTCAATTCTCACGAGATGGAGCGCGCTATCGAAGTGCTTACTGGTTTTTCGTTGGGAGCAGAATCCATTGCCTTGTTTGCACGTGTTGGAGGCGGTATATATACCAAAGCGGCCGATGTTGGTGCTGATTTGGTGGGTAAAGTAGAAGCGGGTATTCCCGAAGACGATCCTCGAAATCCTGCGACTATTGCAGATAATGTTGGTGATAATGTTGGTGATGTGGCTGGGATGGGAGCCGACTTGTTCGGATCTTATGTCGCGACGGTTTTAGCGACAATGGTGTTGGGAAGAGAGACTTTATCTGTCGATCAATTTGGCGGTTTTGCACCAATTCTTTTACCAATGTTAATTGCAGGACTAGGGATTCTTTTTTCAATCTTCGGAACTTTCTTTGTTAAAATAAGTGATGCTGCAGGTCTTAATCCTTTTAAAGTTCAGAATGCGCTTAACTTGGGCAACTGGGGAAGTATCGTTATCACAGCAATTGCGTGTTACTTTTTAGTGCAATATATTTTACCAGAAAAAATGATACTCCGCGGTTTTGAGTTTACTCGAAATGGTGTTTTCGGAGCAATTATCGTTGGTTTGGTTGTCGGTACACTCATGAGTATCATTACAGAATATTATACAGCAATGGGCAAACGTCCTGTTAAAAGCATTGTTCAACAATCTAGTACAGGCCACGCGACTAATATTATTGGCGGAATTTCTGTCGGTATGGAGTCTACGATGCTTCCAATTTTAGTTTTAGCTGGAGGTATTTATGGATCTTATTTGTGCGCTGGACTTTATGGTGTTGCGATTGCAGCAGCGGGGATGATGGCCACCACGGCGATGCAACTAGCGATCGATGCTTTTGGGCCAATCGCTGATAACGCAGGCGGCATTGCAGAAATGAGCGAGCTCCCTAGCGAAGTTCGTGAGAAAACTGATATTCTAGATGCAGTTGGTAATACGACTGCTGCGACAGGTAAAGGTTTTGCAATTGCTTCGGCTGCGTTGACGGCTTTGGCGCTGTTTGCGGCTTTTGTTGGAATAGCAGGTATAGATGGCATTGATATTTATCGCGCTGATGTTTTGGCTGGATTATTTGTTGGTGCGATGATTCCATTTATATTTTCGTCTTTGGCGATTACAGCAGTTGGTAAAGCTTCCATGGCCATGGTCGAGGAAGTTCGGCGACAATTCCGCGAAATTCCAGGAATTTTGGAAGGCAAAGCAAAACCAGAATATGAAAAATGCGTTGCTATTTCTACCGATGCCTCGATTAAAAAAATGATGCCGCCAGGTGCAATAGCCATTTTGTCACCTTTAATTATTGGTTTTGCTTTTGGTCCTGAAGTTTTGGGCGGATTTCTAGCGGGTGCAACCGTAAGTGGTGTTCTTTTAGGAATGTTCCAAAATAATGCTGGTGGTGCTTGGGATAATGCTAAAAAGTCTTTTGAAAAAGGTGTTGTCGTTAATGGCGAAACTTATTATAAAGGTTCGGATTTGCATAAAGCCTCAGTGACTGGCGATACAGTTGGTGATCCATTTAAAGATACTTCTGGACCATCTATGAATATTTTAATTAAATTAATGTCTATTGTTTCTTTGGTAATTGCACCAACATTGGCAAATATGTTCGGAGACAAAATTATTAAAGAACGTTTAGAAAAAATTGAAAATCTCAATTCTAAAATAATTTCTGGTTCTAACAAAAAGATTGAAATTATTGAAGAAAAGCCAGTTGTTTTAGGAACGATAAATGCCGATGGCGACTTTGTTTATGAACTTGGTGATCTTGAAAAAGTTACATTAAATTCTGGTCAAGACATTAAGCTTGGTGCAAACAGTCAACTTTATGATTTGTATAAAAAACTTAAAGTAAAAGATGCGAGTTTAGTTGATAAATCGGCTTGGTTTACAATTGAAAATCTTTATTTTGAATCTGGAAAAAGCAATTTGAAAGCTTCATCTGCATCGCAACTTAATAACCTAATTTCGATTATGAAGGATTTTCCGGAGGTAAATGTAAAACTTGGTGGTTACACCGATAATACGGGTCATGTTGAGGGAAATAAAAAATTATCTCTAGAAAGAGCAAATGCTGCAAAACTAAAGATGACAGAGTCCGGAATTGCTGCCGATCGTATTGAAACTGAAGGTTATGGACAGGATCACCCTGTATGCGAAGCGAATGATACGCCAGAGTGTAAAGCTAAAAATCGAAGAATTGATATCCACGTGACAACTTTATAGTTAGTGGTTTTGGAATGATAAAGTTCACGAAAGTCGACTTTCGTGTTTGCGCTAAAAATTAGATAAAGATTTTAAAATTCAAATATATTCCCTATTTTTGAGCAATGGAAAATTTCGTTGTTTCAGCTAGAAAATACCGTCCGCAGGAGTTTGATACCGTTGTTGGTCAATCTCACATTACAGATACATTGGAGCATGCAATTGATGAAAATCAATTGGCACAGGCCTTATTGTTTTGTGGACCTCGTGGTGTTGGTAAAACGACTTGTGCGAGAATTTTAGCAAGAAAAATTAACGAAAAATCTGGCGCAAGCGATGACGATGGATTTGCTTTAAATATCTATGAGCTGGATGCCGCATCTAATAACTCAGTTGATGATATCCGAGAATTAACGGATCAAGTGCGATTTGCACCACAAGTTGGGAAGTTCAAAGTGTATATTATTGATGAGGTGCACATGTTGTCAACGGCTGCTTTCAATGCTTTTCTTAAAACTTTGGAAGAACCGCCTGCACATGCAATTTTCATTTTGGCAACAACGGAAAAGCACAAGATTATTCCAACGATTTTGTCACGTTGTCAGATTTATGATTTCAAAAGAATCACCATTGAAGACATCCAAGATCATCTTAGAAAAATCGCTGATAAAGAAGGTGTTACTTACGAAGACGACGCGCTCTATATGGTGGCGCAAAAGGCGGATGGCGCTTTGCGTGACGCGTTATCAATTTTTGATAGATTGTCAACTTTTTCCCAAAAGAATATCACTTTAGAAAAAGCTGCGGAAGTTCTTAATATCCTAGACTACGACCAGTATCTTAACATTGTTGATTTAGCAAAAGAGAACAAAATTCCAGAAGTGTTAACCGCTTTTGACAGCATTGTTAAAAAAGGATTCGATCCGCATGTTTTTATCGCTGGATTGGGAAGCCATTTCCGTGATTTGATGATGTCACAAAATCCTCAAACTTTAGCATTAATAGAAGTCGGAGAGAAGACGAAACAAAAATTCTTTGACCAAAGTCAAAAATGGACGGCGCAACAATTAATTGACGCCATCGAGATTTGTAACTTTGCGGACATTAATTATAAAAATTCTAAAAATCCACGTTTGACCGTCGAGATTGCTTTGATGCAACTTTCGAGTCTTACTGCTGGCTTGGAAGCAAAAAAAAAAAGTTCTTAATATTAGCGCCACTTCTTCAAGCTAATCTTAAAACACCAACTACTTCAACGCCGCAAGTGCCTCAAAATAAAGTACAAACTGAGGTTAAGAAATCTGCGCCTACTTTTCCTGAAGAACGTCCAAAAGTTGAAAAAGCATCGAAACCTTTGCAACAACAAGCGAGATCTTCGGAGTTCAGCATTAATGCATTTATGAACAAAAAAGAAGAGACGGAAGAACTTTTTGCACCTGCGGAAGAAGATTTACCAAAAGAGCATTTTTCTCAACCTGATGTTGAAAGAGAGTGGAAAGCTTTCCTTCTAAAGTTATCTAAAATAGATTCTGTGGCTTACAACGCCATTAACAATTTTAGACTGACAAAAACCCACGAAGATCAAATTGAAGTGTTGTTTTCGTCATCAACTGCGAAAGCAGAATTCGATAAAGTTGCCGGAGAATTTGTGAATCATTTTAAACATAAAGTAAAAAATTATGGAATAAAACTTCACTTTAAAGAAGACAAAACGATTGTACAAGAAGTGATGACGAAGAAGAAATTATTCGAGAAATTTGCTGAGATTAATCCTGTTCTAAAGGATCTTAACGATTTGATGCGTTTTGATTTGACTTAAGATTTTTATCTAGATTTCATTTATTTTAAAAAAATGAAAAAAGATACTTTGTATTTGCGATAAAATTTTACCTTTGTATTGTATTTCTGCCTAAGTGTGGCAGATTATTTAATCAAAAATAGCTAATAAAACCTTTCTGATAAAGGAATTATCAATGGAATTAAAACAATTTCCATATTTAATAACTTTAGGATCTGCCGTTAATTTTGGTGGATTGTTTAGCTTTTTTGGTGCTTCTTATTATAGAAATTTTGGAAGTTCTTGCCGATATTATGGGTACAGCTAACTAAATTTCTTTCTCAAAAAAAGTGCTTTTTTCGCATTTCAATAATCTTTTAAGATATTTTTTAAACGACATTTTTTTGGAAAAGAATTATAAATCTCTATTTATAACAGATTAACTCGTGTAGTAACTAAGCAAATATTTAGATAAAATGAACTTAAACGAACTAGAAAATAAGTGGATAAAAGGCTTCGAAAAACCTGTCATTATTGCAGGCCCATGCTCTGCGGAAAGCGAAAGCCAGATGTTAGAAACCGCTAAAAGACTTAAAGAAAGTGATGCCGACGTTTCTGTGTTCCGTGCAGGGATTTGGAAACCTCGAACTAAGCCAAACGGCTTTGAAGGTGTTGGCGTTATTGGTCTTAATTGGCTTAAAAAAGTGAAAGAAGAATATGGTTTCAAAACTGCAACGGAAGTGGCAAATGCACACCACGTTTTTGCAGCTTTGGAAGCGGATGTCGATGTATTGTGGATTGGCGCACGTTCGACAGTTAATCCCTTCACGGTTCAGGAGATTGCGCAGGCGCTTCGTGGTATTGATAAGCCAGTTTTGGTTAAAAACCCAGTAAATCCAGATTTGGCTTTGTGGATTGGCGCTTTAGAAAGACTTTTAGGTCAAGATGTTAAAAATTTAGGTGTTATTCACCGAGGTTTCTCAACTTACCAAAAGACAAAATATCGTAATATCCCGAACTGGCAAATTGCTTTAGACTTCAAACATCAATTCCCGAATATTCCAATGTTTATCGATCCGTCGCATATTTGCGGAAACAGAACTGGATTGGCAGGCGTTACGCAAGAAGCTTTCAATGTTGGTTACGAAGGTGCCATTATCGAAAGTCATTGCAATCCTGATGAAGCGTGGAGTGATGCTTCGCAGCAGATCACACCAGAAGTTTTGGCTGATATGATTAATAGTATTCAGATTCGTAAATCTGACATTTCTGGTTACGAAGACGAAATGGGGAAACATAGAACTTTGATTAGTGATTTGGATTTCCAATTGATCGAGTTGTTGTCGCAACGTATGAAGATTTCTGAGAAAATCGGAACTTTGAAAAAAGAAAATAACATCGCGATTTTCCAGCCGGAACGTTGGAGAATTATTGCAGATTATGCCGCGCAAAAAGCTAATGAATCTGGGATGAGTCATGAGTTTATCGAAAAAGTTTTCAAAGCGATACATGAAGAATCGATTGAAGTTCAGAATAAAATTATGATTAATAAATAAGTGTTTTTAAACATCAAATTTTTTGACTTCACTTCTGTAATGTTGATTTTGCGAGAGCGATTAGAAATCCTTAGCTTTGTCAACGTTCTAAAAGTGAAGTTTTTTATTTATAATTAATGCAAGGAATCGTCATTAAATCCACAGGAAGTTGGTATCAGGTTTTGGAAGAGTCTGAGAAAAAAATCTATGAAGCACGCATCAGAGGAAAATTCAAACTGATTAAAACCAGATTGACAAATCCTTTGGCAGTGGGCGATTCGGTAGAGTTTACTTTGGAGCAAGATGACATTGCTTGGATTACTAAAATCTTTCCTCGCAAGAATTATATTATTCGAAAGTCGGTTAATCTTTCTAAAGAAGCGCACATTATTGCTTCTAATATGGATTTGGCTTGTATTATTTTTACATTAAAACATCCGGAGACTTCCTTGGGGTTTCTAGATCGCTTTCTGGCGTGTTGCGAATCCTATGATATAAAACCATTAATTTTATTTAATAAAGTTGATGTGCTATCTGACGAAGAGTTAGAAATCTTAAATGAGATGCAAGCAATCTACTCTGAAATCGGTTATGACAGCCTAGAAATTTCTTCGTATGCACATCTAAATCTTGAAGTTTTAAAAGACTTTATTAAGGATAGAACTTCGTTATTCTTCGGTCATTCGGGAAGTGGAAAGTCGACGTTGGTGAATGCGTTACAACCTGATCTTAACATTAAAACTGGCGAAATATCGGATGTCCATCTTAAAGGAAAACATACGACAACTTTTGCGCAAATGCACTTTTGGAATTTTGGAGGAAGTGTAATCGATACGCCTGGTGTGCGAGAGTTTGCGTTGATCGATGTTGAAAAAGAGGAGATTCAACATTATTTTCCAGAGATTTTTAGAATGTCGCAAAATTGTAAATTTCATAATTGCTTACATATTAATGAACCTAAATGTGCGGTCCTTGATGCTGTCGAAAATGACGTAATCGAAGGCAGTCGCTATATTAACTATCTAAAATTAATGGAAGAAGCAGAAGAACAACAAGTAAAATAATCTTTTTTAAATATTTTAATTTCTAAATGTCATCAAGTAGGATTTGATGACAACAATTGGGTGATAAAAAAAAGAATAACAACTTTCGTTATTATCCTTTATAATATATTCTATTTAAAATTATTTCATATCGTACATCATTAATGCGGTGATAAGTTTCGGTTCGATATAGGTACACTTTGGTGGCATTTTAATCTTTCTATCAGATATCTTTATCAAATCCTGAAAGCTTACAGGATAGACTCCAAAACCAGCTTGGTATTTTCCAGAATCTACTTTTTCCTTAATTCTTTCAATGCTTTCTTTGGTTGAGTTACCTTTGATGTAATCTGTTTTTTCAGCACGTTTTTCTTCGGTGTCAAGCTTTAAAATCTTTTCAAAAACATACTTTTCAAGCAGATAATGATCCATATCGTTAATTTCTTTTTCGGAAAGACGTATGTCATGTTTAACATGAAGACTGTAGAATTTACCATCCAAGTACATGCTAATATGGAATTTTTGAGAAGGATAGTAGATCTCTCCGCCTTTCTCGTGGATTTGGAAATATTGCGCCAAATCTTCTAGTAGAGCTTCTTTACTTACGCCATTTAGATCTTTTATAAGTCTATTGTAATCGTGGATTTTAATCGATTGGTTGGAGACAATAAAGCTGTATACAAAGTTGAAATGCTCACTGCCAGAATATTTTTTATTTTTTTCGCGAAGGCGTTTTGCGTGCTCGGCAACACTACCAATACGGTGGTGACCATCTGCAATGTAGAAAGAATCAATAGGATCTAATACTTCTTTAAACTGTTGAAGCTTTAGGCGGTTGTCAATTTTCCACATTTTATGTCGTACGCCACGATCATCAAGATAGTTAAGGATTGGTACGTTTTTTTGCTCATGGGACATTAGAAGTTCCACTTTTGCGTTCGCATTATAAGTCAAAAGTACAGGTTCTGCTTGGATGTGTACTTTGTCGAGATAATGTGCCATTTTTAATTTACGTTCGGTAATGGTAGACTCATGTTTTTTGATTTTACCATTAAGGAAATCATCGACACTTACTAAGCCAAGAAGACCTCGGAAGCTATGCTTATTTGGCATAATCTGTTCGTACAGATAGTAGGAAGAATCGTCTTGCATTAGTTTTTTTGCATCCAGTAACTCTTCAAAGTTAGCACGAACTTTTCTTAAGTTGCGGTCAACATCTTTAGACTTGCTGACAATAGCAGGTTTTATCATTTGGACGTAAGAATCCTCAACATTGGCTTTATTGTTAATTTCTTCCTGGGAATAGTTATCTAGAGAAGGTGTAGGGAAGGTGTCCAAAATCTCTGGACGAGGTCTTACACCTCTAAAAGCTTTGAAAGTTGGCATTATTCTAATTCCTTTTTGATGTTGATGATTTGGTCTGCAAGCTCTAACCCGATACGCTCTTGTGCATCTATGGTATTACCACCAATATGAGGTGACAAGGATAAAGCTGGATTCATAAGTAGCGGCAATTCTGGTTTTGGTTCGCTCTCGAATACGTCCAAAGCGGCACCAGCCACTTTACCATTTTCTATATAGTCTACTAGAGCCACTTCATTAATCACACCTCCACGCGCTGCATTAGCTATAAAGACGCCATCTTTCATCATTTCGAACTGAGGAGCATCAATAATATAGGACTCTAATTTGCTTGTGTTGACTGTGATAAAATTTGATTTTTGTAGCACTTCATCTAAATTTACAGATTTTAGTTCAAACTTTAAGCTTTGACCATCAAAAAAATTAAGTTCTACGATTTCTGTTTTTGGCGTTCTGTTATAAGCAACAATGTTCATTCCTAATGAAATCCCTATTTTAGCTACTTCTATGCCTATTTTACCAAGACCAATGATACCTAGCGTTTTCCCTGAAAGTTCATAAGCTTTTGCAAAGGATTTTTTAAGGCTATCAAATTTAGTATCACCTTCTAGAGGCATTAATCGGTTAGATTCGTGAAGGTTTCTCGCTAATGAAAAGAAATGTGCAAAAATCAACTCTGCAACAGATTTGCAAGAAGCAGTTGGCGTGTTAATGACATAAAGACCATTGTCAATTGCATATTCTACATCGATGTTGTCCATCCCGATACCGCCTCTGCCAATAATCTTTAGGCTAGGTGCAGCATCGATAAGTTCTGCACGTGCTTGTGTTGCACTTCTTACAAGTAATACATCAACTTGGTTATCATTGATGAACTTTGCAAGTTGCTCAGGAGCGACACGGTTGGTAAGTACTTCGATACCTGCGTCAGTTAGTCTGTCTATTGCGGATTGAGAAATCCCATCATTTGCTAAAACTTTCATTGTTTAGTGTTTGGTGTGGATAATCAGTTGCCTGATAGATTCTGTTTAGTTTTTAAAATTGCACAAAAATACGAAAGTTTAAAAAACTAGCCAATATATTTTTGTGAATTCATATTAATATAAGAAAACGCCCTCTATTATTGAAAATAGAAGGCGATTAATTGTTATTTCTTTAAAATATTAAGCGAAGTTTTTCATCACATCGACCAAAATTTGTACACTTTCTATTGGCATTGCATTGTAGATACTTGCTCTATAACCGCCAAGGTTTCTGTGTCCGTTAAGACCACTAATGCCGGCAGCTTTCCAAGCAGTGTCAAAAGCTTCTTTTTGGCTTTCATCAGTTAATTTGAAAGAGACATTCATTAAAGAACGATCTTCTTTTGCCGCATAACCTTCGAATAATGGATTGTTGTCAATCTCATCATAGAGAAGTTTTGCTTTAGCTTCATTTTTAGCTTCAGCAGCAACGATACCACCATTCTCTTCAAGATGTTTAAGCGTTAAATAAGATACATAAACGGGGAATACTGGAGGTGTATTTAACATAGATTCTTTAGCAATATGTAGACCTAAATCTAAGTAAGATGGTAGGTTACGACCTGTTTTACCAAGAATGTCTTTTTTGACAACCACTAAAACTGCACCTGCAGGTCCCATGTTTTTTTGAGCACCAGCATAGATCAAATCAAATTTTGAAAAATCTAATTGACGGCTGAAGATGTCTGACGACATGTCGCAAACCATAAGTGTATCCACCTCTGGGAAGCTTTTCATTTGTGTTCCGTAGATCGTGTTGTTGGATGTACAATGGAAGTAGTCATAATCTGCTCCAACTTTGTAATCTTTTGGGATGTAGCTGTAGTTATCCTCTTTAGAAGAAGCGACTACATCTATGTTGCCTATTTTTTTTGCTTCTTTAATAGCGCCAGCTGCCCACGTCCCAGTATCGGTGTAAGCGGCTGTACCTTTTTCTGTAAGAAGATTCATAGGCGTCATTAAGAACTGAAGGCTTGCGCCTCCTTGTAGATAAAGCACTTCGTATTCATCGCCAAGATTCATTAATCTTTTAACGATCGCTCTTGCTTCGTCCATTACGGCAACAAATTCTTTACTTCTGTGCGAGATTTCTAGCAAAGAAAGTCCCATGCCGTTAAAATCCAAGATCGCTTCAGAAGCTTTTTTGAAGACTTCTTGTGGAAGGATACTTGGTCCAGCACTGAAATTGTGTTTTTTCATTTTATTTTATTAGATTTCGGTGTCTAAAGTTAACGATTACTCGTTATGTAGAAAAGCTTTTTTTGCTAATAAAGATTCTTCCGACTCTACATGGTCATCGTCTGGCACGCAACAGTCTACAGGACATACTGCCGCACATTGTGGCTCTTCGTGGAAGCCTTTACACTCTGTACATTTGTCTGACACGATGAAGTAAACATCGTCACTAACTGGCTCTTGAGGA
Organism: Chryseobacterium sp. TY3; assembly: GCA_046269235.1. Classification (GTDB taxonomy): domain Bacteria; phylum Bacteroidota; class Bacteroidia; order Flavobacteriales; family Weeksellaceae; genus Soonwooa. Next base: position 93,006 of record JBJZOS010000006.1, read on the forward strand.
TCGTTAGCATCTATGGTTAACCCCGATGGCAACGTTACGAGTCCTTCTAGAGCTGTTCCTTCGGAAGCCTTCCAGTCTACTGCACCTTCATAGATTGCGTTGTTCGGACATTCTGGTTCGCATGCCCCGCAATTAATACATTCATCAGTTATTTTGATAGCCATTGCTATATTATTTTTAATTTTGTGCAAAATTACGAAAAATAAGATAAGTAATGATTAATCAAGATAAAATTTATGGACTGACAAAAGTTGGTAGTTTTTTAAGCAACTATTTAACTCAATCGCCTGATAATTACGATACTAAGCAGCAAGAATTACAAGCCATCCTTAAGCAATCAGAAGTAGAAAACCCTTGGTTCGATGAGGCTAATTTGCGTTTTGCTTTAGAAAGTTGGGCTTCTTTGCTTAATGCCTCAGCCTTAGAAATGTGGTTGGTAAATTATCATTTTGAGGCAAAAAACAAAAGAGTGGGACTTATCTTGGCTGGTAATATCCCAATGGTAGGTTGGCATGATGTGATGTCGGTGATCTTGTCTGGCAACATCCCGATTATAAAACTATCTTCTAAAGACCGTTGGTTAATTCCTTTTTTATTAAAACTTTGGAAATATAATACCGAGTTTGGCATCAGCTATGAGTTGGTCGAAAAGTTAGAGAATTTTGATGCTGTTATTGCGACAGGTAGCAACAATACTGCGCGTTATCTTGAGTATTATTTTAAAAATCATAAAAGTATTATCAGAAAGAACCGAACTTCGGTCGCTGTCGTATCGGAGAAGGATAGCGATGAGGACCTTAGAAAACTGGCAGATGATATTTTTATCTATTATGGTCTTGGTTGTCGCAATGTAACACGATTGCTGATCCCAGAAGATTATAAACTCGATCGTCTTTTTGAAAATTTTATTGGTTATCAATCCATTATTAATCATAATAAATATGCCAATAACTATGATTATAACCGAGCAGTTTTTTTAATGAATCAAGATAAGTTTTGGGACAATAATTTTGTGATGCTGAAAGAGGATGATAAACTCTTTAGTCCTTTAGCAGTTATCAATTTTAGTCGTTACAAAAACCTAGATGAGGTTAAGCGTTTTATCAATGATAACGAAGGCGATATACAAACCGTGGTTACTAATCTAGACTTGGGTATAGATACAGTAAAAGTAGGTGAGGCGCAACAACCAGCACTAGATACCTATGCTGATAATGTTGATACAATGGCATTTTTGGCAGAATTGTAAACTATTACTTTACACTTAAACCAAATAAAAAGGAGAAGCTTTAGTAAGTTTCTCCTTTTATATTTTTAAAAATCAACCCCGAATCCTAGGGCAATTCTACCGCCATCACTAGATCGGAAATAGCTAGCTTGTACACCAATTTTGTCCAAAGCGTTTAGCCAAAGTCCAAGACCATAAGAGTTGTGCCACTTGTCGGTGATTTCGTTGGGGATCCAAACGCGTCCGTAATCAAAACCTGCGAACAGACCTACATTTATTGGTAAATAAGCGTTTTTAATAGTTCCTAAATCGAATCTCAAATCTGTGGTTTGATAAAAACTAGATTTACCGTAAAAACGATCGAACCTATATCCTCTCAAGTTTCGATTGCCACCCAAAGTCGCCATTTGCAAGAACTGATAATCGTTGGATAACAGCCATTTTGCTTCTGCATAAGTGCTGACAATTATTTTTTCGTTGTTTGTGATGTAATGGATAAAACCTAATCCTGTCTCGAGAGTAGGAAGTTTGTTATCAGAGTTTTCAAGGTTTTGACGATAGCTAAAGGCGGCCTTGACTTTCATTCCCAAACTTGGATTTACGTTTTTGTTTAAATTTTCAAAATCAAATTTTAAATCAATTCCTGAAAAATGTTGCGTCTTGAAAACTTGTTCGTCCACAACATTTGGAAGACTAATGCGACGATCAGCTGTTTTTTCGATTTTGATAGCTTCGTAGGCTAAATTCGCTGTAAACCAACTAGAATTTTTTCTCCAATTAATCGAAGGTTTGACATAGAATTCTTTGGCACGAACACGATAAAAATCTTCGTCAAAAATCTTTTCCTCATTAATTGTTAAATTCCCGATTCCAAAATAGTTTCTGATAAATCGCGAACTCGTGAATCCTGTATTTAAGCCATAATACCAATTACCAACCAATCTTGGGAAAATGCCTTCGTAAGCGATTTCGTAACCTTGAGAACCTGTGAAGTAATTGGTCTTTAGATTGTGTTTTGCAGCAAAAGGATTTCGTTTAAAACCATTTTTAACAAAACCCGTCGTCATACCCAGCACAATTTCATCGTCAGGATTGTAACCAAGATTAGGCGTGGAAGTCCAAAAGCTGTATTTAAGGCGTTTGTAGTTATATTCGTTAAGATCATAATCGTCCGTTAACTTCGCCGATGCATTTTTAGAAATTGTATTTTTTTTGGATTTGTAATCATAGATGTTAACACGATTATCTCTTTCGATATTGTAGTTATCATGGTTGAGACCGCCCAAAAGACGCAGTTTAATAGGATGGTTTTGATCACCTTTTACAATAAAATCATCGTCGTCGCCCAAAGTGTAAACCCAAATTTCTGAAGTTTCTTTTTTATTATAAACTTTTTCGAAAGTCAACGCTTCGCCCTCTTTTTTATTTCTAAATATTTGTACTTGCGTTTCATGATTTGGAAGACGTGTAATTTCGAATCTATCTTTTTTATTAGTTCCCGTCAAAATAACGGTTTTTCTTAAGACTTTATAATAATCGGAAGCGTAGCTTGCAAGATCATTTTTACGAAGTTCAAGATTTTGTTTTATAGATTCGATGTCGGCATTTTGTACTTCTTTTGGTAAATTTTTAAAAGCATCTTCGATAACATTCCTTGTTAAATTAGCTTTAATAAAATCTGCCTCGCGCTTCCAATCTTCTTCGGTTGCATTGTTCGTAAATGCCAAATCTAAAGGGTATGGCTCCATATTAAACCATTTTACATTTTTGATTTTTGGTCCAAAACTCTGCATGTGACGAAGTCCCGGAAAGTTTAAAAACATTTGGGTTGCCAAGCCATCGTACTTAACAAAAGCTTGGTCACGATCTTTAGGAATCGGTGAAATTAAAACCTTGTCGCCAACATTTTTTTGTTCCCATTTCCATTGGTCATAATGTCTGTCCCAATCGCCGATTAACATGTCGAAAAGACGTGCACGAATGTACGCGGACTCGTCCATTTTGTATTTTTCATCTCTAGCCAAAAGTTTAATGACATCTTCTGTACTCAAGACTTTGTTAGGATTCTCTTCGGTCTCCGCAGGTCGAACTTCCAGATAATACAATTCGTCTCCAAAACTTTGATTGTAATTACCAAGTGCATTTTGCTTCGGAACATATACCAAACTAGGATCAGTATGTCTAACCCCGATAGATTCTGCCAATGCGCCGATTGCTAAAGGTGTGTAAGGGTTAGAAGACGTGTAAAAATCCAACAAAAACTGATCAGCAAATCCGTCTGCAAAATCGTCAACGACATAACGATCTTTAAAAGCGACAGATTGCAAGAATCTTATGCCACTTTTATGAAGCGCTCGGACGACATATTCTCCTTTCGGGGTATCCAATCGCAGAGAGTTGGTCTGATGGCCGCCGCCAGCTCTAGTTGCTTTTGCGCCACCGTAAAGTGTGTCCAAATCCAAGGTCGGAACCGAAACTTTTGTGCCATACATCTCGCGGTAGTTGTTACCCCAAAGCATTTTATAGAATCCAGACTTTTTGGTGTCTTTTTGATTGTAAATACTTGTGGTCGTCGTTGCGGGAAAGTCTTTTGGATAATCAGTTTTTGTGCGATTATTAGCTTTTAAAACGGTATGACTAAAAAGCAATTTTTCTTGTTCATTTTCTCTTCCAAAATAGTCAACGAAAGCTTCTCCTTTTTTTGAAATTTTTAAAACGGCATAACCATTTTGTCCGTAAGAAAAATCATTTGGAAAAATAGCTGCAGCAGCTTCCGATTTAGATCCAGCACCGCTGATGATTTGGCGGATGTTACCTTGTTCAATATATTGTAGATTGTGATCGTGACCAGAAACAAGGATCACATTTTCTTTATCAGCAATTAAAGTTTTGATTCGGGCTGCTAATTTTCTATAATTAGGATTTGATAAATCTTGGTGTGTGATACCGCCAGTGGCTCTCATTAGATTAATTCCGGTCGCTAAGATTGGCAGCGGAATTTTGTTCTCTAAAGGGAATAATTGCTTTTCCATCGAGTAATAACCGCCATGCGAGCCGTGGTCAATTAATGGATGATGGACGGCTACGATGATTGTTTTGTTTTGGTTTTTTGAAATTTGACTTTCAAACTCTGTGAAAAAATCTTCTCTCGTTTTGATGTCGCATTTTTCATTAATGCCTGTGTTTTTGTCCCAATGTGCTAGAAACCATTCGGAGTCGATCGTTATTAACGCAATGTCTTTTCCTATTTTTTGAGTTTCGATGGCGCAAGAATTTTTTGGAGAAAAAGCTTTTTTGTCATTTAGTTTTTCAATGACGTAATCTTGCTCTTCTTTTAATCCAATAATACCGTTGCTGTACCAATCGTGATTGCCAGGCACAAAAATACTTTGACCTTTGAATTTATTTGCTAATGCGATTTGGTCGTCGAGTTTTTCTTCTGCAAGTTTTCGGTCTTTGGAGTCTTTGTTAGGAAGTCCGCGTGGATAGATGTTATCACCAAGAAATAATAGCGTGCTATTTTGGTCAGCGGAGTCAAGTTTTGATTTTAATTGATTTAGAATTTTCTTTGCATGATCTTGATCGGCATTACCAGCGTCGCCTACCAGATAAAAAGTGTGGGCAATATCTTCGTCTTTTACACGTTCTGTAGTATGGAAGTTTTTGATGTTTTTACCATATTGCGCTTTTTCGGTAGCACAGGAAATGCTTATAATTGCCAGAGCAGAAAGCATGGTATATTTTTCAGCAAATATTTTCATAAATTTGAATCAAACATTTTATAAATGAACATCGTGCACAAAGCGGAGCAATACGTTATTCAACTTTTCAAAGATAAGCTTTCTCCAGTTTATTCTTTTCATAATCTTGAGCATACCAAAAGAGTGGTTGCCGCAGCAGAATTTTTAGCTAAACAAGAGCATATTAACGAAAAAGACAGGGAGATTTTGACGTTGGCAGCATGGTTTCATGATGTTGGTTATTGTCAAGCTTGTACAGTTCATGAGAATGTTGGTATGCAAGAAGCAGAAGTTTTTTTAAAACAAGAAAATATTTCGCAAGAAGAAATTGATGCGGTTAAACAATTAATCCATGCAACATCGGCGGAGTATCAACCGCAAAATTTGTTAGAAAAAATTATGAAAGATGCCGATTGCTCACACATTGGATCGGAAGACTTTTTTAGTATTACAGAAACGCTCCGCCAAGAATGCAAGCAAGTTTATCAAAAGAAAATCAGCAAGTTGGATTGGGCAAATACGAATTTGCAGTTTTTGACGCAACATCATCGTTTCTACACCGATTATGCCCAAAAAAATTGGGAAGAGACTAAAACTGAAAATGTAGAAAAAACTTTGGAGCTAATTGCTAACCTCATTAAGGATAAAGAAAAATCGAAAAATACAGAGGACGAAAAGGCATTGCTTAATAAGAAAAAACTTGAAAAATTGGACTCACCAGAACGTGGTATAGAAACGATGTTTCGTGTGACAATGAATAATCATACACGCCTAAGCCAAATTGCCGATACCAAAGCTAATATTTTGTTATCGGTTAATGCGATTATTATTTCGGTGGCGTTATCGACGATTATTCCGAAACTTGATTCGCCAAAAAATGCGCATTTGGTGATTCCGACTTTTGTGATGATTGCCTTTAGTGTAGCCACAATTATTATGGCAATTATGTCGACGCGTCCAAAGATATCAAGCGGAACTTTCACTAGAAAAGAAATAGAGGAACGAAAAGTGAATCTTCTGTTTTTCGGGAATTTCCACAAAATGCCTATTGACGAATATATGTGGGCGATGAAGGAGATGATGAAGGATCGGACTTATCTGTACGATAGTCTCGTTAAAGATTTGTACTATCTTGGCATTGTCCTGAATCGAAAATACAAATTGTTGCGAACAACTTATACTATTTTTACAGTTGGGATTTTGGTTTCTGTGCTTACATTTTATTTGGCTTTCCGAGAAGTTATTTAAGAAAAAAAAAGCTTGAGAATTTTCTACAAGCTTTTTTTATAGTCGTTTTGTTGTCGAATAAAATTAAATTTCGGGATAAAATTCGTATTGCATTGGCTTTGGATCGTAGTTGATCCCAACTCTTATCGCTTGTAGACCTGCGATACCTTGTAGATCTTCGATGTCTACAATTTCAATATTGTCTTCTAGATGACCTTCGTTTTGAAGGATTTTGATAAATCTAAGATAATCGTATTTTTCGGTTTCTTGAGAGAAAACAACACTCAGTTTTCCCGTTTGTACAAGACGTTCTGTTGTATTTTTAATTAAAGATTTATCGATACGTTTTTTAATCATTTCGTAACGTGCATTGTAACTCCCGTCGACATCAAAACGTTTCTCATCCATTCGGAATCTTATGCTAATTGGCGCACTGTAGACCAGAATAAGAGATGTGATGTCTAACTTCATAGGAAGTTTTTTGGTCAGCTCTCGAAACTTAATTTCGCTTTCGGTCATCACGCGAAGCTGCCAAAGTCTCAAATTTTTAAGATATACGTTGTCAAAACTCAGCCAAGGCGCGATGCTTGGGCCCATGTAGAAGTTATGCTCGACACCATCCGTTTTGAAACGTTCATAATAGAATGGGAAGCGTTTCTGCTGTTCGTCTTGGCGTTTGTCTAGTAGATTGCTGAGCTCTTTATTAATCATTGAAATGCTGTCGTCAAACTGTTTTCGGTAATGATAAATAAGTGGCGAATTTTTTTCTAATTGTTTATAATAGGTCGTTATTTCTTGGTTATTGCTAAGACTTTCGAACTTTAATCGGTTAAGTGTCGGGTAGATTTGCTCCTGCAAAAAAGATTGGATTTCGCTTTCAGTGTTGGCTTTCAGACCAAATTTTAATTCATTCTTTTTTGAAGTGAGTTTATCAAAAATTGGTTGAAGATCTTCGGAAGATGTTAAAGTTGCTAATAGGTTGTTGAGGATATCAAGATTGTTTTTAATATCCTTTACAATTGCTTTGTTTCGTTCGTTACTAGAATTTTTAACATCCGATTGTCCGTAGAAAGGGATTAAATTATCAAAAGTAATACTTTTGTAGGGCGATTTATCACCATGTTCGTTTGCGATATTAATGTGCTTCATCGCTTCATCATGGAATTTCCAGTAGACACTCGGGTGTATCGCGGTATATTCTTGTTGTATCAACGCAACAACATGGTTTTCCAGATTTTCGTAAAGTTGGTTAATGGTGTCCTCCAGATAGATAATAACGCTATCCATTTTGTTAGCATTAATACTGTTGAGCGCCTTTTTAGAAGAGGTTAGCTCCATAATACCAAGAAGTTTTCCTTCTTTATAAAGTGGTGCAAAAACGGCACTTTTTATTCCTAAATTTTTAAAAGTCGAAAGGATAGAAGCATCGGTTTTTTGAAATTCGAGTTTGTCAATATCCGAAATACTAAAGTATCTACGTTGGTCTTTAGCATTTTGTAACAAAGATTCGTGCAGTTTGTCCCATAAAAATTGTTTCGGAATTATTGATAATATTTTACTTTCGATAACTGTATTAATAGGTGTTATCTCAAATTTATTTTCTTTGTAATTAATAGCGGTATAACCAATCTCTAAATCAGAAAGTCGGAAGATTGATCGGAAGATGTTCGTAATGTCAGATTTGATGTTGCGATAATCATCTTTAGCCTGTATCAACTGACTTTTAAGGTTGGAAACTGCAATTTCTGAAGTCGCATCATACATCGACACAATCCCAAAACCTGTGAGCTCCCAAGAGCCTGGCGGGAATTTTTCTTTCCAAAGGTCAATGTTATCAAAGTTGTCGACCAATTCTTCAATTTCTTCTTGTGTTAAAATTTTTGAAGTTTCGGTTGTTTTTATTTCGATAAAGTCTCCATTGGTTATGACTCGGTAATGGTTAAGATAGCCATCTTTATTCGGAATATCATATATAAAAGGTAAGTCAATTTTTACAGGTGTGCCAAAATAAAAATCCAAAATCACACAACAACTTAAGACATAAAATTGTGCTGCCGTGAAGCCGCTAATTTGTAAATAAAACTCTTCACCAGCATTTTCAATGATTTTCTGAAAACGCTTTGTCGGGTTATATATGAAATTAGCAAACGGAATTCCGACAGCTTTTATCTCATTGTTAGTCAATAATGGAGGGAAAAGCTCACTTAGTAGTTGCTTGTAAAAATAATCATTCTCACTTAGCAGTCTATCGGATAAGGCAAGTCCAAGATTCGGATTTTTTTTAAGTTCGTTAAGTAGATACTCATGTCGCTCTGCATACAGTTTATCAACTTCAGCCAAGGACTTTATTTCATCAATTAAAGTTTTAAAAGTAAAAGTAATCTTAAAAGGAGAATCAAAAGGTTGGTTAAACGTCATACGCTCACAAGTTTGTATTTGCAAAGATACATAATATCAAGACTCTATATTTTAAAATTAATATGATTTTAATATTCGAAATCGATACTACAAGTAGATGTGCTCTATATGAAAAGCCTTATCTTTGCACCGAAAATTAATTTAATTTGAAAGATATTCGTACGTTAACTCTCGACCAATTAAAAGACTATTTCGAAAGTATTGGTGAGAAGGCATTTCGCGCCAAACAAGTCTATGATTGGCTTTGGAGTAAAAACCAACACTCGTTTGAAGATATGACCAATCTCTCAAAAAATTTGAGAGAAAACTTGATGCGTGATTTTTTTATCAATCCAATTGCTGTTGATCTTTTACAAAAATCAAAAGATGGAACCATCAAAAATGGTGTTAAACTTCATGACGGATTAATGGTGGAATCGGTTTTAATACCAACCGAAACTCGTACGACAGCTTGCGTTTCTTCACAAGTGGGATGTTCTCTTAACTGTGAGTTTTGTGCAACGGCGAAGCTTAAACGAATGCGAAATCTTGAAGTTGCCGAGATTGTCGATCAAGTTGCATTAATTGATACTCAAAGTAGAACATACTTCGATCGTCCGCTTTCCAATATCGTATTTATGGGAATGGGCGAGCCGATGATGAATTATAAAAACGTTGTTGAAGCTATCCGAAAAATTACGGAACCCGAAGGTTTGGGGATGTCTGCAAGGCGCATTACAGTGTCAACTTCTGGAATTCCTAAAATGATAAAAATGTTGGCTGATGAAGGCCTTCGTGTCAAGTTGGCTTTGTCATTACATTCCGCAGTTGAGAAGACCAGAAACGAGATTATGCCGTTTTCGGATAAGTTTCCGTTGACAGATATTATGGAAGCTATGCAATATTGGTATCAAAAAACTGGATCGGTTATCACGTTTGAATATTGCGTTTGGAAAGGCATTAATGACAAAGATGAAGATATCCGAGCTTTGATAAAATATGCCAAACAAGTACCGTCAAAAGTTAATTTGATACAATATAATCCAATTGGCGAAGGTAAGTTCGATCATCGAACTATAGAAGCAGAAGAACGTTATGTTCGTGAGTTGGAGAAAGCTGGCGTTACAGTGATGGTCAGAAAAAGTCGTGGCGGTGATATTGATGCAGCGTGTGGACAATTAGCAAATAAAACAGCAGAATAATATAGATATAAATTTATTTTAATATGGATTTTGTATTTGGAGAAAATGCTTTAGAAAGTGTGTACGCATGGTCAATCCCGTTGCATGCATCAGTTATTTTGGCAGAAATGATATACAGCAGTGTAGCACAAGCCAATTTGTACAGTCGTAAAGATTTGTTTACAAATATCTATCTCGCTTTAATGAATTTTAGCCTTGACTTAATAATGAAGGCTTTCGCGATGGGCGTGATGTTTTTCTTTTACAGTTTCCGAATTTTTGATTTTGATATGGGAACTTGGTATTATTGGGTATTTTGCTTTATGGCAACCGATTTAGCTTATTATTTCCATCATTTGGTCGATCATAAATCAAGAGCATTTTGGGCAGTGCATATCACGCACCACAATTCGGAATATTTTAATTTAACGACAGGATTCAGAAGTCCAGTTTTCCAACCATTATATCGTTATTTATTCTTTTCGCCATTGGCTTTTTTAGGATTAAATCCTTGGTCGATTATGGTTTGTTACGCCGTTGGCCAAGTCTACGGAACCTGGGTGCACACGCAGACGGTTAAGAAGATGGGATTCTTAGAATATATTTTGGTAACGCCATCGCATCACCGTGTACACCATGGTTGTAACATCAAATATTTGGACAAAAATATGGGAATGGTGTTTATCTTTTGGGATAAAATTTTTGGAACATTCGAGCCTGAAGATCCAAAAGTTCCTGTAAAATTCGGTATCTATCCCAAGATGCCTGATGATGGACCTGTGACGACTTTGTTGTACGAATGGCGAAAAATTGCAAAAGATCTTCGTCAACCTAATTTGACCATTAAAGACCGTTTCAATTATATTTTTAATTCTCCAGGTTGGCGCCATGACGGAAAAGGAAAAACCGTTAGCGACTATCAACGCGAATATTGGGCTAAAAAAAAGGCGCAAGCTAGAGCTAAAGAAGCGCACAAAGAGGAATCAAAAATTGCGTAGCTCTCTATGAGATGTAAAATTTTATTAATCTTTATTTTTTGTACGACTCTTGGATTTGCGCAACAAGCTGAGATATTTAAAATTAAAAATTATCAAGTTGCAGAGCTTTCGGATTCGTTGAGAGAAAGTTCGGGTTTGGATTTTATTGGAGATAAACTTATAAGTTTTAATGATAGTGGAAATGCTGGAGATTTATTTCTACTAAATCCAAAAACTGGAAAAATAACAGATTATCTCCCGACGCAACTTAACAACCGCGATTGGGAAGCTGTTACAAAAGATTCCACGAATCTATATGTTGCAGATGTCGGAAATAATGACGGAACAAGAAGAGATTTAAAAATATATAAAATACCTTTTTCTGGGGAGAACTTCAAAGTTGATTCAACACAAGTAATTTCTTATTATTATTCAGATCAAAAAGATTTTACTTCAAAAAATCTGAATACAAATTACGATGCAGAAGCTATCATTTTTTACAAGGATAAACTCCAAGTTTTTACTAAAGAGTGGAAGAGTAGAAGAGTGACACGTTACGAAATTGATCCTAATGTTTTTGAACAACAACCTGCAAAAAAGCTCGAATCTTATGATACAGGATTTGTTGTGACCGACGCTTCTTATTTTGATAAAAAACTGTATGTTATAGGTTATACAAAGATGACGCAAGTCTTTCTAATGGTTTTTGAAGAATCAGAAGATGGATTTTTCTTTTCTAAAAAAGGGAAAAAGTACCACTTGGGAAGTGCTTTGTCTGTTGGGCAAATCGAAGGAATTGCTGTTAACCACGATGGAATCTTTATTTCGAGCGAACTTTTTAAGACGCCTTTAGGAACTGTGAAGCCACGATTGTATTTTATCCCAATTGAAAAATTAAAATAACGAAATTTCGTTTCTCGCTAAGAAAAATTTATCTTTGCGTATTACCTAATAATTCTTGCTTTGGCTAATATTGTAGAAGAAATCAAACGACCGATAAATACCGAGATGAAACTTTTTGAACAAAAGTTTTATGAATCGATGAAGAGTAACGTGTCTTTGTTGGATAAAGTGACTCGTTTTATCGTGACAACAAAGGGAAAGCAAATGCGTCCGATGTTTGTGTTTCTTTGTGCAAAATTAGTTGGTGACGTCAACGAGAAAACCTATCGCGGTGCCTCGATGATCGAGTTGATCCATACGGCGACTTTGGTACATGATGACGTGGTGGATGAGAGTTTTAAAAGAAGAAATTTCTTCTCCATTAATGCCCTTTGGAAGAACAAAATTGCTGTTCTTGTCGGTGATTATCTATTATCAAAATCGGTTCTACTGTCTACAGATAATAAAGATTTTGATTTGCTTTCCGTTATCTCTCGCACGATCCGCGAAATGGCAGAAGGAGAGTTGCTTCAATTAGAAAAAGCTAGAAAACTAGATATCACCGAAGACGTATATTACGAGATTATCCGTCAAAAAACAGCCACTTTAATCGCGGCTTGCTGCGAAGTTGGTGTTTTGTCCAATAATGTTGATGAGGTCCTTGCTAAGAAGATGAAAGACTTCGGGACTTACACTGGGATGGCGTTTCAGATCAAAGATGATTTGTTCGATTATACCAGTAGCAATATCATCGGAAAACCTGTAGGCATCGACATTAAAGAGCAAAAAATGACCTTGCCTCTAATACATGCACTAAAAACTTCAACATCAGGAAATTACAAAAAATATTTTAACACGATAAAGCGTTACAACAACGATCCTAAAAAAGTTCGTGAGTTGGTTGATTATGTAAAAACTTCTGGTGGGATGGATTACGCCATCAAAGTCATGAAAGATTATCAACAAAAAGCTTTAAATATTCTTTCGGAATTTCCTGATTCTGAAGCCAAAAAATCGTTACAGTTAATGCTGGATTATGTCATTAACAGAAAATTGTAATTTTGTAATTTAACCAGATATTTTATAAATATTTATTTCCGAAACGCTTCCACTGAGAATATTTAATGAGATGCCTCCCCGATAATATTCAAAAGATAGTACGTCATCTTTATTTAGTTTGTGTATGGAGTTTATTTCCGTATCGCTAATTAGTAAACTTAAAACTAATGGTAAAGTAGCACCACTAAAATCTTTTGTATTAAGTTCTGTATAACCGCCAGTTGATAAATGTTTTAGAATACCAATTTTCGGAGTTCATCCAAAATTTAATACTGATAGTTGTACGCCACTTCCGTACCTGAATTTAAAATTTATTGCGTAAGTGCCATTTACAGGTACTTTGTAAGTGGATGTCGCCTCATTAAAGTGGTTGCCGAAATTTGAATCTTTTGTGAAACTCAGTCGATCCCATCCTGTGAAAAGATTTCCACTTAGAATTGTGCTTCCAGACGATGTCGCTTTTGCAATTGTTGTGTTGTTGAAGGTTTGTAACAGAGAGATGTCTGCTTTTGGTACTTCAGCAGTTGTTTCGTTGTAAGTTAAAATTTTGGCATTGTTGAGATTTGTAATTTCTTGTACGCTATTTATTCTTGCGTTTCAGTTGATGTGCAGAGTTGCTTCAGGATTAACAGTGTTAATACCAACTTGTGCATTTAATGCTGTTGTTAAAATTAGGTTAAGACCTATTAGTAAATTTGTTTTCATGATGGTTTTGTTTTTTAGTTTATAAGTTTTATCACATATTCTTGAATTTTTTATAAAATTAATAATTATTTTTAGTATAAGTCGTATATATAAGGTTGATTATTGAAATATGTCATGAATGTTTGTATTTAATGTTTGTATTTAATATTGATAATTAGTAAATATTTTATACTTTATATAATGTTTTTTGATTATTTATTAATTTATTTTTGTTTTTAATTTAAAAGAAGAATTAAATTGTGTGTTTTTTTTGAAATTGAATTCGTTTTCTATTTCGTAATTTTAAAGTATGAATAATAATTCACCTTTAGCAGAAATTTTACGTCCCAAAAAGCTTGAAGAAGTTGTTGGGCAAGAACATCTAACTGGTCCAAAAGGTCCTATACGTCGTATGTTGGAGAATGATACCATTAATTCTCTGATTTTCTGGGGACCTCCAGGAACAGGCAAAACGACCTTGGCAGAAATTATTTCTGAACAATCAAAACGGAAATTTTATAAACTAAGTGCGGTTACTTCTGGTGTTAAAGATGTTCGTGATGTTATTGATGATGCTAAAAAGCAAAATCTTTTTTCTGGAAAATCTCCCATTTTATTCATTGATGAGATTCATAGGTTTAATAAATCTCAACAAGATTCTTTGTTACACGCTGTCGAAAAAGGTTGGATCGTATTGGTAGGCGCCACAACCGAAAATCCTAGTTTCGAGGTGGTTTCAGCACTTTTGTCGCGAAGTCAGGTTTATGTTCTTAAAGCTTTAACGTTTGAAAAGTTGGAAGAACTCGCCGATACAAGTCTTCAAAAATATAATGAACTCAACAAAACCGATTTTGTTCTCGATGATAAGGCGGCTTTTATACAATATTCTGGTGGTGATGCCCGCAAATTGATTAACTCGATTGAGTTGGTGCTTAATCAGTTTAAAAATTCGAAAATAACACACATCACCAATGATGAGGTTTTGTCGGTTTTACAAGAAAACATGGCGCTTTATGATAAAAATGGTGAACAGCATTATGATATTATTTCTGCTTTCATAAAGTCCATTCGAGGAAGTGATCCAAATGCTGCAGTATATTGGCTTGCGCGGATGTTAGTGGGCGGCGAAGACATCAAATTCATAGCGCGACGATTGGTAATTTTAGCATCCGAAGATATTGGTCTTGCGAATCCAAATGCTTTGGTGGTGGCGAATAATTGTTTCCAAGCTATTAATGTTATTGGAAATCCTGAAGCACGTATTATCCTTAGCGAAACGGCAATTTATCTGGCGGTTTCCCCAAAAAGTAATTCGGCATATATGGCGATTAACGAAGCAATGGCTTTAGTGAAAAAAACTGGAAATCTTGCAGTGCCATTACATCTTAGGAATGCACCAACAAAGTTGATGAAGGATATGAACTACGGAAAAGACTATCAGTACGCCCATTCTCATGAAGGTAATTTTGTTGATCAAGAGTTTTTGCCAGAAGCTATTTCGGGATTACAATTTTATCAACCTGGACAAAACTCAACTGAGCAAAAAATTAAAGATCAGCTCAATAAAAAGTGGGGAAGTCGCTACACCTAGCTTTTAGATTTTTTTAAATAAATAAATGCTTCATCTATAGTAGTTTTAAAATTATTATAAATGAAGCATTTTTCGTTTTTAATTAAAATCATTTCTTAAGCTTCATTATTCTCAGTTTTATGGTTTTCTGTTTTAGTTTCCACCATTTTAGAAATGATTTTTTTAAGCCTTTGGAATAAGAACGAACTTAATAACAACAATACGCCAAGTAGGATAAATGCGACAATTCTTGATACGTTATCTAACTGCCACACATCATACAGATATAGTTTTGCAATCGTGATGCCTATCAATACAAAACCAATTTTGTTGATTTCAGACTTTGATTTTTGTAATCCATAATAGATAAAACTTGCTGCTAAAACTGTCCAAATAATTGGTAAATAAAGTACGATAAAATGACTTTGTAGCCACGCATAATTTTTGAGCTGATTTAGTTTTAGTAAAATATAAATATGGTAAAATTCAAAACTTATCAAATACACTAATACAAAACCAATTGCCCAATACGCTAATTTTTCGCTCATGAAATTCGTTTTAGGAATAATATCAATTAAACAATGTAAAACAGGAATCCAATACAATAGATAGACTAGGTAAAAAATTTTGCTGACCTCGTATTTAAAAATACTGTAATTAATATCTGTCACCGAAACATGGATGAGTGCAAACAAAAATAAAAGGCCAATTAAAATGTTGACAAATGCTGGTTGAAAGTTGAGTTTTTGTCGTAAAACTAACATAACGAACAAATAATAAATCGTGTAAACAAGGATAATACAATAGATGAATGTGTCCGACTGATTTTGGATGTGATACCAAATCTCAAACGAAATCGAAAAATAAATGACAATATAACTTAATCCCGAAAAAAACTTCACATATTGAAATCTGCTTTTTTTAATAACATCTTCGCTAAGGTTTTTAATGTAAAATAAATTAAACAAAAACGACGCAATGACAACCAGGCTTGTCAGAAAAATTGGATTGAAAGCTATCGCTAATTGTGTTTCTGAAAAATAATTGCTCCACGTATAGATTTGCGAAACAATCAATATAGGAAATAAAATATTAAAACATTGTTTGAAAATTTTTTGTCCCGTTTTTTTCCAGATAAATAAAAGTAAACTCGCCTCGATCGCCCAAATTATCGTCACAAAATAAGTCTCTAATTCTAGGGCTACAGCTATTGTAACAAGACTTATGGCAATGCTCGTAAATATTGTAAAATTCAAATTTTTAGAAGTCGTTTTCTTATCTATAAAAATCAGTAATGCGTTAATGATTGCAAAACCAATTGGAAGTAGACTAAATCCTTTAATATTCTCGCTCCACAGCACATAGACTCCTCCTAAGACAGCAAAAATATTGATGAAAATTAAAAGTAATATTTCGGCAGTAGAAATAATTTTTGTTTTAAAATAATTTTGTAACGCAAAAGCATAAAATATCAAATACGATAATATAATAAAATAAAAGATCTTCGTACTTGGCGCGTCAATTATCCACGTTAAAAAATAAATGGAAGTGAAGGAAAAGGCGAGCCAGCCCAGACTTTTCCAATTTCTAAGGAAAGCAATAACAAGCATTCCGATGTTGAGAGTACTTAAGTAACTGAATAAAAATAGATAATTACTTTGTCCAGTACTAACTAAAATAGGTGCTAAAAAACCGCCAATTAATGCGACTGTATTTAAGACCTCACTTTTATAAAAATTAGCAAGAACAACAGAAGCTAGCGTGATGACTGCCAATATCCCAAATGCAACATTTTGCGAAAACATGCCATATTCTTGAAAAGCAATTGTGATTGTCAAATAAAAAACGCTGATGCCACCACCTGTAATAATTGATCCAAAATTTAAATAATTTTTTCTGAGCCAATGCCCGATAACAGAAAGAATTCCACCAGTTATCATTCCTAAAGCGACACGTCCCGATTCGCCAATCCAATTGCGGTCGATCGCGTATTTTACAAAATAACCGATACCTAAAACCAATGTGAAAATACCTATAATACTTAATGCATTTTGTTTTAAAAATGACATGAGTTGTTCTAGTTTTACTTCGAAAACATTGGGTTCTTTTGGGATTATTGTTTCCTCAAAGCTTGGTTTTGGAGGTTCGGGTTTAACAATAAACTCTGGTCGTAATGCTGTTGTTGGGGCTTCGATTGGTTTTTGCTCGGGCGTTACCTCCTGAGAATTAACGGTTTTTTCAAAAGGAAGACTTGCGTTCGTATTTTGACTCTTTAATCGCGATACTTCTTCTTCGAGCTCTTTTATTCGTCCATTAAAATGGTAATAAATCCAAATAACGATGACGATAAAAAATAGGTGTAATAATTCCATTTGTCTTAATATTACTCAAATATATTCATTTTGATTAAAACAGAATTTTGATTGTATTTGCTGAGAACCAAAAACTAGACATTAATTTTCCAAAAAATATTCGTTATAATTTCCTAAAAATCCACTTGTGTTCCAAATACTTTTAGTTCTTCTAAAGCATTTTAATGAAGAATAGGATGCCAATCGCCAACAATATTTAAGAAAAAGAAATAGTTGCCCAAACCAGTTTTTAACGTTCTAGATTCTATTTTGCTTAGGTTCATATGACGCCAAGCAAAAACTGAAAGTATTTGATGCAAACCTCCGGCATGGTCTTCGGGCAAACTAACAAGCTAGCCAGACTTGCGACCGATATTTTCCGAATTCCAATTGACGTATGGGTTTTTTGATTTAGAAATGAGGATGAAACGCGTATCATTTTGTTCAAAATCGTGAATGTTGCGTTGGATGATTGCTAAATCATAAAGCTTTGCAGCAAATTGATTAGCAACTGCTGCAAGTTTTCTGTCTGGGTTTTCAGAAACATGTTTTGCTGCTGCTGCCGTTGACGAAAAATCTTGTTTTGCAATATTTTTATAATGGGCATCCAAATAATGGAAACTCTGCGCTAGAGCTTGCGGATGCGAATATATTTTTTCTAAATCAGCATCGTTGCTTTGCGATTTATTAATCATGAAATGATGTGCAATCGGCATGACAGCTTCGGCTTCTATTTGGATTTCAGGAGTTTTATAAAGCTAATCCAAGATCATAGAAACGTTGCCTTCAATCGAGTTTTCTAACGGGACAACGGCTTTGCAAAGATTCCTTATTCGACTGCCGTACAGCAATCCAAAATACTAACCTGCGGAATTTTAATTTCTTTCGGAAAAAGTTGAGTCGTTGCCAATTGTGTGAAAGAGGCTTCTGGACCTAGGAATGCAATTTTCATATGATATTAAAACAAGGTTTTGTTATCAAGGATAATAATTTTGATAATAGTTAATATTTTTAGTTCTAAGTAGTGGTCTTTTTTACCGAAAAATGATTTTTTGTGTATTTTTTTAAAAAATAAAAAGTCTTGAAGTTAACTAGATGGTCGAGATGCGATGCTTAGAATAATATTTTTTTATTGAATGGTTAAGAAAATATTAAAGCAAGTTTTTAATAAATGTATGATTTATAGATTCTTATGAGAGTTAGCCTACCATCAATAGGTATATAAAGGGGTAATGGAAAATAATGATGGCTAAAAATCATTAATATGAGCGATTTTTTTTTGAGTTCAGCGGATATATCTTTGGATTGTTAAACAATTAAAAACAATTTATCATGAAAAAGTTAATTTTAACTGCATGTGCAGTTTTCGCAACAAGTTTTGCATTCGCTCAATCAAACAATGATGTTACAACACAAGTAGGTAATGGTAACTCTGCTCAAGTAGATCAAGTTGGCGCTGTTAATGACAACTCTATTATGCAACAAGGAGATGACAACATTGCAAAAACCGATCAAATGGGAATTGGTAACATGAATGAATCTGAAAGTTACGGAAATCGTAACGAAATTGAAGTTACACAACTTGGTATTCAAAATGTCAACTATTCTGGACAGTTAGGAGATGACAACTATGCTTGGGTTTCTCAAACTGGTGCCTGGAATGAAAGTGCACAATATCAAATTGGTAACGGCAATGAAGCTCAAGTTTTACAAGTTGGTTTAGCAAATATGAGTCAACAAGTTCAATTAGGCGATGATAATACTGCATTGGCAGTTCAGACTGGAATTCTCAACAGTAATGACCAATATCAACTAGGTAATGGTAACTTTGCGTATGCTAGTCAATCTGGAATTTTGAATGAGTCTATCCAAACACAAGTAGGTGATGATAACATTGCAATTGTTTATCAGGATGGTTTAGGAAACTATGCAGATCAATGGCAAGAAGGTACGGGTAATGGTGCGTTAGATCTACAAGTTGGTAACTTTAACAGTTCTATCGTTACTCAGCTTGGAGACGGACATATGCATGTAGGTACTCAAATTGGAAATAATAACTCAATGGTTATTAATCAAAGTAACTAGGGAATTAGTTTAATTTTTGAGAGGAAGAGTTGCTATCAAGCCTCTTCCTCTCTCTTTATTCTGTCAAAAATGAAAACAAAATTTCTTTTTATGATTTGCTGCCTTAGCTCTTTTTTAGGAGTTAAGTCACAGTCGTTTAAAGAAATTAACTCAAACAATATCTTTAGTTATATTTCGAAAGAGAGTGTGGATATGCAAACTAAGCAAAGTAGTAGTAATATTATCCAAATAGGCAATAATAATCTTATCGAAGCCACCTTAATTAATGATCAACTAATTAGTGTGCAGCTTGGTAATAATAACCAAACCAGTTACAAAGATTATAATTCATCACAGTCAGCAGGAATGTTGATACAATCTATTGGTGATAATAATCAAATAATGGTTGACGGTAGTAACTCGATTTCTAATAACATGAGTGTGGAAGTTATTGGCAACAATAAAACGATATTTATAGAAAACAGATAATATATTGATCATGAAGTATTTTAATTTCTTGTTTTCTTGTATTTTAATTCTTTTCCCGATCTCTATTTTTTCTCAAATTGAAAACGTATTCAACGTGAAAGCTATTATTGAAGTTAAAAATGCTGAAGATGTCACATCGATTGATGCTAAAGCTATTAATAATGATGAGGTTGTACACGATCTTAACTATCTTCTTATAAGTATTAAGCAATCATCAAATGGTAATATGACAAATAATAAGCAAGAAGGTAAGTTTGTTATTAGCCCAGATGAAACTAAAGACTTATCGCATGTTACAATTAGCCATACAAAAGATGATCAAATAAAGATTTATTTATTCATTCGAAATGAAAAAGAGAATAAACTAATTTCTAAAGACTCTTTATTTATTAATGTAACTGACGATATTCAGATCAGTACGAATCGGTCGATTAAAAATCCTGATACCGAAATTACCGAAGAAGATTTTGAACTTAAAGGAATTGTGGTTGATAATACCAAAAGTAAATTAGGGAAAGACTTTTTCGAAACATTTTATAATATTTATCGAGATTCTAATGAGAAATATGCTTTTGTAATTAATGTTAATGAGTTGCCATCAATTGGAAGAAATGGAATTATCAATATCGATACTAGTGATCAAAATATTTATAGTTTTCGAGTCGTGCCAAACGATGATTATATCATTGCTCAAGCACAAATGACTCTACGTTATCTTAATAAGTATTATAGGGAAAGCAAACTATTAGATAAGGAGTTAGGAGCTCCCTAGAACATGAAAACAAATTATAGTAACCAAAAAATTTTGCTAGTCTTACTTTTTAGCTTTAGCTTTTTTTTACAGTTAAAATCTCAGCAAATGGCATATAAACCCATTAACCCAGCTTTGGGCGGAGAGTACTTTAATTATAGTTGGCTACTAAGTTCTGCTAATGCGCAAAATCAGTTTGACGATAATAAAACAACAGGTTTTAAACCCCAAACCGCTATTGGCGGATTTCAAGAGAATCTTAACCGACAGATTCTTAGTCAAATCTCAAAAAACCTATTTGGAGGTGAGTTTGGAGAAACAAAATTAACTCCTGGTGTTTATAATATGGGATCTTTAAATATATCGATCTCAGACTATTTTGGAGGACTAAATATCAGTATAGTTGATATCAAAACTGGTGAACAAACTAATATTAATCTTCCTAATACAAATTGAAATAAAATAATGTAACCCAAAAATCTGAAAAAATGTATTTTAACCGTAACCTAAAAAAAGTACATTTTCTTCTTTCGATTTTATTTATTTTTCTTTACAGCTGTAGCGCTTTATTTAAAGCTCCTACAGGTTACCAAAGTTCTACATTAGGCGAAGTGACACCTTATACAAAGTTGTTAAAAACTTTACCAGAGCCTAAAGAAAAAACGGTGGTAGCTGTTTATAAATTTAAAGACCAAACAGGTCAATACAAAGCTTCAGAGAATATTTCTAATTGGAGTACAGCGATCCCGCAGGGGACAACTTCAATTTTATTAAAAGCTTTGGAAGACTCAAAATGGTTCACAACAATTGAAAGAGAAAATATTAGTGATTTGCTAAACGAAAGACAAATCATTAAATCAACTCGTCAAGAATATGTAGCGCTTCAAAATCAAACAAGTGCTCAAAAAAGTTCAGCAACTCCTTTGCCCCCACTCTTGTTTGCAGGGGTTATTATTGAAGGTGGTATCATTTCATATGATACTAATATCATGACAGGTGGTGCTGGTGCACGTTATTTTGGTATTGGAGCGAGTACTCAATATCGACAAGACCGTATCTCTGTATATTTGCGTGCTGTATCTACTAATAATGGTAAAATTCTCAAAACCATTTATACTTCAAAGACAATATTATCACAATCTCTTAGTGGAAGTTTTTTTCGTTATGTTGATCCAGAGCGTCTCCTAGAAGCCGAAATTGGTGTCACAAAAAATGAACCTGTGCACCTTGCTGTAAAAGAAGCTATAGAAAAGGCTGTTTTCTCTTTAGTTTTGGAAGGCGTTAAAGATGGACTATGGGAATCGGAAAACTCAAACAAGAAAGCAATTGATAGTCTTATTGCAAACCAAAAAACTGAGGAGGAAATTAATGATAATTTCAGAGTTGATAATCGCATAATGGCTGATAAGCGCGGTAGTTTTGCCATTAGAGGAGGTTTGCAATCCAACACCATAAAAGGTGATTATGTTAATGCGAAGTCTAAAGTTGGGTTTAATATCGGAGCTAAATTATTCATTAGTAAAAGTTTTAATATAGATGCTTCTTGGTCAGATTTTTATCTAGAGAATTCTGAAATCTTCAAAAGAAAATTCAATAGTTTAGATTTTAATATAGAATATATTCTTATGCCTTCGGATAACATAAGTCCTTATGCATATGGAGGCGTAGGCTTGATTGGCTCTAGTTATTCTTATTTTAATAATATTAAAACTAAAGTTAATGCTGGTGTGGGTGTCGAATATATGCCAATGCCTAAGTTTGGGTTGAGGTTGTACGGTGAATATGACTTTGGAATGAATGATGATTGGGACAACTTTGTCAATGGGAAACGGAATGATAATCTCTTTCGAGTTGGCTTTAGTCTTAATTACTATTTCGGAAAACCTAAAAACTAATGTAACCTAAAAACTTTGAATTATGAACTTAAATAAAATTCTACAATTCCTTTTACTATTCCTGCTCTTATTTTCAGTAGGCTGTAGTGAGGATCTTGTGGAAAAAAGCAATAAAGCAAGCATAAAAGGCACAGTTGTTAAATATAAATCAAATGAGCCTTTATCAAAAGTGAAAATAACAACGGCACCAACTACAGAAACAGTTTTCACTGGTGCGGATGGTAGTTTTGTTATTAAAGATGTGCCAATTGGAGATTATTCTGTTAAAGCAGAATTGGATGGTTACATCATGGAAATAAAAGGAGCGAACCTCAAAGATGACGGACAAACAGTTAGTGTGGTCTTCGAGATGAAAGATGATAATGCACTTAACTCACCACCATCGGTCCCAGATCTTGTAACGCCTGCAGATAATGCAGAAAATCAAGCTTTGTCTGTAAAATTAAGTTGGAATTGTACAGATGCAGACAGCGACTCCTTGACTTACAAAGTTATTTTGAAAAATAATAAAAACAACAATGTTAAAACTTATAAAAATTTGGTTGATAAAGTTTTAACTATTGATAGTCTTGTGTATGGTACAAGTTATTTTTGGCAAGTCGTTGCCTCGGATAATATTAATCCTGAGGTTTTTAGCAAGATTAATAAATTCACAACTGTCAAAACGCCAGAAAATCGTTTTCACTTTGTTAGAAATATAGGTAATAATTTAGGAATTATGTCTTCTAATGAAGCAGGTAATAGTTTTCAGCTAACTTTAGATAATACAAGTGCTATCAGACCAAGGAAAAGTAATGCCGCCGGTGTTATTGCCTTTATAAAAGTTGTTGATGGTAATCCTAATATTTTTACCGTTAAACCAGATGGTTCAGATTTGTTTAAAGTCACAACAATACCCATATCCGGATTTAACATCAATGAGCTGGATTTCTCTTGGAGTGCAAATGGTAAAGAAATTATGTATCCAAGTTTTGATAAATTATATCGTGTAAATAAAGATGGTAGCGGTACACAGTTGGTATATCAAACACCTGATGGTAGCTTTATTTCGGAGTGCGCTTGGTCAGCAGATGGGACAAAAATAGCTCTAAAGACCAATAATATCAATGGCTATAATGTGAAAATCTTTGTCATAGATATATTAGGAAATGTAGTTAAAGATATTGTGAGCGGCGTGACAGGTGCTGCTGGTGGATTAGACTTTTCGGTTGACGGAAGTAAAATTTTATATACAAAAGATATTTCAGGTTTTGAAAATAGTGATTATAGACAGCTTAATACTCACATTTTCATTTACGATTTAGTTACTAATACAACTTTAGATGTGTCAAGTAAAACGAAAATCCCAGCCGGCTATATTGATATTGATCCTCGATTTTCGCCAAACGAAGCAGAAGTTATTTTTACTCAAACTTCCAATGACGGTATATCTAGGAAAGATATTTATAGGCTTTCTATATCAGATGAGGATTCTAGAAAGTTGCTTTTCAGCAATGCCTGGATGCCCGACTGGGAATAGGTTACATTTTTTTCAGAAGAACCTCTTCAATATTGAAGAGGTTCATTTTTTTTTAACCAATTAATGTTCTATAAGATTATGTTTAATGGCAAAACGTACTAATCCGGTAGAGTTTCTAATATTCAACTTTTGAAAAATATGTCTTCGATGTGTTTCTACAGTATTGAAACTAATAAATAATTTATCAGAAATTTCTTTACTGTTGCAACCATCACATATAAGTTGGATTACTTCTAATTCTCTATTAGTAATACTGTCTAAAGTATCGCCAAGACTTAATTTTTTTTGAGAATTAGGAGAGTTAAGTAAGGACTGCATGATTTTTTCACGTAGTTCTTCACCAACATACTCTTTTCCATTTTTAATGCATGTTAATGCCTCAACTACCACTTTACTGTCATTGTGTTTTTCGACAAGTCCATCGATACCAAGTTGAAAAAGATCAGTAATTCTTTTGATCTTGTTCTCACCAGTTAAGATCAGGATTTTCGTATTTTGATGAAGCTTTTTAATAGATTTGATAAACTCCGCAGGATTCTCGTTTTCAAAAACTATTTCAGTAATTATTAAATCGACTTGGTTTCTTTCTAACCAATGACTAGCCTCAAAATGAGAGTTTGTAAATCCTGCAATCTCGAATCCTTTTCTTCGAGCAAGGAGTGATACCAAACCATCAATAACGATTTGATGTTGGTCAATAATGTAAATTTTCATGTGGTTTTGGTTTTAGTTTAATATTATTTAGTTTTTATGGTGACATAGTAATGTATATTTCAATTGTTTTTTTATAAATCAAAAAATTCGTACTGCAAGATACTGATTTTAGGTAAGATATAACAGCTTTTTAAGCATTATTTACTCCATTTAGTATCAATTAAAGCCATAAGGAATTCTGGACATTTAATAATTTTATTATTTTCCGCATTTAGAAAGAATAGCGTAGTACTGGCTTCTGTAATTTTTTCATCATATTCATTATATATTTCGTAATCAAAGATGATCCTTACGCCAGGTTTTGTTTTAACACAAGTTTTAATATTCAAAACTTGGTCATATAAAGCAGGTTTTATATATTTGATTTGATATTCCGACACAGGAAGAAAAATACCTCTCTTTTCAATCTCATCATAAGATATTCCAAGTGAACGAAATAGCTCTACTCGGGCTACTTCTAAGTAAGTTGCATAGTTCCCATAGTAGACATATTTCATAGGGTCGGTTTCGGCGTAACGTACTCTTATTGAGGTTGTTGTGTGTATCATTTTAAGCGATTATTAATACATACAAATATATTTTTTAATAAGCAATAGAGCAAAAATTTTTTTTATTAAATTATAATTAGATATTTGTCACCCCTATGAAAATTAGTGGTCTAACCTGGAAAAAGCAGCAAGAAAAATGGATGAAAATTTAGTTTTGATATGGGAAAAATGTCTTCAGTTCATGCGAGATAATCTCAATGCTGCAGAGGATCATTCGGACCTTAAAAAATTAGAAAACTCTTTTGATTTATTATTTGATAAAGTTAAACCATTATCTTTAGTTAATCATAATTTAACTTTATTAGTTCCCAGCGACTTTTATAAAGAATATATCGAAGACAATTATTTGTCTTTGCTATCTGCTGCGCTTAAAAAATACATTGGTAAGGGGGTTAAGCTTTGGTATTCTGTTATGGAAAACAAACCAGTTGGTAAGGAAGCTCCAATTACTGTTAATGTAAAAGGTAATAGCACGCAAACGCCTAAAATCCAAGAAGCTTTACCAATTCAAAAAGAAACGAACATTAATCCGTTCGTGGTGCCAGGTATCAAGAAAGTAAATATAGAATCTAACCTAAAAGCAGATTTATCATTTGATAATTTTGTAGAAGGTGAGAGTAATAAATTGGCTGCGACGGTTGGTAAAACGATTGCTAAACGTCCAGGTGCAACAGCTTTTAACCCGTTGTTTGTGCACGGTGGTTATGGTGTTGGTAAGACGCACTTAGCACAAGCTATTGGTCTAGAAGTTAAAAACTCTTGTCCAGATAAAGTGGTCTTGTATCAATCTTCAGAAAAATTTATTCAAGATTTTATTAAAGCGGCGAAATCTCAAAACAAAACAGATTTCCAAAATTATTATCAGTTAGTTGATGTTTTAATAATTGATGATATTCAGTTTTTATCAGGAAAAGCAGCAACACAAGATAGTTTCTTCCATATTTTCGATTATCTACATCAAAACGGAAAACAGATTATCTTGACATCTGATAAAGCGCCAGCTGATATTATGGATATTCAGGAGCGTATCGTTTCTCGTTTCAAATGGGGTTTAACAGCAGAGATTAAATCGCCTAACTTCGAGACACGTCGTCAGATTATCGTTGATAAATTAAGTCGTGATGGTATTGTTTTGACAGACGATATGCTAGATTTCTTAGCAACAGAGGTTAAAACCAACGTTCGTGAGTTAATGGGCGTTATCAATTCGGTAATTGCTTACTCAACAGTTTATAAGTCAGATTTAAGTTTAGAATTACTTAAAGAGACGATTAACAAAATCGCGACAACTCAGAAGAAAACAATTAATATTCCATACATCCAAGAAGTGGTTTGCGAATACTTCGGGATCAACAGAGAGTTGTTATTGTCAAAATCTAGAAAAAGAGAAGTGGCTTTGCCAAGACAATTAGCAATGTATTTTGCAAAAGAATTAACCAATTCTACCTATACAAAAATCGGTGAAGAAATGGGTGGAAAAGATCATTCGACGGTAATCTACGCTTGCGACACAATTCGAGATGTTTCGAAAATCGATAAAGAAATCAAAAAGTACATCAAAGATTTGAAAGAGCGTATCAATCATTAATTGATGATAAATAATAGAGAAAAGGCTTTAATTTATTTTAAAGCCTTTTCTTTTTTTAATAAATTCACAACATGAAAATTTTAATGCTTTGTTTAGGGAATATCTGCCGCAGTCCATTGGCAGAAGGTATATTGAGAAATAAATTATCCTCTGACTTTGAGATTGATAGCGCCGGAACCATTTCAATGCACGAAGGTCAAAAAGCGGATAAGCGTTCAATAAAAGTAGCTGCTAATCACCATGTAGATATTAACGAACATCGCTCGCGCCCGATTACTGCTGAAGATTTTGAAAATTTTGATAGAATCTATTGTATGGATTTGCATAATCTGGAAGATGCGTTATCAATGGCGAAAAATGATGAACAACGTGAAAAAGTTAGTTTAATTCTGGATGTGCTTAATTCTGGAAAAAGCAATGAAGTTCCCGATCCGTATTGGGGCGATTTATCCGATTTTGAAAACGTTTATCAAATGTTGGACGAAGCTTGCGATGTGATTGCAAAGGAAATTAATTTTAATTCAAAAACAATCTAAAGGATGCTATATTTGTTACCAGCCTATTTGTCAGAAAATTCGCCGCTTGATTATTTTGCGCCAACAATTCGTGAGATAATTATGAATGTCGATCATTTTTTTGTAGAGAACGAAAAAACAGCAAGACGTATTATTAAATTTTTTGCCCCTGAAAAGAAGCAGTCGGAATTAAAATTATATTTACTCGATAAATATTCTGAAGCTTCGGATCTTAAAGAAGCGCAAAACTTGATGAAGTCGGATGTGGATTTTGGATTGCTATCAGAAGCCGGCTTGCCATGCATTGGCGATCCCGGAAATATTATGGTGAAATGGTCGCATCAACACAATATAAAAGTTATCCCAGTTAATGGCCCAAGTTCTTTTGTTTTAGCTTTGGTAGCGAGTGGTTTTAACGGACAGCAATTTAGTTTTAGTGGTTATTTGGCGATTGATAAGCAAGAAAAGAAAAAACAGATTCAGCATCTAGAGAGCTTGATGCAGAAGACAGGTTTTACCCAGATTTTTATGGAAACGCCCTATCGCAATAACCAAATGTTGGATGATTTAATAAAATATTTACAACCAAGTACGCAGCTTTGTATCGCAGCAAATATCAACGATCCTGAGCACGAATTTATCAAAACGAAATCTGCTAAAGATTGGTCAAAATCTAAACCAGAATTACATAAAATACCAGCAGTTTTTTTAATCGGAAAATAATAAATTACCAAACACAAATATTATGAAAACCACATTTCCATTTTATCTAAAACTCTCGAGTGTCTTGTTAAGTATCGTGATTTTAGGTTTTTTGGCTAAACTTGGCGAACGCATTATTGTACCAATGATTTTGGGATTGTTATTTTCAATTTTGTTAACGCCTGCGAGTCGTTTTTTAGAAAAAAAACTAAGGTTTTCGAGAAGTCTGTCGTCTATATTTGTTAGTGTTTTAGCTATGTTAGCAATTTCGGGTATTGTTTATATTATGGCGGTTCAGATTGGGAAGTTATCCGAAGATTGGCCAGCTTTTCAAAAGCAAATTACAGATCTCTTTGATCAGTTACAGAGCTGGTTTTACAACACATTTGGCGTCAAACGTAGTGAGCAATTAACTTATATTAATGATACTGCCAAAAAGAGCATCAGTACAGGAACCGCTATTTTGGAAAAGATTGTTAGTTCGGTATCCTACGTCTTGGTGATTTCTGCATTTACATTTTTGTTCACCCTATTTTTCTTGTTATATAGGACTCGATTGGTTCACTTTTTAGTATTAAGTTTTAGCAAAGATGAACATAAAAATGTTGTGTACGAAGTTGTTGAGAATATTCAATTTATGGTAAAAAAATATCTAGTTGGTTTGTTTTTACAAATGATAATTGTGATGATTTTGTCCTTTATTGCCTATACAATTATTGGAATTAAATACAATGTGATGTTAGCAGTATTAACAGGCGTACTCAATATTTTGCCTTACATCGGGATTTTTACGGCTTTGCTAATTGGCGTTCTCATCACATTTGCGACATCAAGTTTGTCGAGTGTATTATTTTTGGTGATTTCTATAGTTGTTATCCATGCGATAGATGGCAATATTATTATGCCAAAAGTGGTTGGTTCTAAAGTAAAGATTAACTCGCTTATTGTGATTATTGGCTTGGTGATTGGGGAGATGCTTTGGGGGATTTCTGGGATGTTATTAACGATACCGATTCTCGCCATTGCAAAAATTGTATTTGACCGTATCGATAGTACCAAATCTTGGGGTTATCTAAT
This sequence comes from Chryseobacterium sp. TY3, assembly GCA_046269235.1. Taxonomy (GTDB): domain Bacteria; phylum Bacteroidota; class Bacteroidia; order Flavobacteriales; family Weeksellaceae; genus Soonwooa. The sequence continues at coordinate 122,164 of JBJZOS010000006.1, forward strand.
GGGCGAAGATGACGGTCATGAAACCGAAAAATGATAATTAAAATCTCAGAATAGTCTGAGATTTTTTATTTGTGAAATCTTTGTAAAATATTTAACCTTTGTTAACATGAGACTTGCATCAACTTTGCAAATCCTATTATTATAAAACAAAGTATCATGTTAAATAAAAAGGTAGCCGGTCTGTGGATCGATGGGAGAAAAGCAATCGTTGTAAGTAATCACAATGCAGAAACTATTTCTGATTTTGAAGTAAAGGCAAATTTAAAAGTTGAAGTACAGGTCGGTAATTCCAACGAACATACTGGCAACAATGCTGAAAAAACCAACAGGGTAAAATTCTATAAAGAGATTGAAAAAGAAATCACAAACAGTACAGAGCTTTATATCACGGGTCCTGGAACCTCACAAGAGGAACTTAGAAATTACCTTCTAGAAACACCTCAATACAAAAATCTAAAGATAACTCTAGGCACAGATTCGCAGCTTAACGATGCAGAAGTTCTTAATGAAGTTAAAAGTCATTATGGTGTCTAAGGCATTATGTCAAATTAAATTTTTCAATACTAAACCATTCGTAAGAGTGGTTTTTTTGTTTTTGTAGCATGAAATTTTAAATGAAATTAACACTTTGTAATCGCTTTTCAATCGTTGTGTTGATGGGTTTTTTTGTACTTTTGTTAAAACTGAAAAGTAGAAAATTATGATCTCTAAAAAGTATCTCGAAAATTTACAAAACGAATTACAAAATATCGATAACGAAGGTCTCTTCAAAAGAGAACGTATTATCACCTCACAACAATCTGCAGAGATTGAAGCTAATGGTAAAAAGCTACTTAATTTCTGTGCCAATAATTATTTAGGATTATCAAACAATCCCGAAGTTATCAAGGCGTCGCAAGACCTGATTGCATCGCATGGTTATGGGATGTCGTCAGTTAGATTTATTTGTGGTACACAAGATATACATAAAGAGTTAGAAGCAAAAATTTCTAAATTTTTAGGCCTTGAAGACACCATCCTTTATGCTGCATGTTTCGACGCTAATGGTGGGGTTTTCGAACCATTGTTCTCAGACGAAGATGCAATTATTTCCGATGAGCTTAATCATGCGTCAATTATTGATGGTGTTAGATTGTGTAAAGCTGCGAGATACCGATATAAGAACAATAATATGGAAGATCTAGAAGCACAATTAATTGAGGCTTCTAAGAAAAATCATAGATTTAAAATTATTGTTACAGACGGCGTTTTCTCGATGGACGGTATTGTTGCGGATCTTAAAGGTGTTTGTGATCTAGCGGACAAGTACGATGCTTTGGTAATGGTTGATGACTCTCACGCCACAGGTTTTATTGGTAGAACAGGCCGTGGAACGCACGAGGCTAACGACGTTATGGGTAGAGTAGACATTATTACATCGACGTTAGGTAAAGCTTTAGGCGGCGCTTTGGGCGGATTTACTTCTGGTAAAAAAGAAATTATCGATATGTTACGTCAACGTTCTAGACCTTATTTATTCTCAAATTCGTTGGCCCCAGGTATTGTTGGTGCTGCGATGAAGGTTTTAGATATGATCTCTGATGATACAACTTTGCGCGATAAAGTAATGGACAATGCAGAGTATTTCAGAACCGAGATGAAAGCTAAAGGTTTCGATATTCCTGATGGTGATGCTGCAATTGTTCCTGTCATGTTGTACGATGCACCACTTTCTCAAAAAATGGCGGAAAAGCTTATGGATGAAGGTATTTATGTAATCGGATTCTTCTATCCAGTAGTACCAAAAGGTAAAGCGAGAATTAGAGTTCAGCTTTCTGCAGCGCATACAAGAGAGCATTTGGATAAAGCGATTGCAGCTTTCGAAAAAGTGGGTAAAGAATTAGGCGTTATCTAGTTTTAAAACTATTAAAATAAAATTAAAATCCTGCATCAATTGTAGGATTTTTTTATTTTTGGCATTAATCTTGCTAATTGTTTGATGTTTTTAATATTTAACGAAAATGAAGAAAGTAAGCCTTGGATTTTTTGCAGTTTTAGTATTGTCGATGTTGACAAGCTGTGAAGCAGTAAGTACCATTTTTAAAGCCGGAATGTGGTGGGCTTTTATCTTGATGTTCGCAGGTGTTGCCTTGATTATTTGGATCTTATCCAAATTTATGGGAGGAAAGAAATAACAATTATAAAAAGAAATCCGATGATTAGTCATCGGATTTTTATCTTTATTTTTCGTCGGCAGATGGTCCGTAGATTCCTGGGAGAGGTAGATCTAGCATTCTCATATAGACTGTCAACTGTCCTCTGTGGTGTATTAGGTGATTGGTGATAATGTAGCGTATTGCACCTATTCTTGGCAACTGTGAGATAACATGATCGCCAGCTTTCAAAGTCCAATCTTGTAACCAAAATGCTTCGTCTTTAGAATTTACAAAATCAATATTCTTTTGTAGATTTTCTTCCAACATTGTTTTTAGCTCATCAAGATTATAATTTCCTATTGGTTTATAATCTACATGAAAATCAAAAACATCTTTGCCAGCCGCACCAGCAACCCAAGAATGTAATTCTACAATGTGGTTAGCCAATTCTCCAACCGACATCGACTTTTCGTGGGGCTTCCAAGTCCAATGATCTTGGTTTAGATTATTAAGAACACGTTTGGTATTGTTGGTTTCATGTTTTAATTCCGCTATAATTCCGTCTTTAATGCTCATTTTTTTATAGGATTAAATAAAATTATTTTTTTAAATTTTCCAAAATTTCGCTTAGATCGTTATAACCACCGCCATTGTACACGTCAGTTAGACCTTCTGCCTTAAAGTATTCTGCAGCTTTTCCACTTCTGTTTCCACTTCTACAAAAGAAAATTTTTGTTCCGCTAAGGTTTAGGATTTCTTGTTTGCGATCTTCCAGCTCGCCAAGAGGAATATTTTGCGCTTCCTCGATGTGTCCATCCATTTCTAATTCCATTGGTTCGCGGACATCGATTAGGTGATAATTACCAGCTAATAATACATCTTCTATAGGCATTTCTTTTATTTTTTTAATTCTAAACAAAACTACAACTTAATTTTTGGATTCATCTTTTTAGAAATTATAATTTTTATTAAAAATTTCTATACTTCTTATTAATGCTTTAGAAAACTTAACTTTGCAATCGTGAATTCATCCGAAAAACTGACCAGATTAATTAAAGAAAAAGCCAAGAATTTTGGCTTTCAGTCTTGTGGTATTTCAAAGTCAGAATTTTTGGAAGAAGAAGCCCCACAGCTTGAAGCTTGGCTGAAAAGTAATTTCCATGGCGAGATGAAGTACATGGAAAATTATTTTGACAAACGGCTGGATCCACGCCTGTTGGTGGAAGGTTCTCGATCAGTTATTTCGCTTAGTTATAATTATTTTCCCAAGCAAGATATTTTTAGAGACAAATTGCAAAAAATTTCCAAATACGCTTATGGTGAAGATTATCATGAGGTTATAAAAGATATTTTACGAGAAATGATTTTAGAACTTCAAGACGAAATTGGCGATTTTGGATGTCGTGTTTTTGTTGACTCGGCGCCAGTTTTAGAGCGTGCTTGGGCAAAAAAATCCGGTATTGGCTGGGTGGGGAAAAACGCGAATATTATCACAAAACAAAGTGGATCTTTCTTTTTTTTGGCGGAGATTATTTGCGATTTGGATTTAGAGTATGATCATGCAACAACCGACCACTGCGGAACTTGTAGAAAGTGTATCGATGCTTGCCCAACGGATGCGATTGTTAGTGATAAATTAATTGACGGGTCCAAATGTATTTCTTATGCAACAATCGAGTTAAAAGAAGAAATTCCGGATTTCTTCAAAAATAAAATGGAAAATTGGATGTTCGGATGCGATATTTGTCAAGATGTTTGCCCTTGGAATCGTTTTTCGGCACCGACATTAGAAGAGAAATTCCACCCGAATGAAGCCTTGCAAAACTTCACCAAAGCGGAGTGGAAAGAAATGACACAAGAGATTTTTTCTTCTGTTTTCAGAAAGTCACCAGTTAAAAGGACCAAATTTGCGGGTCTTAAGCGCAATATGGATTTCTTGTCAGATTAATATTTCTTCTGGAATCTTTTGGGCGCTACTTTAACTCGGAATTTGAATCGACGGTTGTTTTTCTGATTTTTTTGCATAAATATTTACTGGATTGGTTTCCTAAATTTAATAAAAAGCTTCTGTTATCAGTTACTTCTGATGTTAAATTTTTGTTTCAATCATCTTAAATTTTATTCTATATTTAAAGTCTGTTTTAGATGTAGCGAAGCCCGTTTTATAATTTGCTAATTTACATTTTGCTAAAATTTTTAAACAAGCTGTTAATTTTAATTTAATAATCGATGAAAAAAGTACTTTTAAGTATTCTTAAGATGATAGGCATTATTATCGGAATCGTTTTGTTGTATTTAATTGTTGCGTATTTTCTACCGATGATTCCCGTTAAAGCTGTACAAACCAACGATCCCAAAACCATACAAGCATATATTTTGACCAATGGTGTACACACGGATATCGTGCTGCCCACCAAAACAGAACATATGGATTGGAGTACCAAGATTTTGTACTCCAATACCAAAGGAAAACAAACAGATTTCAAATACACCTCCTTTGGTTGGGGTGACAAAGGTTTTTATTTGGATACGCCGACTTGGGCAGATCTCAAATTTTCAACTGCCTTTAAGGCCGCATTTTGGTTAGGTGATTCGGCGATGCACGTCACTTTTTATAACCAAATGAAGGAAGGCGAAGATTGCAAAAAAATAATGTTGACCGAAAAACAATATCAAAATATTATTAAGTTTATCGATGCTCAATTCGATCACGATTCTAACGGAGATTATGTCTTGATTCCCACAAATGCCGTTTATGGCAATAATGATGCATTCTACGATGCAAAGGGTAGTTACAGCTTTTTGTATACTTGTAATACGTGGGCAAATGATGCGCTAAAAGCCGCAGGACAAAAGGCCGCAATTTGGTCGCCATCAGATTTCGGAATTTTCCAACATTACAAATAGAATGAGGAGGCTTTGTCTGGCGTTTTTATTGGTATCAGTTTTTAGCTGTTCAAAAGAAATTTCGGAACATAAAAAATTAATGACAACAGCCAAAACATCTATAAATCAAGAAAAACCAGAACTCGATTTAGAAAAAACAAAACTAAAAGCCGACGAAGCTTTGGCGTTTTGCAGCCAGCAAAATTTTAATACAGATTTTTGCATTCTTATCGACATGAGCTTGCATTCAGGAATCAAACGATTCCTTGTTTATGATTTTAAAAAACAAGAAATAACCAACAAATATCTTGTCGGTCACGGGTGCGGCGATGCATCGTGGAGTGGTGACGAGACCAAAGACAATCCCACATTCAGCAATGTTGAAGACAGCCATCGCTCGTCGTTGGGCAAGTACCAATTGGGCGCTCGCGGTTACAGCAGTTGGGGCGTCAATACCAAATATTTGATGCACGGTTTGGAGGATTCAAACAGCAATGCGATCAAGCGAATTATCGTGTTCCATTCGTGGGAAAAGATGAGCGACGTAGAGGTTTTTCCGAAAGGTTCGCCCGAAGGCTGGGGCTGCCCGACGATCTCTAACAACGCATTTCGCGAAATCGATCCACAACTCAAAGCTTCCCAAAAGCCTGTTCTCATGTGGATTTACAATTAATTTTTTTTATTTTGGCGGACAATTCGGGCTATTCAGGGGTTTCGTCTTCAGAAAGCCTTCACTTTTCCAATGCCTTTTCTTCAGACCGCTCCTTTCAGTCGCGCCCTTGCTATCCCGGCCGCAATTTCGGATTTGTTGAAGATTTCGGTTTTTTAGTTTTATCTCCATCGAAAAGCTTGTCTTTTCTATCCAAAAAGATGATAAAATTCACTAAATTTGCATCTTGTAAAATACAGAGACCAGAGTTGAGAGCCAAGAACCAAGTAGAAAAACTTTAGACCTAAAACTCAAAACTTCAAAACTTGAATAAATATGACTTCACAAGAAATACGCCAGCAATTTTTAGACTTTTTCAAAAGTAAAGAGCACCTTATTGTGCCTTCTGCGCCCATTGTTTTGAAAGATGACCCAACACTCATGTTTTCCAATTCTGGGATGACGCAGTTTAAAGATTATTTTTTAGGTTACAAAGAACCAAAAGCCTCAAGAATTGCCGACACCCAAAAATGTTTGAGAGTTTCCGGAAAGCACAACGATTTGGACGATGTTGGTCGTGATACCTATCATCACACCATGTTCGAGATGTTGGGTAACTGGTCTTTTGGCGATTATTTCAAGAAAGAAGCCATCGGTTGGGCTTGGGAATTGCTTACAGAAGTGTACGGAATTCCGAAAGAAAATCTGTACGTTACCATTTTTGAAGGCGACGAAAAAGAAAATCTTGCAAGAGATACCGAAGCTTACGATTTCTGGAAAGCGCATATCGACGAAAGCCGAATTATCAATGGAAACAAAAAAGATAATTTTTGGGAAATGGGCGCAAGTGGACCATGTGGACCATGTTCAGAAATCCATGTGGACCTAAGAACACCAGAAGAAAAAGCCAAAGTTTCGGGATTGGAATTGGTAAACAACGATCATCCACAAGTCGTGGAAATTTGGAACCTTGTTTTCATGCAGTTCAACCGAAAAGCAGACGGAAGTCTAGAGAATCTTCCAGCAAAACACATCGATACCGGAATGGGTTTCGAACGTCTTTGTATGGCTTTACAACATAAGGAGTCCAATTATGACACCGATGTTTTCACACCTTTAATTGCTAAGGTTGAAGAACTTTCAGGAAAAAAATACACAGGAATATTAACCGACGAAAAAGACATCGCCGTTCGTGTGGTGGTGGATCATATCCGAGCGGTTTCTTTTGCAATTGCAGATGGACAGCTGCCTTCTAACAACGGAGCAGGTTATGTTATCCGTAGAATTTTAAGAAGAGCGATTTCTTACGCCTATCGATTTTTAGGAATGAAAGAGGCTTTCTTGTATCAATTGGTAGATGTTCTGAAAAAACAAATGGGCGCAACATTCCCTGAAATTGTAAAGCAGGAAACTTTGGTTACAGAAGTGATTAAAGAAGAAGAAATTTCTTTCTTAAGAACCATCGAAAACGGTTTAGTAAGAGTTCAAAAATTGATTGAACAAACGATTGCAAAAGGCGAAAAAGTGCTTCCAAGCGAAGAAGTTTTTGAATTGTACGATACTTATGGTTTTCCTGATGATTTAACGAGAATTATTGCGGAAGAAAAAGGTTTAACCATTGATGAAGCAGGTTTTGAAGCCGAATTGCAAAAACAAAAACAGCGTTCTAAAAAAGATTCTGCAGCGAAAGTGTACGACTGGGTTGTTTTAGAAGAAAAGCCAGAAACTTTTGTGGGATACGACAAAACAGAAAATGAAGTTTTAATTACCCGTTACAGAAAAATTGAAAATAAAGACGGTGAGTTTTATCAAATCGTTTTAGACAATACGCCTTTTTATCCAGAAGGAGGAGGACAAGTTGGTGATAAAGGAAGTTTAGAAAACGCCATTGAAAACATCGAAGTTTTAGAAACCAAAAAAGAAAATAACCTTATCATTTCTTTAATTAAAGAACTTCCAAAAGATGTTTCTGCAGTTTTCTACGCTAAAGTAAATTCGTCGGACAGAAGAAATTCTCAAGCTAATCACTCAGGTACACACTTGTTACACGAAGCTTTGAGAGATGTTTTGGGAACGCATGTGGAGCAAAAAGGCTCTTATGTGGGACCCGATTATTTGCGTTTCGACTTCTCGCATTTCAGTAAAATGAGTGAAGAAGAATTGGCTTTGGTTGAGGAAAAAGTAAATAACAAAATCAAAGAAAATATTGCGCTTCAAGAATTCAGAAATATTCCTATTCAGGAAGCTTTGGATAAAGGCGCAATGGCTTTGTTTGGTGAAAAATATGGCGACAATGTAAGAATGATTCAGTTCGGAACTTCGAAAGAACTTTGTGGTGGAACACATGTAAAATCTACAGGTGAAATTGGACATTTCAAATTGGTTTCAGAAGCTTCAGCAGCAGCAGGAATCCGAAGAATTGAAGCCATTTCGGGCGATAAAGCGCAAGAATATTATCAATCTTTAGAAAATCAGATTTCTGAGCTTTCTCAATTGTTGAAATCAAAAGATGTTTTGAAATCGGTGGAGAAATTAATGGAAGAAAATCAGCTTTTAAAAGCTGAATTAGACGCTTTCAAAAAAGAAAAAGCAAAAGGCGAAATCTCTGCTTGGAAAACGGCTTATGAGCAAAAAGGCGACAAACAATTATTAGTGAAGAAGACTTCTTTGGACGCTGCTTCTGTTAAAGACATTGTTTTCGAACTGAAGCGTGAAATTCCTAATTCGGTAACCATTATCCTATCGGATGCCGATGGAAAACCTATGATTACTGTTGGTGTTTCTGCTGATTTGGAGAAAACTTATCAAGCTGGCGCAATTGTAAAAGATTTGGCTAAAGAAATCCAAGGTGGAGGCGGCGGAAATCCAGGTTTTGCAACTGCAGGTGGTAAAAACCTAGATGGTCTAGAGAATGCTTATCAGAAAGCTTTAGGATTATAAAATATTCTAAAAATTTATTAAAAATAAAGAATCGGGAGCAACAAAGTTGCTCCCGATTTGTTTTTGTTTACTTGAAAAAATGATTAATTATATAGATAGTATTAGTTTTTTTTAACTTTTAAACTTTAAAAAAAGTAAAAATTCACTCGACCTAAGCTAAAGGAAGACGATAAAGCAAATAGATGTTTTCCAGTAAATTTAATTTTAATAGTCATGGTGGTGTCCCACCAACTGTGCAAGTAGAAAAGTTATTACGAATAATTTTTAGCCTTCAAAGCTCAAAAAATTTTTCGGAAACCTAACGAAGTGGTTCGGCGAAGCCAAATTAAACTTCCTCGTGATAGAGAAGGAAGTTTTGAACCTTAGTTCCCAAAAGATACAATATCATCGATGGTTTGGAGAATATCATTATCTCGTTTTATGCAAAAGGAATGAGCGTTTCGGATATTGAAGAACAGATTAGAAAGATGTGTGATTTTGAGGTTTCTACGCCAACAATTTCTCGAATAACTAATGCTATTGCCAGGGAAGTCTTTGCGTCGCAAAACAGACCTTTAGACGAATTGTATCTGATTGTTTGGATGGACGGAATTGTTTTCAAGGTTCGAGAAAATTTTAAAGTCATTAACAAAACCATTGATTTAGCCGTAGGCTTGAATCGTGAAGTATACAAAGAAATCCTTGGAATGTGGCTTGGAAAGAACGTAAGTTCCACATTTTGGATGAGTGTTTTAACCGATTTAAAAGTGCGTGGTGTTGAAGATATTCTCATTACAGCCACCGATAATTTAAACGGATGTACGCAATCTATTACCAGTATTTTTCCACGAACAAATATTCAAATACGTGTGGTTCATCAAATCACAGAAGCCTGCAATTATGTAGTTTGGAAGGATAGAAAAGAATTTACTTCAGACATGAAACTCATTTACAATGCGCCAAAGAGAGAGATGGCTGCTTTTGAATTATATCGTTTTTCTGAAAAATGGAATCACAAATATCCATATTCTATACAATCTTGGAGAAATAATGATCTCATTTAATTTTATTATTTTCTGGTAGTCGATGAATCTTCGATTAGGGACGAATTAATGGTATTTTTTGACTTTCCTATCGAAATCAGAAACATTATTTACACAACTAATCTTCTTGAGAACTTGAATGGAAAAGTCAGAAAATACGCCAAAAACAAGATGGTTTTCCATACGGATGATGCGTTCAAAAAAATCGGTTTTTTTAGCCTTAATGCAAATTTCAAAAAAGTGGGCAACACCAATTCAGAATTGGGGTATTATTTTGAATCAATTTTTAGCTATATTTGAAAAAAAGGTTCACTTGTAAATATAGTCAAACCTACCTTACATCTATTTACACAAAATTTTGGACAGTTTCCTTGAAGAAGTTTATTGGTTCTTCTTATGTCTTATAAATAAATTTCGGATTTGTAAATGTCAACTACTTCCCAAAACTGTTCCTACAACAATTTACCAACCATTTGTTGATCTTGTAATTGTTTTTCAGCAATTTCTTCGGTGTAATCTAAAGTTTTGTTGTACGATATAGCTGTATTAAAAGGGATAATCGCAATGTTGACATGCTCGTCTATTTCATTTTTGAGATTCTCATCAGCGTATATAACATCATTTTAATTAGATTTCAGTAAGGTTGCATATTTGCTTGCAATACTGATAACTGATGTAATCTGACCAAGTTGAGCGCTAGCTTGTGTAATGGGGAATAATCTCATCCAAAACAGGAGAAGCATCGAATATTTTCTTCTCAACATAATTTTAGTTTTTCGTTAGTTGATTAATCTTTTTGATTTAGACAATGATCAATGTTTAATTCAGGTGTTTCGATCTTGAAACAAAGATGTTTTATTTAAAAATTAAAATTTAGTGAGGTAATTATAAGGTAATTCTTTCTAATACTTGGTAGTGTGGTTTTTTTTGTTGTAATTGGTTGAATATTAGTCTTGTATTGAAGTTTGTTTAATAATTCATACATTTTAAAATAGCATTAATCGTGGCTTTTTATGGTTAAGATAAATAATATTAATCTTAAAACTTCGAAAGCTAGAGTTGCAAAATTCGAGCTTTATTCGCGAGATGTTAGACTTATAAAATCTGAAAACGGTATTAACCACATTGAGGTTGCTCCACCTGCAAAAGGAACTAAGAATCTTATCGTGGTTACCAATACAATTGAAGGTTCTTTAATTATAATAATTTATTAAACAGCAGATTGTAAATGTTTAAGGATAAAGGCTTCCAAATAAATTTGAAAGCCTTTTTTATCAAATATTTTTGGGAGAGTAGAAGTACAAAAATTTTTTATTAGCCATTTCAAAATCTGACCAATCTTCGCAATCCACTTGATAAGCGGCAACGCCGCAAGTCGGGAGATTTATAATTTCGTCTGTTAGATAGTTCGCAAAATTCGAAATACCATTATTGTGCGAAAATATTGCGACACAGTTGCTATCCTTCGGTAATCCGTAGATCACGTTTTCAAAATGTTGTTCTCGCGCATTATAAAGTTGATGGTCCGTCGAAAATTTTTTGTCGAAAACTTCAGAAAATAAAGCGCAAGTATCCAGTGCTCTTTTGGCAGGACTACTAATAAATGTATCGATGTTAACGGATTTATTTTTTAGGAAAGTCGCCATTCTTGGGGCGTTTTCTTGTCCTGTTTTGGTAAGTGGACGGTCAAAATCTTCCACGCCTTCTGGCCAGTCGCTCTTGGCATGTCTTATGAGTAAAATTGTTTTCATGTGCTTTTTTCTTCAGTAATAAAATTAGGAAAAAAATCACTTCAAAAAATAATTAATTTGAAAATCAATCTGATATGCATAAAATTTCCTAGAGCAGTAGGTTCAATTCTTTGTTCGGTAATAGCCATTCCTCGCTTAGCTCTGGTTTAAAGAGTAAAAAGTTAGGAGAGTAGATGTTTTTTTTAAACGTTGAATAATATAAAGATGCTTTCTGAATAAAGATACTATAAAAGAAACTTTGCTATAAACATGCAACGTCAGAATTTTTGGTGCGCTTGCGTTTCAACCGAAATATTAACAACTTAAAAGTCAGTGTTATTTAAAATCCACAACGGATATTATTAAATTATCATTAAAAAATATATTGATATTTTATTAATATAGTAAATAAAAAACGTCGACTTCTATAAAGAAACCGACGTTGTAGGGATAGTATTTTTATAACCTAGATAGGTTTGAATTCTAAATGTTGTTCTGCTAACAGCTTTTCAGCTTGCTCCTTGTAATGGCCGCTAACCAATTTATCATGGATTGCTTCAAAGGCTGCAAGTGTTTCATTAATCTCTGTGTCTGTGTGAGAAGCTGTTGGGATTAATCTTAATAAAATCATCCCTTTTGGAATAACTGGATATACAACAACCGATGTGAAGATTCCGAAGTTTTCGCGAAGATCTTTTACTAGAAGTGTCGCTTCAACTGGTGTACCTTGCATCATAACGGGCGTTACACAAGTGTTGGTGTCACCAAGGTTAAAACCTCTTTCTGTTAATCCGTTTTGTAGTTTATATACGTTTTCCCAAAGTTTAGCTTTAATCTCTGGACGTGTTCTTAATAATTCCAATCTTTTAAGACCACCAATAACCATCGGCATTGTCAAAGATTTAGCAAAAATTTGAGATCTTAAGTTGAATTTGAGATATCTAATGATGTCTTTGTTACCAGCGATAAATGCTCCAAAACCAGCCATAGACTTAGCAAAAGTTGAGAAATATACATCAATCTGGTCTTGACAACCTTGCTCTTCACCCGCTCCGGCTCCAGTTTCTCCTAAGGTACCAAATCCGTGCGCATCGTCAACCAGTAATCTGAACTGGTATTTATCTTTTAGTGCGCAAATTTCTTTTAACTTACCTTGTTGTCCTCTCATTCCGAAAACACCTTCAGTAATTACTAAAATTCCGCCACCTGTTTCTTCCGCAACTTTAGTAGCTCTTTTTAAGTTTTTTTCTAAACTTTCGATATCGTTATGCTTGTAAGTAAAACGCTTGCCAGAGTGCAATCTTACACCGTCAACGATACAAGCGTGAGAGTCCATATCATAGACAATAACGTCATGACGATCAACCAAAGCATCGATTGTAGAGACCATACCTTGGTAACCAAAGTTAAGTAGATAAGCCGATTCTTTTTGAACGAAATCTGCTAACTCTTTTTCTAATTGTAAATGTTGGTCAGTTTCTCCAGACATTGCACGTGCTCCCATAGGGTAGAACATACCATATTCTGCTGCTGCTTTTGCATCTGCAGCGATAACTTCTGGATGATTACAAAGTCCTAAATAATCGTTGGCACTCCAGAAGATAACTTCTTTACCTTGGAATTGCATTCTTGGTCCGATTGCTCCTTCTAATCTTGGAAATATAAAATAACCTTCGCCATAATCTGCAAATTGTCCTAATGGTCCAGGGTTTTGTTTAATTCTGTCAAAAATATCCATGTACTATTTCTTTATAAAAAATAAGCTCCCGATAAAAACCGGGAGTATTTTTATTTAATTATTTCTGTTTTAAAAACGTCTTCGTAATTGTGAAAGCAATTGTTGACGAAACCTTGTTCTGCCATCCATTTGTCACTATACACTTTAGTAATGTAACGAGAACCGTGGTCTGGGAAAATCACAACAACAACATCGGTCTCTTTAAGAGGATTGATGTTAGCATATTGTATTAATCCCTGTACTGCGGCACCGGTCGTATAGCCACCCATGATAGCTTCTTTAAGAGCAATTTCTCTTGTACGGTAAGCACTCATCTCATCATTAACTTTGATAAAACGATCCACTTTTTCAAACAAAAGCGCAGAAGGAATTAAGTTTTTCCCCATACCTTCAATCTGATAAGGATGAATCTGAGTTTTATCTATTTTACCAGTCTCATGATAAGTTTTAAGAATAGAACCATCAGCATCAACACCAATAATTTGGATGTTTGGATTTTGTTCTTTCAAATACTTAGCAGATCCAGTTAATGTTCCGCCAGTACCAGTACAAGCAACAAGATGGGTTATTTTACCTTGTGTTTGCTTCCAAATCTCGGGACCAGTTGTCTGGTAGTGTGCATCAATATTCAGTTCATTAAAATATTGATTGATATAGATAGAATTAGGCGTTTCGCTAGCAATGCGCTTAGCGACTTCATAATAAGATCTCGGGTCGTCGGCTGCTACGTTAGCTGGACAAACGAAAACCGTTGCTCCTAAAGCTTTTAGGTAGGCGATTTTTTCAGGTTTTGTTTTGTCACTTACGGCCAGGATACATTTGTAACCTTTGATAATACACACCATTGCTAGAGAGAAACCCGTATTCCCCGAAGTAGTTTCTACAACGACAGAGTCAGGCTTCAAAAGTCCTTTCTTTTCGGCACTTTCTATAATATGAAGTGCTATTCTATCTTTGGTAGAATGTCCAGGGTTATAAGATTCCAACTTAGCGTATACAGTCGCAGGAATGTCCTTTGTAACTTGATTTAATTTTATAAGGGGAGTATTCCCAATTAAACCAAGAATGTTATCGTATACATTAGTCATTATTTAACATTTTTCTCACTAAAAAACTGTTTGCAAAAATACAAAAAAAATAATAGCGAAGTTAGTGTTTATCACTAAAAAATATCAGCTATTGCTTTTTCATGGTTTTTTTAAGTTTTGTGAAAGTTTCAAATATTGAGCCAAAATTAAAATTCTGTTAAAAGACGAATGAAAATCAGTTAAAAGTCTTATTTTCGCACTAATTTGTATAAAATATGAAGAATTGGACTTTTAAACAATGGAATACCATATTGGGTTGGGTTGTTTTTGGCATTGCTTTAATCACGTATCTATCAACGATGGAGCGTCGTCTTAGCTTTTGGGATTGTGGAGAATATATTTCTTCGGCGGTTAAGCTGGAGGTAACTCACGCGCCCGGTGCAGCTTTATTCCAATTAATTGGAGCTGTATTTGCAATGTTTGCGTTAGGTAATTCTGAGAACTATGCTTTAGTTATTAATGCTTTGTCGGCAATTTGTAGTGCGTTTACTATTTTATTTTTGTTTTGGACGATTACACATTTCACAAGAAGATTATTTAATAAAGAATATTCGGATCTTTCGGTAACTGAACAAATTGGTGTATTGTTTTCTGGAGCTATTGGTGCTTTGGCTTTCACATTTTCTGATACTTTTTGGTACTCCGCAGTTGAAGGAGAGGTATATGCGATGGCTACAATGTTTATTGCCTTATTACTTTGGTTAAGTACTAAATGGGAAAACGAATATCACGACCGTGGTAGCGAACGTTGGATTATTCTAATTTTCTTCATTGTTGGACTTTCTGTTGGGGTACACATGATGTGTATGTTGGCATTGCCTGCGGCTTGTTTTGTCTATTATGCCCGTAATTATAAATTTAATTGGAAGAATTTTATCATCGCAAATCTTGTTACCTTGTTAATATTAGGTGTTGTTTTTAAAGGTATTTTTCCTTTGATCATGACTTTATTTGGTAAGAGTGAAATCTTCTTCGTTAACGGAATGGGACTGCCTTTCAATAGTGGGACAATTTTCGCTTTTGCAGTTTTGGTATTGATTTGTTATTTCTTAATCAATTATTCAAGAAAAATAGGGAAGTCTTTGTATCAAACGATTGCTTTATCAATTGTTTATATGGTGATTGGTTTTTCTTGTTGGATGGTGATTCCTATTCGTGCGAATGCTAATCCACCCATGAACTTGAATGATCCTGATAATGCTATTGGAATGCTTGATTACTACAATCGCGTGCAATATGGTGATTGGCCGACAATGTATGGTCAAAATTATACCGCATATTTGGATTATAACGGGATTCTTAAAAATGAAGACGGAAGTTTTAAAACTAAGAAAACTGGTGATGTTTACGAAAAAGATGAAAAATCTGGACGTTATCGTGTAGTTGGAGAGCGTTTTAATTATGTCTTTAATCCTGCACAAGTGAGCTTCTTGCCAAGAATGTTCAGTGAAGATAAAAGCGTTATTGCTAATTATATCTCGATGTATGGTGCGCCAGATTTTACATTTAATTATGATAATGAAGATGCCGCGAATAGCCAGGAAGCACAACAATATTTTGATGCTCTAAGAAAGAAATTCGAGAACGGAAGTTTAAAATATAGCGATTATAACGAGGCTAAACAGTTTGAATTGATTAATGTTCAGCGTCCAAGTTTAGCACAGAATTTAGATTATTTTATCACATTCCAAAACTATTATTACTTCGTTAGATATTTACTTTGGAACTTCTCAGGAAGACAAAATGATCTTGAAGGAAATATGCAAAACACGAATGGTAACTTTATCACAGGGATTTCTTTTATTGATAATAATCTTTGGGGTAATCAAAATGATATGCCTGTAAAATTCAGAAATGAAAGTACAGTTTACTTTTTCATGTTGCCATTATTACTGGGTCTTTTAGGATTCTTCTTCCAGCTAAATAGAGATTTTGGAAGATTCTACGCGATTTTATCCTTATTTATATTGACGAGTGTCGCAATTGTTTTCTACACAGGTGTTAAACCTTTCGAAGTTAGAGAACGTGACTATGCGATGGTTGGCGCTTTCTATGCCTTTGCGATTTGGATCGGTTTGGGAGCCGCGACGATTTTCCATTTTGTACAACGAAAAGCTGACAGCAAAAATGTAAATTGGGCTTTAGGTGCGGTATTAATTGCAATTCCGTTAATGATGGGCTTCCAAAATTATAATTCGCATGACAGAAGTCAAAGAAGTGCTGCTTACGATTATTCTTATTCTTCTATTAAATCTTTACAGAAAAATGCATTATTGTTTGTATTTGGCGATAATGATACCTATCCAGTTTGGGGATTACAAGAGACGGAAGAGATGCGTCCAGATGTTAAAATCGTAAATTTTACATTGTTAACAACGCCTTGGTATCTGGACCAAATGAAGCGTAAAACGTATGATGCAGCACCTGTACCGTCAACATTTGTACACGAAGATTATAGAGATGGTGCGAATGACCAGATCTATATGATGACCAAAAAAGATTGGGAGAATATTTTTGCTAATCTAAAACAAGCTGGTGCGCCAGAAACGGAGTTTGCAGAGTATAGAAAATTCTTAACGCAAGACTCACTGACGGTTAAAGAAGCCGTTAGTTTCTTAAAACAAAAAACTGAAAATAAAACCGAAATCTTAAAAATGATTTTCGGTGAAAATAGCAAAACAGAACGTTTTAATTTTATCCCAGTTTCTAAGTTTGTACTGCCAGTTAATGTTGATAACGCTGTTAAAGCTGGTATTATAACTGCGGCCGAAGCACCATTGGCACAGAAGTCTATTTTGATTAATTACAAGAAAAATAGCATGTTCAAAAACAATTTGATGTTGTTGGATATCCTTGCAAATTTTGATTGGAAACGTCCGCTTAACTTCTCAAATGGTGGCGTATACGATCCTGAAAACTTATTCTTCCTTCAAGATTATCTTCAATTGGATGGTTTCAGTTATCGTTTGGTTCCGATCAAAACGCCAGAATCTGAGTCTGGTGAAATAGGAAGAGTTAATGCAGAGCAAATGTATCATGTTGTTAAAAACTATAAATGGGGTAATTTTAAAAATCTGAATGTCCATTTTGATGTTGCAGCATTAGAAAATATTTTGGGTTACAGATTGTCAACAAGCCGTGCGGCTGTTGCTTTGGCACAAACTGGTCAAAAAGCAAAAGCCATCGAATTACTTAATCTAATTAGCAAAGAAATTCCTGAATCAAAATACAATGATCCACGTTCTGTAAGTGCCATTGCTCATGCATATATTGTTGCCGGTGACGAACAAAAAGGTCTTAAAATGGCGGAGGTTATTAAGAAAGATATCTTTAAAGAATACGATTATTATTTAGGTTTAACGCCTCAGTTCCAAGCTTATTCGGCAAGACAAATGGGTGCAAAACCAATGGAATATGCCTATTTGGTTAATTCAATCTCGGATGCTTATAATGTGATAGGTCAAAAAGACAAAGGTTACCAATACACGGTTAATGCAGTGTCAGTTATTGATAAGCGATTTAATGCTTTTGTAAAAGAGTTACAAATGTTAGGGAAAGAGAAAGCTTTTAATAGATTGGACGAATCTCATAACATTACCAATTTTTATCAATACCTATTTGATGTGACCAATAAGTATGACACAACCTACGCCACCGAAAAAGAAGCGCAAGTGACGCAAGCTTTGATGAAGGTTGCGCAATAAAATTTTTTGAAAATTAAATTAAATACAGGTCTTAAGTTTTCTTGAGGCCTGTTTTATAAAATACACGCAATGAACAAAAAAGTACCCATTTATGCTTGTATCGCCATCGTGATGATTAAGTTTTTGTTTCTTTTGACGCATCATATTCAGGAGGACGCACTAATCACTTGGCGTGTAGCTCAGAATCTTTTGGACTACGGCGTTATAGGTTTTAATGGCGACGAAAAAATCTCATCTTCTACGACGCACACTTATGTTTTTGTGTCTTATTTTTTCAACTTGATTTTTGGGAAAGCTTACTTTATGTATCCACTTCTCATTTTTAATTCATTTTTGTTTACAATAGGAAGTTATTTTTTGTCAAAAATGTTGTTAAGAGAATATTGGCAACAAGCGGTTTTTATTGTACTGTTTGGGCTTTTACCACCATCCATTAAGATTTCAATTCTTGGGATGGAATATGGTTTACTATTCTTTTTAGAAATGTCTTTGCTGTATTATGGATTTTATCAAAAAAAGAAGTGGGCGTTATTGCTTTTTCCACCACTTATTTTGTTCACAAGAATAGACACTGTTATCTTTTTAGGAATCGTTTTTATTGTTGATTTAATTTGGAATAAAAAAATAAATTGGCGTTACATTGTAGGTGGAATAATCGGTGTTGGCGTTGTGTTAGCATTTAACTGGTTTTATTTTGGAGAAGTTGTCAACAATACGATTACTGCGAAAAAATTGGCTTATCATAAAGAATTTTCAACGAGTCTAAGTTGGAAGTATTTCTTGATTAATTATGGCAACTATTGGGGAATGTTAAAGATGACGGCTAGCTTTAATCCTTATACGATTTTGGTGTTGTTGTTTGAGTTGTGCGCTTTCATTTATTTAGTAACAAAAAAGAATTCTCGTAACATTATTTTATGGATTATTTTTCTTTTTGCTTGGGCTAAACAAATTATATTTATCTCTCAAAAATCTTATTTCGATTGGTATTATTGGGTGCCACAGATTTTGTTATTTGCGGTGATTATTGTATTTATTTTAGAACAAAAAACAAAACCAAATCTTTGGATGGCTTTGTTGCTCTTATTTTACATTATTCCGATGCTTGCTTATCAAACCATACATTCTATCGCAACTGGAAATGGCGAATGGAATTACAGACGAAGCATTGGATTATTTTTGGACAAGTATGAAAAAGATAAAAACCAATGGATTTTCCTAGAGCCAGCAGGTTTTGTTCCTTATTATTCGCATCTTAAAACTATTGATGAAGTTGGTTTGGTTGATCGTGGCGTACAAACTGAAATTGTAAAGGACAAAAAACATTATTGGTTTAATACCATTAAAAATAGACAACCAAAATATATTTTGGCTTACAAAGATATTTATCAAGATCCCGAAGCTGAGTATTACAAAGAGCATTATAAGCTTTTAAAAGAATTTAGAATTAAAGATCATCTTAAAAGTGATAATCCAATTTTGGAAAAAATCTATAAACTAAAACCTTCTGGTAGAGATTATAATTTGTACGAAAGAATAAAGTAGTAATTATGATTTATGAATTATGAATTACGAATTACGAATTACGAATTACGAATTACGAATTACGAATTAATTTTGTAAAACCTAAAACCTAAAACCTAAAACCTAAAGATGAAATTTTGTGCATTTCTTCGTGGCGTCAATGTCAACGGAACTTCCATGAAGATGAAAGACGTTTGCGATGTTTTTTCAAAAGGGGGAATGCAGAATGTACAAAGCCTTTTAGCAAGTGGTAATATCCTTTTTGAATCTGAAAATGATGCTGAAGCTTTAAAACCAATTTTAGAGAAATCGATGTCTGAGGCTTTTAGTTACGAGGCTTTTTTGTTTGTCAGAAGTTTGGAAGAAATTGAAGCTATTGCTGAAAATATGCCTTTTAAAACTAAAGAAGATTTTCATAATTATGTTTTTATTTCGGATAAAGAAACGTCAGCAGAGCTTTTGACTTTTTTTGAAAACGCTAAAAATAAAGAACAAGAATCTGCCAAAATTGTCAAGGATGTGTTCTATTGGCAGACTCCGAAAGGAAATACTTTGCAATCCGATTTTGGCAAAATTTTGGGAAAGAAAAGTCTAAAGGATAAGCTTACAAGTCGTAATTTTAACACCATTGAAAAAATAGTTAACAAACTGAAATAATATCATGATACAATATTTAGAAAACATACATCACAAAGATTCCAAAAACTTCTTTTTAATTGCTGGACCTTGTATTATTGAAGGCGAAGATATGGCGCTGCGAATTGCAGAAAAAGTGATTGAAATCACTGATAAATTCAATATTCCTTACATTTTCAAAGGAAGTTTTAAAAAAGCGAATCGTAGTAGAGTAGACTCTTTCACAACGATTGGTGAAGAAAAATCTTTAGAAATTCTTAAAAAGGTTGGCGAAACATTTAACATCCCAACAACCACAGACATCCACGAAAACGAACACGCAGCTTTGGCGGCACAATATGTTGACGTGTTGCAGATTCCCGCATTTTTGGTTCGTCAGACCGATCTTTTGGTTGCTGCAGCCAAAACTGGTAAATGTGTAAGTCTTAAGAAAGGACAATTTTTATCACCCGAAGCGATGCAATTTGCGGTTCAGAAAATTACAGATTCTAACAACCCAAAAGTAGCCATTATCGAAAGAGGAAATTCTTTTGGATACACAGATTTAATTGTTGATTACCGCGGGATACCGACCATGCAACAATATGCGCCGGTTATTTTGGATGTGACGCACTCTCTACAGCAACCTAACCAAAACTCAGGTGTTACAGGTGGACGACCAGAGTTGATTGAGACCATCGCAAAAGCGGGTATTGCGGTTGGCGCCGATGCTTTGTTTATTGAGACGCATCCAACACCAGAGACGGCTTTGTCCGACGGAGCTAATATGCTAAGGTTAGACAGGCTAGAAGATCTTATGCAAAAATTGACACGCATACGAGAAGCGATTATTTAAAAAGAAAAAAGGAGTTTGAAAGTATCAAACTCCTTTTGTTTTTTAGTGGAAAAATTTTACAACAATTAAAAATCTGAATGATTTTTTAATAAAACAAAGCTAGGGCATTTGTATTTTATGCATAGTTTTTTGTGATTAAAAAATCATTAAAAAATTATCACGCTAGAATAATTATTTTATTAGTTTTTCTTGTCTCGCTCGTTTTAAAAGATTGTTTTTTAAAAATGTATCTATAGAAAGTTATGTTTTTACATCAGAGTTATTCTCTGTCAAATCGTGAATATCATTTTCTTTCCTGTCAATTGTAGAAGCAAATATTTAAGATTAACCCATCGCAATTTAGTAGTCTGCAAATAATTTTGTTTTCGCTAAATTAAATAAATAAAAAGAAGAAACTTAGACAATCTTTTTACAGATTTCAACGTTTTTAGACGTTAGATAATCAACATTAATCGTATATTTAACGGCAAAAAAAACGAAGCATTGAAAAATTTTATTTCCTTATTTCTTTTGATGACGCCTTTGGCTGTTTTCTCTCAAATTAACTTAAAAGTATTAGACGAAGATGGTAATGCAGTGGGGCAAGCAAAAGTGACATATAACAATCAAGAATACCAAACCGACAACAAGGGTTTTATTAAAATCCCTTTAGGAACAGAAGTTACAAGCTTATCGGTGGAAAAAGAAGATTTCAAATCTTTTACTAAACAAATTCCTCTAACGCCAAAAACGCAGAATCTTAATGTCTTGTTTATACCTGTTACAAAGGTTAATGAGATTAAAGAAGTTGTTTTCCAAAAGAAAATTAAACCCAAATCCAATGACCTTAGTTCTGTTGAGATTTCGCCAAGAGAAGCACAAATTGTCGCTTCACTTTCTGGTGGTGTGGAAGGTTTGATCAAGACGCTGCCGCAATTTAACTCCAATACCGAACTTAGTTCGCAGTATATGGTGCGCGGTGGTAATTATGACGAAAACTTAATTTACATTAATGACATAGAAATCTATCGTCCATTCTTAGTTAGAAATTCTTTGCAAGAAGGGATGAGTATCATTAACCCAGATATGGTGGGCTCACTTAACGTTTCGGCGGGAGGTTTCGAAGCACGTTATGGTGACAAAATGTCGTCTGTGCTTAACATCTATTATAGACAACCTCGAGAATTGGAACTTTCTGGTGAAGCTTCTCTTATCGGTGGCCGTTTAACTTTAGGTGGAACAACTAAGGATAAAAAATTGTCAGCTTTAATAAGTGGAAGATATCGTAATACGAATTTGGTATTAAATACACTTAATGAAGATACAGACTTTAATCCTCAGTATATGGACTTTCAGTCCTATATCAACTATGATTTTAATGATAAACTAAAATTATCGTTTTTAGGATATTTTTCGAAAAATGATTACGAAATGATTCCAAAACAAAAAGAAGTTGAGTTTGGATCATTATTACAGCCAATTCGTTTGACTGTGGGTTATAATGGTAAGGAAGACGACCAGTACAAAAACATGATGGGGACTTTAAGCCTTAACTACAAACCAACCAAACAATGGAACCTTGGCGTTGATGCTTTTGCTTACCAAAACCGTGAGCGCGAATATTATAGTATTGCTTCTGGTTATATGTTGCAGGCTTTTAACCCCGAAACGGGCGATCCAGAAGCGACTTACGATGCTGGTGGACAAATCGACCATGCTCGTAATGACCTTAAAGTTCGTACGATGGGCGCACAAGCAAGAGCACGTTTCTCTCCAAATGTAAATACTGACTTCGAAGTTGGTGTTAAAGTGGAAAAAGAAAAACTACAAGATAATACTAACGAATGGCAATTGGTAGATTCTTTAGGTTACAGTACGCCAAGAGATTTTATCCTTCCAGGAAATCTTGATGCTTCTGCCTTAAAGTTAAAATACCACATGGCTGGTGTTAATGATATCGACGCCACGAGATTATCAGCTTATGCTCAATATTCTCAAAAATTCAATTGGGGTGATAACAAAGTTTTTGTTAATGCTGGTGTGCGAGTACAAAACTGGAGTTTTAATAAAGAAACTTTGGTCAGTCCAAGAGCTCAGTTTGCTATTAAACCTGATTGGGATATGGATATGTTATTCAAGTTGACGGGTGGTGTCTATTACCAAGCGCCTTTTTATAAAGAGATTAAAGATCTTAGTGGCGATTTTAACCCGAACATCAAAGCGCAACGTTCTTACCAAATTATCTTAAGCAACGATTATGAATTCCGTATCGGAAATGCAAAAAATTCGAAACCGTTTAAATTAACAACGGAAGCCTATTATAAGAAGTTTGATAACTTAATTCCATATTACTTGGATAATGTTAGAATTCGTTATTCTGGTAAAAATAATGCAGAAGGTTATGCTTATGGTTTGGATACAAGATTGTTTGGTGAATTTGTTCCGGGTGTAGATTCTTGGATTTCTGCAAGTTATGCTCGCGTTTACGAAAATATTGAAAACAAAGGTTATATCCCAAGACCAACCGATCAAAGATTTAGATTTTCGTTGTTCTATCAGGATTACATGCCGAAGTTCCCGAGTATGCGCGTTAACTTGACCTTAACTTATGCAAGCGGATTGCCGTCTGGTACGCCGGTTATGTTCGATAGCAATGGACAGCCAGATTATACTGCGGCTTATACTTTCCAAAAAACTCTTCCGGCTTACAAGCGTGTAGATATTGGACTTTCTAAAGTGTTTATTGATCAAAAAGACAACAAAGTAACGGGCGGATTCTGGGGTAACTTCCGAGAATTGACTTTAGGTGTACAAATTTTCAATGCATTTAATATCAATAATACGGTTGCAAATCAATGGGTGAATGATGTTAACAGCACGGCTTATTATCCAGTTCCGGTTCGATTAACAGGACGATTTTTTAATGTGAAATTAGAGTTTAAACTATAAAAAAATGCTTCGCAATTTTGCGAAGCATTTTTGTTTTAGGCTGTGTCCCTTCGCTCGCTAACTTTCGGCGCTTGCTACGCTGCGCCTATAGTTCCTCGCTTGGGTCGGGCTGTTCGCTATATCTTGACGGACTCCCTCGGACGGCTCCGCTGCGCTCCGCCGCCTCACTCGTCCGCAAGGATGCCGCTGCCATCCCTCACAGAAAGTGATCATAAGAAAATTTCCTCATCCAAATCAGAATCCCGAAATTTGTCTCTATCTTAGAAATTAGGAATTAGAAATTAGTAATTAGGAATTAGGAATTAGGAATTAGAAATTAGGAATTAGGAATTAGGAATTAGAAATTAGGAATTAGAAATTAGAAATTAGAAATTAGAAATTAGAAATTAGTAATTAGGAATTAGGAATTAGAAATTAATTTTATCCTAAAGCATAAATTATAAAAAATAAAAATGAATATAATATTAGCATCGACGTCCACATTATTTGGAGGACAATATTTAGAATACTTAAAGCTAGAATTAGAAAAACTTTTTGGTGACGTTGATGAGATTTTATTTATTCCATTTGCACGTCCAGGTGGGATTTCGCATGAGGAATATACGGCAAAAGCTGCAAATTTTTTCGCGACAATTGGGAAAAAAGTGAGAGGACTTCACGAGTTTGAAGACAAAGCCGAAGCCATCAAGCAAGCAAAAGCCTACTTTACAGGAGGAGGAAATACTTTTCTGTTGGTAAAGACATTGCATGAAGAAGATTTGATGTCTGTTTTAAAACAAAATGTAGAATCAGGCAAAGCTTATTTGGGTTGCAGCGCAGGAAGTAATATCGGTGGTGTTAATATGAAAACTACCAATGATATGCCTATCGTGTATCCGCCAAGTTTCGATTGCATGGGCTTGGTACCATTTAATATCAATCCTCATTATTTAGATCCAAATCCAGATTTGCACCACAACGGCGAAACCCGCGAAACAAGAATTTTGGAATTTCTGACACAGAATGATCTCAAAGTTGTTGGCTTACGAGAAGGTAACTGGATTAGAAGAATCGACAACAAAATAACAGTTCAAGGCTCACAGCTAACCCGAATATTCGAACAAGGAAAAGAACCTTACGAAATCGAGTCGGGAAGCGAATTATAAACACAAAAAACGATCGAAAAATTGTCTTTTACCAATTTTAGTTTTAGGACAATTTAATTTTGATGGCTCAGAAGATGTTGCCGTTAGAAACGGAAATGCAGGAAGTTACGGTGGCCCAATTTATAGTGTGTATGTTTATAATTTGACCAAAATGCGCTTTGTCTTTAGTCAAGAATTAGCAGATTTAACTTTTGAAACTCTTGGTATGTTCGACACAGATAATGATCGTAAACCTATCATAACTTATGCAAAGTCGGGCTGCTGTTAGCATATTAAAACAGAATACGAGGTTGTTCCTAAAAAAGAAGTTTTAAAAGTACATGAATTTGAAGAAGATGCAATGGGTGGAGAAAATGTAGAAGTTACAACCCGAAACCTCGTTAAAGGTAAATGGCAAACTAAATCCAAGACCTACAAAATGAGTGATTATTACAAATAATAAATATGAAATTACAAAAAGAAATAGATTTTATATTAGCGGTTGATGCGCTAAAAAATGTTAACCGTAGAAATTACAATGCTGACGATAGTCGTCGTGAAAATACTGCGGAACATAGCTGGCAGATTATTATTTTGGCGCAGATTCTTTATCCTTACGCTAAACAAAAAGAACAAATTGATTTGTTACGCGTGATCAGGATGTTGTCGATTCATGATTTGGTGGAGATCCATGCAGGCGATACATTTATTTTCGATGAAGCTTTAATGGAAGGGAAGTTTGAGCGTGAAAAAATTGCAGCACGAAAAATATTCGGGATTCTTAATGAAGATCTAGCCGAAGAATTTTATCAGCTTTGGATTGAGTTTGAAGAAGAGAAAACACCTGATGCTATTTTTGCTTGTTCTATCGATCGTATTATGCCATTCATCTTAAATTCTTATACAGAAGGAAAAAGCTGGACAGAAGCTGGTGTTACCTCGGAGCAAGCACGCAAAATTATCGAAAATGCGGTGAAGCGCTCGTCGTACGAAATGGGCGAAGTTTTCGATGTTCTTATTGAAAAAAATATTGCTGAAGGACGATTGAAATAAAATTATCTCGGTTAGAATAAAAAACGTAAAGCTTTGGCTTTGCGTTTTTTTATGGTTTAAAAGTTTAATAATTAAAAATCTTTGAACTTCATATTTCAATTGACACGATTCTAATGAATTGGAAATTTTATCTCTTTTTCAACTTTAGTTAGAGCTACATTGAATTTTTTTTGCTAAATGTATGAGAACCATATTTAATAATGGTAAGTATTTTATGATTTCCATTTCTTTTTTCTTTATTACAAATTTCCAGTTTATTAAACTATTTAAATGTAACAAAAATAACCTTTTACAAATTATATTCGACGTATGTTGTTAATCATGTACATGTCCGATCAGACGAAAGCTGCTAGACTTTCAACAATTGGTACAGCGCTTGGAAGTACACAAGGATCGTGACGACCTTTACCTTTTACAACTATAATGTCGCCATCGACAGAGGATCTCTTAACAGTATTTATTTTAAATATTTAAAAGAAAAAAAAGCCTTTGCTATATTCTTTTCATCGAATGATCATTTTTCGTTTGAACTAGACATTCCTCAAAAATTAGATCTTGCGATTAGTCAATTGTCTTTGGCTAAAAATTTTTTTAAATCTGCGCCAGCCTCATTGTCAAAAGATTGGGAAGCTTATGAAAAAAGCTTGAATAGTCTCGATTTAGAAACGATTAAAGAAACAAAATCCGAACTCACAAAAAGTTTAGAATCTGCTAAAGAAAAGCAGTTTTCGAAATTAAAATTAATGTCGATCGAAGTGATGCCAATTTCGACAGATGCTACAAAATCGTGGATTACGCTTCAAAATTATTATTCTAAAAAGATAAAAGATATCGACGATAATCTCTTCCCAAATTCTGAATCCTCTTTTGCAAAGTATAAAAATTATAAAGTCGAATATTCGGATGCGGACGCCATGATTTTAGAATTGACGGACGTTTTTGACCAAGTCGCTTATGCTGCCATTTTGAAAACTAAAATCCAAAATAAAGAAGTGCTTTTAGCTACGAAGAATATTTCCAGCTGGGTTAATGATCGACATTCTAAAGAAATGGCTTATTTTTATTTAGAGATGTTTCGACATTTTTCGAAGTGATTAATGATTGTTTGAAGTTTTAAATATAAAGCACTGTCAGTCAGAGCGAAGCGAAGAATCGGAGAGTGTGATTCTTCCTTCGTCTGAATGACAAAAGCTATGTTAAAATTTTCCGTTACGCTTAATAATGGATACTCATCATCTTCAACATTAACTTTTTAATTAAAATATGATAACAAAACTGCTTTATCTTTAGCTTTTTAAAAACCTCAAATCCTCTCCAGCTCGTCCGCACTAATCACCGTTTTGAAAGTTCCGTAATTAACAGTGATTTTATTCTTGTTAATCATTTCGATCGTACCGACGCTGGTACTTCCGGAGATGCGAACACGTTGCCCAATTTTCAACCAAAGTGCGCGTTCTTTTTGACGTTTTTCTTCGATTTTTTCATTGGTTTCGGCAATTTTTTCGATGACTTCTTCTTTCTTCAGTTGTTGTGTAATTTTACGTTTTACAACTTGTAGACGTTTGGATTCATCTTTGTCTGCACCAACTTTTCGGAATTTTTCTTGTTCCAAAAGTTTAACAAAATCTTTAACAACATCTTTACGCGATTTTCCTTTGGTATAGCTGTCTATAAAAGCTTCGACTTTGTTTCCGAATTGCAATTTGCGATGCTCGTCTTCATACAATTTCTGAAAATTAAACAACTTTTGTTGCAATTGTTCATTCAGTTTGTGAAGATTATCACGTTTGTCTTCGACGGATTCTTTTCGTGTAGTAAGGTCAGATTTTAGTTTTTCGACTTCGTATTTTTCCTGTTGAAGTTTTACAATTGTTTTGTCAAGATTAACGATGTCGTGCTCAACTTTCTTTTTTGCATTATGAATGATGAATCTCGGAATTCTATTTTTCTCAGCAACTTCAAAAGTAAACGAACTTCCTGCCTGACCGATTTCTAACTTGTACATCGGCTCCAAAGTTTCTTCATCGAAAAGCATTGCCGCATTCATAGCATGTGGAAGTTGCTCCACAACCAATTTTATATTGGTGTAATGCGTTGTGATAATCGCATAACTTCCTTTTTCGTAGAAAAATTCTAGAAAAGCTTCCGCCAAAGCACCTCCCAATTCTGGATCAGATCCTGTCCCAAATTCGTCGATTAGCAATAACGTATTCTCATTGGCCTCACGAATGATGCTTGCCATTTTTTTGAGTCGAGAAGAGTAGGTAGAAAGATGATTTTCAATCGATTGGTTATCGCCGATGTCTGTCATTAATTTATCAAAGAAAAACATCTCCGACTTTGGATGGACAGGAACCAAAATCCCCGTCTGAATCATCAATTGAAGCAATCCTAAAGTTTTTAACGTAATCGATTTTCCGCCAGCATTTGGTCCAGAAATACAGATGATGCGATTCTTCTCAGAAAGTTCTAACGTCTGCGAAAAAATCTCTTTGTTTTCGGCTTTGTTTCTTAACCAAAGTAAGGGATGGAAAGCGTTAATCAGTTTTAAGCTTTTGTGACGATTGATTTTTGGTAAAACACCATTAATCATTTTTGCAAATCTAGCTTTTGCTCGGATGATGTCGAGGTCAAAAATGTAATTTTGATAATCCTCTAGTTGCGGCTGAAACTCCGTAAGTTCGGCGGTTAGTTTTCGAAGAATTCTGTCAATTTCTTTTTTTTCTTCTTCTTCATTTTCTCGAAGACGAAATTGATGTTTAATCACACTTTCTGGCTGAATATAAGTGATAGATCCTGTTTTGGAAACACCTAATGTCCGGCCAGCAACTCTTTTTTTGTAACCAGATTTAACAGCCAAAACGCGTTGGTCATCGATAATACTTTCGCGGATGTCATCCAAAAAATCACCTTGCGCAAGCGAAGATAATGCACGATTAAAATTCTCCTGAATGGCCTTTCTGGCATGTTGAATTTCAGTTCGAATTGTTTTTAAATCCGAAGATGCATCACTTTTAACTTCTCCAAAACGATTAAAAACTTTTGATATTTTATCAATGATTTCTTTTCTAAAGTCTAAATCTTTAACATCATTATTAAGATTTGGGAAAACTTCTATCAACTTTGGAAAGTAATTTTGAAGCTTGCCAACTTGCTCTGTTAGGTTTTTAATCTTGACAAAAGCATGGTTTTCTAGTCGATAATTCTCGATGTGCATGACCTTTAACGCATCTTCGATGTCTTCATACTCATCAAAAGGAATAGCATTTTCGCTTTCGTAAGAACTTAGGAATTCGGATGTTTTTTTTAATGATAATTCGGCTTCATCAATAGACATTGGTTGAAGCTCGAGGATTTTTTCGGATATTTTGGAAGAGTAGGCGAGTGGCGCGATTTCGGCCAACAGACGCGGAAACTCTAATTCTTGTAAATTTTCTTGACTGACTTGCACACTACAAAGATAAGAAATTGAAGTTTTAGTTTGTTGTTTAAGAGATCGATGTAATAATATTATACAATTAGTTTAGTCCACCAAAAAAAGGAGCGTTATAATTAACGCTCCTTTTTATTTTTGGTGACATTTTAAAACATCTACATTGATGAGAGATTATTTTTGGATAGTTTATTTTTTAATAATTTTAAAACTTTTTGATGACAAATCTGCCATATTTAATTTCAGGATGTAGGTGCCAGCAATCAATTCTGATAAATCAAGCGTTTTGGTACTTTGATAAGATTTTACTTTTTGTCCTACTGCATCAAAAACTTCAATTGTTGCAATTTGTTCAACAGTTTCTATTTTTAAAATTGCGTTAGTAGGATTTGGATATACTTGGGTTTTTAAACTTTCAACGTCTTCAGCAGCTAAAGAATTGTCTTTAATAACACTTGCATTAGGGGTTAAGATTTGATGTTCTGGATCAAACAAAATTGAAGTCACTGCAAAGCCTACCTCTTTGGTGAAATATTGATTATTAGTGGTATTATCTAATGTAACAAGAGTTGATTGTCCATTAGCCCCCATCACTTTAATAGGTAAAGGCATCTCATAGTAATTAACAGAATTATGGCTTTGTCTTTGCGAAATCTTAAATGTCACATTAGTTGTACCAGGCTTCCAATGTATGGTATAAGTTGGGTATCCTTCACCATATATCCAATCATTAAAAAATTCTGTGAGATTTTCTCCACTAAAAGTATTGGCAAAAGTAACGAAATCCGCTGTTTTTGCATAAGTATTTGCAAATTGCGGTGCAGTTGTATAAGCTTTCAAGAGGTTATAAAACTTCTGCTCTCCAAGTTTCCATTTTAACATTCTTAAGACAAAACCTCCTTTTCCGTAGGTTAATCTTCCGTCAAAAATTCTGTTCGAACTTGGTTGTGAATCTTTAATATATACACTTCCAGTAGGATACATTG
Source organism: Chryseobacterium sp. TY3 (assembly GCA_046269235.1). Lineage (GTDB taxonomy): Bacteria > Bacteroidota > Bacteroidia > Flavobacteriales > Weeksellaceae > Soonwooa. The sequence goes on from JBJZOS010000006.1 coordinate 152,575, forward strand.
TTATATAGTCAATTTGATTTTTTAGATAACTCTGAAAGTCGCTAGAACTCATTAATAATTTTTCGTATACTAGTTGTTCTCCAAAATTTGCAAAACCTTCGTTAAGCCAAATGTCATGCCATGTGGCACAAGTTACCTTATCGCCAAACCATTGGTGCGCCAACTCATGTGCTATCAAACCTTTCGAAAAATAGCCCATACTACTCATCGTTGTATGCTCCATACCACCCCCAGCATTGAATTGCATATGTCCATATTTTTCGCTTCGGAAAGGATAAAGCCCAAAATGTTCTTCAAAAGTCGCCATACAAGTTTTAGTCCATTGTATATTGCTCATCTCGGAAGAGTTGTTATTGGTAGATGGATAAATGTAGTTAACAAACGGAAAAGCGTCCGCTCCAGTCCCGAAAGTGTCATTTAGTTTGATATAATTCGTAATACCTAATGCTACCAAATAAGCGGGCGTTGGGATATTAGTTTTCCAGAACGTAAGCTTTTTACCGCCACCCAGAGAGGTTTCCGATTGCAAAACGCCATTTGCGGCGACGTTATATTGAGATGGTGTTGTAATTTTAATATCGATTTTTTCAATTTTGTCATTAAGACTTTGCTTAGTTGGCCACCATTCTTTTGCACCAAAGGGCTCTGATAATGTTGCTAAGATTGGTACACCATTTTGCATCTGCGATGAAAAAGCATCGTCAGAATCATCTGGAACACCGCTGTAAGAAATCGATAAAGAGTCTAAAGTCGCCGCAGGAATATTTGTGGGAAAATTAATTTTCAATTCCTTGGTCGGCAGTTGCTGGAAAGTTAAATTCTGATTACGATATTTAACTTCACTCACATTAAGATTATTAGACAAATCAAAATAAATAGTTGATGATGGACTCAACATTTTAAAATGCGACGTCACTTTACCTTTGACAAATTGTTGTGCAGGATCGAGATCTAATTCCATACGGATATAACGAAGATCGTAATTAAGCGTATTTGGATTTTCGTTTTCGTTAAAAAGCATCGCTTTAGAGGCTCTTTTACGTTCGCTTTCAATCAGTTTATCTTGTTCGTTTCTGTTTTGTGCTATACTTAACACCGAAATCGCAGATAAAATTAAAATGGTAAATTTTGTTTTCATATAAAAAAAATACTCGCAATGTTGCGAGTATTAAATTTATAAAATATTGTGTTACAAATCTAATGTAGGATCCAAAAGTTGCTCCATCCTAGCTTTGACTTGTGCGACAGATCCTGTGTAATTGTTGATTAACAGAGAGAAAACTAATGTTTTTCCACTTCTAGTTTTTATGTAACCTGCAAGCGTTTTAACACGATTTAAAGTTCCTGTTTTAGCAAAAATCTGTCCGTTTGAGTTTGTTAAAAACATCTTTTTTAGCGTCCCAGACTGTCCTGCAATTGGCAGAGATTCAAAATAATCTTTATAATAAGATTCTTTCATCAATCCTGTCAAAAACTTAACTTGTGCAATTGGCGTTACCATATTGTTGCGAGAATAGCCGCTACCATCAACATAGTTAAGACCATTGGTGTCAAATGATTTTCTTTCAAGATGTGCGCGAACAACCTGCTTTCCAGCTTCTGCGACTTGATCTCCCGAAACATAAAATCCTAAAGATTTTAGCAAAGCTTCAGACAAGGCATTATCACTGTGTTGGTTGATGTAGTGGACGATCTCCGAAAGCATCGGCGACTTGTAATTACTAAGTATTTCTCTTGGCTCAGGCGATGGATCGACAAATCTTGCTGTTACTTTTCCTTGAACTGCAATACCTGATTTTAACATCGTTGCTTTTAAAGAATTTGCTAGGGACGTGGGTTGATCTGCTAATTTTGTTGTTAATCCTCCACCTTCAAATTTGTCAGCATATACCATTTTGTTATTGTAAGGTGACACATAGAAGTAACGTTTTTCGTTGTTAAAAGGATTATTTTGTTTAACAATTAACTTTTCATTTCTTGGATTAATATCTCTTGTCGTCCCAACAGGTAAATAATAGTTATTGTGGTCTAACCAAACGATATTAGCTGGCAAATCCATTTTATTTTCTTTAAACACGGCAGTTTCTACGATAATCTCGCCATTTACTTTTTTTATTCCCTTATCGCGAATAGCATTCATAAATTGCGAAACCAGACCAGAAGCCGATGTAGAACCTACGCGCAAAGCTCCAAAAGAAGGATCGCCACTTCCAATAATATAAAGATTACCATCTAACACACCATTTTCATCGATGTTTCCTGAAAACTCCAACTGCGTATTCCATCTGAAGTTTCCTCCAAAATAAGAATAAGCCGTTTCTGTGGTTAACAATTTGGTCGTCGAAGCAGGTATTAAGGGGGTTGTTTCGTTGTAAGATGTAATAATCTTGTTGCTTTTAGGATCGTACACAACAAATCCCCAATTTGCAGTTCTTAGAACAGGATCCGAAAACATTCTGTTGATGTTAACTTCAATATTCTCTTTAGGAGACAACAGGGATTTTTCGGGAGAAATCTCTTTCGCCAAAAGACCTGGTTGCTCATAAAATTGAGGAATTGAAGATACTGCTGATGTCTGCGCAAAAATGCTAATCGAAAAACCTAAACTAAGTACGCTAATGTATTTCTTAAATTTATTCATTCTCAAACATATAGGTGAAAATGTTGAAAATTTAACAATTCTATATTTGTCAAATAAAATCAACCTTTCTCAAAACGAAGTAAAGTTATATATTATTGCTTCAGTCTAGGCTCTTACACATTATAAAAGCTTTTAAACTTTGTTAAACTTTGTTAAAAATCAACGTAAACTAACTTTTTGATACTTTTGTAAGCAGAAATATCGTCGAATTCTTCGAAACTTTGGCGGATATAGTCTTTAAAGATTAAATAGTTCTTTCCACGAGGAAGTTTTAGCAGAATTTGAAATTGAAACATATTGTTCAAACGTGCAATAGATGCGGGTTCAGGACCCAAAATGCAATCTTCGGGCAAGTATTTTCTTAGGATTGAACCTAGAAATTGAGACGCTCGATCCACTTTGTCTTCTCTGCGATGTTTTAGTTCTATCATTATCAATTTCGTAAATGGCGGATAATGAAATTTTTTGCGTTCGGTCAAAAAATAGTCGTAAATCCCTTGAATATTATTTCGTTGGATTAATTCAAAAACGGGATTTTGAGGATTATAAGTCTGAATTAATACTTTTCCTTGCCCAGAAACCCTACCAGCACGCCCAGAAACCTGAGTCATCAACTGATAAGCTCTTTCTTCCGCCCGAAAATCCTGAACATACATCAAAGAATCAGCTCTTGGTATGGCAACTAATTCGATGTGGTCAAAATCCAAACCTTTGGAAATCATCTGGGTACCAACGATAATGTCGGTGTCGCGGTCTTCAATTTTCTCATATAATTTTTCGTAGGCAAATTTCTTTCTCATGGAATCCACATCCATTCTATCCACTTCGGCTTCTGGGAAAAGTTTTTGCAATTCCTCATGAATTTGCTCTACGCCAACGCCTCTTTCATTCAAATTTTCAGAATGACATTTTGGACAAGTTTTCGGCTTCGAAGCACGTTGACCGCAATAATGGCATTTCATTTCGTTAGAAAATTTATGATACGTCATCACCACATCGCAATTCGAACAATAATTAACGTAACCACAAGACTCACATTCTATAACATTGGCGTAACCACGGCGGTTGTGGAGCACTATAGTTTGATTTTTTTGTTCTAAATTTTGTCTGATATTTTCTAACAAAAGAAATGAAAAATCTCCCGAAACATTTTTCGAATCTTGTGCTTCTTTAAAATTTATTAATTCAAACTTCGGTAAATCTACTTTTCCAAATCGTTCACCTAAGAAAACATATTTTACTTTGTCTTTTCGAGCCGCAAAATAGCTTTCAACAGACGGCGTTGCGGAACCCAAAATCACATTTGCATTATACTTTTGGCCTAAAATCTGTGCAGCATCTTTAGCATTAAAAAATGGTGAAGCTTCTCTTGGGCGATACGCCGAGTCGTGTTCTTCATCAACAATTATTAAACCTAAATTTTGATAAGGCAAAAACAAAGCATTTCGCATTCCGATAAGGACTTTCAGTTCATTGTTCCTTACTTTTCGCCAGACTTCAACCCTTTCGAAATCGGTCAATTTTTGATGATAAAATCCTAAAGCGCTGCCATATTTTTTCTCTAAACGTTGCGTGATTTGTTTGGTTAAGGCAATTTCAGGAAGCAAAAACAAAACATTCTTACCTTCATTAATGCATTCCTCGATTTTCTCAAGATAAATATGTGTTTTCCCAGAAGATGTTACGCCATGCAACAGCACGTTTTTATTTTTAGAAAATGCCTCATCCAACAAAACCAAAGCTTGTTTTTGGGCAGAACTCAACGCTTCTAATTCTTCGGTATCTCCTTCGTAGTAGTCGATTCTGTCTTTTTGAAGAAAGTATTCTTCCACCCAATTTTTATCCAATAGAGCTTTGATGTGCGAAGGGGAAAAAAATCCGTCATCAAATAGTTCCGATTTCTTGATAGGAGAATCTGGATTTTCAGTTTGTTTATCCAAAATCGCCAAAAATAAATCTTTTTGTTTCGGCGCCCTTTTCAGTTGCGAAAGGATTTCGGTGAGTTCAAAATTCTTCAAAACGTCATCTTTTATCCTCACGTAAGCCATTTCTTTTGCGCGATATTTTTCAGCAACTTGCTCATCAATCTCAATATATTGCAAATCGATCAGCGAATTGATGGTTTTAATAATGTCTTTTTTGGGGATAAAAGCTTCAATATCCGTTAAATTAATGAGTTGCCGAACTTCTAAAGCTTGAATAAGATACATTTCATTAACATCCAAATTCTCGAAATTTATAACTGCATTGGGTTTTAATTTTAAGTAGGTTTCACTTTCTAATTTTAATGATGATGGAAAAGCAAAACGGTAAATTTCTCCCAAGTTGCAGAGATAATAATCGGAAAGCCAATTCCAGAACTCAATTTGCTGAATCGGTAAAATAGGCTTTTGGTCGAGAATATTGATAATATCTTTGGGGACAAAAGTTTCGGGTTCATTTTGATGCAAATCCCAAACAATGCCGGTGTAGATTTTTTTCCCTCCAAATTGCACCAAAACCCGCATTCCGAGTTGGATTTCATTTAATAATTCATCGGGAACTTTGTAGGTGAAAGAACCTTTGAGATTGAGCGGTAAAATAATTTGAGCGTAGTGCAAAACTTGAAATAAAGTGTAAAAATAATTGATTAAATCTGGTATTCAAAATTTCTTAAGAAATTAGTCTTTTTCGTTTTCAAAAAACATCATTTTGAAATAGCATCCATTGAAAAAAATTCTAGTTTTCAGATTCCTTGTTTTTAGTTTGTTGTATAAGCCCAATACATCGCTCCAAAACAAGCATTTAAAAATGGTAAAATGTATGAAGGCAATCAGGATATCCATATGCCAAAAATTGCAGCGATGATGTGGTCTCATCAAAAAGATTTAATCATTTTAGATCGTGCGTTAGGTGGAGCACTTTAAAATTATACCACTCCCAAAAAAGAAATTCCCGAATAAGCATTGGATTATCCGTGGGAAACTTGAATGCCATTGGGAAATGATTGGGTTTTTACCGTGAACGACCACTACAAAACTGCTAACAAAATCATACACGAATTGGCAGAAGTAGTTTCTGAAGGCGGGAATTTGATGTTAGGAATAGGCCTCGATGTTCTATGTTAATCTGCAAATTTTTCAGGTTAAAATTTTTAATTTATTTTGAAAATCCTGTTGAAAAGCTGTT
>JBJZOS010000007.1:0-152442 GCA_046269235.1 Chryseobacterium sp. TY3
TACTCCTGCTGTTTTTCTTTCTAGTTAATATTATCAACTAATTTACTTCCTTAATTATCCTAATGCAAACTTACCATTGAACGGCATGTTTGAGCTCATCCCAAATAACAAGGAAAAGCATGGTTTGGGGATAGCGAGTAGTGAAAGCGGGATTAGCTCCTAATTATAAAATAGGTGAAAACTAGGATTTGAAATTTGGAAATAGCACAAAATAATAACGTAATTTGTGGAAAAATAGCAGAAATGCAAATCATTGAAAGTTTCCAGAACGAAAAAATAAAGAAAATTAGTCGTTGGCTAAGCAAAAATAATGACCGAAAAAAGGCTGAAGTTTTTTTGGTAGAGGGTCAACAAGAAAATGAACGTGCTTTAGATTTTGGCTACGAGGCTGTAGAATTTTATATTGCGCCTGATATTTTTGTGGGAAAAACACCTGCCGAAAATGTAAATTTTGTAAGTCAAGCGGTGTACGAAAAAATCGCATATCGTGGGACGACGGAAGGAATAATTGGTGTCTATAAAAATAAGGAACTGAACTTAGCTTCTCTGAAATTGAAAGAAAACTCGACAATTATCATTTTGGAAAGTATCGAAAAGCCGGGAAATCTAGGCGCAATCTTGAGAAGTTGTGAGGCTTTTGGGATTGATGCTTTGATTGTGACGGATCCAAAAGTTGATTTTTACAATCCGAATGTTATTAGAAGTAGTGTGGGTTGTCTATTTGGGATGGACTTTTTCGCGGTAAGTAATGAAGACGCTTTTGAGTTTTTGAAAAAAAATAATTTTGAAATTTACACCACTTTTATGTCGGCTGATGCGCAACCTCTATATTCGCGTGATCTAAAACAGAAAAGTGCAATTCTTTTTGGTACTGAACATTCTGGACTTAGTGACTTTTGGAAGGAAAAAGGTAAAAACACCTTAATACCAATGACTGGAAGTATTGACTCTTTGAACCTGAGTAATGCTGTTGCGATAACTTGTTATGAAGCACTCCGTCAAAAAATGAAATAAAAAAAACCGTTTCGAAATCGAAACGGTTCTTTTTTTTACAAATAATTTTTAATTATTTTGTAGCTTCTTTAGCATCTTTAGCAGCATCTTTAACTTCTTTAGCAGCATCTTTTACAGTTGCAGCAGCAGAGTCAACTTTAGCAGCAGCTGAATCAACAGTAGCTGAAGCTGAATCAACAGTAGCAGCAGCAGTATCAACTACAGCAGCAGCTGAATCTGTGTTAGCAGCATCTACGTTTTCAGTTTTTTTACAAGCTACAAGAGCAACAGCAGCGATAGCAGCTACAAATAATGACTTTTTCATAATAAATTAAATTTAATTTTGTTTGTTATTTTAAATGAATTCTTTTCTGTTCTATCAATTTGAACAGGACAAAGGTATGGCAGCAAAAAAATTTGTGTTAGAAAATTAATTGTAATATCTTTGTAAAATAGTTTTACAATTTAACACACCTGTAAAACAGCTAATTATAAATTTTTCAACATTTGGACAATTTAGAAATTTTATACTTTGAACAACTAAAAAAAGATGTTCAGGCCAAGTATTTAGACAATCATACACCTTCCCACAATGATATTATTAAGTGGAAAGGTATTGACATCATATATTTTCAAGAAGACTTAAGAAAATACGCTAAAGGAAACATTAGCGAAAAGTCTTTTTATACTTATTTCAAAACTTCCCCAGTAAGCAAATTACCACGAATTGATATGCTTAATTTATTATCAAATTATGCAGGTTACGAATCTTGGTTTAATTATAAAAAGCTGAAGCCAATTACAATGGCAACTACTGAAGTAGATGAGCAGGAAACAGAAATTACATCTACAGAGAAACCAATAACAGTTGTTGAAGATTCCATCATCGACAAACAAGAAACGACTAATGTCATATCAAATAATATTGAAGTTGAAAAAGTCGACAACAATGTGCAAGTGCAAAACAGAAATGATTTAGAAAAATCGACTAAAAAAGAAGTTTTACAAATAAACAATGTTGAAAATCAACAAATTAAAACTTCACTTGGTAATTCTAAAATAAATTTTTTCAAGAGAAACATTTGGTACATCATAACATCTGTTTTGAGTATTTCGATTTTATTTTTAATATTTCGTGATCAATGGTTATACAAAGACTACACATATAGCTTTATTGACTCTGACCGAAATACACTAATAAAAGATGAACTGGATGTAAAAATCCTTAAAGAGAATGAATCTCCCATCCTTATAAGGATTAAACCGAACGCACCTTTTAAATATACAACACAAAGCAAAAGTTTAACCATGATCGTTTCTTCTCCTTTTTACAAAACCGACACGATTAAAAGAAACTTAGAAACAGCACCTGAAAAAGAAAGCATTGAACTAAAACCTAATGATTACGCGATTCTACTTTATTATTATTCTAGATCTATAAAAGATTTTAAAAAGAAAAGAGAACAGCTAAACCAATTGATTAGCGATGATGCGCAAATAACGCAAGTCTATGACAACGAAACTTACGCCGTTGAACGACTTGATAAACAAAAATATATTAGCCTCGTTACGTTACCAACCACCGCTTTAGAAAACCTAAATGTGATTGATACACAAATGAAAAATGGCAAAATAGTACTTATCCGTTTTAAAATTTCAACCAATGACAAGTAAAATACTATCCATATTATTAGCAATTTTTGCATGCATTAGTATTATTTCGTGTAACAAAAAATACGAAGGCGAACAAAACATCAACGATGTAAAATACAAGAATAATCGCAACACCATCCCATCTGCAAAAATGGACAGTGCACAAGCTATAAATACTATAACCAAACAAAAAATTCAAGATTTATTGGATCTTTCAACGCTTTACATTTCTGGAAATAAGGATACTGAAATAGACTCGGTAATCTATGCACAGATGCAAAGTTATTTTTTGAAACCGGATTCAACTCAACTCAAACCTTTATTTAAGGATCTTGACAGCCTAAAAGTTCGCTATGCAAGTATCAATAATCTAAACATCGAAAGAAAAATAACTGAAAAAGACACCTTCGATGTAGCTAAATTTAGTGTCGAATATTATAATAGTAAAAAGGCTTTCATTGGAAGTTATGATAGAAATGCTGAATATGTGTTGAAATCTATTCCAGCGAAAGACAACAACGAATTTAAGTTTTATTTCAAAAATTTCTACACGGCTCTTAGTAAGAAAAAAGATTCGACGTCTGTGCAAGCTGCAAGCAACCACACTGCATCAAAAGAACAAAAAATACCAAGCAAAACAGAAAAATCTACCAAAAAGAAATAAAAAAGGCCTCCAAATGGAGGCTTAATTTTTAAATCTTATTAAGATTATTTTTTAACTGCATCGACAGCTTCTTTAACTTCTGCTTTTGCAGAATCTACTTTAGCAGTCGCAGAGTCAACTTTAGCTACTGCCGTATCAACCTCTTTAGATAATGAATCTACTTGCGCTGCAGCCGAATCAACGATTTTTGTATCAACTGTTTCAGATTTTTTACAAGACACTACCGCTAATAAAACGATCGCTAATGCTCCTAATACTTTTTTCATAATAAAATGTTTTTTAGTAATTATATATGTAAAATTTGTGTTTTGTCTTAGGTTTAAGACATTACAAATATATACCTCGAAATATTACAAATAGAATAATCGTATTGTATAGTTTTCGTAATTCAATTTACAAATTTACCATACTATAAATCAATAAATTAACTAAAGCGATGGTTGCTAAAATACAAAAATTTGATTAGGGATTATTAAAAAATCCAACCTAATATCCGAAGAGAAAACATCTGAAATTAAAGAATCTGGTCTATAAAAACTTAATCCCACTTTAGTATTAACAATATTTTCACTAAAGAAGCGATCATAAAAGCCTTTACCATATCCTACTCTATTACCCTTTGCATCACAATACAACAACGGGGTCAAACAAAAATCAAATTCCTTGATAGTGTTACCAACACTATTTTTTGGTTCTTTAATATTCCATTTGCTAATAGAAAATTCGGTGTCGGGCGTTACTTCGATAGAAATTAAGTCATCACCAACAATTTTCGGAACAAAAATTTGAATGTTATTTTTAAAACAATAATCAAAGAAAAACTTTGTATTAACTTCGTTCTTAGACGTTATTGGTAGAAAACAATGAATCTTCGAATTCCGTTTTAGGCTAAATTCTTTTAAAAACATTTCAAAAATCTGCACAGAAAACAGAAAAACCTCGTCTTGGGACAAGGTCATTCTTTTATCTAAATATTTTTTTCTTAAAACTTCTTTTGTCTCAAAAATTGCTTCCATTAGATCTCTTTAACCGAAATAATATTAACCGGACAAGCTTTTGCTGCTTTATCACACGACTCAAAAGCATCAGGAAATGGTGTTTTAATGGTAAAAAAACCTTTCTTTTCTACTGATTTTAGTAATACAGATTTACCATCTTTTTTAGACATTCTAAAAAATTCTGGTGCAAATTCCGCACAATAATTACAACCAATACATTTGTCTCTTTGCAATGTAACAATAACCATCAATCCTATTATTAATGAGAATAAGCGCCTTCTTCTACATTGTTTTGTTGCGTTCCGGGCTCTTCAACCTTTACAACTTTATAAAGTTTGTCCGATGGACGCACACGGAAATCCGTTTTGAAAGTAATAACATCAGCCTTTGTTGCCTTTGTAGCACCTTCTTTACCATCGACCATCAGACCTTTAATCACCATTTCTTGCGAACCAGTTGTCGGACCTTGAATTAAAACTGTATCTCCTTCCGCCAAATCATAAGCTTCGATTAAGAATTCAGCAATCTCTGATTTTGGATAGAAATGACGACCTTTTCCGATATAAACTTTCTTCTGTGTTGCACTAGATCCAGAATTATCAGACCATTCTCCCAGTTCTTGACCAAGATAATAGCCAGCCCAGAAGCCTCTGTTATACACAGTTTCTAGACGCTCCATCCAGCCCTTAACCTTTTCTTGAGAGAAAGTCCCATCTGCGATACTGTCAATAGCTTCACGGTAACATTTTGTCACCACAGCCACATATTCTGGGGCACGACCACGACCTTCAATTTTTAAAACTTTAACACCGGCATCCTCAATTTGATCTAAGAAACCAATTGTACAAAGATCTTTTGGCGACATCATATATTCGTTATCCAGTTCGATTTCGAAACCAGTTTCTTGATCGATAACTGTATATTTTTTACGACAGTTTTGCTTACACGCGCCTCTATTGGCTGAGGAATTGTTAGAGTGAAGACTCAAATAACATTTACCCGAAACCGCCATACAAAGGGCACCGTGACCAAAAATTTCAACTTCTACTAAATTACCAGAAGGACCTTTAACTTGTTCTTTTTCGATTTGTGTCGCAATTTTTTTGATTTGAGAAATACTCAACTCGCGACTCATTACCATTGTATCAGCAAAAAGTGCATAGAATTTAACCGTTTCGATATTGGTAATATTAATCTGGGTAGAGATATGAATTTCCATACCGATTTGTCTTGCATAAGCAATAACCGCTTGATCCATTGCAATAACCGCTGTAAGATTAGCAGCTTTCGCTTTATCTAAAAGGGTTTTTATGATCGATAAATCGTGGTCATATATAATGGTGTTAAGTGTCAAATATGTTCTTACCCCTTTCTCTTCACAACGTCTTGCAATCTCAGGAAGATCGTCGAGTGTAAAGTTTATAGTAGCACGAGCACGCATATTAAGTTGCTCTACACCAAAGTAAACAGAATCTGCACCATTGTCAATCGCCGCTTGTAACGAAGTAAAATCTCCTGCGGGAGACATTAGCTCTATTCTTCCTGTCTTTGTCATTTTATTATAAATAAATTTTTTGCAAAGGTAATTAATTTATTCTTGATTAAAATTAAAGCCAATTGATAGTTTTATTAACCAAAAATCATATCCTCTATGAGAAGTACTGTCAGCTTTAAAAAAGACAGTGACAAATTTTCACATTTAGCAAAAATAAAAATCGTCTTTAAGGTCTTAAAAAGCTTATAAAACCGCTAAAAAACTCTTAAAATGTGTAAATATTTATTAATTTACATTTAATAATGGTTAAACTTCGTTAAATCTGTAACACTAAATTTTTAGTTTATACTTATTTAGCATTAAATTTGTTTAGAGAATAAAATCAAAAACTAAAGGAAATATAAAATGAAGAATACATTTAAAAAACTAATGCCGTTGGCTGTAGTTGGGGTTTTATCAGGCGCAACTACTTTTGGAGCTATCAAATATTTTGATCCACATAACTCAGGTGAGGATTTTTCTTATTTTACAAAATCCAGTAACAATGCAAGCTTTGTTGGCCTTAATACGGGTGCGGTCGGAGATGACTTTGTAAAAGCTTCTAAGATGACTGTACCTGCAGTTGTTACCATAAAAAACTATTCTACTAGAACTGCGCAAAGAGCGCCAGATAGCGATTTGTTCGATTTCTTCTTTGGGAATCCATTTGGTGGAGGAAGACAACAGCCGCAACAACGTCAGCAACTGCCTAAAAATATGCCTTCTGGCTTAGGATCGGGGGTAATTATCTCTCCTGATGGCTATATCATATCAAACAACCACGTAGTAGCAGGAGCTAGCAAACTAGAGGTTGTACTTAGTAATAAAAAGAGTTACATCGCTAATCTAGTTGGTACGGATCCAAATACAGATATCGCTCTTTTAAAAATTGAAGAAAAAGGCCTTCCTTATCTTAACTTCGCAAACTCAGATGCGGTTGAAGTTGGACAATGGGTTTTGGCAGTTGGTAACCCGTTAGGTCTTAATTCTACAGTTACAGCGGGTATAATCTCTGCTAAAGGCAGAAGTATCGATTTGTTAAGTCAACAATCCAGAACGCCCATTGAAAGCTTTATCCAAACGGATGCAGCGATTAATCCAGGCAACAGCGGCGGGGCTTTGGTTAACGTAAGTGGTGACCTTATTGGTATTAATACCGCTATCTCTTCGAATACTGGATACTACGAGGGTTATGGTTTTGCAGTTCCTTCTAATTTAGCAAGAAAAATTGTTGAAGATATTAAGAAGTTTGGTTTGGTGCAAAGAGGCTTCTTAGGTGTTGGTACACTTGATCTATCCAACGACAACCAAGTTATGGCATACAATCAAGAGAAAAAAGCCAATTTAAAAACAGGAAATGGTGTCTATGTACGAGAAGTTAGTGATAATAGTGGCGCTGGCGATGCAGGAATAAGAATTGGAGATGTTATTACAAAAATAGATAACACAGATATCAATAGCTACGCAGATTTGTCATTCGTGATTGGTAGTAAGCGACCTGGCGACAGAGTTTTAGTAACTTATACTAGAAATGGCAAAACTAACACGGCTAACGTAACACTTAAAGACCAAAAAGGAAATACATCGGCAAGAAGTAAAGCTGATCTAACGGTTACTGAAAAAATCGGTAGCGAGTTCGAGCCTTTAAGCGATAGAATTAAAACTAACTACGGACTTAACAGTGGTGTTATAGCTAGAAATGTTATCGAAGGTGGCGAAATGGATAAAATAGGAATTGTTGACAACTACATTATTATTGAAGTCAACGGAAAACCTGTTAACAGTCAAAAAGATGTTGAAAAAATCCTTGATGGATATTCGGGAAATGTACAAGTCAAATACGTTGATGAATACGGAAGAATGACAACTAGAGGTTTCAAAATGCCTTAATTTATAAACAAAATTTAAATGAAAAGCAGCTCTTATTCGAGCTGCTTTTTTTAGTTTTAAAACAAAGTCAATTTTGATGGATCACTTCCCATTTGTGGAATATGAATCTTTTCTCCCCAAGCCTCATTTAATTTTTTAATAAAATGTGCGGACAAAAGTGGCGATGCCTTTTCTATGTTTTGATGAACGAAGAAATACAAATTCTCTAGGCCTTCTTCCTTCCAAGTTGTCAATCGCTCCAACCAATCGTCCAATCTTTGATAATCGTTCTCAGCATTAGCACCAACATATCTAATAAAAGCCGTTGGCGTTGTTAGTCGCATGTGCAACATATCGCGGCGTCCAGCAGTATCAACAATAATATTGGTCACATGATGATCTTCAAACAATTTACAAGTTTTATCAAACACGTCTTCATCAATAAACCATTCGGTATTACGAAGTTCTACTGCTAAAGGCACTTCTTTTGGCCAATTTTGGATAAACTTTTCTAAACGCTCATAATCTTTAGGCTTAAAATTGTCGTGCAATTGTAAGAAAACCATCCCTAATTTATCTCCGAAATTAAGAACAGAAGTTGCAAACTGTGTCACAACATCATCAACATTTAACAATCTTCGAAAATGCGAAACGGTATTAGTAATTTTAGGAAAAAATTTAAAATCATCTGGCGTTTTATCTTTCCAAGTTAAAACCTGATCGGAAGAAGGCATTCCGTAAAACGTCGCATTTAGCTCAATGGAATTAAATTGCGTCGCATAGTAACTCAATTCATCTTTTGTACCTTTTGGATAAAAGTCTTTAAGGTCGGTTTTATTCCACTTTGCACAACCAACTGATATGTCCTGCAAACCTTTTTTATTATGTGACAAAATGGCTTTGGTATTCGAATTATCTTGAGGTAGGGTAAAATCTATTTTTGAAGGATCTTCAACTTGTCCGAATTTCATTGTCGTTAAATTTTTAATTCAAAGTTTAAAGTTAGAAAAAAACTGACATCTTTTGTAAATGTTTAATTCAAAAAAAAGACCGCAGAACATCTACGGTCTTTTTAAGTATCAATTATTATAAAGTCATTTTTTTATGCTTCGCAAGAAGAACAACTTACAAAGTTCACCATCAATTCTTTTGAAACTGACGAACTTCTTTGGTAATATAGAGTTTTTACACCTTTTTTCCAAGCTTCAATCATTACATAATTTACATCTTTAACCGGCATTGTAGACGGAATCTGTAAGTTAAGCGATTGTGCTTGATCAATATATTGCTGTCTTTGAGCGGCTTGCGATACAATTTCCATTGGAGAAATTTCTCTAAATGTTTTGAAAACTGCTTTTTCATCATCTGTCAAACCATCAAGATGCTGTACAGAACCATGATTAAGCATCACATTTCTCCAAGTTTCTTCGTTATCAAGACCTTTTTCTTCTAATAATTTAGCAAGATATTTGTTCTTACGCATGAAGTTTCCTTTAGCTAAACCAGCTTTGTAATAGTTAGAAGCGAAAGGCTCAATACCAGGTGAAGTTTGACCCAAAATTGCAGAACTAGAAGTTGTTGGTGCAATCGCCATCAAGGTTGTGTTACGAAGTCCGTAACCCTTTAACATTTCTGGTTCTCCATAGATGTTAGCCAATTCTCTCGAAGCCTGCTCTGCTTGCTCTTTAATATGTCTGAAAGCTCTGGCATTAAATTGTGTTGCTTCGAAACTTTCAAACGGAATCATATTCTTTTGTAAATAAGAATGGTAACCCAAAACACCTAATCCTAGAGCTCTGTGACGCATTGCAAAATTACGAGCTGAAGTTAAATAATAGTTACCTTCCGTTTTCTCAATAAATTCTGACAATACTGCATCTAGGAAGTAAATCGCCAATTTAACAGCATTAGTGTCTTTCCACTCGTCGAACAACTCAAGGTTCATTGAAGAAAGACAACAGATAAATGATTCGTTAGTTGTTGATGGCAACATAATCTCCGAACAAAGATTACTTGCATTAACCATCAATCCTGCATCTTTATAGACTTGAGGTTTATTTCTGTTAACATTATCTGTAAAGAAGATATATGGTAAACCTTTTTGCTGACGGCTTTCTAGCACGCGCGCCCAGATTTTACGTTTTTCCATGTCACCATCTACCATGTCTTGCATCCAATAATCAGGAACGCAAACACCTGTAAACAAGTTTTGGATAGGACTTCCGATATCTTTGATTGACAAAAATTCTTCAATATCGCCGTGGTCGATGTCTAGATAAGCAGCAAAAGCACCACGTCTTACACCGCCTTGCGAAACAACATCCATCGCGGTGTCAAATAGTTTCATAAATGAAACCGCACCCGAAGATTTTCCGTTGTCTGTAACAGCAGTACCACGGTTACGCAATTCTCCAAAGTATCCTGATGTACCACCACCAATTTTGGTTTGCATAATTACTTCACCCATTTTATGCGTGATTCCTTCGATACTATCTGGAATATGAACATTAAAACAAGAAATCGGCAAGCCTCTTTGTGTTCCCATATTTGCCCAAACTGGCGACGAAAAACTGATCCAACCTTTTACAATCATCTCTTTGAAAGCTGGTTGTAATTCTGGTTTGAAAAGTCTTTTTGCCGCAGCAGTTGTAATACGGTCAATTGCGCCGTCTACAGTTTCTCCTTTTAGAAGATAACCTCTGTTAAGCATTTGCTCTGACTCTTCATTGAGCCACCAGATATCGATATTTTCGTCCATCATACGTTATATATTGAGAATCACCAAAGTGACGTTAATTTAAATTTTAATTAAAACAAATCGTTAGCAGTAATTGATTTGTCATGCTTAGTATAATCTACAGGTCTTTTTGCAAAGAAATCATCCATAGAATTTGCGAATACTTCTTCCTCAAACCAAACCATCGGTCTGTATTGCTCTGGAGAAACATCGTAACGTGTTTTCATACCGATTTTTTTAAGAGAATCGTCAACACGGTATTTCATAAAATTAAGAAGATCTTCTTTTGAGAAGTTATCCAATTCGCCTTGTTCGAAAATCCAATCTAGAATTTCTGCTTCCAACTCGATAGACTCATCCACTAAAGTATAAATATCTTCTATATCAGACTCTGTCAAAAGATTAGGTTGCTCTTCTCTGATTTTGTTGATTAAATAAATACCAGCGTTAGCGTGAATTTGCTCATCTACAGACGTCCATGCAATAATGTTAGACACATTTTTCATGAATCCTTTGAATCTTGTAAACGACAAAATAATCGCAAACTGTGAAAACAATGATACATTTTCAATCAAGATCGAAAACAATAACAAAGAAGAAACATACTCTTTTGGCGTTGTTGAATTAGCGTGTTTAAGAACATTTGACAAAAAGTCAATTCTCTTCTTAACCGCAGGAATTTCTACCACGCTGTTAAACTCTTCGTTGTAACCAAGCACTTCCAATAATCTAGAGTAAGCTTCCGAGTGACGGAATTCGCATTCTGCAAAAGTTGCTCCCAAACCGTTAAATTCTGGTTTTGGCAAATGCTTGTAAAGATTTCCCCAAAAAGTTTTAACAGAAACTTCGATTTGAGCAATTGCTAAAAGGGCATGTTTAACGGCAATTTTTTCATGTGGCGCCAATTGAGAATGAAAATCTTGAATATCTGCAGTAAAATCTACTTCGGAATGAACCCAAAACGACTTATTAATCGCTTCCACAAATTGCAAAATCTCTGGATACTCAAATGGCTTATAACTAACTCTTTTATCGAAAATGCCCATAATTCTTTTACTTTTTATTCGCGTGCTTTACTTTATCTTGTGATCTATATTCTATTACTGGCGCTTATTTATTTCAATTTCAATTATTTAAAAAAAATCATTTTGAAACAAATCGGTCCTACAAAAATAGAAATTGAAAGTCTAAAAAGAAAATCCAAAAGTCCCGAAAATGACTAAAATAGTGTTAATGTTTTAAAAAGTTTTCCACAGAATTCGCCAGGCTTTGATTAACAAGACTTTAGCAAAATCCGAGACTCTTTTCATCCATAATGATGCTTTTCACAATTAAACAAACTCACGTTAATAACTAGCTATCAGCTATTTAGAAACAAACACTAAGTTAAATATCTTTCAAAACCAATGAGACTAAAATTTTTAAAAAAAAGATCCGATAAAATTCGTATCTTTGTAGCCACATTTGGGGTTGACTGGTTTCGACAGCAAGACCAATGTGTAAGTAAGCATGCAGAGAACCGTAGCGCGATCTCTTTAATCCCTTGCTACAAAATTTTAACTGGCAACGAAGAGTTCGCTCTTGCAGCTTAATCCGAAGTTTAGTAGGTTCTAAGCGCTTTCCCGAAGATAGTAAGGAAGCAAGATGTCTCACCAATGTTCTGTTCTGCGACGTTGGATTCTGGGGCATAGGAATGCGGAAATAAGGTTTTGGAAACTTTGGCCAAAACACGAAAATTTTAGAAGTTAAGATGTAGGTTGGGTGTTTGCTCTCTGCCTATGTTCGAAAACCAATAGCAAAATAAGCATGTAGAAAGCTTATGTATTGCTTGTTTGGACGAGGGTTCGAATCCCTCCAACTCCACAAAAAATCCTGTAAAGTGTTGATTTACAGGATTTTTTATTATTAGGTGCTAAATTAGGTGCTAATTATTTCTTTTTATATTTTACACTTAAGACAGGCTTCTTTCCAGATTTAGTTTTATTTTCTCCCAGCTAGGTAATACTTCGGCTAATGTTCTATAAAAATCTTTTGAATGATTGGGATGAATTAAATGGCAAAGCTCGTGCAGGATAACATACTCTATACAAGCCTTATTTGCTTTTATCAACTCTGTATTCAATATGATATTGCCATTCATTGAGCAACTTCCCCAACGTTTTTTCATAAACCGATGAGTGAGTTTTATGTCATAAGTATTAAACTGTGGAAACTGAGAAAGTAATTGATCTAGCAATTCTTTGAAAACACTATCCGCCTTGCTTTTATAAAATTTTTGAATGATTTGTTCTATATTATCATTTTTAGTTGTGATGGTAAACAAACCTTTCCCTAAATTAATATTGGTTTTATTTTGTTCCGTTTTATTAATCACCAATTTATACTGCCTTCCTAGATAACGATGGGTTTCTCCAGGAATATATAATCTTTTTTTGGTAAATGGTCTGAACAATTCAAATGTGCGTTGTTGTTGCAAAATCCACTTAGATTTTGGTTTTATTTTTTCTACAATTTTTTCTATTGATGTATTTTTAGGAACTGTAATCTGGATATTACCTTCTGGAAAAACTCGTAAATCCATCGTCTTTCTGTCCGAATAAATAACTTCTGCTTCGATATTTTTCTTACCGTACTTATATTCAATCTTCATCCTTAATCCATTTGCTTTTTAGCTATTTTAATCACTTCTTCTACAAAGTCATCTAAAATATCAAAAGGAATTTGATGATCCATTTCCAATGATAAGCTATAAAAATAGTCATCTAATTCACTCCAAATTTGCTTTTCAATTTCTTTGTTCAACTTCCAGTCAACGATAGCTCTATTGTTTTCTCTAGTTATATTTTTTATTAATTCTTTAATTTTTAAAGCAATTTCAGCATTTTGCAATCTATCTCCTAAAAATGTAAACAATTTCGCATTTATAAAATTATAAAATGCTACCGCTATTTTGTTTCCTTCAATTATTACTGGTACATCGTCTTGTTTTCCTGATTGGAATCGTTCTTCAAAATCTTTCATTTTGTTTAGATATTCCGTTTCGTCAATACGACTTTGCTTATAATCCAAAATAGTTTCTTTTATTAACTCTGAAAGTTTTTTATAGAAAATAGGATCCTCATCCATTTTAATGGAAATCCCTTTTGAAGTACGTGCAGCAATATGATCTGCCTTTGCTGCTTTACCAATTAACTTTTCTACTTCTTCATCTCTCTCTTGTTTATTAAAAATATCAATAGGTTCTGTTATTCTTAGAACTTCACCATCTGTCGTAATGTGCTTATCAATCAGTTTTTGAACTTGAGTTTCATAAGCTTTAAAATCGATTTCATCATAGTACCTGCGTTTAACATCAATTCTTAACTGCACAAAAAACTTAATATCTTTTTTATACTTTTCAATAACAATATCATTTTTCACATCATTAAATTCTATGGTTGCCATTGCAAGACCAAAGAGCCTAACAAATTTGGATAGTTTTTCGTAAAATAAATGACGTTGTTCTTCATCCCCTAAATGAACCGCATAAGCTTCGGTGTCGTATTTGTTTTTTATTCCTGAAAAAATATTCCAAACCTCTGAATGCGATTGTGGTAAATCTTTAATAATATCCTTTACATTCGTTACCGAACCTTTAACATCCTCTGGGTTCATTTCATCAGATCCGGAATAGATTTCTATTGCTTTATCTAAATTTTCCAGGTTACCATAGTAATCTACAATTAGTCCATAATCTTTACCTTCAGCCAATCTATTAACTCTAGCAATCGCTTGCAAAAGAGTATGTTCCTTTAAGCTTCTTGTTAAATAAAGAACTCTATTTTTAGGAGCATCAAAACCTGTTAATAATTTATCTACTACAATAATAATTTCAGGATCATCTTGTTTCTTGAAAGCATTAATTATAGACTTTTCGTATTTTTCTTGAGTACCATATTTATCCATCATTGCTTTGTGAAATGATAAGACTAAATCTTCGTTTTCCTCAAAAGCATCTTCGTGATTCTCACGAGTATCAGGAGCAGAAATAACAACATCTGAAGTCACCTTAACAATCTCATTAAGATATTTGCGGTATAAAATAGCTGTTGTCTTATTAGGTGCCACCAACTGAGCTTTAAAACCAGTACCTTGAATGAAATTGACAAAATGCTCTGTTATGTCCCAAGCTCTATCATAAATTACTTGGTCTGCTTTATTAATGGCATTTTTGGAACTGTATTTTCTTTTTAAACCCGCTTTTCCATACTTCGTTAATGGTTCTGCTACTTTCTCAAAGAAATTATCAAGAGGCTTCTCATTTACAGTAATAGAATTGTGACGCCCTTCATAAAGTAAAGGAACGACAGCCCCATCTTCTACCGCATCTTTAATTGTATATTCATCTATTACCCCACCAAATTTATCTGCTGTATTTTTTTCAGACTTCATTAAAGGCGTCCCAGTAAATGCAATAAAACATCCATTGGGGAAGGTTTTCTGCATTTTGACATTGAACGTTTTGTACTGACTACGGTGACCTTCGTCTATTAATACAAAAATCTCCGAAGAAGAAAACCCATCTGGCTCTTGATTGACTGCGGCTTTGAACTTATTGATAATGGTAGTAATAACCGCATCTGACGTACTTTTCAATAATTCTATAAGATGCTTACCTGTGGCCGCTTCTTCCACAGGAATATTGCATTTCTGAAAAGTTTCTGTAATTTGAGAATTAAGATCTATACGGTCTGTAACTAATATTATTTTAGGATTTTTAATTTTTTTGCTCAAAGCAATTTGTTCCGCCAACATTACCATTGTCAGCGATTTACCACTCCCTTGTGTATGCCAAATAACACCACCTTTTCTCTTACCAGAAGCCCCAATATCTTCAATTTGCTTAATGGTTTTTGTTATTCCATAATATTGCTGATATCTTGCTATCTTTTTAATACCTTCATCATATAGAATAAAACTAAACATCAACTCCAATAACCTTTTGGGATCACAAATACTGTATAGTAATTTGTCTTGTTCAGTAACCGCTACTTCTAACTTACCCAATTCTTTGAAATGCTTGATTGTGGACCAATATCTTGTTTTAAAGATCTCTGTATGGCTATCGGTTGGCAGATCTTGTTGTTTTAGATCGAATAAATTTTGAAAAAAAGACGCCTCTTTTTTAGCACTCGTAAACTTTTCTTTCCAAACCGACCAGAATTTTGCAGGCGTTGCTGTTGTAGCATATTTAGCATCGCTTACCGCAAGTGATAAAAGCATATTGGAATAAACATATAAATCTCTGATACCATCTTCTTGTTGGTTCCGTAAATGTTGCGAAATTCCTTCCTCTATAGGTTGTTTTATCGCATTAGACTTACACTCTATAACCACCATTGGAATACCGTTTATAAAAAGAATAATGTCTGGTCTATAACTGTCTGAACGATTAGAACGTGTTACCGAAAACTCCTCTGATACGTGATATGAATTGTTTTGTGGATTTTCCCAGTCGATGTACTTGAAAGAATAGCTTTTACGGTCTTGATTAATGGTTTGGTCGAAACTTTTACCTAAAGTAATTAAATCATAAAAATGCTGGTTGGCATTAATAAAACCCAGATGAAGTGGCAATTCTTTTAAAGTTTCGATAGCCAAGTCTATGTTACTCTCTGAAAAGTCGTGAGTCTGCCCTTTATAATCTATTTTATTGATTTTTTTGAGCTGTTCTCTAAGTATATCGGTGAGGATTACATTCGTTTTTCTGTTGTCACGAAGCTCTAAAGCTTGATCGGGAGCTATATAAGTATAACCCATTTTTATCAGCATTTGCAATGCTGGTATTTGACTTATATGATCTTCTGTGTATGATGGTGTCATTTATAATATTGGTTTGGTTCAATAGTATTTTTATAATTATGCTGATTGATGAACAATATCAATCGCTTTCACAAAACCTCCAAGTTCTCTATTTTGGTCGAATATAGTCATCGATAAATCTGCTTTAGGCATCCACACACGACCTAGTTGAACAGCTAAAGAAACAGGCATTGCAGGGAAAATATTTAATATAGCCTCTTGACCGTGTAATCTTTTGATTTCTCTAAAAGCTTCTTTCATCTTTTCACCAAAATCGGCAATCTGCTTACGTGATTTTACAAAGTCATTATCCGGATGATCTATTTTGATGCTGTATATAGAGGTGTCTTCACCTAAAATAGAAATAATACGATCATCTGTAATTGTATCACTTAATTCAATCTTTAAAGCAATATTTGTTTTGACTTCTGCTGCTAGTTCTAAGTTATATACCGTATCGATATCAGCTTCAAAATTCCAAGTATCTGGATTTCTCCTTTTTTGACGTACATCAACAGAGTAGATATCATTTAACATCGTTCCTAATTTCATTAAAATAGGCATAGGCCCAAATGGAAACAATGAAATATGCTTTATCTCTCCACTGTTTAGTAATGGAAATAAAAAACGTTCAAATTTTTGATTAAGATTCCTTAATTCATCACTCCAAAAATTAGGATCTGAATCTTTATTTAAAGAATTAATGATCCCTAAATCAATATTTTTTGCTTCGGCTGGATAATAATCAGGAGCTAAATATTGACTAACAATACTATATTGAACATTGGGCGTGTGAACTCCGATATTCATATTCATTGTTACAATATGACTTTGTTTATCTGGAGCAATTGCACAAGCATTTGCAATACGATTTTCGTGCTCCGCTTTCATTTCTACTAATAAACTTTCGGGGTTACCTACAACATCATCCCTATCAATTAAGCGATGGTGTGTATCACATAATAACATTAAGTTTGATATATCATCTGCCAATTGTACTGATCTTGTACTACAACCACGTGGTCCACCTGGACTATCGGCTACGATATGAGCTATATATGATTGATTGAAATTTCTTTTCGTTAAAATGTCAGTATGTAGAATTTTATTACATCCTCTGTATTGACATCTACCTCCTGAAATAGACCAAAGCATGTATTTATTTTTATCTGAAATAGAGGTTACGCTCATGAATATTATTATCTAAGATTAAAATATTATGTTTGGAAGTGTATTATTTAATAAATCTGTTATTTTATTTGCAGCAACATTTTCTACAATTCCAATAGTAATGCCTTTAATCGCATTGAAAGCTGACTTTATTATTTTTGGAGATTCTTTCTTCTCTAACGCTAATTTGATTTTACTAATTTCGAATGCAATTTCATCTCTTTCTTCATCTAAATCCTTTGCTAATTGTTCAATTTTAGCTGTAAGATTTAGCACGTCTTTTTCAAAATTTTCATTGAATTGTGTGTTATTGTTAGATCCTCCAATGATATTTGTATCTTGAATGTTTGCAGATGAGTTATCGCTTATGTACACCCCAGTATTGATAGTTTGATGCACAATTTTTGCAATGTCTTCTTTTTTCTCCATTAGGTTAAAATCTATTTCGTTATTGAAAACCGAATCGTTTAATTCGATAAAAGTGTCTAATAATTTTGCTTTAGCCTGATCAATGATATTAGTTATACTATACCTCGATATAATTTTGTATATGTTACTAACTTCACAATCTTGTAGTATTTTCTGTTGAATTAAATATTTTTCATATCCTGTTAACGAATAATGAATGTTTCCCTTTTGTTGAAGCATCATCTGATCTAAAGCTACAACCGTTTCTTTAAAAGGAATTTGCATTACTTCTTTATATTTATCAGGACCAAGATTTAAAATTGGTACTTCAAAATTTGTGTATTGCTTCATTCGACCTAAACCTAAATGCTGAACAAAACTTGCTTTTACTGCTAAAACATGTATATTTCTATACACTGGTAAATCATCTTCTGTATTATAGCCATAGATAAATTCGTTATCTACCCAAGTTTTGAATTCTTCGTTCTTTAATAATTTAGAAACGACTTGAATTTTACTTACCAAATTAGCTAATGGCTCGTTATTCGCCATCCCCACAATAATATCTTCGATTAAGCTTTTAATATTCATGTTAGTGCTAATCTATTTAGTATTATACCGTACGTACTTTACCGGTTAATAATTGCTGCATTAATCCTTTTTTCTGAAGTTTAAGTGCCTCTAATTTTTGTTGGTATTGTTTTACTTCTTGGTTGGCTGTGTTTAGAATTTCTGCAATGGCGTTTTGTTCTTCTATTGATGGTAAATTAATTTTAATTTGAGCAAAAGCACTCCATCTTAATCCGCCTCTTCTATCAATTGAACCTTCCATACGACGTTTGTATTCGTTAATATAAAAATCACTTTTTAGCATTTTAAATATGTAATCAAGATTTACATTTTCATTAAACTCGAAAATCGTATACATTGGACTAATTAAACCAATATCCTCTTTTTCTAATATCCCCATTGATCCCTCTTCGATATGATTCGTTGCATATGCAAATTGGTTTCTTTTAATGATTTTATACGTTTTAAGATTGTCACTGTAAATCTTCTTCCCGAAGTATTCTAATGAAGGTACTAATCCATTATACTTAGTACACGAGAATACCGTATAGTTATGATCTTCTTTATTCTTTAAAGAAATTTCTTTTGCTACATCTTTAATCTCTAATTTAGCAGAAGGACTATTTTTAAAAGCTTCAATTCTTGATTCTCCAGTTAATAAACTTGTCGCCAACGCTTTATTTCTAGCTTCTAGTTTTTTGATGATGGCATCGGTATCTTGAATGGCTTTATCCCATGTCGATAATACCTCGGCAATTTTATGTTGTTCTGGTAGTGGGGGAATTTTAATATCAATATTTTTTAGTTCGGTAAAATATCTTGAATATCCTAAATCTGGTAATGAATCTCTATAATAAACAAGTGTTTGAAATAAAAATTCTGTAGTTAAACTCTTTGATTTTAATAACTTTGTACCATCAGCTCCAACTAAAAAATTGAAATCTAAATATTTGATTTCCTTTGTGTGATCACCAAACATTACTAATGGAATATCATTAATAAGATATTCTTCTTCATTACTGTAACCACATATTTTATGCTTACCCTGATCTACTATAGGGTATTTCCCTTCAGAACTATAATCTTTAGTCTGAATCTTTTTTGGTATACTAACAGTATAGACTGACTCTCCTATAGATTTAACTATCCAATTTTTATATTGTGTTGTTTTTGTCATTTTGTAATATTTTTATGCTAGCTCTTCGTCTGTAATCGTAAAAACAGATTTTATTGCATGTAGTGCGTCTTCGCTTTTAGCGCCTTTCATCCCCATTGCTTTAAACACATCGGGCGTAGGTAAATCCTCTTTTATCATTTTAAGGAATTCAATCATCATTTCTTTAATGGGTTGAGGCAACTCAATACGTTCTTCTCCAGTAAATAGCAAAGCTAATTTGAGGCAATCGTTTTTATGCTTTTTTAGGTGTTTGCTGTCTTCTTTGCTTCCATTAGCAATACGCCCCGTAATATCTAAATATGCTTTTGCCTTTAAAGCAATTAAAGCTTCTGTATTTGCACGATGCACATCTGCCACAACCACGCTATGTTCTCTAATAAATTGGTAGAAGATATCGTCTAATAAAATAGCAGATAGGCTACTTAAATCATCATCTGCCGGAATAGGCGTTAGATGCATCTCAGGATCTAAATCAATCAAATCTGGTTTACGCGAAAACAATTCTATCTGCTGTGGAAAATCTTCGTTTTCCGGATCCATAAATCGATAGTATTGGCGTTCGTCGCTGCTTATTTCTTTACGGTTGTAATTGCCCTCTTGTATAAATTGCCAAAATTTTTTTAAGAATTCCGGATTTAAAGCTTCTATCACTAAAATGATGTCAATATCTTTTGTGGCACGAGCTACTAATCCTTCATCTTCTATAATCATATCGCAAGCAGTACCACCGATAATGATATAATTATCTGGAAATGCAGCAAAATATGCTTTAAATTGTTCTATGCCTTTTACCATATAAATCGATTGATTAAGTGTTCTAATTCCATTTGCACACGTTCGTCTTGATCGTCTTTATAAGTTAAGAATAAAGAAATGGGATCGACCTTGTCGTATGCAGATTGACTGATTCTGTTGATGAAATTTGGATCGTATTTCCATATTTGAAATAGATATTCTCCACCAAATTCATTGAATGTATTGGTTTGGTTATTCTTCTTGATTAAATTAAATGTTTGATTATCTATAGCAAAAGCCATTTGATTGCTTGGGTTTATATTGGTGTACTCCGTTAAGGCAGTATCTCCTGCTTTTAATAATGGTAAATTCCAATTGAAATTATATGCTACGAAATACTCTTTAGCAATGGGATTGATAAAAATGTTGTTTTGTAGTCCTTTTTCCCACAATGTTTTTCTATCGAATTTGAATTGGAACATTTTATAGCGACCACGCTGTACGATTTCTATTAATTCTAATTCGACTAAATTTTCGACTGCACGAGAAACGTTGATGGTATTTACCTGAAATTGGTTTGCAATTTCTTTTAATGGAATATCTTCGATTGTATATCGATTATTTGTATTCAGCAAATGTGCAATGACTAATACCTGAGCAAAAGGTTGCAAGGTTTGTGCAGTACGACCTTTTGTTTGGTATCTGTATTCTGTAAAATCGATGAATACGTATGGTATATACAGTTGCTTAAACGGTACGATAAATGCTCGTTTTTTTTCGATTAATCGTTTACGATTATAGGCTTCCATTTCGTCCACACAAAGAATAATGGGTTGATTAATTCTTTCTTCAATATTTGCTAGTTGTGTGTCTATGGCTGCAATTGTAAACTCTTCATCCGTTTCTGCATAAGCAATGACGAATTTTTTATTTAACATCAACAACTCGTACCATCCAAAAGCATTACGCAAATAGATGGGTAATTGATTAAGGATATTCTTGCTTAAAGGGCTTACCTCGCAATGAATTCCTATCGTTTCGTTGATGTAATTTTTTAGCTGAATCATAATACTAACATTAAAATTGCACGATAACAAATATAATGTTATTATGCAGAAAAAGCGTTACTAATTTAAAAATGAATTATTTTGTTGCAATCCTTAATTTCTGAAGCTATATCCCATTGATTGGTAAGTAAGCTCGTGTTCCTTATATTTTTCATCTCATTGACTGTATGTGTATGACCATAAATCCAATACAGTGGTTGGTATTTAACAATCAACTCCTCTAACGAAGATCCATAAACAGAACTGAAATTTTCTTGTTCCGGAATAGATAAGATTACAGGACAATGATGTGTTACTACGATGGTTTTACTGGGATTTACAGTTTGTAATTTATGCTCCAAAAAACTCAATGCATCGTTATGAAATGCATTATAATCGAACGCATCTATATAATCCTTTTGGTATTTAATGTATTTAAAATCGTTGATGTGATATTGTAAAAACCATCTTTTGTTCAGATCTACATTAGACCATAAAGTAGAGCAAATCAATTCATAATCCTCTAGCAACACCGATTGGTTATTGATTAAAAATACATTTTCTCGAATGGGAATATTACAGGATTGATATGATTGGTAATCTGAGCCATAAAATTCATGATTTCCAGGAATCCAAAAAACTTTAGTAAACGCCTGACTGATATGATCTAGAAAAAAATTAATTTGATCGATCTGGTTTAATGGTATAATATCGCCAGCAAGAACTAAATAATCCGCACAAGGTTGAACAGGATATTTTTCAAAAAACATCCTGTTGTTAAGTGATTCTAAATGAAGATCTGAAATGTATTGTATTTTCATTATTTTTTTGAATTACCGTGTTCTACACCACCACCATGCCATTCGCCAGTTACTAACCAAATTTCGTAATGATATAGCCATTCTATTGCCCATGGAATAATTGTACTTGCAATCATTTTACCTTCATGCCACTCCTTATCTTTAGGATAATATAAACACAACTCTTGTAAATCATGATTGTATACATGCTTGAGTCTGGTTTCGTTTTCAGGTAAACTTAATTTCTCAGGATTAACAACAAATGTTTTTGGCTTGCTACTCACTTCATAAATTACCTTAACTGTATATTTATCTCCCAGAGGAGATGACTTTAGTACACCTTCCCAAGTAAATCCCTTATTCTTGTTAAGAATTAATTTCGATTCAGGATAATACTGTTTTAATAAACGTAGTTGTTCTTTTAAAGGTATTTTATTAATCTTCTTCAATACCAAAAAATTTATGGGGTTTAATAGAATTAATTGATGTTAAACCAGCCGTAGCTGTACCCACAACTCCGAGTTTACGATCAATATTATTTTGTCCTGATTCCGTTAATAATCTACTACGATTAGCATACTCGCTAAACGTTTTAAGTACAGCATCTTTTCCGAATGAATTTTTAAGCGATTCAGAAATATTTTGCAATCCTGTTTTAGATTGCGCATCTCTTAAATCAGCTTTCACTTGCTCTAACCATCTGTAAAAATTTTCACGTCTAACCGATCCTTCGTCGTTCCAACGATTTGCAAAATTTTCTGTCCTATTCGTAGGGTTGGAAATCCATTCAACATCTTTGTTTAAGTTAGGATCAAAAACAAATTCTATTTCATCTTCCATACGATTAATTACCCCCCACAATGCATCAATTAACTCTTCTTCCTCTCGGTACGCACGAGCTGCTAAAGTTGTTATGATACAAGAAATAGGTTTTTGTTTTTTCACATCTTCATCTTGTTCATGAGTAAAATAAATATCACGATGTCTCTTTAAAAGTTGAACCACTTTTTGTAGTGGTAAACGTGCCTCTTGATACTCTGGCACAGGCTTTACAGCTTCATTCAATGAAAATGTTCTTTTTTTCACCCCTTTAATTGTTTTAGCTATATTCATAAACCAAATAGCATACCCATAAGGATTGCTTTGTTTCCAAAATTCTGATCTAACTTCAGTATCATACCCACTCTCTTCTTTATCAGTAATACTTAATTGTAGTTGATCAAAATCCTCGTAACTATCCGCACTCATTGCCTTTTCCAATATGATTGCATATCCAGAAGATATTAATGCTGGTAAAATATCCATATGATATCTTTGATTCGCAGATTCAGCATTTTCTCTATAATTTAGTGTCCAACATCTACGTCCTTCTTCATCCAGCATTTCCCTATAGCGATCACTTTCTTTTAAACGATTACCTACAGCATTTTTTAAATGATATTGTGCCCAATTTTCTGGTTTTCTCTTGAATTCGCATACAACATCTAGATCGATATCATCATTAGGATCTATAGGCTGGATTGTTGTACCGATAATAAATGAACCTTGAGGTTTAATGTATGGCTGATAAACAGATAATGATGAATTATCATTAGATAAAAATTTCCCGACTGCTTTATAACTTTGAATAGCAGCTTCATGTTGCGACTTAGAAATACTAAGATTTTTCACTAGAGTTTCTAGTATTTCGTTAAATTGAAATTTGTGATTTGGTGTATTCATTATTAGTTTTTTTTAAAAATTTATATCAAATTTAATTCTTTAAGATATTGCTCCATCTTAGCTTCTGTTTCTGCTAATTGTTCTTTCAGGTTAACAATGTCTGTATGCACGTCTTTTATTTCTACTTGTGCTTCTTCCTCAAAAGTATCAATATAACGAGGGATATTAAGGTTGTACTCATTATCCTTAATGTCTTGAAGCGTTGCACGATAAGAAAATTTATCGGTAAGAACTTCACCTTTTTCGGTTTCTAAAGATGGAAGAGCTTTGAATTTTTTGAATTCGGCAACAATTTTATCAATGTTCGCATTGGACATTTTGTTTTGGTTTTTCCATGATTCAAACTCCGCACTCGCATCAATAAACAATACGTCTTTATTTGCCCCTTTAGCTTTGTTGAATAAAAGAATAGCGGCAGGAATTCCTGTTCCATAAAATAAATTAGCCGGTAATCCAATAACTGCTTCTAGTACATTTTCGTCTATTAATTGCTGACGAATTTTTCCTTCACTACTTCCTCTAAACAAAACACCGTGCGGAACAATAACGCCCACTTTACCTTTATCTTCGAAAGTAGTTTCTATCATATGCGTAATAAATGCGTAATCTCCTTTTGATTTTGGAGGCACACCACGATGGAAACGATTGAACTCGTCTGCTGCAGCCTGTTCTGCGCCCCATTTATCTAAAGAGAAAGGAGGATTAGCCACCACAATATCAAACTTCATTAAAGCATCTGCTTCTTTTAGTTGTGGATTATTAAGAGTATCTCCCCATTCGATTACCGCATTATCTTCTTCGTGCAAAAACATATTCATACGAGCTAAAGCCCAAGTAGAACCATTATTTTCTTGTCCGTACAACGCATAATTTTTACCTTCGATTTCTTTTGCTACTTTAATGAGCAAAGAACCAGAGCCACAAGCAGGATCGCAAATACGGTCACCAGCTTGAGGATTTATCAATTTAGCCAATAATGTACTGACTTCTGAAGGGGTATAAAATTCACCAGCTTTTTTTCCTGCTTCGCCCGCAAACATCGAAATCAAATATTCATAACTGTCGCCAATCACATCATTGTTTGCCAAATGCGAGGGCTCTAAATTAAGTTCTGATAAATCTGTTAAAAGATTTTTCAAGATTTGGTTACGTTGTTTAGTTGGACCAAAAGCCGTTTCCGAATTGAATGAAATACTACGAAAAACCATTGCCAGTTTTGAACGGTTTTCATCTTCCAATTTCGTTAAAGCGATGTCTATTAGTTCGCCAATGTTGCTTTCGTTTCGGTTTTCAAATAAAAAATCGAAAGAACTTTGTTCAGGTAAAAAGAAACGCTCCCGTTTTAATTGACGTTTTACCATATCTTCGTTGCCGTCGTACTTTATTCTTAATTCATTGGCTTTCTCTTTCCATACGTCCGATAAATATTTAACGAAAAGCAAGGTTAAAATATAATCTTTATAAGAGCCACTTCCCATTACAGGTCTTAGAGAATCACAAGCTTTCCAAACGATTCTATTAATGTCTTGTTGTGTTAGTTTTGTTTCCATATTATTTGCTAAAATTATTAATGATTTGATTGAACAATACTTGTTTTTTTTCTTTCAACTGTTCAAGAATTTCTATTTCTTTTTTATGAATTTTATACATATCTACAATTTTTTTCTGCATTTCCATCGAATGTATAGGAATTTCAAAATCTAACAACTCTTTCTTTCTTATCGATGGAATGGAACTTCCTGCGCTTACCTGATTAAAATAGGAAATACTTTTGGAGTGGTTTAAAATACACGTCACATAATCTGGTAAAACCACCGTTGAATCTACTTTTATAATATAGAAAATAGAAGAAGCAACAGCGTCTCCCATTTCTTTATCGTATTTAAAAGCAAAAAACTTCATTCCTTTGCTTACAAAAAGAATTTCATCCTGTCTAAGAAGGATATTTTCTGAAATTTCATCAGCATTTACATAAGAATCTACATTATTCAGATACATTCCATTGTCTGAAAAGTTTTTCACTTGCAGATAAGGAATCCCCTTTTTATTAGATGCTTTTATATATTGCCCGAAACTTAAAGCACAAATGTTTTGCAACTTTGTTTTGGTAATTTTAATCATTGTAGAGTTTTTCAAATATCATTTTGCAAATATAGAATTATATTTGTGAATTCACAAAATAATTTTTTGTAGAAAATTTCAAAAAAATACATTTTTCAAAAATCTATTCTAAATAATTTATGATAAAAAATAAAAAAAATTAATATTAAGAACAATTACCTTCTTGGTTTTATGTTTTTTTGAACATTCTCTATTTCTTGTGATTGTCTATTATTATTCCCACCACCCAACAAATTCAAAAGATAAGCTGTTTTATTTGAATCCTTAAAAACCTCCTCAAAAGCCGAAACAGGAATTTGATTTTCTTTTGAAGTTTTTTCCAATATCTCAATCATTTTATCTTTTCGTTCAGCATCGTTTAAACTGTGAAGATTCGGAATTTTTATACTTTCTTGTATGATGGCTTTTTTAAGTGTGTTTTCTACAGATCCTAAATATTTTTTCTTTTCAACAGCAAAAGCCTTTTCATTGGTCAGGAGTGTGGAGTTTTTGCTTTTGAAAAAGAAAACTTCTTTTTTTAGACTTTCAATCTTGGTATTGAGTTCTGCTATCTGTTTCTCTTTGGAGTCCAGTTCTGTTTTATTTTTAAGAAGTTGAATATTATTTGTTTTGATTGCCTTTTTGTAGTTTTCAATGGTTTTGTCCGTTTTTATTTTCTGAAAACCAAGAAAATCGGATTCTTTAACAATTAAATCTTCAGATTTTTTAGACTCCACCTCTTGTTGCATTTGGCTGTATCGTTCCTCCAAAATTTTCAAATCTTCTTCCTTTTTCTTGATTTTAAATTCAACTGCTTCTAATCTTGCTAACGAACCTGAAATTCCTCTTTCCATTTCCAAACATTCCGCCGCTAAATCCTGCATTTTAGAATAGTGAAAAGATTGATGCTTTAGCATTTTTCCAGTTTCCAAATCTTGCCAATCTGCAACTAAATGAGCGTGATAATTCGGTTTCCATTCTTTGGTGTCTTTATCATAATGACCTTCATCTTTATGTATGGCAATCTGAAAAATTCGGATTTTAAGTTCTTCTTCTAGTCTTTTTGACAAATTATGCAAATCCTGCATCGTCGTATTTTCTTTAATTACAACCACAGCTTCCCGAACTGGCATTGCATTTTTCTGTAATTTTCTTCCTGATTTTTCTTTGCAAAAAGCTTCTATTTTTAACAGTCGATCAGCAATCTTTTGTTCCATCCAATATTCATTTTTGTGAGTTAAATCTTTGCGGATGTAATCAAAAGATTTCTTTCTGAAATTATGAATTTCGGAATCAGATTTTACTACTTTAAAATTGATGGAAGTTTTCATTTTTATTTAAATTTGATGTATTAAACCTGTAACTTTTTTATTCAGGGTAACTAACAACCTGTATCTATTTTATACAGGGTAACTGATACCCTTGCTTTATTTTAAAAGGTTCTGGGGAATTAAACCTTGTACTATTTTTTACAGGTTAAAGCCTCGCAGAGCGAAGAAGAAACTTTGTTGGGAGAGCATCGACCTTCAAAGTTGCGAATGAGCTCCTAACTTCTGCGTGTAGTTGGTAAAAAATATCCGCACGCATAATCAGCGTTTTCTTTTGTAAGTTTGATGAGCTTGATTGATTTCGTTTTCCTCCTGTTCTTGTTTTGGGTTCAATTCTATCCGCTGTTGTTTTTCGATTTCAGTGTTATTTCTGAAAACGAAGTAGTCATTCAAATCTTTATGAAGAGCATAAATTTCGGAATGATCTTTTGCTTCGGGAAATGATTTCAGAATTTCATTTTTACAAGTTTCACCTGCTTTATCATTGTCTAAAAACAAATGGATTTCGGAATAATTTTTTAAATATTCTTTGGTTCTATTCAACAATGAAATGGAATTCATTACCAATACATCGCCTTTAAAAAATGGTTTCATCTCCACAAAAGACAAAGCATCCATAAATCCTTCAAAAACGACTATTCTTTTTCCTGTTTCATTTTGACCTTGGCTTTCATTATTGAAATTTACAATTGAAATATCCTTTTTCAGAACTGATCCTTTGTAAAAGGAATTTCTAAGCTCCCAACCTCCAGAAAAATTTTCAAAACCAATAGCGTAAAGTTTCTTTTCTCCAATGGTAAAATGAATTTCTTTAACTAACGGATATACTACTTTTGAAAGCCCTCTTTGATGAAGATAGCTTTTAAGATGTTCGTTATGGAGTTTTTTGATTTCGGTGATTTGATAATTTGGTTTTGAATTTATTGAATGAATAACATTCTGCTGTTGAAAAGAAGAAAAATTTTGCTTTTCTGCCCATCCCAAAACTTCTTTTACGGAAGAGTTTAGATATTTCTTCATAAAATCAATATTGTTTCCTCCAATTCCTTCAGAATGGAGATACCAAACGTTGTTTCTTTTATCGAGTTTAAAAGAGGCTTGGGTTTCTGTGGAAAAAGGATTAAGATACCAAGCTTCTTTTTCATTTTGTTTCGTTGGATGGTGTCCAAGTGAAATAAGGACTTCTTCCAACTTTACAGAGTTGAATTGGTTGCAGTTCATAAGTGTAAAATGTTAGGTGTTGATTTTTGGAAATATTTTGATGAAATGATGAGAAAACCGTATAATGATTTGACTGTAAGTAAAATACATTCTCATCAAAGTATCATCATCTCATCAAACTTCAAATTTTTTGCTCATCGGTCTTTCATCAAAAATCAAGGTTTTAAAATTTGATGAGGATTTTGATGAGATATAAATTGTTGATTTTCTTCTTATTATCAATTAATTCATCATTTCATCAAATTTTTGAAGAATAAAATCTTTTTTTATCGTGAAGTACCGTCCTGTTTTATTCGATTGATAAAAACTTCCACTATAATCAATATCATATTTTATGTAAGCCAAAGAGTTATTTTGTGGTTCTAGTTTCCAGCTTTCTTTAAGGAGTTTTCTGATGTCGTTTACAGTCCAATAATGGTTTCTGAACATTCTTCCGAGCATATTGAAAATATCTTGCGGAATGACTTGGATTTCTTTTTCTTCGGTACTCTCAAAAAACTCGTACAAAAGCTCAATAATTTTTGATTCAAGTTTGTTATTATTCTTCCATACTAACTTCTGTAAAGCCTTTGTTCTTATCTCGGAATCAGTAAACCACATTCGGGTTTGTTTCTGGCTAAAGAACGATCTTTGAATCAGATAGCGAAGGAAATAGGGAATTTCTTTAATTAGGTTTTGCAGGAATTCAGTATTCTCTGTTTTTATAGATTTAACTTTGATAATCCAAAACCGAATTTCTTCTTCATCAATCTGAATAAAATTATCTTCATTGTTGGAACAAAGAATGAATTTTCCAAAAAATTCAACTTCCTCACGATCTTTTCCTTTCGCTTCTTTCTTGTCTTTATCGGTTGTGGAAAGGTATTTTAATCGTTCTGTGATTTCTTTTTTATCAAAAAACACTTCATCAATAGCTACAATGAGCATTGAAGCCCAATCCGAATTGAATTGACTGCTGAATGAATCTCCTTTAATGTAGGTCATATTCAACCCGAAAATGGATTTGAGCCATTTGATAAAAGTGGATTTTCCCGTAGAACGCTCTTTGCTTACCAAACATAAAATCGGAAGCATTTGGGTAGGTTTTTCAAGCAAGATTTTGATATAATCTAAACCCAACTCAAGCTGTTCTCCGAAAATATGTTCCATAAATTTCAGGGAAAACTGAATTTTTTCTTTGAGAGCATCTGAATTTAGGCTTTCTTCAATTGGTTGATAAGGAATTTCATTGTATATATTGTAAAATCCTTCAATTATTTTTTCATAATTCAGATGATTGGGAATACAGCAAAAACCGTCATATTTCGGAACTTGTGAAAGATAGGTTTTTCCGTGGTCACTGATGATTGTTTCGCGATTCCATCGAAACAGTATGGAAATTTTATCTCCTGAAATTAAAGGTTTTTCTATGGTTTTGTAGTAGGTAGTGCCTACTCGCAGATAGGGAATCTTTTCGCTCATTTTTTTTGGATTTTTATTCCGTAGGAATACGGAAGGTTAAAAGGAATGGTGTTCCGGATAAACAAATGAAATATGTCTATCTTCTGTACTTTAATGATTTCACTTCATTTAAAGCATTCATCAAATCCAAATGATTGATACGGTAAAATCTGCCTATTTTTTCGGCTTTGATATTTCCCTTGAGAACGTGAGAGCGAACCGTCTGATAATCTAACTTCAAAATTTCTGATGCCTCTTTGAAGGAATAAAATTTCTTTTTTAGTTCAATTTCCGGTTCTTTTTTTATGGAATAGATAAGTTCTTTTAATTCTTCTATTCCCTCCATAATGGGTTGAAATGGATTGGTTGTTTGCATAGCATTTGTTTTAAAATTCTATGCAAATATTTCTCGTTTATGTATTTAATCTATGTATTATAGTAAATTCAGTAAAATTTAATACTTAATCATAAATTCTTTTGATAAATCATCAAATAGTTTCTTCTCCTCATCTTTGGTTGGATAGGGTGTTGCGCTAGAAAAGGAAGAAGGAGATATTTCGAAATCAAAATCATCTTTCAATAATTTTATGATGTCAATATTTTTTACATTTTTTATCACACCCTTTTTTTTGAGGAATGTTAATATGCCGGCAAAGAAAATAACCGAAATATCAAATCTGTTATTTTTATCAAAGTAAGAATTACTCTTCATTACAGAAAGGAAAGTGTTGTAATTTTCTTCACTTGAAAATATTGATAGAAAAGAATTTTTCGTTTTCTTTTCATTGTACAAAAGAAAATATAGGAAAAGGGTATTTTCTGCACCTGTCAAAAAATTGCCTTGTAATTTCATCAGATTCGAAGAAGTCAGTTTCAATGCTGATTCTTTCCTGTACTGTTGTAAACAATAAGCAATCTTTTCATTAAAGTTATGGCTGTCAAACTCATTTATTTTTTTGAAATGGTAGCTAAAGAAATTATCCAATCTTTCATATTCAATCAAAAATTCATTTTTATCCTTTTCTGTCAATATTTCTTCTTCAGCTCTCTGTTTTGCCTTATGAATTCTTTCGGAAAGTAATTTTTGAATTTTATCTCCTTTAATCCAATAATAGAGCATCATTGGATAACCGATAAATTCCTCCCAAATATACCAACGTCCGTATAGTTTCTTTTCATTCATTCTTAAAAAAGTGATTATTTAAAAACTTCATTCATATAATTAACTTTATCTTCTTCACTTGGTCTATAATAAGCGTTGAAAACTTCTAAACTTGTGTGACCTGTATAACTCATAATCACTTTATCTGGAACTCTTTTGTTTTTCATTATAGTGATAAAGCTTCTGCGAGCGGTATGGGAAGAAATCCTTTCCCAAAATTCAGACTTCATCTCTACTAATTCATCCCCGTATTTCATTGTTTTTTTTATTTCATCCGTGAATTTCAACTCTTGGAACACTTCTTTAATGTACTCATTCATTTTCTGATTCGTAATGCTGGGTAAATTATAATCATACTTTTCAAGAATTGATTTAGAAATACTATTCAGAGGAATGGCTAAATTTTTTGATTTGCTTTTCAAATCAATTACTCGTATAAAATCTCCATCAATATCACTTTTTGAAATAGTGCTGTAATTACCAAATCTCATTCCTGTTGTACAACCAAAAACAAAAAGGTCACGAACTTTTTCCAACCTTTTATTTTTAGTGAAATCGTGATTGTAAATAATCTCAACTTGTTCATAATTCAAAGCGATTTCATCAGTCCTGAATTTAGGTGGTTTCTTAAAGCTTATGAAATCATTATTGTAGCTGTATTTTTTATTTAATGCCCAAAGTAAAAAAGTTTTCAAGAGACCAACATTCCTATGAACCGTGTTTGCAGAATGATTTCTATCTTCAATACAAAATTTTAAAAATTTATTGAATGTTTTATCATTGAATTTGCCAAGTGACAATTTATGATTTGCTTTGGATTCAAAATCTTCCAACAAAGTTTTGTTACATTTGTAGCGTTTAAGCGTTGAATTGGATATTGAATTTCCGGAGTAATCATTTTCTTTTTCCTCAATAAACTCGTCATAAATTCTAAAAAAATCATTTTTCGATTTTGTTTTTTTGAATTCTTCATCGAATCTTTGTCGCAAAAGATTTAAAGTCAGTTCTTCATTTATATTTTTATAACGGTTTACAATTTCTGTAAAATAACCACTGTATCTATCTAATTGTTTTTTTATGCTTCTGTGATTCTCTGCTCTTTTTGTTCGTCCGTTTAAATCATTTGGCTGTCTGTTATCAAAATCCCATTCAGATGGTGTTATTTTTTCGCCTGTAGAATAGATAAAATTTTTATTTTCGTTCACAAAATAAGACCGAAAATAAATCAAAGTTTCGTTATCCGAAGAGGGTTGTTTTAATTTGAAAGTATAATTCATAGGTGCTAGTTTAGGTGCTAATACTTCTATATTTAGATATAAAAAATACCTATATTCACATATGCAAATATAGATATAATATTGATTAATAGGAAATTTACTTGTTTTAAGATATAACGAGTTACAATAGGTTCATTTCCCTCCAACTCCACAAAAAAAGTTCCGAAATTATTCGGAACTTTTTTTATTAAGTAGCATCACAATCTGCTGCATTATGTTGAAGTCAAAATTATTGTTTTTGATATTTTTTTGTAAGGTCTCTTTTTTATCTGGAAATAAAGCTACTAACTTTCTAATATTCTTAGGAAACTCTACATACTCCCCATTCTTTTGCTTGATAAAATAAACATCGGGCTCTTCTATAAAACGGTTTGGCTTGTCTTTATCAAAGGACGACGTTGCATACTCTCCTTTCACAAACTTTCTAGAAATCTTTCTATAAATACTAATTTCTTCTCCTTCAATATAGGTAAACAAATATCCTTTTATAGATTTTCCTTTACTTGGATAATTGGCAAGAACCACCGTTTCTTTTAAATCTGGAAAATAAATCGGACTGTACCAATCTTCTCGTCCCATAAGCAACATTTGTCCATTCTGCAAAAATTCGAATTGGTCAAGATTAGCATTATAACGCACTTTTGTCAATTTTTCATTAGACGCAATCTTGGCATCTAAAAATTTATCATTCGCTGGATAAGGGTTGCCTTCGGTTTCCAAATCAGCTTTAAAACCATCTTTCAAAAAGATACTACGTGCATCCGCACTCATATTTTGGATATGCATGGGTGCAGACTCTTGGGCAAGGTATAATAAAGAGAACATCAAACTAACTCCTAATAAATATCTTTTCATATTATTTAATTTTCTTTTAAATATACTAAAAATTTAGACCTGATATTACTAATTGTAATTTAGCTTTAGTATCAACCACCACGGTAATATAAGTTGGCGTTAGGATAAACTTACTTGGTTTAAGATCAATGACTTGCCCTGTTAACTTAAGTCCTGGAAAATATTCTTTATTAAAGCTTTCTGCAAGACTCTGCTTGGATACTGCCATCATATCTTTCATCGGAATCCCGTACTCCTGT
The DNA here is from genome assembly GCA_046269235.1 of Chryseobacterium sp. TY3. Lineage (GTDB taxonomy): Bacteria > Bacteroidota > Bacteroidia > Flavobacteriales > Weeksellaceae > Soonwooa. The sequence goes on from JBJZOS010000007.1 coordinate 33,540, forward strand.
TCAACTAATTTTCTGATCTTACCTTCGAACAACACAGTCATCGCTTTTTGAAAAAAATTTTTAGTTTTCAAATTAAAATCGGTGTCTATTAAAACAATCTTTTGTCCAACTTCATCATAAGCAGCTTGACCTTTGATAAAAGAAGTTCCATTAACATAACCTGATGTTGTAATTTCTAAAACAATATTTTCTTTTTCTGGATATACGGAGATGGCTTCGACTTTAACTTTCCGAGAAGGACTTCCCAGCTCTATTTCCTTATTTAAAAATTGCTTTTTTGCTAAAATAGTTGCTTCATTAAAACTAATATTAGCCGTTGTTTGTAAAACGAAATCGTCAGAAATATTAGGTTTCGAAATATAATTAGGAACTTGCTTAACCAAAGCGGACGCAGGTGGGATTTCACCTACGAAAGTCTCCGAAAGAAGACTAAGCCCTACATTGGTCTTAATCTTATCCGCATACACTTCAATGGGTTTTAAAAACGTCCTTTGGGGCGTAATTTTTAACCACGTATTATACTCTTGAGAAATGTTAACTGGCTTTGCAAACTGATTCCAAGCAAGGACTAGATAAGGTTGTAGCTTGAAAGAGTTTTTAATCTGTGTATCGATTAAAGAAGTGAATTTTGATTGTTGTTCTTTAAGCGTTGATTCAATAAAGTTTGCAACAGGGATCTTAACTTTTCCGTAATCGAGAACCGGCTTTTCTTTCCAAACAAAGCCTGCACTCTGCGTCGATGTGATCAAACTCCAATCTGGATTAGTAGAAATTGACGAAACAAAATTCATCACTAAGTTAAAACTTGTGTCTTTGTATAAGTAAACGCCCATCGTCCCGTAACCTTTTTCAGCCCAAATTTGTAATGGCACCGAAATCATCAATCGATTATTGGTTAAGGCTTTCAGCTTAATATCTGACAACTTGTTGACTTTAACTTTGACTTGGTCGTTATTGTTATCCGTAAAAGATTTGTCTTCGTAGATGGTTCCTATAACAGATCTATTAATGAGATTTTCAATTTCGGAAATTGGAAGTTGTATGGGAATACTAATATTGGACGGGATCTGTGGAAGATCGAGCTTGGGGTTAGTTGTTGTTTGGCTCCATCCCAAAACAAAACATAAACTATATAACCAGCTAAGGAAAAATTTCATTCAACTATTTTGAACAAAAATAATAGAATTCTAGTTACTACAAAAATTAAAAACGCCTTACAAAAGCAAGGCGTTTTTTATTATGATCAAACGAAGATTACTCTTCAGTTTTTTCTTCTTTAGAATCAGCAGCAGGTGTTTCTTCAACTTTCGTTTCAGCAACAGGAGCTGTTTCTTCTTTTTTAGTAGCAGGTTTTCTACTTCTTCTCGTTGTTTTTTTCTCTTCAGCTTTAGGGTTGTAAAGCTCGTTAAAGTCAACAAGTTCGATCATAGCAGTATCTGCACTATCACCAAGTCTGAAACCAGTTTTGATGATTCTTGTATAACCGCCATTTCTTTCAGCGATTTTTGGTGCTACAGTTCTGAAAAGTTCTGTAACAGCTTCTTTACTTTTAAGGTAAGAGAATACAGTTCTTCTGTTATGAGTTGTATCTTCTTTAGCTTTAGTAAGAAGAGGTTCAACGTAAGTTCTTAAGGCTTTAGCTTTAGCAACTGTAGTGTTGATTCTTTTATGTTCAATTAGGGAACAAGCCATGTTAGACAGCATTGCTTTTCTGTGCGGCGCCGTTCTACCTAAGTGATTGATTTTCTTTCCGTGTCTCATTGTAAGGATTATTTGTCAGCGTCTAACTTATATTTTGCAACATCAAACCCGAAATTTAGTCCTTTTGCGTGAACCAATTCTTCAAGTTCTGTTAAAGATTTTTTACCAAAATTTCTGAATTTCATCAAATCAGACTTACTGAAGGCAACAAGTTCACCAAGCGTTTCTACTTCAGCCGCTTTCAAACAGTTAAGGGCTCTTACAGAAAGATCCATATCTGCTAATTTTGACTTAAGAAGTTGTCTTGTATGAAGTGTTTCTTCGTCATATTGGATAGATGCTTTAACAGCTTCTGTTTCTAGCGTAATTCTCTCATCAGAGAATAACATAAAGTGATAAATTAATATCTTAGAAGCTTCTGTTAATGCATTTTGAGGTGTGATGGAACCATCAGTCTCAATATCCAAAATTAGTTTTTCGTAGTCTGTCTTTTGCTCTACACGATAATTTTCGATGCTATACTGTACTTTTTTAATTGGTGTAAAGATAGAATCTATTGCAATAGTACCAATTGGTGCATTGTTAGATTTATTTTGTTCTGAAGGAACGTAACCTCTACCTTTTTCAATATTGAAAGTAATCTCAAAGTTAACGTCTTTAGTAAGGTTACAGATAACAAGATCTTGGTTAAGAACCTCGAAATTGTTAATGCCTTTACCTAAGTCACCAGCCGTAATAACTTCTTGACCAGAAATTTTCACATTAACTTGCTCACTAGATGGGTTTTCTGTTGTAGCCTTAAGACGAAGTTGCTTAAGATTAAGTATGATTTCAGTAACATCCTCGATCACACCTGGTATAGTCGAAAATTCGTGCTCTACGCCCTCTATTTTGATAGATGAAATAGCATATCCTTCCAGAGAAGAAAGCAAAACTCTTCTCAATGCATTACCGATTGTTAATCCAAATCCTGGTTCAAGAGGTCTAAATTCGAATTGACCTTTGAAATCTGTAGAATTAAGTAGGATTACTTTATCTGGTTTTATAAATGTTAAAATTGCCATAGTATGGTTGAGCAAAAATTTGAAAAAATTATTATTTAGAGTATAATTCGACGATTAACTGTTCCTTGATGTCTTCCGGAATTTGGATTCTCTCAGGAGCAGAAACGAAAGTACCTTCTTTCTTCTCGTCATTGAATTGTAACCACTCGTAGTTAACTTTAGAAGCTAAAGCGTTAGTGATAACTTCTAGTGATTTTGATTTTTCTCTTACTGCAACTACATCACCAGCTTTTAATAAATAAGAAGGTATGTTAACCAACTCACCATTAACGGTAATGTGTCTGTGAGAAACTAACTGTCTTGCAGCAGATCTAGTTTTTGCATAACCTAGTCTGTATACAACGTTGTCTAGTCTAGACTCACATAATTGTAAAAGAACTTCACCAGTTACTCCTTTGCTTCTATCAGCCTTTTCGAAAAGGTTAGCAAATTGTCTTTCTAAAATACCGTAAGTATATTTAGCTTTTTGCTTTTCAGCTAACTGAATTGCGTATTCAGACTTCTTAGCACCTCTTCTTTTGTTAGGTCCGTGTTGTCCAGGCGGTTGGTTTTTTCTTTTTTCAAAGTTTTTATCGTCTCCGTAAATTGCTTGACCAAATTTTCTAGCAATTTTAGTTTTAGGTCCAATATATCTTGCCATTAGGGATAAATTCTAAAAATTAAACTCTTCTTCTTTTAGGTGGTCTACATCCGTTATGCGGCATCGGTGTAATATCAACGATTTCGCTCACTTCGATTCCTGAGTTATGGATAGTTCTGATAGCAGACTCTCTACCCGCACCTGGACCTTTTACAAACACCTTAACTCTTCTAAGACCAGCTTCGTAAGCTACTTGAGAACAGTTTTCTGCTGCCATTTGTGCAGCAAAAGGAGTATTCTTTTTAGAACCTCTGAATCCCATTTTACCGGCAGATGCCCAAGAGATTACTTCTCCGTTTTTATTTGTTAAAGAAATGATGATGTTATTGAAAGAAGCTTGAATATGCGCTTCACCAATAGCCTCAACTTTTACTTTTCTTTTTTTAACAACTTTAGTTTGTTTTGCCATAATAAATTCTACAGATTATTTACTTGCTTTCTTTTTGTTAGCAACAGTTTTTCTCTTTCCTTTACGGGTTCTAGAATTATTTTTAGTTCTTTGGCCTCTTAAAGGTAATCCCAGTCTGTGACGTATTCCTCGTTGGCAACCAATATCCATCAATCGCTTGATGTTTAATTGCGTTTCAGATCTTAATTCTCCTTCAACTTTGATGTTGTCTGAGATATAACCTCTGATTAATGCCAATTCATCGTCATTCCATTCGTTGACTTTCTTGTCTTCGCTGATACCAGCGCTCTTCAAAATTTCTGAAGCCGTGCTTCTTCCTACACCGTAGATGTAAGTAAGACCGATAACGCCTCTTTTGTTCTTTGGTAAATCAATACCTGCAATTCTCGCCATAATTTAATAGTGGTTGTTAACCTTGTCTTTGTTTAAATTTAGGGTTCTTCTTGTTGATTACGAACAGTACACCTTTTCTGCGTACAATCTTGCAATCAGCACTTCTTTTTTTAATAGATGCTCTAACTTTCATTTGAGAGATTTTTCTTTTATATTTCTATTATTACATTTAGATAATTAGTATCTAAAAGTGATCCTTCCTTTAGTAAGGTCATACGGAGACATCTCCAATCTTACCTTATCACCAGGAAGCAGTTTGATGTAATGCATTCTCATCTTACCAGAAATATGGGCAATAAGGATATGCCCATTTTCTAGTTCTACTCGGAACTGCGCATTCGAAAGTGCTTCCGTAATAACGCCGTCTTGTTCTATATGCTTTTGTTTTGCCATTTACAATTATTCTACATTTGTTGTTCTAGACAATTTTGACTGCATTAAACCATCGTAATGATGATTTAACAAATACGTATTGATTTGCTGAACTGTATCCAGGATCACACCAACCATAATTAATAGTGATGTACCACCGAAGAACAGGGCAAATCTATCTGTCTGAACAAACGCTCCGTGCACTATAGCCGGAAGGACTGCAAAGATAGATAAAAAAATCGCACCTGGCAAGGTAATTTTTGACAAAATGTCATCGAGGTAATCTGCTGTCTCTTTTCCTGGTCTTACTTTTGGTATCAAACCGCCATTACGCTTAAGGTCATCCGCCATCTGATTAACAGGAATTGTGATTGCAGTATAGAAAAATGAGAATATAATAATTAATAATGCAAACAATACATTGTATTGCCAACTAAAAACATTTTTGAATCCTGCCAAAAACGTATTAGACTCATCCACTTTTGTTAATAATCCCGGAACGAACATCAAAGCTTGTGCAAAGATAATTGGCATAACACCCGCAGCATTGACCTTCAATGGGATCCATTGTCTAGCACCTTGCATTAAGTTTCTGTTAACACCACCTCTTGCCTGAGCTCGACTTACATACTGAATAGGAATTTTTCTAACAGCTACTGATAAAATAATAGCTAAAAGAACTACTAACAACCAGAACAATACTTCTACTAAAATCATGATTGTACCAAATCCACCCTTACCTGTCTGAGTTGAAAACTCTTGGATAAATGCAGTTGGAAGATCCGCAAGGATACCAACCATAATAAGGATAGAAATACCGTTTCCAATACCTTTGTCTGTAATCTTCTCACCTAACCACATTGCAAAAACTGATCCTGCAACTAGGATAACAATACTTGGTAACCAGAACATAATAGAATTAGGATCTATGTAATAAGCTGATTGGAATTGTCCGTAAGGTAAAAAGAACTGTGTTACCGATGTTAAGTATGAAGGTGCTTGTACCAAACATACACCAATCGTTAACCATCTTGTGATTTGGTTTAGTGTATTTCTACCACTCTCACCATCTTTCTGTAATTTTTGTAAATAAGGAATCGCCATACCCATCAACTGTACGATAATCGAAGCAGAGATGTAAGGCATGATTCCTAATGCCATAATTGATGCTCTCGAGAAAGCACCACCAGTGAATGATGAAAGTAAACCCAAAAGGCCGGCCCCTTGTTGGTTCCCGCCTTGATTTTGGTAATGTTGTAGAAGGTTGCCCACCTCCGCCATGTTAATAGCAGGAAGTGAAATATAAGAAGCGAATCTATACACAAGGACTAAAGATAGAGTTAAAATAATTTTATCTCTAAGCTCCTTTAGGCTCCAAATGTTTTTTAGTGTTTGTATAAATTCTTTCATTTGATCTTTTATTAAAGAGTGATTGCTTTACCTCCAGCTTTAGTAATAGCTTCTTCTGCAGACTTAGTAAACTTGTTAGCAGAGATAGAAACATTTGCTTTAAGGTCTCCTCTACCTAAGATTTTGATTAAGTCATTTTTAGAAGCTAAACCGTTAGCAACCAATACATCTTTAGTGATCTCTCCAGAGATACCTTTTGTATCGACAAGATTTTGGATACTATCTAAGTTGATAGCTCTATAGTCTTTTCTGTTAACGTTTTTAAAACCAAATTTTGGCAATCTTCTTTGAAGTGGCATCTGTCCACCTTCGAATCCGATTTTCTCAGAATAACCAGCTCTTGCTTTTTGACCTTTGTGACCTTTGGTTGATGTACCACCTTTACCACTTCCTTGTCCTCTACCAATTCTCTTAGAGTTGTGCGTAGATCCTGATGCTGGTTGTATGTTATTTAAATTCATTACGATTATGATTTTTGAAATTATAATGTAATGGCCTAGAAAAAGACCATTACACTATGTATACATTGTATTATTTCTCTTCTTGAACTTCTAGTAAGTGGCTAACTGCAGCAACCATACCTAAAATAGCAGGTGTTGCTTCGTGCTCAACTACTTGGTGAAGTTTTTTCAATCCTAAAGCTTCAAGCGTTCTTTTTTGGGTTTTTGTTCTACCAATAGCGCTTCTTACTTGTTTTACTTTAATCTTTGCCATTGTTTATATATTAACCGTTAAACACTTTACTTAGGGAAACACCACGCATTCTAGCGATTTCTTCAGGTCTTCTGATGTCTAATAAAGCTTTGAAAGTCGCTTTAACCACATTGTGTGGGTTAGAAGATCCTTTAGACTTAGATAATACGTCTTGTACACCAGCAGATTCTAGTACTGCACGTACTGCACCACCAGCGATAAGTCCTGTACCATGAGATGCAGGTCTCAAGAAGATATCAGCACCACCGTATCTAGCTGTAGTCTGGTGAGGGATAGTTTTGTTCATTACAGGTACTTTTACTAAGTTTTTCTTAGCATCCTCTACAGCTTTAGAGATTGCAGAAGCTACCTCCTTAGATTTACCTAATCCGTAACCAATAACACCATCTTCATTACCAACAACTACGATAGCAGAAAATCCAAATGCTCTACCACCTTTAGTTACTTTAGTTACTCTATTAACAGCAACCAGACGATCTTTTAGTTCTAATCCTCCAGGTTTAACTCTTTCTATATTGTCTAACATATTTTTCTGAATTTAAAAGATTAGAATTTAAGACCAGCTTCTCTAGCACCATCAGCCAAAGCTTTAACTCTACCGTGGAATACGAAACCGTTTCTGTCGAATACGATGTTCTCGATACCAGCAGCTAGAGCTTTTTCAGCGATTTTCTTTCCTACTGCAACAGCAGCTTCAGTCTTAGTACCTTTAGCGTCAACACCTTTCTCACGAGAAGAAGCGGATACTAAAGTTTTACCCTCTTTATCATCTACAATTTGAGCGTAGATTTCTTTATTACTTTTGTAAACAGACAATCTTGGTTTTTCAGCAGATCCTGAGATCTTACCTCTAACTCTTCTTTTGATTCTGTTTCTCTTTTCAACTTTTGTTAATGCCATTTTCTTAAATTTTATGCAGATTTACCGGCTTTTCTTCTGATGATTTCACCTACGAATTTCACACCTTTTCCTTTGTAAGGCTCAGGTTTTCTGAAAGATCTGATCTTTGCAGCCACCATCCCAAGAAGTTGTTTATCGTGAGAAGATAGAGTAATAATAGGGTTCTTACCTTTTTCTGTCAAAGTATCAACAGCAACTTCTTTTGGAAGTTCTACTACGATACCGTGAGAGAAACCTAGAGCTAATTCTAGTTTTTGACCAGAGTGAGAAGCTCTATAACCAACACCCACAAGCTCTAATTGCTTAGTAAATCCAATACCAGCACCAACAATCATGTTGTTGATAAGTGCTCTGTATAGACCGTGAAGTGCTTTATGTTGTTTAGAATCTGATGGGCGAGATACTGTGATTACGCCATCTTTTTCTTCAATTGAAATTCCTTCGGTTAACTCTTGAGTAAGTTCTCCTTTAGGACCTTTAACTGTTACGATACCGTTGTTGTTAGTAACTGTAACACCAGCAGGAATTTCTATAATTGCTTTACCAATTCTTGACATTATTTCCTATATTAAAAATTAATAAACGTAGCAAATTACTTCGCCTCCTACTTTTTCTTCTCTTGCTTTTTTGTCAGTCATCAACCCTTTAGAAGTTGAGATGATTGCAATACCTAATCCATTAAGAACTCTTGGAAGTTCTGCAGTACCTTTGTACTGACGTAGACCTGGTCTAGAAGCTCTTTGGATAGACTTGATAGCGGGCTTGCTAGTTTGTTTGTCATACTTTAAAGCGATTTTGATAGCTCCTTGAACTGAGTTATCCTCGAACTTGTAGTTAAGGATGTAACCTTGGTCAAAAAGAATTTTCGTAATCTCTTTTTTGATTTTCGATGCAGGAATTTCCACCACTTTGTGGCCTGCGCTTTGTGCGTTCCTTACTCTTGTTAGGAAATCTGAAATTGGATCTGTTACCATTTCTTTTTTTTAATTTATTGAGTGGTTAATAACAGCTAGTTTTGAGTTTGGATTTCAGATTTCGGATATCAGATTCCAGACTATAGAAGTCTGTCATCTGACATCGTCTATCTTATATCTCGAAAAACCAACTTGGCTGTCTAGATTAATTTTTAGTTGATTACCAACTTGCTTTCTTAACTCCAGGGATAAGGCCATTGTTAGCCATTTCTCTGAAAGTTACTCTAGAAATCCCGAAAGTTCTCATGTAACCTCTTGGACGTCCAGTTAACTTGCAACGGTTGTGAAGTCTAACTGGAGAAGCATTTTTTGGTAACTTCTGTAGTGCTTCGTAATCTCCAGCTTCTTTAAGAGCTTTTCTTTTCTCAGCATATTTAGCTACAGTAGCTTCTCTTTTGCGCTCACGCGCTTTCATTGATTCTTTAGCCATGTCTTAGTTCTTTTTGAACGGTAAACCGAAGTGAGTTAATAATGCTTTAGCTTCTTTATCTGTCTTAGCAGAAGTAACGAAAGTAATGTCCATCCCTTGGATTTTTTTTACTTTGTCGATAACGATCTCTGGGAAGATGATTTGCTCAGTAATACCTAAGTTATAATTACCTCTACCATCGAATCCGTCAGCTTTGATACCAGAGAAATCTCTAATACGTGGTAAAGCTGAAGATGTTAATCTGTCTAAGAACTCATACATTTGGTTAGCTCTTAAAGTTACCATTGCACCAACTGGCATACCTTTTCTTAGTTTGAAGGCTGCTTCATCTTTTTTAGATAAAGTACCAACTGCTTTTTGACCAGTGATATTTGTTAATTCTTCTACAGCATAGTCAACAATTTTCTTGTCTTGCGTCGCTGCACCCAAACCTTGGCTAACAACGATCTTAAGTAACTTAGGTACTTGCATTACTGACTTGTACCCGAATTCTTCCATCATTGCAGGAACAATTTTGTCTTTATATGCTTGTTTTGGTCTTACGATATATTCCATTGTAATCTAATTATAAAGTTTCACCAGATTGTTTTGCAAATCTTACTTTTTTATCACCATCTACTTTGTAACCAACTTTAGTAGCTTTTCCTGTTTTAGGATCAACTAACATAACGTTAGAAATATGGATAGATGCTTCTTTCTCTACAATCCCACCTTGAGGATTTTGTGCAGATGGCTTAACGTGTTTTTTCACGATGTTAAGACCTGCTACAATAACTCTAGCGTCTTTACCTTCTTTTTTGATCACTTCAATAACCTCGCCAGTTTTACCTTTGATTTCTTTTCTTCCGGTAGTGATGATTACGTTATCTCCTCTTTTGATTTTTAACTTTGTCATTTTTTGTAAATTTTAAAAATTAAAGTACTTCAGGAGCTAATGAAATGACTTTCATATATTCTTTATCTCTCAACTCACGAGCAACTGGTCCGAAAACACGCGTTCCTCTCATCTCTCCTGCAGCATTTAGAAGTACGCAAGCGTTATCGTCGAATTTGATGTAAGATCCATCTTTTCTACGTACAGCTTTTTTAGTTCTTACTACTACAGCTTTAGAAACTTGTCCTTTTTTTGCATTTCCTGATGGCGTAGAATCTTTGATAGTCACTACGATTTTATCACCAACTGAAGCATATCTTCTTCTGGTACCTCCCAGAACTCTGATTACCAATACTTCTTTAGCACCAGTATTATCAGCTACTTTTAATCTTGATTCTGTTTGTAACATTACTTAGCTCTTTCTATGATTCTTACTAATCTCCATCTTTTGCTCTTACTCAAAGGTCTTGTTTCTGTAATTAGAACAGTGTCCCCTTCGTTGCACTCGTTATTTTCGTCATGTGCAGTATATTTCTTCGTTTTCAAAACGAACTTACCGTACATCGGGTGCTTCATTCTCATAGTTTCACTAACAACAATGGTTTTTTCCATTTTATTGCTGGAAACTACTCCGATTCTTTCTTTTCTTAAATTTCTTTCCATTGTAAAAAGGAATTATGATTGTTTGTTAGTTAACTCAGTGTTTAATCTAGCGATTGTTTTTCTTAAATCTCTGATCTGAATTGGATTTTCAATCGGGCTGATTTTGTGAGCCAAAGTTAATTTGTTAAGGTTAGCTTTAGCTTCAGTCAGTTGATTTTTCAAATCCTCAACGCTTAAGTTTTTGATGTCAGCTTTATTCATTGTTATTCAGATATTAAAGAGGTTTAACAAAATCGTTAGCAACTACGAACTTAGTAACGATTGGTAACTTTTGAGCAGCAAGTCTCAAAGCTTCTTTTGCTACGTCGTAAGGTACTCCACCTACTTCGAACATAATTTTACCAGGTTTAACTACAGCTACCCAATATTCTACAGCACCTTTACCTTTACCCATACGAACCTCTGCAGGTTTTTTAGTAATAGGCTTGTCTGGGAATATTTTGATCCATAATTGACCTTCTCTTTTCATATATCTAGTTGCAGCGATACGGGCAGCTTCGATTTGTCTAGCAGTTACCCATGCTCCTTCTGTTGCCTTGATACCAAATGTTCCGTATGCAAGTTGATTACCTCTTTGAGCAATCCCCTTCATCTTCATTTTATGAATCTTACGGAATTTCGTTCTTCTTGGTTGTAACATAATTTAAATTTTAGATTTTGGATTTTAGATGTTGGATTTTAAAAAAGTAACGGTAATTTAAAATTTAATAGCCTAAAATTTTTAATTATTTTTTATCTCTTGAAGGTCTTCTGTTGTTATCTCTGTCACCTCTAGATGGTCCACCTTTTTTTGGTTGTCCTACTAATGGAGAAAGATCTCTTTTACCATAAACTTCACCTTTCATGATCCATACTTTCACACCAAGCTTACCATACTGTGTAAGTGCTTCTCCGATGTGATAGTCGATATCAGCTCTAAAAGTTGACAAAGGGATTCTTCCTTCTTTGAAAGATTCTGATCTTGCCATCTCAGCACCGTTCAATCTACCAGAGATTTGAACTTTGATACCTTCTGCACCCATTCTCATTGTAGATGCGATTGCCATCTTAACTGCTCTTCTGTAAGAGATACGGTTTTCGATTTGTTTTGCAATGCTATCTGCTACTAGTACAGCGTCTAGTTCTGGTCTTTTGATTTCGAAGATGTTAATTTGGATATCTTTTCCAGTTAACTTTTTAAGTTCTTCTTTTAGTTTGTCAACTTCTTGACCACCTTTACCTATGATAAGACCTGGTCTAGCTGTTGTAATTGTTACAGTAACTAGCTTAAGTGTTCTTTCGATAAAGATTCTTGAAATTCCACCTTTAGATAATCTTGCTTCAAGATATCTTCTGATTTTGTAGTCTTCAGCGATTCTGTCACCGTAGTTTTTACCACCAAACCAGTTAGAATCCCATCCTCTGATGATACCTAATCTGTTACCAATTGGATTTGTCTTCTGTCCCATACCTTGAATTAGTTTTCTTTATTACCTAGGATTAACGTAACGTGGTTAGATCTTTTTCTGATTCTGTAACCTCTACCTTGTGGTGCAGGTCTTAGTCTCTTCAATTGTCTTGCACTATCCACAAAAATTTCTTTAACGATAAGGTTAGCCTCCTCGATGTCAGCACCTTCGTTTTTTGCTTGCCAATTGGCCATAGCAGAAAGAAGTAATTTTTCTAACTTGTTAGAAGCATCTTTCTTAGAATATTTTAGGATATAAAGAGCTTTGTCTACTTGTTCTCCTCTGATGATATCAGCAACTAATCTCATTTTTCTTGGAGAAGAAGGACAGTCATTAAGACGAGCTTTTACCACATCTTGGTTAGCTGCCTTTCTTGCTATTGCGCTATCTTGCTTTCTTTTTCCCATGATTATCTGCTACCTTTATTTTTGTTACCACCGTGACCTCTAAAAGATCTTGTCGGAGAAAATTCACCTAACTTGTGTCCAACCATGTTTTCAGTAACATAAACAGGAACAAAAGTTTTGCCGTTATGTACTGCGATAGTTTGACCTACCATGTCTGGAGAAATCATAGATGCTCTAGACCATGTTTTGATGACAGTCTTTTTGTTAGACTCGATATTTGCTTGTACTTTCTTCTCTAATGTATGATGAATGAAAGGTCCTTTCTTAAGTGATCTTGCCATAATTATTTTCTTTTAGATACGATGTAACGGTTAGACACTTTGTTTTTCTTTCTAGTCTTGTAACCTTTAGCTGGCTTACCATTTCTAGATCTTGGGTGACCTCCTGAAGAACGTCCTTCACCACCACCCATTGGGTGATCAACTGGGTTCATTACAACCGCTCTTGTTCTAGGTCTTCTACCTAACCATCTGCTTCTACCTGCTTTACCAGATACGGTAAGCTGGTGGTCAGAGTTAGATACAGAGCCAATCATTGCCATACACTCGGTAAGGATCATTCTTGATTCTCCTGAAGGCAATTTGATGATTGCATATTTACCATCTCTAGAAGTTAACTGTGCTGATGAACCTGCAGATCTAGCAAGGATTGCTCCTTGACCAGGCTTAAGCTCGATACAAGAGATAACTGTACCTAGAGGGATATTCTTAAGTTTCATTGCGTTACCTACGTTAGGCTCAACGCTTTCTCCTGACACTACTTTTTGGTCTACTTTGATACCGTTAGGAGCGATGATATATCTCTTCTCTCCGTCTGCGTACTCTAATAGAGCGATGAAAGCAGTTCTGTTTGGATCGTACTCTACAGTCTTAACTGTTGCTTCAACGTTAGCTTTGTTACGTTTGAAGTCGATAATTCTGTATTTCTTTTTGTGTCCACCTCCGGTGTAACGCATGGTCATTTTACCAGTTTGGTTACGTCCACCTGACTTACTAATACCAACTGTTAGAGATTTCTCTGGTTTGTTGGTAGTAATTTCTTCAAAGTTATTAACAACTCTGAATCTCTGTCCCGGGGTGATAGGTTTTAATTTTCTAACAGACATTACTATTATTTATAATTATAATTAATTCGTTGCAAAAATGTCGATTACTTCTCCAGCAGCCAATCTAACAACTGCTTTCTTTAATTTGTTGGTTTTACCAACTTGTAATCCTTTTTTCGTGTATTTAGAAGAAACTTTAGGCGCATAAATCATGGTTCTAACGTCTGCTACTTTTACACCGTAAGCTGCTTCTACAGCCAATTTGATTTGGATTTTATTCGCTTTAGTATTTACTAAGAAAGAATAGTCACCTCTCAAATCTGTAAGATAGTTAGCTTTTTCTGAGATAATTGGTTTAATAATAACTGACATGATTTATTATTTCTTTAAGTTTTCTTGAAATTTTTCTACTGCACCTTCTAAGAATACAATCTCTCCTGCATTAACTAAGTCATAAGAACTGATCTCGTTATAAGTCATTACTTTAGTCTTAGGTAAGTTTCTTGAAGATAGATATACATTCTTGTTAGCTTCTGCTAAAATGTAAAGAGATTTTTTTCCTTCAAAACCTAACGCATTGTTCAAGTTGATAAAATCTTTAGTTTTAGGTGTTTCGAAGTTGAACGCTTCTAAAACTTTGATTGAGTTATCTCTCATTTTTTGAGACAATACAGATTTCTTAGCTAATCTCTTAAGCGCTTTGTTCAATTTGAAACGGTAATCTCTTGGTTTTGGACCAAAAACTCTACCCCCACCTTTGAAAGTTGGCGATTTGATATCACCATATCTCGCAGATCCTGAACCTTTTTGCTTCTTAAGCTTTCTTGTAGAAGCTGTAATTTCGCTTCTTTCTTTTGATTTATGAGTACCTTGACGCTGAGCAGCAAGATATTGTTTCACCTCTAAGTAAACCGCGTGCTGATTAGGCTCTATTCCGAAGATTGTTTCGTCTAGACTTACTTTTCTTCCGGTTTCTTTTCCTGATGTATTTAATACTACTAGTTCCATTTTCTGATAATTACATAAGAATTTTTAGCTCCCGGAATAGCACCTTTTACTACTAAAAGATTTTGCTCTCCATCTACTTTCAACACCTGAAGGTTTTGCACAGTTACCTGCTTACCTCCCATTCTTCCAGCCATTCTCATCCCCTTGAATACTCTTGAAGGATCCGATCCAGCACCGATAGAACCTGGAGCTCTAAGTCTGTTGTGCTGACCATGAGTTGCTTGCATTACACCTCCAAAGTTGTGTCTTTTAACAACACCTTGGAAACCTTTACCTTTTGAAGTTCCTGTAATATCAACAAATTCACCTTCTGCGAATAAGTCAACTTTAACTTCGTCTCCTACTTTTACTTCGTCAACAAATTCTCTGTAGAATTCTACCAACTTAGCTTTAGGAGTTGAACCAGCCTTTTTAAAATGACCAGCTAACGCTTTACCAACGTTCTTCTCACTCTTGTCATCGAAACCTAACTGAACAGCTTTATAACCGTCGTTTTCAATGGTTCTGACCTGTAAAACCGAGCACGGACCAGCTTGGATAACTGTACAAGGAATGTTTTTTCCTTCTTCGTTAAACAAAGATGTCATACCGATTTTTTTACCAATAATACCTGACATTATTTAATATATATTATTATTAATTCTCAACACATTAGGGTTTTTGTCATGTACTATGTCTGAAATAGGCAGACTTCTTCCCTAAAATGAGTGTGCAAATGTATGAATATTTTAATAAACTCCAAAAAAAAATTAAGAAAATATTTGATTTTTTGACAGTTAGCAGATTTTAGAAAAAAATGTGCCACAAAAATTATAATCTCGAAACTAAGTTTATTATAATTAAAATTTAATTTAAAACAAGTTTTAATAAACACGACAAAAAAAGCCTACTCAAAATTGAGTCATACATTGTGACCTTCGCGCACCGACATTAAGATTTCTCTTTCGTCATTTGGCTCTTGACGAGCGATTCTTGTGGCTAGTATTTCTTTATCATTACTAATAACATCTACATCTAAGAACAAATGCTGCATTACGAATTGATCTTCATCCACAATAAAAACAACGAAAAACAGTTGATGCACAAAGAGTAAATAAAAATAATGTGACTTTATAAAACACGCTAAAGATTAAAATAAAATATTGCTAAAAAATCCCAATATACATCAAGACTTCTGTAACTTCGCGAAGAAGGAAATTATGTTTCCACAGCTTTTCTTATATTTGATTTCATACGTTGTGGAATTTAGGGTAGCGGTCTTCAGTATAATCTACCCAATTGCAGGGACAACCAATATCGAACGAATTAAGATTTACAACAAAGCTTTTTATATAAAGCTGAACACCGAAGATTGGTTCAGAATTTTGGAAGCAAGTCGTGGAAAAGAAGTTGAATAATGAAAAGATTTACTACTTTAATTCTATAGAGTTGTTTCTTTTTTTAACATTTGATTTAACCTTATCAATACTTTCTGGCATAACAGTAAGACCTGATGAAGAAAGTTCACCTATAATATTATCATTAATATCTTTAATTACCTTTGAATACTCTGTTTTTGAAATTTTTTTATATAATTTTAAATTTTTCTCATCCATAAGTCCATTTCCATAATTAACATTTTTACTAACGCTAATCAAATTAAATTCATAATGTTTCTTTGAATCACCAATTTTAACAATAAGGCCAGGTAATTTTCCAAATTTATATGGTCCTTTACTAATGGGTATATCAGGAGTAAACCACGCTTCCCATGTACGCCCTCCATAATTTGCTATTGCTTGAAGGCAATTAAAATTGCCTATTTTCTCTTTCTTACCCGTAAGCTTCCAATCCAATTCTGGTTGCTCAGAATATGTAAATTTATATTTAAGTAGGGTTTCGCAATACTCAATTTTATCATTATCAGATATAATAATATATTTAAATCTTGTATTAGGAATATTTGAAATATTCATATTGTTTGCAATTTTTACGGATTGCAATATTGAATCTTTAGCAAAATAATTATTGCTCGCAAAAAATGATTTATCCCCCACAACAAATAGACTAAAATCCTCGGTCTTTTTATTTACCACATTAGTGGAATCTGGAGAATAATTTAATCTATACTCAAACTTATACTGAAATTCTTGCTTGTCATTATTTTGTCCAAACATTATTAAAGGCAACAGAAAAAAAAATAAATATCTCATAATAAAAAAGACGGATATCTCCGCCTCGATTTTAAATTATACTAATACTGTTAGTCATTACACATAAAATCATATCCATTCCAAGCCATTTCAATAATTTCTGCCATATTATTTCCGCACGCTATTCCCATAGAACCACAATCATATTGAATAAGTAAACAATCATAAATTTTCGTATTTGTTTCAATATTTTGCGCGGCATATTCTATATTATTGCTATCCACTGCAATTGTATTTGCACTCATAATTCCTGCAACACCTATAGCTGCAACTAATAATAATTTTTTCATTTTGTGAAATTTTAGTTTGTTAATCAGCTCAAAACTAAAACTAAAACTAAAACTAAAACTAAAACTATGCAAGCTTTTAATTAAAAAACATAAAATATTTTATTATGTTAAATTGATGTCTGTGAAAAAAAATCAATAAATTCGACATAAGTTTTTAAACCATGAAAAAACTATTATACCTTTTTTTACTATTACTATTATGGTCGTGTAACAAAAACATAGATCATGACTATGGTTTTTATTATTGGAGAAGCACATTTGGTTTAAATCAAGAAGAATCTAAACTTCTCAACCAATCGAAAGTAGAAAATCTTTACACTCGTTTCTTTGATATACAAAAAAGTGGAAACAATTATGAAGCTGTTGGTATTTTAAAAAGGAAAGACACTTCTAAAATCAATAAAATAATAGTTCCTGTTGTATTCATCACCAACGAAACTTGGTACAAAATTTCAAAACAAGACGTCACGCTTTTAGCACAAAAAACCTTTGATCAAGTTAATGAGATTTCAAAAAAAATGAATTTTGATTTGGCTAACGAAATCCAAATTGACAGCGATTGGACAAAAGGAACAAAGGACGATTATTTTCTGTTTTTGAAAGAACTTCAACGCATTTCGAAGCGCGACATTACATCAACTTTGCGATTGCATCAGGTTAGAGATAAAAAAACGATGGGCATCCCGCCAGTTAAAAAATTGTATCTGATGTGTTACTCTACATCTTCGCCTTTAGAAAAATCGGATAAAAATTCTATTTTAGATCTAAAACTTTTAAAATCTTATCTCAGTAATATTGAAGATTATCCTCTGAAGCTTGACATTGCTCTTCCAATTTATTCTTGGGCGATTGTCACCAATCATTTAGGAAAACACAAACTTATTAATGCGATAAAGACTTCCGATTTAGAAAATCCAAATTTTGAGAAGCTTGGCAAAAACAACTATAAAGTTTTGAAAGATGACTTCTATTTTGGAATGTATCTTAACAAAGGTTTCGACATAAAAGTTGAAGAAATCTCTGAATCGGATATTGAAGAAAGTATTAACTTTATCGACAGCAAACTAAAATACCCTTACCAAATTATCTATTATCATCTTGATAGCCAATTAACACAACATTATAAAAACATTCTTAAATAAATTATGAAAAAAATAGGCGTCAGCGCGCTTCTCCTTTTTGCGCTCAATCAACCGACACAAGCTTGCGCTTGGTACGATCCAGATTACGAGTACTTTAACCTCTTCACGCAGAGTATTATTAAAGACAAATCTTACCTGCCGTTTTTGTTAAGTTATTCCTCCAAATTCTATGGTCATGAAGTCCACGTTCATGATGAAAATATCGAAGCTTGGCAGAAGTTTTTCGGAAATAAATACAATTACGCCGAGACTGAATATTTAGTAAATAAAGTCTCTTATTACGATCTTAATGAGTTTAAAAAAGGAACGACTAACAATACTTTTTTAAAAAAGTTAGGCTCTGATTTTTATTCCAAAAATAAGGAAGCCATCGATTATTTGTTGCAAGCAAAATACATGGAACCTTATATGCAAATCAAATTTGTGGGCAATCCGGACAACTATTATTTTTCGGAGCAAACAGCCTCTGTTAATGCGAGTAATTTGGATTATAACAAAACCATAACCGCATTAACCAATCTTTATAATGCCACCAAAAATCCTGAAATAAAGCTTCGTTACGCTTATCAAATTGTAAGATTTAATCATTACACTCAGAATTATCAACAAGCCGTTGACGCTTTCAAAAAATATGTTGAACCTCTTAATCTAAAGTCGGCGCCTTACTATTTAGCTTTGGATCAAATGGCGGGCGCATTACGTGGTTTAGGAAAAGGTCAGGACGCGAATTGGAATTTCTTTAAAGTATTTTCGTTTTCGAAAGCGAGAAAAGAGTCCGCTTTCACATCGATGCAATTGTCGGACAGTACATCTTTCAAAGATTTGATGGCGCGCGCACAATCGCCCGAAGAGAAGAATATGGCGACCTTCCTGCTCGCTTATGGAGATTACAGCAACCCAATTCCTGCAATGGAAAAAATGTATGACATCGATCCAGATTCAGAAATTTTGAAAGTGCTTGCAGCGCGAAGCATCAACGAGTTGGAGCGAAGTTATCTTCCGATTATGTACAATTCTGACGAGATTACTAATCAAGGAGAAGCGACAACTAGCGGAAATCCAAGCGAAAAGCCGAATACTACATCAACAACAACAGAGCAAAAAGTTGAAAAACCTAGCTTTTGGTCGAGAATTGTCAGCTTTTTCAAAAACTTGTTTGGAGGAAGTTCTGATGATGCAACTGAAAGAGGCGCCAACTTAAGCGACAAATCTTATCTTAATCATCCGAATAGAATTCCGTTTTTCTCAGCAAAGGATAATCTTTGGGATGACAACGATAAAGTCCTCAACTACATCGATGATTTTGACAAATTTATTGATAAAACAAAAGACAAATCCAAAGATGAGTTTTGGAAAATTGCTTCAGCTTATCTTAAGTTTTTGAAAAAAGATTACGATGCGAGTAATGATATATTGAACGATATTAAAACCAATAATCCAGAATATCTTCAAGAAATCAAAAAAATGAAAGCACTAAATGCTATCGTTTCGCAGCCAAAAATTGATGCGGATTTCGAAAACAAATTAATGACCGAATATAAAGAGTATTTTATTAAACCTGAGAAAAAAGTAAGTGACAGTGCGGAATACTACGATGATTCGCCGCCGTCGACTTCAGATTTTTTGGTGGATATTTTAGCGAATCGATACTTCTTGCAAGGCGAAGACGGAAAAGCCTATTTGATGAACAATTCGTTGTCGTCTTTACAATACAGCCCCAATGCAGATTTGGCGAAAAAACTACAAGCCTTTATTAATAAAGACAACAAAACCGCCTTCGAAAAAGAAGTTGTTTCTAAAAACATTGACATCAAAGGAAATCCCGATGCGTTTTTCAACCTAATCTATGGTGATCAAGAAATGCGAAATGCCAATTTTGCTAAAGCGAAAGATTATTATTCAAAAATTAAAAACTTTGGCGGACTCCACCCAATTAGCTCATTTTATTACAACGAAGAAGAAGCGCCAAAAGTTGACCCAACCGCTTACGATGGTTTTAATAATGTATCGCCCTTGGTTTTTGGTCATAATGTTTGGGAGAGTTTTGGAAGCGCTGAAACCGAAAGTATGAAAGCTGAAAGTTTTGTATCTGATTTTCCTATGATAAAATCTAATATGAACAAATTAGACTTGGCGAATGCTGCTATCGAACTTCAAAAAATAGGAACCGCTAAAGATCAAAAAGCTGCACAAGCTAATCAGTTGATCGGAAATATGTTGTACAACTCTTCTATTTTAGGATATTATCGCGAACTTTTTGTGATGGATCTTAACAATGCTGGATGGAATAAATATGATTTTTGGAAAACCGACACCCCGTACAAATATTACTATAAAAACTATTCGTACACGAGTTACATAAAACCAGAGAATTTTGATTTGTCAATTAATTATTACAAAAAAGCTTTAGACCACACAACTGATAAAGATCAAAAAGCTAGAATCCTGTTCCAAATGGCAAGTGCTGAACAAGGAAAATACTACCAGTGGGAATCTAAACAAGAAAGTAATTTGTCTTGGGACGACCCTAACTATGACCAAAAACGTAAAGCTTTTGACGCGCAAATTGCCGACACCAAAAATGACAAATACAGAACTTACTTCGCGCAGTTAAAACAAAACTATGCTGACACACAATCCTTCAAAGATTTGCAAAGCAGATGTCTGTATTTTAAATACTATACGACTAAGTAAAGAAAAAAAAGCTGTTTCGAGGTTTTGGCCTTTGGATATTATTTAATTGCAATGCATCAAAAACCAATGCTGATGATAGCAACATACTTGATAGTCATTTGACAGGAACATGGTCGATGATGTTTGATAAAGCATCAGTAACAAGGTCTCGGACAATAACGAGAGAAGCGGACGGGAGATTTGTTTCCAAAAATGTTACGAAAGTCCAAGGTCCTGTGCAACGGTATCAGACTTCAGGAATTTGGTGGATAGATCAGTTTTTTAATACGAAACCAATCTGCAATCTAGTGACACGCTTAAGTATAAATTTAGAATTGATAATGCTTCTAAAATCAGTTTTGAAAAAGAACCAAATACCGAAGAAGATTACAA
This sequence comes from Chryseobacterium sp. TY3, assembly GCA_046269235.1. Lineage (GTDB taxonomy): Bacteria > Bacteroidota > Bacteroidia > Flavobacteriales > Weeksellaceae > Soonwooa. The sequence goes on from JBJZOS010000007.1 coordinate 54,682, forward strand.
ATATTCTGAAATTAAAGAATAAGTGTAAAATAAAAAAAGAGATGGAAAGTTCCATCTCTTTTTTATTCTATTTAATAAAGAAATTAATTCTTCTCAAATTTGCAAGTTGATGATTCGCCGTTAATATTGGTTTTAACAAGGTAAAGACCGACTTTATAAAAACTTGTGTTATTAAGATTGCTGCTTCTTTTCATTTCATCGTCGCTTGGCGTTACTTTCGTCCATTGTGCATGAAGCATAGGAACTCATAGTGCAAAAGCAAAAGTTGTAATTATTAATTTCAAAAAAATAAAAAGTTAGGCGCAAATATATTATTTCGACAACAATAAACGCCTGACACTGATATTATTAACTTAAATTTTAAGAACTAAATATATTTCATCAATTAATATCTACTTTTATGATGTAAAGAATCAAAAAAAGCGGTCTCAAAATTTTGAGACCGCTTCTTATCAAAGAAATATTAAATTGAAAAATGAAAAAGTGTTTTTAGAATTTGTAGTTAAGTTGAACAGCAAAATTTCTTGGTTGGATCTGGTCGATATAACCTCCTCTGAAATAAGAGCTATAACCTACAGAATCTAATATGTTATTAAAAAATACTCTTATACCCATTCCGTTATTTAGCATATATCCAATCTGCGCATCTACCGTAGTATATTCTGGCATATCAAAAGGTTTTACACCTGGTTTTACACTATTAACATGTCCTGCAGTAAAGCTTTTTTGTGTCCACTCGTCCACAGGTCTTTTTCCTACGTAGTAAATACCCGCTCCAATATCCAGCTTAGATAATATCCCATCTTTGAATTTATAATTTAACCATGCATTGGCTGTATGCTTAGGAGCGTTCATAGGTGCAGACCCATTAACGTAAGATGGACTGTCTTTGTACTGAGCATCAAGATACGCCCAACCAGACATGACTTGTAGGTTCGGTAAAATCCTACCAATTAACTCAACTTCCACTCCTTTTCTTCGAAGATTACCAGCGAGACCATACAGAATATTGCCGTTAGCATCTTTCACTGGTTGATAAGCCGAGTCTAAAATTTGGAATGATAAGTTGTTGGTATTAATATCAAATAAAGTAGCATTGAATCTTAAACGCTCGTTAAACCAATCCGACTTAATCCCTGCTTCCCATTGTTTGGTATCCGAAGGTCCAACATTGCCTCCGCCTTGTAAAATATTGTTAACAGAACGTAAGGAGGTTGTTGTTGTGTAAGAGCCGAATACATTTACATTTTCTAACGGAGAGATAATTAGCCCAAGTGAAGGATTCCATGTATCTGTAATTCTGTATTTTGACCCATTCATATTACTATATCTTAAACCTAAATGAGCTTTTACATATTTACCAACGGACATTACATTCTGCGCCATAAGTCCAAAACTTGGTGTAAGGATAGAATTACTTTTTCCTAAACTTTTAAATACAACATTAACTGGAAGTGTATTTGGGATAGAACCATTAACCACATCGAATATGTCTAAAGGGTTTCCTTGATCTACACTACCATCTGTTCTGACGCTTCCAGCCTTGATTTGATTAGCAGGAGCAATAGCGCCTTTGTAAGCAGCAAATGTTTCGGAAGAAGTTTCAGTTTCTCTCCAATCAAATCCAACTTGGAAAGTATGTTTTATAAAACCTGTCTTAACATCTTGTCCAATAAAATCGAACTGAAATACTTTATTAAGATCTTCGGATTTGGATTTACCTATTATTCTTTGACGTACATTATAATCTGTACTTTTAGGTAACATTGATATAGAAGAATTTTCGTTATCGCTATTGCTAGAAGAATTGATAAAAGCGGCGCGAAGTTTTAATTTATCGCTTAGTTTTCTAGTAGCTGTTGTGGCGAAATTAAAAGTTTGGCTTGTCGAAAAATCCGAAGCATAACCTAAAAACTTACCTTTTGGCATGTGATACAGAGCTTCCACATTTCCAGGTCCGGTGTTAATAGTTCCACGATCTGGTGTACGACTGTCATGAAGATAATCCATTTCTACATTAATCTCGGTCTTTTCATCTGGACGGTAGGTTATTGATGGATTAACATAACTTCTTTCTCCTTTTACAAAACTTCTGAACGAGTTCTTATTTTGATAAGCTACATTTAGTCGTACAGCCACCTTTTTTTCTGAGTCTAATACTCTTTGGAAATCCAAAGTAGGCCTATAAAAATCCCAGCTTCCATATCTAAATCCTACACTGGTTAGATTAATGAACTGTGGTCTTTTGGTACAACATTAATAACGCCTCCTGCAGAACCCAAACCGTTACCAACACCTTGTGTTACGGCAGCCGAACCTTTAATCACTTGGACACTTTCTACACCTTGCATATCAGTAATCATACCAGCAGTTCTGAAATCAGAATCCATCTGGACACCGTTTTTAAGAACTGGCACACCTCTGTAACCACGAATGGACATACTTTCGCGACCTCCGCCATAACTGGAGAAAAGAGTTACACCAGGAACATTTTTTGCAACATCTGTTACTGTTAATCCTCCAAGATCTTCTATTACCTTATATGAAATAACAGAAATATTTTGGATTTGATCTCTTGTTTTTAACGGCAACCTTGTAATCGCTTCTAAACCTACTGGTTGTTTTTTAGCGACACCAAATAGTTCAACTACCTCGATGTTAGTTTCGTTTTTCAACGTGTCTTTTTTAGTCTGTTGCGCAAATACTAAAAGACTTGGAAGACTAAGCATGGATATAGATACAAGTTTAAACATAGAATTATTTTTTGCAAAAATATTATTTTTATTAATTCTAAATAAAATATAATTATTGGTATATATCACAAAAAAAAATCCCTTTCCAAATAATGGAAAGGGATTCTATAATCATAGCAAAGTATGCTAGTATCACACTTTAATTTCTACATCAACACCTGAAGGAAGTTCTAACTTCATAAGAGCGTCTACAGTTTTAGAAGAAGAAGAGTAGATATCCATCAATCTCTTATGAGCTGATAATTGGAATTGTTCTCTTGCTTTCTTGTTAACGTGCGGAGATCTCAACACTGTGAAGATTCTTTTGTTAGTTGGTAAAGGGATTGGACCATTAACTACAGCACCAGTCGCTTTAACCGTTTTTACGATTTTCTCAGCAGATTTGTCTACTAAATTGTAATCGTAAGACTTAAGTTTTATTCTTATTCTTTGTGACATTTTAATCTAATTTAAAATTAACCTTTAGCTTTAGCGATTACGTCTTCAGCAACGTTATTAGGAGCAGCTTCGTATCTTTCGAATTCCATAGAAGATGATGCTCTACCAGAAGATAATGTTCTTAATGATGTTACATAACCAAACATTTCTGAAAGTGGAACAAATGCTTTGATAACTTTAGCGTTATTTCTGTCATCCATACCGTTAACGGTACCTCTTCTTCTGTTAAGGTCACCTACGATATCTCCCATGTATTCTTCAGGCGTTACTACTTCAAGTTTCATGATTGGCTCCATGATAACAGCTTTAGCAGCTTTACCAACAGCTTTGAAACCTAACTTAGCAGCTAATTCGAAAGATAATTGATCGGAGTCAACCGCGTGGAATGAACCATCTTTAAGAGTAACTTTCATTGAATCAACTTCGAATCCAGCTAATGGACCGTTTTTCATTGCTTCTTTGAAACCTTTCTCTACAGAAGGAACAAATTCTTTAGGGATGTTACCACCCTTAATTACGTTAATAAACTCTAAACCTGTTTTACCTTCGTCTGCAGGACCAATTTCGAATACGATATCAGCAAATTTACCTCTACCACCAGATTGTTTTTTGTAAACCTCTCTGTGGTTAGCAGTAACTGTTAAAGCTTCTTTGTACTCTACTTGCGGTTGTCCTTGGTTAACTTCAACCTTGAACTCTCTTCTCATACGGTCTACGATGATATCTAAGTGAAGCTCACCCATACCAGAGATGATTGTTTGTCCTGAAGCTTCGTCAGTTTTAACCGTGAAAGTAGGATCTTCTTCAGCTAATTTAGCCAAAGCGTTACCCATTTTATCCTGGTCAGCCTTAGTTTTAGGCTCAACTGCGATACCAATTACTGGATCTGGGAAAACCATAGATTCAAGAACGATTGGGCTCTTTTCATCACATAGTGTATCTCCTGTTTTAATATCTTTAAATCCTACAGCTGCACCAATATCACCAGCTTCGATAAATTCGATAGGCTCTTGCTTATTAGCGTGCATTTGGAAGATACGAGAGATTCTTTCTCTGTTTCCAGATCTTGTGTTAAGAACATAAGAACCAGCATCTAATCTACCAGAGTAAGCTCTAAAGAATGCTAAACGACCTACGAATGGGTCAGTAGCAATTTTGAATGCTAACGCTGCGAATGGATCATTAACAGATGGTTTTCTACTAATAGGCTCATCAGTCTTAGGGTTAGTACCGTGGATTGCCTCTTTGTCCATCGGAGATGGTAAGTAACGACAAACAGCATCTAACATAAACTGAACACCCTTATTTTTGAATGAAGAACCACAAGTCATTGGAATGATAGACATATCCAAAGTTGCTGCTCTTAGAGCTGTATGGATTTCTTCCTCTGTAATAGAGTTTTCATCTTCCATATATTTCTCTAGTAATTCTTCATCGTAAGCTGCAATCTCTTCGATTAATTGACCTCTGAATTGCTTAACTTCGTCTAACATTGATTCAGGAATGTCAACGATGTCAAAAGTAGAACCATAGTTATCATCATGCCATACAATAGCTCTGTTTTTAACTAAGTCTACAACGCCTTTAAAGTCTGCTTCTTCACCAATTGGCAAAACGATAGGCACTGCATTAGAACCTAACATTGTTTTAACTTGGTTACAAACATTAAGGAAGTCGGCACCTTGACGGTCCATTTTGTTTACAAATCCCATTCTAGGAACTTTGTAATTATCGGCTAGTCTCCAGTTAGTTTCTGATTGTGGCTCTACACCATCAACAGCAGAAAATAAGAATACTAAACCATCTAATACTCTTAATGAACGGTTAACCTCAACAGTAAAGTCAACGTGTCCCGGTGTATCGATTACGTTAAAATGGTAATCTTTAGCATCAGGAAGTGGCTTACCTTGCTCTGTAGGGAATTTCCAATCTACAGTAACAGCAGCAGAAGTAATGGTAATACCTCTTTCTGCTTCTTGCTCCATCCAGTCAGTTGTAGAACCACCTTCGTGAGTTTCCCCAATCTTGTGATTTTTACCTGAATAAAATAAGATACGTTCAGTTGTTGTAGTCTTACCAGCATCGATATGCGCAGCAATACCAATATTTCTAGTTAATCTAAGATCTCTACTCATTGTCTTAATTAGAATTTAAAGTGAGAGAAAGCCTTGTTAGCTTCTGCCATTTTGTGAGTATCTGTTTTCTTTTTATATGCAGCACCTTCCTCTTTCGCAGCAGCGATAACTTCAGCAGCTAATTTCTGAGCCATTGACTTATCATTTCTTGCTTTAGAGTACTTGATTAACCATTTCATAGCCATAGAAATTTTTCTATCAGCTCTGATTGGCATAGGAATTTGGAAGTTAGCACCTCCTACTCTTCTAGATCTTACTTCTACGTGAGGCATAACGTTAGTTAATGCATCTTTCCAGATCTCTAGAGACGTTTTTTCGTTATCACCTTTTTTGTTTTCAACGATATCTAACGCATCATAGAAAATCTTGAATGCGATAGACTTCTTACCGTCTAACATAAGGTTGTTTACAAATCTTGTTACCAATTGATCATTAAACTTCGGATCTGGTAACAACGGTCTTTTTTTCGCTTTTGTCTTTCTCATTGTCTTGTACCTTATTTAATGATTATTTTTTCTTTCCTTTAGCTGGAGCTGCTGCTGCCTGACCTGGTTTTGGTCTCTTAGCACCATACTTCGATCTTCTTTGTGTTCTTCCGTTAACACCTGCAGTGTCTAACGCACCTCTTACGATGTGGTAACGTACTCCCGGTAGGTCTTTCACCCTTCCGCCTCTTACCAATACTATCGAGTGCTCTTGAAGATTATGTCCTTCGCCCGGGATATAAGCGTTGACTTCTTTACCGTTAGAAAGTCTTACCCTTGCAACTTTTCTAAGTGCAGAGTTTGGTTTCTTAGGGGTAGTTGTATATACTCTCGTACATACACCGCGTCTTTGTGGACAAGAATCAAGGGCAGCCGATTTGCTCTTCTTGGCAAGCGTGGCTCTTCCTTTTCTTACTAATTGTTGAATAGTAGGCATTTAATTGCTTTTATTTTATAATTCAGGGTGCAAAAGTAATGATATTTTTTTAATTTACAATAGCTTACACAAAAAATTAATATTCTTTCTGATTATAAATCATTTGTTTACATCGAGAACAATAGATACTTTTGCGATCATTAATTTTAAAATTTAATGTTGAAAAAGATTTACTTACTTGCAAGCTTTCTTATGACAGCTTTTGGTTTTGCTCAAATAAACAAAGACATCAAAACAGGCGTTATAACCACTGTAACTAATGAAAAAATAGCTGCAATAGATATCAAATGGGATAAAAACGGAAAAGCAAGCTTCCTAAATGCTAGCAATAAGCAAATGGAAGATCTTTATGAAAACTCCATAAAATCTTTAGAACCAATTGAAGAAAACGCAGAAAATCTCTCTAACATCACCAACCAGAAAGCATTAGACCCTTCTGTTAAAAAACTTATAGATGATGGATTATATCGTCCAATGTTGCCAGAAGGTATCTATGTCACCAAACAAGAATTTATTGACAAAGTGCCATCACAAAAGAAACAATTGTCAAAACGTGGACTTTATGGCTTTGAAAAACCAGTGTTAGAAGACGCAGATCAAATTTGTTTTTTCTTTGATGAAAAAGAATCAAAACTGAAAAACGTTTTTGCGGTTGTACAAAATGGTATTCTTTATTTTAATGTTAAAGCTATCCTTGACTTTAAAAACCGAAACAAAAATGACAGAGCACAAGACAGCGACAATCCTAACTCATTTGCGCGTGCCACAATAGGCGGTAACAATTATTACTACGCCGAAATTAATGTGGGAAATGTTTGGGCAAAAGGTCTTGCTATGGGCACTGGTGGCACCGGAGGATATGCAATGATGCAATCCCAAAATTCTTACAAAGGCATCGTTTGGGATTCAGCGAATCAAGAATTCAACATTTTTAAAAATTGTAAAGATTACAATGATTTCATCAAAGATAAGTCGCCACAAGATGTGCAAGAGTGCACGACAAACCAACCGGACAACTTCCGAGTTAGAAAGGCTATTGAAAAGATTAAGTAAAAAAAAGAAAAACGGATGAATTATTGCTCATCCGTTTTTTGCGGTTTTTTATTTTGGTTCAATTTTATTTGTGATGTGTAAAGAACCTTTGATTTGTCAGTAACAGTGTCATGCATTAACCACTTTTTTTTAGGATCCAACGTGCCGGCAATTTGTCTCTTTATATCACCATTTTGGTTGTTAGAATGCTTATAGTGAAAGGCTTTATTTATGAAAAGAAAACGATAGGTCGTTAAGGTTGTTTCTTCTTCTATATCATCATAAATAAATCTTTTGCTAGAAAATTTTGACATTTGTTGTTCGACCTGTTTTCTGTTATAAAAATAGTATTCAGGACTTTTCAAAGTATAAAGCAGAAAAAATATTAAAAATAAAACTGAAACCCTAAGCAGCTTTTTATCAGAAGATTCATTTTTAAAATAGATAATTAAAAACGAAAAGAAAAGACATACATTAGCAGCAGCCATCATTCTTGTATTCATCTCTTCAATTTGCTGAGTCCATCCACTTAATAATAAGGATATCGCATACACACCACTTATGATCCACAATAAAATATAAAAGTTGTGATCACTTCTCGATCGCGATTTTTTAAAAATTAAAATAAAATATCTAAGTATAAAAATATCGACAATCGCAACTACAATCTGAAAACCGATACTCACAACACTGCTTGACGCTGGTTTTACTCCAAAAAATGGATTGGCAGCATTAATAACTCCAAGGATATTTCTTAGCAAACTAACTCCCGTCATAGGATATGGCGCACCACGGAGGTCTTCTCCAGTATAGCTTTTGTAATTGTAATAGTTATAGCCTAAATAACTTGCAATCCCTAATCCAGAAATAATAAGAAACAAAACAAAAGACCAAAACACTTCTCTATTATTAGATTTAATAAGCAAGTACATAGCGAATACACCAATTGCCAGGTAAATATAAATCCCCGAATACCGCACTATAAACATCATTACCATAATAACAGATGCAATTATCACATCAGTTTTAGAATAGGTTTTGTCTATTAAAATCTTATGTAGAAAATAAATTAAAAAATACATAAGAAACAAAAACGGCGCTTCTGATAATGCAATAGAAAACACAAACAACATTGTTTTTCCCATAAACAACAAAACGGTCTCTCTAAAATAGAACTGCTTGAGGTATGAAAACAAAAAGACAATAATAAGCATCGTCACATTCAACATTTTATATGCCCAAAAGTAATCTCCAAAAAGCAGCTGAAAACCTCGAACCAAAATAGGATAACCTAAAGGAAATAAATCTGTTACAGGATTTGGAAGATCAGCTGCAATTTCAAAATAGGATAAACTATCTCGATACACGCCTCCTGCGGGCAGAAAAAAGCTAGTGAAAAAACTTACGAAAACAACGACAACAGCTAGTAAGATATATTTGTTCATTTACATTTTACTTAATGAAGTAGCAATATTAATAAAATTTTAAGAGATTAAAGACTTGGTTTTTATCGCTTATTCGACAATACAATCTCAAAAACCGAAATTGTCAATCGAAAAAAATAAATCAACTAATACATTTTAAATATATATTTGCAAAAAACATTTAACTTTTGAAAAAAACTCTACTCTTTGTACTGATTTCCCATTTTATATGGGCACAATGGAGCATTTCTAACGCACAAAGAAATGCTTTGGTAAGTCTCTATGACAATACCAACGGACAACATTGGAATCGAACTTGGGACTTATCAAAAGATCCCACAACATGGTTTGGTATTAGCATTAAAAATGGTGATGTTGTCCAGATTTCACTTAACAACAATGCTTTAAAAGGCGTTTTCCCAATCAACCTCGCTTTGTTTACAAAACTTCAAAAGTTAGACTTAGGGAATAATGAACTAAATGGTGAAGTTGCACCTAGCCTTTCTAGTCTAGCATCGTTAACGGTTTTAGACATTTCTAACAACAGACTATCTGGCGATCCCTCTGCTAGAATATCAGGTTTGACCAATCTTGAAGATTTAAGTATTGGTGGTAACAATTTCGAAGTTGCAGACCTTAATGCAAGTCTTCAAAATTTTAGCAAACTAAAATCCCTGAATCTTTCTAAGATGCAGTTAACAGAAATCCCTGCAAAGATTTCTTCATTTTCAAATTTGCAACAACTTGACCTTAGCAACAACCAGTTGACATCTGGCTTTAATAGACTTGGAAGTCTTATAGCCTTAGAAGACCTTAACTTGTCCAATAACCAACTCACCAGCATTCCGGCTGAAGTTGCAACACTTGTTAAACTTTTAAAATTAGATCTCAGTCATAACAACATTTCTAATTATTCTAACCTTGGTAATGCGCAAAGTCTAGAACAATTAAACATCGCAGATAATAAGCTAGAGCAGGTTCCTAGTAAGATTACGACACTTCCCAGTCTTCTTAATCTAAATCTTAATCAAAATAATATTAAATCAGGATTATCAAATTTATCGCAACTTAAAAAGCTTCAACAACTTTCTGTAGATGACAACCAACTTTATGGTAGCTTTCCTACAGAACTTCTTAATATCCCAAGTCTTTTAATGTTATCAATTCGTGACAATCATTTGGAAGGCAGCATCCCAACCAACTTGCCTCCAATTGTTGACCTCAGCAACAACAGATTTACAAAACAGGCTGTAGAAGCACAATTCGCAAATCTTAACTTCAATTATGATACTTTTTATTACTCGCCACAACGTTATGACGAGCCAGCCGAAGTATTGGGTGTAATTGGTCAACCTGCAAGTCTTTATCAATCTTTAAGTGGCACAGATTACAGTTTTACATGGTTCAAAAACTTGGACGAAAACATGAATATAGCCACCGAAAATCTTTTCTTTAACGAGGTCAAATCCGAAAATTATGCAACCTACACCGTCGAAGCATTCACTTACAAAAAGATTGGCAACAAGCTTATGCAATTATCGCTTTTCCGCGAACCTATCACATTAACAGATAAATTAGGCGTTGAAGACCCATCAAAATCGATTAAGATTTTCCCAAATCCAACATCTGATTTCATCAACATACTTGCCACCAACAAAAGCATCGAAAAAGTCCTCATCTATGACCTTAGTGGCAAGCAAATTATGTCGACAACTGCTACAAGGATCAATGTTGCGCGACTGCCTTCAGGCGTTTACACATTGAACATCAAAACCGAAAACGGCATCAAGAACTTCAAGTTTATAAAGCAATAATTTGAAATAACAATAATAAAATTTTTCAGGAGCATGGCAATTTGTCATGCTTTTGACTTTTACACCCGCTGTACGCTGTATCTTTAGGTTGGGCGCTCGGACGGCTCCGCTGCGCTCCGCCACCTCGCGCCAACCCAAAGGGCTAATTATTGAAAATCCTACATTCTTTTAACTAAAACGTATAACACAGCACACGATAATTCAGTAGATTTGTGTAACAAAACAAGCTTTTATGCAACATGTAAGACTAAAGTCAATCCTAGATAACGATTTCTACAAAATAACGATGCAAAATGCCGTCGTAAAACTCTTCACCAACGAAATCGTCAAATACGAATTCATCAACCGTGGCCAACATAACTTCCCAGACAACTTTGCCGACGAACTTCGCAAAGCCGTTAACGATATGGCTAACTTAAAGCTTACCAAAGAAGAAAAATCCTACCTCCGTAAGACTTGTCCGTATCTTAGCCTTCCCTATCTTGATTTTTTAGAAGGTTATCAATACGATCCCAGCGAAGTAAAAATCGAACAAAACGGCAGCGACGTTAAAGTCAGCGTCGAAGGTTATTGGTACCGTACAATACTTTGGGAAGTCCCTATCCTAGCATTGATTAGCGAATTACATTATGAGATGAACCATCTCGAAAGACAGTCCAACCAAGAAGTCATCGACAAGACCGTCGAAAAAGCAAAACACTTGACAGATCTTGGCGTTTCTTTCGCCGAATTCGGAACACGAAGAAGACATTCTTACCACGTTCATAATTTGGTAATGGAAGCACTTTTGCAGGACAAAAACTCAACTTTCATTGGAACGTCGAACGTACATTTTGCCATGAAATTTAATGTAAAACCAATCGGCACCCACGCCCACGAATGGTTTATGTTCCACGCGGCGGAGTTCGGTTTCAAAATGGCAAATTCTTTAGCGCTAGAACATTGGATCGATGTTTATCGTGGCGACTTAGGCGTAGCCTTGTCCGATACTTATACAACTGATGTTTTCTTCCAGCAGTTTGACAAAAAGTTTTCAAAACTCTTCGATGGGGTACGTCACGACAGCGGCGATCCAATAGAATTTGCTGAAAAAACAATCGCACATTATCAATCTTTGGCCATTAATCCGCTTTTCAAGTACATTATTTTTTCGGATGGACTTAACCTCGAAAAAGTGGATGAAATTACAAAAGCTTGTCGTGGAAAAATCGGCATCTCATTCGGGATTGGCACCAATCTCACCAACGATGTCGGCCTAAAACCTATGAACATCGTTATGAAACTGATCGGTGTACAGGCACCAAATAAAGAATGGATCCCAACGGTAAAACTTTCTGACGAAAAAGGAAAATACACGGGTGATCCAAAGATGATAGAGCTCGCCAAAGAATTTTTGAGAATCAAGGAATAAATGTCCGCCATCTGCGTGAGGGCGAAGCGCATTGTCGGAGCTCGTTTTTTTTTTGAAAAAAAACAGCGACTGCGCGAAGACCGACCGCTTTGTTTTTGACAGGGGAAACCTTACAGGTTTGAGATGTGGGAAAACAAAGAGGGCACGCCCAAAAACAAATTTCGTTTAGCAGAATTAACGTAAAATATAAAAGCTTTAGGATTTTCTGGAAGCTTTTTTTGTTAAATTTGTGAAAATCTTGGAAAACCTCCAACACCTACTAACCAACAACCAATAACTAAAATGCAAATCGTATTTTCGGACGCACAATATTGGGAAGATTTTCTTCCGCTTTCTTTTACACGACCAGTCGCAGAAATGCGTGTGGGGATTTTGACTTTTTCGGAACGCTGGAAAAAGCTTTTGGATATAGAAAATTCTTTTTATATCACCGAAGATTTTTTACAAGAAAAATATAAAAAACCAGGGGCGGGACAAAGCCTTTTTATTGTTCCGAATTTCTTACCATCAGAAAGTCTTTTACAACAAATTAAAGATCTGAAAGCTGGTGAAGCGCTAGTCTACGACAACGAGCTTTTGGCGGCTAACATCAACATGGAAAATTTCTCTCTTAACCAGATTGAGAAAATGACCGATGTTACAGAAGATATTTTGTTTTTCAAAAAACCTACAGATCTCTTTACGTACAATGAGAAAGCTATCGATTTCGATTTTGATTTGTTAACGAAAGGTCGCACCTCGCAAGAATTATCGTCAACATGTGGCTTTTTGGGCGATAAAAAAGATCTGTTTATCGAAGAAGGTGCGGTGCTAGAGTTTGCAACTATTAATTGTAAAACTGGCAAAATCTACATTGGAAAAGGAGCCGAAGTTATGGAGGGTTGCAACCTGCGTGGACCAATTGCGTTGTGTGAGCATTCTAAATGTAATCTTGGTGCAAAAGTCTATGGTGCAACGACCATAGGACCTCATTCTAAAATTGGTGGTGAGGTTAACAACATTGTGGTTTTCGGCTTTTCGAATAAAGGACATGACGGATTTGTTGGCAATTCGGTGATTGGCGAATGGTGTAATCTAGGCGCTGACACCAATTCTTCAAACCTTAAAAACAATTATGCTTCTGTCAAACTTTGGAACTACAAATCCAAACGCTTTGAAGATACTGGACTTCAGTTTTGCGGTTTGATTATGGGAGATCATTCTAAGACGGCAATTAACACACAGCTAAATACTGGTACTGTAGTTGGCGTTGCTGCTAACATTTTTAAAGCGGGATTTCCACCAAACTTGGTAGAAAATTTTAGCTGGGGCGGTATGAAAGGTGATGAAAAGTTTAAACTCGAGAAAGCTTACGAAGTTTCGGAGAAAGTCATGGAACGTCGTAAAGTTGCTTTAACAGAAATTGACAAAGAAATTTTAAAATATATCTACGAGAAATATTAAATTTTATATTATTAAAAATCAAGCGTTTGAATAAATTTAGGCGCTTTTTTTACTCGTCTAAAATCGGAAAGATTTTGGAAGTTTTCGAAAAAGGGATAGTGGGGCGCAAAGTGGATTCAACATCCAAAAGCAATTACAGTTCAAATTCAGCACAGCAAAAATTACCAAAACCGAAAATAAATAGGTTTTTTAGTGGAAATATATTAAATAATCCGCAAGTATGTTGTGATTTTTATGTTAAAAAAAAGTATTTTTAGGCTATTCCACTCAGTCTTTAAGCTATTTTTAAGCATTGATTTTCAGAAACTTAGTAAATATTCAATAGTAATATTAACAAATTTTAACTCTTTTCATTGTTTTATTAAGAATAATACACATATTTGTGTGATTAATATTAATACTAACTAACAATGAAGAAAATTACAAATACTATTCTAGTGATTGTTTTATCATCATCTTATGCCCTGCTGAATGCCCAGGTCAAAACGCAAGATAGTGCTAAAGCGACAATATTGAAGGGGTTGTAGTTACAGCTCTTGGAATTAAAAGAGAGAAAAAGTCTCTAGGCTATGCATCTCAAGAGGTAAAAGCCGAAAAACTTTTTGAAGGCACAACCAATACTGGTAATATCGCATCTCAATTGTCTGGTAAAGTCGCCGGTTTACAAGTTAACACTAATAGTAACTTTGGAGGATCTTCCAATTTGGTTATTAGGGGTATTAAAAGTTTGGCTGGTGCTAATCCACTTATTGTAATAGATGGTTCACCAGTTAACAACTCATCAACCTATGATACAAAAACCAACCAAGATATGGGAAATTTACTTTCCGATATCAATCAAGATGATATTGCATCAGTAAACGTCCTAAAAGGAGCTGCAGCATCTGCTCTTTATGGTGAGAGAGGACTAAATGGAGTTATTGTAATTACTACTAAAAATGGTAGAAACAGCAATGACGGAAGCTGGGGAATAACACTTTCGAGCTCTATACAAGCTGGTTTTATTGACAAGTCTACTTTCCCCGAATATCAAACTCGATATGGGGCAGGATATGCAATGAAATTTAAAGAGACAGCCAGTAATGGTACGCCATATGTTAACCTAGGTGACGATGCATCATGGGGACCAGAATTTAATCCTAATCTTTTAGTTTATCAATGGGATTCTCTTGATCCTAATTCTAAAAATTTTAAAAAAGCAACGCCGTATGTTGCAGCTAAACATGGTCCAATTGATTTTTTCGAAACGCCAATAAGCTATGTTAATGGCATCACTTTAGAAAAGGGTAAAAAAGGAAATAACTTCATGTTGTCTTATGATAACATGTTGTCAAGTGGTTTGATGCCTAACTCGGACTTAAGAAAGAATACTTTGTCCACTAAAATCAATTACGACTTAACTGATAAATTGCATGCTACAGTATATTCTACCTTGGTAATACAACAAACTAAAGGTCGTAATGATGCTAATTATTCTGGTAACCTTGTGGGTGGATTTATACAATGGTGGCAAACTAATGTCGACATTATAGATGTTAGAAATGCTTATTATAATAGTGGAGAACTTAACAAAACATGGAATTTAAAGAGTGCAAATAATCCTGTCGCAGCTTATTGGAATAACCCCTATTACCAACGTTATCAAAGTTATGGTACTGATGATAGAACAAGAAGTTTTTCTTATGCACAAATTAGCTATGACTTTAATAAGAACTTTACTTTAACTGGAAAAATTTCTTATGATAATGCTACAACCTTATTCGAAAATAGGCTTGCTCCTAATTCAATTCCTAAGGCCTTCGGGGCTTCCCAAAAAAATGTGAGTTCAGGCTTTAGTAGACAAAATCTGGTGACTACAGAGGCTAACTACGATTTGTTTTTAAACTATAAGGTTGACATTACTAAGGACATCAATGTTAGTGGAATTGTTGGAGGTAACGTGCGTAGAAATTATTCTAACTCAATATATGCATCTACTGAAGGCGGGCTAGAAACCCCTGGGATATATTCTTTAGCTAACTCAAAGTTACCGATCTTACCACCTGATGAAAATGTTTATACTACAGTAACCTCAAGTGCTTATGCAACTGCATCTTTCGATTTCTATAAATTCTTTTATTTAGATGCGACCTTTAGAGCTGATGAAAGTTCTACATTGCCAAAAGGTGATAATGTATTTACATATCCTTCATTTACAGGATCATTTATTTTGTCAGAATTCATAAAGCCGTCTTGGTTAAGTTTTTGGAAAGTTCGTGCTAATTATGCTGAAGTCGGAGGTACAGCAGATCCTTACCAATTACAATTCTATTATTCGTATGCTGGTTTGTTTAATAATAATATTGTTATGCAAAACAGTCAAACAATACGTCCGAATAACGGTTTAAAACCACAGAGATCTAAAGAATTTGAATTTGGAACCGAAATTCAAATTTTAAAAGGTCGCATTAATTTTGATGCTGCTTTCTACAAAACTAAAACTTTCGATCAAATTCTTCAATTACCTATCTCTGCAGGATCTGGACTTAACTTTGCGATGGTTAATGCCGGACAGATCGACAATAAAGGTATCGAAGTTCAGTTAGGTTTAGTTCCTATTAAGACAAACAACTTTACATGGAACATGGATATCAACTGGTCTAAAAATGAAAACAAAGTAGTAGAACTATTACACAACGCCACCAGCGATGTTAGCAATTATCTATTAACAAGTATACAAGGTGGGGCATCGGTTAATGCAACTGAAGGAGAAAAATGGGGAACTATAAGAGGAAGTGACTACACTTATGACGCTAACGGAAATAAAATTGTTGATGCTTCTGGTTTTTACAAACTTAAGGGTAATCAAATCATCGGTAACACAACTCCAGATTGGATAGGCGGTGTCAGAAATTCATTTTCTTATAAGGGGGTAAGCTTATCCTTCCTAATTGATGTAAGAAAAGGCGGTGATATCTTCTCAACCGATATGTATTACGCTTCTTCAACTGGTTTATACGTTGATACAGCAGGTGGCAATTATAGATCTGGGAAAGTAGTTCTTCCTGGCGTTACAGCATCTGGACAAGTAAATACAAAAGAAATTGATGCTTCTGTATACGGAAACCTTGGTTACCAAAAAAGACCTACAAGTGATTATGTGTACGATGGATCTTTTGTAAAATTAAGAGAAGCAAGTATTAGCTATGCACTTTCTAAGACTCTTTTACAAGGGACATTCGTTAATGAGGCTAAAATATCTATAGTTGGAAGAAATCTTTGGATAATTCATAAAAATTTACCTTATGCCGATCCAGAATCTACTCTAGGAGGAGGTATCAGAGGTTATGGTTATTCGATTGGTTCTTTACCAACAACAAGAGATATCGGAGTTAATGTAACATTTAAATTCTAAATTATTCACACAATGAAAAATATTTTTAAAACCTTTTTAGGTCTAGCAATAGCAATAACTACACTTAGCTCGTGTGAGAGGGACA
The DNA here is from genome assembly GCA_046269235.1 of Chryseobacterium sp. TY3. Classification (GTDB taxonomy): domain Bacteria; phylum Bacteroidota; class Bacteroidia; order Flavobacteriales; family Weeksellaceae; genus Soonwooa. Next base: position 71,532 of record JBJZOS010000007.1, read on the forward strand.
CCACGCTTCTTAATAACGATGAGAAGCATCCTTCTAGCTTAACCTCAGGGGTATTATTATCAATGGGGCAATACCAAGAGTTTTATTATATCGATAATCCAAGCGTTAATTTTAACAACTATAGATTTTTCACTCAGCAATGGTCAGAAACGACTTATACTGACGAAATGAACTATAACCTAATTACACGTGCACAGCCTAGAGGACATTTTCAAAGAATGTATGTCTATAGTCTTAATAACTTTGTAAAAGCTCAAGAAGCATTATTAAAAGAAACCAATGACCCTGTTATTGCAAGTAATAAATGGGCTACCAATGAGATTTCACAAATTTTTGTGTGGGAAAATGTGGTAGACACATGGGGAGATGTCCCTTATACAGATGCTTTGAAAGCAAGCTCAGATGGTTTTGCGCCAAAATATGATGATGCAAGAGCAATTTATAATGACTTGGTAAAACGAATTGATTTCGCAATTACTAAAATAAATACTTCAGCAAAAGGCTATGAGGTTAATGATATTGCCTTTAAAGGTGATATGACTAAATGGAAGAAACTTGCAAACTCTATCAAATTGAGGTTAGCTCTTAATTTATCAGATGTGGATCCTGCCAAAGCAAAACAATTAGCTGAAGAAGCTATAGCATCAGGAGTCATGACTGCAACAGCAGATTCCTACACTTTTGTATATGACGGCGTAACTTTTACAAATCCTTTATTTGATAATTTAGTAGCGTCAAACAGAGATGATTTTGTGCCTTCTGATGTTTTAATTAATATGATGAATACAAAAGTAGATCCTCGTAGAGATGTTTGGTTCACAAAAAAGGATGGCAAATTCATTGGAGGGATATATGGTTCTCCTACTGGCAATCCATATGCAAATTACTCTCATGTTGCTGATAGCTTTAAGAAATCTACCACAGCATCTAACCTACTTAGTTATTCAGAAGTGCTATTTATGAAAGCGGAAGCTGCCGCAAGAGGATTTAATGTAGGTGGAACCGCTGAAACATTTTATAACGCTGCAGTAACGGAGTCCATGACAGAATATGGTCTAACTTCAGAATCTGCAAGTGCTTATCTTGCTGCCAATCCTTATAACGCAAACAATTGGAAAAAATCAATTGGCGAAGAAGCGTGGGTGGCGATGTACAATAGAGCTTTTGCCGCTTGGAATTTCGTAAGAAGACTAGATACTCCGTCGTTAATTAATCCTCCTAATTCCAATGTTGCTGGAGTTCCGGTAAGAATGATTTATTCTGCTCAAGAATACACTTTAAATAGAGCCAATGTTACTGCAGCTGCCGCTAAAATCGGAGGTGATGCTGTAACAACTAAACTCTTCTGGGATAAAAATTAATTTTTAATAATCTAGCGTAATAAAACTAATTTCGAAGCTAGTACATTCCTATCAATTAAATTTTGAGCAATAGTAATTTTCACTATTGCTCTTTTTTATTCTTACTAAATATATTACATTAATAATCAATTATTTAAATATAATTAGATGCTTTTTTTCAAATGTAATATTTTTGTAATTACAGGTGTCTTATTTATAAACCAGGAAACATAACATCACTACACAAGTATTTCAAGAATCGATATATACACTCAAGGATGAGATGTATCGTTTTGCGAAAAGATTCCTTATGAGCGCCGATGAAGCGGAAGATGTAACGATGGAATTATTGATAAAGTTTTGGCAGAAAAAAGAAGAATTACTTTCTATAATGATCTGAAATCTTATGTATTAAGATGTGTGAAAAATGAATGTCTCAACCGGCTGAAGCACCATGTTGTTAAACAAAATTTTGCACAATTAGAACATGGAAGATCCGAGCTTTATCAAATAGAAACCAATAATTTGAAAGAGCAAATCTTGAGATTCATCAATGATTTGCCAGAAAAACAAAAGATGGTCATCCACCTTAAAGATGTTGAGGAATACGACATTTCCGAGGTATGAAGTGACTCTTTTTTAAGACTCAACGGTCAGCGGATCACAAAATCCTAAAATGAAAATCAATTTTAAAAAATCAAGATCGAAGCTTATTAACCAAAAATTTTTAGTTTACATTTTTCACTCAAAACTATATTTTTCAAACAAAAAACACTCGAATCTTTGAGTGTTTTTTGTTATTGATTATTTTCAAGTTTTCTACGCATTTCTTCGCTAAAATGTTTTTGATGTTTCGGTTGCGAAAATTTTTCATCATTATAGACTTTCCAATGTCCTTTTGGGATAGATAGACTTTTCCAATTATTATTGGCAATCAACTTTCCTATGAAAACCATTTGCCCAACATGATAAGGATAATGTGCCAACTGTCTATTGATGGCTTCCAAAACCGTATGACCTTGGTTGCGAATATAGATGATCTTATGCAAGTTATTTTCCGTAAAATCGTTTAATGCAGAAAAAAGATAAGTCCAGCCAGCATTCCATTTTTCTAACAGATCTGCTCGAGATTTAATATCATTTTCAAACTCTGAGTCACGATTACGATTGTCTTTTTCGCCATCCGTTGTCAAAAAATCTGTCCAGCGCGACAACCCCAAGGGTGTTTTACGATAATTGCAAGGCTGTTACTTTCTTCGTTATACCGCCAAAATAAAGCCTCGTCTGAAAGTTGTTGGAAGGTTTTTATCGCCAAGACTTTTGTAATATTCGAACTGTTTTTTTAACACTGTCGAGATAATTGCTTTCCATGATGTACGGATTTTCTTTAAAGATTTTTCCGTGATATCTCAAATACATTGGTAAAGCCGCCGAGCCATACCATTTGAAACTTTCATAAGCAAAAACACCTGCCATAACTGCGGGATCGGTTTCCATCATAGCATCAGCTTCATCAATACTTTTAACATTAAAGTTAAAAACGTCACGATAATCTCTGTCGTTTTTATCAAAGAAAGGACCTGCCACAGACAGTTTGCCATCTTTTGCAAGCTTTCCAATATTATCAAGATGTCCTCACATCAATTCTGACATTTTCTTTTTGTCGTCAATTTCAGTCGGAACAGTTTTCATTAGCACAATAACATAAGGACGAATGCCATATTGATCGGGACTAAGTGAATCCGCAAGCTTTTTATCGTAGTTCTTAGCCTATCCAACTGCAATTGCAAAGCCGATGTAGAATACGAATGTTAATAGTTTTTTCCCTTTTATAATTGTGTTTTACTGTATATATAAGAAATCTGATAAGCTTAATAACACTCAAGATTTCTTTAATAGAAAAAGTATAATTAAACTTAATGCTTATACTCGTGGTCGATTTTAGTAACAATCTTTTCCATCTGTTGGATACACTTCGTATAATTACCAATTATCTGATCCACAGCCGAGAGATAAACTTTGCTTCTATTCTTAATAGGGTCCGAAGAGATCATTTTTAAAAAATTGCCGTCTGGATAGTTTTGAACATGGTCAAAAAGAAAATCTGCATATTTTAATTTCTGAGATTTATAAAAATCCGTCGAGGTTATTAAAAGCGGGACATCTTCCTCATAAAAATCTAAAATATCATTCTGAAGTTCTTCATTCTCAATAAAACCTATTTTACCAGAAGATTTAAAACCTTGATAACGCCCTTGATTACCATTAAACCCAGTAAAATTAAACATAAAATCTCGGTTAAGATGTATAGAATCCTGGCTGGCAACTTGACCATTCGGAATTCTTGCAATGTATCCAAAGAATTTTTTCTGATTTTTATATGCCTCCATATCGCCTTGCATTTTTGCAATATCGCTTCTCAAATCTTTTTTAATTCCGAGCAAAAAATGCTTTACTTCTTTCTGCTCATGTCGCTCTTCGCTCCAATTATGAAAAGCGATAGAAACCGATACTGCAAAGATGATAATGGCGATTTCCATACCAATTTCTTTAAGCTTATGGAGTACATTATGCTCTCTGGATTGTGCAGTGTCGTAGATTTTCTTTGTCGATTTAGCAACTTCTAATTCTGCCATGTTTAATAGTTTTATTTTTTTTACAAATATCTTTTAAAATTTTAAAACGTCAACTAAACTAGACAAAAAAAAGCAAACCAAAAGGCTTGCTTAGTTATGATTAATCTGATTCTTTTTTGCTTCCGTTTTCTTTTTCCGTTCGTAGATAACCTCCACGATTTTCCCTCCAATCCAAGAGAAAGGGAAAAAGACTAGAAATATGGAAATTTTATAAAACGTGGGATGATAAGGATAGATAATAATATCAAGCATCGCGATGAAAAGCATGATAAAACCTATCAAAATAGCATAAGCAACTTTTGCATATTTAACGATAAGAGCCGTTACAACGCCGCCGACACTTACACCAAGTCCACCGAAAAATAACAGAGCTGCAAAAAAGCTTTCCTGCTCCTTAACCGCAATTAATTGTTGTTTCCAATGCTCAAATGGCGCCCATTCTTCATAGTTAATCCAGCTTGGGTTAATTCGTATCCCTAGCGAAATAATGAGTCCTGCTACAACAAGCCCACAGATAACACCAAATAAGTTTCTAAAAAAATTCATTAATCAGCGTGTGCAATCATAGAAATTTCTACATCTACATTTTTAGGAAGACAGGACACTTGCACTGTTTCTCTAGCTGGGAAGGCAGCAGCATCTAGGTAAGACGCGTAGATATCATTCATCACAGCAAAGTCGTCCATACTTTTTAAGAAAATTGTTGCTTTAACAACGTGGCTAAATGTCAAACCAGCTTCTGTTAATATCGCTTCTAAGTTTTTCATCACTTGATGCGTACTTTTTTCGATACCTTCAGCCAATTTTCCTGTTTGAGGATCAACTGGGATCTGTCCCGAAATATAGAGTATGCCATTTGCCATAATAGCTTGAGAATAAGGACCAATCGCGCCTGGCGCTTTATCTGTATTGATGATTTTCTTCATAGTTTAATGTTGATTTCGCTTACAAATCTAAGCATTTTTATCAATTTTAGAAGCTACTTCTTGGTTGGGTAAAGCTTCGATCTTTGTATTTAATAGCATCGCTCAAGATATTGGCTTTAATACCGATAAAGAAGTCATAGACTTTGTAAACACCGAAAGGCACCCAGTTGAAGCTAATCGTAAAGCTTCGTTGATCACGAGAAAAACCTAATGATGCTTGTGATATTTCTTTTGATATAAAGTCGTAAGATGCCCGACCTGTTATATTCCAAAAAGGTGTCAGCTTGATGTTTCCATCTAATCCTGCGGTTGCCATTTTGGTTCCGAATAATGACAAGCCTCTTGTATAAGCATAATTTGCATTAATTCGTAAACTCCAAGGTTGTGTAAATCTCGCATAATTATCCTCATCAAAATAATACTCTTCGTTACGGATTTCACCTTTCTTTTTATAAATTTTGCCTAGCTCCTCTTTCTTACCAAAAATCTCATCGCTTAATGAATAACCTAACTGCAAATTAAAGCCTTGCAAACTGAAATGTCCAAAATCTTCTGTACGCACGCCATTATTACCTGTCGCATCATATAGAATTTTGTAAGGTTCTAAAGTTAACATCGTATTAACCGTCAACTTACTATTAAAGAAAGACGACTGAGAGCTAACACTAATCACCGACCATTTGTTCTTATCTGCTGCAAAGTTGTAGTTACCAGAAATGTTTAAGTTTTCAAAAATCTTAAGTTTTTTAACACCAGTTGAGTCTGACTTAGACTTCACTTTCATTTCTAAATTATTAGCGATATTAAAACCAATACTTTGTGTAAGTCCTGCACTTGGCGCACCATAAATACCACCTTCAAAAATAGAATAGGTAGTCATTTCGCCGCGAGATCCATAAAACGCTCGGTAATAGCCCCAATTTTTAGCAGCAAAATCTGGCGTATAATTGAAACTAACACTTGGTGTCACCATGTGTCGAATCGCCTCTATAGTTGATCCTTTTTTAAAGTTTAAAAACTTATAAAGTACGGTTTGCAAACTCGCCGAAGTATTGAAGGTTGAAAATCCAGCAAACTGATTTTTAGTAATATTATCAACTTTATCTGTCAATACATTGTAACGCTTCTCAATTGTTTTCGTTGTTAAAACATTATCAACATTTGCACTAATAGTAAAAGTCAAATATTTAGCAATACTCGTATTGCTCGACAAGGCAATATTATTACGAAGCCCCGTCTTCATGTCTTTCCACATTTGATCTTTGAACAACTCCTCCTCTTTTGTTTGCACATAATTGGTCATCGACAAACCAGTGTTGACCGTTAGATTTTCCAAAAGTCCAGTTCGCATACCAGTTTTTGGTTTAAATAAATAGAACTGACTCATAGCCACCGTTAAATCTGGCAAACGAATATCCGTAACTCCTGTCGCAAAATTCTGTGAATAAGTTGCATTGGCATTAATAGTAATCGGCAAATTCAAAAAACGCTTCTGAATACTAACCCTAGAGGTTTGATTTGTTTTTAGATTTTCGTTATTGTAAATATAATTGTTGTTCAAAAGGTTACTATAGAACTTTTGACTCGTGATATCTACTGCCGCATTAAAAGTAAATAACGGATTGGCTTTATTATCCTGCGTGTGCGTCCAAGCAATTTTATAGGTTGACGATCGCGAATAGTCGTCCAAACCTTTTATCCCTCTAACAATAGTCCCAATCTCCGCATTGAAACGTCCACTGTAACGGTATTTTTTGAGGTAATTCATCTCTGGGCGAAGATTCCAGCTACCTTTTGTATAAAGATCCGATAGAATTTTTAAATCAAAATGTTCTCCAATAGGTTGATAATAGCCAAGACCGTTTAAGAAAAAACCAACATCCTGACGCTCTCCAAAACTCGGTATCAAAATACCAGCAGAACGTTTTTCCGAAAATGGCAAAATCGCAAATGGCATTACCAAAGGTGTTGGCACCTGCTCAATGTACATCTGGATTGGCCCTGTGATAACCTGAGAACTTTCTTTACCTTTTACTAATTTAATATTCGGAGCTAGTAAATAATAATCCGCAATCGTATCCTTCTTCTGAATAAAATAAGTATCTGTCGTATATTTTCCGTTTCTCATAAAGAACACAGAGTCGTTATACTTTTTGGTTTTTTGCGCTACAATAACGCCTTCACTCTCTTCTGTTCTGGCATTAAAAGCAACCGCTTGTTTGGTTTTATAATCGTAGATAACCTCGTCGTACTCATACTTTTTACCAGCTTGTGTAGCGACCGCAGGTTCTTTAACCCGACCTTTCTCGTCCAGACCTCCACGCGCATATATTTTACTATTCGACCAATCGATTCGAATATAGTCAGCATCAATCTGCATATCTTGGTAGATGACCTGTGCATTTTTTTCGAGGAAGGTTTGTTTTGTGGAAAAAGAATTGCGTTCTACATCGGCTTTTGTTTTAACAATGCCCTCTAATTGCTCCTTTGCAGGAATCGTATCATTCTTACGAATGGTATCTTGTTTCGTCCCAATTTCAATAGTTTTAATAGGCTTTTGTTGTGCTAAAAAACTGTTAAAAATTAGGAAAATTAAAAATAGTGGTATATTTTTGAAAATGCTTTTGCCCAAATCAGTACATCTGTAATTCGGGTCAAAATTAATTAATTTTTAAAAATTAATATGTTTACTAAAGAATTTTATTCCAAAAAATATATTAGCATACTTCTAGTATTGCTTTCAGTCTTAGGTTTTAGCCAGAAAAAATTCACTGTTGTATTGGATGCAGGACACGGTGGATCGGACATTGGCGCTAACAGAAACTATAGCGACCTCGGGCGAGTACAAGAAAAAGATATCACCTTGGGCGTTGTTTTAAAATTGGGCAAAATGCTCGAAAAAAACAAAGATTTCAAGGTTATCTATACAAGAAAGATTGACGAATATCCTTCTCTGACTTCCAGAACCGACCTTGCTAACCGAAATAAAGCGGACTTTTTTGTATCCATACACGTCAACTCTTCGCCAGGAAGTAACATTACAACTCAAGGTACCGAAACTTTTGTACAAGGCCCTAACCAAAACAAAGCGAACCTAGAAGTTGCAAAAGCGGAAAACGAAGTGATTTTCTTAGATGAAAATGACAAACAAAATTTCGCCAACTATGACCCACGTTCTCCAGAATCTCTAATTGCTTTAAAAATTCAGCAGAGTAAATATCTGGAAGCTAGTCAATGGCTAGGTGGACTTATCGAAGAAAATTTTGTAAAAGATAACAAACGCTTTTCTCGTGGTGTAAAACAAGCAGATCTACACGTACTCAGAAAAAATGCGATGCCGTCAGTACTTGTAGAAACTGGATTCGTTAACAATTATGACGACGCGGCTTATCTTTCTTCGGAGAAAGGTCAAAAAGAAGTTGCAGAAAGTATTTACAAAGCTTTATTAGATTACAGAAAAGCGATGAATGGAGGATTCGCTGCAGCAAAAGAACCAGAACCAGTGAAACCAGCTGAGATCCCAATGAAAAATGATTTCAGAATCTTGTTGATGAGCACTGCGACACGTTATAACGAAAATGATGCCGCTTTAAAAGGTTTAAATTATATTTTACCAATCAAAGAAAACAACGTTTACAAGTATTATTACGCTGTTACAAATCTTGCATCGGTACGAGACAACAATCTTAAAACTGCTAAAGATGCAGGTTTCAGAAATGCAATGGCAATCAGTTTCTTACCTAATCAGACGTTAGGATTTGGATATTATACGCTAGAAGTAGCCGTTACTGAGGATAAATTAAAAAGCGATTCTTATCTTCTAAAAACCCTAAAAGATGTAGAAAGAACAAAAGAAAAAGGAATTTTTTACTACACTTATGGTAAATATAAAACTTTGGAGGACGCTGTTGCCGCAAAAAAAGACATTGAAAATAAAGGCATTAAGAATTCTATCATTCAAAAAGTCTTGAAAAACTAAAAAAAGATTTGCAAGAAATAAAAAAAGTATCTACTTTTGCAACCACAAAAAAACGAATGGCCTATTCGTCTAGTGGTAAGGACTCCAGGTTTTCATCCTGGCAACAGGGGTTCGATTCCCCTATAGGCTACGAAAATTTAATTTTGAAAAAAAATCTACAAAAAGATTTTGAAGTTTAAAAAATATTCATATCTTTGCAGTCAATTTTTAGAAAGTTATGGCAAATCATAAATCAGCTCTGAAAAAAATCAGACAGAACGAAAAAAGAAAATTAAGAAACAGATACTATCACAAGACTGCTAGAACAGCTTTGAAAGTATTACGTAATGAAACGGAAAAGTCTGTAGCTACTGAGCAATTACCAAAAGTAATTTCTTTGTTAGACAAGTTGGTGAAGAAAAACATCATCCACAAAAACAAAGCTGCAAACTTAAAAAGCAAATTGACTAAACACGTTAACAAGTTAGCGTAAGACGATAAAATGGCCCGTTCGTCTATCGGTTAGGACCTCAGATTTTCATTCTGGTAAGAGGGGTTCGATTCCCCTACGGGCTACTTAAAACCTTCAGATTTTTCTGAAGGTTTTTTTTGTGCCTTATTTTCAAAATCACATTTTATTTAGGCAAAGACAAAAAATTAAATCTCATATTTTTTTAATCAAACCAAAAGCATCCAATCTTAAAAAAGAATTTTACCCACATTAAGTTGTTAAAACAAGCTAAATTGACATTGATTAAAAAACAAGACTCTCCTAGCCCTACTCTTAGCAATTATCATCATAATAAAGAAGAACCGGCCTTCGAAAAAAGTAATATTTATAAAAAATAAAAAAACCTCAGCAATTGCCCAATAATCCTTAGTAAAAATAATTTTCATAAATTTTGAAAAAAGATTTTGAAGTTTAAAAAAAATGCATATCTTTGCACCCAAGTTTTAGGAGTTATGGCAAATCATAAATCTGCTCTGAAAAGAATCAGACAGAACGAAAAAAGAAAATTAAGAAACAGATACTATCACAAGACTGCTAGAACAGCTTTGAAAGTATTACGTAATGAAACGGAAAAGTCTGTAGCTACTGAGCAATTACCAAAAGTAATTTCTTTGTTAGACAAGTTGGTGAAGAAAAACATCATCCACAAAAACAAAGCTGCAAACTTAAAAAGCAAATTGACTAAACACGTTAACAAGTTAGCGTAAGACGATAAAATGGCCCGTTCGTCTATCGGTTAGGACCTCAGATTTTCATTCTGGTAAGAGGGGTTCGATTCCCCTACGGGCTACTTAAAACCTTCAGATTTTTCTGGAGGTTTTTTTTTTGTTTATACTGTATCTTTTCACCTCAATAAAAATTCTTTGTTATAAGGAAATTTTACAAAAACATTTTTAGTACTTTTAATTCAGTTAAGTTTTTATAAAAATCTAGATTGCAAAATCAAGAATAGAATTTAACAATAAGCTAAAAATGAAATGATGAAAAATTACCTACTTCTATTATTAGTTGCGTTATACTCCTGTACGACATCTCCCATCCGTACTGCGACAACAAATGATAAAGCCGATTTCGGAATCAGCAAACCCACGAAAGCCCTCTTTTTTGTTCAGAATGAAAACTTAAAAGCACACGAGAAACCACTAAAAGAACACACCGAATTATCTAACAAAATCTACAATAGTTTCGGTGGGGCAACAGACAAATTGTTAGTGGGAAGAATCAATGCTAAAACTTTTAAATTCTCTAATGGAACAACAACCTGGTATGTAGATGTCAATACATTTACCAAACCAACAGCTATGATACTTTTTGATGGAGAACATTTTCCACTAATCGAATACAAAACTTCGAATTATGAAAATTTGATAAAGAGACACCTTCAAACTGATTTTGGTGAATTAAAACAAAATACACCGAAAGTCAATCCTTTCAAAAATAGAACATCAAAAACTATTGATTCCATTTGGGCAATTCCGTTTACACCGACACAAGACTACGCTTATAACCTAATAAAATACAGCAACAATCGTTACTATCCGCTTGCGCCACATGCGCGCGATAAAAAGTGTAACGGTCCAATTACATATAACGTATTCTCAGATTTAGAAATGAAGAAAAAGGTCTATGATTACACTACAACCTACAAAGATGGCAGAATCCTAACAAGTCGTAGTACAATTAATGGCAAAACGACTAGCATTAGATATTACTTTAACAAACTTGATTTAATCGATTCCATCGCAACTTTCGATAACGACAAATGGATTAGTAGCACAGGTTTTAAATATTTAAAAGATAGATTCGTCGTTATCTATGGGAATACGAGAGAGGAGTATCTTTTTAATAAAATCGGAAAAATTGCGACATTGAGAAGTTATACGGCGAATAACAACATCAGGTCAGAGTATCACTATGTCTACGATGATTTTGGTCGTGTGGAGACTGAAAAGTATTTTTCTGACGGCAAGTTAGAGTCGACCTCCGTATATCAATATCCTTATGATGACACAACGACTTTTTCGAGAATTAAAAATTATGATGCACAGAATAATTTAATAACTGAAAATCTGGTGAGTGACTCTGGAGGAATCGATCGCAATGCATTAATCCGAAATGGAAGATTGATTCTCGAAACAGAATCTTCCCTCAACAAAGACTGCATCGGAAAAATCATAAGTTATGATGGCGACCGCAAAGTACAGTCAGTTGTTATGCAAACAAGAAATTAATTTTAGTCACTTCTAAAACACCAATCAAATGATAAAAAAACAATTTTTACTAATATCATTTCTATTTTCTTGTTGGATCTTTTCGCAAGAGAAAAATAAATATTTCGACGCTGCCTGGAAAGAGACTACCAAAACTAAAGCCACTTTTTACCGTCCTCTCCCACTTCCTAAAATAGGAAATCTAGAATTACTGCGTGATTATTACAGCAACGGAAAAATCTTACAAATGCAAGCTTACTACGCAGATGGTGTCGAAAAAAACTATGTTGGCGACGTCTATTGGTATAATCCAAATGGTAACGACAACTCGGATCAACAATACATTAATAAAAGCAAACACAAGAAACTAACTTACTATTTTGACGATGGTAAAATTTGGAAAACTGTAGAATACGGTGACAGTTTAAAACATGGAAAAACCATTGAATACAAAATTGATGGAAGCATTTTAGGAGAATCGATTTACAAAAATGGAAGATTAATCTCTGGAACCATCGGCAATTCTAACAGCAATGACAATAATTATTATAGATTTAATAAAGAAAGCAAAAACTATGAATTTGTTGATATACCTACAAGCAACGAAGCTCAAGAAACTATCACCAAAATACTTTACTGGAAAAATACTCTAAAAACAGCGGTCGAATATAAATTTAAAAACAACCAAACTATTAGTGAAAAAAGCTACGACCAAGACGGCAATCTCTTTCAGTCATTGGATAGTCTTTCTTACTATTATCCAGAACGTCAGCTCAAAAATGCTAAACAGTTTTATTATTTTCCGCAAAATAGAAATACGATGGCAGAATCGCCAGCATATATCGAATACAAAAGCTTCCAATTTTATGATGTTGAAACCAGAAATATCAGCCACATTCTTATCTACAGAGGCACTTTACATTTTTTAGAAAAACACCCAACATCTGACAAATATCGGGAAACTGACTATCAAATTTTCTCTGATAATGGGCAAAAATTCATGCGCCTAAAATGGGATAATTATTCGGGCTCCGCATGGCAGGAAATGAAAGATTATCTCGATGCTGAAACGAAAGTCATTCCTGTATCCGATATCTCAAAGCTTAATAAAGAGGAAATATACAAGCGATTTTCAAATAAAAAATGGAAAAATGCTGATAAAAATATTACAGAAGAATTATCCTTTATCTCGCCAGAATTTATGACCAAAACAATAAAACTAAACTCTGGTTATTCGAAAACTAATGACAAAGAATCTGCTTTGATTTACTTTAAAATAGACAAAAATAAATACGTGATAATGAGAGAGAATGGCGGCTTTTTCATTCCAAAAAATTCGGGCGACTTGGTAGAAATTCCAAATTTTGTTCAAGATTAATTTTAAAAATACAAACTATGACGATTTTAAACAAAATATATTGCATCCTAATTTTGGTTTTAACAGCTAATCTGATGTTTGGACAAGTCCCAGTACGAAAAAAAGTAAAAGTCCTAGCGCCAATTTCAAACAATTCATACACTTATAAAACACCGAATCCAAAAGATTCTTTACAAACCCAGATTTATACAATTGTTTCGGACGCTCACTACCTTGACGAAGATGATTTTGACATGGGTGAAAGCGACTTTATTGTTAATTTAAGAAAATATATTGCCGAAAGTAAAGGTCTCAAAAAATCAATTTTACAATATTATCTTTCGAATATCTACATTTCTTACATCAATAAATTTTCTTTTAGAATAAAATCTAAAGACATAACATCGCTAGAAAAACTTCCTATAGATTACAGAACTTGGGCTATTAATGATTTTTACAAAGCAGCAGATCGACTTTATCAAGAATCTTTAAGTCTAAAAACGGAACTTCAAAAACAGAAAACATCAACTTGGAAATGCATTATTGAAAATGAAGACTACACGAAGTATAAACCAACTTTATACGATATGGTTGCAACTGCGTATCTACAATTTCTAGAACAGCTACCTTTTGACTACGACAATACGAAGCAATCGAAAATTACAAACCTCAACCAAGAATTGTACAATTTTCATGAAAAAGATTTGGACAAAACAGCTTTCATTTATTTAAAAAGTACACAAATAAAAGGTGATGCTCCTTCTCAAATTCAGCAACTTATCGAGTTAGCAAAAAAATATTCTAAAGAAGAATTTTCTGCGTATCTACTTTTTGAAGCGGCCAAACTACATATGGAAGAAAACACTGATGATAATTTGATAAAAGCCCATCAAACATGTACAAAAGCGATCTCCGAAATCCCGAATTCTGATTGGACCAACCACTGCAAATACCTAATTAACGACATCGAAAGTCCTAGCCTCGCACTCGATATTTATCGTCAACAACTTCCTAAAGAATACATTCCGTTGAAAGTTAAACATAAAAATATTGACAATTTTAAAATTAATATTACTAAAAAATCTAGCGCTTTCGATTTTAATAAAGAACAAATTTGGGATCACTATCAGCTTAACCAAAAGCAAATTACATCACGAAATACTTATTTAACAGAGAAAAATTTTAGAACAGATGATTACAAATTGACAACATTTCAGGATTTCAAAACACACCAAACTTATGTTGCAATACCTCCTTTGGATGAAGGACTTTTCGAAATAGAATATATTTACCCCAATGGTACAACGAAAAGTACCAACATCTCTGTTACAGATATTTTTTATATTAAACGATATGAGGATGATAACAAAGTGAGTTTTCAAGTTCTGAATTCTAAAACTGGACAAAGTCTCGCAAATTCGGATTATATCATGTATCAAAACATAAACGATTATGAAAACAAATACGACAACAAACGCGAGAACAAACTTGTAAAAACGGGCAGCGGAACAACCGACACATCGGGAATTTTCTCACTTCCAAAGTCCAAAGACCGCGAATATGACAACAGTATTATCTACTTCCCTGCTTCCAAAAAGCATTTGGTGATCGATCGGGATTACGATGACATTAGAAATGATCGAAACGAAGAACCTGAAAACCAAACCAGAATCCTTAAAAATATTATTATTTTCACAGATCGAGCAATCTATCGTCCTGCACAAAAAGTCTTTTTTAAAGGGATTTTAAAACAAGAATATTACGACCAAACAAAAGTTATTGCTAAGCAAAAAGTAACTGTCACTCTTGCTGATACCAATGGCAAAGAAGTTTCAAAAAAGGAATTGGTAACTAACGAATTTGGTAGCGTCTCCGGCGAATTTCTATTACCTAGCGGAGGATTGACTGGTGAATACTCTATCGAAATGCAAGCTAAGTTTGATAATTCTAAAAATGACGATGACGACAACGCATCTGGCAATTTATACTTCCGTGTTGAAGAATACAAAAGACCAAAATTTCAAGTTAAAATAAATCCTGTTAAAGAAACTTACACTCTCGGCGAAAAGGTGAAAATCTCTGGAAAAGGCGAAGCTTTTTCGGGAGCAAATATTTCTAAAGCGACTGTAAAATATGTCATCAAACGACAAGAAACCATCATCTGGAGAAGTTATTATGACTATTTTTATCGTCCTTACAGATCGCCTCTCACAGAAATAAAACAAGGCGAAACAACAACCGACGATAACGGGAATTTCACTTTTGATTTTGAAGCCTTGGCTGATGAAAAATCACAAAGCAAGCCGCGTAGTTACCAATATGCGATTTCGGTTTACATGACAGATGTTAATGGCGAGTCGCAAAGCAAAGAATCAATTGTAAACATCGGTGATCTAAAAGCTAAACTAGAGCTCGATATTCCAGAAAAGATGCTTCAAAAAGAATGGAATCAACTGAAAATTTCGGCTACTAATCTCAATAATGAAAAAATTGAAACTAAAGGACATCTTAAGCTTACAAAACTCGTGACAGAGAACAAAATTCTACAACCAAAATACATTGCACAAGCACGTTACAATAGATACTACACGCCAGAAAAGAAAGACAAAGAACTTAACTATTCTATTTACGATAAAGAATTATTTGACGTCTATTTCCCCTACATCAGTTATTATAGTTTGGAAGTGAACAAACCGATTCAAAAAGGTGAAAATATATTTTCAAATAACTTTAATACTGGTGAAACTGAATACATCAAACTCAACAAAAATATACAAGCAGGAAAATATCTTATAGAAGCCGAATCTATCATTGATCGTGATACTATAAAATCATTTAAAATTGTTGAAATACTGGATGATAAAACTTTAAAAAATGCCATCCCCACTTACTTCTCAATGCAAGTTGATAAATCGTCATATAAAGTTGGCGAAAAAGCAACAATTAGCTTTCTAACAGACTATAAAGAAGGCTATGTTAATTATCGTTTTATTAAAAACAACATTCCCGATAACTTCCAACAGATCGCCATCAAAAACGGAAAAACCGACATTAATTACACCTTCACAGATAACGATCTCAAAAAATCTATTGCTATAGAATACGACTTTATCCACGACACAGACTTTGCAAAAGCATTAATTGCGTTTGATGTTAAAGAAAATATCAATCAAGAACTAGAAATCACCACCGAAGTTTTTCGGGATAAAATTCAACCTGGCGTTCCAGAAAAGTGGATTTTGACAATTAAAGGAAAGGACAAAGACAAAATAAATGCAGAAGTTCTGGCGACGATGTATGACGCCTCATTAGATCAGTTCGAAAAAAATGAGTTTAAGTTTACACCTTACATTCCTCAAAACAATGGTCTCTATCGTTATTACCGTTATGATCGTTACAATCCTAGCATGGACGATTTTTATGCTGACTTACAAAGTCTAAGTAGTGAAGCCGAGAATTTTTATAAAACAAGATACAATCTAAAACAAGGAACACTATATCCGACGCCCAATACGCCCATTTTTAATTACACCGATATTAGAGACCGCCGAGAATCTACATCGTACTCGCTTGCGAATATGGTGCAAAAAGATGCATCCATTGAAGAAGTTGTCATAACAGGTTATGTTGCTAAGAAAACTGAACCAACTGCAGCAGTTACAATTATTGATGGGAAAATGGTCAACAAAGCAATTTCTGAAGATGAAATCGCTGAAATTAGAAAACTAAGTCCAGAAGAAGCAGTGGCTCTCTATGGTCAAGAAGCGGCAGGTGGAGCGACTGTAATTATTACAAAACAAGCTTCACAACAAGAGCTTCTCAACAATGTTAAAGCCAGAACCAACCTTAATGAAACTGCGTTTTTTATGCCAAATCTTTACACAGATTCGGATGGAAATATCAAGTTAGAATTCTCTTCGCCAGAAGCATTAACGCAGTGGAAACTTCTACTTTTTGCACACACTAAAGATCTTAAAACAGGCTCTGCAACTTACTATACACAAACACAAAAAGAGTTGATGATCACGCCGAATCCGCCTCGATTTTTAAGACAAGACGACAAAATACAATTGTCAACAAAGCTTGATAATCTTTCAGATAAAGAACTTTCAACGGATGTTATGTTACAGTTTTTTGACGCGTCAACCAACAAAGTTTTGGACTCGGCTTTTGTTAATACTGATAATTTAAGAAAGATTAAAATAGGTGCTAAAGCTTCCGCTGAAGTCAATTGGGACATCAAAGTTCCGAAAGCGATGGACAATGTAGGCTATCGCATTTTAGCTAAAAGTCAAAATTTTGCGGATGGAGAAGAAAATACAATTCCTATTCTAGCAAACCGAATATTGGTAACGGAAACGCTTCCTATTTTTATTAAAGAAGGTCAAAACAAAACTTTCACAATGCATTCTTTGTTAAATGATACGTCAACTTCGGCAGCTAACTTTAATCTAACTGTTGAGATGACGACCAATCCGCTTTGGTTTGCGGTGATGTCGATTCCATATCTCAGAACTTATCCACACGAGTGTTCAGAACAGCTTTTCAGTCGACTTTACGGAAATATGTTATCAACTTACATCATGAATTCGTCACCGAAAATTAAAAAGATTTTTGATGAATTTAATGCTAAAGAAACGCCAACCAATCCACTTGAAGCCAATCAAGAATTAAAAACAATTCTTCTCGAAGAAACGCCGTGGTTAAGTAGCATCAAAGATGAAAAAGAGCAAATGAAACAATTGGCTGTATTTTTTAATTTAAACAAAATGCAGCGCGACCTCAAAAAAGCGCAACGCGATCTTGTTGACAGACAAAATCCTGACGGAAGCTTTTCATGGTTTCCGGGTGGTAACAAGGATAAAACCGTTTCTGGACATATTCTGGCTGGTTTCGGAAAATTAGAAAAAATGTTAAAAGGTCAATCGGATGAATTTTTCACCAATCAAATTATTAAGGTGATTTCTAACTCTATTGATTATTTGGATAAAGAATATACTGATCAATTAATAGAAGACCAAAAAAACTCGACGAAGCTGGACCTAAATGATTATACATCTTACTTTTACTACAGAAGTTATTGGACGAAGAAAAAAGAAATCCCGTCGGAACTTAAAAAAGTTTTGACAACAGTCGCAAAAAGCTATGCAGAAAATTTTGATGATTATAGTCTTTACCATCAAGCGATGATTACTACTTTTTTACAACGTTTTGGTTACAAGGATCTAGCTAAACACTGTGTGGCAACTTTAAAAAAAGCAGCAAAGACAACAGAAGAAAATGGAATGTATTGGACCAATAATCCTTATGGTTGGTATTGGTACCAAGCGCCAATTGAAACACAAGCCATGTTGATAGAAGCCTTTGCAGAAGCTACTCCAGAAGACACAAAAAGCCTAGAAGAAATGAAGATTTGGCTTCTTCGAAACAAACAAACAGAAAGTTGGGGAACAACAAAGTCAACAACTGAAGCGGTTTATGCACTTCTCAATTATGGTAAATCTTGGGTAGATTCAGAGAAAGGAATAACTATGAAATTGGGAGAAAGGATTTTGGATCAAAATACGCAAGCAGCCACGATTTCAGAAGCTGGATTCTTTAAAAAATCATATTATTGGAAAGATGTAACACCCGACAAAGCCAAGTTAGAAATTAATAAAACAAGTCCAGGTGTTGCTTGGGGAGGCATGTACCGTTTGTATTACGAAAACATGGATAAAATAATGGCGCATAACTCGTCGAATGTAACGATCGAAAAACAATTATTTGTTAAAACGAATGAAGGTCCTGAAACCAAACTTCGAGAGGTTACGACAAGCCAACCGATACAATTAGGTGATATTGTTGTCGTACGATTGGTGATAAAGACCGATCGAGATATGGAGTATATTCATCTAAAAGATTTACGGGCAAGCGGTTTGGAGCCTGTTAATGTTTTGTCAACTTACAAATGGCAAAATGGCGCCGGTTATTATGAGAGCACAAAAGATGCGGCAACACATTTCTTTTTTAGTTCGCTTCCAAAAGGCGTTTATACTTTCGAATACCAATTAAAAGCGAATAACATTGGCGAATTTTCGGATGGCATAACAACTTTCCAAAATATGTATGCACCAGCAATGAGCGCACATACAGAAGGAAAACATGTAACAATTGTAAAATAGTTTTAGAACTTGGCTAAAAACTTTTCTTAAATTTTTGAAATCACTAACTTTGAAATTCAATTTTATTTAACAATGAAAATTCTCATCATCAACGGTCCCAACCTTAATCTTTTGGGCACACGCGAACCTGACATTTATGGTTCTGAAACTATGGAAGCGCGTCTTGATTTATTAAAAAAAGAATTCGCGAGTGATGAGATTTTATTCTATCAATCCAACATCGAAGGCGAAATCATCAACCGTCTACAAGAAGATGACTTTGATGCATTGGTGATTAATCCTGGTGCTTTTACACATTATTCTTTTGCGATTGCAGATTGTTTAAAAAACATTTCGAAACCAAAAATTGAAGTGCATATTAGTAACATTTACAAAAGAGAAGAATTCCGAAAAAAGTCAGTAACTGCCGAACAATGCGACGCTGTCCTTAGCGGTTTTGGCATGAAAGGCTATCAACTCGCCATCCAAAGTTTGAAATAAATAATAAAGAATCTCGATTGAGATTCTTTTTTTATTCCGGAAAATCGATTTCGAAACCAACGCCACGAATTGACGTTATCTTTATCGAATCATCGTCAGCAAGATATTTTCGAAGTCGACTGATAAATACATCCAAACTGCGCCCAGAAAAGTAATCTGTGTTTTCCCAAAGGTTTTCAAGAATCACTTCTCGCTTTAAAAGTTGATGATTATGATTGAGAAGAAATAACAAAAGTTCGTTTTCCTTCAAGGTTAATTTATGTTTTCCTTTTGGATGTTCTAGCTGAAGTTTTTCTGTGTTGAGAAGATAGCTTCCAATCTTAATTTCTGTTTGCGGAATCGCTAAAAAAGTTGACCGCTTCAAGATATTCTGAATTCTTAAAACCAATTCTTCTGGATCGCAAGGCTTCGAAATATAATCATCAGCTCCGAGTTTAAGCCCCGTTAATCGATCGATTTTTTGATTTTTCGCTGTTAAAAAAAGAATCGGAAAATTTGCTTGTTTTTTTAGAAGATGTTTTGCTAAAGAAAAACCATCAATATTCGGCATCATCACGTCCAAAATCCCAATTTGGAAATCAAATTGCGTTTCTATAATTTCCAAAACATCTTCAGGATTCTGAAACCAAATTACTTCAAAATCGCTTAACTCGAGATATTGTTTCAGAATCATCCCGAAATCGGCGTCGTCTTCCACTAAAAGGATTTTAGGATTCATGATTTAATTTTATTTTAAACAAACTTCCTTTGCTGCTTTCGCTTTGTAGGTCGATATTTCCGTTGTATTTTTTGACGATATTTTTAATTAAAAATAATCCAAGTCCAAGACCTTTCGTGTTGTGAATGTTGTCGTTTTGGATTCGATAAAATTTCTCAAAGATATTTTTTTGTTCCGCTTTTGCAATGCCATCGCCGTTGTCTTTAACATTAATCAACAATATTTTTGTAGAAGATTCCACATTGATGTTAATCTGTGTTGCGCCGTACTTTATGCTGTTTTCGCAAAGGTTTTTCACCACGGTTTCCATATCTGTTTTTGCGAAAGGAAGATTGTCGACCGTTTTGTTTTCAAAAATAAAGTTAGTTTCGGGATTTGCGAATTTTAAATCTTCAACAAAATTTGTCCAATCTTCAGAATTGATGACATTAACGTCGCCCTCACTTTCTCCGTCATGAAGTTGCTTCATAAGATTTTCGAGGCGTTGGATTTGGCGTTCAACATGGGGAAGATTTTCTTTATTCCAATCTTTATTAAGCGATTTTGCAGCGATTTTTAAAGTCGCAATTGGCGTTTTGAACTCATGCGAAATATTATCAACGACATTATGCAAAACCTCAACTTGTTTCTGTTGTTTAATCAAATTTTTGACAGTCAAAATAAACAACCAAAGCACGGCACCAAGGATAAAAATGCATAATAAAATTAAAAGCGCCAACTCTCGAAACACCAATTGCTTGATGTTGACAATTTGATAATTGGTCTCCGTAAAAATCTTGAAATGCTCATTACGACTGTAGACTTTGGTGTCGTCGTTAATAGAAGATGATTCGGTGTTCCAACTTCCTGTTGTTTGCAAACCTATTTTTGTCACCGGTCTTTCGGTTTGATAAAGATTCATCGGTTTTTTAAGAAGATTAATACTATCGGGAAGAACGATGATGGCATTGTATTTTAGTTCAGTTGCAACGTCGTAACCTTCTTTTTTAAATTCTTCGTCCATATACTTTGAAAGAATTTTCCGGTAGCCATGATTTTTTTCCTTGTAATAATCTAAAAACTGTTTTTCTGTGATTTTTTTGGTGGCATAATCCGTAATATTTTTAATCACTGCATCTTCTGTTCCACGGTCTCTTTCTTCGAGTTTATCAATAAGTGAGGCACTTCGGTCGCGAATATTACGATAGATTTCTCTTTCCTTAACAACGTAGGTTTTGTACATAAAGAAGGCTTGAATCCCCAAGAGAATCAGGAATAATAAGCTGAAAATCACAATGATGTTTCTGTTCTTTGAAAGCATAAAGCAAAGATAGAATTTTGAGGTTTATGTAAAGCGCATTAACCCTCCATTAACCTTTCATTAACCGTTTTTTTTTAGGATTAAACAGAATTTTGCAACATAATTTAACATCATGAAAAATTTAGTTTTAATTCTATTCATACTTCCGATATGTTTTTTTGGACAAAAGAAAATAGAAATTTTAGTCACCAATCAAAAGAACGAAACGGTTTCTAATGCCAAAGTGGAATTATACGCGCAGGCAGATTCTTTGGTGACACATCAATTTACCGATGAAAAAGGAAAAGCTATATTTGAGATTAACCAAAGCGCAATAGTCAAGTTTGTAATCACCGATTTGGAATATGAAGCTTTTTCAAAATCATTTAATGAAAATGAAATTAAAGATAAAGAACAGCTTCATTTTATTTTAAAAAAGAATGAACACGAAATCGAAGAAGTTGTTGTAACAAAGCAAAAACCAATCGTTAAACGAAAAATTGACCGTCTCGAATTTAATGTTGAAAACTCCAACATTTCGTCGCTTAATGCTTGGGAAATTTTAAAGAAAACGCCTGGTGTTAATGTCATCGATAATACGATTAAAATAAAAGGCTCTTCTAAAATTTTAGTTACAATAAATGACAAAAAAGTGATGTTGTCACCCGATGAACTTCAAAATTTATTGGAAAATACATCTGGCGAGGAGATCCAATCTGTGGAAGTAATTACCAATCCGCCAGCAAAAAACGAAGCTTCGGGAAGTGCGGTTCTAAATATCGTTATGAAAAAAACCAAACTTGAAGGTTACAAAGGCACGTTAAGCGGACGTTTTATTCAATCGAAATATGCAAAAGGCGCGGTGACGACCTCGCATCAATACAAGAAAAATAAATTTTCGACGATGTTGAGCTACTCGAAAGGTGCGGGCGATTATTTACGTGAAGGGACTGATGTGGTCTATTACGAAGAAAGCGGAACGACCTGGAAAAGTGTTATGAATCGTAAAGACAGCAACCACAACCAAAATACATTGAATTTTAGCACCGATTATGAATTGGACTCTTTGACGAATTTTAGTTTGAATTATACAGGATATTTTAGTCCAAAAACAAAAGGACTTTACGATGTTCCCACAGAAATTACAAATACCAATCATCAAATTGAATCGACTTATCGAACCTTAAATGACCATCATTCGCGAACGATTAACAATACATTGAGCTTCCAAGCCGACAGAAAGTTAAACGAAAATTCTAGTTTAACTTGGGTTAATTACTTTGCTACAAACAACTATACGAAATCTGAAGACATCCAAACCTATCTTAATTTTGTTAATCAAGATCCAAAGTTCAGTCGTTTTGCGACAGAGAATTTACAAGATATTCAACTATTTTCGACACAGTTAGATTATTCTTGGAAGAAAGACAAATGGCAATTGGAATCGGGCGCAAAATATTCTTTAGTAAAAACAAATAGCGTTTTGGCATTCGCGGATAATGAATTTGGAGATTTACAAAATCGCCCCGAAAAAAGTAATGATTTTAATTATAAAGAATACAATTATGCGGCGTATGCATCTATGACTTTAGAACTGAAAAAATGGAGTTTGAAGGCAGGCTTACGAGCAGAAAACACCTCGCTAGAAGGCATTGTGTCCGAACCTTACGCAATTAATAAAAATAATTATTTAAAACTTTTCCCCACTTTCTATGCGCAATATACCACGGACAACAAACATCAATTTGGTTTCTCGTACGGAAAGCGCATCAGCCGACCAAGTTATTCTTGGCTTAATCCTGCAAAGTCTTACTACAACTTGTTTTCCTACTTCAAAGGTGATCCGAATTTGAAAGCGACAATCATCCATAATCTTAATTTTACCTATAATTTTAAAGAATGGAATTTTGATTTTTATTACCGAAAAGAAGTCGATCCATCCATGGAAATTTCCTATCAAAATCCAGAAACCAATCAGTTGATTTATCATTTTACGAACATCCAAAAAGGACAAGCATACGGCGTGGATATTTACAAAAATTTTACGTTAAAAGATTGGTGGTCGCTAAGTGTTTCCGAATCTTTAGAGCATAACGAAAATTACTTTTACGGCATGGATGGTAATTTGTACAAGAATAAAATTTTTTCACTGAACTCTAATATTTCCACAAGTTTTACTTTGGATAAAAAAACCGATTGGAACTTACAGCTGGGTAACACCTTCTACACGGGCGGCGTACAAGGAAACTTGAGAATTGGCAGCGCCTCGACTACTTATTTAATTATGAATCGTAAATTCTATCAAAAACGATTGGAAGCGAGCTTGTATTTTAATGATATTCTCCGAACCTCTGGAGATACAATTAGAACACGATATGCCAATCAAAACAATTATTTCTTAGATTATCTTGATGCGCAAAGCTTTTCGATTACACTTAAATATAATTTCGGAAATCAAAAACTGAAAGCCACGAAGAGAATTAAAAGTGCAGATGAGCAGGACAGAATGTAGGATTAATAAACAAGTGTATGAGAAAAGAAAAACAATGTCAGTTCTAGTAGATTTTAATGACAAAAAAAACTGCGATTATTGGATGACTAATCTCAAACTCAGAAATTCCGTATCTTTATAACTTATTAAATGCGCAATATTTTTGTTTTTGTAAATGAATATTTTAGACCTTGTAATTTTTGATCGAGAACAAGTTACTTTGGACGATGTTGTCCTGAAAGAAGCTAATAGAGACGAACTTCTTCAACTTCTTAAAGAATATAAATACATCGACGAACTCCGAAAATACAATCTGCCTGTCAACAATAAGTTGTTGTTGTCCGGACATTCGGGATGCGGCAAAACGATGACTGCAAAAGCAATTGCAACACAACTTAACAAGCCATTGATGATTCTTGACCTCAGCACTTTTGTGTCTGCAAGAATTGGTGAAACGGCAAAAAATCTCAAACTCGTTTTCGAAAAAGCAGAACGTGATAAAGCGGTTTTGTTTTTGGATGAATTTGATCATCTAGGAAAATCACGAGGTAATGACGATCACGATGTTGGAGAAATGCGACGATTGGTGAATGCGATGATTCAGTTGGTGGACAATTTTCCAGACAAAGCACTTTTGATCGCGGCGACCAATCATCCCGAGATTATTGATATTGCTTTGTTACGACGTTTCCAAATCAAAATTTCTTACAAAATGCCAACCGAGGAGATTTTGGATAAATTCTATGATAAACTTTTGATGAACTTTCCGAACGAGTTACAAGCTTTTGATAGAAAATATCGCTTATCCTTTGCAGAAGCTAAAGATTACGCTTTTACAAAAATGAAATCCAATCTTATAAAATCTCTCGAAGAAAAAAAGCTTTAATAATAAAACTACTTTTCTGCGGAACATTGCTGCGGCGAGGTTTTTCTAGTTTGTGCATGAGCTTCTGATAATGCAAATACAAATGCTATTGCATGGCATTTTGTTGTCCTCTATTTCATTTTTAAAAGAGATTTCTTTTTTGTCCTTCTCCAATTACTTAACTTAGTTGTTAATATTTGTAGTTTTAAACAGTTTTTTTTGAAATAAAATCAACAAATTCACTGATTAAAAAAAATTTTTACAAGTGAATTTTCACAGTGATATATCATGTTTTCAAGTTTTAAAAAATGTAAAGCATATTAGTAAAATACATTATTTGTTTATATTTTTAAGCTTATAAAAAATCTTATTTTTGTTATTTAATAAAAGATTTTATGAAGAAGTTAATTAGCATTTTTGCAATTGTTGCTATGCTGTGGCAAGTTTCGGCGCAAGAACTTTACATGCCAAGAAACATTAAGAAAGCTTACGAAAAAGGAACTCGTGATTTATCTGGAAAACCCGGAAAAAATTATTGGCAAAACAAAGGCGTTTATAATATTAAAATAAAAGTAAATGCTGATACTAAAATTGTAGCGGGTACGGAGACGATTTCGTATTCTAACAACAGTCCAGATGAGCTGAAGACTTTGGCAATTCGATTTGTTAATAATGTTCATAAACCACAATCGCCACGTGCTGGTTACGTTTCCAAAGATTATTTAAGCGATGGTCTTACCATAAAATCATTAATTATAAATGGTGAAAAATATGATATAAGCTCGGATTTCGGAACTATCACTTCTGTTAAATTGAAGAAAGCATTGGCTGCCAAGTCGAAATCCGAAATAAAAATCGATTGGGAATATCCGCTATCTGTTGAAAGTGGAAGAGAAGGACAAATCGATCCTAACACATTTTATGTTGCTTATTCTTATCCACGAATTTCGGTATATGATGATTACAATGGATGGGATATGTTGGCGCACTCGGATAGACAAGAGTTTTACAATGATTTTAATGATTATAGTTTTGAGATTTCTGCCCCAAAGAATTATGTCGTTTGGTCAACAGGAGAATTTTTAAATCCAGAAGAAGTTCTTCAAAAAACATTTTTAAAACGTTATCAAGAATCTCTTAAATCTGATAAAATTATCCATGTTGCCAATGAGTCCGAGATGAAGTCTGGCCTGGTTACCAAACAAAATGACTGGAACGTTTGGAAGTTTAAAGCCAATCATATTCCAGATTTTACATTTGCATTGAGTAATCATTATGTCTGGGATGCGTCGAGTGTTCAGCTAAAATCAAAAAGCGTTAGTGTACAAGCTGGTTATAAGGTTGGTGCTAAAGACTTTGAACAATATACTGGTTGGATGCGCTACAACATCGATTGGTTTTCCAAAAACTGGCCAGGTGTAGAATATCCGTACAATGCGATGACGGCGATACAAGGTTACGCTGATATGGAATATCCAATGATGATTAATGACACCAGTATCCCCGATGACTTTCAGGATGCAAGGTTGACCGCCGATCACGAGATTGCGCATACTTATTTCCCTTTTTACATGGGGATTAATGAGACGCGTTATGCTTTTATGGATGAAGGTTGGGCAACTACTTTAGAATATCTTATCGGAATCGATCACTCTGGGAAAGAAGCCGCGGAAAAGTTTTTTAAAAACTTTCGTGTAAAACGTTGGGTTAACGATCCTTCGACAGAGCAAGATCAACCGCTAATTTCGTTGACATCTCAACTTTCGGGTTCTGCTTACGGGACAAACGCTTATGTTAAATCAGCAATGTCCTATCTAGCGCTTAAAGATTATCTGGGTGATGCGTTATTTAAGAAAGCATTACATCATTATATGGATAATTGGAATGGCAAACATCCAATCCCGTGGGATTATTTTAACTCGATGAATGCTGGTTCTGGAAAAAATCTCAACTGGTTTTGGAACAATTGGTTTTATAGCAACTATTATATTGATTTAAAAATTAATTCTGTTTCTCAAAATAACGATGTAATTGCTTTAACGATAGACAATGTTGGTGGATTTGCGATTCCTTTTGACGTGGTTTTAACGTTTGATGATAACACCGCAGAATCCAAGCACTACACTCCAGAAGTTTGGGAGAAAAATCAAAAACAGTTGCTATTAAATATTCAGAACAATAAAAAAGTGAAATTTATAGAACTAGATGGTGGTCTTTTTATGGATTACACGCCAGATGACAACAGAAAAAACTTATAATACAAAGACTTACATCACAAAATTTGATCTCTTACTAATCGGTTTTGTTTTTAATTAAAATAGAAGCAATATCTTTTTCCGTAAAAATGTTTCAAAACAATATAGTTTCTATATTAAATGATAAATTTGCGGCTATTATTCAATCGCTTAATTTTAAATAAAATATTTTCAAATGAAAAAACAAGCTATCGCATTATTTGGCTTAGCAGTGTTCAGTATTTCTTGCGCTCATAAGCAGAAACAAGATGCTGGCAAATATACAGACGACCAAAAAGCATCTTATTACATAGGTCTTAGCATTGCCCAAGGTATGAAACAAGAAGGCTTTAAAGTGGATGCAGATATGTTGGCTCGTGCTATTAAAGAAGAAATGGATGGAAAACCAAAGTCGTTACCAGCCGAAGATATGGACAGCTTTATGCAGGAGTTTATGCAAAAACAACAGGCAAAAAAACAAGTGGAAGCTGTTGCAGGTGTTGGTGAAAACAAGAAAAAAGGTCTAGAGTTTCTTGCAAAAAATAAAACCAATCCAAAAGTAAAAACAACTGCTTCAGGTTTGCAATATGAAGTTTTGCAAGAAGGTGATGGTAAAACAAAACCGACAGCATCTAGTCTTGTCAAGGTAAAATATACTGGTAAATTGTTGGACGGAAGTGTTTTCGATTCTACTGACAAACATGGTGGCGAACCTGCAGATATAAACTTAGATCAAGTGATTAAAGGCTGGACAGAAGGCATTCAATTAATGAGCAAAGGTGCTAAATACAGATTTTATATTCCTTCGGATTTGGCTTATGGAGACCAAAATATGGGCGACGCTATTCCTGGAGGATCTACTCTAATTTTTGATGTAGATTTAGTGGATGTAAAATAGATTGCAAACGCTATAAAAAATAAAAACCTCGGCTAAATAGCTGAGGTTTCTTATTTTAATAAAAAAAATTAGTTTCTAATTATTCAGTCGGTCTAAAAACCAACCCACTTTCTGGAAAATAATCCATAGTGATTCTCTCGCCATCGTTGATGTTTCCGACCAAAATTTCTTTAGACAACTTGTTCAAAACATCTTGCTGAATTACTCTTTTTAAAGGTCTTGCTCCGAAAACTGGATCGTAACCTTTGTTCATCAGATAATCCAAAGCGTCCTGAGTCGCGGTCATCATAATGTTTCTTTGCGAAAGAAGCGTATTCAAACCTCGTAATTGATATTGTACAATTTTTCCGATATTCTTTTTGGTTAAAGGTTGGAAGAGTACTATTTCATCAATCCTATTCAAAAATTCTGGTCTCAAACTTTGTTTCAATAAATCAAAAACTTCTTCCCTGGTTTTGTCAAGCACTTCATCAAAATTGGTATCATCTAATTTCTCGAAATTTTCTTGAATTAAATGCGAACCTAAATTGGAAGTCATGATAATAATCGAGTTTTTGAAATTCACAACACGACCTTTGTTATCCGTCAATCTTCCATCGTCCAAAACCTGCAATAAGGTATTGAAAACATCGGGATGTGCTTTTTCAATTTCGTCTAAAAGCACAACTGAATAAGGTCTTCTTCTCACCGCTTCGGTCAATTGTCCGCCTTCATCATAACCAACGTATCCTGGAGGCGCACCAACCAAACGAGAAACGCTGTGACGCTCCTGATATTCGCTCATATCAATTCTCGTCATATTGTTTTCGTCATCGAAAAGCAATTCTGCCAAGGCTTTTGCTAACTCAGTTTTACCAACACCGGTTGTTCCTAAAAATAAGAATGAACCAATTGGTTTTTTATCATCGCTTAAGCCAGCTCTATTTCTTCTAATCGCGTCTGCTACGGCTTGTATCGCTTCGTCTTGACCAACTACACGTTTGTGCAATTCGTCTTCAAGGTGCAATAATTTTTCTCTTTCGGATTGAATGAGTTTGGTTACCGGAATTCCTGTCCATTTTCCAATCACTTCAGCGATATTTTCAGAAGTTACTTCTTCTTTAATCAATTCATTTTGATGATTTTGCATTTCCAACTCCAAGGTTTGCAAAGCATCTTCTTTTTCTTTAATTTTTCCGTATTGTATTTCTGCAACTTTTGCGTAATCTCCAGCTCTAGAAGCACGTTCAGCTTCTAATTTTAAAGTTTCAATATCTTTTTTAATTGATGTTAAATCTTCCGATTTTTGCTTTTCTTTCAGCCACTTTGCATTAATTTCGTTGCGTTGCTCGTTGATCTTGGCCAAGTCTTCTTTCAGATGGTCGATTTTCGTTTGGTTGCCTTCTCTTGATATAGCCGCCAACTCAATTTCCATTTGCATGATTTTTCTATCCAGAACGTCCAATTCTTCAGGCTTGGAATTGATTTCCATTCTCAATTTTGCGGAAGCTTCATCAATCAAATCGATGGCTATATCTGGTAAAAATCGATCCGAAATATAACGCTGAGACATTTCTACCGCCGCAATAATCGCTTCGTCTTTAATTCTCACTTTATGATGAGCTTCGTATTTATCTTTAATCCCTCTCAAAATCGAAATCGCCGATTCGGTATCGGGTTCTTCCACCATCACCTTTTGGAAACGTCTTTCAAGGGCTTTATCTTTTTCAAAATATTTTTGATATTCATTCAAAGTGGTTGCACCAATTGCACGAAGTTCACCTCTCGCCAAAGCAGGCTTCAAAATATTGGCAGCGTCCATCGCGCCTTCGCCACCACCTGCGCCAACCAAAGTGTGAATTTCATCAATGAAAAGGATGATTTGTCCTTCAGATTTCGTTACTTCATTTACCACCGATTTCAGACGTTCTTCGAATTCCCCTTTGTATTTTGCACCGGCAATCAAAGCGCCCATATCTAATGAATACAAGGTTTTATCCATCAAATTTTCAGGAACGTCACCCGAAATAATTCTATGTGCGATCCCTTCAGCAATAGCTGTTTTACCTACACCTGGCTCGCCAATTAAGATGGGATTGTTTTTCGTTCTTCTCGAAAGAATTTGCAAAACCCTTCTAATTTCTTCATCACGACCGATTACAGGATCTAATTTGCCTTCGGCAGCCAGTTCGTTGAAGTTTTTAGCGTATTTATTTAAACTCTGATAGGTTTCTTCAGAGCTTGCAGAAGTCGCTTTCGAACCTTTACGAAGTTCTTTTATCCCGCCTTCCAAAAGACTTTTCGTCACGCCCATGTCTTTCAACATTTGCGAAACAGGAGAAGAGACCTCGATTAATGAAAGCAATAGATGCTCGATGGTAACAAATTCGTCTCCCATTTTCTTAGCAATGTTGGGCGCATCTAGCAAAACTTTGTTGGCGGCTTGCGAAAGATAAATATTACCTCCTTCTACTTTCGGAAGTTTTTCTAAAAGTTCACGGTTTCTTTCGCGCACTAAAACAACATCTGCTTCGGATTTTTTCAAAAGGAAAGGCGATATATTTTCATCCACTTGGAAAATCCCTTCCAAAAGATGTTGAGGTTCAATTTGTTGATTACCGAATTCCATAGCGACTTGTTGTGCAGCTTGGATGGCTTCTTGTGATTTTACTGTGTATTGATTTAAGTTCATATTATGTTATGTGTTTTAATTAGTATTCAATTTTTATTCTTAAAATGTGAGTTTTAAATTATCTTTTCAGAATCTGATATTGTCATCTAAAACTCAAATTCTAAATTCAATCATTAATTCTAAATCTTCATCTGCAAAAACCGTTCTTTTATGAAATTCACTAAAATTAAGCCAAAATTTCCGAATTATTGAAATTTAAACCAACTTTTTCTTGACAAAATTTCCGATTTCATTATTTTTTTTGATTTTCACGTGACTTCCCCCACCTTTTGTTCGTTAATCTTTTCTAAAAATCAGAATAAGTTTTGAAGGCGCAATAATTAGGTTTAGTCCATTTCCAATATTATTAAGCTGAATTATGGTATTTAATTTAGATTAATACTAAATTGTTATTGAAGATAAATTGTAAATTAGATGATTGTTGAACTCTAAAAATTACTAGCATGAAAAATTGGAAATTTGCTTCGTTTATAGAAGTTGATAAAGAATTTAGAGTGGAAGGTCTTAATATTTGGAACCACTATTGGCATTGCTTTGATCGTAATGTGGAAGTTTTACATCCTATAAAACATCATCAATACCGTTTTAAAGAGTATGAAATACATACAGCAGAAAAATCTGTAAATTTTGTTGCAGGTGAATTTTCTGACGGGCAAATTGGGATTTTTCTTAAAGATGATTTGCAAGAGGGAATTTTGCGAAATCATTGATTTCTTTATAAAGATAACACACGAAAAACTCGCCGAATACCCACAAGACAAACTATAATAGATTCGAAAAGTTTGAATAGCGCACAATTTATTATTGACATATAGCATTTCTTTTTTGAGAATGATGATGTTTTTAAACTATGTTTAGCCTTTTAATTTCTTTATTCGGGTTTTGTAAATCTGCAAATAGTTTTATCTTTGGGAAAACCCTGTTGGTATGTACACACAATTTGAAGTTGAATCCCACTTTGACGGGAGATTAAAAGTTATATTTCTTAATCAGCCAGAAGTTTTTAACAGTCTAAATAAAGTGATGTTAAAAGAATTGCGTTCTGCGGTTGAAGCTTTCGGAAAAGACGAAAATGTTAGATGTATTGCGATTTCTGGCCGTGGAAAAGCTTTCTGCGCTGGTCAAAACTTAAAAGATGCGGTGGATCTTAAAGATCATGTTGATGATGACCGCGAAATCCAAAGAATAGTTATTGATTATTATAACCCGTTAGTTGAAGCGATTACACATTGTAAAAAGCCTATTATCTCTTTAGTTAATGGGCCTGCAGTTGGTGCTGGCGCCATGTTAGCTTTGATTACTGACTTTACTTTAGCGACAGAAAGCGCATATTTTTCTTTGGCGTTCGCAAATATTGGATTGATTCCTGATACTGCGGGAACTTATTATTTGCCGAGACTTGTTGGTCATCAATTAGCGAGCTATCTTGCATTTACTGGTAAAAAAGTGCCTGCCATGGAAGCTAAGAAATTAGGAATGATTGCAGATGTTTTCCCAGATGCGGAATTTGCAGAGAAGTCTTTTGAAATCCTTGGACATCTTTCTTTTGCAGCGACTAAAGCTATTGGACTGACTAAGAAAGCTTTCTTTGAAGCAGAGTCTAACACTTTGAAAGAGCAGTTAGACCTAGAGTCGATCTATCAACAATCGGCAGCGCAGTCGCAAGATTTCAGAGAAGGAATTACTGCTTTCTTGGAAAAGCGCAAACCAAATTACATTGGGAAATAGCATGAGTAATCCTTATTTTGAAGAAGCGCAAAAACTATATTCGAATGATGCATTTTCGCAATGGATGGGCGTCGAATTGGTTGATGTTAAAGAAAATTACTGTCTTATCAAAATGCCAATAAAAGCAGAAATGATTAACGGTCTTAAAACCGTTCATGGTGGTGTGACTTTCTCGTTGGCAGATTCGGCTTTGGCTTTTTCATCAAATACAAAAGGCGATGCTGCGGTAGCGCTTAATTGTTATATCAATTTTATGAAAGCAGTTCGTCTTGGTGATACGCTTGCTGCAGAAAGTATTTTGTTAAACGAAACTCGAAAAACTGCCGTTTATGAGATTTCTATTAAAAACGAAGATGATGACTTGATGGCAAGTTTCCGTGGTACAGTTTATAAAATAGGAAAGAAAGTCGCTGATTTATAATAAATTAGTTTTAAAATTATAGAAAGTTTAAAATAAATTTTGAACTTTCTATAATTATTTACTTTGTGTTTCAAAGTGTTTTTTATAGAGTCAAATAATATTCAAAACGATTTGCAACACATCGGTCAAATTTTAACTTTATGCTTTAGCATTATGTTTTTCCTACTGTTCTATAACGAAACATCTGGAATAAATTTGGCTTTGTTGGGTGGCCTTTACTCGATTGTAATTTATGTTTTAACACCAAAATTTTTAAGAACCGCACGACTGGAAATGATGCTAATTTTCAGTTTTGTTTCGTGCGGCGCATTTGCATATTACGGCGATTTCATATCATTTTTTGCGATTTACAAAGATGGAAGCGACACTTTTGCCAACTTTTTCGGAAGCATGAATTTTATTTTAATATCTACGAAGTGGCTGCTTTAAGTTTTCTTGGATATTATATTACTGTTAATATTTGGCATATTAGCATCCCAATTTTATTTCTTCGTAGAATCATCATTTTAGAAATAATTTTGTTAACGGAAATATTGCGCAACAACTGACTTGTGCATATTTTGGCTTTAAACTTAGAACATTTGAGTGGCGTTATTTCTTTATTCCTATAGAATGTAGTGCTTGTTTTATTTTTTTTCAATTTTAATTACGAACAATTTTATGCAGGCGACTCTTCTGCTGCCGAACTTTCTGGCGCAATACACGAGAACGTTAATGCTGTCATTTTGAGTATCATTATGGCAGTTTTGGTGATTATGCTTTAGTTTAAATCCAAATTTAATTTTGATAATCAAGCAGTTTGGCTACGTCTGCTATTGTACATCTGGTTTTTCCTCAATGTGATTTTAGTATTTTCTGCCTTAGTTAAAAATTTAGATTATATTACAGAATTCTGTTTGACTTACAAAAGACTTGGCATTTTCGGTTTTTGATGCTGGCTTTGTTAGGATTAAACTTTACGTACTACAAAATTTATAAACGAAAAACCAAGCTTTTCTTAGTCAATACGATACTTTGGACATTCTATGGAATAGTTTTGGCTTGTAGTCTGGTCAATTGGGGAAACTTGGCGAATCCTAAAGGTTATTTCGACTATTTGAAAAGTCTTAACTCTAATGATGATATTTTAAAAGAAGTAAATCAAACTTTTGAAAAGTATACAACGAGTTAGTATTTTTCGGAAACCGCCAACTCAAGTTTTCTCTCAAAAAATATTTATTATGAAACATTATCTAAGCAAAAACCTAAATCTTTCCATTCTGAGTTTTGTCTTGCTGGCTTTCGTTTCTTGTAAAAAAAATGTTGAAAAGATTCGTGAAGATGTACAACGAGATACTGTAACGACAGTCGAAAAACCTGTAGATAGTCTATCGATGGTCTTGGACAGAACAACGGAAACTAACCAATTTATCATTGATGTAGACGCAAGTAAGTTACCGATAAAATTAGTTGAAGAAGTAAAATTGCAAGATCAGCAAATTATTCTAAGGCTTATGAATTATGATAAACCAACACTGAGAGCTTTTATTAAACCTAATCAAGCCGATATGAACATCCGAATTAATCAAATCAGAAAACCTGACAATACTTTTGATGGTCCTTTCAGTCAAACGATTGAATACAAAACGCCACAAAAAGGAACGTATTGGCTAGTGATTTCTAAAAACAATATGGCGTCAGGAAATCCAGTTGGTAAGTTTTTTATTAAAGTGGAAGACTAACAAAAAAACTTCCCGATAAACATCAATGTCTTTCGGGAAGTTAATATTACTATTTGAAACTACATTAGAGAGTTTTTAATTCTTTGTAAACGTCATTGTGTGGCCAGCTTGTGTTATGTCAAAGCTCTTCCTGTCTTTTGCAAATTTTAAACTGATTCCGGCCATTTCAAAATCAAAAATATTGTCGCCACTATAACTTAACGGAAAGGCTGGCTGATCTCCGAATTTTGCCATTAAAGTTCCACCGTCAGCTGATAACACAAACTTAATTGGCACTTGTTTGCTACTAAAAGTACCAATATAATCAGTAATGTTTATTTTCTCGGTAGCTTTTGCACCATCCATTTTAAAAACATTATTAGACAGATTAACATCAGGAAGACTTCCTTTAGGATCAAGGCTTACCGACGTTATTTCTTTAGTAGTTGGCGCTTTGAAGGTCCACTCTGTATTGCGTCTCCAGATATCAACTGGCAGATTAACCGCTTGCGACGTTCCGTCTTTATACTTGACTTCCATAGTAACAGGCATCACCATTTTTTCTAAATTAGAAATCGAAATCATCGCCCCTTGTGTCGCATCGTTATTCACATATTTAACATTGGTAATCGCTTGATCCAACTTCCAATTATTCTGGATCCAACTTCTCCAAAACCAAGCCAAATCCTCTCCAGCAACATTCTCCATCGTTCTATAAAAATCGTCTGGCGCAGGATGTTTAAAGGCCCAACGGTCGATATATTCTCTAAACGCCTTATCAAAACGTTCTGCACCTAAGACATTATCACGCAAAACCTTTAGCGCTGCACCTGGCTTATAGTAAAGCAATGCTCCAATACTCGCTTCTCGCATATTGTCTGGCGCAGTATCAACTGGTTCTAGACGTTCATTAAACAAGTAATTCGTCATATTCTTAATACTTGGATTCTTATAATATTCTCCCTTATTAAAAGACTGCGTCGAAAGATCATTAATAAATGTGTTAAAACCTTCGTCCATCCAACCGTGTTTACGCTCGTTAGAGCCAACAATCATGGGGAACCAAGTGTGACCAAACTCGTGATCCGTCACCCCCCAAAGACTACTTCCTTTTGCTGTATATTCACAGAAAACGATTCCTGGATATTCCATACCGTTGGTAATCCCAGCAACATTAACTGCCGCTGGATAAGGAAACTCAAACCACTGTTTAGAATAATGTTCTATTGAAGCTTTTGTATATTCTGTGGAGCGTGACCAAGCATCCTGACCATCACTTTCTACTGGATAAGCAGAAATTGCTAGAGATTTTTTTCCTGATGGCAAGTTGATTCTCGCCGCATCCAAAATAAACGCCGAAGACGCCGCAAATGCAAAATCGCGACTTTGGGTCATTATGAATTTCCAAGTTTTAGTACCTGTACTTTTCGTAGCCGTATTTGCTTCTGATGCGGAACGAATTGTCACCGTTTTTTCACTGTTTGCAGCTTCGTTCCATTTTTTAACTTGTTCGGCGGTGTAGACATCTTTTTGATTTAATAATTCACCAGAACCAACAACATAAAAATTGTTAGGCGCCGTTATACTAACATCAAAATTTCCGTATTCTAAATAAAATTCAGACGGTCCAAGATAGGGTATTATGTTCCACCCTCTAAGATCATCATACACTGCAACACGTGGATACCACTGCGCTATGGTGAAAATCTTTCCGTTTTTAGTTTGTAAAACACCCATCCTATCCGCACCATTTTCTGGCGAAACAAAAGAATATTCAATCGTAATTTTGGCCTTGCCACCGTTGGCTTTTAAGTCTTTTGGGAAATCAACTTGCATTTGTGCATCGTTGATAATGTATTTGGCATCCTTTCCGTCAACTTTTACAGATTTAATCGTATAACCTCCATCAAAAGTTGAACTACTAGAACCATATCTCGAGTTAGTTGTCGGAATCATCGAACTTCCACGAGACTCTCTTTTAAATAAATTTTGATCCAATTGAAACCATATAAACTTTAAAGCATCAGGACTGTTATTGGTATAAGAAATCTCTGCAGAACCAGTAAATTTATTCTGGGTATCATCTAAAGTGACATCCAGCTTATAATTAACAGATTGCTGCCAATATTTAGGTCCAGGTTGCCCGCTTGCTGACCGGAATTCGTTGCCATTTGTTGTATAGAAAGGTTCTTTAAAAACATCTTTATAATCATAATTTGATTTTCCAGCTTGTTGTGCACTCACATTTACAAACGTTAAAAAACTTGCTGATATCGCTATAGATTTAAAAAATTTTGGACGCATTTTTTCGCTTTTATTTAAAATTAGGATAAAAGTACAGAACATCTTTCATTAAAAAAAAAAAATTAAAAGACGAATAATTTGGACTTAATTGGCTCTATAAAGGAATTTAATACTATTTTAAAATAATATCTACAAGGTCTTTCAATCGATATTTTGATCTTTTTGTAGGAACATTCATATGTTAAAAACTTGATAAAGCGATTCTATTTTGTCAGCTTTATAAGTTTCGAAAATCTGAAATACTTTGCTGACCATCATGCTTGATACTCATCTAACTCTCTCGACGCCACAATCTCTAATCGATTAGCTTTGCTTTGTAAAATAAGTATTGTAAAAATTAAAAACTCCCTCATTTCTGAAGAAGTTTTTACTTGTGTTTTTTGAAACCGAAATTATCCGTTCTTTTTAGCTTTGATCATCGCTTCCAGCATGTCCCACATTTCTGTTGGGATCTGGTCTAACATATTGAACTGCCCTGCGCCTTGCAACCACTCGCCGCCGTCGATGGTAATAACTTCGCCATTAACGTAGGCCGAAAAATCAGAAACCAAATAAGCTGCTAAGTTCGCTAGCTCTTGGTGATCGCCAACGCGACGCAATGGTACTTTTTTAGTCATATCAAATTTTTCTTGCAAATCTCCTGGTAGCAATCTATCCCACGCACCTTTTGTCGGGAATGGTCCTGGTGCAATGGCATTGGTACGGATTCCATATTTTGCCCATTCTACAGCTAAACTTCTTGTCATTGCTAAAACACCAGCTTTCGCTGTTGCAGACGGAACAACATAAGCCGAACCTGTCCACGCATAAGTCGTTACAATATTAAGAACGGTTCCTTTAGTTTTAGAATCGATCCAATGTTTCCCGATAGAAAGCGTACAGTTTTTGGAACCTTTCAAGACAATGTCGATAATCGTGTCAAAAGCATTTGCAGAAAGTCTTTCGGTTGGGCTGATGAAGTTACCTGCCGCATTGTTAAGCAAAATATCAATCTTTCCAAATTCTTTGAGCGCCGCTTCTTTCATCGCTTCGACCTCATCGTAATTTCTAACATCACAAGCAACAGCAAGGACTTCCCCTCCCGTTTCGGCTTCGAGTTCTTTTGCTGTGTTCTGAAGTTTTTCGAGGTTACGAGAAGTAATCACAACTTTAGCACCCAATTGTAAGAAATATTTGGTCATAGCTTTTCCTAAGCCACTCCCACCACCTGTAACGATAGCTACTTTATCTTTTAATGCGTCTTGGCGAAGCATTGATTCTGCATAATTCATAATTTTTATTTAAAATTTGAAGTTTAAAGTTATGAATATTTCTTCGATCTACGAGTATTTCTATTATTCGGCAAATAATGTTTTGGAGCAAAATATCCGTCCCTGAGCTGAATGGCGCTCATTTCGCGAAAGGTAGCGGAACAAGATACATAGAACTCTTCGAGAAACTCTAAATAAACACCACGCTGAAAAAGCACCCTAATCAATTTTGTTTTATACATTTGGGAGACAATTGGACGGGCATCGCAATCTTCAGGAAGCATTTGCGGAAATTTGTTGAGATTGAGGAAGCGGAATATGAAGGTTATAGCAATTTTTTGAGCTTTTGTCAGGCAAAAAAAGGAGAATCTGTTGGTGGAAGGCGGGCTTTCTAAGTTCAATCTTTTTGTATCAAGTGGTTGTCTCCGGAAGTTTTTGTCAACGCAAATGGAGCCGAACAAACGAGGTAATTTTCGTTAGCAATGTGGTGGATAGCGGATTTGTTTAGTTTCGAAAAACAACAAAAAACATATTGTCACATTCACACAGTGGAAATTCGATTGCTTTGCGGATTTCTTATAAAAATTATGACAAACTTTTGGCGGATCATCCTTTTATGGAAAGCTATTTCAGAAATATTTATCAAATAAATACCGCATCGTCGGAAAGGCGAATTTAATATTTGTATGAATTTTCGAGAAAAGAATCTTATTTGCATTATAGGAAGCTGTTTGCAGATTTCATCCAAAGAATTACATAGTATTTGTTAACTTCTCACTTGGGTTTTACGCCAAAATATTTGAGCAAAATAAGAGCGAAGTTAGATTCTTAAAATGGTTTGAGTTTTTTGAGGAAATAAATTCTGAAATCTGCTTCAACAACACCAAAATAAATGCTCGGCACAAGGCTATCCATCGCTTAGCTTTTTCTACGAATTGCTTTAGCCGTTGAGATGCTCTCCGCAGTAGATGACCGTTACGCATGCTGGGGAACCGACGCCGTCTGCGGAAACTGGCCTGCCTTCGAAGTCTATACAAGAGCACTACATTTTTTGTTTCATATATTCTGAGTAAAATCGGCGTTTATTTTATAACTTTTTGCGAAATAGTATTTTTGACATTAGTGTTAATTGGCTTCAAAACGAAGCTTATAGCCTATGCAAGGTCAATCCTACTTCTCAGCTTTGGAATCGCAGTGACAATTGACTTGGCCATAAAAGCACCTTTAGATTATTCAGTTTGGACAAACCTAGCAGCTGCTCTTCTCTTGGCTGCACAAAGTAAATATTCTTACAGTATCGACGAAATATCAAAAAATCACCTTGATAAACTTCTAGGTGATTTTTTTTATGTTATTGAATTTTTGGATTTTAAAAACCCAAAAGTCAATAAACTCTGCGCCAAAACATAAGTAAACATCACGAGAAAGCCTAAAACTTTAGATTGATTTACGAATAAATTAATGGCCAGAACTGAATCTGAAATCACAAAGAAAACTGCGCCGATAATGAGTAAGATTTGTTTGGTTTTGAGACTGAAATATAACATTCCAGAAATGCAAAGTGCATACAAAATAACAGGGATTTTCATGTCGCCCAAATGTGGAAACAAAAAAGTAAGAAAAGTAAAAAGATAGATTAAAACAAATGGAAGACTCCACAAAGCATTAGAAACAGAAAACTTTTTAAGACAAAAAATACAGCAAATATGCGCTGCTAAAAAACTTCCTAAACCTGCAATAAAGCCCCAATCAAAAAGTAAAAACACATCGCCAAACCATGATAAAATAAGGCCAGCGATAAAGAGGTTTTGTTTTGGTTGATTCGACTTCTGACTTGCTAACCAGTAAAAAACTAGAAGCAAAGGCATTAATAAAGTTTTGGAGAAAAAGCGCAATGACTCCTCCCCCAAAACAATGAATAACAAATCGCAGACGAACACTAAACCTAAAATCAGTAAAGTGATTCGCGATTTTTTATCGATCAAACTCCAATCTTTCGCCATGTTTTTCTTCTGAGAAAATTCCGTTATCGTAAGCCAAATGACCGTTGACAAAGGTTTGTGTAATTTTAGATTTTAGGTTTGTCCCTTCCAGTGGACTCCATCCGCATTTGTACAAAATATTATTTTTCTCAATGGTCCACGGATTGTCCATATCCACCAAAACCAAATCTGCTTTGTAACCTTCTTTTACAAAACCTCTTTTATCCAACTCGAACAAAATTGCTGGATTGTGACACATCTTTTCTACAATCTTTTCCAAAGAAATTTTCTTTCTGTGGTAATTTTCTAACATCAACACTAAAGAATGTTGCACCAAAGGTGCTCCAGAAGGACATTTTGTATATACATTTTGTTTTTCCTCCCACGTATGCGGCGCATGATCGGTAGCGATGACATCAATTCGGTCATCCAAAAGCGCTTCCCAAAGTCCATCTTTATCTTTTTGCGTTTTCACGGCAGGATTCCATTTAATTAAAGCGCCTTTCGTTTCATAATCATCATTCGTAAAAGTCAAATGATGAACACAAACTTCCGCCGTTATTTTTTTATCTTTTAAAGGAATATCATTTTGGAACAAATCCATTTCTTTTGCCGTTGACAAATGGAAAATATGCAATCTTGCTCCCGTTTTTTTTGCCAACTCAATTGCTTTCGAAGACGATTTGTAACAAGCTTCCTCACTTCTTATCAAATGATGAAACTTCACAGGAATGTCATCGCCGTATTCGGATTTGTATTTTTCAGTATTTTCTTTTATGGTGTCTTCATCCTCACAGTGAACACAAATTAACATTTTTGTAGAACCAAAAATTTTCTCCAAAGTTTCGGGATTGTCCACCAACATATTCCCTGTTGAAGATCCCAAGAACAATTTGATTGCCGCCACATTTTTAGGATTTGTCTTTAAAACTTCTTCCAAATTATCGTTGGTTCCACCCATCGAAAACGAATAATTGGCATAAGATTTCTCCGCTCCTAATTTGTATTTTTCTTCCAATAATTCTTGCGTAACCGCGTTAGGAAGGGTATTTGGCTGATCGATAAAACTTGTTATACCGCCTGCAATTGCCGCTTTGGACTCTGAGGCGATATCTCCTTTATGTGTTAATCCTGGCTCTCGAAAATGCACTTGATCATCAATAACACCAGGCAAAAGATATTTCCCCGTTGCATCAATCACTTTATCAGCTTCGGATTCGGGAATATTTTTCGCAATTTTTGAAATTAAATCATTTTCGATTAACAAATCACTTTCGAAGATTTGACCTTCGTTGACGATTTTAACATTCTTGATAAGGCTTTTCACTTTTGTTATATTTTGATATTAAATTTAAGATGTGAGATTGAGGACTTTAAAAATCCTGAGACTAATTTTCGATACTCTAGCTTCTTTCTTTTTTCCTCTACTGTACAAATTTAGATTATTTAAAAAGATTTATTTAGCTAAATTGCTTCTTTAAAACTAAATAATGTCAATCAAGAAAATATATTTAGTGTTCGGAATCGCTATGGCAAGTTTAACCAAGGCTCAAAATTGGAAAACCTACTCAAATTTGTTAATCCATTAATTGGCACCGAAAAAATGGGACACACTTATTCCGGCGCTAAAACAGCTTTTGGAACTGTGCAACTAAGTCCCGAAACCGATTCTATTTCTTGTGAGTTAAATGGCAAATATAATGGCGAAGTTTACAAATATTGCGCGGGTTATCGCTACGAGGACAAAACGATAACAGGTTTTAGCTCAACCCATTTTAGTGGAACAGGAGATTCGGACTTGGGCGATTTTTTAGGGATGCCGACAGTTGGCCAACTTCAATTAAATCCAGGGACGGCGTTAGAACCAGAAACAGGCTACTGAAGTCGATTTTCCCAATGATAACGAAAAAGCAGAAGCATGTTTTTATGGTGTTAGATTAGACGATTATAATTTTTTAGCAGAAGTGACGGCTACGAAACGCGTTGGCGTGCATCGTTATACTTTTCCAAAGTCGGATCAAGCACATATCATCTTGGATTTGACGGCAGGAATCTATAATTATGACGGCAAAAATATTTGGACTTACATTCGTGTCTAAAACGGAAATACCATCACAAGCTATCGTCAAACCACGGCTTGGGCACGCAGGAGAACTGTTTATTTTGCGATAAAAGTACCGGATTTATGCGTCCAAAATTAGCAAACGGAACTTTCAAAAAACATTTTGATGCTTTGGAAATGCATGGACAACGCTTTATTGAAGGTAATTCTTGGAACTATAGTTTCTTTGTTCCGCAAAATCCAAAAGGTCTAATCGACGCGACTAATCATAGTCCAAAAAATGTCTATGTAGAGAAGGTTTTACTCATGGGAAAAGAAATCAAAGACTTTATCCTGAAGCATTCTGAAATTATGAAAGGAGGAAAATTGACTTTTTACATGTCGGCTAAACCTAAAAAAATAAAGTTTCGGAAATTCAATAATAACTTACATTTGCAAAAATTTTTCAGTTTTGTATAAGAAACTTTTAACCCAAACATTAATCTACGGAATTGGCGCCATTGCACCGAGAATCATTTTGTTTATCCTAAATCCGCTTTTGATTTACAAGATTCCGAATGAAGGCTTTGCAATGTTTACGCAACTTTACGCCATCATTTCTTTCGTAAATATTGTTTTATCTTTCGGATTCGAAACCGCTTATTTTAGATTTTCGGCCGAGGAAGGTCAAGAGAAAAAAACCTTCAATACGTCATTTTGGTTTTTGTTCGGAACATCAACACTATTTTTAATTCTGTGCTATATATTCAATCAGCCAATCGCTGATTATTGGGGCTACAGCAACAACCCAGAATACATCCGATGGTTTGCATTAATAGCCTTTTTTGACACGCTTTTAGTAATACCATTTGCATGGCTTAGGTTTAATAATATGCCAATAAAATATTCGATGGTGCGCGTTGTGCAATCGGTATTTCAAGCGGTTTTTACGGCAGCACTTTTCTTTTGGATACCAGAAAGTTTTTCAAAAAGTTTGGGACTCAATCACAATGTAGACTTCCCTTTCTTCAGTAATTTAGCAGGAAGTGTTTTAGGTTTCATTCTGCTTTTACCGATTATTTTAAAAGTTAGATTCCAATTTGTGGTGCCGCTTTTCAGAAGAATGATTAAATATTCTTTCCCATTGATGTTAGCTGGTCTTGCCTTTATGGTGAACGAGAATTTTGATAAAACTATCCAACGAAACCACATTTCTGAGGTCGAAGCGGGCGCTTATGGTGGTTGTTATAAGTTGGCTGTTTTGATGACACTATTTGTGACAGCTTATCGAATGGGTATCGAACCTTTCTTCTTCAAACAAATGGACAAAGGTGACGCCACCAAAACATATGCAAAAGTTGCGGAATATTTTGCATTCTTTGCCTCCATTGTCGCACTCGGAATTATTGCTAATATTTCTTGGTTAAAAATAATGTTTATCCCAAACAAATCGTATTGGATTGCGATTGATATTATTCCGATAATCGTTATTGCTAACCTATGTTTTGGGATTTATTACAACTTCTCGACTTGGTACAAAGTCACGGACAGGACAGGCGTTGGTACAATCATCTCATGGCTTGGCGCAGGGATAAACATTGGCTTAAATTATCTAGCACTCATGTATTATCACAGTATGATTGGATCAGCATGGGCAACTTTTGGAGCATATGTTGTCATGATGATTACCTCTTATCTTCTTGGGCAAAAGTACTATCCAATTCCTTACCGAATGAAGAAAATGAGTTTTGTGCTAATACTTTTGTGTGTCTTTAGCTTTATTATTGTTAAATACTTGGATTATAATATTTGGCTAAGTAACAGCTTATTCGTTGTTTTTTTAGCGATTGTTCTTTATAGTGAAAAAGAGATGTTTCTTTCAAAACTTCGTCGCAAGAAAATTTAATTACTCTAAAACACATCGCGTTACTAAAAATTAAACCGGCAAACTTGCTTTACAAAACTTATATTTTTACATTTGGCGAATTGTCAAAAACTTATAACAATTACTAACTAAAACAAAACAATCTGTTATAATGAAAATTATTGTTCCCATGGCTGGACGTGGCTCTAGGCTTCGTCCACATACATTAACTGTTCCTAAACCTCTTATCCCAATTGCAGGAAAACCAATCGTACAAAGATTAGTTGAAGATATCGCAAAAGTAGCTGGCGAAAAAATCGAAGAAATTGCATTTGTCATTGGTGATTTCGGGCCAGAAGTTGAAGTGTCTTTAGTTAAAATTGCTGAAGATCTTGGTGCCAAAGCTAGCATCTATACGCAAGATGAGCCTCTAGGAACTGCTCATGCTATTAAATGTGCCGAAAACTCTATGCAAGGTAATGTTGTCATAGCTTTTGCTGATACACTTTTCCGCGCAGACTTCCAGTTAGACACCAATTCTGATGGTGTTATTTGGGTTAAAAAAGTTGAGGACCCATCAGCATTTGGCGTTGTAAAGCTAGATGAATACGGTTTTATTACCGACTTCGTTGAGAAGCCACAACAATTTGTTTCAGACTTAGCAATTATTGGTATCTATTATTTTAATAGTGCTGAAAAATTAATGTCTGAGATCAACTATATCATGGATAACGACATCAAATTCGGTGGCGAATATCAATTAACAACTGCTTTGGAAAACCTTCGTCAAAAAGGTGCTAAGTTCTCTTTAGGAAAAGTTGACGACTGGATGGATTGTGGTAACAAAAATGCGACAGTCGAGACCAATGGCAAGATTCTTCAGTACGAG
The DNA here is from genome assembly GCA_046269235.1 of Chryseobacterium sp. TY3. Lineage (GTDB taxonomy): Bacteria > Bacteroidota > Bacteroidia > Flavobacteriales > Weeksellaceae > Soonwooa. The sequence continues at coordinate 116,449 of JBJZOS010000007.1, forward strand.
AAAGAATCGATGGCGCAATTCCCAAGTTCTGCAAAAATCGAAAGTTCATTAATTATTCCGCCTTGTTTTATTGGTGAAAATGTTGAAATTAGCAACTCAAAAATAGGGCCTAATGTCTCTCTAGGAAACGGAACAAAAATAATTAACTCCAACATTGACAACTCTCTAATCCAAGAAAAAACCATTATCGATCATGGGAACCTTTCCAACTCGATGATTGGCAACTCTGCGCAATATTATGGTGTTGCAAGAGAAATTTCTTTGGGCGATTATTCGGTATTGGATTTCCTTTCTAAAGATTAAAAAATAATCCTATAACATTTTGAGATTTAGCATCTAATTATTTTTAGAAGTTGGATCTCAAAATATCTTATCGCTGTTGGCGTTAATTTTGCAAAGCCTATCTAAAATTTAGAAAATGAAAAATTTAGGAATCATCATATTTTCAGCGATTGCTCTAAGCTCTTGTCATACTCAAAAAAATGTTATAGAAAGCAGTTCTACACCAATAAGCGCTACAGAACCTGTCAAATCAAATTCGGAATTTTTCAATAAAATAACCGAAAAGTTAACTTTTGAACAAGTAAAAATTAATAGCAAAATTAATATAGAAAACGGAAGTTTTATCCCGACACTTAATGCAACTATTTATATTGAAAATGGTCAAAAAACATGGATGAATTTGACGGCTTTGTTTATAAATGTTGCGCGAGGTATTGCAACGCCTGAAGGTGTAAAAGCCTATGAATCTTACAATAAAACTTATATAGATTCGGATTTTTCTTATTTAAATAATCTTTTGAAAGTCGACTTTATCGATTATCAAGCCTTGCAAAATTTAATACTAGGAAAAACTTTTATCCCAATTAATGACCGTGATTTTGAATTAACTCAAAACGCCCAAGGTTATACTTTATCGTCTAAAAATAATATTAAAATAAATGTCGACTCTAAGACAACGGAATACACCGTAAAAAGTGTTTATTCTAGCGATTTTAATTTAACAAAAGTCACGCTTAATAATTTAAGCAATCAAGATCAACTTGAAGTTTATTATAACAATTGGGAAAATTTTGAAGGAAATTCGTTCCCAAAAAACGTTAAAATAATTATAAAAGCTAAGAAAACAGACCAAATCTTAATCGAAAACACGAAATTTGATTTTTCCAAAATGGCAACGCCATATTCGGTGCCAAATAATTATAAAAAGACCGCGATTAAATGATAAAGAAGATTAGTTTTTTACTAAGCATTTTATTTTTCGGAAGCATTTTCGGCCAAAATACAAAAGAACAGCTACAGAAGCAAAACGCTGATATTAAGAAGCAAATCGCAAACATTAACGCAGATTTAGCTAAGACTAAAAACGAATCAAAATTGTCGTTAGCATACCTTAATGCTGTTAATCAAAAAATCTCTCTTAGAGAAAAATCATACAACAATACTCAAAAAGAAAAGCGCTTTATAGAAGATGACATCTATAGATCTCAGCTTGAAATCAACAAAAACAAACGCGAACTCGGAAAATTGCGTGAAGATTACGCTGCAATTCTGGTAAAAGCTTATAAAAACAAAGGCGTACAAAATAAAGTAATCTTTATCCTTTCTTCAAAAAGCATGGGAGAAGCTTTGCGTCGTATCCAGTATTTAAAACAATATTCGGAATATCAACAACGTAAAGCCGCTGAAATCAACGATAAAGCAAACGAAATACAAAAAAATATTGCTAAAAAACAAAAAGCGGTCGGTGAAAAAGACAACCTTCTTCTTAACCAAAAGAAAGAACTAGCAGCTATCGAAGTTGAAAGAGGTCAAAAGGAGGCGCTTCTTGCTGAATTCAAACAAAACGAAACAAAATTAACCGCCGAGTTAAAACAAAAACAAACGCAACAAAAATCTTTAGAAGCTCAAATTCGTGCGATCATAAATGAAGAAATTCGTGCAGCTAAAGCCAAAGCGGAAGCAGAGAAAAAGGCAGAAGAAGAACGTAAACGTCAAGCCATGATTGCAGCGGCTAAAGAAAAGGCCCGAATTGACGCAGAAAATAAAGCTAAAGCAGAAGCTCTAGAAAGAGAACGTAAAGCCTTAGAAGAAGAAACTCGAAAAGCAAGAGAACTAGCTGTTAAAAAAGCTGCGGATGAGAAAAAACGTGCCGACGAAGCTGCTAAAGCCGAATCTGACGCCAAAGCAGAAGCTAGAAGAATAATTGCAGAAAAAGAAGCTAACGAAGCTAAAGCCAGAGCCAAAGCGGCGGAAGATCGCCTAGCAGCTGCGAAAGCGGCAGAAGCTGCCCTTGACAAGAAAAAAGACGAGGAAAAACAGGCCATCGAAACCAAAACAATGAAGGCGTTTGGCGTGGGTAGTGTAACGGCAGGTAGCAATTTTGCGGAGAGTAAGGGAAGAATTGGCTTCCCAGTAGAGAGAGGAAATATTACACATCGTTTTGGACGTCAACAACACCCTGTATTTAAAAATATTTGGGAAGAAAACAATGGTATTAAAATCGCTGTAAGTGCTGGTACAAAAGCACGTTGCGTATTCCCAGGCGTGGTATCAACTGTTATTGTTGACGGTGGGACCAAAACTGTTATGGTGAAACACGGTAATTATTTTACAGTATATTCTAATCTTTCTAACGTGTATGTAAAATCGAACCAAACTGTTTCTGCAGGAACACAAATTGGAGAAATTACAACAAGTCTAGATGGTTCTTACACATTAGATTTCCAAATTTGGAATGGGACAAGTCCCGTCGATCCAATGGGTTGGGTATCATATTAAAAAATAACGTAACTTTGTCAAATCAAAAAACGTAAAAAATGTATCATTCATTAGCCATATTAGCAATTTCTTGGCAACACATCTTAATCGTTGCCTTAGTACTTTTATTATTATTCGGAGGTAAAAAAATCCCTGAACTGATGAAAGGTCTAGGCTCAGGAATTAAAGAATTCAAAGATGCCGTAAAAGAGGAAGACAAAAAGCCTGACAACAATAATTCTGCGACTAACAACTAGCAAATGAATTTTGTAGAAAAGGCTTGGGATATCTTTAATCAGTCGATTAAGGACTATCATCAATTAGACCACGTCGATACTTTAGAAAACAATCCGTTCCAAACTTCAAGCTTGGAACATTTTTTGTATACAAAGAATTGGATTGACACCGTACAATGGCATTTGGAGGATATTATCCGTGATGAGAACATCAATCCGGTTGACGCTCTACAACTAAAACGTCGTATCGATTCCTCTAATCAAAAAAGAACAGATTTAGTAGAAAACATTGATGATTGGTTCCTGGAGAAGTTCAAAAATATCACTCCGAAAAATGATGCAAAAATTAACTCTGAAACGCTAGCTTGGGCTATTGACAGATTATCGATTTTAGCATTAAAAATATACCACATGAATCAAGAAGTTATCCGAGAGGATGCTTCCGCTGAACATGTTGCCAAATGTTCTGCAAAGTTAAATGTACTGCTAGAACAGAAAAAAGACCTCATGACTGCGATAGACCAATTGTTGATTGATATTGAAAACGGTGATGTTAAGATGAAAACGTATAAGCAGATGAAAATGTATAATGACGAATCTCTTAACCCAATCTTATATCAAAAAGCACAAAAAAAATGATTCGCTGGATTGGATTTTTATTAGTCATATTTTCTTTAGGACTTAGTTCTTGCTCGAGTGAGGCAGGCTTCTATGCAGAAAATACTTTTTCATCAGATTTACCCTTAGCTACCGAAAGAAATGTCTCTCCGGAAAGGATTACTTATAGTTCCACAATTTCTAACTTAGTATCTACTTTTCCGAAATTTAAAAATGTTGCGGTTAACAATCAAGTAAGAGAGTTAAAACAAAATTTGATAAATTATCTTTACGCTATTCAAACGTCTAATGATAAAGAAAAGAAGAAATCCTTAAAATCTTTCGAAGACAATTACAAAAGCATCCAAAAACTTAGAAAGCATCTTAAAACTGATGACGACCAAGTCCTTAACCGATATCTAGTTAAAATCAAAACTAATATCAGTCTTTTGGAAGCTGTTGAAAAAAGCGAATCGCAAACTACAGTTAGCTCCAACTAATAAACTTTCTAAAACCCATGCTCAAAATTCAAGCTGAAGCACATGTACCGACAGAGTTGGGCAACTTCAGAATCGTAGCTTTTTCTGATCGCGATGACGATTGGATGCCTCATATGGCGATTATTGCTAACAATACAGATTTTTCTAAAGCGGTTAATGTAAGATTCCATTCAGAATGTATCACGGGTGAAGTTTTCCATTCTTTAAAATGTGAATGTGGACCTCAACTAGATGCCGCACTTTCTTATATAGATAAAAATGGTGGCGTTGTTGTATACCTAAGACAAGAAGGCCGTAATATTGGCATCATTAACAAGCTTAAAGCTTACGCGCTACAAGAAAAAGGCTTTGACACCGTTGAGGCGAACCTAAAATTAGGGCTTCCAGCAGATGGAAGAAAATTTGATGTGGCGATAGAGATTTTAAATATTTTAGGGATTAAGGAAGTCAACTTAATGACCAACAATCCAGAAAAGCTAAAATATGTTGAGGAAAGCAATATCAAACTAAACTCACGCATACCATTGCAGATTGAGGCGAACGAAAACAGCTCTTCTTATCTTAAAACAAAAAAAGAATTCTTCGGTCATCTTCTTAACGACAAAGATTTATAAATAATAAAAAAGCGAGAAAATTATTTCTCGCTTTTTTATTATAAATATTACTTTACTTTAAGCCAACTACTTTAGAATCATCAATTTTGTAACGCTGGATAACTTCGTCGTAACTCATTTTTGATAAATCTGTGTTAGCACCTTTACCGAACTCAGCAGGAACAAGCACTACCCTGAATGTCTGATTTTGAGAATACTCCGGCGTTGTACTTATATCGTAAGTCGATTCAACATAAATTGTAAAATCGTTAACGGAATAATCAAAATCGTAATTAACCTCTTGATTATTAGCTAAATATATAGTTTTTGGTATCGCTCCCCAAATTGGTTTACCGTTATTAAGACTTCCTTCCTTTCTAAAAATAAGTACAAAATCTTGATCCAACATTGGTTTAGTAAAACTTTGTCGATATGAGTTATTTGCGTTTGTGAAATTAATTCCCTTTAAATCATAAACTTGAGGATAATCAACAGGTGTTGGAACTTCTTGGACGATTTCTCGGTCTGTTGTACAGCTAACGACTGTCCCAAAAGCAAAAAGAGATAATGCTGATATAGTCAAATACTTTTTCATAGTTTTAAAATTTATTCGTTAAACAATTGCTCGCAAAATATGTACCACAAATCTTTTTTAATAAAAAATGAAGGTATATCTTTATACTCACTTAATTTTTAGATAAGGAAAAAATGAAAAGGTTAATTCTAGCAGTCACAATTTTTGGTTCAATTTTTAATAAAGCACAATATGTTCCTAAAAACATTAGCAAAGAAGATACAAAGAAGGCGAAAGAATGGGTTGACAAAACCTACAATCAACTTTCTGAGGACCAAAAGCTAGGACAACTTTTTATTGTGGCTTTGTACACTAACAAAGGCATCGATCATATCCAAGAAATTAGAAATTTAGTAACCAAAGAACAAATCGGCGGACTTATCTTAATGCAAGATGATGCTGCGATGGAAATTAATTTGGTTAACGAATTCCAATCAAGATCCAAAGTACCAATGATGATTGGTATGGACGCCGAATGGGGACTTTTCCAAAGAATTGCGAAAGCTTACAAATTTCCTTGGGCAATAACATTGGGAGCTATTCAAGACGAAAAGTTAGTCTATGACATGGCAGCCAAAATCGCTGCTGACTGCAAACGAATGGGAATTAACTGGGATTTTGCGCCAGTTGTCGACGTTAACACCAACCCAAGCAACCCTATTATTGGGAATCGCTCTTTTGGTTCGGATGTTAATAATGTTATTAAAAAAGCAAGTTCGTATTCTCATGGTTTACAAGACAACAACATACTTGCTGCGATAAAGCATTTCCCTGGACATGGCGACACAAGTGCAGATTCTCATTACGATTTACCACTTGTTGATCATAAAATCGATAGACTTGATCAAATAGAATTAGCGCCTTATAAAAATTTAATAAAAGAAGGTATCGGCGGCGTTATGGTAGCGCATCTTTATGTTCCTGCTTTAGAAAAAGAAGCCAATGTTCCAGCGTCAATTTCAAAAAGTATTATCACAGATCTACTTAAAAATAAACTTGGTTACAAAGGTTTGATAATTACAGATGCTCTTAATATGGGCGCTGTCGCCAACCGTTATCAGCCAGGGCAATTGGATGCTTTAGCCTTTAAAGCTGGCAATGATATTATGTTATTCTCACAAGGGGTTAAAGAAGGAAAACGTCTTATTGCTGAAGGACTTTCGAAGGGAGAAATCTCAAAAGATCGTTTGGAAGAAAGTGTTAAAAAAATTCTTTTAACTAAGTATTATTTAGGTTTAAACAAATACGAAAACAAGAATCCTGACAACGTCATTGCGGATCTCAACAATGCGTCGCACCAACAGTTAGTACAAAGTCTTTACGAAAATGCTTTAACACTGTTAAAAGATGACAAACAACTTCTTCCATTGAAATCGACTGACAAAATATATTATCTTCCACTAGAAGAAGCGCCTTACAACACTTTCGCAAATGTCTTAAAATCAAATCTTAATGTTGAAGTTATCACGACTTCTCAAGTAAATAAACTTTCTAAAAACTCTAAGCTAATCATCGGGGTTCACAAGGATAATACCACAGCTTACAAACCCTATAAAATTTCCGAAACGTCAAAGCAAATAATCCTAAAAGCAGCAAAAAGCAATCAAGTCATTCTTGACATTTTTGGAAGTCCGTATGCTTTAAGAGATTTGGACACTACTAATATTTCGACGGTTTTGGTATCTTACGAAAACAACGATGATTCGCAAAAAGCTAGTGTTAATGGTCTAATCGGCAAAACCAAAATCTCTGGTAGACTTCCGGTTTTGGTTAATGATACATGGCAGTTTGGCGCAGGATCTACTTTAGAAAATAAATAAATTTTAACTTAGAAAACGGAATTTATCAATGAGCGAAATTGTAGAAAACAATAACATCGCTTTAATAATTTTGATAAATTGTCACCTCAAAATAATACAATGAAAATAGGAATTTTATGCTACCCAACTTATGGTGGAAGTGGTATCGTGGCAACTGAATTAGGAATGATCCTCGCCAGTCAAGGTCACGAAGTACATTTTATAAGTTCGAATTTGCCGGCAAGATTGGATATGACGCGCGCCAACATTTTCTTCCATAAAGTACAAGTAGAAAATTATCCTCTTTTCAAATTCCCACCTTATGACATTGCTTTATCATCGACAATCTATCAAGTTGTGAAGGTTTATGATTTGGATATTTTGCATGCGCATTATGCGATTCCGTTTGCATATTCAGCATTTTATGCGAAACAAATGTTGAAGGAAGACAACAAAGACATTCCGTTAATTACGACGCTTCACGGGACAGATATCACTTTGGTTGGGCAACATCCTAGTTACAATAAAGCGGTTGAGTTTTCAATAAACCAATCAGATGCGATTACATCAGTATCAGAAAGCTTGAAACAAGATACACTTAAAAATTTCCATATCAAAAAAGAAATTCAAGTCATTAATAACTTTATTGACAACAAACTTTTTGATATGGAAAATAGTTGTTGTCGTGATCAATTTGCAAATAAAGGCGAAAAGATTTTAATACACGTTTCTAATTTACGCCCAGTAAAGCGAATTAAGGATGTTTTAGAAATATTTAAAAATGTTCAAAAAAGTATAAATTCTAAACTGGTCATTATTGGCGAAGGTCTTGATATGGAAATCATCAATAATTTTCTGAGCAACAATCCTGAACTAATTACTAAAATCAGACTTCTTGGAAAAGTTGACGATTTACAAAGAATTTTGAAATTGTCTGATGTCTTTCTACTTCCATCAGAACAGGAAAGTTTTGGTCTTGCAGCCCTGGAAGCTATGGCAGCAGGCGTACCTGTCATCAGTAGTAACGCTGGCGGAATACCAGAAGTTAACATCCATGGAAAAACTGGGTTTGTAGCAAATATTGGCGATGTAGAGCGTATGACAAAATATGCGATCGAATTGCTTTCTGATGAAAAACTTTTAGCAGACATGAAACTTAATGCCAAAGAAAATGCGGAACTATTCGATATCAAAAATATAATTCCGCAGTATATTGCGCTCTATAATAAGCTTTTAAAAAAATAATTACTTAATCACAAAGGCCGCATATTTACCATCGAAACCTACAATATGTGGCTTAAGATTATTTTGCAAACAATAATCCATAAAAGCAGCATTATCAGACACATCATCACTCATTAACACGCCTCCTTTTCTAAGTTTTTCCCACAAAAGAGGATATGCCCACATACGACCGTTGTATGATTTGTCACTATCATAGTGCATAAAATCAAATTCTGATTGCTCTGCAAAGATCTTAGGAAGCGATTCTTTATCAGCAAATCTGAACAATTTCCAATTTGTGCGGAGTTGATCGGCCACAACACATCCGACATATTTATCTCCATTCTGCGCTAGATAAGGCATATCAGAGCTATACAAAATTCCGTTTCTTTTTTGTAGTGATAACAAGGCTGCTAGCGATGACCAACCATAGGCTACACCAGTTTCTATTGCATTTTTTGAAGATACATATTCGTTAAGATAATAGATTAAATCCAAAGCGCCTGCACCTCCCATCTTTATAGGACAATTCTTTTCTGTCTCGGAAGCTTGCTTCATTATTTCCGAATAGATAACATCAATGGATTGATAGTTTTTAAAACCTAATGTCTGCTCTATAGCTTCATTTTGGCTAATTGCTAAACTTTCGCACCAAGCCTCTGCATTATCTTTTCCTTTGAAAGCTGCTTGTCGTTGGAAGATATTTTTGTAGATCTTTCTCAAAAGCTCAGGATATAATTGAGGGCGGATTAGATAGGCAAAAAAAGTTTTCGCAATATTAACAATTTCCTTCATCTGTTTATGTTATTCGTTTTTAATAAGTACGCAAAATTAACATTATTTTCTAATTTACAATGCTTATTTTGAGAAGTTTAAATCGAGGGATATTAAGAATTATTAATCCTATTATTAAAAAAAAATGTACTTTTAGTTCTAAGAAACCTAACACCATGATGATCCGTGAAAAACTACTACAATTTCTGTGGAGTACAAAACTCTTTAGCTCCCATGATTTTGTTTGCACAAAGGGTTTTCCGATTGAAATAATTAATTATGGAAAATGGAATTATGACCAAGGGCCCGATTTTTCTTTAGCGAAGATTAAATATCAAAACACCACTTTTGTAGGAAACATCGAAGTGCATGTTAAAAGTTCGGATTGGCATCTTCATCAACATGAAAAAAGTGATCATTATGATTCTTTAATTCTTCACGTTGTCTATTTTGATGATTGTGATATCGATAGTTTAAAACAAAAAAACATCCCTTGTTTAGAACTTAAAAACTATGTTTCGGAATCGGTTTTAAACACTCTCATTGCCCTCAACAACAATCCATTTGATTTTATCGCTTGTGAGAAAATTATAACGCCAAACGATATTCCTCTATTTTTCACGGAACAAAAACTTCTGGAAAAGCTTGAAAGAAAGCGACAATCTATTTATGAACGACTGAAAAATACGCAAAACAACAAAGAGCAAATCTTATTGGAACAACTCGCTTATGGCTTTGGCTTAAAAGTAAACTCTGAATTGTTTAGCGAAATGATTTCGTATGTAGGTTTTAATATTTTAAACAAGACAAGAGCGAATCAACTCAGTTTAGAAGCATTACTTTTAGGAACTTCCGGACTATTAGATATCGTTGAAAACATTGATGAACAAACTAAAGTTTGGCAACGAGAATATCAATTTTTGGTATCAAAATTTAAGTTAAGCGATTTGAAGTTTAATCCAAAGTTTTCGAAAATGCGACCTCAAAATTTTCCTACCATTCGATTGTCACAATTATCCGTTTTAATACATCAAGAAGCACATTTATTTTCAAAAATAATATCTTCGAAAAGTTTAGTGGATTTTTATTCAATTTTAAAAAATGTAAAAAGTTCAAAATATTGGGAGACACATTATCAGATTTCTAAACCAACTAAAGAGCATTCCACGGCGCTTTCTAAAGATTTTATGGATTTGATAATCCTCAATGTTTTTTTGCCCATTAAATATTACTTTTCCGAAGATGAAGACATCAATGACCAAATTATTGACTTCTACAAAAACTTAAAACCAGAGAAAAATCACATTGTCGACCAGTGGAAACAACTGCAAATTCCGATAAAATCAGCTTTGGAATCGCAAGCTTTTTTACAACATTACCGCGATAATTGTATCGAAAAAAAATGCTTAAATTGCGGTATCGGATTTAAGTTTTTAAAACATGATTGACAATATACGTCACCGCTTTGAGAGAGAATGGTTTGGGGTTTTGACCAGAATGGGAAGCAAGTTGGGAATACCAGTATCTAAGCTGCGTGTGTTCTTCATCTACTCTACTTTTGCAACCGCAGGTATTTTCTTCTTATTCTATTTAGGACTAGCTTTTACGCTTTGGATAAAGGATTGCATCGTTGTTAAAAGACCAAATGTATTTGATCTTTAAGATTTTTTATTTTGAAAGTTGAGAAAATAAATAATTTTGATACATAAAAAAGCCTTTACGATTTCAGAAATCCTAAAGGCTTTTTTTCTATATATTTCTTAGATTGTATTTAAAAATCCTTAATTCTTAAAATCCAATTTCAATTCTAATTCCCCCAATTGAGTTTCTGCAATTGGCGCAGGAGCATCGATCATGACGTCGCGGCCAGAGTTATTTTTTGGAAAGGCGATGTAATCTCTAATCACTTCGTTTCCGTCAAGAATTGCCACCAATCTATCAAAACCGAAAGCTAAACCTCCATGTGGCGGAGCGCCATATTTGAAGGCATTCATCAAGAATCCGAATTGTGCTTCTGCTTGTTCCTTGGTGAAGCCTAATAAATCGAACATTTTTGATTGTAATTCTTTATCAAAAATTCTGATAGAACCACCACCAATTTCATTTCCGTTTAATACTAAATCGTAAGCGTTGGCTCTTGCTTTCCCAGGATCGGTTTCTAGTAAACTAAAATCTTCGGTCTTTGGAGATGTGAATGGGTGGTGCATGGCGTGGTATCTTCCTGTTTCTTCGTCCCATTCCAAAAGAGGAAAATCAATAACCCAAAGTGGTGCAAACTCATCACCTTTTCTTAATCCTAAACGATTTCCAAGTTCCATTCTCAATGCAGAAAGTTGTGTTCTTACTTTGTTTTCAGAACCAGAAAGAATTAACATTAAGTCTCCAGCTTTAGCACCAAATTCCTCAACAATTTTCTTTAAATCTTCTTCGCTGTAGAATTTGTTAACAGATGAAGTAATCGTTCCGTCAGCTTGATATTTAACCCAAACCATTCCTAAAGCTCCAATTTGTGGACGTTTTACCCAATCTGTCAGCTCATCGATTTGCTTTCTTGTATATTCTGCAGCACCTTCCACATTGATTCCCACAACCAATTCGGCATCGTCAAATATTTTAAAATCTTTTCCTTTTGTTAAATCATTTAACTCATGAAACTTCATTCCGAAACGGATATCTGGCTTGTCGTTTCCGTAAGTTTTCATAGCATCGGCAAACGTCATTCTCGGAAAATCTTGGAAATCTTTTCCCGTGATGTCTTTCAACAAAGTTTTGGTCATGCCTTCGAAAACATTCATAATGTCTTCTTGTTCCACAAACGCCATTTCGCAATCGATTTGTGTAAATTCTGGTTGTCTGTCGGCTCTTAAATCCTCGTCACGGAAACATTTCACGATTTGAAAATATTTGTCCATTCCGCCAACCATCAGCAATTGTTTAAAGGTTTGAGGTGACTGCGGTAGTGCATAAAACTGTCCAGGATTCATTCTGCTTGGTACGACGAAATCTCTTGCACCTTCTGGTGTCGATTTAATTAAAACGGGAGTTTCAACTTCGATAAAACCTTCATCAGAAAGATAGTTTCTTACTTTTTGTGCCATCTTGTGACGGAAAATCAATTTGTCCTTCACTGGATTTCTACGGATATCCAAATAGCGGTATTTCATTCTCAATTCTTCGCCGCCATCGGTTTCGTCTTCAATGGTAAACGGTGGAAGTTCTGAAGCGTTTAGAATTTTTAAATCCGAAACTAAAATTTCAATTTCTCCTGTAGGGATTTTTGGATTTTTAGAAGCTCTTTCAATCACATTTCCTTGAACTTGAATCACAAATTCGCGACCCAATTTTTTAGCTTCTTCCATTAAAGCCGCTGTTGAACGCTCTTGGTCAAAAACCAACTGCGTAACTCCATAACGATCTCGCAAATCGATCCAAATCATAAAACCTTTATCACGAATGGTTTGTACCCATCCTGAAAGTGTAACTTCTTCATTTAGATTTTTTAGCGTCAATGCGCCATTGGTGCGTGTACGGAACATATTTTGAATTTGAAATTTGATATATTTTCTGTTTGCAAAGATAGTAAAAAATGATTTTAGTCAGTTATGAAATATAATTATATTAAGTGCTTTGGTAGCAACGAAACGAGTTCTATTTTTGCATCCTTTAAAAATCGAACCTTATGAAAATTATTACTTTTTTTCTGCTTTTGCCATTATTGGTGTTTGGGCAAACCATTCCGCAATATTACAGCGGTGTAGATTTTACACAATCTAAAGAGATTGTTAAACAGCAGTTAACTTATCTTATTACTAGTACACATCATCAAATCGGTTATAATATGGTGTGGAATGTACTAGACAGATCAGATGAAGATCCAGAAAATTCTAAAAATGTTTTATTGATTTATGGATATGACAATATTCCAGCCAGTATGCAAGAAAGAAGCAGAGATAAAACGAAGAAAGCTCAATCTGGAACGTTAACTGATAAATGGAATAGAGAGCATGTTTTTTGTAAATCTTTGGCTAGTCCAATTTTAATTGGCACAGGAAGCACTATTGATGCGGGTTCTGATGCACATAATCTTAGACCTATTGATGGAAGATGGAATAGTACTCGAAACAATAGGCCTTATGAAGATGCACAAGGATTGTCTAGGATTTTAGCAAGCGGAAACTGGTATCCAGGAGATGAATGGAAAGGAGATGTAGCAAGAATTATTATGTACATGTATGTAAGATGGGGAGCAAGAACTTTGCCTAATAATATTGCAATGGGAGGAAATGCTTTATATCAGATTCCAGATGTTCCAGATGTTGTTTTGAAATGGAATAGAGAAGACCCACCTTCAGCATTTGAAATAAGAAGAAATAATGAAATTTATTACACCCAGACTAATAGAAATCCTTTTATAGATAATCCTTATTTAGCGACTTTAATTTGGGGAGGTGATAAGGCTCAAGATACTTGGGGAATTTCTAATGTCCTTGGAACTGATAATTATTTGTTAGAAGAGAAAGTAGCAATAGTGCCGGCTGTAAGCAATAAAGGGGAACTGCTTAAAATTGTAAGTGCTGGTGTTAAAAATATAGAAATTTACAATATGTTTGGTCAACAAGTGTATGCAAAACATGGGAAAATTACTGAGTTTAATGCTCCACATAATAGCGGAGTTTATATAGTAAGAATTTTCTTAGAATCTAATAATAAATCTATAGTGAAACAAATTATAGTAAAATAAACGGAAGGCTATCAGTATCGATAGCCTTTTTTATGAATTTTAGGGAATATATCCTAATAAATCTGCTGGATTGCAATCTAAAGCCTTGCAGATGCCTTTTAAAGTTGAAAGTTTGATGGCTTTTGCTTTTCCTGTTTTTAAAATTGATAAGTTAGCCTGTGTGATACCAATTTTTTCTGCCAATTCCTGGGATTCATTTTACGCTTGGCAAGCATTACGTCTACGTTGATGATGATTGGCATAACTTAAATTGTTAAATCTGTTTCGTTTTGAAGTTCTAATCCTTTTTTGAAGAAAGCCACGACAAAGAATAATGTGATTCAGAAAAGGATAAACATCACAAAAGATAAAAAACTAGCGCCAGAACTCGAATGATTATAAAAAAATTGAAATGCAACTGTTTAAGATAAAATTTTTATGTTTTTTCTTTTTCTATAAAGGGTATTTTGGGAATGATGGCTTGTAACCTATTTTGGTTTTTGGAGAAGTAGATTTAGATTTTTTTATAATGATTGTTTGTCAGTTAGTAGTTGCGTGAGCGATGCTAGCGGATATCCTTTTGGGTTGGAGCGAGGCGGCGGAGCGCAGCGGAGCCATCCGAGCGACAAGCTAAAAGATAGGAGCGGACGTAGCGACCCGAGGTTTTCGGATGGTTTTCGGTTTGGAGAAAAACTCGGGACACGCCAAAAAAAAAGGGTTTTTGTGAATTAAATTTTATTTCCTAAATTCGTAATAACCAAACACTTAATCTTTTAAAAATATGGGAAAAGGAGATCAAAAATCTAGAAGAGGCAAGATAACTGCAGGAAGTTATGGGAAAAGAAGACCTCGAAAATCATCAAATCCTGTGGTAGTTGCCGAAAAACCTGTGGAGGCGAAAGCGGAAACAAAAGCAAAAGTAGCAAAGCCGAAAGCCGAGAAAAAAGTGGAAGCCGAGGTTGAAGAAAAACCGAAAGCCAAAAAAACAACAAAAAAGACCGAAGAATAATCTTCGGTCTTTTATATTTTTGAAAAATGGTTTTACTTGCCTCCAAGTAGGCTTCCTAATAATCCACCAAGTCCACCTTTTTGAGATTGTTGTTGGTCTCCGCCACCCAATACACTTCCTAAGATATCGTTAAGTGGATTACCTGACGAGTGTGATTGTCCGCCACCAAGGACGCTACCCAAAATATCGTTAAGAGGATTTGATTGCTGTGATTGTGCTTGGTTTTGAGCACCACCAAGGATGCCACCTAAAAGGTCACCTAGACCACCAGCATTAACATTGTTTTGTTGTTTTTGCTGACCGATATAACCCATGATAACTGGAGCTAGCATCGCCAAAACTGGAGCTATTTTGTCCATAGAAATACCAGTATTTTGCGAAAGTTGATTTTCAACCGCTACTTTGTTACCACCAAAAATATGATCAAGGATCGAGTTACCTTCAGCTTGTCTATTAAGCGCTTGCGAGGGATCGTTAAGGATACTTCCGTCATGGTCTTTATCTAAAGCATTGTTAAGTGCTTCTGCTTCTTTAGCATCTTGAGATTTATTTCTAAGGTAAGAGATTACTAATGGCGCAGCAACTGCTAGTAATGCGATAATTTGATTTTTGCTGATTCCGAATTTGTTTTCAGCTTGTTCTGCAACTTGGTTGCTAGAGTTTCCTGTTAATAGATCTAATAGACTCATAGTGTTTTTATGTTTTTTTTTAAATTAGTGTAACGAATTTAGGGAATTTGTTAGCAATTAGTATACCGTTTTATCCGACTTTTCTGTCCATTTTTTAAAGGTTTGTAAAGCTTCATCTCTTAACATCGAATACATCGGGATTTTTCGATTTTCGATTGCTAATGCTATTTCATCATATATTAAAGAGTCATCAAAACCGATATTTTTTGCATCTTCCCGTGTGTTGGCGTAATATATTTTGTCAATTCTTGCCCAATAGATAGCGCTAAGGCACATCGGACAAGGCTCACACGAGGTGTAGATTTCGCATCCGGAAAGATTAAAATCATTGAGATATGTAGCTGCATTTCTAATCGCAACAACTTCTGCATGTGCAGTTGGATCTTTATCAACAGTGACTTTGTTGCTACCTTCGGCGATAATTTTACCATCTTTCACCACGACTGCGCCAAAAGGCCCTCCGCCAAGATCTAGATTCTCAGAAGAGCAAGCTATGGCTCTATGCATAAATTTGGGATTCATAGTTATTTTGTTTTAGTTTTTAAAAATAGGAACATTGCTACAAGCTTCGCCGAACATCAAAGATTTAACCATTGGCTTAAGTTGTTCTACCAATTCGATGTAGGCATTATTCGGCATATCAACGTCGGAGCAACCCTTTACTAGAACACGCTTGTCTTTTAGTTCAGAGTAATCATAAGTTTTAATAGCATTGTGCATCAACAGAACATTAAGATCTTCTAAATTTCCAAAAACCACTTTTTTGGTTGTGTCTGTTAATTTCGCTGCAATTAAAAAATACGCCCAAAGCGGAATAATAACATCTTCTGAGCAATAGATGTATACGTAAGCATCGCGATAATCTTCCGGATTGATCTTTTCTATTTTTTCGCGATAATCTTTCTCGCGAAGGATAAGACCTTCATACAAAAAATCTTTTAGGTCGATTCCTATTTTTTTGCCTTTCGGCATCAAAGACGATAAATCAAAATTTACCAAACTCGTATTTTCTGCAACTTTATTTCTGATTTCGAATTCTTCTGACATGATATTATTTTTATCTTTACAACAAATTTACTTCAAATAATTGATTTTTGATTCATGTTAAAAAGAATCTAAATCTAAATTTTAAAACCTTAATTCTACTTTGAAATACTACATTATAGCAGGTGAAGCCTCCGGCGATTTGCACGCAAGCAACCTTATGAAAGCCTTGAAAGAAAAAGATCAAAACGCTGATTTCAGATTTTGGGGAGGTGATTTGATGGCGGGGCAAGGCGGACAAATGGTGAAACATTATCGCGATCTTGCTTTTATGGGATTTTTGGAAGTGGTTCAGAATTTAGGCACGATTCTCAAAAATATTAAATTTTGTAAAAAAGATATTGCGAGTTACAAACCCGATGTTTTGATTTTGGTCGATTATCCAGGTTTTAATCTCCGAATTGCAAAGTTTGCGAAGTCTTTAGGTATTCGCGTTGTCTATTATATTTCGCCTCAGCTTTGGGCGTGGAAAGAAGGTCGTGTCGAAACTATCAAAAAATATGTCGACGACATGATGGTTATTCTTCCATTTGAAAAGGATTTTTATCAAAAACATCAAGTGGATGCACATTTTGTTGGACATCCGTTGTTAGACGCAATTTCGGATCTACAACCAGTTGATGCAAAATTGTTTAAGTCTGAAAATGGACTCAATCAACAACCGATTATTGCATTACTTCCTGGAAGTCGTGAGCAAGAAGTTGTCAAAATGTTGGAGTTAATGCTATCTGTTCGAACTTATTTTAAAGATTATCAATTTGTTATAGCTGGTGCGCCAAGCTTGCCAAAATCTTTTTACGAGCAATTTGTAGACGCAGATGTCCATTTTGTCTCTAACAAAACTTATGATTTGTTGCGGTGCTCGGAAGCGGCCTTGGTGACTTCTGGGACGGCGACTTTAGAAACGGCGCTACTCAATACGCCAGAAGTTGTGTGCTACAGAAGTAGTAAAATCTCTTATGAAATAGCAAAACGCCTCGTCAAACATATTAAATACATCTCTTTAGTCAATTTGATAATGGATCGCGAAGTTGTTACGGAGCTGATTCAAAATGATCTAAATACGACTAATTTGGTGAAAGAATTAAACAAAATATTAACCGGAAAAGAACGTGGTATTATGCTTTCTAATTATACCGAACTACGAAAAAAGCTTGGCGGGAAAGGCGCAAGTCAACATGCTGCAGATGTCATACTTAACATAAAATAATTTTTATTTTTACGACAAAAAAATCATTACTTTTAGTTTAAACAAAATCTAAAATAATGAATCATGTCTCGCCAGCCACTTTTTGTAACGCTACTGGCATATTGTCTTGGGATTCTACTTCAAGATCGATTTCGTTTTGAGATTTGGTTCGGGCTTTTGTTTTTTATAGTTTTTACAGTCATAATTCTTTTTTCTTTCATTATTAAAAAGGCATTTCTCGTTAAATTTCGAGATGTATTTTTAATTTTAAGTTTCTTTGGTTTCGGTTGTATCGTCCATTATTTCAACATTTCTGATTATCAAAAATTAGTTTTAAAAGGAAAACACGAAGCAATGTTTCAAGTTGAGAAAAAACTTAACTCCAATGAAACGTACAGAAAGTATCAAGCCAAGATTTTTAAAATTGATCATCGAAATTCCTCCGTTTCAATCGTTTTACAAATCCCCAAAAGTACAAAAGACTTAGATTTTAAACATGTTTATCAATCTAATCTTTATTTTTCTGAATTAAAATCTCCTCGCTACAATTTTCAGTTTGATTATCCAAAATACCTTGAACGTCAAAAAGTTTCTAGTTTGGCTTTTTCTAACGAAAATATTCTACAAGCTTCAAAAAAACACCTTTCTTTTGCGGACGAAATCAAACAAAAACGTTTGGAAGTTTTGCAAAGGATTAGCACCTCGGAACTCAATTCGCGTCACAAAGAATTTTTGAAAGGAATCATCCTCGCCGACCGAACTGGGATGGACGACGTGACGGTTTCGGATTTTAACAAGTCTGGTTTGGTGCATCTGCTGGCGATTTCGGGCTCGCACATGTTAATTATTTTTTGGTTAATCCTAGTAATTTTCAAAACTGTTGTGCCTCTTAAATGGCGAAAGCTTACGATCTGTATTGCTTTAGTAACAATTTGGTGCTTTGCAATTTTTATTGACTACGGAAGTTCTGTTGTTAGATCATGCATGATGATTAGCTTCTATTATGTGACAAAACTCTTGAGTCGCCCTGCTAATCTCGTTCATTCGATGGCGTTGTCGGCATTTGTTATTTTAATTTGGGATTCTCAACAGATTTTCGATGTCGGTTTTCAGTTAAGTTATGTTGCTGTTTTTGGGATATATTGGCTTAATCAACCGATTACAAAATGTTTTCCAAAGCGAAACAATAAGTTCTACAAGCTTATAATTTCGATTTTTAGTCTGTCGCTGTCAGCGCAATTGGCCACTTTGCCGCTGGTTTTGTATTACTTCCATCAATATTCTTTGATGTCAATTATTGCGAACTTGTGCATCATTCCCTTTTCAGAAATCATCATTATTTTTTCTTTACTTATGGTAGTTTTGTTTGCTTTTAATGTAGAATTTGGTTGGCTAGATTTTATTTATGATTGGTTTACAAAGTATTTATTGAAAGCCATACATTGGTTTGCAGATTTTGATGTTTTATTTTTTAAAAACATTGGGTTTAATCTCGTCGAAATGGGTGCCGTTTTTATAATTCTGTATTATCTGCGTTATATTTTAGTTAAACAAAACCTGAAATACTTTATCAATTTTGGTTTCAGTGTTTTATTGTTTTTAGGAATAAGACTTGGTTTTAATTTTTACCACTTTCGAAAAGATGAAATTTTAGAAATCGCTTCTTTTAAAAATAAAACTCTTTTAATAAAAGAAAAATCATGGGTTTTTGTATTGACAAAAGATGATGCTGATATGTCAAAAAGTGAAAAATTTATTATTGGTCCTTATTTGGCTTCATCACGAGCGACAAAATACCAATTAATAAAAGTGCCAAAAAACAATGTTGGAATCACATATCGCGGAAAATTTTACAAATTGAATGATTAAGCAAGTTAATTATTTAGAAAGATTATAAACTACTTAATTCTGACATATCTCACGATGCCTACTCTTAACATTTTTTTAACTTTGTGCGTATTCAAAAAATAAAATTAGATTATGGCAGGATTTTCATCTTCGATAGGAAGAAAATATGCAATGGCACTATCGGCGTTTTTTTTGCTGGTTTTCTTGGTAATGCACCTTTTAACGAATATGCTATCTGTATTTAGTGTAAATGGTTTTAATCAAGCATCTTATTTTATGGGTTATAATCCATTCATTCAATATTTGATGCAGCCTATTTTGATTTTTGCGGTGTTTTTCCATTTTATTATGGGATTCATTTTAGAAGCAAAAAACAACAAGGCGAGACCTGTAAAGTATGACGTTAACGGCGCTGCTGCTAACTCTTCTTGGATGTCTAGAAATATGATTATTTCTGGATTGGTTATTTTAGCTTTCTTAGGGCTACACATGTATGATTTTTGGTTCCACGAGATCAATCACAAGTATATCCAAGGGAATATTGATGATATTGGAACAGACAGATTCTGGATCGAATTGCATGAGAAATTCGCTGACCCACTTAAAGTTGTTATTTATGTAGTAGCTTTCATTTTGTTAGGTTTACACTTAGCTCACGGTTTCCAATCAGCATTCCAATCAGTTGGTGCAAGACATCCAAAGTATACACAATTTATTAAAGCTATCGGAACTTGGTATTCTATCTTGATTCCAGCAGGCTTCATTATTATTGCCATTTATCATTTTGTAACTCAATAATATCATAAAGAGAATGAGTAATTTAGATTCTAAAATTCCAGCAGGTCCACTGAAGGACAAATGGAGTAATCATAAAGACCATATGAACCTTGTTGCGCCTAACAACCGTGATAAAATTGATATTATTGTTGTTGGTACAGGATTAGCAGGTGGCTCTGCTGCAGCGACTTTAGCTGAACAAGGTTATAACGTTAAAGCATTTTGTTATCAGGATTCTCCAAGAAGAGCGCACTCTATTGCAGCTCAAGGAGGTATTAACGCAGCTAAAAATTATCAAGGAGACGGGGATTCAACTTATAGATTGTTTTACGATACTATTAAAGGTGGAGATTACCGTGCAAGAGAGGCAAACGTTTATCGTTTAGCTGAAGTTTCAGCAAATATTATTGACCAATGTGTTGCTCAGGGGGTTCCTTTTGGGCGTGATTACGGCGGTCAGTTAGATAACCGTTCTTTCGGTGGAGTTCAGGTAAAAAGAACGTTCTACGCAAAAGGGCAAACGGGTCAACAGTTATTATTAGGGGCGTATTCTGCAATGAGCCGCCAAATTGGTAAAGGTAGAATTAAAATGTACAACCGTCACGAAATGCTAGATTTAGTAATCGTAGATGGTAAAGCAAGAGGAATTATCGCAAGAAACCTTGTAACTGGTGAAATCGAAAGACATTCTGCTCACGCAGTGGTTATTGCTTCTGGAGGTTACGGAAATGTTTATTTCTTATCGACTAACGCGATGGGATCTAACGTTTCTGCAGCTTGGAAAATTCATAAAAAAGGAGCGTATTTCGCAAACCCTTGTTATGTGCAGATTCACCCAACTTGTATTCCAGTTCACGGAACGCAGCAGTCTAAATTAACTTTGATGTCAGAATCTCTTAGAAACTCAGGAAGAATCTGGGTTCCTAAAAATATTGAAGATTCGGTAGCAATTAGAGAAGGTAGAAAAAAAGCAAAAGATATCCCTGAAGCCGATAGAGATTACTATTTGGAAAGAAGATATCCAGCTTTCGGTAACTTGGTACCTAGAGACGTTGCTTCTAGAGCAGGTAAAGAAAGATGTGATGCTGGTTTCGGTATTGAAAATAACGATACTAAAGAAGGTGTATTCTTAGATTTCTCTACAGAAATTATGAAAAAAGGTAGAGAAGCTGCTATCGAAAAGCATATTCACAACCCTACAGAACAACAAATTTACGATCTTGGTAAAGCTTGGATTGAGGAGAAGTATGGTAACCTTTTCGTAATGTATGAGAAAATTACTGCTGACAATCCTTATGAAACGCCAATGAAGATTTATCCAGCGGTACACTATACAATGGGTGGTGTTTGGGTTGATTACAACTTACAATCTACCATCCCCGGGTGTTTTGTAATCGGTGAAGCTAACTTCTCAGATCACGGCGCTAACAGACTTGGAGCTTCTGCATTAATGCAAGGTTTAGCAGACGGATATTTTGTATTGCCTTATACTATTGCAGATTACCTTTCTGCAGATATCAGAACTGGAGCTATTCCGACAGATTCTGCTGCATTCGATAGCGTAGAAAAAGATGTTAAAGATAGAATCGATTATTTATTGAATAATAATGGAACACACTCTGTTGATCATTTCCATAAAAAATTAGGACACATTATGTGGAATAAAGTAGGTATGGGAAGAACGCCAGAAGGTCTTAGAGAAGCGATTAAGGAAATCGAAGAAGTAAGAAATGATTTCTGGAAGAACGTAAAAGTTCCTGGTTCTAACGATGAGATGAACCCAGAATTGGAAAAAGCACTTCGTGTGGCGGATTTCCTAGAGCTTGGTCAGTTAATGGCTATCGATGCGCTGAACAGAAACGAATCTTGTGGAGGACACTTCCGTGAAGATCACTCTACGCCAGATGGAGAAGCAAAACGTGATGATGTTAACTATAAGTATGTTGCTGCTTGGCAATATGCGGGTCCAAACATTAACGACGAAATCCTGCATAAAGAAGATCTTGTGTACGAGAATATCGAAGTTAAAACAAGAAGTTACAAATAATCTCCAACCAATAAATATATAATTATGAGTGCAAAAAAAGGCTTAAATCTTACGCTGAAAATTTGGAGACAAAAAAATAATAAATCCAAAGGTCAATTTGAGACCTATAAAATATCTGACGTTTCTACAGATTCTTCATTCTTAGAAATGTTAGACATTCTGAATGAAAACTTAATTAACGAAGGTAAAGAACCCATCGCTTTCGATCACGACTGTCGTGAAGGGATTTGCGGAATGTGTTCTCTATACATCAACGGTCGTGCGCACGGTCCAGATACAGGTATCACAACTTGTCAGTTACACATGCGTCACTTCAAAGATGGAGAAACTATCGTTATCGAACCTTGGAGAAGTGCAGCTTTCCCTGTCATCAAAGATTTAGTCGTGGATAGAAGTGCTTTCGACAGAGTAATGGCAGCAGGTGGTTTTATCTCTGTTAATACTTCTGGTAGAACGACTGATGCTAACACTATTTTGGTTCCAAAAGAAGATTCTGACAGAGCAATGGATGCTGCGGCTTGTATCGGATGTGGAGCTTGCGTGGCAACTTGTAAAAATGGTTCTGCAATGCTTTTCGTTGGAGCAAAAGTTTCTCAATACGCTTTATTACCGCAAGGTAAAGTAGAAGCTAAGAGAAGAGTTCTAAACATGGTAACGGCTATGGACGAAGAAGGTTTCGGAAACTGCTCTAACACGGGTGCTTGCGAAGTAGAATGTCCTAAGGGAATTTCTCTAGAGAACATCGCAAGAATGAATAGAGAATACATGTCTGCTTTTGTTGATAAAGGATAATCACAACCGTAATATAGTACTATAAACCACTTCTTAATGAAGTGGTTCTTTTGTTCTTATAAGTCTTTTAGGCGTCGTAGAGTTAAAATTTACCTATTATTTATCTTAATTTATTTGATTTTACCGAATATTTATGTTCTTAATACTATTTTAATCTTTAAAATAATCATTCAAACTATAATAATTTAGATATTTTTTTATTCTTAAAGTCTTTCTTCTATCTCAAACCTAATTAATTACATAATTCTTATTTTGGGTTGATTCATTTTAATGATTGCTGTATTATTGTCGTAAGCTAAATTAAAATAATATATTATGAAGAAAACTCTACTATTAGGTTTTGGCCTTATAATGTTTCAACAAACGAATGCACAAACTATTTTGTCCGAAGGATTTGAAGGAGCTACTTTCCCACCAGTAGGTTGGACAACATTTATAGGAACCAATGGACTTGGCACCAAACAAAACTGGAAGTTAGAAACAACATTTGTAAACACAGGCAGTAAAGCTGCGTACGTACAATACGAAAATGTTACTAATGGTAGCTTAGCCGAAGATTGGATGGTAACTAATTTAGTCGATCTTACCACAGCAACGGCTGCAGAATTATCATTTTATACAAGAAAACTCAATAATAACCAAACATCTAACCAAAGTACTTATTACATTAAAGTATCAACAACTTCGCAGACCGATCATGCAAGTTTTACAACTGTACAGACTTGGACAGAACAGCAATTGGTGGGCGTATACAATCAATATGAAAAAAAGAGCGTAGATCTTAGTGCATTTGCAGGCCAAAAAGTTTATGTTGCTTTTGTAATGACCAATGACAATGCCAATTCATGGTTTGTAGATGATGTTTTAATCACAAATCATTCAACAGAAGAGGTGGCGCAATTGCCTTACTCTTATGGTTTTGAATCTACAGATGGTTGGAAAATTGAAAACACTGGTAAAGGTAACAACTGGACGATTGAAGAAACGAACAGCATGTACAACGCATCAGAAGGGACGCAATACGCCAGATATAGATATGATAGTGTTGAAAAAGCGAATGCATGGTACATTTCAAAAGCGCTTCATCTCACCAAAGATGAACCCATTAAAATTGAGTTCGATTACAGAACAGGCGGTTTTGGAGGTATTGAAAAATTAAAAGTGGCTGTTGGCAAGCAGAAACAAGCAGCAGCGCTTACCGATATTGTTTGGGATAATAATGGCGAAACAGAATTAACTAATACCGGATGGCGCACAGCTACAGCAACCTTTACACCATCAGAAAGCGGTAATCATTTCGTTGGCTTCAATGCCTATTCGGACGCTAACCAGATGTATTTGTTTATCGATAACATTAGATTTTCTAAAGAAACATTAGCGGTGGGTATGGCAAAAAAATCTAAATTGTCGTATTTCCCTAATCCGATTAATCAACAATTGACAATTAAAAATAATGAGGAAATGCAGAAATTGTCTATCTATAGCTTAGATGGTTCATTGATTTCTGAAAAACCGATAAATGGTACTATCGCTAAAATTGATATGCCTAACATTAAGGCGGGCGTTTATTTAGGTGTCATAACGATGAAAGATGGTAGCAAAACCTCTATTAAATTAATTAAGAAATAAATCGACTTTTATAATTGATATCAAAAGCCTATTCTACTTGTAGACTAGGCTTTTTTATTTTTAAATAAACTATTTTTTAAGAACTACGGAAGTTTTGAAACTAAAAATTCTGGCGACCATTTTAGGATAAGATGTATGATTTTCCATTTCCAGTTTGGGACAATCTTGAAGTTACTTCCCGCCTCTATAATGTACTTCGCAACATACTGCGGTTGCATAATTAAGTTTTTATTCAAAGCTAAACCTTCGTTAATTTTCGTATTGATATAGCCGATTACCAGTGCATTTACTTTAATATTCCGTTGCGATAATTCTTGGCGCAATCCTGCAAGATATTGCGTAAAAGCAGATTTTGTACTGCCATAGACGAAATTAGATTTTCGACCACGCACGCCTGACAGCGACGACAAACCAATGATTCGTTGTAAGTTTTTATTGGTAAAATCAAATGCAATAATATTTAAAATTGAAACTGCGCCCGCATAATTAACTTTCATCATGCGAAAAGTGGAATCAAAATCATGGAAAGCTTTTTCATTTTGAACTAAAAAACCAGCCGCATATACAACAATCGTCGGTTTCTTTGGAAGTTGCTTATAAAACTCTTGATGCGATGAAAAATCTGCTGCATCGAAATACAACAACTGAATTTTAGTTGAATCCAAATTATTTTCACCAATAAATTTTTCAATAGAAGTCAAATCTCGTGAAGCCGCCATCACGTCAAAACCTTTTTGTAAATAAAGCTTCATCGCTTGTTTTGCGACATCAGAATTGGCTCCAAGGATAAGAACAGATTTAGTGACTTGTGATTGCATTGCGCAAACTTAATCAATAAACCTGAACTTAGAAAACGAAAACCCAGCTAGTCTTTCAGATGATAATATCTTTTTACAGCCTCATCATCATTGTAGTCAAGATTTTGATTCTTTGCGTTTTTAGTAAGTATCGATTTAGGAATTATAATATAACTGAATTTAATTGCAGAACCTTAACATATTTCATTACTATAATCATGTGTAAAAAGTGTCGGACCAATTTTCTTTTTTTGTGGAAAAAAATTAATGCTGTTTACTTTGCCTCCTGCTGCAGAAGTGTAAGGCAAAGGATACACTCCTCCACCAAAATTTATATATACGAAAATCCCCGCGTTATCAACCATTGGCAATGTTAATGCTGGAGCTAATACCGTAGCAACTTTCATAGAACTACCATTAAAAATTATGTCTTTTTGCAAACTAAAATCTTTCCATGTAGAAATGATGACATTTGCATTTCCGTTTGCTCCAGTTTGTCCATTGACTCCGTCTTCCCCATCTTTTTCATCTAATTCTTTATCGCCTCGACAAGAAAAGAAAGTTGTTGCTAATACTATTAAAGCTAGAATTCTAAAATATTTTTTCATAATATTTTGACTTCAAAATTATAATAGTAAACACTTAGGTTAAGGCAAGACTATACGTATGCTTAGTTTCCATTTACAAATGCTTAGTTTTTACCAACGAAACACATTACGACCAAACAAAAACAAACAAAAAATCCTCAATCCTAGAAAATTGACTAAATTTGTGATATGTTCAACGTCTTAGGAAATTTTTTAACACTTTCCTCGTTTGGGGAAAGTCACGGCGAGGCTTACGGAGGTACAATCACGAACTTCCCAGCAGGATTAGAAATCAATTTAGAAGCAGTTCAGAAAGATTTGGATCGCAGAAAGCCTGGACAATCGTCAATTGTAACGCAACGAAAAGAAAGCGACACGGTTAGTTTTTTATCAGGAATTTTTGATGGAAAATCAACCGGAACGCCCATTGGCTTTATTGTAGAAAACGAAAACCAACGTTCTAAAGATTACGATCATATATCGGGCGCTTATCGTCCGAGTCACGCCGATTATACATATGATCAAAAATACGGGATTCGCGATCATCGTGGTGGCGGAAAATCGTCTGCGCGCGAAACGCTGAATTGGGTGGTTGCAGGAAGTCTTGCGAAACAACTCATTCCGGATGTTGAAATTAATGCTTATGTATCGTCAGTAGGTGACATCTTCTGCGAAAAACCTTATCAAGCTTTAGACTTTTCGAAAACGGAAAGTAACATTGTACGTTGTCCAGATGAAGAGACTGCCGAAAAAATGATTGAACGTATTACAGAGGTTAAAAAAGAAGGCAATACGATTGGCGGTACGATAACTTGTGTTATCAAAAATGTGCCCGCTGGTTGGGGCGAGCCAATTTTTAACAAGCTACATGCAGAACTTGGAAAAGCGATGTTAAACATTAACGCTTGCAAAGGCTTTGAATACGGCAGTGGATTTTGTGGCGCAAAAATGACAGGAAAAGAGCATAATGATCTTTTCAATGCGGATGGGACAACAAAGTCAAATCTTTCTGGAGGCATCCAAGGTGGTATTTCTAACGGGATGGACATCTACTTTCGCGTGGCTTTTAAGCCTATTGCAACGCTACTTCGTCCACAAGAAAGCATTAACAAAGATGGCGACATTGTAGTTGTAGAAGGCAAAGGTCGTCATGATCCTTGTGTACTTCCGCGCGCTGTACCAATTGTTGAAAGCCTGGCTGCTTTCGTGTTAGCGGACATGTACATAATTAACAAAATACGTAGAATATAATTAATGTCATTTTTGTTACATTGAAATAGATTAATAAAATGGAAATTTGTAATAAAGAAAAAAGAAATGGAAATCAAAAAATACTGGGACACTGCGGTTGACTATAACGAATATCTAAGAGAAGCTGGCGAAAGATTAGGTAATCCGAAAGATCAGCAAGAAGCAGAGTTTGGAGAATATTATCGTTTGGGTATCCAACGTATGAACAGAATGTTCGAAAAGTATCTACCTAGTGAAGAGGATGTTGCTACTTTGGCAAATAAAAACTTCCGTGGGAAAATCTTGATAATTTCGGAAGCTTGGTGTGGCGATGCCAGTCAGGTTATTCCGGTTGTGGTAAAGTTTTTTGAACAATTTGATGTTAGAATTACGTATCGCGATCAAGAGCCGTCTTTGATAGATTCGTTTTTGACAGATGGTGGAAAGTCTATTCCGATTGTTATTTTCTTGGACGAAAACTTTAACTACATCAATCATTGGGGACCAAGACCAAAATACGGGAAAGAGCTTTTGGAAAAGTACAAAGCCAATCCTGAGACGATGTCGAAAGATGACTTCTATGTTGAATTGCAAACTTATTATGCAAAAAATAGAGGAAAAGATACTGTCGAGGAATTGCTTCAACTAATCTAAATTTTTATAATTAAATTAAATCTGCGTGAGGGCGAAGTGCATTGTCGGAGCTCTTTATTATTGAACAGCAATGAATCCTAGCAAAATTGCGTGAAATAATAAAAGCGACTGCACGTAGACCGACCCAATTTGGTGGCTGAAAATGCTGAAAGAAAATTGGGGCACGCCCAAATTATTTTTGATATGACTTTTTTGAGAAAGAATCTTGTCTATGTTATT
This sequence comes from Chryseobacterium sp. TY3, assembly GCA_046269235.1. GTDB lineage: Bacteria > Bacteroidota > Bacteroidia > Flavobacteriales > Weeksellaceae > Soonwooa. The sequence continues at coordinate 144,737 of JBJZOS010000007.1, forward strand.
CTGCTTGTTGTGATTTTGGTTTTTGCATTAGTAAAGCCTTTGCGAGAATTTGTTAGCAATCAATTTGGGATGACAGCAACGGTCGATAAAGTGGTGGCAGAGACTAGCTTTGCAGATGCGGATTTTGATGTTGATCTAAAGGGGATGAACGTTCCGGATGCAAAGTTGAGCGACTACAAAGGTCAGATTGTTTTCCTTAATTTTTGGGGAACTTGGTGTGCGCCATGCCGTACGGAATGGCCGTCGATTGAAGCTTTGTACAAGTCTAAAAATCAAAAAGTTAAATTTGTTCTAATCGCGATGCAAGATAAGGAAGAGGCTGTCAAAAAATTTTTGGAAGAGAATAAGTATACGGCCCCCGTCTATATTGCACAGAGTCCGTTGACGCCGAAAATGTTGCCTGATGTTTTCCCAACAACGTATGTGATTGGTAGAAATCTTCAGATTTTGAAGAAGGAAGACAGCACATTGGACTGGAACTCAGCAGACAGCCAAGCCTTTATTGATAGCGTAAGCAAATAATTTATAATTTGTTAAGATAGTATTGGAATGCTATTTGCAAAACTGATGATGAAAAAATTTTATTAAAACACCAATGAAATATTCTAAAATGAAACTTGCGCAAGAAGCTCTGAAACATAAAGGCTTTTTGCAAAAATTACCGGCAGTCTACCGCATGATAAAAGCTTGGCGTAGCGGGAAATACAATATGAAAATCACTGATATTTTGTTCCCTGCTTTGGCGTTAATCTACGTTATATCGCCGATTGATATTATCCCAGATTTTGTACCTTTTGTTGGGGCTTTGGATGATTTAGCCATTTTGGCTTTCGCCATCCCGATGCTTTTGAAGGAGGTTGACAAATATTTGATATGGGAATTTCAACAGAAAGATAAAAAGCCACAAGGTCAAATCGTTGACGCCGAGATTGTAGAATAAAAAACCGCCCGATAATAATGTTATCGGGCGGTTTTTTATTCAGGTATCGTTAACTATATGTCGTTTATATTGATGACTTCTAAAATCTCTGGTGCATGTTGCTTAATAGTACTCTCAACTCCTAACTTCATGGTAGATTGACTAATGTGACAACTAGAACACGTTCCTAAAAGTTTTACGAAAGCTGTACTTTCTTTAACATCCACGAGTTCGATATCGCCACCATCTCTGTTAAGAAATGGACGAATACTTTCTAAAGCTTCCATTACCTTGGTTACCAATTCTTCATGTGTTAGATTTGTGTTTTCCATACTCATTATTTTTTCTTCGGCGAGCATCCCGCCATTGTCGTGATTTTTACGGCTTCTGTTGCTGGCAGATTTTTATTTCTTTCAACAAGGCTTTCTATCATCTTCTGTGCTGTTTCTGTATAGATTGTAGCAATCTTAGAATCCTCTTGCAAGGCTGCTGGACGTCCAACATCACCTGCTTCTCTAATACTCTGTATTAACGGTATTTCGCCTAAAACGGGAATACCCAAATCTTCTGCCATGTACTGTGCACCTTGCTTACCAAAAATATAATATTTGTTATCTGGTAATTCTTCAGGTGTAAAGTACGCCATATTTTCTACTAAACCAAGCACAGGTATGTTAATACTTTCCATATTAAACATAGCAATTCCTTTTCTAACATCTGCCAAAGCTACGTGTTGTGGTGTGCTTACTATAACTGCCCCCGTCACTGGAACTTCTTGTATTATAGACAAATGAATATCACCAGTACCTGGAGGAAGATCGATCAATAAGAAGTCTAAGTCGCCCCAATTGGCGTCACGAAGCATTTGGTTAAGTGCCTTACTAGCCATTGGTCCTCGCCATACTACAGCTTGGTTAGCACCAGAAAAATAACCAATAGACAACATTTTAACACCATAATTCTCGATAGGTTGCATTAGGTTTTTACCCTCAACTTCTACAGAAATTGGCTTTTGTCCTTCTGTATCAAACATTGTTGGAACCGATGGTCCATAGATGTCTGCATCTAATAACCCAACTTTGAAACCCATTTTTGCAAGTGTCACTGCCAAGTTAGCAGACACTGTAGATTTGCCAACACCACCTTTACCAGAAGCTATTGCAATAATATTTTGAATCCCGGGGATTTGCTTGCCTTTTATCTCGGGTTGCGCTGGTAATTCTGGAGAAACAATTTTTAATTTCAACTGAATGTCTTCACCAAATTCTGAAGCAAACGCCTGCTTCATTGCAACTTCTAGTTTTTTCTTCTCATGCATAGCTGGAGAATGCGCTGTCATGTCTATGTATACATCATTATTAACAATCTGTAGATTGGTAACTAAATCGTCTACTTCTATCTCTTTCAAAAAGCTTTGAACTCTTTCTTTCGTCAACATAAAATTTTGTTCTCTTTTATAAATACAAAAATACGGAAATTAAAACAATTTCCGTATTGATATAATGTTTGCTAACTATTCTTGTTATAGAAATTAACTTTCTTGTGCAGTAGCTTCTAGTTGTCCTTCCCATTTACTAACAGCAGACGTTGCCAAGGCATTTCCTAAAACATTGGTCATACTTCGTCCCATATCGCAGAAATGGTCAATTGGCAAGATTAAAGCAATACCTTCTGGCGGAATACCAAACATAGAACAGGTCGCTACAATAATCACCAAACTTGCTCTTGGTACACCTGCAATCCCTTTACTGGTCAGCATTAATACCAAAAGCATGATAACTTGTTGTCCAATGCTCATATCGATGCCATAAATCTGTGCGATAAAAATCGACGCAAAGGTCATATACATCATACTTCCATCAAGATTAAATGAATACCCTAATGGTAAAATAAATGATACAATTCTTTTATTACAACCGAATCTTTCTAATTCTTCAACCAATTTCGGGAAAACCGCTTCCGAACTTGTCGTTGAAAAAGCAATCAATAAAGGTTCTTTTATTCTTTTAACTAAAATAAATAATCTCTTTCCTAAAATTAAATAGCCTACTAAAAGTAAAACTAACCACAATACAGCAAGTGCAAAGAAGAAGTCTCGAAGATAGATGGCATATACCCAAAATATTTCGAAACCATTGGTGGCAACAACAGCTGCAATAGCTCCTAAAACGCCTAAAGGTGCAACCCACATAATGTAACCAACCATTTTCAAAATTGCGTGAGCACAGATGTCTAAAGCTTTTACAATTGGCTTGGTGTATTCTTCACCCATAGCAGATAAAGCAATCCCAAACATTACTGAGAATACAACAATCTGTAAAACTTCATTGGTTGCAAAAGCTTCGAATAAACTTTTTGGCACTACGTGATTTACAAATTGTTCTAGAGAAAGTCCATTGTGTGCGCTTTTCATTAATTCACCAGCAGCTTCGGCAGCAGGTTTTTCAAGTTGCATCACTTTTCCGGGTTCCATCCAATTGACTAAAACCAAACCTATTAATAAAGAAACAAGCGATGCACTGATAAACCACAACATGGCTTTTGTACCGACACGTCCAATCATTGCAATGTCACTCATTTTAGCAATACCAACAACTAAAGTGGTGAAAACCAATGGTGCAATAATCATCTGTACTAGTCGGATGAAAATTGTCCCTAGAAGTTTTATCATTTCAGAAAAAGAAGCGATATCATCTAGAGCGGTTACGCGACCAGCATTTGATTTTTCAACTTTTTTTATTTGTACATCTCTTCCTTTAAGAACTGTTGGTTCAAAAACAGTTTTAGCGTTTTGGCCAATCACTAGAAGATCTTGTCCTTGAAAAACTTTGGTAAGAGAATCTTTTTTGTGATCGTTCTCTGCAATTAGAATTTTTTGACTAAAACTTTTACCATCGCTGGTCGTAAATTTAATCTCGTCTTGTTGTGGATGTTTAGCATCGACAAATTCAGTATTAATACGGATACTGGTCCCTCTTTTATACTTATTAACAATCCCACCGATGACCACACCGATGATTAAAGCAACGATAATGGCTATAAAAAGTTTGTTCTGTCCTTTCATAATATAATCTAATCTTGCAAATATAAAATTTTGAATCGAATAATATCCGATAATCAGCAGCTTGTTAACCTTGAGGCAACATAATCTTCCCAAATAAATAACAATCGGTTGACGTGCACGTAAAACTAAATAGCGTTTTTTGTAAAAATCTATTGCTATGACAAGAAATCCAGAAATTGTCGTAATCTCCGATATCCATCTAGGTACTTATGGCTGCAAAGCCAAAGAGTTATACGCTTATCTACAATCTATTAAGCCAAAAATTTTAATATTAAATGGTGACATTATTGATGTTTGGCAGTTCAAAAAAAGTTACTTTCCGAAGTCGCATCTTAAAGTCGTTAAAAAGCTTATAAACTTTGCAACAAAAGGGACCAAAGTCTACTACATTACAGGAAATCATGACGAAAATTTCAGAAAATTTACAGATTTAGAATTAGGAAACTTAAAACTTTGCAATAAACTAACGATGGACATTGATAACAAAAAAACATGGATCTTCCATGGTGATGTTTTTGATGCGTCGGTTCAACATTCTAAATGGATTGCGAAACTTGGGGGCAAAGGTTATGATCTTTTAATTCAGATTAATAATATTGTCAACTGGATGTTAGTAAAAATGGGACGTGAAAAATATTCATTTTCAAAAAAGATAAAAAATAACGTTAAAAAAGCTGTAAAATTTATTGGAGATTTTGAGTTAACTGCCTCAGAATTAGCTATCGAAAACGAATACGATTATGTTATCTGTGGACACATCCATCAACCTCAAATGCGTGAGGTAATTACTAAAAAAGGTCGTTGCACTTATCTTAATTCTGGTGACTGGATCGAAAATCTTAGCGCTCTCGAATACGGAAATGGCGAATGGAAAATCGTCTATTTTGATGATATTAAAGAAGAACTTTACACTAATTCTACAAGCGAGGACGAAGAACTTGTTGATTTGCAAATTGCAGATATTATTCAATTAAAAAATATTGCAATATGAAACTCCTTTACGCATTGCAAGGCACAGGAAACGGACATATTGCAAGAGCACAAGAGATTGTCCCAATTTTGAAAAAATATGCTTTGGTTGACGTGTTAATCAGTGGTCATCAAAGCCAATTAAAACCAAAAATCGATATCGATTATCATTTCAAAGGTATTTCTTTACTCTATGATAACCATGGCGGTTTATCTTACAATCAGACCTTATTTAAAAACAATTATTGCAGAGCCGTTAAGCTAATAAAAAACTTTAATCTAGACAATTACGACCTGATTATCAACGACTTTGAACCAATAACTGCTTGGGCTGCGAAACTAAAACATCATCCAATAATTGCGTTAAGTCATCAAGCGGCATTGTCTTTTCAGGGCGTTCCGAAACCAAGTCACAAAAGTTGGTTAGGCGAGCAAATTCTAAAATATTATGCACCTTGTAAGGAAAAAATTGGATTTCATTTCGAAGCTTTCCATCCCAATGTAAAAACGCCAGTTATCCGAAAAGAAATCAGATCGCTTGATGCAAAAGATGATGGGTTTTATTTGGTTTACTTACCAAGTTATTCGGACGAAGCCATTTTTGAAACTTTATCAAAAATAGATGTCAACTGGAAAGTGTTTTCAAAAAAGTCAAAAGATGCTTATCGAAAGAATAATGTAGAATTCTATCCGATTGATCAAAAAAAATTTATCAATGCTTTTGCAAATTGTAGAGGTGTACTTTGTAACGCAGGTTTCGAAACGCCAGCCGAAGCTTTATACCTTCATAAAAAACTCTTTGTAATTCCAATTCATAATCAGTATGAACAAGCTTACAATGCTAGTTCTCTTAACAAACTAGGCATCGAAAGTTCTGACAAGTTATCGCTACAACTTCTACAAGCTTGGGTTGAAGAGGATAAACACTTTACAGTCAATTATCCTGACGATATTGAAAATATTATCATCGAGAACATTCTTAAGAAACTTCAAAAATAAAAAAAACCTCCAAAAAAATTGGAGGTTTTTTTATATAAGATTAAATCTTAAGCTTTTAAATATCTAGCATAAGCATAACCTTCCACACCATCACCAGTTTTTACTTTCCACCAATCGTCAGAAGATTGCTCAACCAAAGTTACTATAGAACCTTTCGCTGCTTTTCCTAGGATGCTAGCATCAGTAGAAGGCTCTTGACGGATATTAAGGTTAGACTCATCTGTTGCAACCGTTAAAGCCGCTCCAGCTGCCAAACCACTAACTTGAACATCAATATTGATATCAGTCGCAGTGTAGTTAGGATCAACAGCGCCTAAAGCATTCCAAATTGCATCTTTAGCTGCACTATTACTAGCACCACCTGTGATGTACAAAATACCATCTTGCTCTTGAATATTAAGGTCAGAAAGTCCCGCTCCTTGTGCTGCAGATACTACACCTGCATATTTATCTTGTAAACTCATAACTTCTTATTTAACTACAATTTTGTTATCGTATTTTCCAATTTTCAAAGCATCAACAGACTCTTTTACTTTTCTAGCATCAGCAGAAGAAGCTGTCCCTGTTAGTGTAAGAACACCAGCAACATCCTCAGCTTTAACACCTTTGATATCTTTAATTGCATCACTAACTTTTTGCAAAACTGCAGCATCAACAACGTTAACTTCCACAGCTGGCGTAGCAGGCGCTACAGTAGCCATATCGTGCACATCTTTAACACCTTCTACAGCTTTCAAAGCAGCAATTGCAGCATCTTTATCAGCTTGTGTAGCAAATACACCACTTAGATGTGCTTGTCCGTCCTTAACTTCAACAGTAGTTCCTGGATAAGTTGCAACTACAGTTGTAGCCTTACTTGTCAAATCCGCATCAGATACTTTTTTCTTACAAGAAACAGCAGTCATTGAAACCATCAAAGCCATAGCTGCCATTTTAAGTGTTTTTTTCATAGGTATAAATAATTTATGTTTATCAAATGTAACGAAAAGAAACGAAACTCAACTTTATATACTGCTAAATTTTTCTTAAATATTTTATTAAATAATCACTAAACTCACCTAAATTCAAAGAAATAAAAAAATATTAAAGCTTACTTGAAACCTATTTTCAATTATTCTTAGTAGCTCTTTCCTGCTTTCACTACTGGCTTTTTTGTGCTTGGCTGTAGGCCGCTACTTACAAAAAGAGCTTCAAACCTAACGAAGTGGTTCGACGAAGTCAAACATACCGTTCAATCGGGGTTAGGATTTTAGTTAAGAGTTTTTTGATTATGAATAATGAGTTGAGATCTTAGGTTACAGGTTTCAGGTTTTAGGTTTTAGTGTTTAGAAAAAACTATGAAAGAAGTTGGAGCTTTGGTTTAAAGCTGATAGCATACTGCTTACTGCCTACAGCTTATTTCTTAAAACTAATAACCACAATACGATTATTAAAACCTACGACCCACTACCTACTACTTAACTCCTATAGGTATAAAACAAAAAAAGCTCATCAACTTTGTTGATGAGCTTTTAAAAAAAACTGGCGGCGACCTACTCTCCCGCTTTCGCAGTACCATCGGCGCTAGAGGGCTTAACTTCTGTGTTCGGAATGGGAACAGGTGAGCCCCTCTGCTAAAACCACCCTAAATTAGGTCTATAGATTTCAGAGGTTAGATATCAGATTTCAGACTTTACTTGTCTGGTTTCTGATGTCTTATATCTGACATCTTTTTATCGGTAATATACATCACAAAGGCAAAACCTTTATCGCACT
>JBJZOS010000008.1:0-109024 GCA_046269235.1 Chryseobacterium sp. TY3
TGAAAACTTTTTGCGATCCGGACGGGACTCGAACCCGCGACCTCCGCCGTGACAGGGCGGCATTCTAACCAGCTGAACTACCGGATCTCAACCAACCTCAGCATAATTGCCTTGATTATTGTGGTTGCAAAAATACGACAATATTTTAATCCTACAAATTTTTTACAAAAAAAACGCTCTCCTATTAGGAAAGCGCTCATTTTCAGTATTATTTTTTTTACATGTGTGCTGAAAGTTTCTCAGCAATTAGCTCTTTCGGGCTAACACCAACTAACTTATCAACCACTTCACCGTTTTTGAAAATTAATAGTGTTGGAATATTTCTGATACCATATTCCATTGATATATTTTGATTATTATCAACATCCACTTTCCCAACAACAGCTTTTCCATCAAAATCGTTTGCTAATTCTTCTACGATCGGACCTAGCATTCTACATGGTCCACACCATGCTGCCCAAAAATCTACTAATACAGGCTTATCCGAAGCTAATACTACTTCTTGAAAAGACTGATCTGTAATCTCTACTGCCATAATTTTATTCTTTGTTTTAATACTCTACAAAATTACAAAAAATATACCTAATCGGATAGATTATTATCTATGCTCGGTATTTTGTTTTTCTATAATATAATCTCGTGAAACTTCTTTTAATGCCGAAATAAATTTATCAATATCAGCTTTAGTCGTATAATGGCTGAAAGATACGCGAAGAGGTGTACAATTCTCCAGTTCTTCTTCATCCAAAATAGACATCAAAACCATAGAAGGTCTAGCGGCGCCAGAACTACATGCACTTCCTTGCGAAATTGCAACGCCTTGCATATCCAATTGCAATCCGATTAATGGATTATTGAATGGCAACAAAATATTTAATACTGTATAAAGACTATTTTCTGTTGCTGATTCACCATTAAATTTCGCTTCCGGGAAATTCTTTTCAATCTCAGATTTACAATAATTTTTAATATCCTTAATATAAGAACTGTACGTCGACATATTATCTATCGACAATTCCCAAGCTTTACCTAGTCCAACGATACCACAGACATTTTCTGTACCTGCGCGTAGACTTCTTTCTTGTGGACCTCCTGTAATAATACCTTTAAGACCTGAGGCTTTTCTCACGAATGCAAAACCACTTCCCTTTGGACCATGGAATTTGTGCGCACTACAAGATGCGAAATCAACTGGAATTTTAGAAAAATCTAAATCCAAATGTGCCATCGTTTGCACCGTATCCGAATGGAATAAAGCGTCATATTTTTTACAAAGTTCTGCAACTTTTTGTAAATCTAGAAGATTACCAACTTCGTTGTTAGCATGCATTAAAGTTACTAAAGTCTTTTTTTCAGAATTTTGAAGAAGCTCTTCAAGTTTTTCTAAACTAAGATTCGCTTTGTTATCAGGGCGAAGATAAACAAGTTCTACACCATGAAGCTTTTTCATCTCTAGACAAGTTTCGGCAACGCATTTGTGCTCCAAAGGTGATGTAATAATACGTTGAACACCCAAATAATTAACACAAGATTTGATAATCATGTTATTGGATTCGGTACCGCAAGACGTAAAGACAATCTCACCTGGCGTAACACGCAACGCTTTTGCAATTTTTCGCCTAACTTCTTCCAATAAGGTTTTTGCCTCTTGACCAAAACTGTGCGTAGAAGACGGGTTACCATAATTATCACGAAGAACGGACACCATGGCGTCAATAACTTCTTCGTTAAGCGGCGTAGTTGCTGCGTTGTCTAAATATACCTTTTCCATTTTTATTAAAAAATTTTAAAAAAAAATGAAGCGATGTGCCCCATTTATGTTGATACGAAATTAGTGAAAAAATTGATAAAAACTTTCGTTTGCCCATTTTAACATCGGTTTATCTCCAGAAGTATCGCCAAAAGCTATGGTCTTATCAAATTTTCGTCCACCAATTGCTTCTTTTATTCTAACTACTTTTTCTTCGCCATTGCAATTTTTGGTTGCAAACTTACCTGTAAAAACACCATTTTGATAATCGGCTTTGGTGGCCAACAATTGCATTCCAAATTTTTCCGCAAATGGTCGCACCCAAATATCTAAAGATGCGGTGACAATGTAAGAATCCGTTTGTTCTTTTTTAATTTTATCAATAAAATCTAAAGCATTAGCACGTATAAGTTTTGGATATTGATGTTCAAAAAATTGATCGGCGACTTGTTTAAGTTTTTTTTCCGTTTGACCTTTAAGAATTGATGCTATAAAGCTTTTCTTCACCGTTTCTGGATCGGCAAGTTTTAATTTAACCAAAACAAAAAGCGGTACATGTTTCAAAAATTGAAATCTATACTTCGATGGATTAAAATATTTAAGGTACAAAAACATTGTGTCCTTGTAAGTTATGGTCCCATCAAAATCGAATAGATACAATTTTTTCATTTTTTAAAACAATTAAAGTTTCAATTTCTTAAAAATAAATTCTGGAATATTTTTGATAACCATCATTATTAAACTCCAAATTGGCAATACATAAGCTGTATTTTTTTTGCTTTTGTAAGCTTTAAAAATAGCTAAAGCTGCTTGATCCGGAGAAGCTGTCAGAACTGGATTAAGCGGTAGACCTTCGGTCATTTTGGTCGCCATAAAGCCTGGCTTAACCGTCATAACATGGACTTTTTTGTCAAACAAATAATTTCTAAGTCCGCTAAGATATGCCGTAAGTCCAGCTTTTGCGCTTCCGTAGATAAAATTACTTTGACGACCTCTATCGCCTGCAACAGATGACAAAACAATCATATTACCTTGTCTTTTTGATTCCATTTTTTTTGCAAAATGGTTAAGAACAGGAACCAATCTAGAAAAATTAATCTCTAAAATTCGTTCTGTATTTTTATCATCGTAAAGACCCTCTTCCGTTCCTAAACCAAGATATCCACTTGCACAAAACAAAAGATCGGACTCGATATGCTCAAAATTTTTATAGTCTACATCTTTAAGAACGTCCAATGCTAAAACTTCGGTATGTTGAAGATACTTAACATTAATATGATTCGCAAACTTCTCAGAAGTCGCTGGATTAGAACTTAACAAATATAAAGTTTTGAACTTTTCACCTTTCTTTAAGCAGCATTCCACAAAAGCTTGCGCCACTTCCGAATTAGCACCTATTACTATCATTTTGTAGAATTAAGAGGGATTATGGATACGTTGGTGTTGTAAGGATACAAATTTAGAATTCTCAACATTTTTGAGATAATTGGTCAAACTACTTTTGCTCATACTGTCTTTGGTAAGATAAATTCTTCCGTCAAATTCTTCAACGATATCGTCCAGTTGTGCAATCAATTTTTTAAGTTTCGAATTCACTTTAAAATCTAAAGCCAAGGTATAACCTTCCTTAGGAAATGAGTTGTAAGCTTGCGGATTATCTTTTCCGAAAAGCTTTAGTACCGCCAGAAAGGAGCCATTACCACTTTTAGCAATACATTCCAAAATACGTTTCATACCTTCTTTTCCTTTGTCTTTAGGAATCACCATTTGGTATTGGATAAAGCCTTTTTTACCATAGATTCTGTTCCAATTTTTGATGGCATCCAAAGGATAGAAAAATGTCTCGTAATCGACAAAAGTGTTGACTTGCTTGGCTCGTTGTTTATTAAAATACCACCAATTAAAAATCTTAATCGAGAAAGTATTTAAGACAAATCCTGGAAAATAAAAAGGTACATTCGGGCTAAACTTTGGTTTCAATCGTAAAGGATTTTGACCTTTAGACTTGCTAACCTCAGCCTTCAAAGCATGCTCGCCACGCATAAGGATAGAACGCCCAATATTCTTTCCTTTTTGTAAACAATCGATCCAAGCGACATTATATGTCCAATCTTCACTTTCGTCAAACAGTTGGAAAATCTCATCCAGATTATTGGCTTTTATACTTTCTTGTCGAATGTAAGCGGTTTCAATATTTTTAAGTTTGATTTTAGCAGAAAGAATAATACCTGTAAGTCCCATTCCGCCAATAGTTGCCCAAAATAAATCAGAATTTTCTTCTCGCGAACAAGTGATAACCTGGGAGTGTTCATTTAATATTTTAATTTCGATAACATATTCTGAAAAACAACCCTCGGCATGATGATTTTTGCCATGAACATCAGAAGCTATTGCACCTCCAACACTGACAAATTTTGTACCTGGCGTAACGTATAAGAAGTAACCTTGTAATACAACAACGTCAAGAATGTCTGACAGAAGTACGCCAGATTCGCATTCGACGACACCATTAAGACGGTCGAATGCTAAAAATTTATTTAATCTTTTTGTTGAAAAAATATGTTGTCCCAGCGAGGCATCACCATAACAGCGACCGTTGCCACGTGCGATTACTTCGTTACGTTCTGCGACAAAAGATTTAATTTTGGAAATCGAATCTTCAGATTTCATTTCAACTTCCACAATTGGATAATTTCCCCAATTGGAAACTTTTTGAATAAAGTTCGGTTTCATAATTATTTATAATAAATCTGTAATAAAAATGTAAGAACCCACATTAGCAAAGTCACTTGTATGTATCGATCTTTGTAAACAATTTTGGTGGGAGATTCTGTCTTATTATAAACTAAAGTCTGTTGTAAATATCTTAAAAATGCAAAAATCACAAAAAATACAGTATAGAAAACTCTTTGATGAAACTTATGCTGCACTTCTGGTGACAATGTAAACATCAAATAACAAACAATCGCTAGCGTCACACAAATACATAACGCAATATCCGCAAACTGAATATTATAACCGTCTAAAGCTTTTCTTGTTCTTCCAGAAACCTGTGCATTAATAAGTTCTCCACGTCTCTTGCCAACAGCCAAAACCAGTGCTAGTACGAAAGTCAACAAAATTGCCCATTGAGAAATTGCTAATCCTGTTGCATAGCCACCCGCCAAAACTCTCAATACAAAGCCGACTGCTATAATCGAAACATCAATAATAGCAACATGTTTTAACTTAAAAGTGTAGAGAAGATTCATTATGAAGTAACCGCCAATGATAATCGCAAATTTTGAAAAATCATAATTAAAATACGAAGCTCCACAAATGATTATTAAAATGACAGAAATCAAAAGCCCCAAGAACATGATAATGGCTGTAGGTTTCGAAATTGTTCCACTTGCTAGAGGTCGTTTTTTTTTCTCTGGATGTTTTTTGTCTGACTCAATATCCATATAATCATTAATGATGTAGATGGAACTTGCTGTAAACGAAAACACTATGAAAGCAAAAACACTTTTGATGAACAAATCAACATTGGTAATATTGCCAGAGAAAAATAACGGAAGAAAAACAAAGAGATTCTTGACCCATTGTTCTACCCGAATAAGTTTTAGATATTTTCCCATTTGTATTATTAGATGCCAAAATTAAGAATTATCTGATAATAAAAAAAACCGCAAGTTGCGGTTCTTCTATGTTTTATGTATTAATACTTATTTACCTTTTGATGCATCTTCGATCATTTTCTCATTTGCTGTAATTGCAAATTCTACTCTTCTGTTTTGTGCTCTACCAGCCTCTGTATCATTAGAGGCGATTGGGCTTCCTTTACCTAATCCTTCAGTAAACATTCTAGATCCTGCAACACCATTAGCCACAAAATAATTTTTAACAGCGGCAGCTCTTTGTTGAGAAATTCTCAAATTAACAGCTTCTGTACCAATACTATCTGTGTGACCATATATATTAATATTAGTATCAGGATTATTTTTAAGAACAGTAACCAATTTATCAAGATTTTTCTTTGCAGCAGAGGTTAGGTTAGATGAGTTAAAATCAAAGTTAACCGTATTTTCGTGTAAAGTTACTTTGATCCCTTCACCAACTCTTTCAACTTCGGCACCTGGAAGAACTTCTTTGATTTCTTTAGCTTGTTTGTCCATTTTATTACCGATAACACCACCAGCAACACCACCTACAACACCACCAAGAACAGCTCCTAAAGGCGCATTGCCACCTTTACCAATGTTATTACCAAGGATACCACCTACGATCGCACCAGCTGCAGTACCAATTGCTGCACCTTTTTGTGTATTATTTGCATTTTTTACACTTTCGCAACTTGTTAACATTAAAGTTGAACTAATAAATAAGGCTGCGATATTTGTTTTATTTAGATATTTCATAATTTATTTTTTTTCTTATTGAACTTTTTGAAAATTGTAATAGACTTTAATTGTATTACCTTCAAAGTTTACATTCTGTACTAAAGTAAAATTACTTTGTGATAAGTTTTGAAGTTCCAAAACATAACCAGCACTAACATGTTTAGCTTTTTCTCCTGTCATAACTTTTTTGAATTTAAATTCATTAAACTTAGTGACTTCAAAAGATATTGGTTGCGTTACAGCAGGACAATCTCGCCCCCCGTTAATCGTGTAAGTACCTGTGTAATTGTTCGGTATTAAATTCCATTGACTTCCTACGAAACATTGAGCGTCTGCACCTTCATCAAACGGTTTAATCTTAAAAGACTTGTCATAGTCCACACTTGTTATCTCCCAAGTACCCTTCATTTTCAAAGCTTCTGCTCTTCTAGTTTGCGCTTCTTTAGCCGAAACCGAATTAGAATCTCCAGTGTTAGCTGTCTTACATGAAGTTAAGAACAAACTCGTTCCTAAAACTCCTAATAAAAGTAAATTTTTCATAGTCAAAACAATTAGATGTTCTATAACTATTAAAAATTATGCCAAAATATAATTACAAAAAAAAATGTCAAAATAATTTTGACATTTTCGTAATTAAACATTTATCTACCAAAAAGTTTTACTTTTTAACAGTTTTTTTTATCATTTTCTTAGTTGCTTTTTTAACTGTTGTTTTCTGGGTTGAAGTTTCACTTTTACCCTTATAAAAATGAGTATAGGCATATTCTGCAGCTTTCTTAACATCGATAACACCTCCTGCTACAGATTGTTTAGCAAAATCATTTGCCGAACTTTTGTTAACAGATTTTGTTAAAGATTCTATAATCTGAGCAGGTGTTAAGTTTGGCATATAAGCCAACAAGACCGCCGAAGCACCAGCGACAACTGGTGAAGCCATAGATGTCCCTTGCTCATATTTATAAGTCGATGTTGGTATCGAAGAATAAATCTTATCACCTGGCGCAAATACATCAACCATTTTTTGATTATAGTTAGAAAAATCAGCACGCAACGCCGCATTGTCATTAGTACTTGCCCCAACAACTATCATATTATTTACAAACGGCTTCACATCTTGTTGTGTTGCAAAGTTGGTTGGATAATAAGCATGTTCTCCCAAGTTTTCGTTATCATTACCTGCGGCTTTCACCATCAAAACACCTTTGCTTTCTGCATATTTCATCGCATCCCAAACATGAGCTTTACCAGGAGAAACTGGTTTTCCGAAACTCATATTCATAATTTTTGCGCCATTATCAACAGCATAACGAATAGCATTTGCAACATCTTTGTCGCGCTCATCACCATTTGGCACAGTGCGAACGGTCATAATTTTAGCAACTTTACTTGCTACACCGTATTGGATTTCTTTAGCCTGCGGCACACCAGCGATAATCCCTGCAACGTGCGTTCCATGCAGTGCATCTGGCCCTTGATAATGGTTGTTACCATAATATCTTTCAGAATAGTCGTCATAATTATCACCAACCATTTCTGCACGAGGATCAAAATCTAAATTATACTGCTTTTCAGCTTGATTTTTAAAATAATCTAAAGCCTCTTTAATATCTTTTCTTAAAAAATCACCAACTTCACTGGATGTTTTTCCTTGCATGTCTGGATTTTGAGCTACTTGAGCCAAAACTTGCAATGCCATGGCATCTTGTTGTGTACTTGGCGTTATGCTCGCTAAAGTCGCTCCAGATAAGGTTTTACCTTCAAGAAGTTTTTCAGCATTGGGAATAACTTGCTCGATCATCGAATAAGTTTGGTAACCTTGCTTTGCTTCTAGACTCTTCTTCGAAAACTCCGCTTTTGCCTTCATGTACATTGCGAAATCCTCTGGCATTTTTGCCTGATTAGCTTTATTCTGTGCGGAATCTGCTCCTTCAAAAAGATTTTTATACTTCTTAACAACTCTAGTCACTTCTAGATTGTCAACATCAACGTCTTTAGTTTTATTACCTAAAAAATTCCAACCATAGACGTCATCAACATAACCATTTTTATCATCATCGATACCGTTATTAGGAATCTCGTTGGGGTTTTTCCACATATTTGGCGCTAGACCTGGGTGATCAACTTGCACACCACTATCCAATACAGCAACGACAACACTTTTAGGTTTAAGACCTTTAGATTCCAAATATTTGTACGCATTTTGCGTGTTAACACCATATACTTTTGTACTTGCAAAATCCTTATGATACCAAGTCATCAGATCTTTGTCTTGATCTGCTGCTGGCGTTGATTGAGCAAACGCCCAACCCATTCCTACTAAATAACAGATTGCAACTGCAATTTTTTTCATATTAAATAAGATTTATAAATTATTAATATAAGCTCTACTTTCTGGCCCGAGATTAAATATCAAATCTAAGACCGAAAGATCTTTAATAAAACCTTCTTTTTCCGAAAATGTTTGATAATATGCTGAAAAGATCTCATCAGACTCGACTTTTGCAGAGAATTTATTTCTAAAATCTTTTTCCGCCGGCAAGCTTTCGTAATCACTTGATAAGGAAAATTTTTTCTCAATTTTTAAAATATCCAGAACAGTTTCAAAACATTTCAGATTTAGCTCAAACAAAGTTTTGGGTTGGCTATTGAAGATTTTCGCCAATTTTAATTCATAATATTCAAAATACGGCGAGGCTTGATATGCTGACTTTATCGATTTCCAATGTTGTGTTTGCCAATCTTCAGCATAAGAAATTTCGACATCTTTCATTGCTTGCTTACCTTTATGCTGCGTTGGTATTATTAATGATAATTTACCATTGGCTGCATAGATATTGGCGCGATTACGGTAAGTTTGCTTCGGAAAATGTTCAAACTGTTCCAAAACAATTTCATTATCAGAATTTAGAAATTCTTTAAACCAAGAAATCGGTGGAAAGTAAAACAGAGGTAATACAACTTTCATCTTCTTCCATATTAAAACAAAGGTTCAAAATATCAGTTATTACACTTTAATATTGAACCTTTATTATATTTTTTATTCGTCTTCTTTTTTCTTTCTTAAAAATTTTATGATGTAATCCCAGCCAAAGAATACTACAAGAATGAGCGCTGCAATCCACCAATAGGATGTTTTGTTCGCTTCTCCCGTATTGGTTGCTTTGAACATTCTGTCCCAACGTATTTTTTTGTCTGCTTGGTAACTCGAGTTAGCATCTGGGAAAAGTCCTTGTACGCTCATCCATGTGAACATCGGCTTACCAACGATATTTTCTTCAGGAACGAAGCCAAAGAAACGCGCATCCAACGACGCATCACGGTTGTCACCAATCATAAAATAATAATCTTGTTGAACAGTGTATTGGTTAGTTTCCTTACCATTGATAAAAAATTTTCCGTTTTTGTTTTCTAGTTTATTATGTTCATAAACGCCTATTAATCTTTGATATTCTGGATAATTGTCTTGCGTTAAATGGATAACATCTCCTTTTTTAGGAATTGTCAAAGGTCCGTACCAATCTTGATTCCAAGCTTTATTAACAGGGAAAATACTGTTAGTTGTGTCAATTCTTGAAGCAGGAACTGGGTAACCATTTGCATCACGCATATAGTTTCCGGTTGCATCAGTCGCATATTTGTAATAAGCTAATGATGCTAGACCTTGCTTCATCACGTCTTCATCAACACTTTCAACACCCGGAATTTGCTTGATTTCATTTTTGATTTTATCCGTCAAACCTTGGAATTGATATACAAAACCTTTATCGTCTTGACCTTCAACAACTGGTAAAAATCCGAAAGTCTTATATAGTCCCGGAATATCCAACTGCGAAGCACTTCTAACAATATATTTATGCTGAACTTCTTGATCGCCTTTTACAAATTCTGGTTTTCCGTTGATAAATAATCTTCCCGCACGGAATTCCACAACATCGCCACCAACCGCTACAAGACGCTTTACGTAGGGGTCTTTTCGGTCTGTTGCAACATGCACAGAATCGTCTGGATAGTTAAAAACAACGATATCATTTTTCTCAGGTTTTTCCCAACCTGGCAATCTCAGATACGGCAACTTAACTGCTTCAACATAAGATTTAGGATCATCTTTTGGATTTCCTTTTTGTCCAGTGTCAAAAATAGTTCCTTGTAAGAATGGTAAAGCAACAGGACGCATCGGCATTCTGTAACCATAATTAAGTTTATTCACAAACAAAAAATCTCCAACAAGAAGCGTTCTTTCCATGGATCCCGTCGGAATCCCAAAAGGCTGCGTGATGAACACGTGAATAATCGTAGCAAATACCACAGCAAAAGTCACCGAACCAATAAAAGTTTCTTTCTTTTTGCCTTCTTCATCAAGATCCTCTTCTTCAATTTCTGGATTTTTGGAATAGTTAACCGTGGCCATAAAAATAAATGGCAAAATGACTGTCAACAAAGTATTAAAAGCTCCTGTTTTCCCAAATTTTTTCATTAAAAAAACATGGAAAACCGACATCATAATTGGTCCAACAATCGGGAAATATGCAATAGCAACCCACCACTTCGGATGTTTTGTTTCTTTTTGAATAATGAGATAGTTATAAAACGGCACAAATGCAAATAGCGGATTGTAGCCCATGATCTTGAAAAGCTTCCAAGTCGAAAGCCCCATCAATACGCTAACAATCAAGACATAAATGCTATATTGTAATATATAATCCATAGAAGTTTATTTTATGATTTAATATCTTTTTAATGATTAGTAAGCAAATTTGAAAAATGTTACAATTTTAGGACAAACCTAAAACATCGCTCATTCCGAAAATGCCTTTTTTGCCTACAATCCATTCAGAAGCGATTACTGCTCCAAGTGCAAAACCTTTTCTGTTGAAAGCAGTGTGTTTTAATTCGATTTCGTCAACGTTGGATCGGTAGAAAACACTGTGCGTCCCAGGAACTTCGTCTTCGCGAATTGCAAAAATGCCCAATTCTGCACCTTGTGTCTCTTCCAACTTCCAAGAATTAAAACTGGAATGCTTTATAATACCTTCCGCGATTGAAATCGCTGTACCACTCGGCGCATCTTTTTTATGAATATGATGAATCTCCTCTAGCTGACAATTATATTCATTTTTGAAAGCTTGCATCAATTGCGCAAGTTTTTCGTTCATGGCAAAAAATAGATTAACACCTAAACTAAAATTGGATCCGTAGATAAAAGCCGTTTCGTTGTCGCTTGCGATTTTCTCAATTTCAGGTTTTTTCTCTAGCCAGCCCGTTGTCCCACAAACGACAGGAATCTGTTGCTCTAGACAGAATTTAATATTGTTAAAAGCCGCTTCTGGATTAGAAAATTCGATGACCACATCAGCATTATTTAAAGACTCAAGCGTAGGCGTTTCTTTAAGTCTTGCAACAACGTCATGACCTCTTTGTTGAGCAATTTCATCTATAATTTGCCCCATTTTTCCGTATCCAACTAATGCTATCTTCATATTAATTTTTTAAAATCTATAGTTAAAACTAAGTCCAGCTTTGGTCGGCTGAACACTATACTGATCAGGAATTACCGTCGGGGAAATCGCCAAATCTGGATCCTTACGACCTTCGTACAAATGCGCGTCTACAACAGCATCGACAATATTTAAAATATAAATAAGTCCGGCAATACCAATTGCATAATCGCGTTGTCTTTTGTACTGATCTTGCGCATTACCAAGAACCGTTTTGTCAACTCCAGGAATATTCGAAAACTCATGTGGTTGTCCGTTAAGTTCGGCAACAAAGGCATCTCGATAACGATTGTAATTTTTTTGATTCCAAAGTGCGATACCAACGCCTGTCCCTACAGCGCCCCAAACGATCGGAATTTTCCAATATTTTTTATTGTAATATTGACCAAGCCCCGGCAAAACAGCAGAATACAGTCCTGCTTTCATAGGACTGTATTTGACAAGGCCTTGCGGCGCGTTCTTTTTGTTAATCTCATCAAGAACCTCAACCTCCGATTTGTCGATTTTTGTGATTCCTGAATTGACTTTTAGAGTATCAGTTTTGATGGTGTCCGTCGTACTTTGTGCAAAGCTAAATCCCGAAAGCATCAACATCAAAACCCAAACAATTTTATACTTCATCTACTTTTAATCTAGAAAGAATGAATTCTAATTCGGTTTCATTTTTAAAATCTAGAACGATTTTACCTTTTTTACCATTACCCGAAGATTTAATTTCTACCTCGGTTTCAAAAATATCGGATAAAGTTTTCTGAGCTTTTTTAATATGATTCGGAAGATTAACAACTTTTTCAATTTTTTCCTTTTTCTCAGGATTTTTAAGAAGAGTTGCTAATTTTTCAGCTTGACGAACATTAAGTCCTTCTGCTAAAATTTTATCAAATAAATTTTTGCGATCAACTTCAGATTCCAGACTGATAATTGCACGACCGTGTCCAGCAGAAATCTGACCACTTCTAATCGCATTCTGAATATCTGGTGCCAAATTTAAAAGTCGAATTGCATTAGTAATCGTACTTCGCTCTTTACCAACACGTTGGCTTAATTTCTCTTGTGTTAATCCAATTTCTTCTAATAATCTTTGGTAAGTCAAAGCCACCTCGATTGCGTCAAGATTTTCACGTTGGATATTCTCCACAAGCGCCATCTCTAGCAACTCTTGGTCATTAACCAAACGAATGTAAGCCGGAATACTTTTTAGTCCAGCTAATTTTGAAGCACGATAACGACGTTCCCCAGAAATAATCTCGAACTTTTCGCCATCTTTACGCAAGGTAATTGGTTGAATAACACCTAGATTTGTGATAGATTGTGCCAACTCATTAAGTGCTTTTTCATCAAAATAAGTTCTTGGTTGGTTGGCATTTGGGTAAATATCTTCGATAGCAACCTCAACAATATTTCCTACCAAATCCTCTGCACCAGCATCCTGAGCAGTGTTGATAAGACTTTTGCTTTCGGCATTTAGGATAGCTCCCAAGCCCCTACCCATTGCTCTTTTTTTATCTTTCATATTTTAAATTGATTTAGTAAAAACTTTCAAATATTAAGATTTTACTAACTTTTCATTTTTCAATAAAACTTCTTCCGCTAATTGAATATATTGGATAGCACCTTTACTTTCGGCATCATATTTAAGAATACTTTCGCCAAAACTTGGTGCTTCGCTCAATCTAACATTTCTGCTGATAATGGTTTCGAAAACCATTTCTGGAAAATGCGAATTAACCTCTTCTACAACTTGATTGGACAATCTCAAACGGCTGTCATACATGGTTAAAAGAAGACCTTCGATATCTAAATTTGGATTATGAATTTTTTGAACATTTTTAATAGTATTCAATAATTTACCCAAACCTTCCAAAGCAAAATACTCACACTGAATCGGAATAATCACCGAATCCGAAGCCGTTAAAGCATTTATCGTTATTAAACCTAAACTCGGCGCACAGTCGATTATAATGTAATCGTAATCTTTTTTAACAGATTCTAAAGCTTTGCGCATCATGTATTCGCGGTTTTCACGATCCACCAATTCGATTTCGGCAGCAACCAAATCGATATGCGACGGGATAATATCCACATTAGGCGAACTTGTTGGCAAGATGCATTTTCTAGCTTCTGCACTGTGCTCTAACAAATCATAAGTGGATGCGTTAACCTCTTCGATGCCTAAACCCGAAGTTGCATTTGCCTGTGGATCGGCGTCGATAAGAAGAATTCTTTTTTCTAAAACACCTAGCGCCGATGCTAAGTTAACGGCAGTTGTCGTCTTCCCCACACCGCCTTTTTGATTTGCTACACCTATAATCTTTGCCATAAAATTCAATTAATTCTCAAAAATACAATTTTTTAAAATGCCATATCCACAGGGATGCTTATAGATTACATAAGACATTACTATTCAACGAAATAGATATAAAAAAAATTATCCACATTTTTAAATTAATGTGGATAAAATTTTAAATATTTAAAAAAGAAGGTTTTTACTCAATTTTCATAGAAATTGGAATCCTAAAGTAAGATCTTACAGATTCACCATCTAGCTTAGCAGGCGTCCATTTTGTTCTGATATCTTTAATAGTACGCTCTGCCTCTCGGTTAAAATCAGTATCTGTACCTTTTGCTTTAACATTAGAAACACTGCCGTCTTTCTCTATAACAAAAGTCACAACCGTACTGATAACGCCACTTTTATCAACTGCCGAAGTATCAAAATTCTCACCAATTACACGTCGGAAAGCCTCTAATCCACCTCTAAAACTTGCTTCAACATCCACATGTGACGGGATTTCGTGAGGATCTTTTGGCAGAACTGTACTAGTTGGTACAGTTGGTACATCGCTCGCCCCAATTATTTGCGGCGTAATTGGCGTATATCCGCTAGAAGCCGTTGGTACATCAACAGTCTCCGTCCCAATTGCAACATCATTAATCTCGGTTGTTGACGCAATTGGTTTCTCTTTATCAACATGACGACTTGGTGTCGGAACAATATATTCAACAGTATTAACAACTTGCTGCTGCTGTGGCGGTGTTGTAGTCTGCGGCGGTGTTGGATCCTCGATATCTTTTTGAATATTAATCATCGTTGGAGGACCTGTTACAACATCGTGAATAATTGCATCAGTCTTGAAAGCGTTAATAATAAAAGGTAGAGCAGCAACACTAATAAATAAGCCAATACCGATAAACATCGCTTTTGACAGATTAGTTCCGTAATCATGTCTCAATTGATAAGCACCATAAGATTTGTTACGATGTTCGAAAACAACTTCATCTAATCCTAATCCTCCTTTTTGAAGTTCCCTTAATAAATTTTGCATTTCATAAAAATTAATAGTTAGTAATCATTAAAAATAAATCCGCTCTTCAGTAATATTTTATTTTAATTACCACTTCACCAAAAATAATACCATTTAATAGTTAAAATTTTAAATATTTAATACTTTAAACATACACTTCATAAAATATCATTGCAATCGATATTTAACAATAACCCATCATTTTAAACAATTAAATAAAATAAAAACTACATTTAATAAAAATAATTAGTAATTTCAAAACATGAAATCCACGCTAATTTTAATTTTTACAATCTGTCACTTTTTGTTAAATGCACAAGATGGATTTCAGTTTGCAGATAAAAAATTGGATAAAATTGAAATCAAATTCACCAATGTCAACAATCTTATAATTATTCCGATTAATGTAAATGGAGTCGATCTTAATTTCCTTCTTGACAGTGGCGTGTCAGAAACCGTGTTATTTAGTTTAGAAAACAAAGAAGTGAGTTTTAAAAATGTTGAGAAATTAAAATTCACGGGACTTGGCGAAAACATTGACATTGAAGCTTTAAGCTCGATTAACAATAGACTTAGTATTAACAACCAGTTTATAGATTCTTCGCATAGCCTTAACATCATTCTTGATGAAAGTTTTAACATCTCAACAAGCCTTGGATATCCTGTTAATGGGATAATTGGCTACTCTTTTTTTAAAAATCACCCAATCGAAGTTGATTATATTAGCGAAAAGTTAAGAATCTATCAAAATGAAAACAAACTATCAAAACGTGTAAAAAAACATGAAGCTTTTAATATTAGTCTAGAATTTAATAAACCTTACATGTTTGCTGATGTTGAAATGACGAGCGAAAAGAAAAACTCTAAACTACTCTTGGATTCGGGGAACACAGATTCTATTTGGCTTTTCCCAACTTTAATTCCTGGCTTCAATTACAACCGTCCAAATATTGATGATTATCTAGGCGCTGGTTTTAGTGGTGATATTTACGGAAAACGCAGCAGAATACACGGCTTATATTTTGGGAAATTCGAGTTCATCACGCCCTTGGTGGCAATGCCAGATGCAACATCTATTGCACATCTACAGCTGGTGCCCGACAGAAAAGGATCAATTGGCTCCGAGATTTTCCGTAGATTTAATATGGTTTTTGATTATCCAAATAAGAAAATTTATTTCAAAAAAAACAAATACTATTATGAGCCTTTTTTGTTTGACCTTAGCGGACTCGAAGTAAGACAAGATGGGCTTCTGTGGGAAAAAGACCTTGTAGAAGTCGAAACAAAATCCAAAAACATTGGAGGTACTAATGAGCAAAACGTCTACTCTAGCACAGAAAATTTTCAATATAAATTTACATTAAAACCTAGATTCGTAATTGCAGGAACACGAAAAGATTCTCCAGCGCAACTTGCAGGATTACAAAAAGGCGATACTTTAGTAAAAATCAATGATAGAAAAACATCCGACATGACCTTATCAAAAATTAATAAAATCCTAAAATCACAAGAAGGCAAAATTATTAAAATTGAGGTCCAAAGAAACAACAAAACCATCATCTATAACATCACCTTAAAAGACCCAATCCCTTACGAAGAACAATAATATGGAAGATACACTAACAAGCATCCGGACAAGGGTAAGATTCAAACTAAAAACAAGCTTAACACCCGATGAATATTCGAAAAACATAAAAAACTATTTGAAAGAAAACAACAAAGAATTCACAGGAAATATCAACCGTGAAGTCGCTACCATCTATGTAAAAAATGAGAATAACAATTACTGGAAACCTAACCTCGCTTTGAGAACCGAAATCGAAGATGGACAAACCTACATTCGTGGTATTTTTGGACCAAGCTCCGCAGTGTGGACGTTTTTCATGTTTTTGTACTTTATATTTTCGATACTTTGGATGACATTTTTCACGATGTATTATGTTGAAAAACAGATCAACTCCAATGATTTTCCTTGGGCCTTAAGCGCATCATTTTTGGCTTTAGCTTTGGTTTTGGGAACTTATATCGCCGCACAAATTGGACAACGACTATCGAAAGAAGAAATGAAAAAATTAAGAAAATTCGCGGAAGAATCGACACTTCCTCACGAAATGAAATCTAACGAGGAAGTTTAGATTTAGCATAAAAGTGTCTCAATTTTAAACCTAAATTCAAAATGAAATACTGAAATGGCTTTTGCTTTTTGTAATACTTTTCAATAAAAATCTGCATCGCACCATAAAATCTTTGAAGATAAACTTCATCTTTCATCGTACTTTCTCCTTTATAATGCAGAATTGAATATTTTCCGTAATAGTAATTTTGATAACCGTGTTGCGCAATGGTATAACACAAATCGATGTCTTCGCCGTACATAAAGTAGGCTTCATCAAAACCACCAACTTCCTGATAAACAGCTTTTCTAACAATTAAAAAAGCCCCTGTAAAGACCTCACATTCAGCAACGTCGAACTCTCCGATGTCATTACGGTAATAAGTTTTCGCATCAGATTTTTTAGAAAATGGTGTAAATAATTTTTCAAAAGAATTGCGCATATCAGGCACAGACCGTTTACTCTCGGACAAGAAAACCCCCTGCTTATCGTGCATTCTCACGCCAAGACAACCAAACTTAGGTTTAGAATCTGCAAAATCTAAAAGTTCTCTAATATAAAACCCTTCGATTTCTGTATCTGGATTGAGGATTAAAACATATTCTCCTTTCGCACGCTCAACACCGATATTATTAGCGATCGAAAAACCATGATTTTTTTGAGAAGCTATGAAATTAACCTTCGGAAATTCTTCAATTAAACTCTTCCAATCTTCATTTGGTGACAAATTATCAACAACAAGAATTTCGAAATTAACATCAGTAAAATATTTATTAATCGACAAGATGCAATTGCGAAGCAAATCCGCAACATTATAATGAACAATAACAACACTTATTTTTACCATCAAATTCCTTCTCCTATAGTTTTTCGTTATAAGGTAGACGATTGACAATCGACCTTCCTAATGATATTTCGTCAGCATATTCTAGCTCATCACCAACGGAAATCCCTCGCGCAATACTAGAAAACTGAACATTATATTGTTTAAATTTTTTATAAATATAATAAGCCGTAGTGTCGCCTTCCATTGTCGCACTTAGCGCAAAAATTAATTCTTTAACTTCGCCAGTTGCTAACTTTTTATCGATGCTGTCGATATGTAATTGCGCAGGACCAACACCTTCCATTGGCGATATTTTACCACCCAACACCAAATATTTCCCTTTGAATTTTGACGTATTCTCAATCGCCATAACATCGCGAACATCTTCGACCACACAAAGCACTTCTCCATTTCTTTTGTGATCTGCGCAGATGTCGCAAATATCATTATCCGAAAAATTGTGACAATCTTTACAATACTTGATATGCGTAACTAAATTCTGAATCGCAGTTCCTAAAGCCACACCTTGTGACGCCGGCTGCCTAAGAAGATGCAGTGCCAAACGCAATGCCGACTTCTTCCCAATACCAGGAAGTCCAGAAATCTCCTCAACCGCTTTAGCCAAAACTTTACTTGGATAATCCATCTACTTTTTAAGACTTTCCTTTCTTTCGTAAGTTACAAAACAATAATCGAAGGCATTTTTTTCGTCTTTGCTATGACATTCTTTTTTGGTTTCCGCCCAAATTTTAGAATCAATTTTAGGAAAGAAAGTATCGGCTCCCATGTCGCCATCCACAATTGTCACTTCCAACTTATCCACCAAGTCTATCGTTTGTGAATAGATATTTCCGCCGCCGATTACAAAAACTTCACTATCAATTTTTCTAGCATGCTTTAAAGCTTCTTTCAAACTGGGCACAATCAAAATACCTTCCTCAAACCAATTCTCCTTTCTACTAACCACAATATTGGTACGGTTAGGAAGTGGACGACCAATACTTTCGTAAGTTTTGCGTCCCATAATAATAGGATGACCAGATGTTAGATTTTTAAAATGTTTTAGATCTTCGGGAAGATGCCAGAGAAGTTGATTATCTTTTCCAATGGCATTATTTTTCCCCATTGCCACAACAATACTTACCATGTTGAAAAAATTGCTTATTTTACAAAACTACATCTTCTATCGTTTTAAAAAAAATTTATAGAACTTAGATTTTTAATTTTTGTAAATTTGATGTTTAAAATTTTATAAAAATCATTTATGAAAAAATATTTCATCCTTTCCGCAGTGGCTTTTATGATGTTAGTATCATGTAATAAGGACAAGGAAATTCTTAATAATCTCAACGACTATAATATCTCTATGGAAAGCAAAGGTTATCACTTCGGTGACAAACTTAACATTCCGCAAGAGGTTCTTAACAACAGCGAAAGCATCACTATTAATTTTGGAGACAAAGAAACTAGCAACCTGGTGATCGATCCTAAATTTTTCACACTTGGCGACAATGCGGTAACTTTTAATATCAAAAAGAAAGATGGCCAAGTTTTAACACAAGATGCCACCATCAACGTTTTTGCTAAAAATCCGGAAGCTACAATCACCTACGACATCATCGCAGAATATCCACATAATCCTGAAAACTTTGTACAAGGTTTCCAAATTGATGGCAACACAATCTATGAAAGTGACGGTCAAAATGGAGCTTCACAAATCCTAAAATATACTCTTGGATCAACAACTCCAATTGTAGCGACTAAAAATCCAGAAGAGGTTTTTGCTGAAGGCAGCACAATTATTGGTGATAAAGTCTATCAATTAACCTGGAAAAATAAAAAAGGTTTTATCTATGACAAAGCAAGCCTGAAACTTCTTTCAGAATTTGCTTATCCAGATGAGATTGGTGAAGGTTGGGGCTTAACTTATGATGGACAATATTTAATCTTATCAGACGGAACAAAAAGCATTTATTTCTTAGATCCCAAAAATCCATCAAAAATAGTTCGACAAATCGCTGTTGCTGGCAATACAGAATCTTACGACCTAATTAACGAACTAGAATACTACAAAGGCTATATCTATGCGAATGTTTGGATGAAACCAATTATCTTGAAAATCGATCCAAAAACTGGTGAAGTGGTTGGCAAAATGGATTTCACCAACATTGCAAAAGAAAACACAACAAGCACAGACAACGTCCTTAACGGCATCGCCTTCAAAGGTGAAAACATGCTGGTTACTGGTAAAAACTGGCCAAAAATCTATGAAGTGAAATTTAAATAACTTCTCAAAATAAGAATTCAGAAAGTCCAAGTTGATGCTTGGACTTTTTTATTTATTTTTGAATCAGAAATCGTTAATCTTATTTAATTAAATGAAAACCTTATTGTTTTTGCTTTGTTTGATGCCTTTTTGGTTCTTTTGTCAAACCGAAATAAAATCTGACAGCCTTAATCTAAAAGACAATCAAGGGATCTATTTTGACGACTACGATAACATCTATCTGTACAATGCAAAAAACTTTAGTTTTACTAAATATGATACGTTAGGTCTTAAAACTGCACAACAAATGCTACCAAGACCCTTCCGAGCCCAAGCGATCAACAATCCGCTTAACATTGTTTTCTTCTCTGAGAATACACAAGAGATTAAGCTAACAGACGCTAATCTTAATGACATCCAAAACATACGATTTTCGGAGAATTTTAATTTTATAAAAAACGTTTATGTTGAAGACCAACAAAGCCTTTGGCTATTAGAAGATAGCTCGAAAAAGTTAATCCAATACAACTATAGAAACAGTAAGATTGTCAACAGTTTCCCTTTTCATCAAAGCATGGAGGACGTCCTCGACATGTTGGTTTACCAAAACAAATTGTATTTATTAAAAAAAAATTCTTTTTTAGTTTTGAATTTAAAAGGCGACATTCTTGATAAAATTGACCTTAACCAACCAACAAAACTAAAGCGTGAAAACGAGACAATTTTAGTATTTACAAAAGCCGAACTTATCCAATATTCCACTGATAAAAAAGTAAAAAAAATAAGTTATAAACAAGACTCAGAAATTGTGGATAAAAATAAGTCCGGATTTTTGGTTCGCAGCAAAAACAAGCTATATCTTTACACACCCGAGTTGTAAATCACTCAAGCTTAATAATCAATAACTTAGAACAAAATAACGATCATGCATATTGCTGTAACTGGAAATATTGGCGCAGGAAAAACGACTTTAACAAGAATGCTTTCTAAACATTATGAGTGGGAAGCACAGTTCGAAGACGTTGATCACAACCCTTATTTGGACGACTTTTATGGTGACATGTCAAAATGGTCTTTTGCATTGCAAATCTACTTTTTGGGAAGTAGATTCCGTCAAGTTAAAGAGATTCGCGACAGCGGAAAAAATGTTATCCAAGATCGTACAATCTACGAAGATGCTCACATTTTTGCAGAAAACTTAGCAGAGATGAATCTACTTTCGGAGCGCGACTACAATAACTATTTATCAGTTTTTAACTTGATGAAAGACTTTGTTTCGGCACCAGATTTGCTAATTTATTTAAAAGCCGAAATACCAACCTTGGTACGTCAAATTGCAAAAAGAGGACGCGACTATGAAACGAGTATTAGTATCGATTATTTATCAAAACTTAATAACAAATACGAGAGTTGGATTTCCAATTACAAAGAAGGAAAGCTCCTGGTTATCGAAGTTGACAACTTAGACTTTGTTGAAAAACCTGAAGATTTTGGTTACATCCTGGAAAGAATTGACGGAGAATTGAACGGTTTGTTCTAAACAAAATTTCGGCAAGTGAAAGGATATGGCTAACTGCCAACAATGAAGATTGACACTTTATTAATAAAAAAATCCTAAAAAACCTTATCATGTTAGAGGTTATATACAACAGCAATTGCCCTAAATCCCGAGCTATTCTAGAATATCTGGACGAACACGGTATCAAGTTCCAATTAATTGATCTAAACACGCATCAATTATCTGTTTTAGAACTTAAAAATTTGGTTAAAAAACTAAATATTAAGCCGCAATATTTCTTAGACAGAATTAACAAATGGAAAGAAAAAACTGGAGCTAAAATCAAAGCTTTGACCGACGATAACATCTATGACATCTTATACACAAAGCCAGACTTAATAGAAAGTCCAATCTTGATAAAAGGAGAGGTAGCCATGCTCGGAACACCGACTGACAACATCAAATACTTTGTTGAAAACCTATAACAAAAGGACTTCGCTAAAAACTTCAAAAAAATTAACATAGAATATTCTATTTATTTTCAAAAAGATTTGTCAATGCGAAAAAATATTCGTTATTTTGCAACCTCAAATATCATATAGTAAAAAGAACATCGAGATATGTCAAGAATTTGCCAAATAACAGGTAAGCGTGCAATGGTAGGAAACAACGTTTCTCACGCAAATAACAAAACGAAAAGACGTTTTGAAATTAACTTATTAGAGAAGAAATTTTATCTTCCTGAACATGATAAGCATGTAACTTTAAGAGTTTCTGCTCACGGATTAAGAGTAATCAACAAGATTGGAATCGAAGAAGCTATTGAAAGAGCTGTAAGAAACGGATTTATTAAATAATTTTAAGCAATGGCAAAAAAAGGTAACAGAGTTCAAGTAATTCTAGAGTGCACAGAGCACAAAGAAACAGGTATGGCTGGTATGTCAAGATACATCACTACCAAAAACAAAAAGAACACTACTGAAAGATTGGAGCTTAAAAAATTTAACCCAGTTCTTAAGAAGTATACTCTACACAAAGAAATCAAGTAATCTAATCCATTAAAGATATTTAAAAATGGCAAAGAAAGTTGTAGCAACCCTTAAAGATGGTTCATCTAAAAAGATGACTAAAGTTGTGAAAATGGTAAAATCTCCAAAATCAGGAGCTTACGTTTTCGAAGAAAAAGTAATGAATGCAGACGACGTAGATTCTTATTTGAAAAAATAATTCTACAAGATTTGTAATTGTATAAATTAACTACTCAATTTTTGGGTAGTTTTTTTATTATCTTTGAGGAAAGATTTTCTGAAACAAATATCAAACATTTGGTTTCCAAAGGATCTACAATCAAAAATTAAAATTCGAAATTCTCTGAAATGAGTTGGTTCAAAAAAATATTTAAAAAAGAAGAAAAAGAAAGTCTTGACAAAGGACTTGAAAAATCTAGAGAAGGTTTCTTTGATAAAATTTCTCGAGCAGTAGTTGGTAAAAGCACTGTAGATGACGAGGTTCTGGATGATCTAGAAGAAGTGCTAATCGCTTCCGATGTTGGTGCAGAAACAACCATTAAAGTCATCAAAAGAATTGAAGAACGTGTTGCAAGAGACAAATACGTTAACGTATCTGAACTTGACAATATACTAAGAGAAGAAATTTCGGGTTTGTTGCTAGACAATCCTCACGCCTCGACCGAGAATATTGACATGAGCAAAAAACCTTATGTCATCATGGTCGTAGGTGTTAACGGCGTCGGAAAAACGACGACTATCGGAAAACTGGCACATCAATTTAAATCCCAAGGTCTTAATGTCGTTCTTGGTGCTGCTGATACTTTCCGTGCTGCTGCGGTGGACCAATTGGTTATCTGGAGCGAGCGTGTTGGTGTACCAATTGTAAAACAAGCCATGGGGTCAGATCCTGCTTCGGTTGCATTTGACACGGTACAATCGGCGGTTGCGCAAAATGCAGATGTTGTAATTATTGATACCGCTGGTCGACTTCATAATAAAGTTAATTTGATGAACGAGCTTTCTAAAATTAAACGTGTTATGCAAAAAGTTATTCCTGATGCACCACACGAGGTTTTACTAGTTCTTGATGGCTCTACAGGACAGAACGCTTTTGAGCAAGCAAAACAATTTACAGCAGCAACAGAAGTTAATGCTTTAGCGGTTACCAAATTGGACGGAACAGCAAAAGGCGGCGTGGTTATCGGTATTTCGGATCAATTTCAAATTCCTGTAAAATATATTGGAGTGGGAGAAAAGATGGAAGATCTACAACTATTCAATGGTATGGAATTTGTTGACTCATTTTTTAAGAAGAAATAATATTTTTTCCAATAAACACAAAATCACACAAAATATTAACTTAAAAAATTAAATTATGAGTTGGCTAGGATGGATAATTTTTGGATTAATTGCGGGAGCAATTGCAAAAATGTTAAGACCAGGTAATGATCCTGCAGGATGGTTAATCACCATTATTATTGGTATACTAGGGAGTATGTTAGGGGGCTTTATAGCTGACCTTATTGGCTTCGCGAAACCCGATGATTTTTGGAGCTTTTCGAATTGGGTCTTCTCAATAGCAGGAGCTATTTTATTACTCTTCATCTATAGTAAACTGACTACTAAAAGATAAGCTTTAATATACTTAAAAGATAAAAACGTTTAGAATTTCTAAACGTTTTTTTGTATTTTATTGTAAATTACATAATATTTATTATTTTAGCATCATCAATCCTAAAATAATTTTTATGAAAAAAATCTTTACAAGCGTTTTAGCTTGCGGATTATTTACTACAGCTTTTGCACAATGGAGTCCAACTTCTATGCAAGGTGAAAAACTTCGACCAGAGATTAATGCTACAATACATTATTCTTTAGATTTAGATGCTTTACGTTCTCAACTTAAAAGCGCTCAGGAGATGGGCAAGGGAGCGAAACCAGTTATTGTATCCTTACCCACTCTGGATGGAAAAATAGAAAAATTTGCAGTTTACAGTCTTCCTGTAGTCGTAAAATCATTAGCCGACAAATACCAATTGGGCTCTTATACAGGGGTTGGCGTCGATGATCCTACGAAGTATGTTAGATTTAGTACTGCTCCTAATGACTTCCAGTCGATGCTTTATCAAAATGGAAAGTACGAATTTATTGAGCCTCAAAATGCTGCAAAAACTGTATATGCTGTTTTCCCAAAAACAAATAAAAATTCTACAGAAAAAGCTTTTGAATGTAGGGTAAATGAATCTTTTGCATCGAAACAAGATCTTGAAAAATTGGCTAAAAACTCGGATTTCAGTAATCGTGCCAACGATTTCCAAAAGAATAGCGACAAAAAATACCGTACTTATAGACTAGCATTATCTGTAACTGGTGAATATACGCAATACTTCGGTGGCGTTCCACAAGCGCTTACAGCGATGAATGCTACGATGACCCGGGTGAATGGTGTTTTTGAAAAAGATTTTGCAATCCATCTTAATTTGCAAGATTTCCCTCAATTAATATATACTGACCCTAATACCGACCCTTATTCTCCTGCCTCATCCGGAGCGTCAGGAGCTTGGAATAACGAAATACAAAAAACTTTAACCAGTGTTATTGGAAATGGTGCCTACGACATAGGACATCTTTTCGGTAGATCTGGAGGTGGTGGTTCTGCAGGAGATATCGGTAATGTTTGTCGTGATGCAGGAGGACCGACTGATAGTACTTCAAAAGGATCTGCTTATACTTCACCTGGATCTGGTGCACCAGCAGGAGATAGTTTTGACATCGATTATGTCGCACACGAAATGGGACATCAGTTTGGTGCATGGCATACTTTCGCACATGGTATTCATGCTGGTAGTATTGCCCACATGGAGCCTGGTTCTGGCTC
Source organism: Chryseobacterium sp. TY3 (assembly GCA_046269235.1). Lineage (GTDB taxonomy): Bacteria > Bacteroidota > Bacteroidia > Flavobacteriales > Weeksellaceae > Soonwooa. The sequence continues at coordinate 25,525 of JBJZOS010000008.1, forward strand.
AACGATTATGGGATACGCTGGGATTACAAATGCAAACGTACAACAACACTCTGATCCTTATTTCCATGCGGTAAGTATTCAACAAGTACAAGATTATGTTAACACGCAATCTTGTGATATTAACACGCCTATTACAAATAACCCACCTGTGGTTGCGGCAATGCCAGATGTCACCATTCCTAAAGGAACTGCTTTTGCTTTAACCGCTTCTGCAACTGATGCAGAAAATGATGCACTAACTTACACTTGGGAACAATACGATAGTTCAACTGCTGCGGTTACAACCGTTACAGGAAACAATACACAAGGACCAAAGTTTCGCTCAATAACCGGAACTTCAAGTCCAACAAGATACTTCCCTAAACAATCGTTGGTATTAGCTGGTACACTAAGCAGCGCTACTGAATGGGAGGCTGTATCGAATGTTGCCAGACCAATGAACTTCCGCGTTACTGTTAGAGACAATAACCCTGATGTTAAACAACAACAAACGCAATTTGCATCTCAAAAAGTAACTGTAGGTAATGATGGACCATTTAAAGTTAACACGACTAAAGTATATGTTAATGCACCATCGCCAATCCAGTGGGATGTTGTTAATACAACAGCAGCACCTTATAATGTTGCTAATGTAAAAATTGACTATACAAAAGACAATGGAACAACTTGGACAACATTACTTGCTTCTACACCTAATACAGGAAATGCTAATGTAGATTTAACAAGTCTAACACAGGGAGGCAATATTACATTAAGGGTTTCTGCAATTGGAAATGTTTTCTACGCAGTATCTAATGCATCGGTAACGTCGATCGTTGCATGCGATGGGACAGCTCCTGCAGGTCTTACAGCAACTGGCATCACCCAAACATCTGCGCAAGCAACTTGGGATCCTATTGCTAATGCAACATATAATTTCAAATACAAAAAAGCAGGCGACAGCAATTGGACAGAAACTAACGGCTTAACAACAAACTCTTACAACTTAACTTCGTTGACACTTAATACTTCGTATGACATTAGTGTAGCAGCAGTTTGTAACGGTACAGTTGGCGCATTTGCAAATTATAACTTTACAACAAAAGGCGTAGAATATTGTACTGCTACAGCAGGAAATGCAACATACGAAAGTATTAGTAATGTTACTTTTGCAGATATTAACAAAACCTCTACTGCTACGGTTGGTTACGAAGATTTCACAAGTGTTGTTGGTAATGTGACCAAAGGTACTTCTTATGATTTCACTGCTAAATATACGGGTACAAGTTTCTCTTCCGACCAAGTAATTGTTTGGATTGATTACAATAAAGATGGAGACTTCGATGATGCTGGTGAACAAGTTTTAATAACGCCTAAAAAGACTTCACCATGGACTGGTAGCATTACTATACCAGCAACTGCAGCTTCGGGAACAACAAGAATGAGAGTTCGTCTACATGATACTTCTTACGGCGCTAACACAACACCTTGTGGCTCATCTAACTATGGTCAGGTGGAAGATTATACATTGAATATTGGAACACTCGCTGTATCTGATGTTAACAGCACTAAAAATGGATTACAAGTATATCCTAACCCTGCTTCAGATGTTATAACAATCAATAATATCGCGGCTAAATCAACTTACCAAATCTTTAATATGGCTGGTCAAGTTGTAGCAAACGGAGCAACAGACGGTAAAGTTCAGGTTTCAAAATTAGATAAAGGTGTGTACATTATCACTGTTGAATCTAATGGTCAAAAATCTCAAACTAAATTCATCAAGAATTAATACATAAATTCTTAGTAATAAATAAGCCCTTCCAGATTTTGGAAGGGCTTTTATTTTTTTTAAATTTAAAAAAAAATTAAAGTGAATTTAGCTTTTCTATAAAATCTTTAGTCGCTATTTCTAAGTCTTGAAAACTCGAATTATTATAGATTACGAAATCCGCTTTTTTAATTTTTTCACGCTCTGGCATTTGTTTTTCGATAACTTTCTCAACTTCACGATAAGTTTTCCCATCACGATCCATGACACGTTTTATCCTTGTATTTTCGTCCGCCGTAACTAACAAGCTTTTAAAACATTTTTTATGAAGTCCAAGCTCAAACAACAAAGCGGTCTCTTTAAACAAAAATCTCGCATCATGATTTTTAACCCAATTTTCAAAATCGATAGCCACGGCAGGATGAATTAAATGATTAAGCTGCTCTAGTTTTGACTTATCATTAAAAACAATGTCTGAAACATATTTTCGGTTATACACACCTTCAACATAAGCCTTCTCCCCTAGTAATTCTTTTATCTTCTGAATTAAAACTTCATCTTCATTAACAATATCTTTTGCACGATCATCAGAATAATAAACCGCAAAACCTTCGCTCTCAAGAATCTCAGCTACACTAGTCTTTCCCGATCCAATACCACCAGTTAATCCAATGATATTCCTTGTCCTTTGTTCTTCCATTTTAATAACCAAAAACTTCGTTGAAAGAATAAGTTTGATCCAGTCTTACACCTTTTTCAGTCATTTTTAGACTTGCTAATTCGTTGTGCGCATCATGTTCAAAATAAATAAGATATTCGTTATCCACACATTGTTTTAGGAATTTTTCCTTCTCAGCGACCGTTAGCAAAGGCCTTGTATCGTAACCCATGACGTAAACCAAAGGAATATGTCCAGCAGTCGCGATAAGATCTGCCGCAAAAACAATCGTTTTTTCTTGATATTGTATAACTGGCAACATTTGCTTCTCTGTGTGGCCATCTACAAAGATGATATCCATTTTCAATTCTGGTGCAAAACCATAATTACCCGTTTTAGGAATCGGCAAAAAGTTAAGTTGACCACTTTCTTGGATGGGCAAAATATTCTCTTTCAAAAAACTGGCTTTTTCACGCGGATTGGGATTGACTGCCCAGTCCCAATGATTCTCGTTAGTCCAAAAATGTGCATTCTTAAAAGCTGGTCGATAACCTGTTCTGTCATCATTCCATTCTATAGCGCCACCACAATGATCAAAATGCAAATGCGTCAAAAATACATCTGTAATATCTTCTCTTACAAAACCATACTTTGACAAATTTTTGTCCAAGTTGTCGTCGCCCCAAAGCGAATAATGCCCAAAGAATTTATCATCTTGTTTATTACCAAGTCCGCAATCGATAAGGATTAATTTTTTACCATCTTCAACTAACAAAGAGCGCGTGCCAAGTTCGATAAGGTTTTTCTCATCAGCAGGATTGGTTTGGTTCCAAATAGATTTTGGGACGACACCAAACATTGCCCCTCCATCTAGCTTGAATTTTCCGCATTGTATGGGATATAACTTCATATATATATTTTTTCTTTGATTTAAATTTAAAATAATTCGCCCGGACTTTTAGGTTTGGTTAGATTAAGATGCGTATACGCTTTCTCTGTAACTTCCCGACCACGTGGCGTTCTAATAATAAAACCTTCCTGGATTAAATAAGGTTCATAAACTTCTTCCAAAGTTTCAGGGTTTTCACCAATCGACGTCGCCAAAGCGCTGATACCAACAGGTTTTGCTTTAAAATTCTGAATCATGGTCAACAAAATCTTATTGTCCATTTCGTCCAAACCAAATTCGTCAACATTAAGAGAATCCAACGCATATTTGGTAATATTAATTTCGATTTCGCCGTTACCTTTTATCTCCGCAAAATCACGTACACGACGCAACAAAGCATTAGCAATTCTGGGCGTACCACGACTACGTCTTGCAATTTCGATGGCTGCATCTTCGTAGATTTTAATACCTAAAACTCGGGCACTTCTAACAATAATTGTCGAAAGCAATTCTATATTATAATATTCTAATCGCGACTGGATACCGAATCTTGCCAATAAAGGCTTTGTCAGCATCCCAGATCTTGTCGTAGCACCAACCAATGTGAAAGGATTTAATCCAATCTGTACACTTCTAGCGTTAGGACCCGTCTCTAACATAATATCGATTTTGAAATCCTCCATCGCAGAATACAAATATTCTTCAACAATAGGTGAAAGTCGATGAATCTCATCAATGAACAAAACATCGTTTTCTTCAAGATTGGTCAACAAACCAGCAAGGCTTCCTGGTTTGTCAAGCACTGGTCCAGACGTAATTTTGCAACCGACGCCCAACTCATTTGCGATAATATGCGACAACGTGGTTTTCCCAAGACCTGGCGGCCCATGCAAAAGAACATGGTCTAATGCAGCACCACGATTTTTGGCAGCTGCTACAAAAACTTCTAGATTTTCTAAAGTCTTACGTTGTCCCGCAAAATCCTGAAACGACTGGGGACGAATTTGCTCCTCACTCATCAACTCTTCAGGCGAATAATTGTCTTTATCGGGATGAAGAAACTCCGGCATTATGTAAAATATTAATGTTGATACTCAAAGATAAGATTTTCTCTTCGGAAAAAAAATCTAGTAAGCCAGTAATAAAAAATAAATTAAAAATTAGCTTTAATATAATTTTGTAAAGCACTGAATTAAAAGTAAATTTGTAGAGATCTAATAAAAAAGTAAAAATATATGTCAACTTACGTAGTTGTTGGTCTTCAATATGGAGATGAAGGAAAAGGTAAAATAACGGATGTTCTGTCTGCAAAATCTGACTATGTTGTACGCTTCCAAGGTGGCGATAACGCTGGTCATACGGTATATGTAGGCGAAGAAAAATTCGTGCTTCATCTTCTTCCTTCTGGCGTATTACAATGTAAAGGAAAATGCATTATCGCAAACGGTGTGGTTGTTAATCCTAAAGCATTCATCAAAGAAATTGAAACTATTGAGTCTAAGGGTCTAAAAACTGACCACGTATTCATCAGCCGTAGAGCGCATGTTATCATGCCTTATCATATCTTGATGGACACTTACCGTGAAGAAGAAAACGGAGGTACACAAATTGGAACTACAAAGAAAGGAATTGGACCTTGCTACGAGGACAAAATTGCTAGAATTGGTATCCGAATGATTGACCTTTTGAACCCTGAAGTTCTTCGTGAAAAAATCGAAAAAAACTTAAAAGTAAAAAATTCATTTTTTGAAAAATATTTCGAAAAACCAACTTTAGATGTTGAAGAAATCTACACTGAATTCCTTGCTTTAGGTGAAAGATTAAAAGACAGAATCGTTGATACAGAGCTAGAAATTAACGAGGCAATTCGTGACAACAAAAATATCTTGTTCGAAGGTGCACAAGCCTTAATGCTTGACATCGATTTCGGAACTTATCCTTACGTTACATCATCTTCTCCATCAACAGGTGGCGTTTGTACAGGAGCTGGTGTGCCGCCAACAGCTTTACAAAACTTAATTGGTGTTGCAAAAGCTTATACTACAAGAGTTGGTAACGGACCCTTCCCGACAGAATTGGACAACGAACTAGGTGAAAAAATTCGTCAAATCGGAGGTGAGTTTGGTGCAACAACTGGTCGTCCTCGTAGAACTGGATGGTTAGATTTGGTATCTTTAAAGCACGCTTGTATGATCAATGGTATTAATAATCTTGTGATTACAAAATTGGATGTTTTATCAAATATTGGAACACTAAAAATTGCGACACATTACAAAACTGAAGACGGAAAGCTTATCGACTACTTCACTTCTTCAACAACAAAATTGTATAATTACGAACCTATCTATGAGGAGCTTGATGGTTGGGAAGAAGACATCACAAAAGCAAGATCTTACGACGAACTTCCAGCTAATGCTAAAAAGTACATTGAGTTTATCGAAAATTATTTAGGCATCAATGTATACTTAGTTTCTGTTGGACCAGAACGTTCGCAAAACATTATCAGAAAAGAGTTATTCTAAATACAAATCCTTTTAAAAGCTTCGAATTATTCGGAGCTTTTTTATTGATTTTAAGAGCATTTAAGCTTTTTAACATTTCTTTTGACCAACTTTGGAATTGTAATTGTCATAGCTAACACGATAAACAAAATTATTCCGTTATTCATCTTAACGATATAATTATAAAAGGAAATTGTTATGAAAAAGATATTCTTAAGCGGATTTGCAACAATCATGTTAGTTGTTTCTTGTAATAAACAAGATAAGCAGGTTGAAAAATCTCTAGAGCAACAAAAAATTGAATATCAAGCTCGACAATTAGACATTGAAAAACAAAAATTAGCTATCGAAAAAGAAAAAATGGAGTTTGAAAAAACAAAAATGAAAGATAGCATTACAAAAGCTGAAGAGACTAAAAAAGCAGTTATTAGCAATACATCACCGTCTACTAAAAAGAAAAGAAGTTCTGGCTCATCTAGCTATAACAACAACAATAGTTATGCAAGCTCATCTAGTAGCTCTAATACAGGTGCGTCGTCTGGTACAACCACCACTGCTCCACAGAAAAAAGGCATAAGTTCTGCTGCTAAAGGTACTATTATTGGTACAGTTGGCGGAGCTGCAGCGGGCGCAATTATTTCGAAGAAAAATCCAGGACTTGGCGCTGTAATTGGCGGCGTTGTAGGTGGTGCAACTGGTTATACCATTGGTAGATCCGAAGACCGAAAGTCTGGTCGTGTACAAAGAAATTAGTAGTTAGTTATATATTTTTATTAAAAGATTGTCTATTTTTAGGCAATCTTTTTTTATGCTGTATCTACTGCTGACATCCACTTTACTACTTATTATCTTTTACGGATTAGGAAATCTGTATCAAAAGTGGGTGCCTTTTTTTGAAGAAAGAATTTCGACTAATATTTTTATCGGACTTTCGGTTACAACAGCAATCTGGACGTTAGCAGCATTTTTTAGTCCTATTAATTATATTGTCGAAATAGTATTTGCGATTGTAGGTATTACTTCCTTCATTTATCTTAAAGCGTATCAAAAATTTTTTACCTTTTTTAAAAGACAGTCAAAGTTTTTCTATTTCTGTTTGTTAGTGATAATGCTTGTTGGTAGCTATTATCCATTCATTCTCGATCATTTTGGATATTATGTTCCAACAATCAAATGGACGCAAGAATTTGGATTGGTTAAAGGTATTTCTAATCTTGATATGCTATTGGGACAATATTCGCCTTGGCATATTTTACAAACAGGACTTTCAAATTTTATCGATCCTTTTTTAAGATTAAATACTTTTTTACTGATTGTTTTTTTAGTCTACATTTTCGAATCTCGCGCTTGGATTGGCTTAGTTTTCACACCAATATTTGTTGTCTTTGCACAATCGCCAAGTCCAGATTTACCAAGCTTGATACTAAGTTTTATCGTCATCAAAGAAGTGCTGAGCCAATCACGTCATGCAAAATTTTTGTTTCTATTGTCGTGTTTAGCCTTCATTATAAAACCAACATCATTCTGGTTAATAATATTTTGCTTCATTTACTTTTGGATTATCAAACGCAACAAAATTATTTCGTTATTGCCAGGCTTTTGTTTAATACTACTCTATTTTTTAAAAAACATGTGGACTTTTGGACATCCATTTTTCCCCATTGGTTTTCCAGATTTGGGATTAAGTTGGCAAGCAAATCCTCAACTTTTAGAACTTTCCAAACAGACCAGCACACAGCTAAGCTACGATCTACAATACAGTTATCGGACTATACAAAAATTCAGTTTTAAAGATTATATTTTTAATTGGCTAAATCTTGAAGGCATCAAAGGTATCATCCACAAATTATTTGTATTGACAATTGTTGGACTTGTTTTTCTTTCATTTTTAAAAAAGAAAAAAATAATAAGTTTATTAGTAGGATGTATTTTACTAAAAAGCATTTTAGTGCTTATATTTTCTGCTCAATATCGTTTGTTTTTGGACGTTTTCTTAGTCTTTGGAATTTTAATTTTTGCTAAAACTTGGTTTTCATTTGCGAAATTAAGTTTTATAAGTCTATCGATTATAGCCATTATTATTTTAAGTATTCCGCAAACTTTACAAAATTCTATACCAAGCTTTAATCTAGGAAAAATGATGACTGGTTGGAATACAAAACAATTATTGCGTCCATCTTTTTTTTCATTAAACAAATACAAAACTTATCAAATCGGAAATCTGAAATTCAATATTGTTAAAGATTATCCATTCTCTTTTGACACAGCCTTACCTGCAATTTCTCCCGATTATCTCCTCGATTATCAAAAAGCGGGCATCTTTCCCCAAAAAATAGGTGTAGACTTAAAAAATGGATTTGTTTGGAAAAAAATGAGCCCTCAAGAACAACAGGAACTTCAAAGGATTATTAAACAAGTATACCCTTAGCATCCCTCTATTCATCAATATTTAGGCATAAAAAAACCTCCACACGAGGTGGAGGCAAAAACACAAATGATGAAAAAAATTATTGAGATCGTAAATTAAGAGTAATAAAACTCCAATGTATTGATCTATGTTAAGAAATGAAAAAAGAATTTTTCGAGAATCTTAACGTCCGCGAATTTAAAGCATTTTTCATTAAATGCAAACTTTTTTTTCTTCTTTTAAAACTATGCTGTACATAAATATCTTTTGTAAGAAAAAATATAATTCGCAATTAATTAGGATTTCAATTAAAAAAACGAAAAAAATTCAAAAAAACATTCTATTTGTATAATTTCATTAATTAAATCAAAATTTTCGTTGTACAAAAATAGTATTTTTGGTAATTTTGACTCATAATTATTAACAAGAAATTCAAAAACTATTAAAATATGTGCGGAATTGTATGTTTGTTTGATGCAAAACAAAAAACAGAGACACTGAGACCTCAAATCTTAGAAATGTCAAAAAAAATCAGACACCGTGGACCAGATTGGTCAGGAATATTCCAAAACGAAAAAGTAATATTCTCACACGAAAGATTAGCGATTGTCGATCCAACTTCTGGAAAACAACCTTTGTTTTCAACAGATGGAAAACTGGTTCTGGCAGTCAACGGTGAAATCTACAACCATCAAGAACTTAGAAAAGAATTCCCAGAATACGAATTTTTAACGAAATCTGACTGTGAAGTTATTATACCTCTTTATCAAAAATATGGAAAAAACTTTTTAGAAAAATTGAATGGCATTTTCGCATTTGCTCTTTACGACACCGAAAAGGACGAATACCTCATCGGTCGCGATCATATGGGAATTGTGCCACTTTATCAAGCATGGGATAAACATGGACATTATTATGTGGCTTCGGAACTAAAAGCTTTGGAAGGTTTTTGCAACAAAATTGAGGAATTTCCAGCTGGACATTTATTATTTAGCCCAGAAGGTCACGAGCCACAGAAACATTACGTTCGCCAGTGGTACTCTTTCGAGCATGTTAAAGATAACGAAACCGATATTTCAAAAATTAGAAAAAGCTTAGAAGAGGCTGTCCATCGACAATTGATGAGCGATGTTCCTTATGGTGTTTTGCTTTCCGGTGGATTAGATTCTAGTATTATTGCGGCAGTTACTGCAAAGTTTGCGCGCCAACGCATCGAAAGTGGAGATACGCAAGAAGCTTGGTATCCAAGATTACACAGTTTTGCAGTCGGATTAGAATCCTCTCCCGATTTGGTAGCTGCCAAAAAAGTTGCGGAACATATTGGTTCTGTTCATCATGAGGTTAAGTACACTGTTCAAGAAGGTTTGGATGCCATTCGAGATGTTATTTATCATTTAGAAACTTATGACGTTACCACAATTCGTGCATCGACGCCAATGTATCTTTTAGCAAGAGCTATAAAATCTATGGGCATTAAAATGGTCCTTTCGGGTGAAGGCTCAGACGAATTATTTGGAGGATATCTGTATTTCCATAAAGCGCCTTCTGCACAAGCTTTCCATGAAGAGAATGTTAGAAAATTAGGAAAACTACATCTTTACGATTGTCTTCGTGCCAACAAATCTTTGATGGCTTGGGGAATCGAAGGTCGTGTTCCGTTTTTGGATAAAGAATTTATGGATGTTGCGATGACCATTAATCCGAAAGATAAAATGATCACTTCCGATCGTATGGAAAAATGGGTGCTTCGAAAAGCTTTTGAAGACCTTTTACCAGAAAGTGTCGCTTGGCGTCAAAAAGAACAATTCAGCGATGGCGTCGGCTATTCTTGGATTGATACCTTGAAGCAAATTGCAGAAGAAACGGTCAGTGACGACATGATGGCAAACGCCAAATACCGCTTCCCGATTAACACACCTATGAGCAAAGAAGAATACCGCTACAGAAGTATTTTCGAAGAACATTTCCCAAGTGATAGCGCTGCTTCTTGTGTGCCATCCGTCCCGTCAGTTGCATGTTCTACACCTATTGCGTTAGAGTGGGACGAAGCTTTTAAAAAAATGAATGACCCAAGTGGTCGTGCTGTTAAAGTCCACGAAACAGCATACTAAATAAACATTAACGAATATTAAAAAAGCAACTTCAAAATTGAAGTTGCTTTAGGTTTTAGATCCAATGTATAAGTCCTATCTTTGCAAAAAAACACAGTATATTGGGACTTTTCAAAGTATATGTAGACTCCTTCAAAGGCTTATCCAAGGAAGCTTGGATGCTATCGATTGTTATGTTAATCAACAGATCAGGATCGATGGTGTTACCTTTTTTAGGTGTTTACATGACAGATAAATTAGGATTTGGATTAAAAGAAGCGGGATTGGTACTGATGTTTTACGGCATTGGTTCGGTCATCGGTTCTTGGATTGGCGGTTATCTCACAGATAAACTTGGAGAATATCGCGTCCAGAGTTTTAGTTTGTTTTTGAGTGCGCCACTATTTATGTTCATTCCATTTTTTCCAACATTGGAAGGGATGATGACCATCATTTTAATACAAAGTATCATCAGCGAATCTTTTCGTCCAGCCAATTCTGTTGCGATTACAAAATATGCTAAACCAGAAAATATTACGCGTGCATTTTCATTAAACAGAATGGCGATTAATCTTGGTTTCTCCATTGGTCCAGCTTTGGGCGGCATTTTATCTGCAATTTCTTATAACTTTTTATTTGGAGTAAATACGGTTGCGGCACTAGTTGCAGGCATTATGTACGTTGTATTTTTTAGAAAAAGAAACATCATTTTTAAAGCAAAACAAAAACTTAGAAAAAAAGAGGACCTTATAAAACCAGTTGGGAAGTCACCTTACAAAGATGTGAAATTCATTATATTTTCATTGTTGTGTATGCTGTTTTCCATTTGTTTTTTCCAATTCTTTAATACCATTCCGATTTTTTATAAAGAAGTTGCGCATCTCGACCAAACCAGCATTGGATACATTTTAGGATATAGTGGCTTTATCATCGTTGTTTTAGAAATGTTGATTGTCAACTTTGCAGAAAAGCATTTTACAATTGGACAAAGCTTATTTATTGGTGCTTTAGCTTGCGGAATTTCGTATTCGTTACTGGCATTCGATCATCATATTTTCACCTTGTTATTATCGATGACTATATTAAGTGTTGGCGAAATTTTAGCTCTTCCATTTATGTCAACGGTTACAGCAATGCGGTCCGAAGGCGGTAACAAGGGAGCGTATATGGGACTTAACGGGATGGCGTTCTCGTTTTCGTTTATTATCACGCCGGTTTTAGGAACTAATGTTGCCAGCGAACTAGGGTTTAATACACTATGGATTGGTTCCGGAATCATCCTTGCCATTGCAGCAATCGGACTCTGGTGGATTAGCAACCTGATGTTACAAAATAGAAAATCCGAGCATTAAACTCGGATTTTATTTTTAAATAGGCGTCGCTTCTTATTTCATATCGCGCACTTGGTTAAGGAAATCAACAATATCGTCACCAGAATAATCTGCCATCCCTTCAGTAATGTGAGCAACATTTCCATTTTTATCGAAGATCACTGTCGTTGGTAGACTTCCTCGGAAAAACTCTGATGGGATAATCCCTGTTGGGAAATAAACTGGTAAATCAAGTTTTTTATTCGTCATAAATTTGACCGCTTTATCTTTATTCGATTCTGCTTCCAAAATCACAAAAGCGACATCTTCTTTGTCTTTAAATTTTTCATAAAGCTTTTGGATAGATGGCATTTCGGCAATACAAGGTCCACACCAAGTCGCCCAAATATTCATAAAAACAACTTTCCCTTTTAGCGCTTCGAGGCTTAGCGATTTTCCTTTTGCATCCACAAAAGACATTTTAAAATTAGATTCTTTTAGAAGTTTCGGATCATTAGCATCACCTGTAATTTCGGTGGGTAATTCTAATTTTGGCTGAAAAAAGCCCAGCTTCATAAGACCTTGTTGGGCATAAGCTTTAACTTCTGGGACAAAAACGATGGACAATGCAAGTCCAATCAGTATGATATTGAATGATTTTTTCATTATATTTTTAATTTTCGGATTCATAATAATTTATTTTAAAAGAGTTTCTAACTTAAATATCAATTCAAATTTTAAGTAGAAAAAAACGAATAAAAAATTATGAAAAGAGTGCATCGCGCTGCTGCTGATACAATATATACAGAGGAATAGATCGCGAAAGAGGGAAATCAACTTCAGCTCCTTCTAATTGTTGATGATTTTGAAAAAGAGTTTTTGAACTAAATCCGAAGCTTAGATCTTCTGATTTCTTCTGTTGAAGAGAAAACTTTTCTTGCTTATTTTCCAAAGCAGCAAAACTACAAGAACTAACCGACTTAAGGCTTTGTCCGCAATAGTTCTCGATATTAAGACTGTGCGTTAACGCGATTTTGATAGCGCAAGATGACACCAAAATACCAAAGCTAAAACATAAAATGCTCAAACTTTTTAAGAATTGTCGGTGCAATATCGAAATCTTCATCATTACAAAATTAACATCAATAATTATTTAAAACTAATTTTTAACAAAGTTTATAATTCAAAAAAAATCCGCTTCTTGAAAATTTCAAGAAACGGATTCACACACATATAACTATAAATTTATTTTTTTGTAAACTCTGCAAAAACAGTGATGTCAACATTTTTACCGACAGCTGCTCCTGATGGATCGTAGCTTACTCCATAATCGAAACGATTAATTTTAAATTTGGTTTGGATACCTAACTTCTCATTCCCTTGTTGATCTTTAGTTTTTCCACCATAAGTCAAAGTCACAACAATTGGTTTGGTCACGCCTTTGATGGTTAAATCACCTTTCAACACGTAAGCATTATTTTTTGCCTTGTGGATCGATGTACTTTTAAAAGTCATTGTTGGGAATTTTTCAACATCGAAAAAATCAGCACTTTTCAAATGTTTGTCACGAGGTTCAACATCGGTATCAATAGAATTGGTATCAATTGTAAAGTCAAACTTTGCATCTTTAAGATCGGCATTATTTGTTAAAATTGAAGCATCAAACTTATCAAAACGCCCTTGCACAAAGCTAATCCCCATATGTTTGATATTAAAATTAAATGATGAGTGCATTGGATCAATTGTCCAAGTTGATTGCGCAAATGACATTGTCACTGCAAGCATTAACATGAAAGATAAGACTGTTTTTTTCATAATAATTCGGTTTTAAATTGAATTGCAAAATTAGTCATATAAGTAAAAAAGCTACTTGATGTATGATAATAAATCGTGGCAAAAGTTTACTTTTGTTTTTTAATTAAATTTTAAGAATGAGTTCTGCAACTTTACTATTACTATTCGTATTCGCCTATTTTATCGGATTATTGGTAATTTCTTATTTTACTAGTCGTAATTCTGACAATCAATCTTTCTTTATCGGCAACAAAAAAAGTAAATGGTGGCTCGTTGCTTTTGGGATGATTGGCACAAGTCTTTCGGGCGTAACTTTCATTTCGGTTCCGGGGACGGTGGGCAAAATGACAGATGGTGCATATCCTTTTGGCGGTTTCGAATATTACATGATGGTTGTCGGCTTTTTCATTGGCTACTTCATCGTTGCAGCCATTCTTCTGCCGCTTTATTATCGCATGAATTTGACTTCGATTTATACCTATTTGGGTAAAAGATTCAATGTTGAAGCACACAAAATTGGTTCTGTATTTTTTATTATTTCTAGAGCGATTGGCGCGACAGCAAGATTATATTTGGTGGTTAATGTTTTGCAAATTTTCTTGTTAGAGCAAATCGGAATTCCGTTTTGGTTAACGGCTTTGGTCTTACTTTTAATGGTTTTACTTTACACGTTTGAAGGCGGTGTAAAAACCATTGTTATCACCGACACTTTGCAGACATCTTTTATGATTATCAGTTTGGCAGCTTGTATTATTTATATCCTTAATCATCTTAATATTTCTGTTGGTGACGCTTATACACTTTTAGAGAAACAAAACTACACGCACCTCATCAACACGGATATTAATTCTAAAACATTTTTCTTAAAAACCATTATCGGTGGTATGTTTATCACGATTGCGATGACAGGACTTGACCAAGAGATGATGCAGAAAAACATCTCAGTTGACAATCTTAAAAACTCTAAAAAGAATATGTTAACTTTTGCAGGAACATTGTTGGTCGTGAATTTTGCATTCTTATTTTTAGGTGGACTTTTATATTTGTTTGCATTACAAAACGGTGCCGAATATGCACAAATCACCAACATTATTAACGGACAAGAAAGCATTTCCAATGTTTTTGGGATGAAAGATGCAGCAGGCAATGTTACTAACATTATGGGTGACGACCTCTTCCCTGCTTTGTCATTACAAGGTTATTTTCCGATTTTCATCTCAGTGATATTTATTATTGGACTAATCTCGGCATTATTTCCTTCTGCTGATGGTGCACTCACAGCAGTGACAAGTTCTTACTGTGTGGATATCCTTAACATCAATGATGATGAAACAAAATCTGAAAAAGAAAAAAAACTTATTCGTATGAAAGTCCATTTAATTTTCACAGTAATTTTCTTTATTTTAATTATGATTTTTAAAGCAATTAATGACAAATCCATTGTATATCTCATCATGGAAGTTGCGGGTTACACTTATGGACCTCTTCTAGGATTATTCGCTTTCGGAATTTTTACTAAATATCAGATTTCAAAAAAAGGAAGCATTTTGGCAGTGACTTTAATTGCGCCAGTTTTGACTTATATTATTAATTATATTGTAATCAATAATACATCTTATCGCATCGGCGTGGAGTTGATTGTGTTAAATGGACTACTAACTTTCATCGGATTATATTTAATTAAAAACAATAAAACGACCGACTATGAAAAAGCTTAGCATCTTTTTATTTTTAGTATTTTGTCAATTATTTTTTGCTCAAAATTTCGAAATTTCTACCTTAAGAATTGGTGATTTTAAAATCTTTATGCCAAAAACTGAAGCTGATAAAATTGCAAAAAAAGGGCTTCAAACTTTTGAGGAGTACGAAAAAACTAATAAAGTTAGCCTTAACGGAGAAAATGTCGATGTAACCTTGATGGACCAATGGATCGACGACAACAAACCAATGCAAAAGCAAATCTATGCACTTAAAACCAAAAGTTCAAAATTCAAAACAAAAAGTGGAATGGGCGTTGGCAATACAAGGGATCAACTCATCGAAACTTATAGAAATTATACAAATTTTGAAGTTCATCAATATAAAGATGAAAATGGTAAAACTGACATTAAATCATTCTTTACATTAAAAGATTACGATGCTGGCACTTACTTAACTTTTGTAATGGAAAACAATATTGTTGTTGAAATCATGGTCGGAATGAACGAAGGTTGCTAAAGTCTAAATTAACAAGCAATAACACCTGCTAAGTTTCGAAAACAAAAACTAAAATCGTAAATTCGCACCACGAAAAAATTTAAAAATGAGTAAAAATATCGAAGAGCTTAAAAGCTTGAGTGCACAAATCAGAAGAGACATTGTAAGAATGGTTCACGCAGTTAACAGTGGACATCCGGGCGGATCTTTAGGATGTGTAGAATACTTCACAGCCCTTTATGGAAAAGTAATGAACTACAACTTGCCTTTCACAATGGAAGGTAAAAACGAAGATTTATTCTTCTTATCAAACGGACATATCTCTCCGGTATTTTACAGTACACTAGCTAGATTTGACTTCTTTCCAGTAGCAGAATTAGCAACTTTCAGAAAGCTTGACTCTAGACTACAAGGTCACCCAACGACCCACGAAGGACTTCCCGGTATTCGTGTAGCATCAGGATCTTTGGGACAAGGACTTTCTGTAGCTTTGGGCGCTGCACAAGCTAAAAAGTTAGATGGTGACAAGTCAATTGTGTATTCACTTCACGGTGATGGCGAATTACAGGAAGGTCAAATTTGGGAAGCTTTGATGTATGGCGCAGCTAAAAAAGTTGACAACATCATCGCAACTATTGACTACAACGGAAGACAAATAGATGGTGATACAGATGATGTATTAAGCCTGGGTGATCTTCATGCAAAACTAGAAGCTTTTGGTTGGTTGGTTCTTGAAGAGAAAAACGGAAACGACCTAGAAGCTGTTATCGCAATTTTAGAAAAAGCAAAATCAGAAACTGGAAACGGAAAACCTGTTGCTATTCTTCTACATACAGAAATGGGACAAGGTATCGATTATATGATGGGTTCTCACGCTTGGCATGGTAAAGCGCCAAACGATGAGCAATTAGCAAGTGCACTCCAACAACTTCAACTTGACGAAATCACAGACTACTAAACATCTAATAATCGAAACAAAAAAGAAATTCTCATGAAATATACTTATACAGAAAAAAAAGATACAAGATCTGGCTTTGGAGCAGGTTTGGCAGAATTAGCAGATACTAATCCTAATGTTGTTGCACTTTGTGCCGACCTTATTGGTTCTCTTAAAATGGAAAAATTCATTGAGAAAGCACCAGAAAGATTCTTCCAAGTTGGTATCGCAGAAGCTAACATGATGGGTATCGCTGCAGGTCTTACCATCAACGGAAAAATCCCTTTTGCTGGGACTTTCGCGAATTTTGCGACATCTCGTGTGTACGACCAAATACGCCAATCTATCGCTTATTCTGGCAAAAATGTAAAAATCGCTGCATCTCACGCAGGTCTTACTTTGGGTGAAGATGGGGCAACACACCAAGTTTTGGAAGACATCGGTATGATGAAAATGCTTCCAGGTATGACGGTAATCAACCCTTGTGACTACAACCAGACTAAAGCAGCGACTTTGGCTGCGGCTAAGCACGAAGGTCCAGTTTATCTAAGATTTGGACGACCTGTAGTTCCGGTTTTTATTCCGGAAGATATGCCTTTCGAAATCGGAAAAGGCATTCTTTTGCAAGAAGGTACAGATGTAACAATCGTTTCGACTGGTCACTTGGTCTGGGAAAGCCTTTTGGCTGCAGAAGCTTTAGAAAAAGAAGGCATCTCTTGCGAAATTATCAACATCCACACGATCAAACCTTTGGATGAAGAAATCATTCTAAAGTCCGTTGAAAAAACTGGTAAAATCGTAACAGCTGAGGAGCACAACTATCTAGGTGGTTTGGGCGAATCTGTTGCTGGTATGTTGGCGAGAAGAAGACCGACACCTCAAGAATTTGTTGCGGTACACGACACTTTCGGTGAGTCTGGTACGCCAGCTGAGCTAATGAAAAAATACAAAATTGATTCGGACGCAGTTATCGAAGCGGTTAAGACAATCATTAACAAAACAAAATAAATTAAATCCGCACTTAGTTGCGGATTTTTTTTCAGTATGTTAGCAACCACCGAGCACAATATTCCCATAGAAAAAATTGGAAACTTCAATGGAGTGGAACTCTGGATAAAACGCGAAGACCTCATCCACCCCAGCATTTCTGGCAACAAGTATTGGAAACTTTTCTATAATGTTAAATACTATGTAGAGCAAGCGCCTAGCCATCCAAAACTCATTACTTTTGGCGGTGCATTTTCCAATCATATCGCTGCGGTTGCGGCTTTAGCAAAATCTTTAAACATCCCAAGTCTTGGCGTTATTCGAGGTGAGGAATTAAAGAATAAAATCCACGACAATCCCACACTTCATCAAGCTTTTAAGAATGGAATGGACTTTTATTTTGTTTCAAGAGAAAGCTACCGCGACAAATCTTTTTTAAGCCAAAATTTAAAACAAAATTTTCCAGACGCTTTGATAATTCCAGAAGGAGGAAGCAATAATTTGGCGGTCGAAGGTGTCCAATGGATGCTCAATGAGCATACTAAAGATTTTGATTATCTTTGCAGTGCGGTTGGCACGGGCGGAACGATTGCAGGGATTTCAAAATTTGCCGAACCTCATCAAAAAGTTATCGGGATAAAAGTTGTCCAAGACGACAGCCTTGCACATCTTGTTAAAAATTGGTCAGGACAATCAAATTTTGAATTATTAAATGCCTTGGAAGCACGTTATGGTAAAATAACCGACGATAATATTCGTTTTATAAATGATTTTTATAAACGATATCAGATTCCGCTAGATCCAATCTATACAGGAAAAATGATGCAAAAATTATTGCAACTTATCGATAATAATTATTTCGAAAAAGGGACCAAAGTTTTAGCATTTCATACTGGAGGATTGCAAGCTATCGCGGGTGCTAACCAACAACTTCAAAAGAAGAATAAAACATTGATTGAGTTTTAATTCTTTTAAAAATTTTGAAACTTAAAACAATTATGAAGAAAGTATTTGCTCTAGTTTGTATCCTAACAATAAGTTTTGCAAAATCTCAAAATTGGAAAACGGAAGACCAATACATCCAACGATTTGCAAAATATGCCGTCGAAGAGATGGAAAAATATAAAATCCCCGCAAGTATCACTCTAGCACAAGGTCTTTTAGAAACTGGTGGCGGACAAAGCCGATTGGCACAACAAGGCAACAACCACTTCGGCATCAAATGCAAAGAAGACTGGAGGGGCAAAACGATGAAACATACCGATGACGCTCCTAATGAGTGTTTTCGCGTATACGATGATCCTCGTCAATCTTACGAAGACCATTCTATATTCCTGGCAACTCGTAAATATTACACCAAGCTTTTCGATCTAGATATGAAAGATTATCGCGCTTGGGCACATGGTCTCAAAAAAGCTGGTTATGCGACCAATCCGCGTTATGCTTATATTTTGATTGATAAAATCGAAAAATACAAACTTTACGAGTTTGATAATACCTCTACAGATCAAGTCTATTACGCCGTTCTAAAATTATATCCTGCGCTTAATAACGATGCAGTTTTTATGGCGCAAATGGATCAAAACAAAGCCAACTCTAAAGTAACGTCGCCGACAGTTAAAGCAACCTATGAGCAAACCTCGTATGCGCAATATCAAAAAAACGTTAACAAACAGAGCGAAACGCTTTCTGCTCAAGCTTTACTTAAAAATATTTTAGTGAAAAATCATCCAAATGGTGGTATGAAGTTCTTTGTCGTTCCTGTTGATACCGATGTTGCGACAATTTCTAAAAAATTCGGAATTAGTGAAAGCAAAATCATTAAATTCAATGAGCTTAATAGCAATACGCTGAAAAAAAATGACATTGTTTTCCTAGACAAAAAATCATCTTCTGGCAATGTTGATACTTACAAAGCTGAGATTGGCGAGGACATGCACGACATTTCTCAGAAATTTGGGATTAAACTTTCCAAACTTTATTCAAAAAACAGAATGGATGAAGGTCAACAACCCCGCGTTGGGCAAGTCATCTATCTTAAAAATAAAAAACCGAGAAGCTAGTTTTAATTAACGATTTTAGATTAATTAAAAACTGTTTTTAAGACAAAAATAAAATCATAACAAAACATGTTATATCAAAGAAGTTCTGCCTTATTTGACGAGGCACAAAAGTATATTCCTGGTGGTGTTAACTCGCCGGTAAGAGCTTTCAAATCCGTTGGCGGCGTTCCTGTTTTTATGAAATCTGCAAAGGGCGCTTACCTTACAGATGCTGATGACCGCACCTATGTTGACTACATCAACTCATGGGGACCGGCGATTTTGGGACACACGCATCCTGTTGTTTTAGAAGCAATTCAAAAACAAGCAGAGCGTGGTTTTTCTTACGGAACTCCCACCGAATTAGAAACTGAAATTGCAAAACTTATCGTCGACAATGTTCCAAATATCGATCAAATCCGCATGGTTTCTTCAGGAACTGAAGCTTGTATGAGTGCGATTCGTTTGGCAAGAGGCTATACAGGAAGAGATAAAATCATCAAATTCGATGGTTGTTATCATGGACATTCGGATTCGTTTTTAATAAAAGCTGGAAGCGGCGCCGCAACTTTCGGAAATCCAAATTCTCCTGGTGTTACGAAAGGAACAGCGCAAGATACTTTGATTGCAACCTATAACGATATCGACAATGTTACAGATATTTTTCGTCATAATCAGGGCGAAATCGCAGCAGTTATTGTAGAACCTGTTGCCGGAAATATGGGTTGTGTGTTACCAGAAAATAACTTTCTTCAAAATCTTAAAAAAATATGTCAAGACAATGGCGCTTTATTGATTTTTGATGAAGTGATGACAGGTTTCCGTTTGGCTTTTGGTGGCGCACAAGAAACTTTTGGTGTAGACGCCGACATCGTTACATTCGGGAAAGTTATCGGTGGCGGAATGCCAGTTGGTGGTTTTGCAGCTAGACAAGAAATCATGGATTATCTTGCACCAAATGGACCAGTCTATCAAGCTGGAACTTTGAGTGGAAATCCTCTTGCTATGCGTGCTGGTTTAACAACTTTAGAATTGATTAAATCGGATAAAGATTTCTATAATAAAATCAATAAAACAACCGAAACTTTAGATTTCGAAATTGGAAAAATCCTCAACGAAAAAGGTCTAAAACATCGCATCAACCGAAAAGGAAGTATGATGTCCATCTTCTTTGAAACCAACAAAGTTTCGAACTTCCAAGAAGCTTACGATTCGGTTTACACTTGTATCTTCAATAACTTCTTCCAACAGATGTTAGCAAGCGGCATATATCTTCCGCCAAGCGGCTACGAAACTTGGTTTATCTCAGCAGCGATCGAAGATGCAGAAATTGATAAAACCCTGGAAGCGGTCAGAAAATTCGAATTTTAGATAAAATAAAATCCCCAAGATTATTGGGGATTTTTCTTTGTTATTTCTTAACAACTTTTCTGCTAAGTGTTTTTTGATTTTCTAATGTTACATTAACAATATAAATACCTGAAGGCAGAGATCTGAAATCGATACTATTTTTAGATTTCACTCTATTGACGACTTTACCGCTAACATCAATAATATTAATTTCTGACACCTTTAGCCTTGTTGAAATACTAAGAACATCTAAAACAGGATTTGGTGCCAATCTAATCTCGGCATCTTTAAGATCTTGTGTTGACAGATGATCGCCAACATTCAAAGTATAATCTTCTGTTTCGCCATAAGCATCATTCATATCACAAGCTTTATTAGAAGTTGCTCCAGATTGCGTTACAGTTGCTAATCTTACACGCATTCTGTATTCTCCATTTGCAATATTATTGGGGATTGTAATATCTTTGGATAACACACCTTGGTCAATCGTACCAATATAGGTGAACTCGTGTGGCTCAAACAAGAAATTTTTATTATAATCGATCCACACCGACACCGACTGATTGTACCAACCGTAACCTATTTCTGTTTCAAAATTATAAGTTTCACCTTTTTTAACATTGGCTTTTTTTGCAGTAAAATCATTAAAACCATTTGTAGAACAATCTGAAGCATTAACTAAGTCAGCAAACTTAACATTCTTTATAAATGCACCGTCCGAACAGTCCAAATTTGGCTCACAGTAAACATCTCGAACATCCAAGAAACATTTTACTTTTCGATCTACAAATTCAAAATCATTGTGTCCGCAATTAGAATTAAGATGTGTATAGAATCTAACAACAGTATCTTCGGCTGGCGTGAAAACGACTTTGCCACTACCCGACGCCAGAATTGTCGGATTGGCAGTATTTTCTGAAATCGTAATAAAAGCCGGACCATTATCTAAGGCTGCTGCAAATTCATAATTAACATTTTTTGTAAGTTTCACCATCGTATACTCTCCGGTAAAACCCCATTCTGCCACAATTTCATTAGAATTATTGCAAACAGGGGTTACAACTCCTGAAGGATAAGCGCCGTTGGGAGCAGTGGTACAACCGCTAATCTGCGCATGCATAAGAGTCCCGAACGATAAAAGTCCAAGAGTCGATAAAAACTTCTTCATATAAATTTTATTTTTAGTCCTAGCGAAGATATAAATATTAAATAAATCATAATAATTGGAAATTATTAAACAAAGAATAAAAATAAATACAAAAAATTTGAAAATTTAATACAAACAAACGCATATAAAACAAAGTAAAGAATTACCCGTATAAAAAAAGCTTGTCACTTGACAAGCTTTTTTTTGTTATTGATGGAAGACAAAAATTTACTTTTCTTAATATTCTTTTAAACCTTTCAGAATTTCTGTATAGCCAGCATCGTAATTTTCTACTTTAAAATCATCGCCAACCTCAGACTATTCGTCAAGCTTATTATGATTCAAATTTAAGATCGTTTGATCATCCTTCGCTGACAGCGCCCAAGTTAAATGGGTGATGGCGTCGCTGAAATCAGTGTGCTCCCAAGTATGTTTAAAAATATGATTCGGCACCACTTCTTCAATTTGACAATGATGCCAAAATTTGTTCTCGCCGCCAGGTCAATAAAAGTTAAAAGTTGCAGTGTCTTCTAAGTTAAAATCTGGCATATCAAAATACATTGTTTCATTTTTTCCCTATTGGTTAAGGTTTCCCAAACTTTTTCTGCTGGAGTATTCATGATAATTTCTTTTTCAAAGTTAGTTCTCATACTTTCTAATTTTAGGGTTTTGCTTTGTCATATTGTTTTGGGAAGAAACAATTTTCATCATTTTCAAAACTATTAAGCACCGGGAAATATGGATTTCTGAGAAGTTCTCTTGCAAGGAATATTAGATCTGCTTCATTATTTTGAAGGATTTCTTCTGCAGATTTAGCATCGGTTATCAAACCAACAGCACCAGTTTTACTACCAGTTTGTTGTTTTATCTTCTGCGAAAAAGGAACTTGATAAGCATTGAACAACGTAATTTTAGCATTATAAATATTTCCGCCCGAAGAAACATCAATTAAATCCACTGATTTAGTTTTGAGAATTTCTGCCAATTTAACATTCTCCTCAATATCCCAACCGCCATCGGCATAATCGGAGCCCGACACGCGAACAAACAAAGCCACATTCTCATCGATAGCCTCATTAATAGCTTCGACAATTTCTAAAAGAAAACGAATTCTGTTTTCAAAACTTCCACCATAATCATCTGTTCTCACATTCGATAAAGGTGACAAAAATTGATGCACCAAATAACCGTGCGCCGCATGGATCTCAATAACATCACAACCAGCTTTTACAGCACGTTTGGCTGACTTTTTAAAATCTTGAACCAAATCTTTTATAGCCTCAATGCTTAAAACCGTTGGCACACAATCGCCTGGCTGAAAAGGAATCGCACTTGGCGCAACAACTTCCCAACCACCATCTTCCTTGGACAGTTGTTTTCCGCGCCAAGTTGATGACTTTCGTCCCGCATGCCCTAATTGAATTCCAATTTTGGACGTCGTAAATTGATGTACAAAATCGACAATCTTTTTTATAGATTTTTGTTGCTCGTCATTCCAAAGTCCTAAACATTTTGGCGTAATGCGACCTTCAGGAGTAATGCCCGTCGACTCCATCATAATAAGTCCAGCGCCACCTTGCGCACGACTAGCGTAATGTACAAAATGAAAATCTGTAGCAACACCATCTTCCGCCGAAAACATACACATCGGGGACATAACGATTCGGTTTTCTAACGTGACATTTCGAAAACTTATTGGCTCGTACAACTTCATTATTTCGAGAGTTCTAAAAGTTTAGTTTTTAATAATTCGTTGTTATCAAAATAAACAGGAAAACGCATTTTCTTACTATAACTTTCCCAAGTCCCTTCAAAAACGACCAAAGCCAAATTATCGGTAAGCGCTTTAATGGCTAAACTTCCAGTAAAAATGCCTGTATGCTCATGAAGTTTTTGTTCTTGAAAATCGAATTTATAAAAGAGAGTTGACAACTTAGAATTTCCCATTTGTGAATTAGATTCAAGCAATAGAGTGCCGGTAAATTCACAAACGGTCCCTTCTACATCAGAAGTACCCTTCACTATTATTTCTTTCGGAAAAGCCTTAACATTAACTTCTCTAATATTAACTAAAATCGGTGCTCCGTTATTGATCTTTCCGACAAAAGCATTTTTATCATTTAATAAATAATTTTCTAAAGCTTCCTTCGTTTGTGAAAAAAACAAGGTAGAAAATAGAAATACAAAAAGATAAATTAATCTCATATTTTTTTTACTAAATTATAAAATGCCAAACTGTGCCAAATGATGATCGAGATGTTTGGCCATCATATTATTCCATTCTTGAGAATTGAGCCTACCAAAACTCGCACTTTCTTTACCATCAAAAGCACTTGCTCCAAGTTGTTGCGTCTTTTGTAGAAAGCCGATTAATCGTTTTTTTTCTAAGTCAAAATCTTTTTTATCTTTAATTAAAAACATTGGTCCCGTTGGCAAATTTTGCTTGTACGGAAGCTCGTTAATTACCTTAGGCTTCACGAATTTTTTCATCATCCACTTTGCAAAAAATCCAGGCTTTTTTTTGTGTTTTTGCGGCTCATAGATTAACTCGTAAGTTACATTGCAATGTGCAAGCATTTGGTCAACAGACATTTTGCCCCATTTGGCAGGCGTCTCTGGAGTTAATTGATTAATGGCTTTGATGTAAGTATCAACATCTAATATATTGAAAATATTTTTCATAGTGTATGAAATTGTGCGTTTACAATTGTTTTTACTTGATCTTGAAGTTAAATATTTTTTCAAATCAAAAATACAATTACTTGTATTGATCCTGCAATAAAAATAATACCTAAATTGCTACTTCGGGAATATCTGGTTCATAAAATAATTAATCTGTAGCAATATAGCTACAAATTATCTAATTTAACTTAACAAAAAAACGACAGAAATCTGCCGTTTTTTAATCATATTATTTTACAATTATAAAAATTATTTGATTTCCATTTTTGATCCAGCTGTATGACTGTTCATCTGGGGAGCATAATAATTTTGTAAGCTCGAAATCCCAGTTGAGAAAACGCCCGAAGCATTGGCTATCAAATCGTACTCAAAAACATACTTTCCTTTCGGCATATATTCGATATAAAAATTAGTCGATGCATCTTTAGTAGACTGATAATAGGCCAAATTATTTTTCCATTGATAGCTAGAGATAACATCCAAAGGCTCTGTACCTGCAACACGCATATCTTTAAGATGGACATATTCCATATTACGGTCGGAGTTAAGAATCATTCTCACCGTAATTTTATCACCAACTTTCAAGCTCGATTTTTCATTAATGGGAACTAGTTCTTCACCATTTTCCGTTTTTACTTTTTTGAAATATTCTTTCTTGATGGAAATATAGTTTTCTGAAGATTTTATTTTGTCCAAATCTTCATAATACTGCCAAAATAAACCACCTTGCACAATGCCTGGCCCCGGCTTGGTTAGCGTAACTTTTCCTAAAGACTTGTCCAATTTAGCAGAAGTGTCACTCATTTTGATATAACCCGTTGCTTTTTCTTGCGCTTGGCTGATATCTTTATTTCCCCAAACGATTGTTGCTTTATCACTTTCTGGTGTTGTCCAAGATTTACCAGAATTCAGAATCGTAAAGATAACCTCAGCGGTATTTCTCGAAGTTCCCCAAGCGTTAACTTCTTTTTGTGTAATCAACCAGATTTTGAGTTCTTCTATAAATTGTTGATCATTTGGTGTCAATGTATTAAAGGCTTCCAAAGCGCCTGCATGATTGACAACTTTTGAAGCATACCAACCCCAATCATTAAGATTTTGTTTCCAGTAGACGCCTTGTGTTTTAGATTCAGTAGAAGTTTCTTTAAGGTAAGTCATCAATTTTTTTGACACATCTTTTAAACCGTATTGGTCAAACAACATCGCCGCTCTATGCAATCCAAAGAATGTAAAATCGTCAATCTTCGCCGTTTTTGCTTTTTTAATAACAATAGATTTCAAAGCTTTTGGATTAGCTGTCAATGGATAATCTTTCTCCCAATAATGTCTTGCATCCAGATATTCTAAAGAAGCATTGCTCCAAGGATTTTCTTTGCGAACATCCCAATACTTATTAATATTACCATCAACAAACGCGATAAGCTTAGTAATCATTTGTTTTTGAGAGTCCGACTGATAATCTTTAACATGATCTTTCAGCCACAGATTAATTTTTCCTAAATTTTTCAAAATATACAAAGACGAATAGTAAGAACTTGGATAGCCAGGATACCAACTAAATCCACCATCTGGATTTTGCAATTGTAACAACGTTTTCCAATCTTCATTGATGCTATTACGCATGGTGTTCGCATCAAACAATCTTGCCAATTTCGTCATTTGTTCTTCTTCTGTTTTGCTTTCTAACATCCAAGGCGTTTCGTCAAGAAGGAGTTGTTTTAATTCTTGATTTTTTTCAAGATTAGAGGTCAAAAGTCCTTTGCTTTGGTATTCATCAAAAATGGTTTTCAGTCTTGGATTTGCACGAAAAACTTCAGAAGCTATAACATCCGCAAACCATTTGTTAAAGATAACATCCGCCGAATTTTTAGTCTCGTTTTTAAGACTTGGCAACGCAAACATCACTTCCCAAATAGGATTGGTTGTTAGCTCCAAAGTATGTCTGACATTAGATACTGTCGTCGAATTGTTATTAATTAAATTCTCAATTTCAAACGTTTTAGTTTCGCCTTCTTTTACAAAAATCGGCACTGCATCTGTCACCAACATTCTGTTAGGAAGCACTGCAACAGCTTTTTGCTCACCGTCAGAATATTCGCCAGCTTTCGCAACAACTTTAATAATAATTGACGAAACATCTTTCGGGGTAGTCAAGGTCCAAGACAAAGCTGTACTCGAATTTTCTTTTAAACTAAATGCTTGCTCACTATTATAACTCGCAACTTGCGTCAAATTGCTCAGTTTAAACTTATCCGAAATATCTTCATTGGTAAAAGCATCCAAAATCTGAAGTTTCGCATAACCAGTCAATGCTTTCGACACCAAACTATTGATTTTTGTTTGGAATGTCAAGACATCGCCTTCTCGTAAGAATCGAGGATAATTGGGTGTCACCGAAAAGTCTTTTTGCGTTACCACCGTTTTTTCCAAATAAGCCGATTTTGCATCTTTGGTATGCGCGAGCAACATCAGCTTCCACTTGGTTAAAGCTTCAGGCGTTGTAAATTCAAAACTTACATTTCCTTTATCATCGGTTACTAAATTTGGATAGAAAAATGCTGTTTCGTTGAGGTTTTCTCGAACTTTAATATTTTCTAACTTATCTTTTTCTATAGAATCAACAGGATTTGTATTTGGTTCAAAAATCATATTTTGCTCAATCTCCACACTATCAGTGGAAAACGCCCCCTTAGATGCAGCGTCTCTCTTCATAGCTTTAGCAACTGGTGCTGCAGCTATTGCAACTACGCCAGCATTAGATTCATACACCAAAGATTGCTTTACAAAATCTGGTTGCATCCAATTAAATTGCGGCTCACGAACGTTTTTAGTATTTGAATATTTCAGTCGTTTATTATAATACAATTGCTTCAGAACAGTACTAACTCGATAATCATTGATGATGTCATTTCTATAAAATATATTATTAAATGAATATCTGTTAGCTGCAAATTTATCCAAAGACATGTCATACATATTCGCCAAAACCTCAGCCATCACTTTTTCATTTTCTGCGCCAGAAACTTTCAATGTCCATTTTTCCTTAGAATTCGGTTGTAACTTATCACGAAACGTTGTGGTCTCAATTTTCAAAGACGCATCTTTTCCTGTTATCGGCACATACAAGTTTTCGGTTTGAATATCATTAAAACCTGCCACAACAACTTGTACATTAAGAACTTCCGATTTTTCCGAAATCTTAACTGGATAATTTAAGAATCCGTTTTTCAAATCTTTTCTTTCAAAAACAGTATTCCCATCACCATTTTGAATATAAATATTAGCAATTGCATCTGGAACAGCCGAATAAATCATCAGATTAGCCGTTTCTCCAACTTTATATTCTTTCTTGTCAAAACTTGCGTTAAGGAAAGTTTTTTGTTTTGCATCCAAACTCGATTTACTCCAAACTTGAAAATCCTGACTAGTTTTGATACTGTCTTTGCCTTCGATATTATAAAAGTCTAATCGGTAGTAACCAGCATTTAATTTACCAATGTTAAATACCGACTCTTGCGTGGTTTTGTCAAACAAAACTCGTTCTACATTCCAATTTTTCGGAAGATCATTTTTATCAAATCGATCATTCGGGAAAAGATTTATAAATTCTGATTTTGATAGCTTCGGCAAATCCTGAATTTGATCTTTAAACTGACTTCTGAAAACGCGTTGCGACTCTTCCAACTTCGTCAATTTTGCATGATAAGTTTTTTTAAGATTTTGATGGTTATAGTTTTTCGTTTCAACATTCAACTTAACATCATCATCCGAAAATTGGTCTTTAAGCGGCGTTACATCTATATAATGAGAAACGGAAGACACTGTTAAGCTCGTATCTGCAGATTGCGTTTCACCTGCAATATCCGTTGCACTTGCATTAATGTTGTATTGATCAACTTGGACACCTTCTAGTTTTTCGTCCTTTTTTAAATCTAAAACAATTGTGAATTCGCCCTTGTCATTGGTTTTAGTTTCTCCCAAAATCGAATTTTCATTATCATAAATTCTTGGATACCAAGAAAAATATCGCCAACGGATATTTTGTTTTTTAATCGCATACTGAATATTAGAATTAGACAACGGAACTCCCGAAAACATCGTTGCTTTTCCTTTTAATTCAATCTTTTGACCATATTTATATTCATCTTTTATGGGTTCAAAATTCAATTCGAAAGTTGGACGTTTGTATTCTTCGACCAAGAAATCTTTTTGTTCAGAAATAACTAATTTTTCATCATCAATTACTAAACTGAAATTTCCGTTAAGTTTTGACTTTGGAAGCGTAAAACTTCCGTTATAGGAACCAAAGTCATTAGTTGTAAAGCTTTGCTTTTCGATTTCTTCGCCATTCGCATCTTTCAAAACAATGTCTTGCAAAGCTTTGACTACAACAGATTCTTTATTAGCATCCAGCTTAGAATTTACAACTTTGAAATAAACGATTTGCCCAGGACGATAGATTTGTCGATCAAGGTAAATCTGTGCTCTATATTCTTTTTTAGTTTTATTTTCATCACGATAATCATTATTAGAACCATAAGTTTGTCTCAGTTCGACATCACCAGTTTTGGTATCTTGCAAAAGATGATAACGATAGTAAGACTTCTTTGTTGTAATCGGTAACTGAAAGCTTGAATCTTTATTAATCGTCACCACATTGTTGGATAAAGATTTTGCATTAGGAAGATATTCGAAAACCCTTAAGCTTGGATTTTTTATTAAACTTCCGTTGTCAGAATTAATCCACAATAACGCCGAATTATCTTGATTTTTATTCGAAATATTTTTAAAAATCGACTTTGCGCCAGACACTAAGAAATAGTTGCCGTAGTAATTAATTGGATTTTCTCCATCCACCAAATATTCCAGCATATAGATACCTGCAGGAAGCGCTTTAACCTCGAATGATGTTTTATGTGTTTGGAAATCATCTTTTGTCGGAACATCAAAATTTTCAGTTTTAACCAATGTCTTTTTAACACTCGAAAACTTCGAATTATACGGGTCAGAAACATAGCTTAAAAAACCTAAAACATCGTCTTTAACTTGATAAATTTTCAACTGAATGCTTTTCACATTTTTTGCTTCAACAACAACATGAATGGGTTTGTTAGCTAAACTGGTCGGCTCAAAATAAAGATTGGCATTAGGTTGAATAATGTTGTTTTCTACATTTTGAATATTTCCTAAAAATCCTGATTTTGGATAGTTTGATTTTGCGTTTTTAATAATTTCTAAAGCTTCTTTTTGCTTTTTATTTATTACTAAATGGGAAGCAAGATTTGACGCAATCATCACTTTATAATCGCCTTCTGTCGGGTCATTATACAAGATTTGCCATTGCTCTTTCAAGCTTTTATCATTAGGATTTCTTTGGATTTCATAAGCTAATTTTTCAGACTTAAAATACAATTTCGCATTCCCAGAATTTGCAGTTATTAAATCGTCATAAACTTGGAGAATTTTTGCCTGATTACTGTCTAACTCCGTCTTAGTAAATAAGTCAGAATCATTTAAAAACCGAACATATTGCGTCGACGCCCAATCTAACATGGTTGGAAAATAGTCCTCATCATAAGCGCTATCAAAAATACTTTTATAAGAACTCAAATTAATCGATTTAAGTTCATATTTTTTGTTTAAAACCAATTGATATTGTTTTAATAAATAGTTTTTGAAACCGAGATTAGTCCAAGTCTCAATTTTAGAAACATCTTGATTGTCAACATTAGTACGACTTCTAATTTTCCATTGGACAGAATCGTAATAATCTTTGATAAATTCCGCTTTCAAAACTTCCAAAACCAAAGCTTCCTTTCCAGAAAAAGAATTTTTGGTTTCTTCTATTTTTTTAAAAAAACGACTAGCATTATCATTTTCGGTATCGTCAAAAGTAGTTTTAGCAATGCTAAAATCACCTTTCAGAGCTTTAATTAACTCTGGTAGATTTTTATCTTTCATGGCTTGTTTTTGAATATTTTGAAAAATCGTTTGGTTGGATTTAAAGTTTCCTTTCTTCGTCTGCTCTTTAATGATTTTCCATTGTTGATCATAATAGTTCTGTCCAAAAACTGGCATCGAAAAACTTGTCAAGATCAACAATCCAAAGGTAGGAATGAGTTTTTTCATAAACTTTTATTTATCAAAATCACATTACAAAAGCTACAATTTTGTTTACTTTGTAATATAATGTCAGTTCTAAAATTAGCAAAAAAATATATTGTAGACAGCCAAATCTATGTTTCCTTAATGGGAACCATGTGGGCTGCTTTTTTCTTTTTGGAACAAAATACATTCCGTTTTCCCAAGCTGTACCTAATATTTCTTACATTTTTCAGTGGTTATCTTTATACAAAATACCAAGGGCGAGGTCGAATATTTAAAAAAATATTAATATTTAATTTTTTCACAGGTATTATTTGCGTCCTGCTCATCATCAGAAATCATAACGAAATAGTCTTATTAAAATGGTTATTGATAGTTATTCTGGGACTTTTATACAACAGTAATTTTCTAGCGAGCACCATTCGTAACATACCATTTGTGAAGATTTTTTATGTTGGGCTAGTTTGGGCTTTATCCTTTGGATTCTTAGGATTGCCAAAAGTTAATTGGCCAATTATCGGTTTTAGCTTTTTTTTCATCTCCGCACTTGTTTTACCTTTTGACATTCGTGATATGAAGTACGATACAGTTGTGACTTTTCCGACATTAATTGGCATCAAAAACACAAAATTACTAGCCTATTTTTTAATTATTTTAGCAAATATCATCAATATCTTATTTTTCAGAATTGACAGCATTATTACATTATTGTTAACATCTTTTATAAGTTGTATTTTGATATTCTTCGCATCTGAAAACAAAACTGATGCTTACTTTTCTTTATGGGTAGAAAGTTGCTTGGGGCTTCCACTCATTATTTATTTGGTGATAAAATATTACCTCCTTTTTTAAGAATTCGATTTGACTTATCTTTGTAGGATTAAATCAATTTCTATTTTGAGAATTAATAAACTCAGTCTTCATAATTTTAAAAACCACGATAATCTCGAGCTAGATCTT
Source organism: Chryseobacterium sp. TY3 (assembly GCA_046269235.1). Taxonomy (GTDB): domain Bacteria; phylum Bacteroidota; class Bacteroidia; order Flavobacteriales; family Weeksellaceae; genus Soonwooa. Next base: position 57,330 of record JBJZOS010000008.1, read on the forward strand.
TCAGCGCAAATCAATTGTTTTGTCGGAAATAATGGCGTGGGAAAAACGAATATTCTAGACGCTTTGTATTATCTTTCTGTTGGTAAAAGTTTTCTCGGAAACTCCGATTTTAACAATATTAAAAACGATTGCGATTTCTTTAGCATCGAAGCGGAAGTGCAAAATGAAGAGAAAGAAGATATTCTCAAAATAATTCTTAGTAAAGAGAGTAAGAAAGTTATTAAAAAAAATGATAAATCCTATGACCGATTGGCAGATCATGTTGGTTATTTGCCGTCTGTTATTATTTCGCCTTATGATCAAAATTTAATTTCAGATTCTGGAGAAAGCCGCAGAAAGTTTTTAGATGCGATGATTTCTCAAATTGACAGCGATTATCTTTTTGCTTTAATACAATATCAAAAGACCTTACAACAACGAAACGCACTTCTAAAAAGCTTCGCAAAAAATAGATATTTCGACAAAGACAGCCTCGAAATCTATGATGAGCCTTTGATAAAACATGGCAAAAAAATATTTGCAAAACGTAAGAGCTTTGTTGAACTTCTTAATCCGGTGATGCAAAATTTCTATCAAAGTATTTCTGCTGGAAAAGAAGAAGTTTTCATTAGTTACCAATCTGACTTAGAAGAAGATTATTCTGATTTGCTTAATCAATCTTTGGAGAAGGATCGCGTGCTAACCTACACTTCAAAAGGTATACATAAAGATGATTTGCTTTTTGAGATGATGCATTATCCCATAAAAAAAGTAGGATCGCAAGGACAACAAAAAACTTTTTTGGTTGCTCTTAAACTAGCACAAATGATTCGTATTAAAGAATTGACAGGCAAAACTCCCATCTTATTACTGGATGACATCTTTGATAAACTGGATGATAAACGTGTAACACAGTTAATTGATCTTGTCAATCAAGAAAATTTTGGACAAATCTTTATCACAGACACACATAAAGAACGTACAGAAAGTATTTTGAAAGACATTAAAGAGCCCATCAACATCTACGAAATTTAAAAAATAAAAATGCCAGAAAAAATCTGGCATTTCGCATATAATAGAATGGTTATTAATCACATTTAGACATTCATGGTAATTGAAAAAAGCTTAGTAGTAGTCTTTGTCTAAATATTTAGTCAAAATTTCAAAAAATATGTAAACATTGCAAAATTTTGGGGTGGACATTGGGGTGGACAAATTATTTTACAAATAAGCAGCACTGACTATCAGCAATATACAAGTTTATAAAAAAAACAGTATGATCCGTTTTTTTTGGATATATTTGTGATTATGGTAAAAATATACCTCTTTTTTTTCTTTTTTGTCCTGTGCGGAAACACTTACAAAGCTCAACTACTCGAAAAATCATCTACAATCGAGACAAAATATGTTGTAAAAGCGACAGAAATTAGCAACGAAAAAGAACTTACCGCATTTCTAAACTCAGATTCCTATAATATAAAAGATAACAAAAAAGAAATCATAAACAAAGTTGTACTAGCAAATTTTTACTCAAAACAATTAGATAAATTTAACTCTAAAAGTCTGCAACTATATAAAGATGCTGTAAAATTATCGTCAGATATCAAAGACAACAATTTTTTGATATGGCTCTATACAAGCTTTGGATTCTATTACTATTCTTACAATGATTATCCCAACGCATTACCATTATTTTTAAAAACATCAAAACTTCTAGAAAGCAATCAGGACAAGGACATTATCGACTCATGTACTATTTTAAAATTAAATGGCTTCTTTTGGTCGACAATCGAAGATTATAATAAAAGTAACGAATATCTAGAGCGCGCTTTACAACAATGCTCAACTAATGACCAAAACTATGGGACAATACTTAATAGCATTGCCCTTAATTACATCAAGTTAAATGATTTTCAGAAAGCACTAACGTATCTCGAAATGACTAAATCTGCAGCTACAACAATTAATGATAAAGTCCGTTACGCAAAAGCTTTAGGAGACATTGCATACATTGAAGCTTATAGAAAAAACTACGACAAAGCGATTAACTTATTAAAGGAAGATATAGAAATTTCTCAAGCTGAAAATAGTTATAGAAATACAATGTTTGCACAAACAAGATTAGCGAAAATCTATGTCGAAACCAAGCAGTTCCAAAATGCGAAAAAGCTATTACAAGATGCTTTATCGTACAGTAGAACCAAAACATATCTAGCTAGTAATGAGTTAGACATTCAAAAACTCCTTCTGCAAATTGCAGTACATGAAAAGAATGATATTGCAGAATTAGACGCAAGAAGACGAATTGAAAGCATAAGCAATCAAATTATTTTGCAGGACGGTGTCGAAGCTGTAAAAATTGCAAATTGGCAAAGTCAAAAAGAGCGTGTAAAATGGCAATTAGAAGCAGAACAAAACAAAGCGGAAAAGTCAAAAGTTATCAAATGGTCGTTACTTGCAGTGAGTCTTCTGCTCTGTGGTCTTCTTGCAAGTATTTATCAACTTAATAAGAGAAAAATCCGTTTGCTGAAAAGCAGCTACGAAAAGCAGATTTTAAAGTTTAAATTAGACCAAGTTGAGGCTGATAAAAAATTACAATCAACAAACACATCTTTGGCCAGCTTCAAGACATATCTAATTGACAGAAATAAGCATATCGATAGCATTGACTCCGAAATTAACAAACTCCGCCAAAACGGAAAAGCCATAAACACGCTTTCCGCAATGGAGGAATTAAAAATTTCGCATTTGGTAACCGATGAAAATTGGAATAAATTCAAAGAAGTTTTTATTCACGAAGAGCCAGAATATTATCAATATATTCTCAACTCTTTTCCAGGTTTAACAGAGTCAAACTTAAGAATTATCCTCCTCAATAGACTTAATCTCAGCAATTTAGAAATCGCCCAATTATTAGGCTTAAGTGTTGATGGTGTTAAAAAATCAAAACAAAGACTTCGTAAAAAGTTTGACAACGAGGATAATTTTGTAATTTAAATCCTATAAAAAACTAGAGTCAAACGAGAAAGGTAATAAATCTCGAACTGATTTTGTCTTAAAAATTTCACCTTCTAGAGAAGCAAAATAGATTTCGATAGGCTGATCTTGTTTGGCCTCATACTCCAAAATACTTTGGCGACAAGCACCACAAGGGGGAATTGGTTGAGAACTAAGCATATTACGAGGTGCGCCAATCACAAACATCTTAGTAATTTGTGCTTTAGGAAAATTCGCAGATGTCCAGTAGATGGTTGTTCTTTCTGCACATAGACCAGAAGGATAAGCGGCATTTTCTTGATTACTTCCTGTAACAATCTCACCATTATCAAGCAAAAGTGCACAACCTACCAAGAAGTTAGAATAATTTGCGTAGGCATTTTCTCGAACTGCTTTTGCAGCGTCAAAAAGTTTCTTTTCAGTTTCGTCAAGATCCTTGTAGGAAGGAATAACATGAAAACTGATTTTGATTTCTTTTTCCATTTTTCAAAAATCGGAGGGTAAAAGTACGCCTTTTTTAGTTATCCCAAAATTATTTTTAGTCTTTAGTAACGAAATCTACGATTATCTTTTTTCTCTGACAAAATTTTCTTCGCTGTCAATCGTTTTTCAATTTGACTTTTACGAGGTTTTGTCTTTTTTCGTGGTTTTTGAACAACCACAGAAGCATTAACAACATTAAGAATTCTTTCGATGGCAATCGCCTTATTTTCAAATTGCGTTCTTGCCTCAGTAGAAGTCAATTGCAAAATTCCGTCATTATTAATACGGTTGTTCAATTTCTCCAAAATCATCTCGATTTGCTCTTGAGAAAAAAAATTAGTTTCACTAACTTTCCACATCGCAGTAACCGCTGTCTCAACTTTATTTACATTTTGACCGCCAGCACCACCACTTCTTGATGTTTTAAAACTAAGTTCCTTAGAAAAATCACTCATCTTTGTATCTATTAATTATCGCTTTCAAATCTATACGATTCACTTTTCCATTTGGTGTTCTCGGGATATTTTTAATAAAGATAACATCTTTTGGACGATCGAGCTTGCGACGGTATTTAATATTTAAAATCCTTTGTTTTAAATCATCACTTGGCGCAGCCTCAACAACAGCGATCATTTTTTCTCCCAAAATATCATCAAAAATCGCCGAAACAACAACTTCGTAGGGCGTTTCTTTCTTTATTAAAGATTCAATTTCTTCAGGGTAAATTTTGGCACCACCAGAATTAATGACATTATCAATTCGCCCAAGGAATCTGAATTGATTTTCTCCTGTCATCTCGACCAAATCGTTGGTTACAATAAGGTCCGAGCTAATACTTGGTGCGTCTATAACAAGACATCCAGTCGAACTAATACTAATATTAACACCGTCAAAACAAGTAAAATAATCTTCCGTAATTGGATAAATCTTTCGTAAAGCGATGTGTGACAAAGACTCGGACATACCATAAGTCTCGAAAATTTCATGCTTTGGAGACTTTAAGCTGTCATAAATTTTCTTTTTTAAACTTTCCGAAACAGCGGCTCCACCGATGATCAGTTTTTTTATTAAATGTAACTTATCTAGTGAATGCTCAACCTGCAAAGGTGTCAGTGCGCAAAAATCGACTTCTACATTTAAATTAGCAAGCGCGTCCGACTTAGGTTCTAAAACATTAAGAATAAGGTGACGTTCGATAGCGCGAATCACCATCATCTTGCCAGAAATATATTCTATAGGAAGGCACAACGCAGCGGAATTTCCTTTTTTTAAATCTAAAAAATCACAAGTCATCTTTGCCGACGCAAACATTCTGCTTTTTTCAACATCAAAAAGCTTTGGAATTCCGGTGGAACCAGAACTTTTTATGCTTGTTGTAAGCTTATCGGAAAGGCATTCTTGAAAAAATTCAAAAACTTTTGTTTCGAAGTGATTTTTAGGCTCCACCCTATCTAGTTGAATATCAGAACAGTCGATTAACATTGATTTTTTTATGAAATTATTTTGTATAAAATTATGAAAATTTTTGCGAAATATTTTGGAAGTTAAAAAAAAACGCGTACATTTGCATCACAATAAACGACAGACCCATGGTGTAACGGTAGCACTCCGGTTTTTGGTACCGTCTGTTGGGGTTCGAATCCCTGTGGGTCTACAATTTAAGGTATAACGCTCTGATTTTCAGGGCGTTTTTTGTTTGTTTAGTCAGTATTTAGTCAGCATCTCAAAATATTAACATTTTTTGCCCTTTTTATGGAGTCCGAAAATTCGCCCCGGTAGGTATATTAAAAGTTATTAAATCAATCTCTTTTTTAAGGACTCCAAAAACTCCCGGCATCAATATTAAAAATATAAAAAATTTCTTCATTACCGTATTGACTAATATCAATTATTTATGCTGTAATAAATATTACATTTTATTACATCGTATATCCGGATATACGAATGCGGAAATATTCCCCGCGCGCGTTATGATATGGAAAAAACCTTGCGCGCGTGTTGTGACCCCCCAAAAACCTTGCGCGCGTAATGACTTCCAAAAAATCTTCTCGCGCGCGTGTGACTTCCAAAAAATCGGCTACATTAACCTAATCAATCACTTTAAGTAATAATTGTAACTTATTATTATTTAATACTTTACAAAATATAAAAACCGCTCATTTCTGAACGGTTAAAAAATTACAAATCTGAAAAATCAATAAAATTTAAGTTGGGAATGACTTTGCCCTCTTCATTCTCTTTGAAAAGATAACGATAATCTAAACGCCTATTGAAAACGCTATTTTTAATTTTCGGCATTACTTCATTTATTCCGGTGGCAATATTCTCTAATTGATTGAAAACTTCCAAACGTACACCGTCCGCATAAACAGTGTTATTTTCTTCAATAGATTTTATTACTTTTTGTTCTTCTATTGCCTTTAGATTTTTTATCTTCACGTTTGCAAAAGACTGAAAATCAATATACCAGCCGGGAATGGTTTTTAATATTATTCCTTTCAGTTCGTCCGCAATTTCCCGCGTTTCCTTTTCCTGTTGCGCGGGTGTGTTTGTGGAACAGACAGAAAGTGCGTACGCTCGCAAAGTTTCGTCGCTAAAATTTCTTTGGCAAAACTCCTGCGTTTGTTCATCAGTTAATAAATATCCAGCATCGGTGAACGCCTGAATTAATTGGTTCGCCTTAATGATTGCCGTCTGATAATCGGAAATTTGCGAGTTAATTTTAAACTGATCTTTTTGAATAATTGTTTTCATTTTTTAGGTTTTTGTTATTGATATAATTTTTAATGTCGTCGGCTGATATAAGATTTTGCGGGGCGGTGGGTACGGTTTCCGTAAATTCTGCGGGTGTATGCCCTTTATTTTTTATAAATTCCTGAATGTCTTTTTCTGTGATGACTGATCTTTGCGGGTTTTCCGTTCCCTGATCTACTTTTGTTTTTTCGTTACTCATTATTTTGATTTTAGTTAAAATGAAAGGCGGGCGGTTGGTTGTTTAATTCCTCCAGTTGAATAGCAATAAAAAACCGTTTGAGATACTTTGTTACAAATTCCTCTATCTGTACCATTTCCGGGGTTAATTCCGCGCAATACTCACTAAATACCATTTTCCACGTGTAATAATTTTGCAGCAGATTGTCAAATAAATTATACTGCCCAAATTCTTCTACCGTCTGCGGGTTCAATCGCTCCAGCTCTATAATACACTCCCAGCAGTAAGATTTTAAATCTGCCATTTCAAATTTGGTCGCTCCTTTGCCCGGTGCTGTAATTTTGACTTTGAAATTTTCCATTGTTTTAAATTTTAAAAATTAAATTGTAATTGTTGTTTAGGGTAATGTTTTTCTTCAAACCGTTTCCGACTGTGCCGGGGGTTGTGGTTTGGGTTTGTTTTAGCGTTCCTGATATTGTGAGCCAAATAATAAATTTGGTCTTTAATCGGTCGGGTTTTCATTTTCGGGGTCAAATATTTTAACTCTATTTCTTTGTAGGTTTCCGGCTCATTTTCTTTGTAGAATTTCAGACCCGCGAAACACAAATATTTTGAGGTCTTTTTTTGCATTGAAATATCCAAACCAGTCACTAAACAATGTCTGTTATTTTCCTCATTCGTCGCAAATTGTCCGTTTATCTCTTTTGGCTGTGGTTTTGCGTTTTGCCCTTTTCCTGAATTGATCGGGGTTTTCTGTGGGAAATATGCGACGTTTTCAAATTGTAACAGTTTGTCAATTATCTGCCCTTTTATTTGGGTGTGCAGATTGTTTTTTCCGGTCAGGATTTTATAATATTTTGCCTTTTCCCGGGCGAACTTATCCCGGTGAAATTGACCTATTAAACCCGTCCAAAAATCCTTTTTATTTGCCGTTTGGAGATATTGCACATCAGACGGTTTTAACGCTCTCAAATCAGGCGTTGAGGTGGTCAGCAATACGTTTTCCCATTCGTTCAGAATTTCCTGCCCTAATCGTTTGTAGGTTTCAATTTCCAGCAGATCAGCAACAGTATCAATGCCGTATTTTTTGATATTAACACTTTTTTTGCTCTTCACCTCAAACCGGAACGTATTGGTATTTATTCCGTATTGTGGAAAATCGGCAAACTGCAAACCTTTGGCGTATGCCTTTATTTGTTTGTAGGCGGTGGCGTTGGTGATCTTAAAAAAACCGTTTTCCTTTTTTGGAATTATGAAAGGTGTTTTCTTTGAAAATAAAATATTTGTGATGAGGTTTTGAATATCAGTTTCCGGTATCAGGTTTAAACCAAACTCAATATTAACCACTTTTAGGGCGTTAAATTCGTCAGATTTTATACTAACATATTCCAGTATATCGGAAATATTTTGAATGCATATTTCAGGCGGAAAATCGTTTCCATTGTGCAGATAGTTGTTATGATGGTAATGCGGACTTATTGAAATTGCTAAATGATGAAAACCCGCAAATTCTCCATTCTCAAAACTTTTGCGAAAATCAAACCTCATCAATTTGCCGTGCCTGCAAAATCCCGCGTAATTATTATTACGGTGCTGATAAGGCACAAACCCCGGTAATTCTGCCAGCCTTTGTATTATCGTTTGATCGTATGTTATTATTTTGAGATTATCCAGCATTATTTTTCTATCTTTGCTATGCAGTCGGTTACGGTTGTAAGGCTTTGAACACCTTAAGGGAATGCAGTATTTTTGCACTCCCTTTTTTTGGCTCTAAAAGGTTTTTATAATTTCGTTTACGATATGTTGGCGGTCTGCGGGTGTATATGGGTAAAACCCCCTGCATACTCTTAAAATGACCGTTTCCCCTCCGTTTGGTAGGTGTACCACAACTAAAGATTTAACGCCATTTACGGGCAAATCTGAATAATAGAAATCAGGCGTTCCGGTGGGTCTTAATCCGGTGAGGGTGCATTTAGTCCAATTATTAGCGTTTCGGATTCTCAATAGATTGTCCGCTCCGGTAATGGAATTAAAACCGTTGTTTTTCTCCAGTCTGATCAGATCGGGCAAAAGTCCGGTGCGGTCAGCAGAATGTAACGTAAATTGATGAAAAGTTTTTTTGACCGTTTCCAGCGTGTAGGTCAGGCGGTAATTGTCGGGCGTGAACGTGTTTTTCATTGCAATAAATATTAATCGTTAATAATCATTGCATTTTCTATTTCGTCCAGTCGGTAATAAACCCGGGAACCTAATTTATAGGATTTTAGGATTTTTCGTTTTCTCCATTCGTGAATGGTTGGTTTCGTAACTGCAAACCGTTTGCAAACCTCATCAGCTGTTAAATAGCGGTGCGGTGCTGTATCGGTTAAGAATTTAGTAAGGCGGTCAAATAGGCGGTTTTCTACTTTGTCCGCTATTTCCTGAATGTGTGCGGTCGGCTGTACTCCGACGTAGTTAATTGTTTCCATAAAAAAAAGATTTATCCGTTTTTGTTAGGACAAATCTCTTAAATATGGCTACCGTATTTAACGGTTTTGGGGTACGTTTGGGGTATCTTTAGAGTAAAAATTCTATTTATAATATAATTCCTGCGCCTTTTCTCTATGTTTAGCTGTTATCTGATTACTCCCCGAATAATTACCATAAATGCTATTATAATAATCTTTGACGTTATCAATATTACCCCCGGTTAAGAATTGTAAAATCCGATAAATATCACTCTTATTTGTGTATTGAATATTGAGGTTTTTAATAAGACCCAACTGATCCAGCATAGCTAATTTATAAGGAACATTTACTCCTTTTTCTTTTTCTTTGTATGGTTCTATTTCTATATCATCAGGTTTATGAATTTTACTTTTTAATTTGTCAATTTCTTTATCTCGCAAATTTTGGCAGTATGTATAATTAGCCTGATATTCACAAACTATATTCCAGTAATGCATTGTCAGTTTTAATATCAAATTATATCCCTTTTCCACAATTTCAAAAATATTGGTGGTCTGCATTAAAACAATTTGATTAAGACGTTGCTCAATATCCAGTCTGATTGCTAAAATCATTTGTGCGTGACGTTCGCTATCTACAAACAAATGCGGAATATCAATACTTTTGTTTACGAAAAAACCAAATTGCGTAGGAACATAATATTTTTCTAATGCGTTTAGTAATTCAGGGAAATATTTATCTGCGTGTTTTTTCAGCAAATCTAAATACTGATCCTGCCGGGTCTTTAGAAACTCCAAATAATTTACTTTACCTGAATAATTCTCGAAATAGTCTGAAAGTAAATTTTCTTCAAATGCCTTTTGATTGTCGCTGTTTAGTATTTGAACATTATAATTAATTTCCATTTTGTAAGGTTTTGAACGGTTATTATTAGTTTGCGGTTTTGGTTTGGGTTAATCGCGGGGCGGTTTGGGCGTCGTTATCCAGTTGCTCCCAGTATGTGTACATCTGTTCCGATAACGTGGAATTATCTATGCCGATATAGCCTAAAAACTCTTTTTCGGTTTTATGTCCGGTAACGCTCATTATTACGACGGTCGGCATTTTACCGTAATACATTGTGGCAAAAGTCCTGCGCATTACGTGACTTGACGCCAGTAAATAAAACGGGTAATTCCCAAAAACAAAACATTTTTTTTCTTTGTCCCAAACGCGCCCATATTCTAAACGATCTATTCCAGCCAACTTGCAAACGGTTTCCAAATGGTTGTTAAATAGCGTTTTGGCACTTTCCACGTTTTCAGAAAATACGGGCGGGAAATTGCCGTTCCTTTTGTTCAAAATCTTTTTTACTTCATCGTGAATAGGAACCAGCACCGGGGTTTTTGTTTTCTTTTGAGATAGGTTTATATATTCCTTTCCGTTAATGGTTACGATTTTCTTTTTAGTCATTCCGAAAAGGTCGGACGCTCTTTGTCCGGTGTAGATGCCTATTATAAACCAGTCCCGCGTTAATTCCAGTTTGTCGTTTCCTATAAATTTAAGTTCCTGAATTTTTGAAAGTTCAATTTCGGTCAAATAGTGCGTTGGTGTATCGGTGGTAAAACCTTTTATTTCCTCCAGCTGATCGTTTACGGCTATGTTTTCCGTTTTGGCGTCCCGGAATATGGTTTTTGTATATTTTAGGTATTTGCCAACTGTATTATCGTTGAGGTGTTGCCCTCTTAAAAATGTCACAAACCTATTTCCAACGGCAATATTATAATCAGAAACTTTTAACCGTCTTTTTTCAGATTTTAAAAACTCCTGAAATTTTGAAATTATAGTTTCGTGTTTTTGGCGGGTGCGGTGTACTATGGGTTGCCCCTTATATTTGCGAAAAGGCAGTATTTCCGTTAAATAGTGTTGCAAATAGTTTTCTATGTAGTCCAGTTGCTCAATACGACGTCCCCCGGAATAGTACGCGCTAATAACTTCGTTTAACCAGTCCCCGTTTATTATTTCAATATCTGTACGTTTTCGGTACTGATCTAAAATATAGGTTTCCAACTCTGCGACGTTGTTTTTAATTTCCTCAATACTTTTTAAGGTGTGTTGGTTTGCGGACTGAATGTTTTTAGGTTTCCCGGTCTTTGGGTTCCAATGTTCCGGGTTTATAGTTTCCCGGGTTTTGCGTTTGAATGATTCCTTTGCCGAAATTGAAAGGCGGGCGTAAATCGGGGCGTTTTCCCCTTTGGATTGCAGAATGAATTTGACAGTTGCCATAATTGTAAGTTTTTGAACAAAACAAATATACAACTTTAGTCAGTATCTAGTCAGTATTTAGTCAGTTTATTTTAAACTCATTTTAATCTATTTGCATTTTGTCACCGGGTGCAATATTTTATATTCCTGATTTTCAATTTTTTAGAATACCATTGCAAAATATTGTTTAATCGGTTTAGATTAGGCTAAATAACGCCTTATGTTCCCTGTGGGTCTACGATTATCCAAATAGCTTGCTAAATTTAGCAAGCTATTTTTTTTTGCTTTGGTAGAAAAAAATTTATTCTAAAATTGAATTTCATCTTGTAAAATTTAGGATTAGTCTTCCAAATGGTTGCAAGACTCATATTGACAAACTCCGAAAATTATTCAATAATAAAAATAAGGAGTTAAAGTTTTGATAATTAATTTAATAAAGTATAAAACGTCGTCAATGACGATCGAATGAGAAGATTTAACTAAAATTTTCAACAAAATAATTGCATTCAAATAACAAAGACTTTATTTTTGGGGAAACATGCTAAAAATAATTTAATGACAAAAATCAAACTTATCTGGACACTATTATGTGTCTTAACCATTCAAATCTTTTCGGCACAGACTGAAGTTAAAAAGCCTGCTGATGCTTTCGACCTTTATTTCAAAACTTTTGTTAATAAAAACGACACTGCACTAAAAGCACTTAACGATTACATGCGACCAACCGTTGAAGGGAAAGATATGTACGCAATTAATTTTGCTGAAGGAAATTCGGAAATGATCGCAAGTATGACTGACAACTTTCTAAGTATCTTCTCTCCCGCCGCCGCAAAAGCCAACAAAAAAGAGGCGCAAGACTATTTCGCTGCAATGATTAACAACTTCAACAACGCTACCTACAAGATAAATAGTGTAAAATTGGTTGATAACGAATATGTAAAAGGCGAAAAAATAGCAGAAGTTTCTTATCGTGTGACTTTCAAAATGCCAAACGAAGCATCTGAAGACATCCTATCTGCCTACAAAAATAAAAGTCCTAAAGCACTGAAAGCAGATGAACTTAAACAACTTTTAATTTCGCTTAAAAATACCTATAGCAACGCGACTAAAGAAGAAAGTATTGACCGCCAAATCAGTTTGTACCAATTAATAGAAAAAGGGAAAATATATTATAACAGCGGAAATATCTACGAAGAAATAGTTACTAACTTAAGTGATTTCTATTTTGGGAGTGACGACGAACTCGCTGAAGAATAAAAATATTTTAATTAATAAAAAAACGCAACTCATGAGTTGCGTTTTTTGTTTTTTACAAAACCAAATTCTGAATAAAACTTTGTAAATCCATTTCTTTATCAAGACCTAGTTTTATTTTTAATCTATACTTGGTCATCCGCACGGTTTTAACCTCAACCTTTAGAAGATTTGCAATCTGTTGGTTATCCATATTCAAATAAATATAGGACGCATATTTTAAATCTTGCGTAGTAAGCTTTCCTTTGCTAGCTTCATTCAATTTTTTGAAAAGTTGCGGATGCACTTCTTCATGCATATCCTTAACGCGCGTCAAATCTCTATCTACAAGTTTGTCTTCGCGAAGAAGTTTGTCCAGATCAGCATCGGCATTGGTTTTAATCTTTCCTGTTAACACATTAATGATAGAATTTTTCTGATCCAGTTGGATCGATTTTGCTAAAGCCTGCTTATGCAGTCGCTCCTGCTCTATTTCCAAAAGTCTTTGCTCTGCTTCCAATTTGGCTTTTTCCTCAGATTCTAATTGAAGTTTTAGCACTGTTTCATTTTTTTCTGACTCCAAAAGATCAGCACGTTGCTTAATGAGTTTTTGCTTAAACTTGTGATTACTGTAGAGCACAACAAATCCTGTAACTGTAATAATAACAATCGCCAACAACATCCATAATTCACGAGTCCGACCTTTACTAATCTGTTCTAGCTGATGGATTTTGCTCATTCTTTTTTTCTAAGTCATAAAAAATCTCAAGCGACTTTGTATTATTTTCAAAGTGTTCTTTACTTTCTAGAAGAATCATATCTTTAGCGTCACGATCGAGAGCCAAAGTCTTTTTAAAACGACCAGAATCAGAACAAACACGAGACACATTCTCGATTGTAGAGATTTTTGATTTTAGCGCAATAGCGGTATTTGCTCGTCCAAGATCATAAGCTTTTTGATAATAATTCTCTGCTAAACTAACATTACCTTGCTTCTCGTAATTGTAACCAATATCATTGTAAATAAGCGAGCTAAAATCTCCGTAATTGGGATCGTTACTCACTAAATCTAAAGCTTTGAAAGCTAAATCCAAGCTTTCGTTACTCGCATGATTTGGACGAATGAACGGAACAGAACTTCCCTAATTAATGTTATAAATAATAACAGAAAGCTTTTGCGCGGCTTTAGGCTCGATTTTAGAAATAACATCGGAAGCACTACGATAATTAACACCTGCAGAATCAAGTATCTATCTTCGCACGTTGCCTTACTTAGATTTGGGCAATAAAAACCAACATAATTAAAAGCAAATTTTAATAACAAATTATTCTTGGATTTTTAGCATAATCCAGAGCCTTAAAAGCCGAACTCTTATACTCTTAGACATCAGCTGAATTTTTTATTTGATATGAAAATTTGAGAACATATAATTGAGTTAAAATTAAATCTCCGGATCTGCCTTTTCAAAAATTGAAGTCTAGGATAAACATCGATTACAAATTGATCTTTTTTATTTAGTTTTAAATAATATCTCGCGTACCCATAATCAACATAAGCATTCGACATGTTATCATTAGCCTCGTACAGTAGGTCTTTTGCTTTTATAAAGAATTAAACTACGCTTGCTCATGCTTGTTAAACGAGTAATAATCGCACAAATACAAGTCCAATTATTTTGCTACGCACATCTTGGCTAGGAAGAAAACCTTTTTCGAGAAGACTTTTAGCCTTTTCGTTCTCCTTTGCATAATGATACGCATATACATTTTGTCGACTTGTATCCAGATTACTTTGTACAAAGTAACAAATTGGAACTAAAAATATCAACAATGAAAACCTAGAAAACATCAAACCGACATTATCATTGGGTGTTAATATCGTACAACTCACGAAAAAAAAATATAAATAAATACTAAATTATTAATATATGATTATTATTGTAAATATTTTTTAGACAACAAATCTAAGAATGTAAACTTAGTGTCTATAACAAAAAATAACACAAGCTATTTATTTTTAAGACATTTGCCCTTACAAAACGAACGAAACTAAACTGAATTTTTAAACTGTTAGACAATCGACAAAACGGATTTCAGTTAAGAAATCCGGTTTGTTTCGTAAAAAAAGAGCTATCAAATTTGACAGCTCTTTTATAAAGTTATAATTTTTAAAATTACATTCTATTAACAACACCAATTCCCATTAAAGCCACAGCCTTCTTAATAGTTTTAGCTGTTAAATTGGAAACCTGTAATCTAAATTGAACTGTATTTTGATCTTCTTGATTCAAAATTGGATTGTTCTGATAAAACGAATTATAAACTTTCACCAATTCGTAAACATAATTCGCCACCAATGCTGGACTAAGCTGCTCTGCCGCTCTAGCAATTACTTCTTTAAAATTAGACAAAGTCATCACCAACTCTTTCTCACTATCGTTAATCGCATAATCTTTTATAACCTCAGATTCAGCGAAATTTGCCTTAGTTAGCAACGATTGAATTCTGGCATAAGCATATTGGATAAACGGCCCTGTATTACCATTAAAATCGATACTTTCCTCGGGATTAAACAACATTTTTTTCTTTGGATCAACCTTAAGCATAAAATATTTAAGCGCTCCAATCCCTACCTTTTCGTAAGAAATTTCTTTTTCTTCCTCCGTTAAATGTTCTAGTTTTCCTAGTTCCTGAGATTTATCTTTTGCTGTTTGATACATTTCTTGCATCAAATCATCAGCGTCCACAACAGTTCCTTCACGAGATTTCATTTTACCATTAGGAAGCTCAACCATTCCGTAAGACAAATGATAAAGCTGATCAGCCCACTGGTATCCCAATTTTTTAAGGATTAAAAATAAGACTTGGAAGTGATAATCTTGCTCGTTACCAACAGTATAGATTAATTTCTGAATATCATTATCCTTGAAACGCTCAACCGCAGTTCCTAAATCTTGTGTCATATAAACTGAAGTTCCGTCAGAACGAAGCAGTAATTTTTGATCCAAACCTTCGTCTGTTAAATCTGCCCAAACAGAACCATCTTCTTTTTGGAATAAAACACCTTTCTTAAGACCTTCCTGAATAATATCTTTTCCTAAAATATAAGTTTTACTTTCGTACTGAACTTGATCAAATTCGACACCCAATCTTTGATAGGTTTGATTAAATCCGGAGTACACCCACGAATTCATTATTCCCCAAAGCATTCGTACATCCGGATTTCCGTTTTCCCAATCTAAGAGCATTTTTTGAACAGCCAACATAGACGGCGCTTGCTTTTTCGCCGTTTCTTCATCCATGCCATCTGCTACCAAAGCAGCAATTTCTGACTTATAATTTTTATCAAATTCGACATAGAAATTACCGACTAACTTGTCACCTTTAAGATTTTCAGACTCTGGTGTCACACCGTTCCCAAATTGCTCCCAAGCCCACATAGATTTACAAATATGTACACCTCTGTCGTTAATAATTTGAGTTTTGATAACATCATAACCATCGGCTTCTAAAATCTTTGCCACAGAAAAGCCTAAAAGATTATTTCTGATATGTCCAAGGTGCAAAGGTTTGTTGGTATTCGGAGAAGAATATTCCACCATTACAGTTTGATTTTTAGGCTCAATCTTCCCAAAATCTTGGTAAGTATTTTCGAAATTATCAAGAAATAGTGAATTCTTAATTTTTAAATTAAGAAAGCCTTTAACAGCGATAAAGCTTTCTACATATTCAACTTCGTTGGTGAGCTCGCTACCTAATTCTATACCGATGACATCTGGACTTTTCTTAAGAAGTTTTACTAATGGAAAAACAACAACGGTAAAATCACCATCGAAATCTGTTTTGTTCTGCTGAACTTCCAACTTCAAATCCTGAATTTGGTAAAGGTTATTGATAATATCTGAAACCTTCTGCTGAATGCTATCTTTAATATTCATTATGCTAAAAAATAATGGCAAAGTTACGAAAATAAAAAAACCGCCCGAAGGCGGTTTTGATAATTGTTATGTAATAATCAGATTATTTGTAAATAAACGGAGTAAAATTATTTTTCACAAAAATATCAGCTTGACTAACAACAGGAACATTTGCACTGTTATTAGAATACTCAGATGCTGGATATAAAAGTCTCCATGGTTTATTTGCTCTAACAGTTGTTGTTGCCAATGGCGTTTCTGGATATCCAGTTCTCAAATAATTAATGTATGACTCTGCACCATTAAAATTAATTAGAGCAACCCATCTTTGGTATTGAATTGCAGCAATTTTATCATCATTGCTACCAACCCAACCAGCTTTCGGTTTTGCAGCAATACTAGTAATATATGCCGCTGCGTCGCTAGCTTTACCATCGAACGCAAAAGATGCATTTATACCAGCTTCAAAATGAGCTTGTGCTGCTGAGAATCCACTATAACCTCTAAGCGCTGCTTCTGATTGTAAGAATTCGCTTTCAGATAACATCATTAGATAGCCATCTCTGGATTGCCCCGTTGCTGATTTTGCATCAACTGAATAAAAAGAAGGACCACCTAAAAACGAGAAGTTAGCTAATGAAGGCTTCAATGCATCAACAGTATACCCCATGTGTACTTTATAATCATCATTAGACATCCCTTGAGGGTATCCATAATAACCAACAGCACCACCAGCAGCAGTATTGTTATACTTTTTAGCACTAGTAAATAAGAAAGATACTCTCGCATCAGAAACACCACTTGTAATTTTAGACGCATCACCAGTCAAAACTTTAACAGCATGGTCTGATGCCGTCATTAGGTAATACCCATTTGTATTTGTAGCTCCTGTATTAGTATACTTTCCAAAGTTAAAGTAAAGTGGGTTCTGCGAATCTGGAGAAGCATTACTATAACCTGGGTTAATTGCAACATCAGCGGTAATATAAGTAGCTCCTGCTAATTCACTGATAATTTGATTTCTCAAAGCAATACCATCAGCATTAGTAGTATTCGCAAGACGAACTGCAAATTTTAATAAAACTGTATTAGCAAAAGATTTCCATTTAGCCATATTACCTTTAAAAATAGGATCAGCTACACTTTCAACAGTTTGAGTAGGATTAGTTCCATATTGATCGATTAGCTTTCTTGCATCAAGCAATTCGGATACTAAACCTTTATAAACAGTCACATCAGAATCATACTTAGGAGTTGGAAGTTCCAACTCTTTAAATGCTTCCGTATATGGAACGTTACCATATAAATCAACGATGTACTGCATGTAATATGCTTTTTGGATTTTCGATATTGCTACATAATTAGCATAATCATTTCCAAAATCAATAATTCTTTGAAATCTTGTTACAGCTCTGTACATATCCATAAAAATTGCTTGACGATATGTTGTAGTGATTTCAAGATTTGATTCAGTTGTAAAAGGGTTACCGAATTGGGCAAAATTACCTGACCAAGTATTAGTCCACGCATTTCCTAATGCATTCATACTCCCTGCTTGGACTGCATAGGCTGTAGTAGATGCACCTGATAGACGAAGATTTGGTTTAACTTGATCTGACAAAACTTTATTCGGATCTAGGTTATCGTCCAAACGACATGATACCAATGCGGCACCAACCAAACTTAATAATATGTATTTTTTCATAATTTTAGATTAAAATTTAAAATTTAACGTTTAAAGAAAATCCGTAAACTTTCGTACTTGGATATTGAGTACGTGATGCTACTCCTCTTGCATTCCCTCCATAATAACTTGTTTCAGGATCTGCATAATTTAAATTATTTTTAGCAAATTTCATAAATGGATTTCTAGCATAAACTCCGAATGTAATTTCATCTATACCGTAAGATTTAACTATGTCTTTTGCTAGCGTATATGACAATGAAACTTCTCTTAATTTGAAAACTTCTCCATCAGCAACTAAGTTCTCTCCGTAAGTTGCGTAGTTATTACTAAACCATGTAATTACACTAGAATAGTTATTACCACCCGTCTTAATACTTGTGTTAGGTGTATATCCTCCATTTCCGTCAGGTATTACTGAGTTTGGCATAACAAAGCCTCCTTTCTCTCTATCTACTTCTCCTGAATCCCATAAAGACCCATTAAATGCTAAACCACTTTTAACATCAGCTATAAATTTAGCCCCATATCTGTAATCCGCAACAGCACCTAACTTGAATCCTTTATAAGAAATTGTTGTGCTAAAAGTATAAATACTTTTCGGCACCGTACTTCCTACGTTTTGCATAGTAGATGTTAGTAAAGGATTACCATTCAATGGATTAATTATAATTCTACCTTGATCATCTCTTTGCATTTTAGAAACTTTCAACATTGGGAAAGCTGATCCTTTTTGTGCATAAATACCCCAAGTAGTCCCTGTCTGCAAAGCAATTTCATCAACGCCATCCATAATATCCAATACAATTGACTCATTATATGAATAGCCTGCGTTGATATCCCATTTGAAATCTGCAGTTTTAAATGGTGTTAAACCTAAATTGATCTCTGCTCCTTTAGAACGAGCTTTTGCAATATTAATTGTCTTAATGTTAATCCCAGATGCTGAAGATGTTGATTGGTTTGTAATCAAATCTTTAGTATCTTGTTTATAGATTGATCCATTAACTCTAATTCTATCTTTAAAGAAACCTAAATCTAAGTTAACTTCCGTCGTAGTAACAAATTCTGGACGAATATTTGGATCAACTTGAACCATTCCATTTCTGTAAGTATTAACACTATTCATAGGGAATCCTGCAACTAATTCTGCAGTCCTGTTAATGCCATACCAACTCACAGAGCTAGAGTTTCCTACTCTTGTCCAGTTACCAGAAACCTTCATATAATTAAGTACATCTCCTCCAAAATTAAATGCTTTTGTTGGCACAAAAGATAAACCAACAGAAGGATAGAAGTAACTATTATTATTTTTAGGTAATACTGAGCTCCACTCGTTACGTCCAGTAGCATTTAAAAATAAGAAATCACGATATGCTAAATCCAAGTTTGCAAAAACAGCATGAGAATTTCTTCTATAATTGCCATTTGTCAATGATGTGCTACCCATTGATAAAGGTAGAGTAACATTTGTCATGTTATAAACACCAGGTACTGCTAATGCAGAACCGCCATTTTGCATAATTTCGTATCTATGCTCTTGATAATTATAACCTAAGTTGAACTTCAAATTTAAATCATCTGTAAGATCATAGTTAAAATTAGACATCAAATCACCATAGTAATCTGTATTTTCTCTTTTATCTAAAAACAATGCAGAGGTAATAGCTTTAACATATCCTGCAGCTGGTCCGTTATAGTTTGCTTTTGAAAACGCATCTCTATGACTTGTCGAAGAAGATGAAGTCTGTTGTAAATTGGCTGTATATTTGAAATTAATATTTTTATTAAGTTCATAACCGATTGATCCTGTCAAGTTATAAGCATCTCTCTTATAATCTTGTCTAACATGTTTCATTCTCCAATAAGGGTTCTGATAGTAGATATTCCAAGCGTAAGCACTTTCTGGATAATCTTTGTATGCAGTAATTGGTATATCAGATCCTGATTGCAATAATGACCAGTATAATGAATCATTTGTTGTTTCATCAAACATTACAGGCGTTTGTGTGAAGTTAGTTCTTGTATATTGAGCAGAACCATCAACTGAAAACTTACCTAATTTAGCCCCTCCTTTAAAAAGAACAGAAGTTCTGTTTGATGAATCTCCATCAACAACAAATCCTCTTTGAGTATTATTTAAAGTAAGTAGCGCATATTTACCTTCTCCACCTGCATTAATTGTAACACCATTACTAAATGTTGTACCTGTTTTGAAGAAGTTTTTCAATTCATTTGGTCTAGCAACGTAAGGTCTGATAATAGCTGCACCGTTATCACCAGTTGAGATAGTAGAATCATCTCCCCAACCTATACCATCTAATGTAATATAACCATCTCCCGTATAATCATACAAAGGCATACCATAAGCTGTCATGCTGCCATCAAAAACTGGCCCCCATGCACCATTCTCATATTGATCTCTCGCCTTATCCCAACCTTGACCATACTTTGTTTGTCTTTCTGGTAAAAACGCAACGCTTTCAAAATCAATTGAACCATCATACACTACGGAAAGTCTGTTATTTTTCGCACCACGTTTTGTAGTTACTATAATAACACCATTTACCCCATCAGAACCGTACAATGCTGCACCTTGAGCACCTTTAATAACGTTAACCGACTCAATGATATCAGGAGGTAGACCTTGCAAAATTGTAGATGTAGAAATTACATTATCAATAACTACTAAAGCATCGTTATTTCCTGTAAGTGATCTTGAACCTCTAAGTTGAATAGACGTAGAGCCATTTACCCCACTACTATTAACATTAACTGTTAATCCCGCAACCTTACCTGCCAAAGCTTGTACCGCATTTGGATTCGCTGCTTGCGTTAACAATTCAGAGCTAACCACTTGTTGAGCAGAGGTAACTGCATCAACTTTTTTGGTAATACCCATAGCACCAGTTATAATAACCTCGCCAATTTCCGTAGTTTTTGCGGTGTCTCTTGGCTTGGTTTGCGCCGAAACCATTGCAACCGAAGAGCTCAACACTACTGCTAAAACACTAGCTGTTAATTTTTTCATATCAAATTAAATTTTTCAATAAAACAAATGTGCAAAACTTTCTCAACATAAACAATAAAAAAGTTAAATATTTCTTAATTTTTATTTAACGATTCGCTCTTTTATTAATAACTTTGTTAAATGATTACTGAAGCAAAACTTTCTAAAAGTTTCTCAAACAGCCTGATAGAAGTAGGTTGTGATGAAGTTGGAAGAGGATGTCTTTCTGGTCCTGTGGTTGCCGCCGCTGTCATAATTGACCAAAATTTTAACCAAAATTTTATTAATGACTCCAAAAAATTAACGTTTAAACAACGAAATGAACTAGATTTATATATCAAAAATAATGCACTAGACTACGCAATAGCCGAACTTCCTCCAGATTTTATAGATAAACATAATATTTTACAAGCAAGTATACATGCCATGCACCTTGCGTTAGATCAATTAAAAATAAGACCAGAATTAATCTTAGTTGACGGCAACAAATTCCATCCGTATAACTATATTCCTCATCATTGTATTGTTAAAGGAGATTCCAAATTTCTATCCATTGCGGCAGCCTCTATCATCGCAAAAAATTACCGTGACAATCTCATGATCGACCTTGCAAAAGATTTTCCGCAATATGGATGGGACAAAAATTTTGGATATTGTACTAAAGTCCACCAACGAGCTCTTATGGAACATGGACCAACCATACACCACCGAAAATCCTTTAAACTTATCTATAATATCGAAGACTAAATTTTGATGTTGCGGAAGTTTATATTAAATTGTGCCTAAATTTCCTTGGAATGCAAAATTCTTACCTTGTCATTAATGCTTCGGCTGGCTCAGGAAAAACCTACAGCCTTGTAAAAAACCTTTTGAAAATCTGTCTTCGATATCCTAATCAAGCAGAAAGCATCCGTCATATTCTCGCGCTAACCTTCACCAATAAAGCAGCTAACGAAATGAAGGAGCGAATCATCAATTGGCTCTTTTCATTTACAAAAGAGAATTACAAAGAAAATCATGATTTACAAAATATAAAATCGGAGTTCGATGATGAGGGTATTCATATTACTATAGACGACCTGCATCATCGTGCAAAGCAAATCCTAGATTATGTGCTACACCATTATTCTACATTGAATATCGGCACCATTGACAAATTTAATGCAAGGCTAGTAAGAAGTTTTACGTACGAGTTGGGGCTTGCTCAAAATTTCAATTTAGAAATAAATGCGGAGCCATTTCTTATCGAAGCGGTTGATCAACTGTTGGATGAGATTGGCGATGACAATCATATTTCTGAGGCTTTCATGGATTTTGTTAATTATGGCCTAGATAACGAAACTCGCACTAACATTAATAAAAATCTTTACGATTCATCTAAAAAATTTATTAGCGACACGCATTACGAAGCGCTTTCGGAAAACAAAAACTTCGAATGGGAAGCTTATGAACGTAAAAAAGAAAATCTTAGAAACGAGATAAAAGTCGATAAAGACCATTCCATTTCTTTAGCGAAAGAAATTATCCAAACATTAGTAGCACAAGATCTTAACATAGAAGATTTTTCTGGAGGTAATGTCGGAAGTATTGCCAAATTCTTTCATGAAGTCGTTAAATTTTATCGGGACGAACGAGATACATTTCCCCTTCCTGGCAATGAGGAAAAAGCCTTAGAAAATTTTAACAAAGGCGCTTCTGCAAAAGGCAAAAAGCGAGATGCTGACATTCAGGCATTGTTGTCAAAATTATTGGAAAGTAGACTGGAACTTATCGCCAAGTATATTAACATCGAACGAAATAAAAAAATACTTGACGCACTGCTTCCTCTAAAAGTGAATGCCGATATACAAAACAAACTAAAAGACATCGAAACCGAAAACGACTTGGTTTTGTTATCAAAATTCAATGTGCTGATTAATGAAAATCTAAAATCGGAACCTTCGTCATTTATTTACGAAAAAGTCGGCACGCAATTCCAACATTTCTTTTTTGATGAATTCCAAGATACTTCGAAAATGCAATGGGAAAACTTCAAACCGCTACGCGACAATGCTATTGCGAGCGACAACACAAGTTTTAGTTTGGTTGGCGATCCTAAACAAAGTATTTATCGTTTTCGAGGTGGCGAAAGTCAATTAATGCTTGATATTATTAGCCATACAGAAGAAGCTGCAAAAGAAGCGGAAGTCATCAATCTAGAACATAATTGGCGTAGTGCTAAAAACATCGTTGACTTTAATAATCAATTGTATTACAGCATTTCGAGAGGTCTAAAACCGATACACGAATACATTTTTGGAGAGGCAGCAAAGCAAATTCCAAAATCAAATATCAATGGAAGAGTGCGTGTCAATTTGCTTGAAAATGATGTTAAGGAAATCTTTTATGAAGAAGCAGTCCTTAAAATGCGTGATGACATCCAAGAATGCTTGGATAACGGATTTGAACTTTCCGACATCTGTATTCTTTGTCGCGGAAACACAGATATTTTCAATTTTTCAAATCTTCTTGGTCAACAACTTATCCACTATAAAGGACAAGAACAGTACATTAAAAGTATTTCAGAAAGTGGCTTAACCATTGGTTTGTCATACACCATCAAAGCGCTTATCGAATTTTTAAATTGGAAAGTCAATCCTAACAACTACCAATTTTTCATTAAGATGCTTTATCATCTTAACCACTTGGGGACAATTCAAATAAAAGACTTTACTACAGAAGCATTAGACATACTCGAAACTAAAAATTTCGTTGAAATAAATAATAAACTAAAGTCAAACTATAACCTAGATTTAAGTTCAGATCATATTTTAAATCTAAACCTTTACAACTATATCGAATATTTTCTACACAATTTTTCGATAGAAAATAAAGAAGTCGATTTCTTATTGAACTTTTTAGAAATGTTGTTTAATTACACGCAAAATGCAGGCGCAACCATCAAAGATTTTCTCAAATACTGGAATGAAGAAGGCATCAACCAAAGCATCCAAGCGAGCGAAAGTATTGACGCCATCAAAATGATGACGATTCATAAGTCAAAAGGTCTAGAATTCCCAATCGTGTTTTTACCAATGCGTAACGAAAATAAAGATTCCAAGTTTTCGAATTGGTTTGATTTAAACAACAATGACGAACTTAAAAAAGTAAATATTACAGGTTTTAATAAAAAACTTTTGGACTACGACCAAGAGATGTCAGCCTTCAATATTGACAACGAATACAAAAATAAAATCGACAGATTTTGCCTTCAATATGTTGCGACAACGCGCGCTGTTGAGCAGTTGTATCTTTATCTTGAAAAACCAAACAAGTCTGCAAATCATTTAGAAATTATAGATTATATAAATGCCAAAAGACCTTCAAATAACAATGAAGAACATGATTTTTTTGACTTGTATCCTATCGAAGAATCGGATTTAAAAAAACAAAAACACAAAACGAAAAACATCGTTGAAAAACTATCTATAACCGCATTAAAAGGAGAAAATTCACAAAGTAACAATATCCAAATTGCAACACCTAGTAAAAACTATCAAGAACGCGTTGCAAAAGTGAGAATCGGAATCTTTGTCCATGAAATTCTCTCCAAAATAAAATCAAATCTCGACCTGGAACAAGTTTTAGAAAAGTATGAGCTAGAAGGTGTTTTCACATCAGAAGAGCGCATTAATATCGAGCAGCGCATTTTTGAAATTATAAATTCCGAAGATTATAGTCACTACTTTGTACCAGGTCTAAAAATCATTAGCGAACGCGACGTGATGATTTCTAAAAATGGTGAAACAAAAGTTCTTCGTCCAGACCGACTTATCGATACGGAACATGGTTTTATCATTATCGATTTTAAGACAGGAAAAAAGAAAGAAGAGCATGAAAAGCAGATTGAAACCTACAGACTTGCTTTTGAACAGCTGGGAAAAAAAGTCTTAAAGTGCGTTCTAATATATGTTTAAAAATAAAAAAGGACTTAGATTTTTCTAAGTCCTTTTTTGTTACTTTTTAGAAACCGTTACCACTTGGGCTTCCATATTAGTTATATGGTCAAATACTTGTTTGAAAGCTGGATAATATGCGGCTGGAAAAATAGGTTCTTCAACAGAAACTGTCGATTCTACAGTCAATTTGTTGCCCGATTGCGTCACGACATAATTGTAAACAATCGAACTATCTTCAGTCCTGAATTTTTTTGATTTTGGAAGATTTTCAAAAACATAGCCCTCTGGCAACTCGATAGTCACTTTTTTAACTCGGTCATATCCAGAAAGCATTTCTATAGGCGATCTTCTTTGATCTTCTTGATCAAAATCGTGGGTTTTTCTGTACAAAAACAACAATGGATTGAAGACATACTTTCCACCGATCCCATCGACAAAACTATCTGCACTGAAGTTAAATTTCGTAACAAAATTCCCATTTTCCTGCATTTCACCTTTCATATTTTCTATCGGGAATTTATAATCTTCCTTATAATTTTTAAAATAATTCTCGGCATCTTTCTCGTAAGACTCTGTAGAAGCCAACGCGTACAACTTGGTATCTGTATCCGAAAAATCACCAGAAAAACTAATATCAGTGTTCAATTTAGCATTGATAACTTGTGTGGTAGAACTTTTCCCATCGGGTATGATATTAATCTGCACACCTTCTTTTTCACGAATAAGATAACCATAATAGTTATAAGCTCTCGAAGGCAATACGTTAACCGATGCGTATTTTGATGTTGCATCATATAACTTAAGATTTCCGGCAATCTCAACGGAAGCCAGCACATAGTTAATTTGCGACAACGACGGCGAAGCAAAATTAAGAGTACCGCGTTCTTTCGTTGGAAGAATAACAGGATTCGCTTTGAGGTCGGCGCTTCTCATCAACATAGTCAACAACAAATTAATCTCCGCAGAATTTCCGATTTTTTTTGAAACTAAATTACGGATTCCGTCTTCTGTCCAACCTGTCACCTTTTTGTTCCAGGTATAGTTTTTTTGAACGAATTTTAAAATAGCATCTGCACGTGCTGCTTCGTTGGGAATAGTTTTTATTGTCGCAGGCAAGATATCTCTTACCGCGCCCATTTTCCCAAGTTCGATTCCAAAATCATCTTCTTGTAAAATAGTCTTTCGAAGATCTTCCCAAGTCACAGAAAAAGATTTGAAACCGCCTCTTACCTCACTAGCATGACTTCCTCCTGTAATAGGAAAATTGGTACTCGCTAATTCTGCTCGGATTGCTGTACGATAATTGTCGATGTTGTACACATATTTCTCGTCTTTGTAAGCCTTAACATTTTCATAAGCGAATCTTATTGTTTTGTAACTTTCACCATACAAATGTCTTTCGCCTACATCACGATGCGTTGGTCCTAGAGAACCTTGATAGTTAACGCTATATCCTAGATAATTGGGAAAGTCAAAAACATATTCAAAATACTTAACAGGTACCGACGCTTCTACCATAACGCGTGGAATAGCGTAATAAAATGGCGTGCTAAACTTATATTTGTATTCTAAAACAGAGCCATTTTTAACATTGGCAAAAGCAAATTTTAAGATATCTACATTTTTAACTTCATTAGATTTATATTTTGATTCTTTATCAATGTTTGTGGTAACAACTTTACCGTTTTCGAAGTTGTAAGTTATCGCTTTCAATCCACTAACAGATTCGCGGTCGCCACCTTTTTCCCTAAGAGGAATCTCTACATTCAGAAATTCTTCGGCATTGTTTTTATCATAAATCTTAACCCGTTTGATCACTTCGAGTGTCATATAGCCGGTTTTATCAATCAAAAAATGATGAGAACTGAACAACACTTCGGCAGGCGCTTTGGGATCCGAAGTACTGGCTGTTGCCATAATATTATTTTGATCAAGTTTAGGAATATTTAAAAACTTGTGTTGCCCAAAAAGCATTGTTCCGAAGAACATCAGTATAAGAAGTATATTTTTTGTCATATATTAAATCTTGTTTAATAAAATTTTCGTGTTATCTGTGGTGTTTATTTTTTTTCTAAATTCTTGATAGGCTTTTATTTGATCTGGTTGCAACAACATTTTATTTAGCTTCATCTGTCTTTCTACAACCACTTTGCCTTGTTTCTCACTTACTATAAGTTGATATTCTCCAAACGCTGATGTCAACTTTGATGCCGCGGGAATTGTTCCTATTTTATAATTTTGCGGAATACTGTATTCTATTTCGTAATGATCTTGATAAGCAAACGGAATTTCTACTGGGCTAAAACGGTCTTCCGAAGAATCTATAAAAAAACTACTTTCTATAAATGGAACGACACTAAAAAATATATCATCGCCCATTTTTTTGGAATAGTTGTTGGCTTTAAAATCAAAATTGAGGTTTAGTGCTGCTATATCACGGTTGTTGTCAACTTTATGAATGTTGAGATCTTCGAATTTAAGATTCGAGTATATTGATTTCAAAGCATTTTTTTGATGATCATTAGCAGCACTGTCCATGAAAAGCATATGGTCATACAATCCACCCGCGAAATTAAACTTGGCATCTCCAACCAACGAATTGTCTTCAAAAATTTCTGCCACTAGCTTTAGTTTTTCGGAACTGTCTTCGGTACTATAGATTGGCGTATCCATCAGCTCTATACCATCTTCTTTAACCAACAACACATTTCTATTGGTATTGTTAATCCCGATATGATTGAAAGCAATATTTTGTGAGGTATTTTCTAGCCAAACATTTCCTTTTTCTGTTGGCACCATCAAAACGATATGGTTGCCCGCCATTTTAGGAAAATCTGCATCGAATCTTTTTGGCGTAAAATCCGAATTAATAATCGCATAATACGCAGGAATTCCTGCAGCTTTCAACAACACACGCATATAGTTGGTAAGTCCTTTGCAGTCGCCATAACCTTTTCTACGCACATCATCGGCAGGTAATGGTTGCCAACCACCAATGCCAATCGCGACATTGACATAGCGCGTTTTGTTTTGCATGTATTGATAAAGAGTCTTCACTTTTTGCGAAACAGTGCCTTCAAGCTTAAGATCATCAACTTCTTTTTGAATTTCTGGCGTTATCGTTGAAACAGGTTCTAGCAAAGTATTATACCATAATCCAAAGTCTTTCCAAGTTGTTAAATTTCCTTTTTTGCCAGCCAAACTAAATTGCTCTAAAGAAAATTCAGTCCGCGGTATTAATGTATACATACTTGGAGCGTATTTTTCTTGTTTCAAAGCAGGAACATTGCCATACGAAAGCGTAAACTCGTTTTCGGTTCCCGATTCTTCAAGTTTGGCATACGACACTGGATTTACTTTTTTACGAAGCTTAACACCAGATTTATTAATAAGTTTTAATTCTGCTTTTTCTGTACTGACATTGGTTGTACGATACGGCATAAACTCTGGGATAAAAGCTGTACTGGAAGTCGTTAGCTCATAAGTTTCTTCTATTGTATAAGGAAAATTAGCATTTGAAATTTCTAAATACAAAACACGATCGTCTGTATATAATCCTGACGATCCCGTACTACTTGCATCTTGAAAATCGCTTTTCGAATAAGTGCGAATTTGCTTCCCGAACTCATCAAAAATTTTGACTTTTACACCACTTATTTTATCAAATTTATCATAATGGATGACCACATTGGCGTTTTTCTCTCCCGATTTATTGAGGATGGTTGTCGATTTATTGTATTTGATATTGAGATTATCAAATGCTGAGATGGTATAAATTTTAGAATCATTTCGAATAACAGTATTGGCATTTTTGAGCAATTCTGTAGGAATATTAGCCACCTGATATTGTTGCGCTAAAAAATAGCCACAACTAATGCTAGCTGAGGCTATCAATATCTTTTTAAACATATTGTGATTTGGCAGTGTTTTTTTTAAATATTAAGCAGCGCCATTATCCGGTGTGAAGACACGTTGTGCTAACTCTTGATCGAAAAGATACATGGCAGAAGGATTGTCTTTAACACGTTTGATTTTCGTTACCAAAAGTGATGCGCTAGCTTCTTCTTCTACTTGCTCATTAACGAACCACTGTAAGAATGTTGTCGTCGCAAAATCGCTTTCTTCCGTAGCCGCTTTTACAATATTGAAAATACTTTTTGTAACTAATTTTTCGTGCTCTAGAGCTTTTTCAAAGATTTCTTCCGCACTATTAAAATCATGTGGTGGTGCATCAACAGCTCCCAAAATAACTTTTCCACCAACATTGTTGATATAGTCAAACATCTTGTCAGAGTGCATCAACTCTTCCTTCGATTGTACTCTGAAGTAATTACCGATACCTTCCAAATCTTGCGCATAACACCATGCCGACATCGACAAATAAAGTTGCGCAGCATATTGCTCATTCGTGATTTGTTCGTTGATTAGATTAATAATTTTTTCCGTAACCATATTTTTTTCTTTAAAATCAAAGATACTAAATTCTTAAAACTATATAACAAAAAAATAGGAGTAAAGTTAGCCTTACTCCTACTTCTAAAATTTGCATTATAATTATTTCTTCATCTCCATTTTTTCTTTTCTCATCCCTTTATGCTCGGCCATTTTTTGCTTTTTCATTTCTTGCCATTTAGTATATTGGTCTGGTGTAAGAATCTGCTTCATGTCTTCGTTATTCTTTTCCATTTTCAATTTCATCTCTTGACGTTGCTCTTTCATTTGGTCCATTTTCTCTGCTCTTTTTTTCTCGTGCAGTTCCTTAATTTTTACCACTTGAGCATCTGTCAAATTAAGATCAGTTTTCATTTTAGCAAAACGTTCTTGTTGTTTTGCTTCAAAATTTTCTTTTTTTGACGTCGGTGCTGTTTGTTGTGCAAAAGCAAAAGAACCTACTACTACAAATGCTGCACTTAAAATCAATTTTTTCATTTTATTAAAATTTTACGCTAATTACTATTTTGTTTAATTACATCCATTGGATGTAGTAGATTATTTAAAGTTAAAACACACAATATTAAATTATGTTAAATTTTATACACTAATAATTAAATTAAAATGGAGAAAGCTAAAAAAACTTTCTCCATTCCCAAAATAACACAAACACTAAAAAAACTTACCTTCCTCTAGAAGCTCCGTTATTAGAACTTCTCATACCACTCGCATTATCTCTTTGAGCTTCTCTCTTCCCTGAGCTTCTTATCGCTCCATTGGATGATGAACTTCTCATATTGTTACCTCTTATGTCCCTACTAGAAGAACGAACTGACTCCGAATTTCTAGATGGATTATTTTTAACACCTCCTGTGTGATAATTGTCAGAAGATGGAGTTTGATTTCTTATATTATTTCTAACATCAGAATTATTAGTTTCGATCATCGATTGATTTCTAGTTCCTGATGACGTTCTGATTCCACCATTGTGATCAGATACCGTAGTTTGATTTCTAATACTTGATGAGTTTCTCGTTCTATTATTGTTAGTATTATCTGCCAACAAATTTTGATTTCTAGTATTAGAATTTGATCTAATGCTGTTAGCATTAGTGTCAACCATCGCAACATTACGTGTTGACTTCCAACTATCATTAAGATTAGAACGATCTACTCGATATCTGACTACATCTACATTTCTATATTTTGGGCGAATATGATAATTAACCACATAATATGAAGTTCTATAGTTTTGGAAGTATACAATTGGACTTACGCCACGGTAATAATTTTGCTGATAGACAACAAAAATTTGTGGTCCCAAAATCCTTTCTAACTCATAGAATCTATCATAATACCAACGATTAGGATTCATTCCGTAGTAGGAATTCCAAGCCATAAATGATGGAAATCTGTTATTAAGATTGATAATCGCTTGCACTTGGATTGGCGACAATCTATAAGTTCTAAAGAATCTTTTCCAGTTAATATTTACAATACTATTTCTGTAGTCATTGTAATAATTTTGATAATACTCTTCCGGATAATAATCCGTAGGAAAATTGTAATAATAATCATCCGGATAATTATATTGGCTATCATAATATTCGTAACCATAATAGTCAGGATACGTATCTTGATAGTATTGTGAAAACGCAAAACTACTTATAACAAGTGACATTGCAAGAATCATTTTTTTCATAACGACTTGGTTTTTAGCAAAACAAACACTCTTGTTTAATGCTATGATAATTATGAACAAAAAAAGTTAAAAGCATTTCGCACTTTTAACTTTTTTTTATAATTTTAAATACTGAAAATCAAATACTTATTTTCTGCCAGAATCTTTAACCCCATGAGATATTTTTTGATTAAATGCTGTTTCGGAATTCAAATCTTCTAATTTCAGATGCATTCTGTAACGCCAATAATTTGGAAAAATAGCTGGAACATTCATTCTTTCGTCGTCCATATTTTTGTCCATTACAGCTTTATCTATTGCCAAAAAATCTTGAATCGGGAAAATCGCTAACATTGCCTCTGTGTATAGATGTTGTTTCAAAATCATTTCCGAAAATTTGGGCAACAAATACCAAGGCGCCATACCGTATTGCTTCAATTGTTGATTAAAATATTGTTGCGTCATTTTTCGATCTTCGTGCCACCATTGTCGCAAGGTCGAACTATCGTGCGAAGAAGCCGTTACCGCAGTCATATAACTTGCATTTTTCGAATTATAAAAAGGAATATTTTCCGAAGGCATCCTTTGAAATTTAAGCGCCGTTATCGCCAATTGATCCATAACAAAAGACACCGAATCTGGCACCAAACCAAGAATCTCTCCACAAATCAGCATTTTGGTACAAGCCAACCAGGCGGGAAGTTTTTCCATAGCTTTTTCGTACCACAAATCGTCTTGTCGAAAAAAAAGAAATAATCGTTGTAGATCGTCGCCAGCTTTGCACATTCCCATTCTTGAAGAAGAGCAAAAGACAATGTTTTTTCCATGTTAAACCTTGGATGGTAAACATTTTCACCATCTTCTGTCGTTTCAATTATCAACAAAACATTAGCAGCTAGAGCCCTCAATTTTTCTTCCTTCCAATCCCAAGACTGTTTTTTGAAACTGTCACTAAGTTTTGATTGTGGTTCAAATTATGGTTTAAATTTATAAACTCCGTTAGAATTTAATACAAGAAAAATGAGATTTAATAACATCTGCTTCTTCTCCGAAAGTATGATGAATAATAGAATCGTTAATAAATGGCTTGCAAAAACGATCTTCATTAAAATCGATATGATTAACATTTAACTCTTCTACAATAACTGGAATTGTAGGATAAAAATAGCCCAAAACACCTTATATTGCATCAATCGGCACTCTCCAAATTATGGAAAATCCAAGCATATGATCAATTCGCATTGCGTCAAAATAACGTTCTAAAACCGCAAAAATGTTATTCCACCAGTTGTATCCATCGGCTTTTATTACTTCCCAATTGTACGTCGGGAATTCCCAGTTTTGTCCTAACTCTGAAAACTGATCTGGCGGTGCGCCCGCTTGAAAATCCATCATGAACAATTCTGGTTCTGTCCAAGCTTCAAAACTATATCAATAAATACCAATCGGCATCTCTTAAGAGAAATCCCCAAATTATAAGCATAATCTATCGCTTCTGTTAACTGCAAATGCAACTGATATTTCCAAGGGTGATTATCCATTAAAACTTGTAAAACGAGACGCTCACCAAGTGTGGTCGCGTAATTAATTTTAAAATAAACTTCATCAAAAATGTTACTTGACTAAAGTAAATTGAAGACTTTTATCGACTGTAATTTAATGAATATAAGCATTTTTATAAAAGATGAAAAACCGAGATTAATCTTTATTAATACGCTTAAGAAATTCAGGAATATGTTTTTCCATTATAATAATAAGACCGCCTTCATTTCGAGCTTTTACATAACGTCGAACATCAGGATCAACCATGATAAAACGTAAAAAAGAATTAATTTGATCATCAGGAATTTCAGCACTTTTAAAATAAGAATCGTCGATTCTGGTCCGTATCCATTTAAGATCATCTTGATAGTCTTCGTAACGATAAAGGCTTTTTATTTGACGTGACTTTCCGGATACAATTTTATACAAACCATCAACATTTAATGTCCCGAAAAGCATTGGCAACAAGACATTTTTCCCCATTTTTGGGGCTACTTCCCTAGGCTTTTCAGGTGCCTTTGGCGTGCCAACTTCTCTACGTAATCGCTCTGCGCTATCTTCTGTTTTTAACCTAGAAGCATCATCAATATTACCAGTTATTTTGATGTTTGACACGGTCACTTCTTCTATTTCTTCAGGTGATTTCACTAAGGTTACAACGAAATTACCATTAAGACTTGCTGTTATAGTTTCACGCTCATAATGGTCTTTAAGAATACGGATCGTCTCTCCCTGCTTTGCACCAATGTAGAATTCTCCAACGTTGTTGGAATAAGATCTAGCGCCTGTTGCGACATTAACGAGCATCGCATTAGGAATACGACGTCCATCTTCGGTCTGCACAATACCAGAAATTTGATTTTGTCCAAATATTAAATTCGAAAAAATAACTAGAAAAAATATAAGTAGTCTCAAATAGTTTTTTTTTCAAATGTAAAGCTTTGAGGAATATTAAAAAAATAACTTTAACGTTGATTAAGGTTTATAATATTTAAAGAAAAAAGCCTCAAAACTGAGGCTTTTATTATATTGTTGTTAGTCTTAACGTATTGGTTTTACCACCATAATGCACAGGCATCGCGTTGAGGTTGATGACAAAATCACCCTGCTCTACAAAGCCATAATTATGCGTCAACATGTTAACCTGAATTACGGTTTCGTCAGTAGACTTTTGCATGTCATAATAGAAAGCACGAACGCCCCAAAGTAAATTCAACATTGTGATAACCCTTCTGTTAGAGCTAAAAACGATGATGTGAGCATCTGGTCTGTGCGCCGAAATTTGGAATGCCGTATAACCTGACGATGTCAATGTAATAATTGCTTCAGCGCCAGCATTTTTAACGATATCAACTGCCGAACGACAAACCATATCTGTCACGAAACGATCATCAACACAATTAATTTTCTCCACTAAAGGAACATTTTGTTTTGCGTAAAGCTGTGTTGTTTCGGTTGTTTTAACAATTTTAGCCATGTTTTTGATCACATCCACTGGATATTTACCGACAGAAGTTTCTCCTGACAGCATTACAGCATCCGCACCATCCATCACCGAGTTGGCAACGTCATTAACCTCTGCTCTTGTAGGTGTAAGGCTTGTAATCATGGTTTCCATCATTTGCGTCGCAATAATAACAGGTTTTGAATATAACCTTGCTTT
Organism: Chryseobacterium sp. TY3; assembly: GCA_046269235.1. Taxonomy (GTDB): domain Bacteria; phylum Bacteroidota; class Bacteroidia; order Flavobacteriales; family Weeksellaceae; genus Soonwooa. The sequence goes on from JBJZOS010000008.1 coordinate 91,512, forward strand.
ATGCACCAAATTCTTTTGAATAACAGGTACTTGCTCCATCGGAACTTCTACACCTAGATCTCCACGAGCAACCATTAATCCATCACATTCCACAAGGATTTCTTCAATATTTTTAACACCCTCTGGCTTTTCAATCTTAGCGATAATTGGCGTCTTAATATTGTTGGTTGGATGATTTTCTATTAAAACTTTTAAATCTTTAATATCTTGAGCATGACGAACGAAAGACAATGCAATCCAGTCAAATTCTAAATCCAACATAAAGTTAGCATCTTGAATATCTTTCTCTGTTAAAGCCGGCAGCGAAACATTAGTGTTAGGAAGATTCACACCTTTTTTAGAGCTTAGTGGTCCACCTTGGATGGTTTTTGCTTTAACGGTATCTTTTTCGTTAGTTTCGATAACTTCTAAAACCAACTTACCATCGTCAATAAGGATTCTTTCGCCTACTTTTACATCCTGCGGAAATTTTTCATAAGTCATGTAGACTTTTGTAGAATCGCCTTCAACTTTTTCATTAGTAAAAGTCAAAACATCTCCAGGATTAAGAAAAGAGCCTTCTTTAATAACCCCAACACGAAGTTTTGGACCTTGCAAATCTCCAAGGATAGCTACCGAGTAACCATATTCTTGATTGATTTCGCGAATAATGTCGACGTTACGTTTTACAAGATCGTAATCGGCATGGGAGAAATTTATTCTGAAAACATCAACACCCGCCTTTACCATTTGGATCATCGTTTCTTTGTCAGAAGACGCTGGGCCAAGGGTTGCGATGATTTTTGTCTTTTTTAAATTTTTATTCATAATATTGAATTATTTGATAGAGTTCTGTATCTGCAGACAACTGGAACTCTTGTATTGGAAAGAACAACTTTTCCGGGAGCAAAATTACTGAAAAATCAGCAAATGAATCCGACGATTTAACAATATAATCAACGTCATGATGATCATTTAATAAAAATTTCACATCTCCTTCATCTTGAAAAAGCTGACTTTGTTCTTTTTTAAATATTGTTGAGACAGACTTGTTAGATATTAACTTCCAACAGTTTTTGTTGGACTTGTCATAAGCTTCATAACACTCAAAAAAATAATCGTTATATACCCCTTCGAAAATGATATCTTCGCTTCTCTTCAGGTTGAAAGTATTAGAATTATTTAAGTGAAAAAAAACTTCGAAATGAGGCAAATTACTAGCAATACGCATCAATCCAATGTCGATGCATTCTTCTTCTTCAAAATCAAGAAATAGTTTTTTGCTTTTCAATAATTTGTTCTTTTTTATTTAACATGTAGAACGCCCGTTGCGCTGCTTTTTCTTCGGCCTTCTTCTTTGAAGTCTCCGTGGCATTAGCAATTTTTTCGTCCTCTAGCCAAACATTGCAACGGAATGCAATCTGCTTGCCAACTAGATCTTCTTCAGAAGTTTCGTACTTAATAGAGAGTTTTTTCTTTTGGCTCCACTCTAGGAGAAGGCCTTTATAACTGATAATTTTGTTTTCGAGCTTATTGATCTCCTCTGGTGGAAGTAGTTTTTCAAGAACAATTTTTTTACAAGCCTCGTAATCGACATCCAAAAATAATGCGCCAACAAAAGCTTCCAAAAGATTGCCGGCAATATTCTCACTGAGAGTGACACTATTATTGACAAAAATTAGTTTTGGTAAACCAAGTTCGTCACCAAGTTTATTAAGGTTTTTGCGGTTAACGATTTTGGATTTCATTTGCGTTAGAAAACCTTCATTAGCCTCTGGATACCGTTGAAATAAGTAACAAGAAATAATTGAGCCCAATACAGAATCGCCCAAAAACTCTAATCTTTCGTAGTTTTTTTTCTCAGAATGTTTCCCAGCAACCTTTAATGAAAAAGCCTCTCGAAAAATTTCAAGATTGTTAACCTGATAGCCGACAAGGTCAAATATCTCTTTTTGAAACTTAGAATCTCTTTGAGAAAGTCCGTTGGTTTTTCTTTTTATTAGGAATTTAGAAAGCAAATTCTTCAACTCCATAATAGTTTAGATTTTTTTGAAAAGTACACAAGCGTTATGACCTCCGAAGCCGAAAGTATTACTCATAGCAATCTGAACGTCCTTTTCAACAGCATTATTAAATGTGAAATCTAACCTAGAATCAATCTTTTCATCATCTGTAAAGTGATTGATTGTTGGTGGAATAATACCGTGAATGATAGTTCCTAAAGTTGCAATAGCTTCGATAACTCCAGCTGCTCCTAACAAGTGTCCTGTCATAGACTTGGTAGAATTAAGGTTGATATCATAGGCATGTTCTCCTAGTAATCTTGCAATAGCATTAGATTCTGCAATATCTCCTAACGGCGTAGATGTACCATGCATGTTGATATGGTCTACATCGTCAGCAGAAAGTCCTGCATCTTCTAAACAATTTTTCATTACTAGATAAGCGCCTAATCCTTCTGGATGTGGGGCAGTCATATGATGTGCATCAGCACTAAGACCTCCTCCGGCAAGTTCTGCATAGATGGTTGCTCCTCTTTTAACAGCGTGTTCGTATTCTTCAAGGATGATACATCCTGCACCTTCACCCAGTACAAATCCATCCCTGTCTTTGTCAAAAGGTCTAGACGCCGTTTTTGGATCATCATTTCTTGTAGAAAGCGCCATCAAAGCGTTAAATCCTCCCATACCACTAGCAGTAACTGCAGCTTCTGATCCACCACACACGATAACATCCGCTTTACCCAATTGGATAAGCATTCTAGCATCGATAAGTGCATTGGCCGACGAAGCACATGCAGAAACGGTTGTATAGTTAGGACCGTGGAATCCGAATTCGATTGAAATATTACCAGGTGTAATATCGGCAATCATTTTAGGAATAAAGAAAGGATTGAATCTAGGGATGTTTTGAGAATTAGCCCAACCAACAACTTCTGTTTCAAAAGTTTCTAGTCCGCCAATACCCGAGCCCCAGATAACACCTACCCTATTTTTGTCAACAGAATCTTCGATAATACGGCTATGTGCAATTGCTTCGCGCGCTGCAACTTGACCGAATTGTGAGTTTCTGTCCATTTTTTTCGCTTCTTTCTTGTCAAAATGATCTAATGGATTAAAGTTTTTGACTTCGCAAGCGAACTTCGTTTTAAAATTAGTGGAATCAAAAAGAGTAATCGGAGCGGCTCCGCTCTTACCTTTTACAAGACTGCCCCAATATTCTTTCGCATTATTTCCTATCGGTGTAATGGCACCAAAACCTGTAACAACTACTCTTTTTAATTCCATATAATTTTTATAATTTCTAATTAATTCGTTAGAAAATATTATTTGTTAACTACTTCTTCGATATAAGCGATAGCGTGACCTACAGTAGTAATTTTTTCTGCTTGATCATCTGGAATCTGAATGTTAAATTCTTTTTCGAATTCCATAATCAATTCTACAGTATCTAAAGAATCTGCTCCTAAATCGTTAGTGAAGCTAGCCTCTGGAGTTACTTCTGTTTCTTCAACGTCAAGCTTATCAGCGATGATAGCTTTTACTCTTGATGCAATGTCTGACATAGTATTTAATTTTAATTAATGTTAATTTGGTGCAAATATATAAAATTTCAATTCAAAATTATTAAATTTTGTGATTCCCTTTCCATAAAAACACAACGGAAAGATTATCAGTTAGTTTAATATTTGAAGTCTTTTACAATAATAAAGCTACAATAAAATTTAATAACCCAAGGCTTTTAGCCACAAAAAGTATAATTTTTCCTAATTTTGCTTCTTATAATTAGTTTTTAGAAATGACGGAACATTTTGATAATGACGATGACCTTTTTACGGGTAAAGAACATACACCACTTCGAGAAGATGCTTTTGCGCTAAGTCCAACTGAGAAAATTGAAAAAATCCAAGGACTTTTTGGAGAGATTATGCAGACTTTGGGACTTGACATGACTGACGATTCTCTTAAAGATTCGCCAAGGCGCGTTGCCAAAATGTATGTTAACGAAATTTTCGGAGGTCTTCTTCCTGAGAACAAACCTGGTATTTCTACTTTTTCTAATAAGTACAAGTATCGTCAAATGCTTGTGGAAAAAGACATTACCGTTTATTCTTTTTGCGAGCATCATTTCTTACCGATTATTGGTAGAGCGCATGTCGCATATATCTCTAATGGTGAAGTGATTGGACTTTCTAAAATTAATAGAATTGTAGATTATTACGCAAAAAGACCACAAGTACAAGAACGATTAACCATGCAAATCGTGGATGCCTTAAAGCTGGCTTTGGACACAAAAGATGTCGCCTGTATCATCGATGCAAAACATCTTTGTGTTAATTGTCGCGGCATTAAAGACACAGCAAGCTCGACGATTACAGCAGAACTAAGCGGGATATTCCGTACGAATCCTATCACGCGTCAAGAGTTCTTACATTATGTGGGAAGTCACACAAAACTAGATTAAGAAGGATTTTAAAATCTTAAAAAATATTATTGAAAATACCCCAAACGGATTGTTGTTAAAAACTTGTGAAACATCAAAAAATGAACAAATAATCGTAACTTTAGAATTTTTGATATGAGATTATATTGACCATCTTAACCAGCTTCTAGAACATATTTAATAATGATAAAATTCAAAAAAGTATTGATTAAAATTTTCATCACGACAATTATTTGTTGTTGATGAAATTTCACCTTAAAACAATTACAAATTTTTGAATTTAAAATCTTTTAAAACTAAACAATGCAACTTAAAATATACAACTCCTTAACTGGAGAAAAAGAAATATTCGAACCTATTTTATCTGGTAATGTTGGGATGTATGTCTGTGGACCAACCGTCTACAGCAACGTGCATTTGGGTAATGTCCGAACATTTTTGTCCTTTGATTTCATCTACCGAAGCTTGATGTTTTTGGGCTACAAAGTTCGTTATGTTCGCAACATTACAGATGCTGGGCATTTGACGGACGATGGCGACATTAACAACGACAGATTCATCAAACAATCGCGTTTGGAAAAATTAGAACCAATGGAAATCGTACAAAAATACACGGTAGATTTTCATGATGTTCTTAAAAAATTCAATCTTTTTCCTCCGACGATTGAACCAACTGCAACTGGACATATTGTTGAACAAATTGAACTAACCAAAACACTAATCGAAAAAGGGTTTGCTTACGAAAGCAATGGTTCTGTTTATTTTGATGTTTTAGAATATAACAAACGCGGACTTAACTACGGCGAATTATCTCGTCGTAATATCGAAGAGCTTTTTGCCAACACGCGTGACCTAGACGGACAACACGAAAAGAAAAATCCGCAAGATTTTGCACTTTGGAAAAACGCCTCGCCACAACATATCATGAAGTGGATCTCGCCTTGGGGAGAAGGTTTCCCAGGTTGGCATCTCGAATGTACTGCGATGAGTACCAAATATCTTGGTAATCAATTTGACATCCACGGTGGCGGAATGGATCTTAAATTTCCGCATCACGAGTGTGAAATCGCACAAGGAAAAGCTTGTAATGGTGAAGAACCTGTGAGATACTGGATGCATGCTAATATGCTTACGATGAATGGTCAACGTATGTCAAAATCGACAGGCAACTATATTCTTCCGATGGAATTAATCACGGGAAATAACAGTTTCTTTGAGAAAGCTTTCCATCCGAGTGTGTTGCGATTTTGCTTTTTGCAAGCGCATTACAGAAGTGTTTTAGACATTTCTAATGAGGCGATGCTTGCTAGTGAAAAAGGCTTTAACAGATTAATGGACGCTGTTAAATCTTTGGATAATTTGGAAGCTTCAGATACATCGAGTATTAATATTGAAGACCTGAAAACTAAAGTTTTAGAAGCTTTATTAGACGACTTTAACAGTCCAATAGTTATTGCTAATCTTTTCGAAATCGTTAGAATGATATTCGCTCTTAAGGATAAAAAAGAAACGATTAGTCAAGCGGATTTGGATACATTAAAGCAATTCGTTCATGATATTGTTTTCGACGTTTTAGGTTTACAAAATGTTGAAGAAAATAACAGTGAGAAGTTAGACCAAGCTTTAAAAGTTCTTATCGATCTAAGAAATCAGGCTAGAAAAGCAAAGAATTTCGATTTGTCGGATCAAATTCGAGATCAACTTTTGGAGCAAGGTATTGAGCTAAAAGATAGCAGAGACGGTACAAGTTACCAACTTTTATAAAAAAACTCGGCGTCCATAATGGACGCCGAGTTTTTTTATAATTTTACTTAAAAATATTTAATTTAGAAAAAATTAAATATTCCCAACAATGGTTTTTGTTACTGTAAATTCTTTAAGCGCAACCGTCGAAAGCTCTACACCATAACCCGATTGTTTGGCACCGCCAAACGGCAATCTAGCATCAGAACTTGTTGATTTATTAATAGAAACTGTACCAGAATCTAAATTGTCAATAAAGAATTGCGCACGTTTTTTATCTTTCGTCCAAATTGCATTTCCTAATCCAAACGGAATATCATTAGCCAAAATCAGTAACTCTTCATCCGTTTCGCCAACCATCAACATTGCTAAAGGACCAAATAATTCTTCTTGAAGAATTGGATTCCCAGCTTTTACTTTAATGATTCCAGGTTTCAATTCTTGGTCTGAAAGTCGCTCCAAAGGCAAGACAATTTCGGCTCCATTGGCAATAGCTTTATCATATTGCGCCAATAATTCGTCTGCCAAATCTTTTCTCGCCATTTTAGAAATACGCGTATTTTTATCCATTGGATCGCCTGGTACATAAGTTTTATATTCCTCTACAAAAGCAGGAACAAACTCATTTTCCACAGATTTTTGAATCAAAAAACGTTTTGCAGCATTACAAACTTGCCCCGTATTTTGTAGTTTTCCGCGAGGCGCCTCTTTAGCCGCTTTTAGAATTTCGGCATCATCCAAAACGATATAAGCATCGCTACCACCTAATTCTAAAACCGATCTTTTAATATTTTTACCAGCTATTGACGCCACTTCGCCACCCGCTTTACCACTACCAGTCAAGCTTACGCCTTGCACATAAGGACTTTCTAAAATCTCTTGAATCTCTTTATATCCAACTTCAAAATTTTGAAATACCGCTTCTGGAAAACCGGCTTGCACAAACAATTCTTCGATTAATCGTCCTGATCCGAAACATATTGAAGCATGTTTTAACACAACAACATTACCTGCTAAAATTGCCGGCACCGCAAATCTCAATACTTGCCAGAAAGGAAAATTCCATGGCATAACTCCCAAGATAATACCAAGTGGTGCTTGATGAACTTCGGAAACATTAAATTCGGTTTCGATTTTTTCAGGTGCTAAAACATTTTCGCAATTCGCGTAATAGTCGAGCATACCTGCACTTTTATTAATTTCGGCTATCGATTGGGTAATCGGTTTGTGCATTTCTTTAGTAATCGTAACCGCATATTTGTCAACATCAGACCTCATCAATTCAGCCATTTTTGAAAACAATTTTTGACGTTCTTCAAAACTTACTTTTCTCCAATCGAGAAAGGCTTGGTTACCTAATTCTAATTTTGCTTGTATATTCATAGTATAAAAATTCCGCACAACATCTGTGCTAGAAAGTTTGATTTTAATAAAATTTAAATTTGCTTGTAATTGACAGAATCAGTTTTATTTGCGCCTAAAAAGCAAAACTGAATTAAGGAAAATCAACAATAAATCCAGGGTCACCCAAATACTGATTTTCATATTGTCATACTTCAAAATACCAACTTGATCTGAAGCGATGCTTGACAATTTCTGACTTTGATTAATATAGTTGCGTATCTCTACAATCTGGTCGCGATTAGCTTCTGTAACTGCATGTTGTGAAAAATAAGCTAGTCTCGACTTGTTAAGATAACCGACGATCCAAAACTCATTTGACTTTTGCATATTGAGATATTCTATGCGATAAAAATCTGGGCGAATTCTTCCAATATGTTTAGAAAGGTATTTTTCGTTGTTTTCATCTTTATCCGACACACGAACAACATAAAAATCCAACGGCTGCGGAAGATGGTTGATAACTTGTACCGCCATCGAATTTTCTAGAAATTGACTTAGACTTTTTTCGACAAACCAATAGGCAAAATAAGCAATACTCCCAACAACAATAACAAATCTAAGAATCTTGCTTACAACCGCAAACCGACCTTTTTTGTGCAAAGACAAAACTAAGGCAGCGCATAACGACAAGAAAATCAGAAATATTATTAAATACATATTGCAAAGATAAGAAAGCTTTTGAAACTAGAGCTTAGTCGACATTCCATTCTTTATAAAATTGATCCAAAAAGCTTAACATAAACTGGTGACGCTCTTTGGCAATTTCCTTTGCAGAATCGGTATTCAACAAATCTTTTAGCAATAACAATTTTTCGTAAAAATGATTAATGGTTGTCCCATTCGATTTTTTGTAGTCTTTTTTTGACATTCCAACTTGCGGCGGAATATTAGGATCGTACATTAAGTTGTTTTTAAAACCTCCAAAATTAAATGTTCTCGCAATACCAATAGCTCCAATGGCGTCGATACGATCAGCATCTTGTACAATTTTTAGCTCGATCGGAAGATGTTCTGGCGCTTCATGTGTGTTTTTAAATGAAATATTATTGATGATAAAAACAACTTTTTCGATGCGGTCGCTTGGGAAATTTAATGATTGTAAAAATTCGGTTGCCACTTTTGGCGCGAGAGTTTCATCGCCGTTATGGAATTTGGGATCAGCAATATCGTGTAACAAAGCGCCCAACTCAACAATTTCGGCATCACAAGTTTCGTTTTCGGAAATTTTTTTTGACAATTTCCAAACGCGTTCAATGTGGTACCAATCGTGTCCAGCTTCTGCGCCTTGTAGTTTTTCTTTTACAAAATCTGTGGTTTTATCAATAATTTGACTCATTTTTTTTCTTTAATTAATTCGGTTTAAAATAATACACCACAGCTTTTGATTATAGCTTCTAAAAAAGTTGACATGTCCAATATTCCCGACTTCCGAATCTTTAACTTTTATTAAATGATATTCGGGTTGCAGTTTTGGATATGTATTTTTTAATAAAGATTCTACACCTGTTTTGGTTAACCAAGCATCATCTTCGGCATAAAGAACGAAAACTTTTTTAGAAATATTTTTAGAAATATCAACTTTTGAATTCTCTAATAAATAATCGGTTGACTTTTGTTTTAAAATTAAATTGCGCCAATCATAACCAACGCCTGCTGGAAGACTCTCGCCCAATCCAAAGCGATGCGCGGGGAAATAACCGAATAATTTAGTTGACAAAGGTTGCATAATCCCAAAACCTAAATAAGCCGAAATTTTAGTTTTAAAATTGAGATGACCAACGTAGGCATTTTGCGTCGCTATAAAAAACAATTTTTCGAAAACGTCAGAATACGCATTCATTCCTAAGATTAAAGCGCCAACACTGTGGCCTAGAATATATTTAGAAGAATCAGAATAATGCTTTATAACATATTCTGTCACTGCTTTGTAATCGAGGTTGCCCCAATCTCTCATTGTTGCAGAAAAACCTTTCATCTTCTTAGGTTTTGACAAACCTATTCCGCGGTAATCGTAAGTGATTACCGTTATTCCGTTCTGCGCGAGAAACTGTGCGAATCCAAAATACATTTGCTGCTTAACACCCGTTGCTGAATTAATAATCAAAATTTTTTTCTTATCAATTTCGGGCACAAATAAGGTTGCGGCTAACAGATATCCATCCTCAGCTTTTATTAATACTTCTTGCATTAGATGTGGCTATTTGATCTCCTTAAGATTAGGAAGACCTTTTTGAGAATCTAGTTGACTAGCCGCGCGAAGGGCAATTTTATTACCAAACTTCACACAATCTTCAATGTTATTTTGATGTAAAAGTGCAATTGCAAAACCAGAAGTAAAGGCATCGCCCATTCCCATTTTGTTGACCATTTGACTAGGATTTTCGCGGAAGTATTTCATTTCTGCGCCATCATAATAACTTGTAGAATTGGCATCATCACGCAAAAATAATTTATTAGGAAGACTCTTCATGATGCTTTCTACAGGCACATCGCCGAAGACGTTTTTAACATCATGATTTTTAGCAACGATAAAAGTCGCCGCCTCAACAACTTCTTGAGAAAGTTGCGCTGCTGGTGCGGCATAGACACCTAATTTTTTAGAATATTTCTTACACTTTTCTGCAACATAATTGATGGTTTCTGCCGGAATTTCCATTTGCATTAAAACCAAATCCGCATTTTGAATAAAACGATCTGCTTCGTCAATATAACGTTTTCCTAATTTGTAATTAGCTCCAGGAATAACAACAATCGCATTGCCTTCGGCAGAAGTCGTTACATAAGCCGTGCCCGTTGGCTCGTCGGTCTCATTGATAAATGCCACATTAATGCCCTCATCATTGAGGTTTCTAATAACTTGTTGTCCATAAGGATCCATCCCGACACAACTCACCAAATAGACATTAGCACCAAGTCTTGCCGTCGCTATTGCTTGGTTTGCGCCTTTACCTCCAAGAAAACTTTTGGATTCGGATGCCAAAATAGTGTCATTAGCTTGCGGAATTTTGGAAGTTTCTAAAACAAAATCTATTGAAGAACTTCCAACAACAACTATCAAAGGATGTTTTTGTGTTACTTTTATCATGCTTTAACGTTTATTGAATTTCTATAAATTCGGTAATAAGCCTAACAGGTTGCTTATCTTTATTATATCCAATGTAAGAAGCGTAAAAACCTTCGCCATAACCAGCTTCGAAAGCTAAAAGATTATTAGGTTCTTCTGGATAAGGCTTCATCATTGCAAATTGATCGATTGCCCCATTGCTATCATAAAAATAACTATGGAAAAACTCTTCGTAAAGTCCCATAAAATCAGCACCTTTCTTTTGGAAAAGCTCTTGCTCATATTCATTAACTTTTTTCTGCGTGTCAAAATCCATCAATCCTGCCATTCCTGATTCTACTGGAAAACCAAAAATTTCGCCATTTTCTAAATCTTCTAGTTTTTGATCATCGCACAAAGCCATTACCCAAGTATTGACTTTGTCATCTGCAAAGACAATCTCCGAATATGCAATGCAATTACTACTCGCTTCTTTATGTATTATCACTGGAAAATCGCCTTTCGGAAATAATTGGTTGAAAGCTGTCTTATCTGGCGTAACCACTGGATCGCAAGCCACCAATCTTCCTGACGAAATATGTAAAAAACCCGCCTCAAAGCTTTCTAGAAGCGGATTTTCTACATGTGATTTTGAAAATAATTTCGTGATATTTTCTATATGATTCATTCTTGTGAAAGTAAAGAATAATTCTTAAGTATTATAATGTTTTTAATTTTTCTTCTAAAATTGCAATCTTATCCATCGCGTCGCGTTGTTTTTTAAGCTCGTTATCAACAACTTGTTGTGGCGCACCAGCCATGAATTTTTCGTTTGACAATTTCTTCTCAACAGAGATTAAGAAACCTTTTAAATATTTAATTTCTTCCTCCGTTTTTTCTTTTTCTTCGCCTAGATCTAAGTTCTCACTTAACGGGATCGCACATTCTGTTGCACCAACTAAGAAACTAAAACTTGGCTTATCCGTTTTTTGACTGAAATGAATTTCTCGCAAATTAGCCAATTTTAGAATGACAGCTTGATTAGCAAATTCAGACGAATTTGTAAAAATTTCAACTTCTTCTCTTGGCGAAATTCCTTTTGATTGTCTATAATTTCTAACACCAGAAATCACTTCTTTAGCAAAATCAAACTTAGAAATTAAAGCTTCATCAAAACCATCAACTTTTTTCTGTTGTGTAATAATCAATGCTTCATCTATACTTCTGTCGCTGATAATATGCCAAACTTCTTCTGATAAGAAAGGCATAAATGGATGCAACAACTTCATTAATTCTTCAAAACAAGAGATTGTTTTATCATAAACTTCTTGGCTAATTGCTTCACCATAGTTTGGCTTAACCGCTTCTAGATACCATGAGCAGAAATCATCCCAAATCAACTTGTATAACACGTGAAGCGCATCCGAAATACGGAATTTTGAGAAATGATCTTCCATTTCTAAAATGCTTTTCGCTAGTTGTTGCTCAAACCAATTAATTGCTTGTGTATCGGCATCGTTTGCTTTTATGTTCGCATCTTTTGTCCAAGTTTGTGTAAGCTTAAAAGCATTCCAAATTTTAGTAGCGAAATTACGTCCTTGCAACATCAAATCTTCGTCAAACAACAAATCGTTACCTGCCGCAGAACTTAACAAAATACCTACACGAACACCATCTGCGCCATATTTATCGATTAATTCGATTGGATCTGGAGAATTTCCTAAAGATTTTGACATCTTTCGACGTTGCTTGTCACGTACAATTCCTGTGAAATAAACATTCTTAAACGGAATTTCGTTTCTATATTCTAGACCAGCCATCACCATTCTCGCAACCCAGAAGAAAATAATATCTGGACCAGTCACCAAATCCGAAGTTGGATAATAGTAATTAATGTCTTTATTATTTGGTTCTAAGATCCCTTCGAAAACAGAAATTGGCCACAACCACGACGAAAACCAAGTATCCAACGCATCTTCATCTTGTCGTAAATCTACAATTGTCAGTTGTTGGTTGTTCGTTTTTTGTTTGGCTAAAACTAAGGCTTCTTCTATCGTCTCAGCGACAACAAAGTCATTTTCACCTGTTCCGTAATAGAAAGCTGGAATCTGTTGCCCCCACCAAAGCTGACGAGAAATATTCCAATCATGTACATTCTCCATCCAGTGACGATAAGTGTTTTTAAACTTTTCAGGATAAAATTTAACCTCATCCTCCATCACAACATCCAAAGCTGGCTTCGCTAATGTTGCCATTTTCAAGAACCATTGTACCGAAATTTTAGGTTCGATAACAGCACCTGTTCTTTCTGAAGTTCCTACTTTATTAGTATAATCTTCCGCTTTTAATAAAAGACCTTTTGCATCAAGTTCTTTAACGATTTCTTTTCTAACAACAAATCTATTTTTGCCAGCATAATGTAATCCGTGATCATTAAGATTAGCATCATTATCCATAGAATCGATGATTGGCAAGTCGTGTTTTTTACCAATTTCGTAGTCGTTAAGATCGTGAGCTGGCGTAATCTTCAAAGCACCAGTCCCGAATTCGATATCAACATACTCATCTTCTATGATAGGAATTTCGCGATTAACGATTGGTACAATCAGTTTTTTCCCTTTTAAAGCATGGTAGCGCTCATCATTAGGATTGACACAAACTGCAACGTCTCCAAAAATAGTTTCGGGACGGGTTGTAGCAACCGTCACGAAATCTTCTGACCCTTGGATTTTATATTTGAGATAAAATAATTTCCCTTGTTGTTCTTTAAAGATAACTTCCTCATCCGAGATGTTTGTTTTCGCCTCAGGATCCCAGTTGATCATTTTGTAACCTCTGTAGATTAAGCCTTTATTGTAAAGATCTACAAAAACTTTAATAACCGATTTTGACAAATTATCCTCCATTGTGAATCTTGTACGATCCCAATCACAAGAACATCCTAATTTTTTAAGCTGCTCCAAAATTGTCCCACCATATTGATGTGTCCAATCCCAAGCATGTTTTAAGAATTCTTCTCTTCCGATATTTGCTTTAGAGATCCCTTGCTCTTTTAGTTTAGCAACAACTTTAGCCTCGGTTGCGATAGAAGCATGATCTGTCCCTGGTACCCAGCACGCATTGAAACCTTGCATTCTTGCACGTCTCACTAACACATCCTGAATTGTATTGTTCAACATGTGTCCCATGTGAAGAATCCCCGTCACATTAGGTGGCGGAATTACAATTGTGTAAGGAGGTCTATCATCTGGTGTCGAATGAAAATATTTGTTATCTATCCAGTAGTTATACCATTTTTGTTCTGTCTCTTGAGGATTATATTTGTCTGCAATCTGCATTATTAATAATTTTTTGGCTTATTATTTGCAAAAATAAGATAAACAAAATTATTTATAGTTATATTTAAATTTATTTATAACTTTGATTCTTAGTATTTTCAAGAATTTTAACTAACAAAATAGATAAACAATATGAAAAAGACACTTTTAGGAATGGTTGCTGTTTTAGGTTTCGGACTTGCTTCTGCACAATCAATCTCCTTTGACAAAACAGTTTTTGATTATGGAAAAGTAACTGCAGGTAGCGATGGTCACAGATACTTCACAGTAAAAAACACTGGAGATAAGCCACTAATCCTAACAGAAGTAAAACCAGCTTGTGGATGCACAACCCCCGAGTGGAGCAAGGATCCAATCTTACCTGGAAAATCTGCTCAAATTAAAGTAGGATATAATACAAATTTAATAGGTGCTTTTAGCAAGCCAATCGAAGTATTTTCGAATGACCCAAAAAACCCTAGATCTGTATTAACGATCAAAGGTGAAGTTGGCGCTACAGCTGCACAACAAGTACAAACTTTACAAGCAACTCCAGCCACAATGAAAGCAGAAGTCGTAAAAGACGCTGTTCCTGCACAATCTAAAAAAACAGCAAGAGCACAAAAAGTACAAAATGCTGCACCAGTTAGAATGGAAGAAGTTAAGAAGTAATATTTTTTTATAAATCATAAAGAGGCTATCTCACTTTTGAGATAGCCTCTCTCTTTTTAGCTATTTTTGAAAGCAATGAACTAATAAGCATAAACTGTCCTTTAAAGCTTAATTAATTTTTTATTTTGTTGAGCAGCAACTTGCAGATGAATTGTCAGAGGATTCATTTTTCTTTTCCTTCCACGTCAAACAAAAAGAACAGCATTATGGTTTGTTAATGGGTAGATTCCTAACCAATATCAAATATCGACATAGCTCTTTCATTGTAAATCAAAGTATATACAAATACACTTTTGCCCAACAAGTAAATAAGAGCGGAGAATGTATGTCTCCCAACATTCTTGCATATTTTTATTATTTTTGATTTCTCTAGTTCTACCAAAATACAAATTATGAAATCTATATCAACAAAAGACTTTTTAGCCAGTAAAAAAGATTTTAAAATCGCGGATTACAAGACGGATTACAAAGCAGATATCCCAAAAGAAGAAGGTGCAAAACTCCTTAATTCTGAAAAAGAAAAGCTTTACAACTTACAAGAAAAACTATATGCCGACAGTAGCCAATCACTCCTGATCGTTATCCAAGCGATGGATGCAGCAGGTAAAGACAGCCTGATAGAGCATGTTTTCGGAGGAGTTAATCCGCAAGGTTGCGAAGTCACAAGTTTTAAAACACCAAGTTCTAAAGAGTACGATCATGACTTCTTGTGGAGACATTATCTAGCGGTTCCGGCGAAAGGAAAAATCGGAATTTTCAATCGCTCTCAATACGAAAGTGTTTTGGTGTGTAAAGTTCATCCAGAATACAATCTTAAGGAACGCGTTTGGGATGATGTTAAAGATTTTGATAAAAAATTCTGGGACAACCGCTACGAAAGTATCCGAAATTTTGAAAAGCATCTTGCGAATAATGGAACTAGAATTATTAAATTCTTCCTTAATGTTTCTAAAGATGAACAAAAACAAAGATTCTTGGACCGAATCAACGAAGAAGATAAAAACTGGAAATTCGAAGCGGGTGATGTTGTAGAACGCGGTTACTGGGAAGATTACATGAAAGCATACGAAGAAGCTATCCAAGAGACCAATACCGATTATGCGCCTTGGTATGTTATCCCAGCGGACAAAAAGTGGTTTACAAGGCTCGTCGCTTTACAAATTATTATCGATACTTTGGAAGACATGAATCTTAAATTCCCTGAGGTTAGCAAAGAGGAAAAAGAAGCTTTACAACAATCAAAAATTGAATTAGATAACGAAAAATAAAATATGGATGTCATGTCGCTGCTTTTAGGCGTTGTAGTTGGGTTTGTAATTGGTGCGGTGATTTTGCATTTTTATGATCTGTCCAAGACTGCGAAAAATTCTGTTTTGATGGAACAGAATCTTGCAAGCTTAAAATCTGAAAACTCTTTTCTTAAATCTAATCTAGAAACATCCGAAAAGCAAAAAGCAGATTTGCAATTAAAAATTGACGAGCTAGAATCTAAAACTTTTTTGCAACTTCAGAAAGTAGCTGAGCTAAATGCAGAAAACATCAATCTAGTTCAACAACTTGATGATTTTAAATTTGAATTAAAACAGCTTCTCGATAAGCAAGACATTATTCAGCAAGAAAAGCAACATCTATTCGCCCAAAATGCTGAATTTTCTGCGCAAAACAAAAATCTGAAACTTCTTCTCAACAATCAAAAAGAGGACATCGAAAAATTGCAAGAACAAAGCAAATTGCATTTTGAGAAAATGGCGAATCAAATTCTAGAAGAAAAAACAGAAAAATTCACGAATCTTAATCAACAACATCTAAAATCCATTCTTGAACCATTCGGAAAAAATATTGACGAGCTAAAGAAAACTGTTTTTGAAACTTATGATAAAGAAGCTAAAGAACGCTTTTCGCTTGGTGAAAAAGTAACGGAATTAAAACTTCTAAATCAGCAAATCTCAGAGGAAGCACAAAAACTTACGCAGGCCCTAAAAGGTAATAACAAAACCCAAGGAAATTGGGGCGAAATGATTTTGGAAAGTATATTGGAAAAATCGGGACTTGCAAAAAATAGAGAATACTTCCTCGAACACGAATTACGTGACGACGCCAAAAACCCTATATATTCGGAGTTTTCTGGAAAAAAAATGCGTCCCGACGCTTTGATTAAATATCCAGACAATCGCAATGTTATTATCGACAGCAAAGTATCATTAAATGCTTTTATCGAAATGGCAAACCAAGAGGACAAAGACATTTTAAAAATTAAGCAAGAGCAACATCTTCGTTCGGTAAAACAACACATCAACGAATTAAGCTTAAAAGCTTATGATGATTATGACAAAAGTTTGGATTTTGTAATGATGTTTATTCCGAATGAAGCGGCGTACAATGCAGCTTTGCAAGCGGATTCGCAGCTTTGGAATTACGCTTATGATAAACGAATTTTATTACTTAGCCCCACCAACCTCATCACGTCGCTCAAACTAATTGCTGATCTGTGGAAGCGTGATGCGCAAAATAAAAATGCTTTAGAAATCGCGGATCGCGGCGCAAAGCTTTATGATAAATTTGTTGGTTTTGTGGACAATCTGGAAAAAATTGGCAAGAATATCGAGCAAGCGCAATCTTCTTATAATGAAGCTTACAAACAGCTTTCCACTGGTAATGATAATCTTGTCGCTCAAACTGAGAAACTCCGAAAGCTGGGATTAAAAAACAAAAAACAACTTTCTAACAATCTTACAGAATCTTCCGAAAGGGAATGATAATTTTCTTTCTTAAAATTCTGGTAAATAAAAAGCCATTCGGGGTTGGAAAACCCTGAATGGCTTTTTTTGTGCAATCCCTAGCCCCGATGTTCTATGTTAATCTGCAAATTTTTCAGGTTAAAATTTTTAATTTATTTTGAAAATCCTGTTGAA
>JBJZOS010000009.1:0-85119 GCA_046269235.1 Chryseobacterium sp. TY3
GCTCAATTCTAAAATTGACGCTTTGGTTTTTTTTCCTTACTTGGTTGTTATATCTTATGTCAATGATCTCTTTTCTTTTCGCTTAACCGACTGATCTATTATGTCATCTGTCTGCCGATTTGCGAGTGCAAAAGTAATTAAAATTTTTAATACCAGCAAATGTTTTTTTGAAGTTTTTTTTTCAAAAACTTAAAACACTTTTTTAAATATCAATCTTCTTTTAAATATCTTCTGCGCTTGCTCGTCATTTCTGATTTGCGAGTGCAAAACTAAAAACTTTTTCCGAATCTCACAAATGTTTTTTCAAGTTTTTTTTTTCGTAACCCGAATTCATATTGTAATGTATTCTATATTATTTGTTAATAGTAACTTCTGCGCTGCTTACCACATCTGATTTGCGAGTGCAAAAGTAGTTTCTTTAAGCCTACCAATCCAAACTTTTTGTAAACTATTTATTAATTTAACCTTAACTCGCTTGCTGTCAGGACTGTTTATTTTTGTCTACACTTATTAATTCTTAAATTTAATTGAAAAAGGAACCTGAGCTTTTTAAAAGAAAAATGAAATGAGAAGTCTTGCGCGTCATCCTAAATAATAAAATAAACCCATTGTGCATTTTAAATCATACTGACTTTTAAGTTGTTGATATTTCGGTTGAAATAAGTTTTGTTTATAAACTGCACAATTGTTAAAGCTTTTATTTTGGCTATTAATCGGGCTTTAAAGCCTTCAACAGTTTTGGCATAATTACGTCTAATCATAAATTGGTCGCACAATTGTGAAAACAACGTCTTAATCCTTTTTCTTTGTTTTTTGTAGAAATAAAACTATGGTTTATACTCCTTTTGATTGATTCTTTTCGGAATCTCCAGTTCTATGTTGGCATAAAATTAAACAAATCTATTTTGAATTTCATACGACACATAGCCTTTGTCTCCAAGCAGCGTAAATTCGATAATTGCTCTTTGAAGTCTTTCAAATAATGAATATCGTGAACGGAAGCAGGACTCAAATCTATACTTTGGGAAACACCATTTACAGAACACACCGCATGAAGTTTGTAGCCATAAAAAGACATCTACTGAGAAGCACAAAAACCTCTGTTTGGATAACAATATTCTGCCTCTTTACAGATTTTCGAAGGGCACTTCTGGGAAGCTTACAAACTTCTACAGGCACATTGTGAATAATGAAAAACTTCTCAAACTTTTAAAACGTTCCGCTATTTTAATTCGTAATTGATTAATCCTATTTGATAATCTGCGTGTGCGACGATTACAAACGCTTCGCTCTATCTTACATTTTATTGCTTTTGGAAGCTGTCGGAAAAGATGATTTTCGCTGTCAATTCCCATGTATTCAGCAGTTAGTGCCGGACTTATTAATTCTAAATCTTTCATTGTCGGAACTCGTCTTTGATAAGACAGAAGGTTTCATTTGATATTTTTCTTAAAACTTCCAAAATACTCTTGTAATTTGCACTCAAGTTGTTCATTGCAAATGCATTATGGTTAATTCAATTTACTGATTTTCAATCAAATGAACAACTTTTACTTTTTTACTTCATAATGCACAACGGGTATAAATTAAACAAATTCATCAATTCCCCTTTTGATAGTAGAATAGCTCATAAATTATGAGTCAATATGCTATAGGCTAACTTTTTTATGCACAATTATTGCAGTAGCTTTAATAAAAGCTTATGAAAAAGCAAGAAAAAAGACCTTTGAGACCTAAACAATCTCAAAACCGACCTGGAACAGAAAACAAAATGTCTCCTCTTCCCGAAACTAATCCAATCAGCTATCCTAAAGAAGGAAAACTTAAAGATAAAGTCGTATTGATTACAGGAGGAGATAGTGGTATTGGAAAAGCTGTAGCGCTGCTATTCGCAAAAGAAGGAGCCGATATTATCATTGCCTACCTCAACGAAACCAACGATGCCAAACAAACTAAAAAAGAGGTAGAAACATTTTCAAGAAAATGTACCTTGATAAAAGCAGATTTATCAAAAGAAAGCCAGTGCAAAAAAGTCATCGAAAAGACAATAAAAATTTATAAAAAAATAGATATCCTTATAAATAATGCGGCTTTGCATTGGGAATCTTCGTCATTAGAAGAAATTTCTACTGAGCAATTGTTAAGAACATTTCAAAATAATTTTTTCTCCTATTTCTGGATTACAAAATATGCCTTAGCATTTCTGAGCAAAGGATCATCTATTATCAATACGTCGTCTGTAACAGCTTACCGAGGAAGCGCCCACCTTATTGATTATGCCGCAACTAAAGGAGCAATCGTCTCTTTTACAAGAAGTTTAGCCGCCAATCTGGTAGATAAAGGGATCCGAGTGAATGCTGTCGCACCGGGACCAATATGGACGCCATTAATCAGTTCTTCTTTCTCACCAAAAAAAAATTCGGAATTTGGAAGCGATTCTCCCATGAAGCGTGCAGGAATGCCTAATGAGGTGGCTCCGAGTTTTCTATTTTTAGCAAGCGAAGATTCAAGTTATATTACCGGTCAGGTTATTCATCCTAATGGAGGAGAAATTATAAACGGATAAGAACACCTGTATCTATATCTTAAATGAAAACATCTGAAATGTTGAATTGATTTAATAGCGCTACGGATTTTTAATTTTATACTTCTATTAAAATCCACCTATCTTCACCCACGTTCTTGTCGGGGATTTTGGCGTAATGCTGTGTGGTTGTAATACTTTTATGACCACGCATGTTGCGGCCACTTTCAATAAAACGCCTTGGGAAAGCCCTATTGAAGTAACCAATGGAGGACGGGCAACATGATGGTTAAACCTTTGGTAACACCACAAAAATTGGCAATCGCCTTAAGATAGGCGTACATTTTAGCGGAGCACGGATAGCGGCCTAGCCGTAGAAATACAGTAAGGATAGGTTAAAAACGTATAAAATCTTTCGGTACTACCGAAAGACTACCGTAAAAAATTCATTTAGTCTACCAATCTTTGTTTATCAAAAACTTTAGACATGATGAGCAAACTGACAAGGCTATGCATCTACCCAAAAGACATAAAAAGAATTACAGGATGTAGTGAGCGTTACAGCCGCGCGCTCATTCAAAAAATCAGAAAACACTACAACAAACCAGACCACCACCTCGTTAGCATCGAAGAATTTTGCACCTACACAGGGCTAGAACATGCAAAAGTCATAGAATACATCATAGATTAACACTCCCACAACCTATCACCACACCAGTCGCTGAGCATGCAGAAGCCACAATAAAGCGACCGTCCATAAAGCAAAACCGAAATCTTGAGATTTAGAAATCTAATACCAATAAAAAAATAATTATATTCTATGAAAAAATTAAATACTGTTGATAGTTTAATAAAATATACTACCTATAATCACACATACATACAGACTCGAATCCATATTTTTCATTAAGATATTGATAATGGTCTAGTATGTCTTTTAATTGCTGAACATTTTCCATCGGAAAATTTCCAAAATTATGAGGATGCCACCATAAATGATAATTCAAGTTATTTTTAGCGGCATACTGCATCTCATTTTTAATTCTATTTATTTTTAATGTTTGTATAGCCTTTTCTTTTGAAGAATATGGTCTTAAAAAACGACTTGCTGGTAATTCTATAATTCTTGTACGCTTTATATCCTTTTCTCCAAAACATACAGAATCACTAATAGGTATCAATGTGTCCATAGCCCGAAATAAAGGACTTACCTTTCCATGTGTATTCTTCCAAAACCAAACATTTGGATTTGAACGAACAACCTCAATACCATTTGCTCGCGCCACGTTAAGATAACTTACATTATATTGATTTCGTGGAAAAACTAAAGATTTAAGTTCTATATGATAATTTTCTTTCGCAATATTCTGTACAGCGATTAAATCCGCTTCAAACTGTTCTATATTTTGTCCTTTCTCATTGCAATAATAATGTGAAAAAGTATGTGTCCCTAACTCCTGCCCTTCTGTCTGAATAATTTGTTCAATCAGGGAACCTGCAAAATGCAAAGGGTCTTCTTTTTCATTGTCTCCTATGTTCTTGAAATATTCATAATAGTTTAAATTTTTATTATCATAGGTTGGTTTTAACAATGGAGAAAATTCAATCAACTGTTTTTTTGATTTGGCAAACAAAAATCCTACAGTTGCCCACGTCGATTTAATCTTTCTTTTTTCGAACAAGTCTAAAACAATAGGGATTGTGCCTCGGGTAGAGAGAAAATAATTTTTATACTTAGTCAATTCCCATTTTTCTGCTCCACCCCAACGTAGTTCAAAATCCAATGATATGATAAATTTACCTGCCATGTTTAAGACTTATCTTTATTTTAGAAGGCCAATTTTTATCCATACAAGGTTTCTCAATCATAAGATAAAATATGGCACTAACAAAACCTATTACTAAAGTATATATTAACGCATATATCGTAACATTAATTATCGATATTTTCGAAAATTGAAATGCAAACATATACTTTGATACAAATGCAATTAATGGATAATGTAATAAGTAAATACTATAACACATGCCCCCAATATTAGTAAGAAGAGGCTTTGTTAAAATTGTAATTTGCTTTCTAACAATTATAAAATAATACAAAGCAAAAATTATTAAAATTTGGTATAATTCCCAAATAATCCTATTAAAGTAGCCTACCAAATAAATTTTTTCATACAGCCAAATACTAAGAAATAAAACTAATAATAGAAGCTTCGCTATATTAGGAATCTTATATTTAATACTTGAATCTGACAAATAAAAATCACATAATAAAAACCCTAATAAAAAGTAATGCAAATAATTATAAATCGAAGTAAAAACTGGAATATAATAATTAGAAATTAAAACTAATAGGCAAATTGTAAGAACAAGAAGGATTCTTCTTTTGTAGAGTGATTTTATACTAAAAAAAAACAATGCTAAAATAGGAGCTAAAATGTAAAATTGAACTTCCACCTCTAAGCTCCATGCAACGCCATTTAAAAGAGGTTTTTCTCCAGGATAAACAAAATTATGTATATAAAATAAGGATGAAAAAAAACTTCTAAACATGGTCCCAATAGTCATGTTTAGAAAAATAACAGATGCCAATGCAAACAATACCAAGCTAATAATATATGGTGGCTCAAGTCTTGTCAATCTCCTTATAAAATAGCTTTTTATATCTACTTTTTTGCCATTGTGTAGATAATATTTACAAAAAGGCAAACCTAATATAAATCCGCTAATAACAAAAAATAACTCAACCCCAAAATTACCATGAGATATTAACTTTTTAATAAAGCTATAATCAATATTATCAACATACGTGTGCGTATCATATATAGAAATTAAGCACCAATAATGATAGATTACAACAGACGAAATTGCAATAAACCTTAGCCCATCAATTTCTGGAATAAATTTACCTGAAGAAGTAATTCTTTTGAATGAAAAATCCATAATATTTATACAGTATCTGAATCCGAGTAACTTAAATACCAGTTTTCTCTTTCATTAATTAGGTTTTTAAGTTTTGAATCAAAGCTGCGCGCTCCAAAATGCAATTCTATAGGTCTAAATTTTTCGGGTAGATTATAGAAGCCTGTTTTTTTATGTGCAGAGAAATTGGGAGAATGAGACATACACCATGCTAAAATGCAATCTGCGTTTTCTGAAATAATTGCATTGCATGCTGTTTTCATCAAGGTTGAGCCTGCTTCTTCGAATTTAGGATTGTAAATCAATTCCATAATATATCCTATTTTACCTCCGTGTTTTTCTTTGGTGCAGTAAACGATAAAACCTACATATTTATCCAAATGATAAATATGTAGGATGGTATAGTTCTGTAAAGGTTTTTGAATATATCGCCAATCCAAATATTCTTTGTCCCGATGAACAGACACTTTTATATGTTTTGAGAATTCTTGCCAAACGGAATTCACTTCCAAGGGAAATTCTTGGTTTTCTACAATTCTAAAATTGTCTGAAATCGAATATTTTGTGGCAAGATTAATATTAGGAAGCCAAGAAAGTGGTTTTATCTTTTTTGTGAAATAGCTTGTTTTTAAAGGTTTTATCAAAAAAGGAACTGGATCCAACTCGTGCCATTCTAATTTTTTCGAAAAACCATGAATGGAATTCCCATTGGGAAAACCATATACAAGTTTCACATCGTCTGTGGAAGCTTTTTGATACACATCATTTGCTAGCTTAATAAACAAACCTTGTCCACGGTAATCTGCATCGGTCATGGTATCCAACGATTGGGATCCAACCTCTACTAGATTGCCAATTTTAAATTTCACAGGGAAAATGGCGTAAATGGCTGCCGTCATATTTTTCTCCTCATCGCGTGCAATATCTACGTATTGCTCTCCAACGGGATTTTCTAAAAATTGCCAATTGATTAATTCCATGGATTTTGAAGAACCGTTTTTTTCAAAGCAATCTTTAAATTGGTAACTATTGTTATGGGTTATATTATGTATTTCTAGTTTCATTTTTCTATTATATAACGATTAATATTTCTTTTCGTATTTCTCTTGCTTAAAGTATATAAGTATAATACGATCCCAAAAGGAATTGCAAAAGTAGAGAGTAAAATATTGGGTGATTCTCTAATTAAATTTATTTCTTTTAAAACAAGATTAGAAGAAACTTGGTGAATTGCACTTTTAAATTTTCGAGATGTGTTCTTATAATTTAACATTTCAATTTTTCTTGAATACCTAAATCCTTTAGGATTTTTGAAATATTGATTGTAAATATTAATAGTTGAACCATCATCTTGATATTCAACTACACAGAAAACTTTATTAAAACAGAGATAATCATACTTTGCATCCAAAAGTACAGGATGATATAATGGAACAAACTTTTCAGGTGGAAAAGTAGGATATGCATCGAGTTCTTTTAAGTTCTTAGATTTAAAAACAATTTTTTTATCACCCGTAGCCTTGTTTATATAAGCTATGTCTTGATACTTACTAGTTAAAAAATCTTCTGGAAATGGATTTCCTATTATCTTACCATTGGGTGTTTCGTTCAAACCAATAATACCTGCAAGATTTTCGTTTTCTAAGACTTTGCATTGGTCTACCAAGTTTAAGATAAGCTCAATATTATCATCATTTAAATAATCGTCTGAATCCACACACATACATAATTCAGTTTTTATGTTTTTAATTGCCATATTATGCCCTGTGTGCATTCCACCATTTTCTTTAAAATGGTACTCAATAGGAATTCTATTTTCAGCTTGCCATTTTTTAACCAATTCGTCTGTGCCATCGGACGAACCATCGTCCACGACCAACCATAAAAAATCCTGACAGCTTTGCCTACATAGACTTTCATAAAGCCTAGGAAGCAAATGAGCCCTATTGTAGCTCGGCGTAAATACAGTGATGCTTTTTATCATAATACCACATTCATAAAAAAAGTAAACATAAAATACAGAAATAATACAACCCCCAACAATCTATATTGATAATCCCATATTTTGAATCTAAACATGGGGTAACCTATCACGACTGGCATCAAAAACCAAGACAAGTAAGCAAAGCGGTTGCTAAAGGCTGCGGTAATCACCAATATCCAAAAAGCATTGGCAATACAATAGATTCCAAACAAGTGGATATAGAAGGGATCTGTGATCTTTTTCTTAAAAATAAAATACCAGCCTGCAAATACTGCAGAAGCACTATACACCAAAAAGTCCCAACGGAAACCAGTCTGTGAAAACTGATCATTATATTCATCAGAACCTCCCGTCAAATAACCTTGCGTTCGGTCTTCGCCAAAACCAAGATTGGCAAAAAAACTGCTCCATGCAGAACCACCCGCCAACGATAGAGGTATTGCTAGCAACCAAATAGCCAAATAAGCTTTAGGGTTTTTGTAAAGTCCTGACACCACAAAAGCCGCGATGGGAATCACCAGAGACGCATGCATAAAATAGGACAACACAAACAAGGCATACATAATAACTTTGTTTCGATAAAAAACCAAGCCCAATAGAAACAAAGAAGTCCCCAAGCCATTGCGAATACCATTAGTACCCGCACCCCAATAAGAAAAAGATGCCATAAACATGAACATCGCAAAGAACCAGTAATTTCCAAAATACTTTTTAGAGAAAACATAACAAGGCACTACATACAAGAGGGCACATAACTGAAAAAAACCATGAATGCTCATAATCTTACTACAATAGGACATGAAATAATTAAAAACAAAGTCTTTCTTAATTTTAACACTTTCCCCAGATTGTAATAACTGATAGGCTTTATTATAATTAACGGTATCTCCAAAACGAAAATTAATCTGTCGTTGCCCCATATAGAGCACCATAAGTACAGTCAATATACCACCCAATATCTGAAAAAATTGAAGACTTTGCTGGTCCCTAACATCATAGACAAAAGCATGTACCAAAATAATAAGCATTACAAACAGTAACACTTGGTATTGTAAGGACGTATACAATTCTACAGGAATCCAATCAAACATGCGGTAAATTTAATAATTCCTTCCATTGTTTCATAACGCTGGCACAACTAAAACGCAACACATTATGTTTCGCATTTTTTTGTAATCTTTCACGCTCCGTTAAATTCCGCATAAGACTTTTAAGCTCCATAGAAAAAGATTCAACATCGTGATGCTTCACCAGATAGCCATCTTCGCCATTATCAATAATGTTGCGAGGTCCATTCGGACAATCGTAACTCACTACTGGGAGACCAATCGATAAAGCTTCTAACAACACCATAGGAAAACATTCGGTTTCAGATGTCATCGCATAGATACTGTACTTCGTCATATCTTCTAGCATCTGCTCGGAACTTCCCTTGAAATTGATAACATCCTCCAATCCATTTTCACGAATTTGAGATTCTAAAGCTGCTTGGGTTCCCAAATAATCTTCACCATAAATGTCCAACTGCCAATCTGGAAACTCAGCTTTTACAAACGACCAAGCTTTTATTAAATCTCCGAAATTTTTAACGGGAGATATACGTCCTGCTGCGACCACTTTTTTAGCATGTATATCCGCTGAAAGCGAAGATAATTCAACAGGATTAGGAATCACTGCGGCATTACCCGTTTTAACATAGTTGGCTTCGTCAACATTCAACACAACAATATGATCATAGTGTTTCTCTACCCAATCGCTCAATTTATATTTTAATCTTTTTAGAAAGGATGCCGATTGCCTTTGTTCTTCCTCTTGATAACGGGAGCTGTGACGTTCTTTAATAAGTTTTGCATTTCCTTTAATAAAAGGCAACCAGTAATGATCAAAGTTAAAATTTGGAGAAATAATAACATCGGGCTTCAAACTTTCAAATAAAGCTTTTTGCTTTTGATAATGAAGTTTTACTTTCTTTAAATTTTTTATCGAAAAATAAGATTTTGTACGATCATAATCTACGCCTAGATCAAGCAATTTGATACGAGAATCCAACGCATAACGCGGTGGCAAATTCTTCTGCTCGGTGGTTAGCACATAGACCTCAACCTCTGGCAAATCTGCAAAATAATTAGCCTTCGTCACCATCACTTTTTCGATGCCGCCATGCAAATGGATTTGGTCAGTATTGAAGATTATTTTCATTATTGTTTAATCAGTTCGTTAAACTTATCTTGCCAAAGCTTCATGATATTTTCAGGAAGATATTTCGTTACTTTTAGCTTAGCTGTTCTTCCCATTTCTTTTCTTAGGATTTCGTCATCAATTAACTTCACAATACTTTCTTCAAAGACATCTTTGTTTTGATTTTCTACCAAAATACCATCAATACCATCGCTAATAATATCTCCAGGCCCCGAAGGACAATCGAAACTTATACAAGGTACGCCACACGCCATCGCCTCGATTAACACCATACCAAAACCTTCGGATCTGGAAGGCAGAAGCATGATGGAAGATTTTAAATATTCTGCTTGAATATTTTTTGATGCTTGATGAAATTGGACTTTTTTTAAATCTAAAGTTTCAGCCAACTTAACAAAAGTTTGGTCTTTATCTATTTTCCCAAATAGATGGAGCTGCCAATCGGGATATTTTTGTTCGATATTTTTCCAAATGTAGAGCAAGCTATCAAAACCTTTATTGTACGAATGCGAGCCAACTGCAATCATCTTTTTTGACTGCAAATCGCTAGATTCTTTAGGATAAAAACTTAGCGGATTGGGAATAACAACCACATTTTTTGCTCTCCATTCCTCACGATTGGCTTTGGTTAAAACGACGAACGAATCAAATTTGGATGCTTGCATTTGCATGAGTCGGCTCGACCATCGCCCCAAAAATCCTTTTTGTCTGTTGAGTTCTTGCGAAGAATGTCGCTCGTAAATCCATTTGGCTTTAGTCGTAATAAGACTTGGAAGAAAAAAACCTTTCAACCCATCGTCACAAACCAAGATAATGTCTGGCAGAACCTCATCTACCACCTTTTGAATACCATTTCGATAACTCAAAATATAGGCAAAAGGATTCCCATTTACGGAAATTGAATGACATGTAATTTTTGAACTAAAGTCATAAAAAGGATTTTCGTGAGCTTTATTCAACACCAAAATATGAACCTCATAGCCCAATTGTTCTGCAAAATACGACGCTTTAATCGACAGCACTCTTTCGAGTCCGCCAGATCCATTGATGCCATTGGTGATGTAGAGGAGTTTTAAACCCACTTATTTATTTTTTGATTAATAAAATTTACAATATAAGAACTTCCCAAGCATAATACAACCAATACCAAATAAATAACAATTGGATACTGAAAACTGTAGATAAATTCGGAAAAATAAATCATATAAAAAAACATGTGAATCAGCCAGATATTCGTGGCATGGGGTGTAAAAAAATCCAAAACTTTTAGACCGCGGACAGGTAATTTTAATTGTAAAAAAGTAAAAATAAATGCCAATCCGGTAAAAGGGGCAATAACAAAATTGGGCACGAGACCATGCAGCACAATTAGTCCTATAATTCCAAGTAATCCCAAGGCATTAGGATATTGGATACCCTTTAGCTTTTGCGTTATTTTTTCGTGCCAGCGAAACTCTAAAGCGAATGCACCTAACATAAACTGAAACAAGGTACAAAAGTATAAAGCCATTTGATTTTGAAAATAATTGACAAGTGGTATCCCAGAAAGGCCTGGTAGATATACTCGAATATAAAAGGCCATCATATAAATTAGCAATAAGACGCCTATATATAGGAACGGATTGTATCTTGTAAGAAGTCTAAACCAAAAACTACTTGTTAGTACGAAAAGCACATAGGTCGTAAAAAACCACCATGCACCATTATATGAAGGGTCTAACCCCGATGCATTAAGAATAAATTTCTGAAAACTTCCTGGGTAACCATCTTTTCCAATAATCCAACCCAAAATAACGGCAAATAAAATAAGTATAATCCAATAATTGATATATAGTTTTTTTATTCGAAGCTTATTATCTGCATAGTAGTTAGCAGACTTCGTCTTGAATTTGAAATACAATCCATAACCACTGACAAACGCAAAAATAGGTACGCAGGCATCACTAAACAAAGAAATATAATAGGACAAAGGTTTTACTCCTAGATATATCCAAGGTTGAAACAAAGCATGTTCTTCGCGATTGAATAGATGCAAGCATAGCATCATTAAAATAGCCAATGATTTGAGCTGGTTGGATTGTTGTGGGGTTATTGGCATATGCAAGATGCAAATATTTTATGTTTGAAATTCTAGTATAAGTAAAGTGTTTTATTAATTCGTCCGCCCCATCCATTGGTGATGTAGAGGAGTTTCATAGTTTTAAATGTGTAATTTCAAAATTTCAGAATTATTTTTTCTATGTGACATAGCTACTTTTGTATTATTGTTAAAGTGTCCTACACCAATCATCATAATTAATCTTTCAGACTCCTCTATTCTAGCTTCTTTTTTTATTTGTTTCTCTTTTATATATGGCACACATAAATTCAAACAACAACTACCTAACTCTAAACTATGTAATGCTAAAATTAAATTCATTGAAAATAAACCACCATCTATAAATATTTGATTACTTTCATGTTTAGTAAAAGATTTAGAATCTGAGGTTACGATTAACAGTTTATTAATACAGTGCCCAAATCCATTATTACCATCTTGAAGTCTTAATAATTGTTGAGAATCTTCTGGGTTATATAAATGCACTTTCCATGACTGTCTATTACAGACCGAAGGGGAAAATTTCGCTATTTCAACAGCTTTTAAAATAAGATCATTACTAACTTCTACGTTATTAAATATACGAATACTTGATCGATTTTTAACAAATAATTCATATTCTGGAAAGTAAGTAGGATTTATTAATTTAATTCCACCATTATTATTTGTATTATGCTTATCTATAAATTGAACTATTGATTTATATAAATCTGAATTAGCTAATTCAAATTCTTTATTATAATTTAAGTAAGAATGTAATGCACTAGCAATAGTTTTTAATAAATCAGAAGTTCCAAATTTATTATGGTATTCTTCTGAGATTTTTATCAATTTATTTATTTTTTCAATACCAAAATTTTTTCTTGTTTTAGGAAGTGCTAATCCTTTTTCTAAGATATGGTATTGCTTAGTTAAATAAGCTTCATAATTTTGCTTTGTTTTTAATTTATTATGAAATGAGTGTTTGAAAAACAATTTTAGGTCATAAAACTTATTTAAAACTTCACCAACACTGGTCTGCCAAAATATTATTGCATAAAACTTAGCTCTAATTTTATTCATTCGATAAACTATTTAATAAAAACTCTTTAGAGAGTTTTTTTGATTTTTCAACATATTTATTAATCACTCCATAGTCTAAGCTTTCAAGTTTAGTATAACTTTCAAAACTATCAATTAAATTATTCAAATGAAATAAATTTGTAATATCTCTCATTCGAGTATTGATTTTTTCCTGGCGATTGACTAAAATGAATTCTTTTTGGAAAATAATAGAAAATGCTACTGAATGAAAGGAATTTGTCAAGTTCATCTTTGATTGAGAAACTAAACTTAAAAATTTTTCAGGGCCTTCTAACCAAAAGTTTTCGTCAGCATAATCTATATTTTGGTTCAGCGTATAGATTTTCCATCCTTTTTCTTTCTTTAAACTTAATGCCATTTCTTTGATTAAGGGATTGGAGTCGAAATCATAAACAAATGTAAAGTTTTCATTAATAGGATGTACAAATTCTTCCCAATGCTCTTTATCTAATAAGAATACTGGATCTAACACCTGTACAGCATTATTTATTCCTAATTCGTTCAATATTCGAACGCCTGAAGTTTCCCGCACGCCTACGGCATCTAATCGTTCTACATTCTCTTTGACTAATTTTTTTACACTTTCTTCCAATTCATCAATGGCAAAAGAAGCAGCGTAAGAAATTTTCTTTTTTGAATCGGGGACGAAGTTTAAATAGAAAGCAGGATCTTTTCCGTTTTGGAAAAAGGAATTCCAAATCTGGTCGCTACCACATATAAACGCATCTGCTTCTGGCAAATTATTTTTTAGTTCCTCATTAGTTGTATATTTTGTAGAATCTGTCGGAATGTATTTTTGATGAAATTGATCAAAATTATGTTTTCGTTTCAGCGCCTTCAGGCGTTTTGGTAATTTTGCCAAAAGATAGGCTTGCTTTAACAATGGCAAATTAAATTTTGGATTGCTAATGCCCCACAGATTAAAATGTTGCGACAGATAATCTGGCTTGTAATGAATTACTTGTGCATCATGCCCTTCGTCATTCAAAAAACGTAATAACGCGTACTCCTGCAAAGAGGCGCCGTGGTTATAAACTTCGTGACAAGTGATGGTTTTTATCTTCATGATTTTAATCTAAAAATGATTGCTTTTGTGGATTTATCCAGAACAAAAAAATAACTTAGTGCTAAATAAATCAACACAAATAAAACAACTCCGCAAGAGAGCAATAACCAAGAGTCCAACTGAAAGTTTTGTAGTATAAAGCTTCCTATTATTAATAATATAGCTAACAATAGTGTTGGCATTACAAAGACCTCTTTAAAAAACTGATAAATGTTTAATCCAAATACTTTTCTATAGTACCATGTTGTAATTATAGAGTTTATGAACATAGCAATGACTAATGGAATGATCATACCATACATGCCATATTTTTTAGAAAGGAAAAATCCAAGAGCAACACTTATTGTCAAAGTAATAAGACTTAATATTGATTTGAATCTGTTTTTCTTCTTGGCTTCTAATATAGAATTTCCAAATGCCTGAACCAAAGGAAGTGTCATAGAAATCATAATTAATACAGCTATAAACCAAGCGTCTTGATAAGTTTTTCCCACCCACAGCTTTATGAAACTAATGCCAAATAAAATAAATCCCCCCAATATCATATACAAGATTAAAACATTGATTCGTCCAATTTTAATCATTTCCTGTGTATAGAGTTTGGGGTCGTCATTGCTGACAGACATTTTGGTTGCTTTAGGCAATAAAACTGTATTAATAGCACCAGCAAAAGCACCATAATAACCTCCTAACATGACACCTACGCCAAAAATGGCTACGGTTATGGTGTCGGTTGTTATTCCTAAAATAGTCTGACCAGAATACCATTGCAATCGATAGGCAATGGCAAAGAGAAAAATCCAAATGGAGTAAGAAAAAATATCTTTTATTAGTCCTAAATCAAGTTTATCTAATTTAAATTTCACTTTTAAAACATTGAACACATAAAAAATTGTTGTACCAACAATTGCTAAATTAAGTAAGGTATCAATCCATATTATGGTAATTGCATATTGATACTGAGCCAACACAACAACAATTAATAATGCTCTTGAAATATATTTTATGATATTCAAAAACCTAGGAAAAACAAATCTTTCATAGGCATTGCATATTGCTTCAAAAGTTCCTCCTGGGAGAGTAATCGCTAGATTACAAATCAGTAGGATCAACATTGGTTTGGCTCCTTCAATTTCCTGTATGGTTAATGAACTTTTAAATATCGAATTTATATTTAAATAAAGCATTGCTCCAATCAGCAACACTAAAATGGATATCCCTACATATATCAACATAATAGAACCAAGGAAATTAGATTCTTCTTCTTTTTTCTTTTCTGCTCGATATTTAGCAACATACCGTATAACTGTATTGTTCAATCCTAAGTTTAGAATTGATATTTGTGCTACTAATGCTCCAATCAAGGTATAAAGTCCGTATTCTGAATTGCCCAAGCTTCTGATAATAAAGGGCGTCAATACTAGGCCGACAATATTGGTCAAGAAAATGGTAATGTAAGAGAGTATTGCTCCTTTTTTTAATTGGCTCATTTGCAATATCTATTTCTATTAGGCTAGTTCTAAAAACTTATTTTTTTAAAAAATTTAAAGTACAAAATATACTATTTTTAGCTATGGTTTTATTGGCAGATAAATTAAAATGGGTTTATTGCTATATAAAAGTAACGCCTTAAGAAAGTACAAGCATTATTTCTTAAAAAATGATTTTTTCGATTCCATATTATAATACCCATAGCCATATTTATTCCCATAACGGGAAAACTCGGGTTTTACATTATTAAGAACAAAAGACAACTTGTCGATATGATGTTCTTTGATAAAGCTATCTGCAAAATGCAACATGCTTCTATCGGTATAAGCTGCTTTCGCCACGTAGAGTACAAGATCTGCTGACTCAATAAGATGCATGGTATCGGACACCAGCATAACAGGGGCTGAGTCCAGGATGATGTATTGATAATGTAGCTTTAGTGTATCAATCATCTCATCAAATTTAGCCATATCCAACAAGTCATTAGGATTAGGGGCTTTGGCACCACTAAACATCACATCTAGATTGGGCGACAATGTGGTAGTCGAAATATAAGCTGTCACATCGGTATCGTTACTCACCAAATAGTCTGTAAGACCTTGTTTAGATTTTGTCATAAAACGTTGTAACTGGGGATTCCTTATATCTGCCCCGATAATCAACACCTTAGAATTACCCGCCAGACTCATCGCCAGATTCATCGAGATCGTCGTCTTCCCTTCGCCTTTGACAGAAGAGGTCACCAAGATAACAGGCGCACCTTCTGGCTTTTTAACTTTTAACACATATTTCAGATTAGATGACAATATTCTAAATGACTCAGCAAATACCGAAAAGTCATTGTTACCAATAAGCTCATCAACTGCAGTGTGTACGGGGATTTCGCCCACCACACTAACATCATCAACCAGCTTAGTAATATCATCTTTGGTATAGACTTTATTATCTAACAGGATGCGTAGTGCCGCAATAGCAAGTGCGAGTATTAAACCTAAAGCGGTTGCTCCCCAAATAATCATTTGCGCTTTTGGCGCTACGACGCCTGTGGTATAAGGAGGATTGATGACTTTAGCTTTTGGTAGCGCCACGGCGAGGTTGATAGCGTTTTCTTCACGCTTTTGTAATAAGAATAAGTAAAGTGCTTCTTTTAAGTTCTGTTGTCTGTCAATACTACGAAATAGTTTCTCCTGCGTTGGGTAACGATCGATCTTACTTTTATCATTGTTAATATCACCTTGCAATCTCGATATATTATCTTGCAAAGTTCTGCGTACATCACCCAGGTTACTACGGATCGCATCTTTGAGTCCCGCAATACGCTTGTTCATTTCGATGACTGCAGGGTTGGCATTGGTCGCTTGTTTTAAGACACGGTTACGTGTTAACACCAACTCGTTATACTGAGAGATCTGTGTATCGATAGATCCTGCTAAGCCTAGTCCTGTCGGCAACAAATTGGCAGAACTGCTATTGGCTAAATTGTATACTGAGGTCACCAAGTCCAACTGTGTGGCATAGCCTAAGACTTCTTTAGTATTAGCATTAACATTGGTAAGTGCCAATTGCGCTTGTGTGGCTAAGTCGGTAATTTGGTATTCTCTTTTAACACCTTCTTTTTGATTCTCGATGCCCGCAAGTTCATCAGTAATGATTTTTAAACGGCCGTCAATAAAATCGGCGGTAAACTGTGATTCTTGATTTTTATCTTTAATACCTTCTTTGTTGTAAACCTCTACCAGTTCTTTAAGGATGGCTTCGGATTTTTTATAAGTAGGACTTAGCATACTGATGTCCATCAAAAGGCTTTTGTAGATACTCACCGTCAAAGCTCCTTCTAATCCTGCCACAACATTCTTGGGATTAGAAAATACGACTTTTAGATTCTGAATAGACTGATGAACGGGTGTTTTCTCGAAAATGACTTTTCCAAAACCAAGGTCTATCAAAGTGCCGAACTGGTATTTTTTAAGATTGCTACCATCAGCAGACGACAAACTGAAAGAATTACCCGACTTCGAGTCCAAAATAAAACTAGCACCTCCAAATTGATCAGGATTGCTAAGCTCTACAACATGAGCACGAACAGGAAGTTCATTATAATATTCAACTTCTTTGATCTTGCCTACCGAGTAATATTTGACATCAAGATTTAGATTTTTAACAACCTGACCAAGTATCGGTTTAGAAACCAACACGACCGTCTCCGCATCCAATTCGTCATCAGAAACGCCAACGCCAAGATTCTTGAGGTCGTTAAGGGCTTGCGTCGTTGCACGTCCCGATGATGGCTCGAACTTCAGTGTGGTTTTACTAAAATATTGCGGTTGACTGTATCGTATATAGATTTTTGCTGCGATATAGAACAGCAAAGGAAGAATGATAAATAGTGGCCACAATTTTCGAATTTTGTTAAGCTCTTTTTTAATATCAATCTTCGTTTTTTTTTGAGAATGATGGGGTGATGAATCTAGTAACTCCATGAGATCTACTTAAATCTTATAATTAAACCAATCGTTGCCAGTAACACGCCAAATAACTGAAAATACAATGCTTTATTTGGATTATTGTTAGCGACAACTTGTTTGTTTTTGTCAGGCTCTACGTACACAATATCATTCTGCTGAAGATAATAGTATGGGGAATTCACAATGTTAGATTCTGATAAGTTAAGGGCTACGACCTCATCTTTTTTTTGATCCTCGGAATAGCGTATGAGCTTCACATTGGTACGGTCTCCACCATCGGTCATATCGCCCGCCAAAGCAATGGCTTGAAAAATATTAAGACGCTCGGTAGTACTCGTCTTCTGGCCAGGGCTTTTGACCTCGCCAATGATGCTTACATTAAAATTCACGAGTTTGATGCTTACCAAAGGATCTGTTAGATAGGTTTTTAGTCGTCCCTCAAGATCGGTCTTTAGTTGTTGCTTGGTCATGCCTTTACAAAAAACCTGTCCTAATACGGGCATGGCAATATAGCCGTCTGATGATACTGTATACTGGTTAGCTTTAACAGCACCCCCTTGTCCTGCATCGACGCCAGCGCTGTTGGTTTGCTCCATCGTACTAAGATTAAAAGGCTTAACAGCAATATCATCGTAAGCAGAAACGACAATCTCTAAAACATCGCCTTCTTGTAGGTTAAGACCTTGATAACGTGCTTCCGACACTTCCTGCTCAAAATTATGGTTTTTCAAATACACCATATTTTCTTTTGGCTTACACCCAATTAGCAAGCCTAGCGTCAGCAAAAGCATCCAATACAATTTTGCTCTTTCCATCTTCATCATCAAAAATTCAATATAACAAAGTATCTTATTCAGATTTTATATAGTAGTTAATACCAATACCTAACAAACGGTTGTAGGTGCTAGATTTGTTTGTATAATCTGGGTATATCTTACTAAATCCTCTATCGAATCTTACGAAAGCTTCTAACTTATCAGAGAGTTTAAGACCTGCACCTACAGAAAGTCCAAAGCCTACAGAATTAATTTTTTGTTCTTGATTAACAAACTGAGGATAAACCTCTGGTCCTTTTCTGTCATGTGATACCAGGAACTCCGCACGCGGACCTGCCATTACGAAAAGAGGACCTTTCCATCCATTAGGATGAAAAAAATACTTTACATAGATAGGAACACCTATATAATGATTGGGAAATTGCTGCTTAGGTTGGTTAGCATAAGGTTCTGCATTTTCGCCTTGCATACTATATTCTATTTGTGGAACAAGGTATAACCACGCCGAGTCAAAGATGTCATTGGCAACTAACGGAATTTCACCAAATACACCAAAGCCTCCTCCCCATGCTGGTTTGGAAACATCATGAATATTAACAATCGAACTTCTATGGATGTTAGCGGTTACTCCAATCTTAAAATCTTGCGCCGATAATGCAGCTACACAAAACAAAAAAAGTAAACCTAGGACTCTTTTCATATTTTATTTCTTAAATATTTGACGAAAGTAAGAATTTTTTGATTAACAGATACTAAAAATTGTTAACATAAAAGAATTTTATCATATCGATAATAAGCAGGTTACCAAAACTACAATATTTATTTTCTTAATAGCGTGGCTTAAAGCCTATTAAACGTCAGGACTATTGAAATGCTTCGCCTACTCTAATGATGTAGTTTTTATAAAGAGGTTATATGTCTTTGCTTGGTTATAAAACCTTGTTTACATCGTTTTTAGTATAACGAGAAAAACAAGTTTTAAGTATTTTAGTTTCAATATATATAGTCATGAGGGCGCGAGCGAAGCGAGCGCCAAAAGAGTATAGTAGTAACAGAGAATCGCGCGCGTGAGCGATGCTAGCGGATATCCTTTTGTAATTGGTCGTTGAGCGGAGGCGAAACACCAAATACAAAAGATAGCAGCGAACGTAGCGACCCGCTTGTTTTTTGGGATGGCCAAAGTTTAGGCAAAAAACAAAGGGACACGCCCAAAATAATTTTAATAAAAGATTTGTAGATTAAAAAAATATTTTTTAATTTTGCAATCTCAAATACCAGAGTAGTAGGAAGCCATTACGTCCGAAACTCATATTTAAACAAAAATTTTTAAAAAATTCTGAAATGAAACAAGGTATACACCCAGAAAATTATAGATTGGTAGTTTTCAAAGATATGAGTAACGATGAAATGTTCCTTTGCAAATCTACTGCTGATACTAAAGACACCATCGAATACGAAGGTCAAGAATATCCATTAATCAAAATGGAGATCTCTTCTACGTCTCACCCGTTCTACACAGGTAAAACTAAATTAGTTGATACTGCTGGACGTGTTG
Source organism: Chryseobacterium sp. TY3 (assembly GCA_046269235.1). Taxonomy (GTDB): domain Bacteria; phylum Bacteroidota; class Bacteroidia; order Flavobacteriales; family Weeksellaceae; genus Soonwooa. The sequence continues at coordinate 20,164 of JBJZOS010000009.1, forward strand.
ATAAGTTCATGAACAAGTACAAAAAATTCGCTAAATAATTCTAGAGAATTAACGCAAAATATAAAAGCTTTCGGATTTTCCGGAAGCTTTTTTTGTGCATGGTATTCTCTTCAAAAATAAACACGGCATAGATTATCGTGCCTAGTTTTTCGATCTCGGCGTTATGCTCATTTTCTCCTTGGATGTTGATTGGCTTACTAGCTAAAAAGATGCCCACGATTGCAAATACCTATAATACAAAGCTGTATTGATTAATAGGTGCTGCTTCGCCAGGCTTACCTACGCGTTCTTATGGCTCTCGATTGGGATAATCGGTTTATTCAGATTCTCGCTCAGATTCTTCACTTTGATTAAAGCTATTACTATTTTTTATGTTTTGTTCTTCATTAAAACGATTGTTGTTATCTTGATATTGGCCTGCAATCTTGACATTCAGCATTAAAAGAATAAACAATCATCAAAAATAATAAAACCCGTATAGAAATCATTGACTGACTTCAAACCAATTGAGGTTATATTATCTTAAGAAAAGAGATAGGTTTTTGAAAAATTTTTATCAACAGACTTTCTCTAAAACGATTTTAAGCAAACTAATTTATCAATGCATTAGCGTTCACCATCATATTGATAAAACCTCTACAATAAGTAAGTTGCATCAAAATGAATTTCCTACATTCTGGTCTATAGCTGCACATACATTAATTAACACACCCGAATTTAATTCAAACTAAGATAATTTGTTTATCAGTGGCAATTGGCTTAAATTCGTACAAGATAAATTTTAAAACAAATAAACAATGAATCAGGATATCATCTTCGACCTTATCGAGAAAGAAAGACAAAGACAAACACATGGCATCGAGCTTATAGCATCAGAAAACTTCGTGTCAGATAATGTAATGAAAGCGATGGGAAGTGTGCTGACTAACAAGTATGCAGAAGGTTATCCTGGTAAGAGATATTATGGCGGTTGCGAAGTGGTAGACGAGGTTGAGACTTTGGCTATCGATCGTGCAAAACAACTTTTCGGTGTCGACTATGTTAACGTACAGCCACATTCTGGTTCGCAAGCCAATGCAGCAATTTATTTAGCCGTGTTAAAGCCTGGCGATAAAATTATGGGAATGGATCTTTCGATGGGAGGTCACCTAACGCATGGTTCTTCGGTTAACTTTTCGGGGATACAATATGATGTGGTTTCTTATGGCGTAGATCGTGAGTCTGGACTTATCGATTATGATCAAATGCGTGAGGTAGCGCTTCGCGAAAGACCAAAAATGATGATTGCTGGTTTCTCTGCTTATTCTAGAGATTTGGATTATGCTAAATTCCGTGAAGTAGCTGACGAAATTGGTGCAACACTTTGGGCGGATATTGCACATCCTGCAGGACTTGTTGCTAAAGGACTTCTTAACAATCCATTTGATCATTGTCATGTGGTGACGACGACAACACATAAGACGCTTCGTGGACCTCGCGGTGGTATGATTATGATGGGTAAAGATTTTGAAAACACTTACGGACACAAAACGCCAAAAGGTGATATCAAAATGATGAGCCAAGTTTTGGATGGTGCTGTTTTTCCGGGGATTCAAGGTGGTCCACTAGAGCATGTTATCGCTGGTAAAGCGGTAGCTTTTGGAGAAGCGATTGATTCTAAATTTGAGGTTTATGCAAAACAAGTTAAAGCCAATGCACAGGCTTTAGCAAAAGCAATGATTGCAAATGGTTTTGATATCGTAAGCGGTGGCACAGACAATCACTTGATGTTGGTGGACCTTCGTAACAAAAACGTTAATGGTAAAGAAACCGAAAAAGCTTTAGTAAAAGCAGATATCACATGTAATAAAAACATGGTTCCGTTTGATGATAAGTCACCATTCACAACGTCTGGTATTAGATTAGGGACAGCTGCAATTACAACAAGAGGACTTATAGAACATGATATGGAAGTGATTGCTTCATTAATTTCTGAAGTGGTTGATAACATCAAAAATGAAGACGTCTTAGCATCTGTTAAAACAAAAGTTAACCAACTAATGGAAGGTAAAGCGCTTTTCAATTACTAAAACATCGTTTTAAAAATATAAAAATTCCAAAGTCGTAAGGCTTTGGAATTTTTTTTTAACCAAGATTAAAGCAGAAACTTCTCCAATTCAATTGATAGAACGTCTTGTTATACGTCGCTTAATTAATAATGATTGGCTGCTAGCGACAGCAACTATCCTTATAAGCTGTCATGCTTTGGCATGTCCAAAATAAAAAAGTCCCGACTCTTTGTAGATTCGGGACTTCTGATATGTTAAGAAAAATCTTAAGCTTGTACGTTGTTACCTCCTAATACGAAAGGTTCAACTTCTTTGATTTCTCCATATTGTTGCTCGTAGTTAGCTACGTTTTGTTGTAACGCTGCCAATACTCTCTTCGCGTGAAGAGGCGCAAGGATAACTCTTGATCTTACGTTAGCTTGTTGTACACCTGGCATCAATTGGATAAAATCCAATACGAATTCTGATGGTGAGTGGTTAACTAATGCTAGGTTACAGTATACACCAGCAGCTACCATTTCGTTAAGTTGAATGTTGATGTTGTTAGGATCTTGATTTTGATTGTTGTCCATTTTGTTTTAAGATTTTGGATTTTATATTAAAATTATAGACTACGAATATATCATTTAAATTTTATAATTCGTAATCTATAATTAAAATTTTAGTTGATATCTTCGAATTCTTTTTTAGAACCAACGATTACGTTTTGGTATTCTTTAAGACCTGTACCTGCAGGGATTCTGTGTCCTACAATTACGTTTTCCTTAAGACCTCCTAAATAATCTACTTTACCAGACACTGCTGCCTCGTTAAGTACTTTGGTTGTTTCCTGGAAGGATGCTGCTGACATGAATGACTTCGTTTGTAAGGCTGCTCTTGTAATACCTTGTAATACTGGCGTTGCTGTTGCAGGAAGTGCTTCGCGTACTTGTACTAAAGCTTGGTCTTCACGCTTCAACTTAGAGTTTTCGTCACGTAGTTCTCTAGCAGTGATCATCTGACCTGGTTTTAGATCTTTAGAATCTCCGGCGTCAACAACTACCTTAAGTCCAAATACTCTGTTGTTTTCTTCTAAGAAGTCATACTTATGCTCTAATGCACCTTCTAGGAACTGCGTATCTCCGCCATCTACAATAGAGACTTTTGTCATCATTTGACGAACGATAATCTCGAAATGTTTGTCGTCGATTTTTACACCTTGTAAACGGTAAACCTCTTGGATCTCGTTTACTAGATATTCTTGTACCGCAGTTGGGCCTTTGATGTGTAGGATATCGTCTGGCGTTACTGATCCGTCTGATAATGGAGAACCAGCTGTTACGAAGTCATTCTCTTGTACCAAGATTTGGTTAGAAAGTTTAACTAAGTACTTCTTAATTTCACCAGTTTTAGCTTCTACAACCAATTCTCGGTTACCTCTCTTGATCTTACCGTAAGATACTACACCATCGATTTCTGTAACAACCGCTGGGTTAGATGGGTTACGAGCTTCGAACAATTCGGTAACTCTCGGAAGACCTCCGGTGATATCCCCTGCTTTAGCAGATTTTCTTGGGATCTTAACTAGGACTTTACCAGCCTTAATTTTTTCACCGTCGTTAACCATAAGGTGGGCACCAACTGGAAGGTTATAAGCTTTTTGTTCAACACCTTTAGAGTCTACAACTTTAAGGGTTGGTACGGCTTTTTTATTTCTAGATTCAGAGATAACTTTCTCTTCGAATCCTGTCTGTTCATCAATCTCAAGCGCGAATGAAACCCCTTGGATAATATCTTCGTATTCTACTTTACCAGCAGTTTCCGCAATAATTACCGCGTTGTATGGATCCCATTTAGCAATCATCGTTCCTTTTGTAACTTTATCACCTGGTTTTACAAATAATGAAGAACCATAAGGTAAGTTAGCAACCATGATAGGTGTACGTGCTTCGTTATCCATCACCAAACGGAATTCTGTTGAACGAGACACAACGATTTCTGCTGTATTTCCGTCTTCATCTTCCGAAGTAATAGTTCTAACTTCGTCCATCTCAACAATACCATCACGTTTTGCAACGATAGAAGGATTCTCTGAAATGTTACCTGCAGTACCCCCTTGGTGGAAGGTTCTCAATGTTAACTGTGTACCAGGCTCACCAATAGATTGTGCAGCGATTACACCAACTGCTTCCCCCATGTGGATCATCTTACCTGTTGCAAGGTTACGTCCATAACATTTAGAACAGATACCTTTTTTAGCTTCACAAGTTAATGGAGAACGTACTTCTACCGACTCGATACCAGCCGTTTCGATGGCTTTAGCTAATGCTTCGTTAATCAATTCTCCCGATTCTGCGATTAACTCGTCAGATTCTGGATCGTAGATATCGTGAAGTGATACTCTACCTAAGATTCTTTCAGAAATCTTCTCAACAATTTCGTCATTTTTCTTAAGTGGTGTCACTTCTGTACCTCTTAATGTACCACAATCTTCTTCAGTAATGATAACATCCTGAGCCACGTCAACCAAACGACGTGTTAAGTAACCAGCATCGGCAGTTTTAAGAGCGGTATCCGCAAGACCTTTACGAGCACCGTGGGTAGAGATAAAGTACTCCAAAATCGAAAGACCTTCTTTAAAGTTCGCGATAATTGGGTTTTCGATAATCTCAGCACCAACAGAACCCGCTTTTTGTGGTTTTGCCATTAGACCTCTCATACCTGATAACTGACGAATCTGTTCTTTAGAACCCCTCGCACCAGAATCAAGCATCATGTACACAGAGTTGAAACCACCTTGGTCAGTTTTCATTCTGCTCATGATCATTTCTGTTAGAGACGCATTGGTATTAGTCCAAACGTCAATAACTTGGTTATAACGTTCTGTATCGGTGATAAGACCCATGTTATAGTTAGCCTTAATTTCGTCAACAGATTCAATAGCCGTAGCAATCATTGTTTTCTTCTCAGCAGGAACTACGATGTCTCCTAATGAGAACGAAAGACCTCCTTTGAATGCGTTAGAATAACCTAAGTCTTTCATGTCATCCAAAAACTTAACTGTTGTTGGGAAGTCTGTATCTGCAAGGATTCTACCGATAACGTTTCTAAGTGATTTCTTAGTTAACAATTCATCGATGTAACCTACTTGTTTAGGAACGATTTGGTTGAAGATAATTCTACCAACAGTTGTTTCGATTAGTTTAGTAACCAATTCTCCATCAACTTTTACTGGTAGTTTACATCTTACTTTAGCATTCAAAGAAACTTGTCCTTCAGCGTAAGCGATTTCTGCTTCTTCTGGAGAATAGAAAGCCAGACCTTCGCCTTTTACTTTCATAGTTTCTGTAGAATCCAATTGTTTTGTCATGAAATATAGACCCAAAACCATATCCTGAGAAGGTACCGTAATTGGCGAACCGTTCGCAGGGTTTAGGATGTTTTGAGAACCTAACATCAATAACTGAGCTTCCAAAATTGCTTCTGGACCTAAAGGTAAGTGTACCGCCATCTGGTCACCATCGAAATCGGCGTTGAAAGCGGTTGTTACCAATGGGTGAAGTTGGATCGCTTTACCTTCGATCATCTTAGGCTGGAAGGCTTGGATACCCAAACGGTGAAGTGTAGGTGCACGGTTCAAAAGAACTGGGTGACCCTTCATCACGTTTTCTAGGATATCATAAACTACGGGCTCTTTTCTATCGATGATTCTCTTAGCAGATTTTACAGTTTTTACAATTCCTCTCTCGATTAGTTTTCTGATGATGAATGGTTTGTAAAGTTCTGCTGCCATATCTTTTGGAAGACCACACTCGTGCAATTGTAGGCTAGGCCCAACAACAATTACCGAACGAGCTGAGTAGTCAACACGCTTACCTAATAAGTTTTGACGGAAACGACCTTGCTTACCTTTCAATGAATCTGAAAGTGATTTCAATGGTCTGTTTGATTCTGACTTAACTGCAGAAGATTTTCTTGTGTTATCGAATAATGAATCAACCGATTCTTGAAGCATACGCTTTTCGTTTCTTAAGATAACTTCAGGCGCTTTAATCTCCAATAATCTCTTAAGACGGTTATTTCTGATGATAACTCTTCTGTAAAGATCGTTAAGATCCGATGTTGCAAAACGTCCACCATCCAACGGAACTAATGGTCTTAGTTCTGGTGGTATAACAGGAAGCACACGCATTACCATCCACTCTGGACGGTTGATCATTCTTGTATTAGCACCTCTAAGGGCTTCAACAACATTTAATCTTTTTAATGCTTCAGTTCTTCTTTGCTTAGAACCTTCGTTGTGAGCTTTGTGACGAAGATCGAAAGACAAGGCGTCTAGGTCGATTCTCTTCAACAGTTCTTCAACAGCTTCGGCACCCATTTTAGCAACGAATTTGTTAGGATCAGAATCGTCAAGATATTGATTCTCTACAGGAAGTGTTTCTAGAACATCTAGATATTCTTCTTCTGTAAGGAATTCTTTATCTTCGAAATCTGAACCGTCTGCTTTTTTAGCAATACCTTGTTGGATCACCACATATCTTTCGTAGTAGATGATCATATCTAGTTTCTTAGAAGGAATACCTAATAAGTAACCGATTTTGTTGGGTAAAGAACGGAAATACCAAATGTGAGCTACTGGCACAACAAGTCCGATATGTCCAATTCTTTCACGTCTTACTTTTTTCTCTGTAACTTCTACACCACAACGGTCACATACGATACCTTTGTAACGGATACGTTTGTATTTTCCACAAGCACATTCGTAGTCTTTTACAGGACCAAATATTTTTTCGCAGAACAAACCATCTCTTTCTGGCTTGTGCGTACGATAGTTAATTGTTTCTGGTTTCAAAACTTCCCCTCTCGATTCTTGTAGAATAGATTCTGGTGAAGCTAAACCGATAGTGATTTTACTAAATCTACTTGATTTATTTTTATTTGACATTGTTTTTTGTTTAAGATTAAAAGAACCAAGAGCTAAGAGCTAAGACTAAAAAATCTTGCATCTTATGTCTCTTATCTTGTGTCTATTATTCCTCAAGTCTTACGTCAAGTCCAAGACCTTGTAACTCGTGAAGTAATACGTTGAAAGATTCTGGAATACCTGGTTCTGGCATTGCTTCTCCTTTCGCGATTGCTTCATACGTTTTCGCTCTACCAATCACGTCATCTGACTTAACAGTCAAGATTTCTCTAAGGATATTAGATGCACCGAATGCTTCTAATGCCCAAACCTCCATCTCTCCGAAACGCTGACCACCAAATTGCGCTTTACCGCCTAATGGCTGTTGCGTAATTAATGAGTAAGGTCCGATAGAACGTGCGTGCATCTTATCATCTACCATGTGTCCTAACTTAAGCATATAGATTACCCCAACTGTTGCTGGTTGTGTAAATCTTTCTCCTGTACCACCATCGAACAGATAAGTGTTACCGTAAGCCGGAAGTGATGCTTTGTCCGTGTATTCAGTAATTTGATCTAGCTCTGCACCATCAAAGATTGGTGTTGCGAACTTCAATCCTAACTTTTTACCAGCCCAACCAAGAACGGTTTCGTAGATCTGACCAATGTTCATACGAGAAGGTACCCCAAGTGGATTCAATACGATGTCTACTGGTGTACCATCTTCTAAGAATGGCATGTCTTCTTCACGAACGATTCTTGATACGATACCTTTGTTACCGTGACGTCCTGCCATCTTATCACCAACGTTTAGTTTACGTTTTTTAGCGATATAGACTTTAGCTAACTTCATGATACCTGCAGGAAGTTCGTCTCCGATAGAAAGTGCGAATTTTTCTCTGTTTTTCACACCTTGGATATCGTTATACTTAATTTTATAGTTGTGGATTACTTGTTTGATTAATTCATTTTTGTCAGCATCAACTGTCCAGTCAGAACCGCTAATGTTAACATAATCCTCAACACTTGTCAATAACTTCTGAGTAAATTTAACACCTTTACCGATTACCTCTTCATCTAGGTCATTTTTAACACCTTGCGATGTTTTTCCTGAAACTAATATGTTAAGTTTTTCGATTAAAGTATTTCTTAAATCATCGAATTTAGCTTTGTAAGTATTTTCGATTTCTTCAAGTTTGATTTTCTCTTCAGATCTTTTCTTTTTGTCTTTGATGTTTCTAGAGAATAACTTCTTGTTGATAACAACACCTCTTAATGAAGAGTCAGCTTTCAACGACGCATCTTTAACATCACCAGCTTTGTCACCGAAGATGGCACGAAGAAGTTTTTCTTCTGGTGTTGGATCCGACTCACCTTTTGGTGTAATCTTACCGATCAAAATGTCACCAGGCTTAACTTCTGCACCAATACGGATCATACCGTTTTCGTCAAGGTCTTTAGTAGCCTCTTCAGAAACGTTAGGGATATCTGCTGTTAATTCTTCCATACCTAATTTGGTATCACGAACTTCTAGAGAATACTCATCAACGTGGATTGATGTAAACCAGTCCTCACGAACTACTTTTTCGTTAATTACGATTGCATCCTCAAAGTTGTACCCCTTCCAAGGCATGAAGGCAACTACCAAGTTTCTACCCAAAGCTAATTCTCCGTTTTCAGTTGCGTAACCGTCACAAAGAACTTGACCTTTCTCAACAACGTCACCGACTCTTACGATTGGTTTCAATGTGATTGTTGTAGATTGGTTGGTTTTTCTAAACTTAGTTAAGTTATAAGTTTTAGTACCTGTATCGAAAGAAACTAGATCTTGATCTTCGCTTCTGTCATATTTAATAGTAATCTTGTTAGCATCAACATATTCTACAGTACCAGTACCTTCAGCATTGATTAAGATTCTAGAATCTCTAGCAACTTGCTTTTCTAGACCTGTACCAACGATAGGTGCTTGTGGTCTAAGTAGAGGAACGGCCTGACGCATCATGTTAGATCCCATCAACGCACGGTTCGCATCATCATGCTCCAAGAAAGGAATCAATGAAGCCGAAATACCAGAAATCTGGTTAGGTGCCACGTCGATAAGGTCAACTTGCGCGGGCTCAACAACTGGATAATCACCATCTAGACGCGCAATAACACGATCTGTAGAGATTTCTCCATCATCCGTCATCTCAACGTTCGCTTGTGCGATTACTTTATCTTCTTCGTCTTCTGCGTTAAGGTAAATTGGTGCGCTGTCCAAATCTACTTTCCCGTTTTCTACTTGACGATAAGGTGTTTCGATGAAACCTAATTGGTTAATTTTTGCATAGATACCCAATGAAGAGATCAAACCAATGTTTGGTCCTTCTGGCGTCTCGATTGGACAGATACGTCCGTAGTGCGTATGGTGAACGTCACGAACCTCGAAACCTGCTCTTTCTCTTGATAAACCGCCAGGTCCTAGTGCAGAAAGTCTACGCTTGTGCGTGATTTCTGAAAGTGGGTTGGTCTGGTCCATGAACTGAGATAGCTGGTTGGTACCAAAGAATGAATTAATAACGGATGTTAAAGTTTTAGCATTAACAAGGTCCAGTGGTGTAAAGATCTCGTTATCTCTAACGTTCATTCTTTCTTTAATCGTACGAGCGATTCTTGAAAGACCAACACCGAATTGTCCTGATAATTGCTCACCAACTGTTTTAATTCTTCTGTTAGATAAGTGGTCGATATCATCAACTTCAGCTTTAGAGTTTACCAACTCGATCAAGTGTTTAACAATAGAGATAATATCTTCTTTTGTTAAAACTTGAATATCTTCAGCGATATTAAGACCTAATTTTTTATTCAATCTGTAACGACCAACTTCACCTAAAGAGTAACGTTGCTCTGAGAAGAATAATTTTTCGATAATTCCTCTAGCAGTTTCCTCATCTGGTGCATCTGCGTTACGAAGCTGACGGTAGATATATTCTACGGCTTCTTTCTCAGAGTTAGTTGGGTCTTTCTGTAATGTATTTTGGATGATTGAGAATTCGTTAGAATTTTCGTTATGGATAAGAATTGTCTTAACTCCAGCTTCCAAAATAATATCAAGATGTTCTTTTTCTAGAACAGTCTCACGGTCTAGGATAATTTCATTTCTTTCGATAGAAACCACCTCACCAGTATCTTCGTCTACGAAATCTTCGAACCAAGTGTTCAATACTCTCGCAGCCAAAGTTCTACCTTGTACTTTTTTAAGGTTTGCTTTGTTAACTTTAACTTCTTCTGCAAGGTCAAAAATCTGAAGAATCTCTTTATCAGACTCATAACCAATTGCTCTTAATAATGTCGTTAAAGGTAACTTTTTCTTACGGTCGATATAAGCATACATTACGCTGTTGATGTCGGTTGTAAATTCCATCCAAGATCCTTTGAAAGGGATAATTCTTGAATAATACAACTTCGTACCATTCGCGTGGTAAGTTTGCCCGAAGAATACACCTGGAGATCTGTGTAGCTGTGTTACAATAACACGCTCTGCTCCGTTGATGATGAAAGATCCTGAAGGCGTCATATAAGGCACTGGTCCTAAATAAACGTCCTGAACAACCGTTTGGAAATCCTCGTGTTCTGGATCTGTACAATACAATTTCAGTCTAGCTTTTAACGGAACGCTGTACGTCAAACCTCTCTCAACACACTCGTCGATAGAATAACGTGGCGAATCTACTAGATAATCTAAGAATTCTAGAACAAACTGGTTTCTAGAATCTGTAATTGGAAAATTCTCCTGGAACGTACTATAAAGGCTCTCATTAAGACGTTGTTCAGGAAGCGTGTCTAACTGGAAAAAATCCTTGAAAGACTGGATTTGGATATCCAAAAAGTCAGGCGTTACAATCTTACCTTTCGCAGAAGAAAAGTTGATTCTTTCAGTCCCTTTGATTTTTGAATTTGCCTGTGTTTTACTCATAAAATTACAAGAAAAAGGTTAAAAAATATTTTGTTTATCTCAAAAATATCGAAGCAGAAGAAGAAGTCTGAAAAAGATGAAAAACACTCGATTATTGGGCTATCAGAATTGGTTTTAAATCTTTATCTTAGTTCTCGATTCTAATTCTAAGCAACGCTGGTATATCTTTTCACAACGTAATGCAAAATATTCTTTTCTAATTAAAATTTTGGGAAACAAATAAAAACTTACAAAAACAACAAAATCCCTTGTAGCCGAAGACACAAGAGTTTTACAAAAATTGTCACTAGATAAATTTATTTTTTAAGCCCAAAATGAGGTGCAAAGATACATCTTTACATTGAAATACACAAGCGTGTTTAAGTTATAATTTTTTGTTAACCAATCACTAAGTAAAAAATACTGAATTCTTATAAGATCATGGTTAGACTGATTCGCTTTCTCGCCGCATCCACTTCTACAACCTTAACTTTAACGTGCTGATTCAGTTTTACCACTTCATTCACATCCGAAACAAAACCTTCTTTCAGTTGGGAAATATGAACCAATCCACTTTCTTTAATTCCGATATCCACGAAACACCCGAAAGCCGTGATATTATTGACTATTCCAGGAAGAACCATTCCGATTTTCACATCGCTTAATTTTCGGATATTGCTATCAAATTCAAAAACTTTTGCTGCTTTTCTCGGATCTAAACCAGGTTTTTCAAGTTCTTTTAAAATGTCTTGAATCACAAGTAATCCAATATTTTCATCAATATATTTGGAAGGCTCTACCTTTGAAATCAAATCTTTATTCGAAATTAAATCCGTCACCGAAACTTTTAGGTCTTTGGCCATTTTTTCCACGATAGAATACGCTTCTGGATGCACCGAAGAATTATCCAAAGGATTTTTAGCGTCGCGAATTCTTAGAAAACCAGCCGCTTGCTGAAAGGCTTTCTCTCCTAAACGAGGAACTTTTTTCAAATCTTTCCTTGAGGTAAACGCTCCATTTTCGCTTCTGAAATTCACGATGTTTTCAGCCATTTTTTCACCAATTCCAGAAACATAACTTAACAGTGATTTACTTGCCGTATTCAAGTTCACTCCAACAGAATTCACACATTTCGCAACGGTAGAATCTAATTCTTCTTTCAATAAACTTTGATCCACATCATGTTGATACTGCCCTACTCCAATAGATTTAGCATCAATTTTCACCAATTCCGCCAAAGGATCCGACAGTCTTCTCCCAATAGAAACTGCACCACGAACCGTCACATCGTAATTCGGGAACTCATCACGAGCAATTTTAGACGCAGAATACACCGATGCCCCAGCCTCAGAAACCACAAAAACCTGAATCGGTTTGTCGAAAGCTATTTTCTTGATGAAAAATTCTGTTTCGCGGGAAGCCGTTCCGTTGCCGATAGAAATCGCTTCAATATTATAAGCATTTACCATGGAACGGATTTTCTTCATCGCCATTCCAGACTCGTTTTGCGGAGCGTGAGGATAAATATTTTCATTGTGCAACAAATCTCCTTTTTCATCCAAACAAACCACTTTACAACCCGTTTTAAAACCTGGATCGATAGCTAAAATTCGTTTTTCCCCGAGCGGAGAAGCCAAAAGAAGCTGTTTAAGATTTTCAGAAAAAATATCAATGGCTTTTTGATCGGCTTTTAGCTTGGCTTCCTGCAGAACTTCATTAGACAATGCTGGTTCTAAAAGTCTTTTGAATGAATCTTTGGCAGCAAGTTGAATTTGCTCAGAACATTCGTTTTTTGATTTTATAACAGATTTTTCGATAATATTTTGAGCTTCCTCTTTATCGATCTCAATTTTCACTTTAACAAAACCTTCCGCTTCCGCTCTTAACATCGCTAACAAACGGTGAGAAGGAATTTTGAACAAACTTTCTTCCCAATCAAAATACTGATTGAATTTTTGTGCCGACTCCTCTTCTTTTTTTGCTTTCAGCACTTTTGAAGTAATCACAGATTTGCGTTGGAAAAGATTTCGAAGCTGTTTCCTGATGTACAAATGCTCGTTCAACCATTCTGCAATAATATCTCGAGCGCCTTGCAAAGCTTCTTCTTCAGAGAAAATTTCAGAATTAATATATTTTGAAGCAATAGATTCAATATTGTTGGCATTTTGAGCCATAATAATTTTCGCCAAGGGTTCTAAGCCTTTTTTTCTCGCCACATCAGCTTTTGTACTTTTCTTCTTTTTGAACGGCAAATACAAATCTTCCAAATACTGCAAATCAAAAGAATTTTCAATTTTTTCTTTCAAATCTGGAGTCAAAGCATTTTGCTCTTCAATAGATTTTAAAATACTTTCTTTTCTTTTTACAATTTCATCAAATATTTTTGAAGTTTTAGCAATTTGTTCAATCTGAACTTCATCCAAATTTCCAGTTTTATCCTTACGATATCGCGCAATGAATGGAATGGTACAATCCTCGGAAAGCAATTGCAAAGTGGACTGAATATTTTTTTCTGAAATCTGTGAAAGTTGATGAATGTATTGCTGTTTTGTCATTTTGAAATCTAAAGAAATGCGAAGATAAGATTTTACCGTTACAAGTCTTTATTATTGGACACTAATGTTGTGTGAGCAATAAAAATCCGTTTCATAAAATCATGAAACGGATTTTAAAGTAAAATATTTAATTCATGCCATAACCAACACCTAAAATATAGGGTTAATTACTAGCAGGTTCCCAAAACGACCATTTGCTGCCATTATAAACAGCAAGGCGTTTTGCACCTGCTTTATTAACATAAACCATCATACCCGGCGAAGGGCTTGGGATATTGTTAACATCCGAAACCTGGGGTAAAACCATTGCTTTTGTATTTGATTCTAAAACCAAAACCCCATCGTTCACGGCTGTAGAAGTTGCGCCAATAATGGTTTTAGCTGTTACAGCTTCAGAGACCTGAGCCGTTGTTGGCTGGCTGGATAAAACAGTTGTTATGTTTGCGCCTTGCCCACTAAGATCTACCCAACCACCGTTATAATATTTCACTCTCGCATCTGAGGAATTAGAAGCATCTAAAACGATAGCACCTTGTGTTGGGCTACTTGCTAAAGTCCGAACATAAGGAAGAATCAAGCCTTTGTTATTGGTATTTGCAAACTCCAACAAAACCGACGTTTTATTGCTTGCAGTGCCTATATTATCTCCAATAATTACTTGAGAAAACAGTGTCCCCGAAAATACTACTGTTATTATGATTAATAAATTTTTCATTTTTAATGATATTTAATGTTAAAATAGGATTCAAGAAGCATCCTTATTATGCAGATGCTTCTTTCCCACTAATTATTACGGACAAGCGGGTTTGTTGAAACATTTCCAAGCACCGTCTGAGTAAATTTTCAAACATTTGCTGAAGGTATCATAAACCATCATTCCTTCAACAGGATTTGTAATTTTTGTAATATAATTAGATGCCGCAGATTGTGCAGGGTCAGATGTCATTCTTGTAATCACCAAACCTTTGGTATTGGATTCTAATACAGTGTACGCCGAATTTCTAATCATCGGCCAGTTTCCGTTGTCGGCGCCAGCTCTTTTCAACAAGGTAATACCGTGTACCACTGGGACTCCAGCATTTGTTGTATTTGGATTATTATAACACGCAAGTGTTACTAGTACAGCATCATTGCTCTTAATATTATTACAAGAACCTCCTAATCCATTATTAGCACATTCAGATTGAGCGCTTGTTGGAAGCGTATTAATATTGGGATCCGTAGCATCAGGATCTGTAACATCATTGGTACGCAGAATTGCTGCTTCTACAAATTGATTTCCTGCTGTTGCAGTATTACTTACCGTTACTGTAATAACGTATGTAATTTCACAACCATTTGGGAGGTTAAGAGACGAAGAATAGGTATTTGAACCTGCATTATAACTCAATGCCACACTTTCGCTTCCGCATCCATTTGCAATAAACTGAATATTTTGAGGCGACAAACCACTCGGAATTTTAAAGGTAAAAGGAGCGCCCGTTACATCACTTGGCCCCCCATTTTTCACTTTCACAGTATAGGCTACTGCATCACCTTGATGAAGGTTTGTTTGATCAGGAGTTATTGAAGAAACCATTAAATCTGCACTTTTTACTACAACACTTGCTGTTACTGATGTTTCTTGACCTTTAATAAATGTCCACGTATCAATAGCTCGCATATCTCCAAATTGCCCAGAAGTCCCTGATCCTCCAACTCCCCAGATATGACCATTTGTATTACTGCTAAGTCCCGTACTATTTGCAGGTGGCAAATGGCTGTTGTTTTTAGGATTTGGATTAGAACCATTTGACGCATTTGGGATATTACTATCATTCCAATAAACAATATCTGAAACAACTTGATTCAAATTGGCATAATTCAATAATTCCACAATGGTTCCAAATCTATTGTATTCCATATCCATATAAGGGAAATGCACTTCTGCACCTTGTAATCTGATGGTAATTGTAACCGGAAACGTGCCTACTGGGGATGCGTTATTAGCACCATCTTTGCCATCCCAATAAATTTGATTTAATCCTGCTGAAGAAGCTCCTGTGAGTACACGGGTTACAAAACTGGGGTTTGCAGGAGTACCCGTAATTGATATGGTGTAATTGCCTTGCACATCTGCATTGAATTTAATATAACCTCCTTTATTACTCACCTGCCCCGGAGTACCTTCAACCCCGGTTAAGGTTACATTACTAACTTGCGGTGTCACCACGGTGTTTTTCAACCATGTTGTATTACCAGGAACTGCACCAACAGATGAAGCAGGCAAATCTGAGCTTGGCAAAGTATAAAACATTTTGTGAGTAATGTTTTGGTTAGTATCTGCATTGTTTGGGTTTTGCACTTTTCCCGCCAAATGTGATGCTGAGGAGCTCGTCAAACTCTGATAAATAGGGAGCTGAGTATTGGCATCCAAAAAACCATTGTTATTTACAAAAAAAGTAAAGTAAATACCATTATTTCCATTATTGCTCACCCGGTAGGTATAGCCATCTTTGGTAAGAGTGTATAATTTCCCATAAAAGCCATTAGAATTAACTTGCGATATTCCGTTCGTTAAATTTAAAACATTAGTATAAACCCTTCCAGGAATAAATGCAGTATTGCCGGGGTTGATTACTGAAACGTCCCAAGCCATAATACCTGCATCACCAGTACTTTGAGTCCAATTAGCGTTTGCATTAAAAGTAGCTTGGGGATCACTTGTTCCTCTTGCTACAAATTCTACCCTATAAATTCCATCACCTCCATTAGGTACTAAATAATAGATAGGTGTATATCTATTCCCACCAGTTTGTCCAGATAATTGCGGACCTGCTAACTCTGCCGTACGATTAGTTATTACTCCAGTAGAAGCATTATCAACTACTAGAGCTCCATTTGGAGAATACAATCTTATTTTGGCATTTCCTCCGGTATTTTGTGCACTAGAAGCCATTGTTATCCTTTCACCAGCTTTGGCATAAACATAATGAAATCCTTGGTTTGGAAAAGGCCAGTTAACCGTAGGTGCGTTGCTGGATCGAAGATAGGCTCGTACACCTGTAGCTCCGGATGGATAAAGATCTTTGGATCCATCGGCAAACAGAGAATTACTACAGAGAATGGTGGCAAAAATCATCATTACGCGAAATAAACTTAGAGATTTTTGACATGAGTATATTATTAATTTCATGAATTTGTGTGTTTTGTTAATATTTTGTATTAAAAAAAATGAAAACTATAAAAAAGTAAATTGTTTGTATATAATGTCATTTAGAAATAATTTTTATATTAACAAGTAGGTGGCGGCCTGGAAAACAAAAATTGGGATAACTCTTCTGTTCTTGCAAAATCTGCCGTATAAATGTTCATTAAATAGGTAAACACAGGAATATTACGCGCAACAACATAATAAACAACGATATTCTTTGAAAAAAAAGTAAGAGAAATTACCGAGTTTTTAGTATTGGTAAAAGTAGCTTTATTAAAAAAATCTTCTAATTTGGTACTTTTAAAAACAAATCTGGGCGCAGGACTTTTCGGGAGATTTTTAATTTGATTTTTAGATTCTTCCTTGGAAACGGGTATCTGTTTCTTGATTTTAACCGTTCGAACTTCTTTAGCAATTTTGTCATCCAAAGAATCATTTATCTTTACAACTTTTGAGTTAGTTGCCTCTCCTATTTCAATTACAATAGAAGCACCCGAAACATAAATTATAGGTTGTTGGTCTTGCTGCGGCTCATTAATCTCTAATGCAGTCGCATTAAAAAATGAAGATATGCAAAGAAGAGGCAACAAAATTAATTTCAAAAACAAGGAATTAAATTTCCAATTTTGGATTATTGATTTTGTTGCTCTAAAGAATAATTTTTCTTTCAAGCTTGTGTTTGTGTTTTTTTCAAATCATTTCTTAAAGAAATAATTTTTATCAAAGGTAATAAACACAAAGGATATTCTGCACAAGAAATTCTAAAATATGTTCTATTTTACAACAAAAAGGGTGAAAACACCTTTTTTAAAATTTCAAAAACTCTCAATTCACAATAAATTATTCATTATAAAATCAGTTTTATTTTATAATTATTAATAACTAATTAATTATTGAAAAAAAAATAGTAATCATAACACTAACTTATTGATAATTTAATTTTAACTAAACTAACAAAATTTGATTTATCATAATGAATAAATTTGTTAATTTTTGTTAATTAAATTCTACAGAAATATAAAATAATGCCATGTTATTCTTCATTTACAGACCTTCTAATTAATAAAAAAATCTATTTTATAAAAAAAATCAGCCTGTCGAAGGTCATTTTTAAATTAAAAATTTTTGCTTTTCGGGGGATTCTCATCTTTGTATTATATCATTGTACAGTTTTTAGGGTTACTATTGAAAATATATGAAAACAAAAAAAACCCTCACTTTTCAGTAAGGGTTATTTTGATTGGTGAGGAAGGAATTACTTCAATTCAACTTCAGCACCAGCTTCTTCTAATTGCTTCTTAAGCGCTTCAGCTTCGTCTTTAGATACACCTTCTTTGATTGTTGAAGGCGCTCCGTCTACGATATCTTTAGCTTCTTTAAGACCAGCACCAGTTAAATCTTTTACTAATTTAACAACAGCTAATTTAGAAGCACCAGCTGACTTAAGGATTACGTCGAATTCAGTTTTTTCCTCAGCAGCATCACCAGCACCACCAGCAGCTACAACTACAGCAGCAGCAGCAGGCTCGATTCCGTACTCATCTTTAAGGATAGTAGCTAATTCGTTAACGTCTTTTACAGTTAGGTTTACAAGCGTTTCCGCTAAATTTTTTAAATCTGACATTGTATTAATGTTTTGTTTGTTGAACTTATTTGATTGTTTTGAGTTTAATTATTCTGCGCTAGCTTCAGGAGTTTCTGTAGCTGGAGCTTCTTCTGCGTTTACTTCTTCTACAGCTGGCGCTTCTACTTCTGTAGCACCTTCTGCTTTGTTTTGTAATGCAGAAACCAATCTTTGGATTGGTGATTGAAGTAATCCAATGATTTCTCCGATCATCTCCTCCTTAGACTTGATGTTAGCAAGAGTGTCTAGGTTGTTATCACCAACGTAGATTGTTTCTTGTAAGAATGCAGATTTAAGAGCTGGTTTCTCAGCTTTTTTTCTGAATCCTTGGATTAATTTAGCAGGAGCATTAGCCGTTTCAGAGATCATTACTACTGAGTTCCCTTTGAAAGTTGGGAACATTTCAGAAAAATCTACACCTTCAACTTGCTCCATAGCTTTTTGCAAAAGTGTATTTTTAACAACTTTTACTTTGATATTTTGCTTGAAAGCTTGTCTTCTAAAATCTGAAGTCTGACCAGCATTCAATCCTTCAAGATCAGCTACATAAACAACTTTAGCATCTTGTAGTAGATCTTTTATATCTTGTATTACTAATACTTTTTCTTCTTTTGTCATTTCTTCTCGATTTTAGTTTACAGATTTCGTGTCAATGGCAATACCTGGACTCATAGTAGAAGAAAGGTAGATAGACTTAACGTATACGCCTTTAGCCGCAGTTGGCTTTAACTTCATTAGAGTTTGGATTAATTCCTGAGCATTTTCCTTGATTTTATCAGCATCGAAAGATACTTTACCGATAGCAGCGTGGATAATACCGTATTTGTCAACTTTGAAGTCGATTTTACCAGATTTCACTTCAGAAACTGCTTTACCTACTTCCATTGTAACAGTACCAGATTTTGGGTTTGGCATTAGACCTCTTGGACCTAACACACGTCCTAAAGGACCTAGTTTACCCATAACTGCTGGCATTGTAACGATAACGTCAACATCTGTCCAACCATCTTTTATTTTTTGTAAGTACTCATCAAGACCTACATAATCAGCACCAGCTTCTTTAGCTTCTGCTTCTTTATCTGGAGTTACTAAAGCAAGAACTTTAACATCCTTACCAGTACCATGAGGAAGAGATACAACACCTCTTACCATTTGGTTAGCTTTTCTTGGATCAACGCCTAATCTTACAGCGATATCTACAGAAGCATCAAACTTTGCAGTGTTTACTTCTTTCACCAAAGCAGAACCTTCTTCTAAAGAATAAACTTTATTCTTTTCTACTTTTGCTAAAGCTTCCTTTTGCTTTTTTGTTAATGTTGCCATAATTCTTACGCGTTTGTTGGTTTAGTTCCTGTTACTTTCAATCCCATAGATCTTGCAGTACCTGCAACCATAGTAAGAGCTGAATCCATTGTAAAGCAGTTAAGGTCTGCCATTTTATCTTCAGCAATTTTTTTAACTTGATCCCAAGATACAGATCCTACTTTGTTTCTGTTTGGTTCTCCAGAACCTTTCTTTACCTTAGATGCTTCCATCAACTGAATAGCTGCTGGAGGTGTCTTGATTACGAATTCGAAAGATTTATCTTCGTAAACCGTAATAACTACTGGTAAAACTTGTCCTGGCTTGTCCTGAGTTCTTCCGTTAAATTGTTTACAAAACTCCATGATGTTAACACCTGCAGAACCCAATGCTGGACCTACTGGTGGCGAAGGGTTTGCTGCACCTCCTTTCACCTGAAGCTTAACCATTTTAAAGACTTTCTTAGCCATTTTGATTTGTTTATGTGTGAATAATTAATGAATTTGGAAGCATTATTTATTCATACCATATTGTTGTCTCACCTAACAAGATGGTATTTCGGATTGCAAAATTATAAAATATTTTTGAATCTACAAATACCAAATCGTTAAAAATCAATAAGTTTTTAATTTTAATAGAAATACAATGCAAAGTGGTACAATTCATAAAGTGATTGAGCATTCACAACAGCAAAGCCTACAAAGAATAATAGAAAAATACTAGTAAACAAAATAAAAAAGGACGTTGACAAGCCATAGCCTTCTTTTTCTCCTTTAAAAAAATAATAAAATAAAATTGGCAAAACACAAGTCGTAAACACATAAGAATCAAAAGTAAACGTAGCAGCAAACTCCCACCAAAAGTCATGAAGAATCCAGTCGATCAAAGAAAATTTCTAAATCTTAAACCACAAATCTGATTAAAAGTTCGTAAAATGAATTAATTCTGAATACTTAATAAAGTGGAACAAATCGTCACTAAAACAGCAGAAAGTGTTTCAACACTGTAAGCATTCAACAACAACTTAAGAATTTTAGAAATAAGTTCAAGTAAAGGTGTCGCACAAAACTTGTGTCATGCCAAACATTATCAAATCCGAAATACAGGTCGGATATAATTAGCATGGTAAACCAATCAAGTCTTAAGACCATAACACTAGCCAATTGACATATAAAAAGTCTAAATAATTAATACAATATAACCACCGTACTTACGAAAGTCTTTATCAGAATTAATGTCTGAATTGAACATAAAAAAAAAACCACTCGATTGAGTGGTTTCAAATATAGTATAAATTTTTTATCCTACTTTTTCTACTTGTACGAAGCTAAGTTCCATTGGAGTCTTACGACCAAATATCATAACGGACACCTCAAGTTTTTTCTTCTCTTCAAGAATTCTTTCGATGGTACCATTAAATCCATTGAAAGGACCATCGATAACTTTCACATTCTCTCCAACTACGTAAGGAATCTCAAGATCTGTTGCAAATTCTGACAACTCATCCATCTTACCTAACATTCTGTTAACCTCAGATTTTCTCATCGGTACGGGATCTCCACCTTTAGTTAAACTTAAGAAAGAAATAACCCCCGGAATATTTTTGATAATGTGAGGAACCTCACCTACTAAATCCGCTTCTACCATTAGATAACCTGGATAGTAAGGTCTTTCTTTCGGAACCTTTTTTCCATTTCTAATTAAGATAACTTTCTCCATTGGGATAACGACCTGAGTAACATAAGACTCCATGTTAAGTCTTCTCATTTCGTTCTCAATATAGCTCTTAACTTTATTTTCCTGCCCGCTGATTGCTTTCAGCACATACCATTTCAACTCACCCATCGCAGAAAACCTTAGTTAAATATATTAATTAAAGAAGATACAAAATTCTTAATTGTCGTACTAAACAAAGTATCTACACCGAATGTAAACATCGCAAGAATAACAGTTGATATTGCAACTACGATAGTTGAAGATTGCAAATCAGGCCAATTTGGCCACTCTACCTTATCTTTAAACTCTGTGTAAGAACCTTTCAAAAAATCAATTAGCGAACTCATAAAATTCTTATTAGCACGGGCACAAGGATTCGAACCCTGATCAACGGTTTTGGAGACCGGTATCCTACCATTGGACGATGCCCGTAGATTAAAAAGTTCCGTAAGCTTCCTTACGGAACTTTTATATATTTTCGATATTAGTCGATAATTTCAGTTACCTGACCAGCACCAACTGTTCTACCACCTTCTCTGATCGCAAATCTAAGACCTACGTTAAGAGCGATTGGTTGTAACAATTCTACTGTAATAGTTAAGTTATCACCAGGCATTACCATCTCAACACCTTCTGGTAAGAAGATCTCACCTGTAACGTCAGTTGTTCTTACGTAGAACTGAGGACGGTATTTGTTATGGAATGGTGTGTGACGACCACCTTCTTCTTTAGAAAGGATATAAACCTCTGCTTTGAATTTTTTGTGTGGTGTTACTGAATCTTTCTTAGCGATTACCATACCTCTCTTGATGTCAGTTTTTTCAATACCTCTCAACAATAGACCTACGTTATCACCAGCTTCACCTCTATCTAGGATCTTTCTGAACATCTCAACCCCTGTAATTGTAGAAGTTAATTTTTCATCACCCATACCAACGATATCAACTGGATCACCAGTGTTGATAACACCAGCCTCGATTCTACCAGTTGCTACAGTACCTCTACCTGTAATAGAGAATACGTCTTCGATTGGCATCAAGAATGGTTTATCTTGATCTCTTACTGGTTGCTCGATCCAAGTATCAACAGCAGCCATTAATTCTTCAACAGTTGCAACCCATTTTGGTTCACCGTTAAGTGCACCTAGAGCAGAACCTTGGATAACTGGAGAGTTATCACCATCATATTCGTAAGAAGACAATAAGTCTCTTAATTCTAATTCAACAAGCTCTAAAAGCTCAGCATCGTCAACCATGTCAACTTTGTTCATGAATACAACGATTCTAGGAACGTTAACCTGACGACAAAGAAGAATATGCTCTCTAGTTTGAGGCATTGGACCATCTGTTGCAGCACATACTAAGATTGCTCCATCCATTTGAGCAGCACCAGTTACCATGTTCTTAACATAGTCGGCGTGACCTGGACAGTCAACGTGAGCGTAGTGACGGTTTTCAGTTTCGTATTCAATGTGTGCAGTATTGATAGTAATACCTCTTTCTTTTTCTTCTGGTGCAGAGTCAATCGCAGAGAAATCTCTTTTCTCAGCAAGACCTTTATCAGCTAATACTTTACTGATCGCAGCAGTTAAAGTAGTTTTACCATGGTCAACGTGACCAATAGTACCAATGTTCAAGTGGGGTTTGTTACGATTAAACGTTTCCTTTGCCATGACTTTAATATTTAATTATTTACAATTCAATTTTTAGGTGTGCAAATATAGTGATTTTTTTAATACCAAAATATTTTTTGATATTTTTTTTAAAAATTCACCAACATTTATACCTATCTATTTTTCAGTTGCAAATTTACAAAAAAAATTCACTTTCGGAAACTTATTATTAATTAGTTCAAAATTATTCAAAAGATATTTCTTTTTTATCTCTATTAAACATCCAAAATATGATCGGAAATATCAACAAGGTTAACAGTGTAGCTGTTATCAAACCTCCGATAATAACAATAGCTAAAGGTTTTTGAGACTCCGATCCAATACCTGTTGACAAAGCAGCTGGCAATAATCCAATCGATGCCATCATAGCGGTCATCACCACGGGACGCGTCCTAACTTTAACACCTTGGATAATGGAATCCTCCAAACTTAATCCCAACTTGACGTTATGATGAAACTCAGTTATTAAAATCACTCCATTTTGAATACAAATCCCAAGCAAGGCGATCATCCCAACACCAGCAGAAATCCCGAAATTAATATTGGTAAAATGTAATGCCAAAATCCCACCAATTAAGGCAAAAGGAACATTGGCTAATACCAACAACGAATCTTTTATATTTCCAAATAAAATGAACAGCAAAAAGAAAATCATTATAAAACTAATAGGCACCACTTGTCCAAGTCTGTGCGTCGCACGTTGTTGATTTTCGAACTGCCCTGTCCAGCTAACCGAATAGCCTTCTGGCAAATTGATGTCAGCAACTTTCTTTTGTGCATCGGCGATGGTACTTCCCAAATCACGATTGCGGATAGAAAATTTAACCCCGATATACCGTTTAATATCATCTCTGTAGATAAAGGCCGCACCATTATCCTTCTCGATAGTAGAAATTTCTTTTAACGGAATTTTAGAACCATCTTGCGTCGGTACCATCAACGATGCGATATCGGTTTCGTTCTTTCGATAGTCTTCGGAGTAACGTAATCTAATCGGGAATTTTTTTTCACCGTCAAACATTTCGGAAGCTGTTTTCCCACCGAAAGCCATTTCTAAAACCGCTTGCGCATCCGATGCCATCACACCGTAAGCAGCCATCTTGTTACGGTCTAGCACCACAACAACTTCTGGTTGTCCTATATTTTTGATAATTCCTGCATCTTTAACGCCATCAACATTTTCAATCGATTTTAAAACCTCATCTGCCAAACGATCCAATGTCTTAAGATTATCACCATAGATTTTAATACCATTTTCAGCTTTAAAACCGGCAACCGCTTCAGCAACATTATCAGAAATCGGCTGAGAATAATTAAATGTTATCCCTTGATAATTTCTAAGCTTAGCATCAATTTCTTCAATAAGTTCGTCGTAAGTTATCTTTCGCTTCCACTGTTCGCGCGGCGCGAGATTAACCGCAAACTGCACGAATCCAAAACCATTAGGATCGGTCCCATCTGTACTACGTCCTGTTTGCGCCAAAACGCCTGTCACTTCCGAAAAGCTCATGATAACTTTTTTAAGCCCGTCCGCTGTTTTAAGAGATTCCTTAAGCGAAGAACTCATCGGCATCTCTGCAGTTATCCATAACGAACCTTCATTAAGTTGCGGAAGAAATTCGGTGCCGAGAAATTTTGCAGAAAATAAAACACTTCCCAAAATACCTAGCGCAACGATGATACTTTTCTTCTTATTTTTAAAAGTGAAAGAAAATCCTGCCAATACAATTCGATCCCAAAAATTAACAAACGGATTGTTTTTTTCTTTTACCTTCTTATTTAAAAGTAAATGTGATAAAACCGGCACTAAGGTCAATGTAAAAAGTAGCGCACCCAACAACGCAAATCCTAAAGTATAAGCTAAAGGCGAAAACATTTTGCCTTCCACTTTCTGGAATGCAAAAATGGGCAGTAAAGACGTGATGATAATCAATTTTGAAAAGAAGATTGCTTTTCCAAGTCCAGTTCCGGTTTGTTTAATCCAACCGCCCTTTGCCATTTTGTTAAAACGATTCATACCATATTGATGAGCACGATGGTCGAGCATTACAAAAAGCCCTTCCACCATGACGACGGCGCCATCGATGATAATCCCGAAATCGACTGCACCCAGCGATAAAAGATTGGCGCTCATCCCTACGAGATTAAGACACAGAAACGCAAACAACAATGACAACGGAATAATAATCGATACGATAAAGGTCGTTCGCCAGTCTGCCATAAAAATAAAAACAATAACGGTTACCAAAATGATCCCTTCGATAAGGTTATGCATCACTGTTTTTGTTGTAAAATCCATAAGGTCATCGCGATCGTAGAATGTCACCATCTTCACTCCTTTTGGAAGAATGTTTTCGTTAAGTTCTTTAATTTTTGCTTTGACACCGGCCAGAACTTCGCGCGGATTTTCACCTTTTCTCATCACGACAATTCCTTCGACCGTATCTGGATCACGGTTAAGTGACACCTGCCCTACTCGCGGCAATGACGACTCGTGGACTTCTGCAATATATTTAACCAAAACTGGATTTCCATTATTATTCTGAATGCTAATATTCTCGATATCTTCAATCGATTTTGCAAGTCCAATCCCACGAACAACATAAGCTTGACCATTTTTTTCGATCACGTCGCCACCGACATTCAGGTTACTTTGCGTGACCGCATCATAAACTTGTAGTGGCGTCAGATTATATTTATCCAAACGTCGTGGATCGACACTCAGCTCATAGACTTTCTCTTGACCACCAAAAACATTGATGTCCGCAACACCAGGAACGCCGCGCAGCGCGCGATCAATGACCCAATTCTGAAGCGTTAATAATTCTCGAGAATCTTTAGTTTCACTTTCTAAAGTATATCTAAATATCTCCCCCGTTGGTCCATAGGGCGGCTGCACTTCGGGATCGACTTCATTGGGAAGACTAACGGTCCGAAGTTGATTGTTGACTTGACTCCGCGCAAAGATGTCATCTACGCCGTCATCAAAAAGAATTTTGACAATGGAAAGTCCAAACATTGTTGTACTTCGGACGCTTGTTTTTCTCTGAACCGAGCTCATCGCAAGCTCAACAGGTGTTGTCACAAAACGCTCCACCTCTTCTGCGCTTCGACCATTCCATTGGGTAATGATGACAATCTGTGTATTGGTCACATCAGGAAATGCTTCAATCGGCATATTTTTAAAACTGATAAAACCAGCGACTGCCAAAATAGCAACCCAAATAAAGGTGAAGGCTTTATTCTTTAATGAAAATGAAATTATATTTTTAATGAGTTTGTTCATAATAATTTTTTGAAAGTTTTCAGAAATGTTGGTCCGTAGCATCCTACACAATTAGAAGTAATTGCTCTAAATGCTTTCAAACAAAGGGAAAAATGAAAAGAAAGTTTAAATCAAATTTCTAAACAATTAATGATCGATAGATTAAGAGCTGGTTATTAGTGATCACTTCTTCGCCTTCGGACACACCTTCGGAAATGTAGGTAACGTCGCCAACTTGTTTAAGAATTTTAACCTCTTTGACTTTGATATTAGTTCTTGATTTAAAAACGACAACGAAATATCGATTGTCGTCATAAATCACCGCCTTGGACGGAATCGCAAGTGCAGTCGTACTATCAGTAGATGTTACTTTGACTGTCGCTTTACTATCCGGAATAAGTAGTCCGTCCGCATTATCCAAAATGACTTTGGCTTGCATCGCATTGGTATTTGGATCAATGATTTTAAAAATCTTATCAATTTTACCATAGAAGGTTTTATCAGGATATGTCAAAGTCGAAACTTCGGCTTTCATACCCAAATGGATTTTATTAATATCAGCTTCATTAATGTTCATAATTGCCCAAACTTTTTTGGTGTTCGCCACATCAAAAATATTGTCACTTCTGTCGCTGCGTAGTTGCATATCCTTATTGATATCTTTATGAACAATGTAACCGCTAATCGGTGCCAGTACAGAATATATATTTCCTTTTTTAACATTGTAAACTGTACTAACCGCGTTAGCACGTTGCATTTGGTCTTGTGCTTTTTTCACTTGACTTTTGGCTTCGAGCACATCTTTTTCGGTGGTGAGTTTGCCTTCGTACATTTCTTTAGCCACTCGCAGATTATTTTGTGCCACCACCAAATCGGTTTTAGCATCGCTAACATCCTTCTGAACTTCTGCAAGCTCTGTACTTCTAATGGTCGCTAACACTTGACCTTTTCGGACATAATCGCCAAGCTCCACATTAACACTCAACACATTACCGCCAACCAATGGAAATACGTCGATGTAATTATTTTTGTCAGCTGCAATTTTTCCAAAAAAACTGATCTCGTTTTCTATAAATTTCTTTTCAACTTTTGCGAATGTGGTGGTTGCATACATTGTATTACTAAGTTCAAATCCTTTCTGTATCGGCGCTTTGACATCTTTCTCGTTTTTAGAACAAGAAAAAAGACCCATAACAACCGTTGGAATAATGATTAAATTTTTCATGATTAATAGAAAATTTTTGTTTGTACTAATTGATTTAATTGCTCGGCAGACAGAATAACTTGCCTTCTTATGTTGTAGAGTTGAAGCATCGTCTCGCGATAACTGTCCATAAAATCGGTGAATTCGATGAGGCTAATGTTAGAATTTCTAAAATTCTTCAACATGCCATCATACACAGCGTGTAGATCTTTGATATCTTCCTCGGTAATACTTTTTAATTGGTCGTAGTTATTCTTCCAAATGTTATAAGACGAAGCGACTTGTGTTTCTAAATCCAGTTTTAGAAACTCTGCATTTTTTTGATTTTGTTGAATCACAAGATTCGCTTTATCGACATTCCCTTTATTACTTTTCCAAAGCGGAATCGGGATACCAATATTGAGGTTAATTTCATTACGAAAACCCCCACTAATTTGATCCCAAGCCGCACCGATATTAAGATCTGGCACATTGAGGGACTTCTGCCATTGTGCGTAGAGTTTCGCATGATCTATCAAACGTTGAGCGTATTGATAGTCAGCATTATGAGTGATAGCTTTGGATTTAATCTGTTCCAAATCATCAGCTGTTGAAAGTTCTAAAAGCTGTAAAGCATCGAGAGATTCGACATCTGGCGTTATATCTTCGAAAATCCCTGTTAAAACTTTAAGCGTCTTTTGAAGTGCCAATATCTCGTTGTTACCTGCGATTTTATCATTATTCAATTGTATTACGAGGCTTTGTAAACGCACTTTATCTTTTAAAGAAACATTAGCTTTTTTGACTTGCACATTATAAGCTGCCAAAAGCTCTTCCATGTAACCAAGCTGATATTGCACACTTTCTAGCTTTTTGTTTTCGAAATAAAGACTAAAAAAAGCGATTCTTAATTGTGCTTTTAGATCAACCAATAATTGATTGAACTGCAACATCGATAATTCTTTATTGGACTTTGCAAAAGCGATTTCGTTCTTCTTTTTGCCACCAAGAAAAATAAGTTGCGACACGCTCACACTTTTAGAATGGGCAGCATCAACTAATTTTTTGTCCTCAGGATTGTAGGCATTGACCTGCAAACTTAGCTCGGGTAACGGCCAAATCTTTGACTGTACAATGTCAGCATCTGCCATACTCAGATTGTATTGCTCTGCTAATAGTTGCAAATTATTTTTCTGAAAGGCGACTTCGCAGTCCGCGAGAGTCATTTTTTGTTGGGCACAGAATAGACCGTTGAACACAAAAATTAAGCTTTTTAAACATCTCATCTTATAGGCTTTGAGACAAAAGAGCACTTCTCAAATTAAAACCTACTTAAAATTCAATTAAAAAAAAATTAAATTAATTAATTGCAATTAGACAAACTAAAATACAATACACTGATTTAAAATCAATTAACATAAAAAATCACACGATTTAAGATGAGTTACTTTTGATAACAGAAACCAGCGTGTTTTTAGAAAATTTAGAAAAAGTCTAAAAAAATATGGATTTAAAACGTAACTCTGAAGAGATTTTCGTTTTCAGATTTTGAGATGTAAGAAATATCGGCGTTATGATATTCCAAAATACGCTTAGTAATTCGAAGCCCAAGTCCAGATCCGGATTTGTTTTGAGTATTGTCGCCTCTCATAAAAGCTTCATACAATCGAGATTGTTCTTCTTCGCTCAGGGTTTTTCCTTTTGAACAAACATCGACAACCAAATGATTATCGATTTGTAAAATGTCCACGCTAGCTTTTTGATCTTCGGAATAGATGGCTGCGTTTTTTAATAAATTAATAAAAACAATTTCTAAAAGCGACTTAACACCGTGAAGTTCTAAAATATCGAGATCGTCGATATTATCCAAGATTTCGAAATCCATTTGCAATTCTGGGAAGTTACTTTCAACATTTGCAAAAGCATCAAATACGACCTCATCTATCCTTACCAGTTCGAAAATACTTCGGATGTTTTCTTTGTCAAATTTCGTTAATAGCAACAGCGAGTTCGTCAAATCTGACAATTGATGGACGTCGGCGTGCATTCTTTTTAACGACGCTAGAACCTCATCATCATGTTTTTGAAGCTTTATTAAATTCTCCAATTGGAAAGACATCCTGGTCAACGGCGTTCTGATCTCGTGCGAGGCACTTGCCGTAAAATCTTTTTGTGACTGGAAAACATCGTTAAGTCGTTTAATCATCGTATTAAAAGACCTCGTCAATACACTTATTTCGTCTTTGGAATTCTGCTCTGGGATTTGATTGGTTAATTTGTGCGCCGTAATATCCGAAACTTGCGCATTAAGCTCTTCGAGGGGTTTCAAAAACTTACTAACAATATTGTAGCAAAACAGCCAAAGAATAAGCAAACTGACGGCGTAGGAAAAAATCAAAAGATATTTAAGAAACAACAATTTTGAGTTACCATTAACATCAATTGCTGTCGTTAAAATGTAATACTTGGTTTTATTAATCTCTCTAAGTGCAGCATAGATTTCGGGCGAAGCACTTTCGTCGTAGATAATTTTTTTATTTTCTAAGTCATCCAAAATCCGACTGTCCCAACTCACTTTTCGATCTTTAATCGTGCTGTAGATTAGCTCTCTTTTAGCATTAAAAATAAGAATCTGCTCATTAAGCAAGACGTTATCAGAGTTTTCATCAAAAAACAAAGGCGCCTCTTCCTCAAAGTTTTTAGACTTTTCGATAAAAGTTATTGTAAAATCAAGTCGCTTCCGAAATCGCTCTTTAAATTCTTCTTTTCTAAAACCATTAAACAGGATATAAATAACAATCATCACCAACCCAAACAGAATTGAAAAGGCGATACTTAGATTAAGCGCTATCTTCCGTTTGAGAGTCATCTATTGTACAAGGCTAAGATAGTAACCAAAGCCTGACCGTGTATGGATCAGCTTAACTGGGAAATCTTTATCTATTTTCTTTCTTAAAAAGTTAATGTACACTTCTACCGTATTGGTATTAGTACTAAAATTATGCTCCCACACTTGTTCAGTTATCTGCTGCTTAGACACGGTGCGACCTTGCGCTTCTGCCAAGAAAACCAAAAGCTGAAATTCTTTAACCGTTAAATTAATTTCTTGATTTCCGCGAAATGCTTTGTGATCTGCTTTGCTAATCTTAAGATCACCAATTACGATGACATCTTCAGAACGTGTATCAGTAGACACTTTTCTACGCAACAAAGAGTTAATACGCAGTAACAATTCTTCAAACTGAAAAGGCTTAACTAGATAATCGTCTGCCAATCGACTATAAGCATCTTTTTTATCCGATAAATCACCGTAAGCAGAGAGAATAACGATAGGCGTTATTTTGTCATAAGAACGTATCGTTTCGCAGACTTCTAGTCCGTTAATCTTAGGAACATTGATATCTAGAAGAAAAAAATCATAATGCTGCATTTTGGCTTGACTTAAAAAAGCTTCGCCATCATACACCTTATCACACGCAAAATCGTTAGCAGTCAAAAACTTGCAAAGTTCTTCTGATAACACCAAGTCGTCTTCGAGAATTAACACCTTCATCCGAAAAATTTTTCTGAAAATTAACAAAAAATAAAGACATAAAAAAAATGCTAGTATTATTTTAGAATTTTGATTGTTTTATAGGTTCACTAAAATGCAAACATTTTTTAAAGGTTTTGTAGTGGTGTGAATATAGTGTGAAAATTAGGTTACCAATTGTCGTTTTTTTCAATTCCTTTTGCAATATAATTTGACAAATCCCCATTCATAGAATTATAGTATTTTGGCACAAGCCTAAATAATTTTTCGACTGATGATCTAACCGATTTATCTTTTTTATAATACGTCTTATCTTTGAAATCTATTTCCATATATTCAACCCCACCACCAAATCTTGGAACCAACATTGATGTACTTAAAACATCAAATTTATATCTGCCATCTTTAAATGATAATTCAACAACAGACTTCACTGTATAACAATTGAATAAAAGTTGGTTTTTATCATTTTGGCAAAAATAATTTTTATCAACTGTTTCAAATCTTATGTAGTCGTTAACAATATCGCCTTTAGTTACAAAGTCAGGATTTTTAAAAGTTCTTTCAATCCACTCTTTTGATTTACTATAAATTTCACTTTGTTTTTTTTCAGGAACATTTGTAACCACGAAATCTGTCAATCCTTCCTCTTGGTTAATTGTAAATTGCCCAAAGACAAACCCCGACACGATCATAAATGTAAG
Source organism: Chryseobacterium sp. TY3 (assembly GCA_046269235.1). Lineage (GTDB taxonomy): Bacteria > Bacteroidota > Bacteroidia > Flavobacteriales > Weeksellaceae > Soonwooa. The sequence continues at coordinate 51,777 of JBJZOS010000009.1, forward strand.
TAGTAAATATTTTTTCATATAATTTAGATTTTAACGTATAACAAAATAACTTCTTCTGGATTATCCGAATCTGTTAACAAAAATAAAATATATTAATTTTTCTCCTTCATATTGAAGTTGGTAAGTCCTACTTATACCTTCATTATCTATTCCTATTACACTATAAACACCTTGCTTATCTTTTTCTATTTTTTCTATTTGTAAAGGATAGGTATTGCCATTCATTTCCAAAGCTAATGAGCCTTGATTTTTATAATATGCTAAATTCAACTCTGAAAACTGGTCTATTGTTTTACCGCTTTTTGTTTTCAAATTAAAAAATGAGAACTGGTTAAATTTTTTACTCACAAATAATTCTGATACTTTTTCCTGACTAAAAATGCCAATTGAAGATAGTATAAGAAAAAATAGTATAGACTTTTTCATTTTATATTGTTTGTAGATATGATTTTAAATATGGCATGCAATTCCCACTACTTCTGTTTTAGTTTGTAATATATCTTAATCTAATTTCAATAATCATTTTTGCTTCATGCATGTGATATAGTGTATGTAAAAAAAAATTATTTAGTAATCTTTTATATACATTTTACAAAGTAAAAGTAATAAAATTAAGAAGAAAGAGCAAAACAAAAAAACCGCTGTAAAAGCGGTTTGGATAGAGAGCCAACAATGAGATTTGAACTCACGACCTCTTCCTTACCAAGGAAGCGCTCTACCCCTGAGCTATGTCGGCTTGGATAAAAAAAAATCACATTCCAGAAGAGGTTTGTGATTTTAGTTGAGCGGAAGACGGGGGTCGAACCCGCGACATTCAGCTTGGAAGGCTGACGCTCTACCAACTGAGCTACTTCCGCAATTTTGTTTCCAAAAATGTTGGTAACGGGAGCAAATTTAAAAATTAAATTTTGAATTTGCAACATTAAAAAAACGTGGGGAGAGCAGGATTCGAACCTACGAAGCCGAAGCAACTGAGTTACAGTCAGTCCCATTTGACCGCTCTGGAATCTCCCCAGTATTTTTAATAGAGCCTCCAGAGGGATTCGAACCCACGACCCCGAGATTACAAATCACGTGCTCTGGCCAACTGAGCTATGGAGGCATTTTATATTTAAGAACTCTTATCTTGCTTTGGTTAAGCGGTTGCAAATATAAAACTTATTTTCTTATTTCCAAAAACTTTTTCAAGTTTTTTTTTAAAAATTTTTATTTTTTGTGACTTTCTGCAAAGCCTTATAAAAACTGAGGATTTCAAAAAACTTTCGTTCTGTTTTGCGAGTGCAAATATAACGTAGTTTTATTGAAATCCCCAAATTTTTTATTAAGTTTTTTCAAACTTTTTTTTAAGCCATTTCTTTTCTCTTGATTAACAATTTCTTAGCGGTGTCCGCACAAAGATCAAGACTTTCTTCAAAACTAGCACAAGTCTTCTTAACAACAATGTCGTCACCCGGAATTTTTACGATAAGTTCTGTCGTTTTGTTTTCTTTGTCCGAAGTGTTTTCTACTTTTAAGAATACTTGACACTCGACAATTTTGTCATAAAACGTATCTAATTTGTTTAATTTGTTTTCAATTCTTTCTTCTAATGGTTCGTGAGGTGTCAACCCCATTGCCTGAACTGTGATTTTCATAACAACATTTTTTTTTTGAAAATTAATATTATGGATGTGATGGTGTATCACATTCTTCCTATTTCTTTAGTGCTCTTGGATGCGCTTTGTTAAAGACCTTCTTCAATTCTTCTATATTAGCCTCGGTATAGACTTGTGTTGAAGCTAAACTGGAATGTCCCAAGATTTTTTTTACTTTAGAAATTTCGGCGCCGTTGTTCAAAACATGTGTAGCAAAGCTATGTCTGAGCATATGCGGACTCCTCTTCTCTTTAGTAGTAACAAGACTAAGGTACTTATTTACCACCGAATAAACAAATCTTTCACCGAGTTTTTTGCCCTTTTTGTTAATAAAAAAATAAGTTTTATTTTCTGCATCAGGACGACGCACTTCGGCATAATTTTGGAGGTCACGGTGCAATCTTTCAGAAATAGGAACCACGCGTTGCTTATTTCCTTTACCAATAATCTTAAATTCTGATTTGCTAAAATCTACGTTTTCGAAAAGAAGATTGCAAAGTTCTGTCTTTCTCATCCCCGTTTGATACAAGGTCTCAATAATCAATTTTTCTAACAAAGACATAGCTGATCTGCTTTCGGTCTTCTCCTGCAACAAAGTCATCTCGTCTTGAGAGAAGGCTTGTTGTTTTTCTGCATAGAATTTGAGGGAAGAGATACTCTCCATCGGAGATACCGTAATCTCGCCAATCCTGAGTAAATAAACATAAAAACCACGTAAGGATGAGAGCTTTCGGTTGATACTTCGCTTACTGAGTCTATTCTCGCTAAGATGTACTATAAAGTTACGAATAACCTTCTTGCTAATATCACGAAGATCTGCGGTGGCTTCGGTTTTTAAAACAAAGGACGTAAAGTCTTCTAAGTCTTTTTTATAAGATGTTATGGTGTGTGCGGAATATCGCTTTTCGATACGGATATAATCCAAGAATTTTTCTAACATCGACTAAAATGGGTTAGATATAAAAAAAAATCACTCTCAAATATACGAATTTGAGAGTGATTGTATGATTAGCGAAAAAGAATATTAAGCTTGTTCTTCTTTGCTTTGTAGTCTTTGTTTATGAGCTGCTTTTGCTAAAGCTTGTCTGTTAGTTACAGAAGGCTTGATAAATTGTTGTCTTGCTCTTAGTTTACGAACAACACCTGTTTTATCAAATTTTCTTTTGTACTTTTTTAAAGCTCTGTCGATAGACTCTCCGTCTTTTACTGGAATTATTAACATATTTTACATCTCATTTTGAGTTGCAAAAATAGAACTATTTTTCGAATCTACAAATTTTATTTTATTTTTTTGAATAAATTTTAATAAAACCACGGATCTCGCGTGAGCGATGTTAGCGAAAATCCTTTGGCTTGGCGCGAGGCGGCGGAGCGTAGCGGAGCTGTCCGAGCGCCAAGCCAAAGATTGTAGCGGACGTAGCGACCCCAGCGAGGAACTGACGGTGCGCAGCGAAGCAAGCACCAAATGTTACCGAGCGAAGGGACACGCCATAAAAAAACTCCCAACAGAATCGGGAGTTACTTGTTTATGCTTTGATGTACATTGCTTTTTTGATTTCAGCTTTTATAGTTTCCAATTTCGGGAACCATTCTGCAAATAATGCCGCTGAATATGGTGCTGGCGCATCTGGCGTGGTAATTCTCTTAATTGGCGCATCTAAATAATCGAAAGCTTTCTGCTGGACCATATATGTAATTTCTGAAGCAACTGACCCAAATGGCCATGCTTCTTCTAAAATCACCAATCTGTTTGTTTTTTTAACAGATGCTAAAACAGTGTCGTAATCTAGTGGTCTAACTGTTCTAAGGTCGATAACCTCTACAGAAATCCCTTCTTTTTCTAAATCTGCTGCTGCCTGCATCGCCAATTTCATGATTTTACCGAAAGAAACTAAAGTTACATCTTTACCTTCTTTTTTGATATCGGCCTTCCCAATTGGGATGTAATATTCTTCTTCTGGAATTTCCATTTTGTCGCCATACATTTGCTCTGACTCCATGAAAATAACTGGATCGTTATCCTGAATTGCTGTTTTCAAAAGTCCTTTCGCATCGTAAGGGTTAGATGGTACAATTACCTTAAGTCCTGGACAGTTAGCATACCAACTTTCGAAAGCTTGTGAGTGCGTCGCGCCCAACTGACCTGCCGAAGCTGTTGGCCCACGGAAAACGATTGGCACATTCCACTGTCCACCGCTCATCTGAAACATTTTTGCAGCGTTGTTGATGATCTGGTCAATAGCAACCATCGAGAAGTTGAAGGTCATGAATTCTACGATTGGGCGATTCCCATTCATAGCTGATCCAACAGCAATACCAGAAAAACCTAGTTCTGCGATTGGCGCATCGATAATTCTTTTAGCTCCAAATTCGTCCAACATACCTTTAGAAGCTTTGTAAGCTCCGTTATATTCTGCAACCTCCTCTCCTACTAAGTATATGGATTCGTCCTTGCGCATCTCCTCGCTCATAGCTTGAGCAATGACTTCACGAAAAGTATATTCTTTCATTTATTGAAAAATTTTAGACTACAAAAGTAAGATTTTTTTATTATTTGCATAGCATAAAAAAGCAAGCTCCTGAGAACTTGCTTTTTTTTGATCTTAAATCTTAAGTAATATTAGTCTACTTTTTGCCAAGTTTGGGTTCTTCCGATAAGAGAGATCCCCATGTATCCTCTTACATTAAGCTTGTCTCCATCTTTAGTAACTGTACACTTGTAAGTTTTTCCATTTTTAGGGTCGGTGATTGTCCCTCCAGTAAATTCGTTACCGTCTTTTGATAGTCCACGGATAACTTCCATACCCAAAATTGGTTTTCCTTTGCGGTCATCTTTACAACCTGTGCAATTAGGATCTGTTGGCTTAATTAACAATTGAGCTACTTTTCCGTAATATTTACCATCTGATTTTTTAAAAATCTCAACATAAGATTTAGCTTTTCCTGTTTCGTCATCGATGGTTTTCCATTTTCCCTCGATTTGCGCGAAAGACATAGCACTAATGAATATTGTTGCAAAGGCAAGCATGTATTTTTTCATAATTTTAAATTTATTAACAATGTTATGATATAAAGAAGTTGTTAAAGTTAAATTAACATTCGATAAAAATAAATAAATATTCTATACCAACAAGTATTTTTTAATTAATGATCAAAAAAATAATATGCATCTAATACAATTTTTTATTAATCACCCGATTCATATAATCTTGATACCAAGCTTTTACTTTCATCATATCCAATTCTTGTTGCTTAGATTTTGCTTTGTTAATTTGATTATTGGTCAATCCTAAATCCGTCTTATCGTAAATCCCAGTTACTTCTTTACCATTAAAAGTATAAATAAAATCTCCAATTATCATTTGTTCTTGGATAGAATCAGAATTTACAATAATGCTCGGTTCGTTTTTATCAGACACCAAACTTCTCCCCCAGCTTCGGATTGTTTTATTATAACCCATCAAATCTGCTAAAGTTGGATAAATGTCAATCTGTTGGACAAAATCTTTATTAACGCCTTGAAGATTATATTTTGGATTTGGTGAATAAAACAACAACGGAATTGCAAAGCGATTCATTGTTTTTTGATATTCTGGATAATGGATCATATTGGTATGATCTGCTGTAATCACAAAAATAGTGTTTTGATACCAAGGTTTTTTAGAAGCGGTTTCAAAGAATTTTTTTAGAGACATGTCCGTGTATTGGATTGGCTCATGTATCGCCAAAGGTCCCTTTATAAATTTCCCTTTATATTGTTCAGGAATCTTAAAAGGATCATGCGAAGATGCTGTAAAAATTGTCGCCAAAAAAGGTTGATGAGACCCTATATTATTGGCAAAATACTGAAAAAACGGTTCATCCCAAATTGACCAAATCCCATCAAAATCTTTATCATTATTATATTCGTCTTTTCCGAAATAATGTTGAAAACCTAAAATATTTCCGAATCCTAAAAAGCCCATCGAGCCATTGGGTGCTCCGTGATAAAAACTTGTGTCGTAACCCAAATCATTAGCGACAGAAACAATCGACTGAATTTTTTGATTAGAATATGGCGACGACGTAAAAGCATCCGTCAAACTCGGAATCCCCGCCAACACAGAACTCATCCCATGAATCGACTGGCGACCATTAGCAAAGGCATTAGTAAAAATCAAACTATGCTGTGCCAAACTGTCTACAAAAGGCGTATACGACACATAATCTTTAATATTTGTTTCTTTATTAAATGCGCCAGAATATTCTTTCCCGAAACTTTCAACAATAAAAATGACAACATTAGGTCGCGATTCAACATGTCGTTTATAGTTTTTGTACGGCTGAATTTCCTTTTCAATAAAGACATCATCAACGAAATGAACAATTTTAAAACTATTCGTATTGATTGTTCTAAAAAACGAAAAAACACTGTTAAGAACAACATTGGCTAAGGTTGGATTCTTGACATGCTTATTTGCGTCCACCAAATTAATCGGTCGCGTGCTATGTCTAAAATCACCGCGAATACCACCTACGACCAAAACTGCAGTTCCGCACAATATCAAAATACTCGACACAAAATATACCACTAGATTATGTGGTTTGCGATAATGGACTTTAACGCGTCTATATAAAAAGATCCAAAGCGCCATACATAACGCAAAACTTATCAAAACCATCGGATTCTGAATCGTTGAATTCAAAAAAACCTGGGTTAAATTACTTTCGTGCTCAACTACAGAAAGCACCGAAGAGGTTAAACGTGACTGACTAAATCTGAAATAAACGAAATCTCCAAAATTAAACGAAAACGCAATCCCATTTGTGATGAAATACCACCAAAACAAAAACTTTTGATATCCCATTTTTGAATTGACAGCAATTGGCATTAAACTCAACAATATAAACACCGAGTTGACATACAAAATCGCGGTCGTATCAAAGGCTGTACCATGATAAGCTATATTAAAATAATCACCAATGCTATCGATTTTTAACAAGTCTCGGTTAAAAAACCAAAACAAAAATCTCGCAATTTGATAAAAAAAGTAAACCAAAAAAAGGCGATACATCAGGATTAGAAACTCCTGCCATCTAATATCTTTCATCTTGCAAAAATACATTTTTTACATGTTCAGTAATTATTTCCTGACTTTTCTTCTTGCAAATTGTCATTGCCCAACATCAATATTTTGTACTTTTGTGCTATGAACTTTATTAAAAATAATCTTGCCAATGCTTTTACGCTTGCCAATTTATTTTCTGGTTGCGTAGGTGTCATCCATTTATTAAACAACGATTACAAAACAGCAGGCTTTTGTCTAATCCTGTCTTTGGTGCTGGATTTTTTCGATGGATTTGTAGCGCGTGCGTTAAAATCCAACAGCAATCTTGGCGTACAACTGGACTCGTTAGCGGACATGGTGAGTTTCGGATTTTTCCCGGGTGTTGTCCTTTACAAATTTTTGGAAGTCTACGGTCACACAGCTTTCGGAATCGATTTTCCTTTTGAGATCAAATATCTAGGATTTTTTGTGACTTTATTTTCGTGTTTACGATTGGCTATTTTCAATCTGGACGAAGAGCAAACCTATTATTTCAAAGGTCTTAATACGCCGACTAATACTGTATTTTTATTTGGTTTATACTTTTTAAATCAAAATCAAATCGCAAGCAACACAGCATCCTTTTTAGAATTAAATAATATTCTAAATGCAGAGATATTAATCGTTTTAACCATCATTTGTAGCTGGCTTTTGGTAAGCCCTATTAAAATGATTTCAATGAAATTCAAGTCGATGAAATTGGAAGATAACCATCCAAAATTGGCTTTATTAATTGGCGGAATCATCTTATTAATCGCATTAGGCGTCAATGCTATTCCGTTTTTGGTGATTTATTATATTCTCATTTCGTTAGTATTTCAAAAACAACTTAAATAGATCTAAAAAAATTAATTCATAATTCATAACTAAAAAAGAATGAATCTCAAATTATATAAACCCCTTTGCGTTTTCGATTTAGAAACAACAGGAACCAATGTTTCTACCGACAGAATTGTTGAAATGTCTATTCTAAAAGTTAATCCAGACGCTTCTAAAGAAACCAAAACGTGGTTGGTAAATCCTGGAATGCCAATTCCGGAAGCTTCAAGCTTGGTACACGGCATCTATGACAAAGATGTGATGAATGCGCCTAGCTTCAAAGATATCGCTCCAAAAATTTTAGAAATGATAAAAGATTCGGATTTGGGTGGTTTCAACTCTAACCGTTTTGATATTCCAGTTTTGGCTGAAGAATTACTTCGTGCAGGAATGGATTTTGACCTTAACAAGCACAAATTTGTTGATGCGCAAACGATTTTCTTTAAAAAAGAACCGCGTAATCTTGGTGCTGCTTATCAATTCTACTGTGGAAAAACATTAGAAAATGCGCACTCTGCCGAAGCAGATACTTTGGCAACTTTCGAAGTTCTAGATGCACAAATTGGTAAATACGATGATCTTCCAAATGATATTTTGGGTCTAAGCGAATATTCTTATCATCAGAAAAATGCAGACTTAGCAGGTTTTATCGGTTTTAATGACAAGAATGAAGAAATCTTTAACTTCGGAAAATACAAAGGACAAACGGTGAAAAGTGTTTTCCAAAAAGATCACGGTTATTATGGATGGCTGCAAAATGCTGACTTCCCATTGTACACCAAGAAAATATGGACGAAAATTCAATTAATGAGCAAGTTTTAATCTTGCTTTTTTATTTTAATTAAACTTAAAATTAAGACATGAAAATTATTTGCATAGGTCGAAACTATTCCGAGCACGCTAAAGAACTTGGCAATGAAGTACCAGAAAATCCTGTAATTTTTATTAAACCAGATACGGCAGTTCTGAAAAAAGATTCCGATTTCTACATTCCCGAATTTAGTAACGACATCCATTATGAATTGGAAGTTGTTGTTAAAATATCAAAAGGCGGCAAATACATTCAAAAGGAAAATGCAAGTAAACATTATGAAGAAATAGGCTTGGGCATTGACTTTACAGCACGCGATTTACAAAGCGAACTAAAAGCAAAAGGCCTTCCTTGGGAACTTGCCAAAGGATTTGATGGTTCTGCTGCCGTTACAGATCTCGTTAATAAAAGCAATTATGATTTAGCATCATTAAATTTTTCTTTAACAAAAAACGGCGAAAAAGTCCAAAACGGAAATACAAAGGAGATGATTTTTGATATCGATAGTATTATCGCTTTTGCGTCACAATATTTCACGTTAAGAGTTGGTGATTTAATTTTTACAGGAACGCCAAAAGGCGTCGGCAAAGTAGAAGAAAATGATATTCTAGAGGGATTTTTGGAGGACAAGAAACTTTTATCATTACGCATACAGTAGAACTTTAATTTAAAATTCTTATCTTTATAGAAGAGTAAAAGATGGATTTAAAATTAATATTATTGAAATATTAATTTCGAATTAGCATCTTATCTTTAAGATAATCATTAACCTGAAAATTATAGTCATGAAAAACATTATCCTTCCCATTGACTTTTCTGATAGCACAGAAAAACTTATAGATTATGCCATTTCTTTCGCAAAAGATGTTAATGCCAAAATCCACCTCATCCATGTAAGTCCGACTGACATTGGATTTGTAATAAGCGATATGGGTTACCAATACTTTCCAGAAGTTGAGGAAAACGAGTTAAAATATGAACTGAAAGAACTCAATAGACTCGAGCAATATATTATTGCTCACGATGTTGACGCATCGCACATCCTGAAACAAGGCAACGCATCGGAAGTGATAATGGATTATGTTACTGAAAAAACTGGCGATTATATCGTAATGGGATCACACGGCAGAAGCGGAATCTACGATGTTTTTGTTGGATCATTAACTAAAGATTTGACTAAAAATGCTAACGTCCCAGTTGTTGTAGTCCCTTGTAGAAAAGAAAAATAAGTTTATTATCTTTTAATAAAATAAAGCCCACATTATGATAATGTGGGCTTATATTTAATATAATCAATTTATTTAACCTTCGTTCTTGTAAAGTTTTGGATCGTAGTAAGGGAATTTACCTTCTGTTTCAGAATGATACTCCTTATCCTTATCACCACCTAAAGTAACTACCAAAATATAGCACCAATAAATAAAAAATCCAGATGCTACGATAAATAGTACCCAGTTAAGGAAATTACCTGCAAAATCAAAGAACCCGAAAGTCCATTTGAAAACACTACCTAAGAATAACCAGAAAGATGTCATTGCTCTTCTTTTTTTAAATTAACTTTGCACAAATTTATAAAAAATGTTTCGATTACTTTCTAAAGAAAGCAATATTTTTTCAATTCCTGTTTACATTGGTTTTTTACTGCTGATCATCATTGCCTTTAACGCGATGGATATCAACAGATTGGATGCGGTATCAGCGGTTATCACTTTCGCTGGGATTTCGTTGGGGTATTTTTTGTTTAATAAGCTCGATCTCACTTACCAAACGCATTTGCCGTTGTTTTTATACACATTTTTTGTATTTGCATTCTATCCAGGCGACCTTAGCATCGGTCTAGCAGTCACCTTGCTAATTAACTCATTTTTGCTTTTAATATTGACCTCAACTAGTGACAAGCTCCGCAAAGGTTCATATCTATTAGTAGGTGCATTATTATGCCTCAATTATCTTTTTCTCCCGATATTTTGGCCAATGATATTTTTTGTTATTATCCATGTGTTTGTAACCTCGGGAAAAGCTCTTGCTAACCTATTTAGATTAATTTTCGGTGCAATATTAGTTTTAATCGCTTATTTCAGCATGATGTATTGGATTGATTACAGAAGTTGGGATCCTGATTATTTCCCTTTTACAAAAGAGTTTAAACTTATTGATAAATTCACGAATTTGCTATTTATTAGCCCGATAATACTTATGATAATCTATGGTATTATGGACCATTTTAAACATTTTAATGAAAAAAGTCCAGCCAGTAAATACAAGTACACATTTTTATTACTTTTTTCTTTAGCATTATTAATATCCGTAATTTTGTACATGGGAACTAATTACAAAATGCTTTTGGTTTTAGCACTCCCGGTAACAATTATACTAAGTCGAATGTTAAAATTTCTTCCCAAATATTGGATGCAAGAAGTTGGGGTTTGGTTAATTTTGGTGTCATTATTTATTTTTAAAATAGCACCATTTATATTTCATATTTAGACATGATTCAGTTAGAAGATAAATTAATTTCTGAAGATATTTTTTCTGAGGAATTTGTATGTAACCTTGCAAAATGCAAAGGTGCATGTTGTGTAGATGGCGATACAGGTGCGCCTTTGGACGAAGACGAACTTCCGATCCTAAAAGAGATTTTCCCAAAAATAAAGCCGTATCTAAGACCCGAAGGCATCAAAGCGATCGAAGAGCAAGGAACACACGTTATCGATAGCGAAGGTGATTTAGTGACGACTTTGGTCAACAATTCGGAGTGCGCTTATGTTATTTTTGACGAGAACGGTTGGACAAAATGTGGTATCGAAAAGGCTTATGAAGACGGTGCTATCGACTGGAAGAAACCAATCTCTTGCCACCTTTACCCAATCCGTGTAACCAACTACAGAACCTTTACCGCACTTAACTACCACGAGTGGCCAATTTGCGACGATGCCTGCACACTTGGTAAAGAATTAAAAGTGAAAATCTATCAATTCTTAAAAGAGCCTTTAACAAGAAAGTATGGTGCTGAATTCTATCAAGATCTAAGCAATGCTGCTGAAGAATGGGAAAGAGAATATAATTCTAAAGAATTTTTAAAATAAAAGAAGTGCTATAAGCCGGATTCTGTGCCCTCCTAGGAGGGCGCTTGTTATTTATCTGATTTGCAGATTACTCTGCAACTTTAGCTGCTTACCCCTCGCCAACGACCGAGCCGACCTTAACTGGCGATATACTTAGCATTGCACCACATAGAGTTTACCTGGTTTCACTACAGCCGAACTGTACTTGCTTTCTGTTGCACTTGTCCTACGCTCACGCGTGACGGATGTTATCCGCTATGTTGCTCTTTGGTGTCCGGACTTTCCTACCTTCTCGAAAGAACATCAACAAGCCGCACTTCTTTTATGCTGCAAAATTATAGTTTTCTGAAACAAGTTCAGATATTTTTTTTAAATAAATAACATCGCTTAAGCTAATACTAAACCAATTGCTGTGAAAATCAATCCACGCTGAAGGCTTTGGTCTTAGATTTGAACATCCAAAAACTCGAAATGACAAAGAAGAATAACGAAATCCCGAAGAAAGTGTTAAGCGGAGACAAAGTATCTTTAGATTGTGTCCAGTTGCGACATTTAAATCCCTTGTTTAAAGTACATCATCCAATTTTCGGTTTTATCAACGTCGAAATCTTTGATTTTTATTATTCTCCAAGCGCTTTTTCATATAAGTTAGCTTCTAACTTCTTTTCGTATTTAACATCTTTTTTAAGAAAATCCGGATCGCGATAGATTAACAATATTCCGCTAATGGCATACACCGCCATAATACCTGCTAAGAAATATCCCAAATAACGATGTACAATTCTCGTAAGAGTTTTTGTGTTTTTGATCTTGTCCATTTTGCACATATTTTTTATTTGAAAAACCAAAAAGTGGAAGCTAATAAGCCTCCACTTTCTGATATGAAAAATTTAATTCTAGTAGATATTATAATTTGTACGTCAAAGTAACATAATAATTTCTTGGTGCAATAGGATTAACCGAATAATTCTCGTGAACATTGTAGTTAACTGTATCGAACAGGTTGTTAACTTTCGCTTGGATCATAAATTTCTTCCACTCATAACCGGCAGAGAAGAATACTGTTGTGTAATCTTTAATGCTAAATGTTCTAGAAACTCCATTTCTGTTGGCAAGACTACTACTTCCAGATTTAATATCGTTCCAACCAGCAAGACGATTACCAAGATAATAAGCTCCAGCACCCAATCTAAGGCCTTTTAACGAATTTTCGAATTTATAAAACACTGATAAGTTAGCCGTTGTCGCTGGTGTTCTTACTAATCTTTGATCTTCAACATAACCTTTTTCTGGTGTATTGACATAAACTGAATTGTTGTAAGAAAAACCACCGATAATAGATAAATTCTGTGTTGGATTACCCGTAATATCTAGCTCCACGCCACGGCTTCTCATCTCGCCAATGTACTCTTTAGGAACCATCGGATCGGACGAAGGCGTGTTAGTTACCGGATCAACATATGTTTGGTAATAGTTGTTGTAATTAATTTGGTATAGGCTCAGATTAACAGCAACCGCATTGTTCCAAAGATTTTTCTTAGCACCTACTTCGTATTGGTCAACATTAGTTGGTTTAAGACTTTGTCTAGTAATATAATCTACACCCGTATTAGTTACAAAAGAGTTGGTATAGGTAGCAAACACAGAAAGATTCTCGTTTGGCATATATACAACACCTAGTTTTGGCGAAAAAGCTTGATTAGAAGTTGCTGTTCCGTTAGCAACAGTTTTTGTATTCGTTACAAAATCCGTTTTAATGGTCGCCATATTCTCGATATAAGACCATCTAAGTCCAGCAATCACTTTGAATTCTTGTGTTAAACTAATGAAATCTTGCGCATAGAAACCAATTCTTCTTGTATTAACTCTACCTTTATCATAGTTAGCAGAAGTTGGTACTTTTCCACTCGCCCAAGTGTTATTATCTTCTAAGAAAATTCTTCCTCCCGTCGCTAAGCCATTGGTTCCATAAATATAAGACGTCCCAAACATATTAGACTTTGGTGTACCCGTCTTTCTTGTTGGATCATAATAAGTGTAGGCATCTGCAACATTATAATCAGCATCTCCACCAATCAAAACCTTATGATTAACTCGTCCTGTATTAAACTCGCCATTCAAGTTAACTTGGAAAGACGAATAGTTTTGTTCATTGTACGTTTTGTTAAGTGGTCGATCCCAATAGAGACGATTGTTGTTATCGTACTTCCACTGTATTCTTTCTGTAGAGAAATAATCTTTAGTATAATTTTGATAAGAGGCCACTGCATTCAAAGTCCAAGTTTCATTAAATTGATGATTAAATGTCACATTGGTTGACGCTTGTTGTACATTTTGATATTGCCAATCTGCTCCCAAGAAGGCATTTCGTGGCAACAAGGTATTTAAAGAATAGCTTTTATTAGAATTTTCTATAGTACCGATACCAAAATCTGGCGTGAAATCATTTTTAAGATAATCTCCTTCGACAATTAATTGGGATTTTGATCCTAAATTAAATAAAATCGAAGGGTTAAAATAATACTTTTCCGATTTAACAACATCACGGAAACTTTCTGCATACTCATAAGCACCATTCAAACGAAAAGCAATATTTTTTGTCAAAGGTCCATAAACATCGATAGTTGGCTTATAGCTATTCCAGCTACCAACACCTGCAGAAGCACTTCCTCCAAAATGGAAACGAGGTTTTTTTGTGATTAAATTAATAACGCCTCCAGCAGCCGTATTACCAAACATCATCGCGTTAGCACCCTTCAGCACCTCAACTCTCTCTAAACCACTGACTTCCGGAAAAACACCACTGTTAACTCTAGTTCCATTTTTAAAAATATTATCATTACCCAAGGCGAATCCACGACCTCCAAAACTGTCTTGCGAATTACCGCGAGAAGAAGTAATATACACACCGTTAACATTTTGCAACACATCGCTCAACTGCTTAGACTGTTGTTGCTCAATAATCTCGTGCGTCACAATTGCCACCGGTTGAGGCGTCTCCATCATTGTTAAATTTGACTTCGACGACAAAGGTTTTGCTTTGTTAGGATTACCCGTTTTATGAAGAAGTATATCTTCAATCTGCTGAATCTTTACTGTATCACTTACCGCTTCATATTTCATTTGACTGAAAACTAATCCTGAAATTGCGATTAATCCGAGGCTAAATATTTTCTTGTTCACGTTATATTTATTTAGAAAGATTTAAAATAACGACGCGAATTTATAAATATTTAACATTTCTACAAATTAATCTTTAATAATTCTAAATAAAGAATAAATAAAAAAGTCTAACTAATTGATTTAGATAGACTTATGTTAGTATGACATTTCTCAACTTTCTTAAAACAGAGAAAATAAGTAAAATTTTAGTTTCTAAAATCTTGCATATCCAGCTTAAGAGAAAAGAAGTTTGAATAAAAATTAGACCCACCAATTCCAGAATTTGTAATGGCATAATCTAGCGTAAGACCTTTATATTTAATACCGATACCTGCGCTCGGTTGAAAAGACATTTTTCGTTTCAAGCTTTCGATGTCGGTAATATTACTGAATTGGTTAACGCCCAATCTTACAAAAATCATATCTTGAAAAGTAAGTTCGGCGCCAGCATAAGGCGTAATACTTGCAAAATCTGTAGAAATTAAAGAAGGCGTTTTTGCAAAATCAACATTAATACCAGCTTCAGGAAGGATTTTCAGATCACGATTAATCTCGAAAAGACGGCTGGCACCAACATTAAGCTTTGGCATTGTAATTTCCATCTTATCTTTCGGCGCGGGGTTAAACTCTTCCCCATTAACAACCGTTGACAACTCTTTTTGATTAACCGTCCAAAAGTTAACCGTCGTCGTTGCATCGCGCAACATGGCGCCATAGCTCCAGCCAGATTCACTTTTATAGATTGCACCAAGGTCAAACCCAAAGCCGTAACCACTTGCAAATTTACCAACATTACGATAGACAATTTTGGCATTAGCGCCCAAACTTAATCTTTGATTGCCCGCAGGATAAAAGGCATAAGACAAAATTGCTGCATAATCTGCTGTTGAGAAAGACGAAATTTTATCATAATCGATATTCCCTTCCGAATCAATCATTTGCGTTGTATTGAGAATATTATCCACGCCTAGACGTACCAAGGAAATGCCAAAAACACCACTTTCGAGAGATTTTGCAAAGGCAACGTAATCGTATTTAGCAATAGATTCAAAATATTCTGCGTGCATTGCAGAAGCTTGCCAATCGCGCTCTATACCAGTAAGTCCCGCAGGATTCCACATTGGTGCATAGACATCCTCTTGGTTAGAAACAACCGCTCCGCCCATCCCGAGACCACGTGCGCCAGCTCCAATATTCAAAAATTCATTAGAATACTTTCTAATGATCTGAGCATTAAACAAACCAATCGCCAAAAGGCATATAGAAAATAAATATCTTTTCATTAATTAACGATCTTATTGGCTTCCAGCAATTCTGCAGCTTTCTTCCTTTTAGATTTTATTAAACCATTAACGACAATGGACAAAATCATCACAGCTGAGGCGATATAAAAAATAGGACTCATGTGTTCTGACGCGCCAAAGATAAAAAAAGCTAAAATAATCCCATAGACTGGTTCTAGATTAACTGTTAATATCAATGTAAACGGCGAAATATACTTCATTAGCTTAATACTTTCGAACATTGGATATGCTGTGAAAAGGCTTGCTAATAAAATTACTAACGCATAATCATGCAAACTTATTTCATGCGCAAAAGATAATTGTCCTGTTAACAAGAAAACAGCTGAAATAACGAGCCATCCTCCAAAGATTTCATAAAAGATAATATTGCCTGATGATGTTTTACCAAACATTTTACCATTAAGAACCGAGAAAATAGTACCGCAAAGCGCACAAAGTATCCCATAGAAAATCCCCAGTTTATATTTAAACTCTGCATTGAAAATCAACAAAATACAGGCAACAATCACAATCCCGATAAGAATCTCAACCCAATCTATTTTCCGTTTAAAAATAATAGGTTCTATAACGGCCGCAAACAACGTAGACAATGACAAGCACGACAATGCAATAGATACATTCGATACTTTAATAGACTCAAAAAAGAAAAACCAATGCGCCGCCATCACACTGCCAATGGCTACTAAACGGAGCAATGTTTTTTTATCAATTTTTAAACTTTCCTTTTTAAAAAACCTTAAATAGATAAATAAAAAAAATGCTGTGAAAAGCATTCTGAAAAAGACTAATGACGAGGCATCTATCTGAATTAACTTTCCTAAAATTGCGGTGAACCCCCACAAAAAAACAATTAAATGTAATCGAAATAAATGCGAACTAAACATTATTAAAACGAGTTTGTAAGATTTAATACAAACTTAGGCATAATTAAGTTATTTTTGCAAAAATAAAAGAATGGAATTTTTACAAATTTTCACCTCTGTAGATGCGCTCATTGCACTACTTACCCTAACATTTTTGGAGATTATCTTAGGGATTGACAATATCATTTTTATCTCTATTGTCACAGGAAAACTACCACCCGAAAAACGAAAACGTGCCACTAGAATTGGACTTTTCTTAGCGATGTTCATGAGGATCGCTTTATTATTCGGGATTACATGGCTTATAGCCATGAAGGCAACACTTTTCGGATTCGATTGGGGTTGGTTCCGTGCAGATTTTACAGGTCAAGCCTTGATATTATTGGCGGGAGGTATTTTCTTAATTTATAAAAGTACAAAAGAAATCCACGAAAAAGTTGATGCCAAAGGCGAGCACGAAAGAGAATTAGCAACAGGATCTGGCGCAAAATCTTTCGGAAACATTATTTTTCAGATTTTATTAATAGACTTGGTATTCTCTGTTGACAGTATTCTAACAGCAGTTGGTATGACAAATGGCGTCAATGGCGCACTGCCGATTATGATAACTGCCGTTGTAATTTCGGTTGGTGTTATGATGTTGTTCGCGGTGCCAGTTGGTAATTTCGTCAATCAAAATCCTTCGATTCAGATTTTAGGGTTAGCCTTTTTAATTTTGATTGGCTTTATGCTTTTAACAGAAAGTATGCACTTGTCAGGTGCTGTACTTGGCGGACAAGAAGTTGGCGCAGTGCCAAAAGGTTACTTATATTTTGCCATATTCTTCTCTCTCGTTGTCGAATTCCTCAACATGAGAATGCGTAAGAAAAAAGCTTCAATTTAAAATCAAAGCATAGTCCCCACTTTCTCCGATGACAAGTGGGGATTTTTCTATAAGCTCTAGGTTCAACAAGCATGTAATGTCAATTTGAAAAATACAGAACCGCATAATTTCAGTTTTAAGGAATTCGATTTAGATATTAATTAAATTTCTGGTTGTTTTTAAAGTTTAGAAAATCCTCTAACCCAAATCTTGGATTTGCCGACCTTTAGACTTAGGCACCAAATAGAAGCCTTGCTGTTCATTAATAAAAACTATAGGTTAATAACCGAAAACTTGTGCTTAATATCGTGTAATTTTCGGGGAACTAAGCTTAAATTCAGGCTTCATAAACCAAAAATTCTGGTCCAGAACCCCAAATTTTGAGTTCACAAAGCCAAAGGCTTATATTTTTTACGCCAACACATCTGTAATTAACCACAAAAAAAAATGTCCTCAACCTCAAAAATCACGTCTGTAAGCCCACATTGTAAACACTAAATTTTAATTAAAGCTTCAAATTTTGTCCGTATCTATAAAAACAAGTATTTTTAGACTCTAAGAAAAATTATAAAATGGATTTAGAATTCAACAAGCGTGAAGATCAAAACAAACTGAAACTTTCAGAAATAAATAGACTTTATAACCAAATAAAAAAAGGTGGCGGCGACAAAGCTTTACAAAAGCAACATGACCAAGGCAAATTAACTGCGCGCGAACGTATCGACTATCTTCTTGACAAAAACTCCGACAGCATAGAAGTTGGCGCTTTTGCAGGATTCGACATGTACGAAGAGCACGGCGGATGTCCATCTGGTGGCGTAGTTGTGGTTATTGGATATGTTTCTGGCAAGCAATGTATTGTTGTTGCGAATGATGCAACGGTAAAAGCTGGTGCTTGGTTCCCAATTACTGGTAAGAAAAATCTACGTGCACAAGAAATCGCAATGGAGAATAGACTTCCGATCATCTATCTAGTAGATTCTGCAGGTGTATATCTTCCAATGCAAGACGAAATTTTCCCTGATAAAGAAATGTTCGGACGCATTTTCCGAAACAATGCAAAAATGAGTTCTGCAGGCATTGTTCAGATATCTGCCATTATGGGAAGTTGTGTTGCGGGAGGCGCTTACCTACCAATTATGAGTGACGAAGCGATGATCGTTGATGGCACGGGCAGTATCTTTCTTGCAGGAAGTTATCTTGTAAAAGCAGCAATCGGAGAATCTATTGACAATGAAACATTGGGTGGTGCAACGACGCATTGCTCTATTTCGGGTGTTACAGATTACAAAGCCAAAGATGATAAAGACGCATTAGATCGTATCAAAATGATTATGAAATCTATTGGCGGTTACAACAAAGCAGGATTTGACCGTATCGAAAGCGCACCACCAAAAGAAAATCCAGAAAATATCTTCGGAATAATGCCTGTGGACCGTTCAGAACAATATGACACTTTTGATATTATTAAATGTCTTGTTGACAATTCTGAATACGAAGAATACAAAGCAGACTACGGAAAAAGCATCGTATGCTGTACAGCACGTATCGATGGCTGGAGTGTCGGTATCGTTGCTAACCAAAGAAAATTAGTGAAAAGCGGAAAAGGCGAAATGCAATTTGGTGGTGTTATTTACTCAGATTCTGCCGACAAAGCAACGCGATTTATCGCAAATTGTAACCAAAGAAAAATTCCCTTGGTTTTCTTGCAAGACGTAACGGGCTTTATGGTCGGTTCTAAATCTGAGCATGGTGGCATCATCAAAGACGGAGCAAAAATGGTAAATGCGGTTTCAAATTCTGTTGTTCCGAAATTTACTATTATTACCGGTAATTCTTATGGTGCTGGTAATTACGCAATGTGCGGAAAGGCTTACGATCCAAGATTAATCGTTGCTTGGCCTTGGGCGGAGCTTGCTGTAATGGGCGGCCAACAAGCAGGGACTGTTTTATTACAAATTCAAGAATCTGCGCTTAAGAAGCAAGGCAAACAAATTACCGAAGAAGAACGCAAAGAGATTTTGGATAAAATCGTTGCCAACTATAAAAAACAAATCGATCCTAAATATGCAGCGGCAAGACTTTGGACAGATGCCATTATTAATCCTGTTGACACTAGAAAATGGATAAGCATGGGTATCGAAGCGGCTGATCATGCTCCAATTACCGAGAAATTTAATCTTGGGGTTATTCAAGTTTGATAAATTAAAAAACCTTAAAAGCCTTTCCTTGTGAGAGGCTTTTTTTATGGCTTGATTTAAATAAAATTCATTCTAATTAAAAATATTTTTAACTTTATTAAAATATTTTTTAACTTTATCAAATATAATTTTAAAATAATGAAACTCCCCATCTTTTGTCCAAGCTGCGAATCAACACTGCGCGTCAGCCAAATGACTTGCGAAACCTGCAGTACTGTCGTCAACGGCGATTATGATTTGCCCTTATATCTTAAACTAAACCGCGACGAGCAAGACCTTATCCTAGAATTTTTCCTAAACAGCGGCAGCATCAAAGAGATGGCAAAACAGGCAGAACTCTCCTACCCGACTATGCGCAACAAAATGGACGACCTCATCGAAAAAATCAAAAACCTAAAATCATAACCTATGTACTGGACATATATTTTTAATCCGCTTGCCAAAATATCATCAAAAGCCTTTATGCTAATTGGCCTTATATCTGCCGTTATCGGTTCGTTTATCTCACAGTTTTATTTTACAGTTTATGATGGTTTGATCGATGCACACACCTATTATTTGCTGACTTATGCGGAGGCCATTACTGCCAATATGATTAACATTATTTTGCCTTGTATCTTATTATTTATTTTAGGTCGCTTCATTAATCCAAGAACCAGAATGATTGATGTTCTTAATACATCTTTTCTGTACAGAATTCCGATCTATGTTTTCCCGTTCTTTACAAATCTACCCGCCATAAAGAGTATTGAGGCAAAAATAAATGATCCATCAATCGGTATCAGAAATATTCAATTTTCTCCTGACGAAACTGGGACCATTATTTGGATTTCCATTCTTAGTATTGCTTTAATAACCTATGCAATTACTTTAATGTTTTTCGGTTTTAAAACTTCAACTAACGCTAAGAAAACTTGGCATTATATAGCATTTGCAGGTGTTTTTATTATAGGTGAGATTTTAAGTAAGATCATTATCCTTTCAATATTATAAAATCCAAATTATGAAAAAATTAGTTTTAACATTCAGTTTTTTGTTGTTAAATGTTATGATTTTAGCGCAAACTATCATCGGAAAATGGCAAGGCGAATTAGTGTTTTCGGGGCAAAAACTTCCATTAATTATTAATCTTGGTGGCACTCCAGAAAACCTTAAGGCAACAATGGATAGTCCAAAGCAAGGCGCAAAAGACATTCCTATCGAAAAAGCTAACTTTCTAGGAAATCAGCTAAATCTAGTTTCAGAAAAACTAAACATCACCTATCTCGGTATTTTTAAAGACAATAAAATCACGGGAAAATTTATGCAAAGCGGCTTAAGCTTTGATTTGGTTCTGACACCGTACACAGGACAAGAAAACGCTGTCCTCGATAGACCTCAAACACCAAAACCTCCTTTCGATTATCTCACCGAAAATATTAGTTTTAAAAATCCAAAAGACGGAAATACGCTCGCAGGATCTATTAGTCTACCAAAGGATCAAAAAGACTTTCCCATTGCAATTTTAATAACTGGTTCTGGCGCTCAAAATCGAGATGGGGAAATTGCTGGTCACAAACCTTTTGCTGTCATCGCTGATGATTTTGCTAAAAAAGGAATTGCAACATTAAGACTTGATGATCGTGGCATCGGCGATTCTTCGGTAGGTTCTCGAAGTGACACATCCGCCAACTTTGCAGGAGACATCGATGCCGCAGTGGATTTTTTATTAAAACGCGGTTATAAAAATATAGGTTTAGTTGGTCATAGCGAAGGTGCTATGATCGCGCCAATGGTCGCCGTCAAAAATCCAAATGTAAAATTTATTGTTTCTCTTGCAGGTCCTGGTGTTGCAATTAATCAGTTAATGTATCAACAAAACGAAGATGTTTTAAAACAAGCGGGACTACCCGAAGATATTGTTAAAAAAGATTTAGACCAAAAAAAAGCAATGTTTGATTACATTGCAAATTATAAAGGCAAAAATATTACTGTTGACTTTTCTAGTTTTTTATCGCAAACATTTCCAAATTTAGGTCCACAAGAAAAATCGGCATATTCTCAACTAACACAACCGTGGATGGTTTATTTCCTTCAATACAAACCAACAGAAAATTGGTCTAAAATCAAAATACCTGTATTAGCGCTTAACGGAAGTTTAGATTTACAAGTTTCTGCTAAACCAAATCTGGAAGTCATCAAAATGGCTCTGATTAAGGCTGGTAACAAAAATTTTAAAACTGAAGAAATTGCAGGCCTCAATCATCTTTTCCAAACTGCGAAAACGGGAAGTGTTGACGAATACGGAGAAATTACAGAAACTATTTCACCAAAAATTTTAGATATAGTTTCGAGCTGGATTTTAGTCTTAAAAAATTAATTTTCAGTATTTTTGCATTTAGTAAAAATGAAAAAAAATGAGTCTTAAAGCCGTATTATTTGATATGGATGGTGTTATCGTAGACACCGAACCTCTGCACAGAAAAGCTTATTTCGGGATGTTCAAACACTATGGCATGGATGTCAGCGAAGCCTTGTTCAAAACATTTACCGGTCGCACAACCGATAGCGTTTGTCTAGAATTAATCGATAAATACAATCTCGATGCTCAAAAGGAAGAATTAGTAAAAAAGAAACGAGAAATCTTTAAAGAACTTTTCGACAACGATCCAGAGTTCGATTTACTTCCTGGTGTAAGGAGTTTAATTCAACATTATTTTGACAACGATATCAAATTGGTTTTGGCATCATCGGCTTCCAATACTACTATTGAAATGGTTTTTAATAAATTTAAATTAGACCCATTTTTCGTTGGAAAAATTAGTGGGGCCGATCTCAAAGAGTCAAAACCTCATCCAGAAATATTTCTTCGTGCTGCCGAAATTGCCAATGAACCTATTGAAAATTGTATGGTGATTGAAGATTCAACTAACGGAATTTTAGCATCTCATCGCGCTGGTATTTTTTGCGCCGCTTACAAAAGCGAACATACTTTGGGCCAAGATTATACATTAGCCAATATTTTAGTTGACAATTATGAAGAATTAGAACTGTCTAAAATTGCACAGCATTTCAGCTAAAACGAAACCAAGATTTGGATTTATAAAACGTATATCGAGAGAATTTAATTTAAACAATATCAAATATTCATATTACAATCCTAAACATATCTATCAAACATTTAATTTTAACACTACAATCCATTGATAATCAGTTATATTTTTATACCTTGGGTATTACAAAATTTCAAAGTCATGTATGTAGATAGAAAAATTTTAGAGGAAAAAAATGATAAAGAATTAGAACTTTACATTTCTCCTAATGATCGATATGTTTCAAAATCGATTGAATATGCTTTTAATATCTTAAAAAATAGAGGACGCCAATTTAGTATTCAAGAGGAAGAACAAATTCGACTTCTTATTAATGACAAGAAAAAAACGGAGGAAATCCATATCCATGAAAATCATATAAAAGCTGGGAATCTGGTGTATCTTTCCGGTGCAATCGGGATAGGAATTTTTATATGGAAGTTCGACCAATTACCACATCCCGCTTATAATATAATTCCATTTTTAACTTTAGTTGTTATTTTTATTATGGGATACCTTATGCAAAAAGGTGTCGACTGGATGAGATTTATATTATTGGGATTTGTCGTTGTCGGGACTTTAGCAATGCCTATTGTTGTGATGAATATTCTTAATGATCCAATCTTAACGATAGCTAACGCGGTACAAGGTGTATTACAAATTTGGGCTTTAGTCTTAATGTACAAAATTCCAGAAAATTGCAGAAATAAAGATTAAAAAAAGGCAGGAAAATTATTCCTGCCTTTAATATTCTTAGTAACCTAAAAGTTTAAGTACATCTTGCGGCTGTTGCGCTTCCTGAAAGACTTCATAGGTAAAATTACCTTCATCATCTTGATTAATTAAAATATGTTTTGGCTGCGGAATCAAACAATGATGCACGCCTCCATAACCACTAATCGTATCTTGATAAGCACCAGTATGGAAGAAACCAATGTATAAAGGCTTTGTATCGTTATATACTGGCAAATAAATCGCGTTGGTATGTTGCTCGGAGTTGTAATAATCATCAGAATCACAAGTTAATCCACCAAGGAAAACTCTCTCGTAAGTGTCATCCCAACGGTTAAGTGGAAGCATGATAAAGTGACGAGAAATCGCCCAAGTATCTGGCAAAGTCGTCATAAAAGATGAGTCAATCATATTCCATTTTTCTCTATCGTTTTGACGCTTTTGTGACACGATTCTATAAAGCGTAGCGCCACTTTCACCAACCGTAAAACTACCAAATTCGGTATAGATATTTGGTGCTTCAACACCTTCTTCGTCGCAGAATTTTTTAATTTGTGAAACAATTTCATCAATCATATATTGATAATCGTAATCAAAATTAAGAGAGGTTTTAATTGGGAAACCGCCACCAATATTAAGAGAATCTACTTCTGGTGCAATCTTCTTAAGACGTGCATAAACGCGAAGACACTTGTACAATTCGTTCCAATAATACGCTGTATCTTTAATACCAGTATTAATGAAGAAATGCAACATCTTTAGTCTAGCATTCGGATGTTCAGCGATTTTTTGGCTGTAATAAGGAATGATATCGCGATATCCTATTCCTAATCGAGAGGTATAAAATTCGAATTTAGGTTCTTCCTCAGAAGCAATACGAATCCCGATATTAAAGGTTGTATCAATCGATTCCGTCAACTTATCCAACTCACGATAATTATCCAAAATCGGTGTGATGTTTTCAAAACCCGAATTAATCATATCTGAAATTTTCGTCAAATAATCATCGGTTTTAAAACCATTACAAATTACTTCGATACTTGTATCAAACTTTCCTTTATCATGAAGACTTTTAACAATATCCATGTCAAAGGCCGAAGAAGTCTCGATAGAAATATCATTTTTAATCGCTTCTTCTAACACAAATGCAAAATGGCTCGACTTTGTACAATAACAATAGCGATAGTTTTTTTGATAATCGTGTTTTTCAAATGCTTCTTTGAACCAACCTTTTGCACGTTGGATATTTTGAGAAATTTTCGGAAGATAATTGAGTTTTAAAGGGGTTCCGTACTTTTCGACAACCTCCATCAAAGGAATATCGTGAAAGGTCAACTTATTCTCCTCAACATTAAATTCTTGTGTAGGAAAATAAAGGGTCTGATCAATTAACTCCGAATATTTTATTTTCATTTCTTAAATCCTAATTTTACAAATTATACAAGTACAAAATTAAATAAAAAAAGATGCGAAATGCACCTTTTACAATTTTTTATGATAAACTTATTGTCCTACAAAAATCAGGAGATTTCCTTTTTCATATTTTACTGTAACCACATCATTTTCAGCGATATTACGCGTTCCTATACGTTCTCCTATTTTTAAATTTTCTTTGTAAAGTGGCCACTTCAATCCATTTGTTGTAATACTTTCGGCTTTTGGAAATGGAAAAAGCGAAACCCTTTTATCTTTAACACCCGAAATTTCAAAATTTTTCGGGATAAAATAATAGCAAGAAAACTCATCAAAAAATTGAATTTTCATTTTGGATTTCATAAAATCAGCAACGCTTAAATTTCCTAAAAAATGATCCATTTCGCCTCCGCTTCCACCGTAAACATCAACGTTTTCAATTCCTTTTTCTAAAATAATTTCCAAAGCTTTTTGAAAATCGGTTTTGTTTTGATCAGGCGTTTCTATAAATTTTTCGTCACCTAAATCTAATAGTATATGTGAGTCAAAATCACCAGAAATAAAATCTAATTTTGAAACAATTTCAGAATCAAATTTCAACAGATAATTTAACGCGCCGTCTGTGCACGCGACCAAATTATATTTTGAAAAATCAACTAAATTTTTCGGTGGTTCACCATTTATATAAAGTAATGCTTTCTTCATCTATTTTGAAATTCTGTCATTCGGATTCCAATATTCCTCTGGCTCATTTTCAATTTTTGAAATATATCTCGACAACACAAAAAGATAATCGGACAGGCGATTCAAATACTTTATCAACTCTGGACGCACTTCTTCGGATTCATTCAAAAAAACCATACTTCTTTCGGCTCTTCTACAAACGGTTCTTGCTACATGAAAATGCGTCGCCGCTTTTCCACCACCAGGCAAAATAAAATACTGAAGTGGCTCTAATTCTTCCTCAAAAGCATCAATCCACTGTTCTAATTCTTCAATTTCTTTTTCAGAAATCACTAAGGCTAATCGTGCTTTTCCGTTGGCTAAAAACAATTTATCAACTGGAGTTGCTGCTTCGGAACCAACTGTAAACAAGTCAAACTGAATTTTCTTCAATTGTTCTAAAACTCTAGAATCAGTAACATAGGATTTTGCAACACCCATAAAAGCGTTGAGTTCATCGATGTTTCCGTAAGATTCCACACGCGAACTTGCTTTAGAAATTCTTGTTCCGCCGTACAATCCAGTTTCGCCTTTGTCGCCCGTTTTCGTATATACTTTGAATGTCATATTGATAGAATTAAAGCCTAAAATTACGGTTTTTTATCGCATTTTTAGGCTTCAAATAATTTAATTTGACGAAAATTAAAATCTAAATTCTCTTAAGATAAAAGCAATTTAGACCCTTAAGAAACCTTAACAAATTGATAAATTAGCTTTGTTTTTTGATTAACAATAATAGTTGATTTTTTAGGAAGACGTTTGATTCTGTAGAATTCTATCGATTTATTGCTTTTAATTTCTTCTAAAAAATTAGTATCTAAAATACCTTCAGGAATAAACTTTTCAAAAAAACTTAGCTGATCGATGAACTTTTGACCATCAATTTTTTGAACTTCTTTATCAGACTTCGCTCAGAAAAAGATTATTTTTGGAGTAACGCACTTATATTTTAAAATTCAGATTTTAAATTAATTATTCCTCATCTTTATACGTTTTAACCAACAAGTCAAGATTCAAACTTCTTGCTGACGCATCGAAAATTTGTTTGTAAGTTCCGTCCAAATGATACAGTTCATCATGGTTTCCGTGTTCTACAACTCGACCTTTCTTCATGACATAAATTGTATCCGAATCAATAATTTGTGACACCGAATGAGAAATATTTTCAGTTTAAGCTTTGAAATTAAAGCATACCTTAAACTTATAAAAGTGAAAAACTAAAATGTCCTAAGCCGTATCACAATTCTCGCATCGCAAAATTAGTATCTCATCTCTCTAATGTGGCAATTGATCTCTGAATTTACCGTAAACCCAAGTCCCTAAAATGGCTGAAAGTAAGGTGACGGTAACGACCAAAGCGCCAGTTCCGATTTGTGCAAATAATGGTCCTGGACAAGCTCCCGTAATTGCCCACCCAAATCCAAAGATTAATCCTCCATAAATCTGTCCCTTATTAAATTTTTTGTCCGCGATTTTAATAGGTTCGCCATCCAAAGATTTGATGTTGAATTTTTTGATTAACCAAACCGACAACATTCCTGTAACGACGGCACTTCCGATAACGCCATACATGTGAAAAGATTGTAACCGGAACATTTCCTGAATTCTGAACCAACTGATGAGTTCGGCTTTTGTGATGACAATCCCGAAGAATATCCCCGCAATTAAAAATTTTATAGTATCTATTATTTTCATTTCTTATTCATTTAAATTCTCTTGATTCTTTATTCTACAATGACAAAATCCACGGCATCACCAAATTGGCGACGATGAATCCGCCCAACATAAAACAAATGGTTGCTACCAATGATGGCCATTGCAAATTTGACAATCCCATGATGGAATGTCCACTTGTACAACCGCCCGCATAACGCGTTCCGAAGCCAACTAAAAATCCGCCAACCACGAATAAAAAGAAGCCTTTTAGTGAAAACAAAGTTTCCCAATTCATAAAATCTGACGGAAGTAAACTTGAGAAATCTGTAATTCCGTAACCTGCCAATTCTGTTTTTAGTTCTGGATTAACTTCAACAGGATGCCCATTTGAAAGAAAATTAAAAGCGATAAAACCACCGATTAAAATTCCGAAGACGAAAACCAAATTCCAGATTTCACTTTTCCAATTGTATTTAAAAAACGTAATATTCGATGGCACACAAGAAGCACAAATATGTCTTAACGACGATGAAATTCCAAAAGTTTTGTTACCCAAAATAAGCAACATTGGGACGGTAAGTCCGATTAAAGGTCCCGCGACATACCATGGCCACGGATTTTTTATAAGTTCTAACATTTTTATTAAATTTTGATAGGTGAGAACAAAAATAAAGATTTGAAATATTTTTCTATATCACTTCTTAGTTCTTGATTCTTGATTTTAATTTTTTATAACTTCTAGCTCAACAAAAGCCTCAATGCCTTTTCTTGGTGGGATAGAATTGTAGCAGTCTTCCATTTTTTTGATGTTGAAGTATGGCTCGAATATGTCAAGATATTCAGAAATTTTTCCTCCAAATGGTGGACCTTGTTTCTCGAAAATGGTATTGAACATGACGCCCACAATTTTTCCTTTCGTGTTTAACAGTTCTGCAGATTTTTTTGCATAACTTTTCCTCATTGATGGCGGAATGGCGCAGAAAAAAGTTTGTTCTAACATTAAATCATACTGACCTTGCTGCTCGAAAAAGTCGCCTAAAACCACTTTTATTTGCGGATCATTTCTAAATTTATTTTTCAAAATCTCAACGACCTTCGGTGCAATATCAATAAGCCTAATGTTTTGAAAGCCTTTCTTTAAAAGATATTCGGCTTCGTAAGCATTTCCACAGCCTGGAATTAAAATCGAAATATTTTTATCTTCAATAGCATCTAAATAGTTGGTAATTGCAGGTGATGCATAACCCACATCCCAAGCCGTATCTTGGTTTTCCCAATGGGTATTCCAATATTTTTTGTCTAAAGGAGGATCGCACTTGTTAGCGCAACGTTTTAGATCTTGCTTTTTATTTTCTTCTGTATTCATTGTCTTACAGATAATTCATTATTTTTTTCATGTTTTGCAAAGATCCTCCGTTAAAGACATTCTTAAGTCCAGCTTGTTTTAAAACTGATTGCACTTGTTTACTTCGCATTCCTGATTTACAAAATACAACAATGCTCTCTTTATCTTTTAATTTATTTTTTTGGTTCGAGATCTCATTTAACGGAATATTAACTGCATTTTTTACACTTCCTGAAGCAAATTCACCTTTGGAACGAACATCAATTAAAATTGCTCCATTCTTTATAGCTTCTATAAGTTTTTCTGAATCTTCGGAAGCAAAAATCTTTTTTATAAAATCAACAATCATAATTACATTATTTTTGATGGACAAACATATTCAGTTTTGGGAATATTAGTTTTAGAAATGGCATTAAAGCCTCCTTCAATTTCAGAAAAATTACGAAAACCACGTGCCTGAAGAATACTTGCCGCCATCATACTTCTATAACCTCCTGCGCAATGAAGGTAAAAATGTTCTTTAGCATCTACCTCATTTATCCAATCATTAATATATGCTAAAGGTCTATTAAAAGCATTTTCTATATGTTCTGCCCCAAATTCACTTTCTTTACGAACGTCTATTATTTTTGAATTTTCAGTAAACTCATTTTCCAACTCCTTTGCCGAGACACGCTTGATTGAATCTGTTTCCTTTCCTAAATTTTGCCAAGTTTCAAAACCATTTTCAAGATGTCCTAAAATATGGTCAAATCCTACACGACTCAATCTGGTAACGGCTTCCTCTTCATGTCCTTTATCAGTTACTAACAAAATTGGCTGTCGAACATCTCTTACCAAAGCACCAACCCAAGGTGCAAAATCACCATTCAGACCGATATTTATCGATTGGGGAATAAATTCTTTTGCAAAATCGACTGCAGAACGAGTATCCAAAATCACAGCTTCAGAATTCTCAGCAATGTCTTCAAACTCGTTAGCGGATAAAGCTTTTAAACCGTTGTTTAAAACCTTATCGAAATTTTCATAACCTTTTTTGTTCATTGCGACATTCATCCCAAAATAAGCAGGAGGTGGTAACAGACCATCGGTAACTGCTTTTATGAAAGCTTCTTTATGAGGTTGATTCAATGCATAATTGGTTTTTTTTTGATTTCCTAAAGTGTCAAGCGTTTCTTTTTGCATATTCTTACCACACGCCGAACCCGCACCATGAGCTGGATACACCGTAATATCATCCGATAATGGCATAATCTTATTTTGCAAAGAATCGTAAAGCAAGCCTGCTAAATCTTCCTGTGTCATGTTTGTGGCTTTTTGAGCCAAATCTGGACGACCAACATCTCCCAAAAACAAGGTATCTCCAGAGAAAATCGCTGTTTCTTTTCCGTTTTCATCAATCAAAAGATAAGTGCTGCTTTCCAGGGTGTGACCAGGTGTGTGAAGGACTTTAATCTTGATGTTTCCGATTTCGAAAATTTGTCCGTCTTCAGCAATAATGGCTTCAAATTCTGTATTTGCAGTAGGTCCGTACACAATTTTCGCACCCGTTTTTTGGCTTAAATCAACGTGTCCGCTTACAAAATCTGCGTGAAAATGAGTTTCGAAAATGTATTTTAAAGTTACATTATCTTTTTGCAATCTCTCGATGTAAGGTTGGGTTTCACGAAGCGGATCAATAATTGCAGCTTCGCCATTTGAAACAATATAATAAGCGCCCTGCGCCAAACATCCGGTATAAATTTGTTCTATTTTCATATTCTTTAATTTAGTGGTACAAATTTCTTGATAATAAAATCTTTGTACAGTTACTTTTGTTACATTAAAAATGACGGGTTGTTTTTTATTGGTTTTTAATTCATTGCAAAAACATTTCTTTTACCAGTACGAAAATCCCAATCGCCAACACAAAATATCCGAAAGCCGTTTTTAGTTTCTTCGCATCTATATTTTTTGATAAACGAGAGCCAATTAAGATTCCAAGAACGGCTAAACCAGAAATCATCATTAAAAAAATCCAATTGATTTCACCAAAATGTTCATAAGAAGTTAGAAATCCGAATGCCGAATTAATGGCGATGATGAGTAAAGAAGTTCCAATCGCTATTTTCATTGGGGTTTTTAATAATTCAACGAGAACTGGAATAATTAAAAATCCGCCACCTGCCCCTAGAAAGCCTGTAATAATTCCCACAAAAAATCCTTGAAACATCACTAAAGGATAATTATAACTTACCTCTGTAGTTTTGCAAGTTTTCGTTTCCTTTTTTATCATCTTGAAAGCCGCCATTAGCATTAAGATGGCGAAAACAAGCATTAAAAAAAGATTTTTGGTAATTTCTAAACCAGCAATCTGAAAAATATTTTCGGGAATTTCTGGAAGAATATATTTGCGAGAAACAAGAACCCCAATAATGGATGGCAAACCGAAAGCCATAACAGTTTTAAAATCGATAAGTTTATTCTTGAAATAATTATAAGAACCTAAAAAACTGGATACTCCTACCACAAACAGCGAATAAGTGGTTGCTAAAACGGCATCAATTTTAAATAAATATACCAGAACTGGAACGGTTAAAATACTTCCGCCACCACCGATTAAACCTAGAGAAATCCCAATTAATATTGACGCTAAAAAACCTGCTAATTCCATTTTCTTCTTTTGTAATGCAAAGTTGTGAGAAAACGGAATGCTGTACAGCTACTTTTGTTACAGAAGAAGTTTTAGTTGATTGTTATTGGCTCTTGACTCTTTATTCTAACTTAAAGTAAAGTAATTTTATTGCGGCCAAGTTGAACTTCGCCGTTTTCTTCAAGTTGTTTAAGAAGACGAGAAACCACAACGCGCGCTGTACCAAGCTCATTGGCAAGCTGTTCGTGGGTAACATTTAGAGTGTTAGATTGCGTGAGTTCAGCTTTCTTTTCGAGAAGATTCAGTAAGCGTTCATCCACTTTTTTAAATGCAATTTCATTGATAATGCTCAACAATTCTTCAAATCTTTTATGGTATAATTTGAAAATATAATCTAACCACTCAGGATGTTCTTTTATAAACTCTGAAACCTTGGTTACTGGCAAAAATAAAATCTCTGCATCTTCTTCGATTTCTGCTTTTACTTTGCTGGTTTCGTTGTGCATCCCGCCCAGAAAAGACATAATGCAAGATTCGCCTGCTTTTATGTAATACAAAAGAATTTCGCGACCGTCTTCTTCGGTACGAACGACCTTCATGGCACCTTTTGTAACGATGGGAATAGATCGAATAATAGAATTTTCGTCGACAATTACATCTCCAGCTTGATATTCTTTACTAACGCTGTATTTATAAAGCTTTTCAAGAAGTTCTGGTGTAGATTGAAACTCTTGTTTTAATTCTGGACTATCCATTTTATTGTTGGCTATCGAAAGTTGTAAGGTATTTTAATCGTGTATTAGAAAGCTCTTCTGCACTTCGCGCAACTTCTTCATAACTTTGATTGGACTTCAATTCAGTTTTTTGAAGAACGAAAGAATTATGTGCATTTTTATCAACAACATCCGAGAAAATAAATTCAATATCGGAATTGGCTAAAGATGCAAAACTAATATCTTCGAAACCGTAAAGTAGTTTTAAATCTTTGGTTGAAGGATAAAACTCATCTACATAAGCTTGGAATTCATTTTTAGAATCGAAATCTCCCGCCCAAATATTGTAAACATAATGCTTTTTAGTTGATTTATTCAGAATATCTTGATAAACAAAATTCTCACCCAAATAAGCTTCACGAACTTGCGGATCGTTCGCCAAATCTTTTGGAAGACCTTCTTTCAGGATTCTTCCTTCGAACATGATATAAGTTTTATGCGTAATTGCTAAAGTCTGTTGGACATTATGGTCAGTAATTAAAATTCCGATGTTTTTATCCACCAAACTTCTAACAATTTTTTGAATATCTTCCACTGCAATCGGGTCAACTCCTGCGAATGGCTCATCGAGGAGAATAAAATTCGGACTTGTCGCCAAACATCTTGCTATTTCGGTTCTACGACGCTCACCACCAGAAAGTAAGTCACCACGATTTTTGCGAACGTGATGAAGAGAAAACTCCTCAATCAGCTCGTCGCATTTCATCTGTTGTTGCTTTTTCGAAAGATTCGTCAACTGCAAAACGCCCATCAAATTATCTTCGACAGACAATTTTCTAAAAATTGATGCTTCTTGTGCCAAATAACCAATACCTTTTTGAGCACGACGGTACATCGCATCATTGGTAATCTCTTGTTTATCGAGGAAAATTTTACCTGAAGTAGGTTTTACCAAGCCGACAATCATGTAGAAAGAAGTGGTTTTACCAGCACCATTTGGACCTAACAAACCGACAATTTCACCTTGTTGAACTTGTACAGAAACGCCTTTTACCACTTTCTTGGGTCCGTATTCTTTAATTAAATTTTCTCCTCGTAAAATCATAGTGACAAAGATAATTATTTTTTGAATCTAAATAAGTTTTAGGATTTTACTTCTTCGCAGATTTTCTAGCCTCGATGTTCTATGTTAATCTGCAAATTTTTCAGGTTAAAATTTTTAATTTATTTTGAAAATCCTGTTGAAAAGC